>NZ_OESZ01000001.1 GCF_900239345.1 Tenacibaculum dicentrarchi | reverse complement strand
ATGGAACAACCAGCATCAGCAATCAGCAACTGCAATCAGCATCAATAATCAGCAAATGGAACAACCAGCATCAGATCAGCAACCGCAATCAGCATCAATAATCAGCAAATGGAACAACCAGCATCAGATCAGCAACTGCAATCAGCATCAATAATCAGCAAATGGAACAACCAGCATCAGCAATCAGCAACTGCAATCAGCATCAATAATCAGCAAATGGAACAACCAGCATCAGATCAGCAACCGCAATCAGCATCAATAATCAGCAAATGGAACAACCAGCATCAGCAATCAGCAACTGCAATCAGCATCAATAATCAGCAAATGGAACAACCAGCATCAGATCAGCAACTGCAATCAGCATCAATAATCAGCAAATGGAACAACCAGCATCAAAAAGGGGACGAATTAACCGTGTTTGTGAAGAAATAAAACAGCACCAAAAATCAAATAATAATCTTTTAAAATACCTTATTATTTAGAATAAATATAAATTACTTTTATAACCTTAAAATCTACCAAAAAAATAAATAAAATTCAAATACCTACAAATCAGTTGCTTAAAAAAATATATCCCTTTTCTGGTGGGACCACGTTTAAACCTCATAATCTTAATTGATTATGAGGTTTTTTCTTTTTTGAAGCTATTTCCCGCTTTCCGCACTCGCTCTTTTTGTTAAAAAAACAAAAAGGAGCTCAAACAATTGCTTCAATCGGGGCTAGGAATTTATCGTTACCCTACAATAAAATGATTTTAATATGATATTTATTACATTATAAATAATATATTTACCCGTAAAAAAAAATATGAAATTACTACTATCTGTAATAGGTATTGCTTGTTTATTATCCTTTAAAACACTTGAAGAAGTAAATAGAAACACTTTAGAAATCAGCTCCAACTATTCAGAGTGTAAATACAATCAATGTCAAGCAACTGCAAAAAGCACAGGAAATCAATGTAAACACTGTGTATCGAATTCAGGAGATTCTTTTTGTTATCAACACGATTAGATAAACCGCTTCGATTATTTAACAGCATTTTATTTTAACAAGGGGATTTCTCCCCTTGCTTTACTATTTTTATCATCCGAAGAAAAAAACTATTTCAGCTGCGTTAAACGTGCTACATATTTACCGATAACATCAAACTCTAAATTTACTTCTGTACCTATTTTAAAATTTTTAAAATTTGTATGCTCTAAAGTATAAGGTATAATTGCTACACTAAATTCATCTTTCTTTGAATTTACGACTGTTAAACTTACGCCATTTATGGTAATAGAACCTTTTTCAATAGTAATCGCACTTGGGTCAAAATTATAAGAAAAAGTAAACACCGTACTCCCGTTTTCATCTTTTATCGCCTTGCAAACCCCTGTTTTATCAACATGTCCTTGTACAATATGTCCATCTAAACGAGCGCCCAATTTCATGGCTCTTTCTAAATTAATTTCATCATCAACCGATAAATTACCAATCGTAGTTTTATCAAGTGTTTCTTTAATTGCCGTAACCGTATATTGAGTATCATCAATAGCAACAACGGTTAAGCAAACGCCATTATGTGCCACACTTTGGTCAATTTTTAATTCATTAGTTATATCACTTAAAATAGTAAGCTGTAAATTCTCTTTATCACGCACTACCCTTTTTACAATTCCAAGAGTTTCAATTATTCCTGTAAACATTCTCTAAATTTTTAGTTACTTTTGTTTGTACCAAAAATACAACTTTACACACAGAAACACGCACGAAAAATAACTATGGATAGTAATACAAGCAAAATTATTGTTGGAATTTCAGTTGGAGATACAAACGGAATTGGTATTGAAATTATTTTAAAAACTTTTGAAGACAAGCTCATGCTTGATTTTTGTACGCCCGTTATATTCGCCTCTAATCGATTGGTTTCTTATCATAAGAAAAACCTAAAACTAAACAACAATATTTTTAGCATCAATTCACTTGATAAAATTGCTGATAATAAAATTAATTTAATGAACTCTTGGGCAGAAGATGTTAAAATTGAATTGGGTAAATTAACAGAAATTGGTGGAAAGTTTGCATACAAATCATTAGAAACCGCCACCAATGCTTTAAAAGATAACCATATTGATGTGCTACTTACCGCACCTATAAGTAAAGAAAATATTCAATCAGAAATATTTAATTTCCCTGGACATACCGAATATTTAGAAGATAAATTAGACGGAAAAAGCCTCATGATTTTAATTGCCGATAAATTAAGAGTCGGTTTAATTACCGGGCATATTCCTATTTCAAAAATAGCAGAAAAAATTACACCTGAGCTAATTAAAGCGAAAGTAAAAATTATGCACACATCATTAAAACAAGATTTTGGCATTACCAAACCAAAAATTGCTATTTTAGGGTTAAATCCTCATTGTGGCGATAACGGAATTATTGGTGGAGAAGATAACGAAATTGTACGCCCAACAATTGCCGAAATTAAAGAAACAGGCAAATTAATTTTCGGTCCTTATGCTGCCGATGGTTTTTTTGGCTCTCAAACATACAAGCAATTTGACGGTGTTTTAGCAATGTATCACGACCAAGGATTAGCACCTTTTAAAGCTTTATCTTTTGGAAATGGTGTTAATTTTACAGCAGGACTGAACAAAGTAAGAACCTCGCCTGACCACGGAACAGGTTTTGATATTGCAGGAAAAAACAAAGCTAACCCCGATTCTTTCAAAGAGGCTTTATTTACCTCATTACAAATATTTAAGAACAGAAAACAATATGCCGAACTCACAAAAAACGTTTTAAAAGTAAAATAGTTTTTTTTTAAAGGTAAAATATAAATTTATAAACATTTTTTATATCTTTGCAAGCTCAAATTGATAAATATACATGAAAGACTTAAAAAATTTCGATATCCCTTTTGTAGGTTTAAAAGAAGGAAGTCACTTGTTTAACTATCAAATTGACAAAAAGTTCTTTGAAGTATTTCAGTTTGATGAATTTGACGACGCAAACATTGTTACTACACTTAACTTTGTAAAAAAAAGTACATTTTTTGAACTTTCTTTCGCAATAGATGGTACGGTAAACGTACCTTGTGATAGTACTGGTGAGCCATTTGATTTAAAAATTGATGGCATTTTGAATTTAGTTGTTCAATTTGGAGATGAATATAATGATGAACACGATGAAATTTTGATACTTCCACATGAAAGATATCAATTAAACGTAGCACAATATATCTACGAATTAATCGTATTATCTGTTCCTAACAGAAGAGTACACCCTGATGTTTTAAATGGAACGATGAAATCTGAAGCTTTACAAAGACTTAATAAATTAAAAATACAAGACAAAAAAATTGTTGAAGAGGTTTCAACAGACCCAAGATGGGATAAATTAAAGGACTTACTAACAGATAAATAAAACATAATGGCACATCCTAAGAGAAAAATATCGAAAACTAGAAGAGATAAAAGAAGAACTCACTATAAAGCTTCTGTACCTCAAATAGCTGTTGATCCTACAACTGGAGAAGCTCATTTATACCACAGAGCTCACTGGCATGAAGGAAAATTATATTACAGAGGTCAAGTTGTGTTAGAAAGCGCAACTGCTGAGGCTTAAAAAATAATTTTTTGCAAAATAAAAAAACCCTCTTTATGAGGGTTTTTTTTGTGATTTTAAGTAAAAAATATACATTTTGATGTTTTATACTTTAAAAACTGATATATTTTTCATTACTTTTGAAAACTGATTTTACTACTAAACAAACAATTATGACTAAAATAACTGCAGCGATTTCCGCAGTAGGAAAATTTGTTCCTGAATACGCCTTAACAAATAAGGAGCTAGAGACAATGGTAGATACTAATGATGAATGGATCACTAGCAGAACAGGTATCAAAGAAAGAAGAATATTAAAAAAAGAAGGAGTAGGTACGTCATATATGGCTATTAAAGCTGCCGAAAACTTACTTGAAAAATCAAATATCGACCCGAAAGAGATTGATATGGTTATTGTAGCTACTGCAACTCCTGATATGTTAGTTGCTGCTACAGCGGCGTATACTGCTACCAAAATAGGAGCTGTAAATGCTTTTGCTTACGATTTACAAGCTGCTTGTTCTAGTTTTTTATTCGGAATGTCAACAGCTGCAAAATATATTGAAAGTGGTCGTTATAAAAAAGTATTGTTAATAGGTGCCGATAAAATGTCGTCAGTAATTGATTATACCGACAGAGCAACCTGTATTATTTTTGGTGATGGTGCTGGTGCCGTATTATTTGAACCAAATTCAGAAGGCTTAGGCTTACAAGATGAATATTTAAGAAGTGATGGAATTGGTAGAGATTTCTTAAAAATTCAGGCAGGTGGATCTATTTTACCTGCATCAGAAGAAACTCTTAAAAATGGACAGCATTTTATAACCCAAGAAGGAAGAACTGTTTTTAAATATGCCGTTTCTAATATGGCTGATGTTTCTGAAAAAATACTAACAAGAAATAATCTTTCTAAAGATGATGTTGATTGGTTAGTGCCTCATCAAGCCAATAACAGAATTATTGAAGCTACTGCAAATAGAGTTGGATTAGAATCTGAAAAAGTAATGGTTAATATCCATAAATATGGAAATACTACTTCAGCTACTCTACCTTTACTACTTGCTGATTATGAAAACGACCTTAAAAAAGGAAATAACTTAATTTTTGCTGCATTTGGTGGAGGCTTCACATGGGGTTCTATCTACTTAAAATGGGCATATAATTCATAAAAAACCAAAAAACTAAAATTTAGGAATATGGATATTAAAGAAATTCAAAGTCTTATTAAATTTGTAGCAAAGTCAGGTGCAAGTGAAGTAAAGTTAGAAATGGAAGATATTAAAATCACCATTAAAACTGGAAGCGAAACTCCTGAAACTACATTTATTCAGACTGCTGCTCCTATGGGAGTAGCTCCTCAAATGATGGCTCAAGCTCCTGTAACTACAGCAGCACCTGTAGCTACGTCAAATGACGCTGCTAAAACAGAAGAAGACGCTAAATATATTACTATAAAGTCTCCAATTATTGGAACTTTTTATAGAAAACCATCTCCAGACAAACCTAATTTTGCTGAAGTAGGTACTGAAGTAAAAGTAGGTGATACCGTTTGTGTTATTGAAGCAATGAAATTATTTAACGAAATTGAATCTGAAATTTCAGGTAAAATCGTTAAAGTATTAGTAGATGATGCTACACCTGTAGAGTTTGATCAACCATTATTTTTAGTAGATCCATCTTAATTTACATATAACTCCAAATAATAGAAGTAAATATTTACGCTATTATTTGGAGTTTTAAAATTTTTAGAACGTATGTTTAAAAAGATATTAATTGCCAATAGAGGTGAAATTGCACTACGTGTAATTAGAACCTGTAAAGAAATGGGCATCAAAACTGTTGCTGTTTATTCTAAAGCAGATGCAGAAAGCTTACACGTAAAATTTGCTGATGAAGCAGTATGTATAGGTCCTGCGGCTAGTAACGAATCTTATTTAAAAATGGATCGTATTATTGCTGCTGCTGAAATTACAAATGCAGATGCTATTCACCCTGGTTATGGTTTCTTATCAGAAAATGCTAAATTTTCTAAATTATGTGATGAACATGATTTAAAATTTATTGGTGCTTCGCCTGAAATGATTGACCGTATGGGAGATAAAGCAAATGCTAAATCTACCATGATAGCTGCTGGTGTACCTTGTGTACCTGGAAGTGAAGGTGTTATTGAAGATTTTGATGCATGTGTAAAAACTGCTTTAGAAACTGGATACCCTGTAATGCTAAAAGCTTCTGCTGGAGGTGGTGGAAAAGGAATGCGTGCTGTTTGGAAAGCCGAAGATTTAAAAGACGCTTGGGATTCTGCACGTCAAGAATCAAAAGCTGCCTTTGGTAATGATGATATGTATATGGAAAAGCTGATTGAAGAGCCTCGCCATATCGAAATTCAAATTATTGGAGATTCTTTCGGAAAAGCATGTCATTTATCAGAAAGAGATTGCTCGGTACAACGCCGTCATCAAAAATTAACCGAAGAAACTCCTTCGCCGTTTATGACAGATGAATTACGTAATAGAATGGGAGACGCTGCTGTAAAAGCTGCTGAATTTATTAAATACGAAGGTGCTGGAACTGTTGAGTTTTTAGTCGATAAACATCGTAATTTCTTCTTTATGGAGATGAATACTCGTATTCAAGTAGAGCACCCAATTACCGAAGAAGTTGTTGATTACGATTTAATTCGTGAGCAAATTTTAGTTGCCGCAGGTGTGCCAATTTCAGGAAAAAATTACTTCCCAAAATTACATGCTATTGAATGTAGAATTAATGCAGAAGACCCTTTTAATGGTTTTAGACCTGCACCAGGTAAAATAACCTCATACCATGCACCAGGAGGTCATGGAGTTCGTATAGATACACACGTATATGCTGGTTATATGATTCCGCCAAACTACGATTCAATGATTTCTAAATTAATTGTAACCGCACAAACTCGTGAAGAAGCAATTAACAAAATGAAGCGTGCCTTAGATGAATATATTATTGAAGGAGTAAAAACAACCATTCCTTTTCACAGACAATTAATGGATCACCCTGATTATATTTCAGGGAATTACACCACTAAGTTTATGGAAGATTTTGAAATGAAAGTAGAATAATTTTTCAAATTATATAAAAAAAATCAGTGATTAAACCCACTGATTTTTTTATTTCCTAAATTTGCGTTATGAATTTTATTTATAACCTATTACTTTTTAAAGTATCAATACTACTTCGCTTTATAGCCTTATTCAATAAAAAAATAAAACTTTTTGTTGATGGACGAAAACAAACATTTTCGAAATTAGAAAACATCAAAAAAACCGATAAAGTTATTTGGTTTCATGCCGCTTCATTGGGCGAATTTGAACAAGGCAGACCCATCATTGAAGCCTTAAAAGAACGCTATAAAAATCATAAAATAGTGGTTACTTTTTTTTCTCCTTCGGGCTATGAAATCAGAAAAAATTATCCTCTAGCCGATGTCGTTTGTTATTTACCTTTCGATACAAAAGCAAATGTTAAAAAATTTATTGCTAAAATACATCCCGAAATAGCTATTATTATCAAATACGAATTCTGGCCAAATCTTTTATCCGAAGTAAAAAAACAAGGGATTAATACCATTTTAATTTCAGGAATTTTCAGAGAAAAACAATCATTTTTTAAATGGTATGGTGGTTTTATGCGTAATAAATTAAAAGCTTTTAATCATTTTTATGTTCAAAATGAAGCATCTAAAAAACTACTTTCTAGTATTGGTTTTCAAAACATAACCATTGCTGGCGATACCCGATTTGACAGGGTTCACGATATTTTAAAACAAGATAATTCGCTTGATTTTATCAATAAATTTAAAAACAACAGCTATACCGTAGTTGCAGGAAGTACTTGGGAAGAAGATGAAAAGCTACTCGTAAATTACATAAATAATCACGCTTCAGCCGATGAAAAATTTATCATCGCACCGCATAACATCAATCAAAAACAAATAAAGGAACTTCAAAAATCTATCAATAAAAAAACAATTTTATATTCTGAAAAAGAAGGTCAAAATTTATCAGAAAATCAAGTTTTTATTATTGATACCATTGGTTTGTTAACAAAAATTTATTCCTATGCCGATGTAGCTTACGTAGGCGGAGGCTTAGCCACAGGGCTTCATAACATACTCGAGCCCGCAACTTTTGGAATACCCATTGTTTTTGGAGCCAACAAATACAAAAAATTTCAAGAAGCTACCGATTTACTAAAACTAGGCAGTGTTACAATTGTTACAAATAATGAAGATTTTTCTAGTAATTTTACAACTTTAAAAGCAAACGCTAATTTGAGAACAAAAATGGGCAGTGAAAACTATCATTATATTAAAAACAATATTGGCGCGACTAAAATTATCATGAACTATATAAAAAACACCTTATAATGGATATTATTTTACAACCTTGGGCATGGTATGTTGCTGGTCCTTTAATTGCCTTTGTACTTTTTTTATTTTTTTACTTCGGAAAAAGCTTTGGCGTATCGACCAACTTAGAAACCATGTGTACCATTGCGGGCGCAGGAAAAGTTTCTGATTATTTCAAAAAAGATTGGAAACAACGCGATTGGGCACTTACTTTTTTAATCGGATTAATTATTGGTGGTTTTATCGCTATTAATTATTTATCGGCAACAAAAACGATTCAATTAAACCCAAAAACAGTACAAGAATTGGCTAATTTAGGCTTTGCAAACGCAGGAAATTCTTTTGTACCTCCTGAAATTTTCAGCATCGAAAATATGCTAACTTTTAAAGGATTTTCACTATTATTAATTGCAGGAATTTTAATTGGTTTTGGAACTAGGTATGCTGGCGGATGTACATCTGGGCATGCAATTACAGGCTTAAGTAGTTTACAATTACCTTCTTTAATTGCCGTAATCGGTTTTTTTATTGGAGGTTTATTAATGACATGGGTCTTTTTCCCATTAATTTTTGGGCTTTAATTTTTAGAACTTTAATTTTTGAAAAACAGTATGAAAAATATAAAATTTTTAATAATCGGTATTTTATTTGGTATTATAATGACCAAATCGGAAGCAATTTCATGGTACAGAATTTACGAAATGTTTAAATTCCAATCCTTTCATATGTACGGAATTATAGGCTCGGCAGTGGCGGTTTCTATGGTATTTATGTATCTCTTTAAAAAAGGCACAATTAAAGATTATCTAGGAAATAAAATCAATATAAAAGATAAGAAAAAAGGATATATAAGAACCCTTGTTGGTGGAACTATTTTTGGGCTCGGATGGGCGTTAGCAGGTGCTTGCCCCGCTCCTATTTTCGTATTAATTGGTCATAGTGTGTTTCCTATTATTATTGTTTTAATAGGTGCAATATTGGGTGCTTTCATATACGGATTACTAAGTGAAAAATTACCGAATTAGGTTTAGAATACTAAAGATTATTTGAAGCAATTTCCCGCTTTCCGCACTCGCTTTTTTTTGAAGAAAAATCAAAAAAAGAGCTCAAACAATTGCTTCAATCGGGGCTAGGCATTTGTACTAAATTTTAACAATCAGCAAGCTTGTTTATGCCTAGTCTTTCAATAAATCGGTATCAACTAGCCTTTGCGAATTGGTTTTATCAACTACTTTCCAATTATAAATTTTCGAAAGTTGATAAATTTTTGATAACTCTTCAAACAAACGTGTTTTGGCATCTATTTTTAACCGAGAAACTGTAATTGTCGATTTAATATTTTCAATAGCTTTAGTATTTAAATTATTCAAATCTGATTTTGAAAACGTATTAAATTGACTTTGCTGCAAGTCAAAATACTTAATATCAGGAGCAATAACCACCAGCTCTTCTGGTATTTTATGAATAATTATTTGCTTGCCGATACTATCAATTTCAATAGTTAATTTTGATAAATCATAGCCAACCTCCACTTTTGCATTGACCGATAATATGGCTTTTTTTTCAAAAGCTACATAATCATAAAAGTATTTTTTAGTATCAGAAAAATGATACATTTCAGAAAAACTCCCTTGCGAAACTACCAATTTACGTAGGTTTTTAATACCGTTTAAAACCACTTGAATTTCTTCCTTTTGCTGTGTTTTCTCTATCTTTTTTTCATACCATAATTTGGCAAGTAAAAAACCGAGTAAAAAAATAGCGATATACTTAAATAAACCTATCATTTTGTTTTTTTATAAATATAATAAAAGAACCTGAAAGCCTGTTTAAATATCGGCTAAAAAAAATACAATTCAAAATAAGAGCCGTTACTTTAAAACTATTCTTCTTTAGGAAAAGCCTGTTTATTAAACAAAAACAACAAGGCAACACCGATGCTAATCCAAGCATCGGCACCGTTAAAAATAGCGTTAAAAAAAGTGAAATTTTCACCCTGATACATCGGAAAATAAAGCATATCTACTACTTTACCATGAAATAATTCACCATAAGGTTTATCTGAAAATAAGCTAGCTACATTATGATATGAACTATCGAAAATTACCCCATAAAAAACAGAGTCAATAATATTTCCGATAGCGCCTGCTAAAACCAAAGAAATAGCAATAACTACCGCCGTATGCACTTGTTTTTTTATAGTTTGCCATAACCAATATATAATTCCTGAAACAGCAACAACCCTAAACAAGGTTAAAAATAATTTTCCTGCTCTACCGCCAAATTCAAAGCCCCAAGCCATACCATTATTTTCAGTAAAATGAATTTTAAACCAATCGGCAAAAACAACTACCTCTTCACCAAGTTGAAAATGTGTTTTAACATATATTTTACTAATTTGATCTATTAAGATTGCCAGAATTACGGTAACTATTGCAATGGTTTTTTTAGACATTTTTTTAATTTAAGAGTAACAAAAATAAGCATATTCTTAGTTAATTAACAAGCTTTATTCGCTTTGCTTTAAAAGAAACGATTGTAATAACAACGACTACTTCTTTCTTTTCTAAAGTTATAAAGCATAAAAAATTCATGCGATCCATTACTTAAACTTCCTAGGCTATTAAACATTTTACCGTATGAATATCCTAAAGCTATGTTTTGTGAAACATTAAATTTAAACAACGCATTTAAACTATTGCTAAAATTATAGCCCAAGCCTAATTCTAGTTTATTGTTTATTAACACATTGGCGGCTATATCTACCGATACAGGTGCATTTTCTAAATAAGCTATTAAAACAGATGGTTTTACTTTTAAATTTTGATGAACTTCATGTACATAACCAGCGGTTGCGTAATAATGATTTTCTAAGCTACTTTCACTTTGTAGAGTATTTTTATAAAGTTCACTTTTAATTAAGTTAGGGCTTGATAGCCCGATATAAAACTCTTTAGAAAACAAAAATAATCCTGCGCCAAACACCAGGTCTGCCATATTTATATTTTCTTTAAATAAAGGGTCAGTACTTGCCAAGCCCGATGCTAAAGTTAAAGTATTAAAAACTGCTTTATACGATGAAATTCCTGTTTTAATCCCCACTGATAAATGCAGTTCTTTTTGCAACTTAATTACATGTGATAAATCTACAGTAGCATTGGTTGTTTGTATATCATTTCCAATATTATCATATAAAATTGAAAAACCTCCTTCAAAGTTTTTATTTAAAGCTCCGTGTCCAAAAAGAAGCCCTGTTTTAGGCGAACCTGTTATTCCGTTCCATTGATTTCGGTAAAATGCACCAAATTCAACAAGGCTTTTATCGGCATTAGAATATGCTGGGTTTAGCATACTTAAATTATACATATAGTGTGAAAATTGAGGGCGTTGTTGTGCTACCGCGCAACTTACCCAACAGAATATTATGAAAAATAATTTCTTAGTCATGATGGTGTCGTAAAATTGTATTGAAAATCTATTAAAGTTGTGTTGCTTATTTTCTTAAATGTATGCGTCCTTGTAATAATTCGCTACCAGATTCATTTAATTTTATTCGATAAAAATAAACACCTGTAGGCAATACATTTCCTTTGGTATCGGTACCATCCCAAGGGCTTGAATTTATAGTTCCTTTAAAAACTAAATAGCCATATCGATTAAATATCTCTAAACTATGGTTTAAATAAGTATCTAAATTTTTAATAGAAAAAATATCGTTTATACCATCATTATTTGGTGAAAAACCATCTGATATACTAATCGGTTTTGTTGGTATTGCTACCAATAACGTAGCTTTTGACGTGTTGGGTTTCGCACAAATATTTGCTTTAGGGCTTACAAGTACTCTGTATAAATTTCCTGAAAAACTTGCCGCTACATTTGCTATTGATAAATGAGTTGTATTGGTTCCTGAATAGGTTAAATCATCTATTAAAGTGTTCCATAAATTTCCTTTATCTTCACTTACTTGCCATTGAATATTTACTTGATTTATATTACCTGAAAAACTAAAACTTGCAGTTTCACCAATTTTAACACTAGTGTTTTTTAGTTTTTTATTAAAAACGATAACAGGAATATCTTGCAGATAATCATTAGCCGTATTACTATCTAAATTAGCAGGTTTGGTATAACCATCAGGTGCTGATGTTACCAAACCATTAGCATTTTCTACGGGTATTCCTGTACCTAAAATACCGTCATTATCGGGGTCTGAAAAACCAGCTTCAAGAACATCAAAACAACCATCGCCATCTGAGTCTAAATCTAAATTATTTGGTATTCCATCATTATCAGTATCTCTACAAGGTGGACTTGAAAGCACGATAATTTGAACATCATCAATTAAATTACCGACTGTTTTATCATTCCCCGAACTTGATACTGATTTAAAAGCAAATATAGTTTCGGTTTGATTTAGTGGTACGATATATTCACCTTCATATGTAACCCAAGCCGATTTACCATCAGACATGGTTTTTTGAAATTCTAAACTACTTAATGAAGCTCCTATTCTAACTTCAGCAACATCGACACCTCTTCGACCTCTATGTTTAACAGACCACTTTATTTTCGTGCCTGGACTTAAGCATAATTTTTGAAATAATGTTGATTCTTCATTGGCATTTAACTCCGCAAATTGATTTCCTTCTATGGCATTTACATTTTCTAAAGGACCATTCCAAATTTCAATTTCATTATCTGAAGCGGTAGTTTCCCAACCAGCAACCTGATTTTCTTTAATAAAATTGTAAGTAGATACAGCTCTAATTGGTTTTTCAAAACCACCATTTATAATTGGTTGAGCACAGATATTAAACCCACATTCTTCGGAATCTAAAATACCATCATTATCGGAATCTAAATCTGTTTGGCTAAAGCTATTACTTGTAATAGATAAACATGCTATTATAAAAGGCATATAAATAAAATTTATACGACCTTTAATTGTCTTTTTTTCTGGAGACATTATTTTTGGGGGATATTTAAAAAAACTGTTTAATACCACAATGGCATTAAACAGTTTTTAAGTGTAATTACTTTATTATTCTATTAATTATTGTTTGCGTTTTGCTGCAATACTTAAGGTTGCGTGTGGCACTAATTTTAAACGTTCTTTTTGAATTAACTTACCTGTAACCCTACAAACTCCGTATGTTTTATTTTGAATACGAATTAAAGCATTTTTCAAATCGCGAAGAAATTTTTCTTGACGAATTGCTAATTGCATATTTGCTTCTTTTGCCATAGTATCTGATCCTTCTTCAAACGATCTAAATGTTGGAGAAGTGTCTTCTGTACCATTATCAGAACCATTTTTGTAAGAAGATTGTATCAATAATAAATCTTCTTCAGCATGCTTAATTTTTTTTAAAATAATAGTTTTAAACTCTTCTAAATCACTATCGGAATATCTTATATTAACATCTTTCATAACTTTTATGTTTTTATATTATAGTTTTATGCTTTTTCGATTAACATGCTACTTTTTATGGCATCAAACTCAATTTCTGTACCACCGATTAATTCGTCTACAAAAATCAGTTCATTCGTTAATGTTTCTGCCTTTATATAATTTTCATTTTCAGTTACAGATACTTCTAAATCAGCTGTTTTTAAGATACTTAATTTAATTTTATCGGTAACTTCTAACCCATTTTCTTTACGCCCATTTTGAATTCTATTGATTAATTCTCTAGCAACTCCTTCTTTGCGTAATTTTTCGTTAATGGTAACATCTAATGCTACGGTTAAACCATCGGCATTTGCCACTAACCAGCCTTCAATATCTTTTGATGAAATTTCGACATCTGCAGTTTCTAAGCTAATATTTTCACCATTAACTTCTACTAAAATGCTTCCTTCTCTTTCAATTTTGATGATATCATCTTGGGTAAATTGTTTAATTTTCCCTGCAATTAACTTCATATTTTTTCCAAATTTTGGACCTAAAGCTTTAAAATTTGGTTTAATTTGTTTCACTAATATACCTGAAGCATCATCTAAAAGTTCAATTTCTTTCACATTTACTTCTGATTTTATTAAATCAGCAACTGCTAAAATCTCTTCTTTTTGAGTAGCATCTAAAACAGGAATCATTATTTTTTGTAATGGCTGACGTACTTTTATTTTTTCTTTTGCTCTTAATGATAAAACTAAAGAAGAAATAGTTTGTGCATTTTCCATTTGACGCTCTAATGATTTATCAATTAAAGCTTCATTATATACAGGAAATTCTGCTAAATGTACACTTTCAAAACCTTCAGCATTCGTAGTGCTTACTAAATCTTTATATAATTTATCCATAAAGAAAGGCGCTACTGGCGATGCTAATTTAGCCACCGTAAGCATACAAGTATATAAAGTTTGATATGCAGATATTTTATCTTGTGCATACTCACCTTTCCAGAAACGTCTTCTACATAAACGTACATACCAGTTACTTAAATGGTCTTGTACAAAATCAGAAATTGCTCTTGTTGCTTTTGTTGGTTCGTATTCAGCATAAAATACATCTACTTTTTGGATAAGTGTATTTAATTCTGATAAAACCCAACGGTCAATTTCTGGTCTTTCAGCTAATGGTACTTCAGCTTCACTATAATTGAAGTTATCTAAATTAGCGTATAAACTAAAGAAAGAATATGTGTTATATAATGTTCCGAAGAACTTTCTACTAACTTCGGTAATTCCATCTAAATCAAACTTTAAATTATCCCAAGGATTTGCGTTTGAAATCATGTACCAGCGTGTAGCATCAGGACCATATTTATCTAAGGTAGTAAATGGGTCAACACCATTTCCTAAACGCTTAGACATTTTTTGTCCGTTTTTATCTAACACTAATCCGTTAGACACTACATTTTTATACGCTTTATCATCAAAAACCATCGTTGCGATAGCGTGTAAAGTATAAAACCATCCACGAGTTTGGTCAACTCCTTCGGCAATAAAGTCGGCAGTTTTCCAACCTTCTTCTACTATTTCTTTATTTTCAAACGGATAATGCCATTGTGCATACGGCATAGAACCTGAATCGAACCAAACATCAATTAAATCAGATTCACGTTGCATTGGTTCACCCGAAGCAGATATTAATGTGATTTTATCAACTACATTTTTATGTAAATCAATAGTATCATAATTTTCATCAGACATATCTCCTGAAACAAAATCAGCAAAAATATCTTCGGTCATTACACCCGCTTTTACAGCAAGTGCCATTTCTTCTTTAAGCTCTGCTACAGAACCTACTATTTTGGTTTCTTTACCATCCTCAGTTCTCCAAACAGGTAAAGGAATCCCCCAAAAACGAGAACGAGATAAATTCCAATCATTGGCATTTTTCAACCAATTTCCAAAACGACCTGTTCCTGTTGATTCTGGTTTCCAATTAACTTCTTCATTTAAAGAGTGCATACGTTCTTTAACGTCTGTTACTTTTATAAACCAAGAATCTAACGGATAATATAAAATAGGCTTATCAGTTCTCCAACAATGTGGATAACTATGGACATATTTTTCAACCTTAAAGGCTTTATTTTCTTCTTTTAATTTGATGGCAATTTGTACATCTACTGATTTTTCAGGTGCTTCACCATCAGCATAATATTCATTTTTAACATACATACCAGCAAACTCACCCATTTCTTTGGTAAACTTACCTTGTAAATCAACTAAAGGAACTAAATTATCATTTACATCTTTAACCAACATTGGTGGCACACCTGCATCTTTACAAACTAAAGCATCATCTGCTCCAAAAGTTGGTGCTGTATGTACAATTCCTGTACCATCTTCAGTAGTTACAAAATCTCCAGGAATTACTCTAAAAGCTTCTTCAGGATTATCATGTGGTAATGTATATGGTAATAATTGCTCGTATTTAGTACCAACTAAATCGGCACCTTTACATTCAGCAATTATTAAATAAGGGATTTGTTTATCTTCAGCTTTATACGTTGCTAAATCAGCTTCGCTTTCAACAGCTTTAAACTTTTTACCTGCAAATTGTTTTCCTACTAAAGGTTTTCCTAAAATTACTTGTGTAGGCTCAAATGTGTATTGATTGAATGTTTTTACTAAAACATAATCAATTTTAGGACCTACTGTTAATGCCGTATTACTTGGTAATGTCCAAGGAGTTGTTGTCCAAGCTAAAATATGAACATCACTTCCATTTTGTAAAATACTTGGTAAAGTTTCAGTAACTGCTTTAAACTGTGCAACTACAGTTGTATCAGTAACATCTTGATATGCTCCTGGCTGATTTACTTCATGAGAACTTAAACCTGTTCCTGCTTTTGGTGAATATGGCTGAATGGTATATCCTTTATACATCAAATCTTTATTATAGATTTGCTTTAACAACCACCAAACAGTTTCCATATATTTTGGTTTATAAGTTACATACGGATCTTCCATATCTACCCAATAACCCATTTTTTCGGTAAGCGTATTCCAAATATCAGTATATTTCATTACTGCTTTTTTACAAGCAATATTGTATTCTTCTACCGTAATTTTAGTTCCGATATCTTCTTTGGTAATTCCTAACTCTTTTTCTACCCCTAATTCAACAGGTAAACCATGGGTATCCCAACCAGCTTTACGCTTTACCTGAAAACCTTTTAAAGTTTTATAACGGCAAAAAATATCTTTAATGGTACGTCCCATTGCATGATGAATACCTGGTAAACCATTTGCCGAAGGAGGTCCTTCGAAAAAGATAAACGGTTTATTTTCATCACGCGTAGTTATACTTTTTTCAAAAATGTTGTTTTCTTTCCAATAATCTAGGATTTCATTCGCAACATTTGGCAAGTTAAGCCCTTTGTATTCAGTAAACTTCGTACTCATTTTTTCTTTGTATTTATTAATTTCGCGAAATTACGTATTTTCTTGTAATTGTAGTAGTTGACACTTAAAAAAGGCATTGTTTTTTAAAATTAAAGCCCTCTTTCTTTTTTTATCTGTTCGTATGCTCCTTGAATTTGCTGAAATTTCTGATTAGCTCCTTCTTTATGAGCTTTTCCTAAACCTTCTAATTTATCTGGATGATATTTTTTAGCCATTTTTCGATATGCTTTTTTTAGCTCATTATCAGTAGCTGATTTTGTAATTTCTAAAATTTTATAAGCGCTATCAACTTCTTCATAAAACATCGCTTTTATTGATACATAATCATGTTGATTGATATATAAATACCCTGAAATCTTTCTTATTTCTTGTTCTTCAAGTGCTGTTACTTGTCCGTCAGATTTAGCGATTCCGAATAAAAAGTGTAGCAACTGTAAACGAGAAGCATGTGACATATGCTGACGAATTTGCATACAAACTTGTCGTGTTGAAATTTCTTTTTTAATAATGCCTCCAAACAATTTAAAAGCATGATTTGCACGTTCTTTACCATACATTTCTACAAAATGCAAGTGCACAAAATCTAATTCTCGTTGGTCTACCCTTCCATCAGCTTTAATAACTACCGATGCTAAAATTAGTAATGTTATTTCAAAATCGCCAGAAGTAGCACGACCTCTTTTTTGCTGTGCTGTATTTTGTTGATATTCTTGTTGTTCTTTGGTAAAATCTTTAATAGAAACACCATCAATAAAAGTTCCGATAGCATATCCGATAATTGCTCCTATTGGACCTCCCATTGTAAATCCTACACCAGCACCAAGCCATTTTGCAAACTTCCCCATTTTATTTTTTATTTTTAAAAGATGTAAATATACTATTAATACCATTTTTAAATAATTATTTCTTTTTAAATAATTATTTAAGATATTTTGAAGCTATTTCCCGCTTTGCGCACTCGCTTTTTTTATTTTTTTGAAGAAAAAAAACAAAAAAGAGCTCAAACAATTGCTTCAATCGGGGCTAAAATAAAATACCTCTAAAAAAGCATCAATTGTTTTGGTTTGATTCTTGTTTTTAAATAAAGTATCTTTGCAATGAACTATTTAATACAAAAAATATGTACCCAGAAGAATTAGTAAAACCGATGCGTGATCAATTAATCGATGCTGGTTTTGACGCTTTATATACTGCTCAAGATGTTGATACTGCATTAGCAAAAGAAGGAACAACTTTAGTAATGGTAAACTCTGTTTGCGGTTGTGCAGCAGGTACTGCAAGACCAGGAGCTATTGCTTCTTTAGGTGCAGAAAAAACACCTACAAACTTAACTACTGTTTTTGCAGGTGTAGAAAAAGAATCTACTGCTAGAGCTAGAGAACACATGGTTCCTTTTCCTCCATCATCTCCAGCAATTGCTTTATTTAAAGATGGTAATTTAGTTCATATTTTAGAGCGTCACCATATTGAAGGTCATTCAGCTCAAGCTATTGCTCAGAATTTAGCAGCAGCTTATGATGAATTTTGTTAGTCATAAATTGATGATATAAAATAGAAATCCAGCAAATTTGCTGGATTTTTATTTTATTACACTTTTTTTATAACACTTGTTACAATTCCCCAAATAATAAAATTATTTTCTTCTGTAATTTTAATTACAGGATAATCAGGATTTTCGGGTTGTAACCAAACTTCATCTTCAGTAACTCTTAATCTTTTTACAGTAAACTCTCCATCTAAAAAACAAACTGCTATTTTATTATTTGTTGGCGGAATACTTCTATCAATTACTAATAAATCATTATCATCTAAACCTGCACCAATCATTGATTGTCCGCTAACTTTAGCAAAAAAAGTAGTTTCTTTATTTTTTATTAACTCTTCATCTAATGAAATACGAGTTTCTTTAAAATCATCAATAGGAGATGGAAAACCTGCAGAAATCCCCATATCGATAAAAATTGCTCCCTCACTTTTACTCATTTCTTTAGATGCTAAAAAAGTTAATTTTTTTGATGTACTCATACGTTATTTTATAATAATAATGTCATTACTATTACTACAGTACTTTGGTTTTAACTATTTTTATTGAGTTCCCTAAATACATTAGCAATCTTTTTTGGAGGACTGCTAATTTAATACATTAATTTTTAATACTTTAATTGAAATGTATCAAAAAAAGGAGAAAAATGTTAATCTACTACAAACTCTAAAATATCTGCTGGTTGGCAGTCTAATGCTTTACAAATAGCCTCTAAGGTTGAAAACCGAATTGCTTTTGCTTTTCCTGACTTTAAAATAGATAAATTTGCTGTAGTAATACCTACAATTTCTGCTAAATCTTTACTTTTCATCTTTCGTTTAGCAAGCATTACATCTAAATTTACAATTATTGACATATTTATATTGTTAAATCATTTTCAACTTTTAAATTCTTTGAAATATTAAAAACTTCACTTAAAACCATAAAAAAAAGCCCTAAACACAACCTAATTAGATTGTATCCTATATCTAATTCTATTTGAAATTTCCCATGAGAATATAACTGATGTAAAAATTCAAAAGCAATAAAGATTGCACTTGAAAGAACTAAAACTATACCTATTTGATTAAATAATTTTACGATACCTATTGTAAAAATATTTAACTGTTGAAATTCTTTAATTATTTTTTTAAACAAATACAAAACTGATAAATAAAAAAGATATTTTACAGTAGCCAAGAAAAAGTCAATGGTGCTTATTTTATAATAAGTATTTAAATCTATCGCTATAGTTCCTTTAAGAAACAACATATCAATAAATAACATAAATCCTAAAACTATAGAAAGAATCCACAGAGCATCTAAGATTTGTCTTAAAATATTTAATTTTTTCATTTTAATATTTTTAAATTTCTTCAAAAATACACTAAATTATTGATAAACAACAATTAATTGTCTTTTATTGATAATTAAAGTTTTCTTATTTTTGTAAGATGATTAAAAAATTAAAAATTGATGGAATTGATAAAATTATCATCAAACGATTGGTTTCTGATGCTCGTACGCCTATTTTAAGTATTGCTAGAGAAGTAGGAATTTCAGGAGCGGCAATTCATCAGCGATTACGAAAATTAGATGCTTCCGATTTAATAGACGGCTACAAAATGGTCTTAAATCCGAAGGCTTTGGGCTATAATACTACAGCTTTTGTGGGGGTGTTTTTAGACTCTTCTAGCTTATATTCATCGGCTATAAAAAGATTAAAAGAAATTCCTGAAGTTGTTGAAAGCCATTACACAACGGGTAATTATGCTATTTTCATCAAAATACTTTGCAAAAACAATGAAGATTTAATGCATTTGTTAAATAAAGATATTCAGAATATTAAAGGTGTTTCACGAACCGAAACCTTTATTTCTTTAGACCAACAAATAAACCGCCAAATAAAAATTTAAACGTTTTATTTGTTAATTATTTATCATTTTAATTTTTTATTTTTCATTAATACTTACTCAAATCAATGAATGACTTTATTTTTTACTTTAAAATGGGCTTATTTCACGTGCTTGATATCAAAGCATACGACCATATTCTATTTTTAATCGTCTTGGCTATTGTCTATCAATTTAAACAATGGAAAAAAGTTTTATGGTTAATTACTTTATTTACTGTTGGGCATTCTATTACATTAGCGTTATCGGCGTACGGAATATTAAAAGTAAATGCCGATTTGGTCGAATTTTTAATTCCGTTAAGCATTTTTATCACAGGTTTATTAAATGTATTAACGGCTAAAAAAGCATCCGTAGGAAAAGAAAATCAGAATTTATTTTTCGCTGTTTTCTTCGGGTTAATTCACGGGCTTGGTTTTTCAAATTATTTTAAAATAATGATTGGTAAAACTTCCGATAAATTGATTCCGTTATTAGAATTTGCAGGTGGTGTAGAAATGGCTCAAATTATTATTGTTTTAGCAATTTTAGGCATCGGAATACTAACAAAATCAGTATTTAAGGTACAACGTCGTGATTGGATTTTAGTCATTTCTTCCATTGTTATGGGGGTTGCTTTTCAAATGATGATTAACCGTATCTTTTGGTAACAAATTAAGAAAATATTTTTTAAATCTAACTATCTTAGCTTCTTAAAAAAGCATATCACATAATTTATTATTTTGAATAAAAAACAATTAAAATACGACAAAGCCTATTTAAAGATGGCGCAAGAATGGGGTAAATTATCGCATTGTAAACGAAAGCAAGTAGGCGCTATTATGGTTAAAGATCGGATGATTATCTCTGACGGTTATAACGGAACACCCTCTGGTTTTGAAAATTATTGTGAAGATGAAGAGGGCTATACCAAATGGTATGTTTTACATGCCGAAGCGAATGCGATTTTAAAAGTTGCCGCTTCTACGCAATCGTGCAAAGGCGCTACCTTATATATTACACTTTCTCCTTGCCAGCAATGCAGTAAATTAATACATCAGGCAGGTATTAAACGTGTGGTTTATGCCGAAGACTATAAAGACACTTCTGGTGTTGATTTCTTAAAAAAAGCAGGTATTGAACTCTTACATTTACCTTATGAACAAGAATAATTTCCCTTTTTACTTATCAATTGCTGTAGTTTTAGGTATTTTTATCGGAACTTTTTTCAGCACAGGAAGTAGTCGTAATTTTATCGGAACAAATTCTGCTTCTCAAAAAAAAATAAAACGACTAATAGACTACATACAACAAGATTATGTAGATACTGTAAATACCGATGATTTATTAGACGGCGCTATTACCCAAATGCTTGGTAAATTAGACCCACATTCAGTGTATATCCCAAAGGAAAACCTACAATTAGTTACCGAAAATATGCAAGGTAATTTCGTGGGAATTGGGGTGCAATATCGCATGATTTCCGATACAATTATGGTCGTTTCCCCTATAAAAGGAGGCCCTAGTATAAAAGCAGGAATTAAAGCGGGCGATCGAATTTTACAAGCAAATAAAGATACCTTATTCGGTAAAAAACTATCGACAAAAAAAATAATGAAATCCTTAAAAGGGAAACCAAATACCAACGTTGCTTTACAAATTTACCGAAAAACCACCGATAGTCTTTTCACGCTAAATATTAAAAGAGGCAAGGTAAATATTAAAAGTGTTGATATTGCTTATATGTTAAATGACAGCATTGGTTACATAAAACTAAACAGGTTCGCTCGTAGTTCTTATAAAGAATTTAAAACTTCTTTAGACACACTTATAAAAAAGAACATGACCGATTTAGTGCTTGACCTTCGTGGAAATGGTGGTGGTTTTGTTGATATTGCCAATAGTATTATTGATGAATTTTTAGAAGATGACAAGCTGATTGTTTTTACCAAAAATAACAAAGGAAGCATTCGTAAATCGTTTGCTACTGAAAAAGGTAATTTTGAAAAAGGCGGTTTATATGTTTTAATTGATGAAAATTCGGCTTCGGCTTCTGAAATTGTTGCAGGTGCTTTACAAGATAACGACAAAGGAATTATTATTGGTCGTCGTTCGTTTGGTAAAGGATTGGTACAACAAGAAATGGATTTAGGCGATGGTTCTGCCGTGCGTTTAACAATTGCTCGTTACTACACGCCAACAGGGCGATCTATTCAAAAACCGTATAACAAAAAAAAGGGCGACAAAGCTTATAAACACGATATAGAAAGTCGATATTCAACAGGTGAATTATTTACTAAAGACAGCATTAAAACTATTGATAGCTTAAAATTTACCACTCCAAAAGGTAAAATTGTGTATGGCGGCGGCGGAATTATTCCTGATTATTTTGTAGGGGTAGATACAGCCACTTATATTCCTACTATCTTTTTTATGCCTTTAAATAATTTTGCATTTAATTATGTAGACCGTAATCGCAAAGAATTACAAAACAGTAATGTAAATGACTTTATTAAAAATTTTGATACCGATAACAAAATTTTTAAAGCTTTTTTATTAAAAATTAAGGGCTATAAGCTTTCGTCAAAAATTAAAAAACAATTAAAAAGAAACCTAAAAACAATCATTGCTAGAGAGCTTTTCAGTGATGAAGGCTTGTACAAAGTAAATCAAATTGATGATAAAATGCTTCAAAAAGTTTTTGAATTAGAAAGTAAATAAATTACTTTCTTACATATATCTATATAAAAAACACTTATACCAATATAAGAAACGCTTACCTCCTATTTTTAAGCACTAAGGAGTTTTAAAAAAAACAACATTGAATTACCTTTTATATTTGTAGCAGGTTAAAAATACATAAAGGGGTTTTTTAACTACAAAAAAGTGGTAATTAACATGTATTCAAAATTCTGAGGGGGGTGAAGATATTTTGTTTTTTACTACTTTTTAACGAATTTAGTCATCTAAATTAGATTAAAATAAATGTTATATTTATTTTAAATAAAGATGAAAATTACCAATTAGACTTATATAAGTACTTATCACTACATAAAAAAACACCTAGTTACTCAAATTAAAAATGATAATTTGTATTTTTTATCTAAAAACTTTATTATTTTTCAAAAACTGCTTCTTAAAACGATCACTAAATAATATTTTATGATTATTATTTAAAATCAATAAATTATCTTCAAAATAAAGCGCTTGTATTTTTTTTAAATTAACCAAATAATTTCTGTGAGTTTGAAAAAAATAAGTATCGCCAAGCAATTCTTTTATTTTTGTTAACGATAATCGAATTGTATACTCCTGATCTTGATCACAAACAAGTCGGCAGTATTTTTCTTTAACCTCTACATAAAAAATTGATTTTATATCAACCTTTACAATACCTTGGTTTTTTTTAACAAATAAAAAGGAAGGTGTAATAATCGCTTTTTCATCACTTAAACTGCTGCTATTTTCCTGTTCATAAAATTTTTCTAAAGCCAATTCTAAAGAATACAGTAATTCTAATTTATTAAATGGTTTTAATAAATAAGTATATGGTTTTGTAAGTTTTGCATCATTAAATACACCCCTACTTTGCATACTTGTTAAAAATAAAAAAGGCGTTTCAATCTGCTCTTTATTTAAGCGATGCGCTAACGAAATACCATCTAGCTGCCCGTTAATCATAATATCTAAAAGGATGATGTCAAAAAAACGGTTTTTTAGTTCTTTTTCAGCATCTTTAGTATTTTTTACATGAATAACTTCATAATCATGTGCCTCTAATAAACTTATTGTTTCTGTCGCTTCTTCGTCTAAATCTTCTAATAGAAGTAGTCGTAAGTTATTCATTTTTTATAGTTTTTTTAACTAACAAAGATACTTATTTTATAAGTTAAATCATGTTTAAAAATAACTAAACAAACTAATTACTAGATCAATAAATAAGAGCCTGTTTAAATTTTAAAGAAAGTGTTTTTCAAAAGAGATAAACGTCATGCTGAATTTATTTCAGTATCACATCAACAGGAGAACTACGGCAAATCAGGATGCGAACCTGAAATAAATTCAGGTTGACGAATGCGATTTCTTATTTTTCTGTTATATTTTTTTTCAGATGAAATTTAAACAGGCTCTAAGCTAAGGGCACTAAAACAACAACCGTTGTATACCTTCCTAGCTCGCTTTCAAAAAATAAGGTTCCGTTATTTTTTTTAATCAATGTTTGACACAATAACAATCCCAAACCAACCCCTTTTGAATGATCTATTTTAGTTATCGATAAATTTTTTAAGCCATTTATTTCTTTCAATTTTTCTTGCGATATTCCAATTCCTGTATCTTTAATTTCAATAGATGCTTGGTTTTTGGAATACACTTTCATTTTAACTGAAATTTTTCCTGAATCTTTCATATACTTAATTGAATTATCGATTAAGTTTCGTAATACGATTTTTAAAGATTCTTTATCTATTAAAACAAAGACCCCTGTTTCTAAATCACTTGTAATAGAAATATCTTTAACACTTCCTAAATTTTGATAATCAAATAAAAGATGCTCTATTATTTGTCGCAAAGCATATTTTTCTGGTAAAAAACTTAATATATTACTTTGATCTAACGACCAATACAATACATTGTCTAATAAACGACTCGTACTTTGCGTAACCGAAATAGCTACTTGAGTTGCTTGTTTAATTGCAGGTAAATCGTTATTTTCAATGTGTTTCTCTAGTTTTTTATGCTGTCTTTTTATCGTATTTATAGGCGATCGTAAATCGTGTGAAACCACCGAAAACAAATAATCCTTGGTCTTATTAGCCACACTCAAAGCCTCCTTTTGTGCTATAATTAGGTTATTCTTCCTTCGTAATTTTTTATATAAAAAAGCCAAAATCCCTAAAAGAAATAACAATAAAATTCCGCCAAAAATCAATCCTTTTTGAACTATTTTTTGACGTTTTATTTCTTCATTTTTAATTCCAATTTCTTGCTGTTTATTAGCAACTGCAATTTTTTTATCTCTTTCGGTAATTTCCCAAATTTTATCTCTATTCCAAATAGAATCTTTCCAGCGATTACTTTGTTTGTAATAGTAAATACTTTTTTTATACCGTTTTCTATTCTCTTCTACCACCGCCATACTAAAAGCTGTACTTTCCTTTAATACGATATCAGTATGCAATTTTGCTAAATTATAACTTTCTTTAAATAAGGAAATCGCCTGCTTGTCTAAATATTGATTATAATACGTATATGCCATTCCTATTTTTAACTTAATTAAGGAAGTAGTATCATTTTTTTGAATTAAAGAAAGCTGTTTATCATAAAAAAAAATAGCTTCTTTAAAGTCTTTTTTATAAAAACAACATGCTGCTAAATTATGATAGATCATTGATCTTTGCTCAATATCTTTCATAATATCTTTAGATGATAAGCATTTCTCTAAGCTTAAAATTGATTTATCATATTTCTGCTGATTTAAGTAAATATAACCGAATTTTAAATTTTTTAAAGAAGCAAAATACCCTGTTTCTGATATTTTATCAAGACTAATAAGTGCTTTTTTAAAAAATCCTTTTTCTGTAGGACTAATACTTTGCAGGTAATAAATAATGTCTTTTTCATCGTTAGTCTTAGCCTCTAATAATGCTTTATTCGAATAAACATAGCACGAATCATATTGTTTTAATTTATAAAATTCAAGAACCTTACAAAATGATTTTATTTGAACTTTGTTACAAATAGAATCTGTTTTATTTCTCAAATCGTCTAATATCTTTTGAGAAAAAACAGTTATTGATAAAAAAAATAAGAGAACAAATAAACCTTTATTATTCATTTTTTATAGCGATAATCACCTTGTTTTTAACTGTATTAAATTTTATAAATTCATTCAAATAATTTACACTAAAAAGTTTTTTAAAACATCCGCAATTTTACGATTATCAGATAATTGTGGAATTTTATTTTGTCCGCCAAACTTCCCTATAGATTTCATATACTCATGAAATCCACCTTTTTTAACCTTGCTAATAACTAATGGTTTTAAAACTTTACCTTTAATTAAATCGAAATAATATACATTTTGATTTTGCATAGAAGCATCAATTTTAGAAGCTAATTCTACTAAATTTTCAGGTTCATTTTCAAATTCAATAAACCATTCATGATATGGTAAACCACTTTCAGGGTTTACTTGTGGCGCAACTGTAAACTCACTTATATTTGTATTTGTTCCAACTATTGCATCGTTTAAAGCTTTTTCAACTTCCTTACCAATTACATGCTCACCAAAAGCAGATATAAAATGTTTGATACGTCCTGTAACTTTTATTCTATATGGTTTAAGTGATGTAAACTCTACTGTATCACCAATATTATATCCCCAAAGACCTGCTGAAGTGTTTAAAATGATAACATAATTAACACCTAATTTTACATCTTTTAACGAAATACGTGTTGGATTTTCATTATAAAATTCAGTTGCAGGAATAAACTCATAAAAAATACCTGAGTTTAATTGTAATAACATTCCTTTTTGGGTTTGCGTATCTTGATAGGCAATAAATCCTTCGGATGCAGGATATAACTCTATATAATCTACTTTCTTGCCTATTAAGGCTTCAAATTTATTTTTATACGGTTCAAAATTTACGCCTCCATACACGAAAAAATTAAAGTTTGGAAATATTTCTGAAATCGGTTTTCCTGTTTTCGCGATTAATTTTTCAAAATACATTTGTACCCAAGATGGAATCCCACTAATTACAGACATGTCTTGATTAATGGTTTCTTCTACTATTTTATCAACTTTGGTGTCCCAGTCTTCAATGCAATTGGTTTTCCAACTTGGCAAGCGATTTTTTAATAAATAATTCGGTACATAATGTGCTGCAATACCGCTTAAACGTCCTAATTTTATGCCGTTCATGTTTTCTAAAACAGGGCTTCCTTGTAAGAAAATCATTTTCCCATCTACAAAACTAGCATCCTTTGTTTCGGCAATATAAAATAACAAGGCGTTACGCGCCGCTTTTATATGTGTTGGCATTGATTCTTTAGTAATCGGGATGTATTTTGCGCCTGAAGTTGTTCCTGAAGTTTTTGCAAAATACAAGGGTTTACCTTTCCATAATACATTTTGTTCACCAGCAACCATTCTGTCAACATAGGTACGTAAACCTTCGTAATCGGTTACCGGAACACGTTTTTTAAAGTCGTCATAGCTATTAATAGAAATAAAATCATGATCTTTTCCAAAAGCTGTTTTACAACCTTCACTAACCAAATACTGAAACATTTTTTCCTGCGTTTTATGTGGCTTGTTTGCCCATCTATAAACGCTTTTTCGTACTTGCTTTGCAAAAGGTATTGCTAATTTTGATTTGATGCTCATCTTTAACTATTTTAACTATTGAAAATCGATATAATCGGTTGGGTTTACAGGAAATCCGCTGTGCCATAATTCAAAATGTAAGTGCGGACCTGTAGATAATTCGCCAGTTGCTCCAACGCTTGCAATTGCTTCTCCTGATTTTACTAAATCGCCTTGTTGCTTTAGTAATGTTCCGTTATGCTTATAAACAGAAATAAATTCATCGGCATGTTGTATTGTTATTACATACCCTGTTTCTGCCGTCCATTCTGCTAAAATTACCGTTCCATCGGCAACTACTTTTACTGGTGTACCTTTTTTGGCTACAATATCAATAGCATAGTGTTTATCATTTCTGTTAAAAACTTGCGAAACACTACCTGTTAAAGGCGAAAAGAAAACAATTTTAGCCCGTCCTTCTACTCCTTCAGATAAAGGAAAACGGTCTTTTTTTTCTATTTTCTCTCTAAATAACGAATCTTCTTTGGTAGCCGATAAATTTCGAGTATCAAGAACAATATTCTCAACAGTTGTTTTTATTGAGTCTATTTTATCGGGAATTATTTCACCTGTTAAAACAGGTTGTAAAGCTTTTGTAAATTGCTCAATAATTTCTAATTGGGTTTTTAACGAGTCGGTTTGATATGTTAATCGGGTCGCTTTTCTTTTTAAAGAAGTAGATGAATACCCTGGAATATATTCTCGTAAACCTGTAAAAGCAATTAATACACTTGTAAAAGCAATTAATAATATTGAAAAAATACCTCCAAAAACAAAAACATTTAAGCGGGATAGTTTTAAAGAAAATTTTTCTTGAAATGTATCTTCATTTAAAATAACCAATCGGTATTTAGCAACGAGTTTTTGTTTTAATTTTTGTCGTTTTTTGTTTTTAGCCACGTTTTTGTTGTTTGCTTCAAAGATACAACGAAAATTTCACGAAACTATTTTGAGTAAATTAGACATACCTACAATATAAGATATCTTTAACGTTTTAACAATTTTTTAAGCAAAATTAAAATAGCTTTGTAGTATTTTAATTGCTTGTTGAAATGCTTAGCCCCGATTGAACGGCTTGTTTGAGCTCCTTTTTTTGATTTTTCTTCAAAAAAAGAGCGAGTAGTGAAAGCGGGAAATTGCTTCAAAAAATAGGTGTTAAATCAACTACTTTTTATAAAAGTTCATATCATCAATATATTTCCAAACTTTTGGCGATACTAAGGGCTGAATGTTTTTTTCGTCTTTAATACCATTGCGAATCATGGTCGATGAAATTTGTACTATCGGCGCTTCAACTCTGTGAATTTTAGCATTTTTTATAAATTGATTTTCTACAATTCCTTCGGATATTCGAGGATATACATACAAATTATAATCGTCTAAAATTGCTTCATAATTTTTCCATTTATGAAAGCTTTTTAAATTGTCTTCGCCCATAATTAAGCTAAAATTATAGCTCGGATGTTTTTCAGAAATATGAGTTAAGGTTGTAATGGTGTAGTTGGGTTGTGGTAAATTAAACTCAATATCGGAAGGTTTAATTTTCTCGTAATTTTCAGTTGCAAAATACACCATGTCTAGGCGGTGGTGATTATTTAACAACGAATTTTTATTTTTAAATGGGTTATGTGGCGTTACCACCATCCATATTTCATCTAAATCAGAATTTTCAACCATGTGATTGGCGATAATTAAATGACCCATATGAATAGGATTAAAAGTTCCAAAATACAGTCCTATATTTTTTTTGAAGTTTTTCATAACCCGCTTAAAAATACGTATTGCTACGCTTATATTATTTAACTTTTATTTATCTGTTCCTAAAAAATTAGCTACTAAATTTTCAGCATCTTTTAAAGCTACGTCTAATTCGTAATTTTTGATGATTTCATCAAATTGTGGTGCGGTTGCCAATTCAACAGATGCTTTGGCGATACGCATATTTATTTTGTCTTCGCTTTCTGTACTACGCTTTTTTAAGCGGATTTTAAGCTCATCAACACTTGGTGGCTTTACAAAGACAGATAATGTTTCGTTTGGGAATTTGCTTTTAATTCGCAAACCTCCTACCACATCGATATCAAAAATAACGTGTTTTTTTAATGCCCAAATTCGTTCAACTTCGGTTTTTAAAGTTCCGTAAAAGTTATCGCGATATACCTCTTCCCACTCTAAAAACTCGTCTGCTTTAATTTTGTTTTTAAAATCTTTGGTAGATATAAAATAATAATCTTGCCCATCAACTTCTTCGCCTCTAGGTGCTCTTGATGCTGCTGAAATTGAAAAAGCTAAATTAAGTTTTTCTTGTTTTAATAAGTGGCGAACAATTGTTGTTTTTCCTGATCCTGAAGGTGCTGAAAACACAAATAATTTTCCTTTAAAATCTTTTTTAGAATTTTCTGACATCTTATAAAACGTTTAAAATTTGTTCTTTTATTTTTTCTAACTCGTCTTTCATTTGGATTACTATTTTTTGCATTACCGCAAAATTAGCTTTCGAGCCCATTGTGTTTACCTCTCTTCCAATTTCTTGAACGATAAATCCTAATTTTTTTCCATTAGAATCATCGGTTGCTAATTGGTCTAAGAAATATAATAAGTGATTTTCTAAACGAACTTTTTCTTCGTTGATATCTAATTTTTCTAGGTAGTAAATTAATTCTTGCTCAAAACGATTTTCATCAACCTCAACCTTTAAATCGGTTAATGCTTTTTGCAAACGTTCTTTTACATTAGTAATTCTTTGAGTATCTAATTTTTTAACTTCTTCTAATGCCGATTGAATATTTGAAATTCTTAGTTGAAAATCGTCTTCTAATGATTTTGCTTCATCGGTTCTATAGGCGATAATTTCTTTTAAAGCTTCATCAATATGTATATCGATTTGAGCCCATTCGTTTTCGTCTAATTCTTCACGTTCGGTTTTTAAAGCATCAGGCATTCTAACTGCCATTTTAAGCAGTTCAACATCTTGATTTTCAGCAATAGGCATTGCTTCTTTTAACTGCGCTACATAATTTTCAACCACTGCTTTATTTACAACTGTTGATGTTTGCTCGGCAGTCATTTCTACATAAATTGAGAAATCAATTTTTCCTCTGACTAAATTACTAGCTAATTTTTTACGAACGGCTAATTCTTTTTCTCTGTAATAAGATGGAATTCTTGTGTTTAAGTCTAAGTTTTTACTGTTAAGCGACTTAATTTCAATAGTTACTTTCTTAGAAGGTAAATGCAATACGGATTTACCATAACCCGTCATAGATTGTATCATATCATCAATTTAATAAGACGCAAATATACAGTTATTTATTTTTAACTACTACTTCTGCTTGCTTGGTTACTAGAAAAACACCTAAAAAGATAAATAATGTGGCTACTATTTTTACAGTATTAAAACTATCGCTTCCTACCATTAACGCATAAATAGAAGCAATTACAGGTTGCAAATAAATAAAAACACTTACTGTTGTGGGTTTTAAACGTGCCAACGCAAATAAATTACATAAATAGGTAATACAAGTGGTAAATAATACTACAAAACCTGCTTTTAAATAAATAGACGTTGGCATTACTTGCCATTGTACTTCCATTAATTCTGATAATCCGAAAGGTAACACAAGTAATAACCCAAATAAATACAGCCATTTTACAAAAACAATCGGATGGTATTTTGCGATTAATTTTTTAGCCTGTACTAAATACATTGCGTACGAAGCGGCATTTACAAACACTAAAAAGTTACCCAACATAATATTTTTAGCTGCTACATTAGCCGAACTTCCGTAGGCTATTAAAATAATTGCACCTACCATTCCTACAATTACACCTATTATTTTACGAGGAATTAAACGTTCTTTTAATAAAATACTAGCGAATATTAATACTAAAATGGGTGCAGTAACCATCATTACCGATGCACTAATTGGCGTGGTATAACTTAGTCCTTTAAAAAAAGTAAGCATGTTTAGCCCAACACCAAAAAAAGCCGTAATTAGAATTTTTTTATAATCTGATTTTTCTATTGATTTTGCGTTTACAAAAAATCCTAAAGCCCAAAAAACAGTAGTAGCTCCTGCTACTCGAAGTATGATAAATGCAAAAGGTTTTATATACATTGGCATTACTTCTTTAGCTACTGTAAAGGTAATTCCATAAATAACTGTAGCTATTGACGAGGCTATTAATGCAAGGGTTCTTTGATTCATTCTTTTATGCTTTAAAAAAATACAAAGATGCGGTTTATTACTGAATTTTAACCACAAAAAAACACTGCTAGTGCAGTGCTTTTTTTAATTTTATTTAGTATTTCAATTACCTTCCGTTTATAATTAATCTACTAAAGCAGGTATTCTTAATACTTGCCCTGGGTAAATTTTATCAGGGTGCGATAACATTGGCTTGTTTGCTTCAAAAATTACGGTGTACTTCATAGCATCACCATAAAATTCTTTTGCTATTTTACCTAAAGTATCTCCACTTCCTACAGTATGAAATTGCGCCATTATTTCTTCTACAACTTCAACTTGTTCTGCTACAACCTCAACAGGTGCAACGCTCATGTTGTCTTCAACTGAACCAATTCCGTTAGTGTTTCCTACTACTAAAATTACTTTTTCTTTGGTTGCTAAATCGGCAGCTTCACCAGAAATAATTGCTTTGTCTTCTTCTATAGCAATTGCTAAATTTTCAACAGATAATTCTAATCCGTTTACTGCATCTATTAATTTGATAGATTTTTCAGCAGCTTCCTCTTCTGTTGTTTTTCCTACACCAAATACTTTAGCTCCAGCGTTTTTAATAAATGAAAAAATTCCCATTTTCTTTTAGATTTTTTTTAGTTAATTAATAGTGTTACTTTCTGATTACTAATATACAATTTTTACGCCATTTTTATTTTTTTTTATAAAATTTTTTAAATCGATTATTTTTTGAAGTTAAAATAATCAATATTAGCACAAATGCCTAGCCCCGATTGACGCATTTGTTTGAGCTCCTTTTTATTTTTTCTTTTAAAAATAAAAAGAGCGAGTGCGGAAAGCGGGAAATTGCTTCAAATAATTATTTTTATATCCTTTAATAAAATGACTAAAAAAAACCACACTTTTAAAAAGTATGGTTTTTTTGATATAATAATAGGTCTTGTATTTATTCTCGAATTATTCTTTATCGTCTTGCTTAAAAGTATTCCACCCTTGTGCTTTTAATTCAATTTCTTGATTGGCACGGGTTACTAAATTCATTCCTTGATTTTGCGCAACAACATGCCCGATAATTGATAAATTCGGATTCGATTTTATTTTATCAAAATCGGCAAGCGGTACGGTAAATAACAATTCGTAATCTTCGCCACCACTCAAAGCAATCATGGTACTGTCCATTTTAAATTCTTCGGATGTTGAAATTACTTGCGGATCTAGCGGTAATTTATCTTCATAAATTTTACATCCCGTTTTACTTTGGGTACAAATATGCATTATTTCTGATGATAATCCGTCAGAAATATCAATCATAGATGTTGGTTTTACCTCTAAATCTTTTAATAAGGCAACAACATCTTTACGCGCTTCGGGCTTTAATTGACGTTCAATTAAATAGGTATAAGCGTCTAAATCGGGCTGACTTTGTGGGTTTACTTGAAATACTTGTTTTTCTCTTTCTAAAACTTGTAATCCTAAATATGCCGCGCCTAAATCGCCTGAAACAACGATTAAATCGGTGTCTTTTGCGCCATCTCTATATACAATGTCTTCTTTTTCTGCTGTTCCTATTGCTGTAATAGAAATTAGCATTCCTTTGGTTGATGAAGTTGTATCTCCTCCTATTAAATCAACCTTATAAGTATCACAAGCAAGTTGAATACCTGCGTATAATTCTTCTAAAGCTTCTAACGGAAAACGGTTTGAAACCGCTATAGAAACCGTAATTTGCTCGGCAACGCCATTCATTGCATACACGTCTGATAAATTTACCATAACGGCTTTATATCCTAAGTGTTTTAAAGGCATGTAGCTTAAATCAAAATGTACGCCTTCAACCAATAAATCGGTAGTTATTAAGCGTTCTTTTTCTGATGCGCTAATTACCGCGGCATCATCGCCAATTCCTTTTGCTGTTGATGAATTATACAGCTTAAAATGCTCGGTTAAATGGTTTATTAATCCAAACTCTCCTAGTTCGGCTAATGATGTTCTCTCTTGATTTTTATCTTCTAACATCTGGCAAAGATAACAACAAGTATTTAATTATCTTTGATGCTCTTTTATTGATTTTTTTATTGACTTTTTTATTGACTTTTAAAACCTAAATAATATCCGAATGAAATATTTTTTTTTATTTATTGTAAGTGCCCTTTTTTTTTCTTGTAGTTCCGACCAAGACCAATTAATTAAACAGGCTACCCTCAAGCTTAATTTTACTCATAATTGGGATGAAACACCTATAACTGCCGATGATTTAAGCCGTACAAAATTCACCAATAAACTCGGAACAAAACTTACAATCGATAGTTTACGTTATATAATTTCGAACGTTATTTTTACTGATGCTGCTGGAGATTCTAGCATTTTCAAAACACATTATTTAGTAAATTTAAAAGATTCAAAAAGTTTAACAGCTGTTTTACCTGAAAAAATATCGGAAGGAATTTATAAGGTTTCTGTTACTTTTGGCTTAAATAAAGAAGAAAATTCTACTAAAAATTTAAAAGGTTTAGAAAATTTTAATGTGTCAGAAAAATTAGGTGACGGCTATCATTTTATGAAAATGGACGGTACTTATTTAGATGCTACGACAGTTTATACTCCTTTTAAATACCATACAATTAGCCCTTTTAATAACACTACTAATAAAACAGAAAACACGTCTTTTTTAGTTGATTTAGGTGTAATCCCTATTAAAAATGATGCAACTATCGAACTAAAAATGAATGTTGCACAATGGTTTAAAGACCCTAAAGATTGGAATTTAAATGAACTAGACACTGATTTAACAAAAAATTATGACGCCCAAAAAACGATGTTTGAAAATGGTAAAAAAGGCGTTTTTAGTTTAGGAAGTATTTTACAATAATTAATAACTAGTATTTTTTATTGATTTGATTTTTAACACAAAGACTAATAAATATTGAACCGTTTATTGATTAAAAAACTGATGAAAATCATATTTTGTGAGTATATTTGCAACTTATTTATAGTTAAACCACTAAAAATATGATAAAAGTTTCAGAAACAGCAAAAAAGAAGGTTGTTCAATTAATGACGGAAGACGGCTTTGATGCTACCACCGATTTTGTTCGCGTTGGCGTAAAAAGTGGTGGTTGTTCAGGATTATCATACGACTTAACTTTTGACAAAAACACCCAAGAAAACGATAAAATTTTCGAAGAAAATAATATAAAAATTGTTGTTGATAAAAAAAGCTTTTTATACCTTGTTGGAACTACCTTAGAGTATTCTGGAGGTTTAAACGGAAAAGGCTTTATTTTTAACAACCCGAATGCCAACCGCACCTGCGGATGTGGTGAAAGTTTTTCTTTATAAAATTACAACTCACTTATGAGCAAGTACACCGAAGACGATTTAAGAGAAGAGTTAGAAACCAAAGAATATGAATATGGTTTTTATACTGATATAGAAAGTGAAACCTTTGCAAAAGGGTTAAATGAAGATGTAGTTCGAGCAATTTCTAAAAAGAAAAACGAGCCGCAATGGATGACTGACTGGCGTTTAGAAGCCTTTAGTGTCTGGAAAAAAATGGAAGAACCTGAATGGGCAAATGTTCAGTATGAAAAGCCTAAATTTCAAGATATTGCCTACTACTCAGCTCCAAAAGAAAAACCAAAATTAAATAGTTTAGATGAAGTTGACCCAGAATTATTGGATACTTTTAAACGTTTAGGAATTTCTTTAGAGGAACAAAAAAAGTTAGCAAACGTAGCGGTTGATATTGTTGTCGATTCGGTTTCTGTTGCTACAACTTTTAGAGAAACATTAGGTAAAAAAGGTATCATTTTTATGCCTATTTCTGAAGCGATTCAAGAGCATCCTGAATTAGTCCGAAAATATTTAGGAACTGTTGTGCCAACTAAGGATAATTTTTATTCGGCGTTAAATTCCGCAGTTTTTTCTGATGGTTCATTTTGTTATATTCCAAAAGGCGTTCGTTGCCCAATGGAATTATCAACCTATTTCAGAATTAACGAAGGAGGAACAGGACAGTTTGAAAGAACGTTAGTTGTTGCCGACAAAGGAAGTTATGTTTCTTATTTAGAGGGTTGTACCGCTCCAAGTAGAGATGAAAATCAATTACATGCCGCCGTGGTTGAATTAATTGCCATGGACGATGCTGAAATTAAATATTCTACGGTTCAGAACTGGTACCCAGGAAATGCAGAAGGAAAAGGTGGTGTTTACAATTTTGTAACCAAAAGAGCCATTTGTGAAACCAATGCAAAAGTTTCTTGGACACAAGTAGAAACTGGTTCGGCAGTTACTTGGAAATACCCAAGTTGTATTTTAAAAGGAGATAATTCGGTTGGAGAATTTTATTCAATTGCCGTTACCAATAATTATCAACAAGCCGATACTGGTACTAAAATGATTCACTTAGGTAAAAACACCAAGTCAACCATTATATCAAAAGGAATATCCGCAGGAAAATCACAAAACAGTTATAGAGGATTAGTCCAAATTGGCTCTCGTGCCGAAAATGCACGTAACTTCTCGCAATGTGATTCTTTATTAATGGGTAATCAGTGTGGTGCACACACCTTTCCATATATCGAAACAAAAAATAAATCGGCTCAAATAGAACACGAAGCAACGACAAGTAAAATTGGAGAAGACCAATTATTTTACTGTAATCAACGTGGAATTGATACCGAAAAAGCAATTGCATTAATCGTAAACGGATTTAGTAAAGAAGTGCTAAATAAATTACCAATGGAATTTGCTGTAGAAGCACAAAAATTATTAGAAATCAGTTTAGAAGGAAGCGTTGGTTAATAGCCAATAACAAAGATATATTACCATGTTAAAAATAGAAAATTTACACGCTAACATAGAAGATAAATCAATCTTAAAAGGATTGAATTTAGAAATTAAAGCAGGAGAAGTTCATGCTATAATGGGACCAAACGGTGCAGGTAAAAGTACTATGGCTTCTGTAATTGCAGGAAAAGAAGAATATGAAGTTACACAAGGTTCAATAGAACTTAATGGAGAAGATATTAGTGAATTAGCTCCTGAAGAAAGAGCACACAATGGTGTGTTTTTATCTTTTCAATATCCTGTTGAAATTCCTGGAGTTACCGTAACTAACTTTATTAAAACAGCTATAAACGAATCTCGTAAAGCTAAAGGTTTAGAAGAAATGCCTGCTAAAGATATGCTTAAAATGATTCGTGAGAAATCAGAATTATTAGAAATAGACCGTAAATTCTTATCTCGTTCATTAAACCAAGGGTTTTCTGGTGGAGAAAAGAAACGTAATGAAATTTTTCAAATGGCAATGTTAGAACCTAAATTAGCCATTTTAGATGAAACAGATTCTGGTTTAGATATTGATGCTTTACGTATTGTAGCTAACGGAGTTAATAAATTAAAATCGAAAGATAACGCAGTAATTGTTATTACACATTATCAGCGTTTATTAGATTATATCGTTCCTGATTTTGTACACGTTTTATACAATGGTCAAATTGTAAAATCTGGTGATGCTTCTTTAGCTTTAGAATTAGAAGCAAAAGGATATGATTGGATTAAAGATGAAGTTAATTCTTAAAAAAATATATGGAATTAAAAGACAAAATAACCGCATCGTACGTTGCCTTTGAAAATGGTGAAGATATTAATTCTGATGTACACGATATTAGAAGCAAAGCATTTCAAAATTTTGAAGATTCAGGATTTCCTACTAAGAAATTAGAAGCATGGAAATACACGTCTTTAAATTCGGTGTTAAAGCACGATTATAATATTTTTCCAAACTCGGAAGTTGCTATTGATTTAGCCGATGTAAAGAAATATTTCATCCACGATATAGATACTTATAAAGTAGTTTTTATCAACGGAAAATACAGTTCTTTTTTATCAGAAACCACGCACGATACTATTGATGTTTGTTTAATGTCATCGGCATTAAAAAAACCAAAATATTCAACTATTATTGAAGATTATTTCAATAAAATAGCCAAACAAGATAATTTAACATCGCTAAATACCGCCTTTGCAAACGAGGGAGCCTATATTTATATTCCTAAAAATGTAGAAGTTCAAAAGCCGATTCAAATTATTTATTTTACCACGGATAAAGAAAAAGATGCGGTAATGACACAGCCTCGTAATTTAATTATTGCCGAGCAGAATGCCCATGTTCAAATTATTGAGCGTCATCAAAGTTTAACTTCAAACCCTGTTTTAACAAATGCGGTTACCGAGGTTTTTGCTAAAAAAGATGCTACGGTTGATATGTATAAAATTCAAAATGACCATGAAAATGCGTCATTAGTTGATAATGTTTATATCGAACAAAAATCGAGCAGTATTGTTTCGGTGCATACTTTTTCTTTTGGAGGAAATATTACTCGTAATAATTTGAATTTTTATCAAAAAGGCGAACATATCGATTCTATTTTAAAAGGAATTACGATTTCTGAAGGAAAACAACATATTGATCATCATACCTTGGTGCATCATATTGAACCAAATTGCGAATCGCATCAAGATTACAAAGGTATTTACGGCGGACGTTCTACGGCAGTTTTCAACGGAAAAGTAATTGTTGAAAAAGAAGCTCAGAAAACAAATGCGTATCAGCAAAACAACAATGTTTTAATTAGCGATAAAGCAACAATTAATGCAAAACCGCAATTAGAAATTTTTGCTGATGATGTAAAATGTTCACACGGTTGTACTATCGGGCAGTTAGATGAAGATGCTTTATTTTACATGCAACAACGTGGAATTCCTAAAAAAGAAGCTCAAGCATTATTAATGTATGCCTTTGCCAACACGGTTTTAGAAAGTGTAAAAATACCAGAGGTAAAAAAACGAATTAATAAATTAATAGCCGAAAAACTTGCTGTTAATATTGGTTTTGATTTGTAAAATTCACTCTAAACATATTGTATAAAAAAGACCATTCAAAATAATTGAATGGTCTTTTTTTTAATAATTTTTTTGATTATTTATTTAATTTAGCTTTAAAAATTAAATAAACAATCAAATTCTCGTCATGCTGAATTTATTTCAGCATCGCATCAACAGGAGAACTAGGCAAATCAGGGTGCGAACCTGAAATAAATTCAGGTTGACGGATTCGATTTTCTGTTTTCCTGTTATAAAACTTTTTTTTAATAAAATTTAAACAGGCTCTTATAATTTCAATGAAAGTAACACCATTTTTAATTCTGAAAAGGAAAATTTCTTATCCATTTTTTTCTTTAAATCACTTAGACTTTTAAATTCCGTTTCTTCAATGGTTTCTACTAATTCTTTATACTTTTTTAAAGGTATAACATCTAATACATCAATATCTCCAGCACTAATATAACTCATTAAATGTGTTTCAATAGTGTTTAAAGTTAACCCTCTTTTAGTTGCTATTTCTTTTGCTGACACCCCTTGTTTAAAGAAATTATAAGTAATTTCTCTGGTAGGTATTTTTATTTCAGTTCTTTTTTTTACAGCTAATTTCCCTGTTTTTGAAACAGTTTTAACCGACGATTTCAATTTGTTTTTCTTACAATAAAAACTAACGGCATCTAAAATTTGACCACCATATTTTTGTACTCTAACTTTCCCCATACCTTCTACTTTTAATAATTCTTTAGCAGTTTTAGGAAGACTGTCGCAAATTGCATACAATGTTTTTTGACTAAAAATTTGAAAAGGAGCCGTATTTTGTTTTTTAGAAATTTCATCCCTTAACATACGTAAACTTACCGCCAAAGCAGGATCTTTTGCTGATACAAATATTTTTTTAACAGGCTTTTCGGTATTTAGTAAAACTGCATCGGCACGAATTTGCAAATAATCTTTTACCTTAAAAGTATCTTTTAATTTTAAGAAACAATATAATTTAATCGATAGTAAATTTTTTAAGGTATAAATTTGGGTTTCTAAGTCTTTTTGAACTGCTTTATTATCGGTAGAAAAAGAAATTCCACTTAATGGTTTTTTTATAAACTCTTGCGTTTGCGTTTTAAAATAAGTAATCGCCTTTGCAAATCTATCATTAATTACAGTGCTATTTTCAGCTAATTCTGTATCTTTAGAAAGTGCTTCTAATTGATTTTTAAAACCATTGGCAATTTTTAATAACGGAATAATTCCATCATCTTTAATAGTTTCTAAATGAGTAATCATAATACCATTTAAACTAGTTTGATTTTTATAAAAAATATCAATAGCCCTTGTAGTTGGATATAAAAACGGGCGGAAATCAAATAATTCGGCAATTAAATTAAGCTGATATTTTTTTTCAGAATCATCTAAAACAGTTTTATCAGGAATATTCTGGCTTACATTTTTATTAAAAGAATCTACGGTTCTATCGTTAATAATTGAACTACTTCTAATCCTTGTTTTCAAAACAATTCCTTCCAAACTCGTACATCGACTAAGAGCCACATACGTTTGACCGTGTGCAAAAGAAGCTTCTGCATCAATAATTGCTTTTTCAAAAGTTAACCCTTGGCTTTTATGAATGGTAATTGCCCAAGCCAATCGCAACGGAATTTGTGTAAAAGAACCCGCAACATCTTCTTTTATTTCTTTAGTTTCTTCATCGATTGAATAGCTTATATTCTCCCAAATTTCTTTCTTTGTTTCAATTTCAAAATCATCATTAGGGCATTTTACGTAAATAGTATCATCATCAATACTTTTTATTTCGCCAATTTTACCATTGAAGTATCGTTTTTCAGGTGAGCTATCATTTTTAATAAACATTACCTGAGCCCCTATTTTTAATTCTAAATCATCACTATTTGGATAGGAATTTTCATTAAATTTACCAGAAACATCAGCTTTAAAAAAGAAACTTTTCTTCTTTATTTTTTCTAATTCTAGCGTGTTAATTGCCTCTGCCCTTTTATTATGAGTAGTTAATGTAATATACCCTTCATTTTTTTTAGGCTGAAAATTAGGGTCATATCTTTCATTTAATATTTTTTCAGAATCATAAGACAAAGAGTCATTTCTGATTTCATTTAATATTTTTATAAAAGCATCATTCTTTTGTCTATATATTTTTTTTAGTTCGATAGCTATTGTATTCGATTCTTGAAAAGCTTTACTACTAAAAAAATAAACAGATTTATAATGTTCTTTTAATAAATTCCAATCATTTGGTCTTACTACTGGCGATAATTGCTGTAAATCGCCAATCATTAAAACCTGTGCACCGCCAAAAACTTTATGGCGATTCTTATATTTTCTTAAAACTTGGTCAATTCCGTCTAATAAATCGGCTCGAACCATACTAATTTCATCAATAATTACTAAATCTAATGATTTAATAATATCAATTTTAGTTTTATTAAACTTACGTTGCTGAGTCGAAGTATTTTCAATCTGATTTGGTAAAATAGGCCCAAAAGGCATCTGAAAAAAAGAATGAATCGTTGCTCCTTTTGCATTAATTGCCGCAACGCCAGTGGGCGCTACAATAACCATTCTTTTTAAAGATTCATTTTTTATTTTATGTAAAAAAGTAGTTTTTCCTGTTCCTGCTTTCCCTGTGATAAAAAGGTTTCTATCTGTTTTTTCTATAAACTGAACGGCAAGGTCTAATTCTTTATTTTCTATCATTACAAAGTTATGCTACGCTATTTATTGGAAATGTAAAAGTACTTTTTTTAAGATACTCTTTTATTTTAATTTGAATAGAATACTCACTAATAAAAAATCCTACACATTTTGCGTAGGATTTTATTTCATATTCTATAATAGATAACTAGGTTTAATTTACCTAAAAACCCACGCTTTATAATTACTAGAACTTTCTACTTTATCTTCAATATTATCTGGTAATTCAGGGAAAAAATCGATTCCTGTTTTTGCTTCTAAAGCATCAATAGAAACCACAAATTCATACAACGGTTTTTTACTTTTTTTATGAGGTATTAAAAAAGCAATCGCTTTTGCTTGGCTTGGATTTGTATAATCTACAATTATTTTATAAAACTCTTTAGGAATAGATACTTTATCACGTCCGATAGTTCTTAAATCATCTTGTAAAATACCACCTGTTACCACATATATATTTTGATATTTCTTAGCCCAATAACGCGTTTTTTCTTCTAATCGAAGCCAAATTCCTGCATTAAAACTATGTCTTTGTGGCGTAACATTAGAAGTGTAAAAAGTTTCATTATACGCCTCTACTGAATATTTTTTATCGGCAGCAGGGCATAAATGACCTCTATCGTAGCCTGATTTTTTATAACTTTTATAATTTGCCGACCGTGTTTTTACCTTTGGGTCATTAATAAAATAAGGACGCTTAATTTTAGTAGTCTTAATATCATTTTTACTCAAAGAATAAGCTACCCATTCTGCCTGTTCATGTTTTTCGTTATACGATAATTGAAAACCATCATGCTTTACAATAACGCCCGTTGTTGAAGTAGGTAAATAATTAAAACCACTAGGATTTCGTGTAACATCTGTGGTAGTATCGCCAGGGGTTTGTTTTAATAAACACCCAGTAATAAGGACAATAATTGCTACAATTAATTTTATTTTTTTAGATATACTCATTAAATATTATTTACTATTATTTTAAGATAATTTCTTGAAAATCGGCTGTTTTTTCTACTTTATTGAAAATTGTTTGAAATTTTTCAGACGGAACCGTTAATTTTCTTTTTACCAAATCTAACCAAGCTCCATACACGGTAATTACTGCCGATAAATCGCCTTTTTCATTAAAAACTTCATGTTGAATTTTCCAACGCTCACCTTTATTTGATAAACCAATAATTTTTAAATTTACCGAAATATCAGTTCCCATGTGAATTTCACGTAAAAATTTGGTGTTTTCTTCAAATAAAATAGGACCTGTTTTTTCTTTAGTAAAATCTTGAATAGAAATATTGTGTTCTTTAAAAAAACGCAATCTAACTTCGGCAGCATAATCGTTGTATGCGGTATGACGCATATGAATATTGGCATCAAAATCTGCCCATCGTGTTTTAAATTGTACGCTAAAACTCATCTGTTCTTTTTTAATAACAAAAGTACATCATAATTTATAATATTGAAATTCAGTTAAACTGTTTTCAAAAATCATTTTTAATAATGGATTATCTACGTTTTTTATATAAATAAAAACGAATTCCTGTTATGTAAAGAATCAGTGGAATAAACCCTGTAATAAAAACTAAAATACGATGAAAAAAGCCGAATGATTCGCCAATATGAATTGGATACATTTGTGCTGTTATTCTCAAAGATAATGGATTTTTATAAAAAGAGTTTATTTTAACTATTGTTGAATTTTTATCTGTAAAAATATCTGTTGACTTTCTAAGTCCACTTTCAATTTTAAGCGTGTTTATAAACCTAAATCGATAATATTCATCTTTTTTTGAAGGATAATATATTGACCAAAGTTTATCATCAGGAAATAACCTTTTTGTTTGCTTTTCAATATCGAAAAAACCGCCTATTTTGGTTTTATGAATACTAGAGTTTTCTGCTATTTTATACGCTGGTAATACCGATAATAATATTCTATATTCTTTATGAAAAGTAAAATATGCTCCTGAAAAAGAAAGCATTATTAATGGTATTATAAAATAAATGCCTGCTACTTTATGCAAATTATAATTAAATTTCTTTTTAGAAGAATACCAATTTATCGTAAACCCTTTTTTCCATCTTTTTTTATAGCTCCTACGCCACAATAAAAACCCTGAAATTAATATCAAAAAGCAAAAAATAAGAGATGACACTCCTATAATATAACTTCCATAAGGTTTAAAACATAAGTTTCTATGAAGTTGTAATAGTATTTCAAAAAAGGAGTTTATTTTTAAATTATTTCCTAAATAAACACCCTTTTCAGGATGAAAATAAGAAGTTGTTCCATTTAAAAAAGTTAAAATAATATAATTATTTTTTCGATAAGGAAGTTGTATTTTTTTGATAGAATCACCATGTATTTCTGTTAGTTTAGCGACTGTCTGAATATTTTTTTGATAAGATATCTTTGTTTTATTAAAAGTATCAATATTTAATTCTTTAGCTGTTAAATAAGCAGCAATTTCAGGTTGCAAAAGATATAAAGAGCCTGTTATTCCTGAAAAAGAAACAATAGCTCCAACAGTTAAACCAAGCCATAAATGAAGTATTTTAATTATTTTATAGGGTTTCATTTACTTCGTTACATATTAAAAAAAAGCGAATGTAAATCATTCGCTTTTTTTGATAAAATTATTTATTTATTTTCTTCTAAAATTCATAAACCACTCCTAGTTTAGCATTTATTCCTTCACCTGCGCTAGTTTGACTTCTTAATGGGGCTGCCCATTGTGCTCTTGCAGGTAAAAAGAACTCATTTAATAAGTTATTTACCGCAACCGATAATTTTATATTATTTTTTACAGTATATGTACTTGAAAAATTAAGCATTGTGTATCCTTTTACAGGTACTTCTCTATAATTATAAGAATATATACCTTCTTTTTCCTTCGGATTAAATCGATTGCGATTACCTGTATAAATTAAACGCACTGATGACGTTAGATTTTTTATTGGTTCAATATTAATATACGCAGTCGTTTTAGGAGGAGAAATAACATCGCCACCAATATAACTTAAATCATTTGGATTTCCTGGAGTATGTTTTAATCCTTCAACAAAAGAATACGAACCACCAAATTGTAATTTATCTTCTAAAAAAGTAAAATCAGTAGCAACTTCAGCTCCATATATTTTTTGAGGATTTTTAGATTGTTCAAACCTATTAATATCATCGTTAAAAATAAGCCCCAACCCGAAGTTTGAAGTACTATAAAAACCTACAGCTTCGAAACGTACGTGCTTAAATTTTGATAAAAATCCAAATTCGTAATTGTTTGTTTTGATTGCGTTAATATCTAAATGATTTACATTATCAGTCATTGCAGTTCTTAATGTTCTACCTAAATCAGGTAGAGAAAACCCTTGAGAATAACTTGCATAAGGTATAAATTCATCATTTTTAATATATCTAAGCCCTAAGTTTATAGCGGTATTTTTAAAATCTAAATCACCACCAATAACATTAACAGGATCTGTAAAATTATTATCTGACTTAGATGAATAAGGTAATGTAGTAAAATCTTCAATTTTAAGATTCATCGCATCGTAACGTACACCTGCTTTAAAAACCCAATCTTGATTATATTTAAATTTAGCTTGCAAATATGGTGCGTAGCTAAATAAATCTAAATTAGGAACCCATAAGCGTCCATCTAATAACCCTTGGTTTGTTTTATCTTTTAAAATATCAACACCATAAGTAAAAGACATATTTATGAGAGAATCGATGTTTAAAACAGTATGAAAATTAGGTCTAAAACCTATTTTTTCTGAATTTACAACAGATTGTCCTCCACCAACAAACCTAGGAGAATAGAAAAATATATTTTTACTTTTTTGATAAAATACATCAGTATCTAAATTTGTTGTACCGTTAAAAATATCAGATAATTGGTGCTTTAATTGTGCATTTGTAGTGGTAACTCCTGTTTCACTACCTAGTATCGGATTTGTTGATGTTGGTAATATTCCTTTTCCTGGAGTTATTTTGTAATCTCCTTCTTTATTTAATACCGTTATTAAACCTAATGTAGCAACAAAAGGAGTGTTTTGACGAGTTTGATAATGATTCGCCATTAAACTTAATTTTTGATTGTCATTAAGTTGATAGCCTAATTTTAATAAACCACTAAATATTTTTGTGTTATCTAAGCCATAAGTAGGTAATAATACATCTGCATTTGCATCATATTTGTTACCTGTTTGCTCGAAACTTCCAGAGGCATAGTATGAAAAATTATTTATATTTCCTGATAAAGATTGATATGCTCCCCATCCTAAAGCATCTTTAGTTTTAGTCAAATTAGCAGTTTGCCACAAATTTGTTGTACCACTTAATTTTTTATATTTATTTGGCTTTTTTGTAATATAGTTTATAATACCACCATCTCCACCATTACCGTAAATAGCAGTAGCTCCTTTTATAACTTCAACTCTGGCAATATCATTTGGATTTAAAGATTTTAAACCCACTTTGGCATTTCTAAGAGGTGTAGATTGCGGTATTCCATCTACCATTACTAGCAGTTGTCTACCACGAAGTGTTTGCCCCCAATTAGAATAAGTTCCTGTACTAGAAGCTAAACCAGGGACAGAAAACTCTAAAATATCATTAATATTCGTAGTCGTTGTACCTAATTTTTCCAACTCCCTTGTTCCTACAATTGTAATAGAAGCAGGTATTTCTGAAATTTTTTCTGAAGTTCTTCCTGCAGAAACAACAATTTCATCTAAAAGACTTTTATCCTCTTCTAAAACCATATTTAAAGTCGTAATATTAGTAGTAATACTTACTTCTTTAACTTCTGTTTTGTATCCTAAAGATTGAAACATTATTAAATACGTTGCTTTTTCTAAATTTTTAAGTTCGTATTTTCCTTCAATATTTGTTGTTGTTCCTTTTTCTATTTTTTTTATAAAAATAGCAGCCCCTACAATTCCCTCTCCATGCGTATCAGTAATAGTTCCTGTTAGTACATTTTGTGAATACGCACTAAATACCGAGAATAATGTTATTAATAAAATTTTATATATTTTCATTTTAGTTATTTTTGGATGCAAAAATACAATTTATCCTTATTTAGAGTAAATAAATATAAATGTATTTTAAACCCAAAAACTACCCTTTTACATCCAAAGCATCACGAAGCGTATTTCCTATTAGCATAAAAGCCATTACTAAGCTCATAATTGCCAATCCTGGGATTAAGGCTAAAAAAGGCTTTCCTAAAATGATGTAATTATAATGATTTTTAATCATCGCGCCCCACGATGGTGTTGGAGGTTGCGCACCGATTCCTAAAAAACTCAACCCACTTTCAATTAAAATAGCCGCTGCAAAATTTGCTGATGAAATTACAATAATAGGCGCTAAAATATTAGGTAAAATATGTTTAAAAATAATTCGAAAATCAGAAAAACCTAAAGCTTTTGCAGCCTCTACATACTGTTGTTCTTTGGTGGTAATTACTTGCCCTCGTACTACACGAGCAACTTCCACCCACATGGTTAAGCCTACGGCGATAAACACCTGCCAAAAACCTTTTCCTAAAGCTAAAGTAATAGCGATTACCAATAACAATGTAGGAATAGACCAAGTAATATTGATAATCCACATAATAAAATTATCGATTTTTCCACCAAAATACCCAGCAATTGCTCCAACAGGAATACCGATTAAAAGCGATATAAAAACAGCTATAAATCCGATGAAAAATGAAATTCGTGCTCCAATTAATAAGCGACTTAATAAATCGCGTCCATATTTATCTGTTCCAAACCAAAATGTTTTTTGTTGAATATATTTTTCAGGTTTATTTTTAAATAAAGACAGCGGATATGCTTTTGATAAACCATCCGAATATTTTACAATTTCTAATTGATTATCTTTTAATTGATACGACTTTATAGGAATTTCTGTAGCAACATTTTTTTTTCCATCGATAAAAACCGAAAACCACGATTGTTTTTCTTTTAATTTTGACGGAATACTAAGCATCTGTACTGAAAAACCTGGTGATTTTGAATGAATTTCTAAGTGCATCTGATTTGCAGAATTGCTATTATCAGGCGCAATTAGATAACAAAAAACAGCCATACATCCGCAGAAAATGATAAATAAAAAGCTAAAAACCCCTGTTTTACTTTCTATAAATTTTCGCAAAGCCAATTGCCATAAAGAATTATTTTTTAAGTTTTGAAATATCATTTCCTGTTGGATTTTCAAAAATTTCTAAATTAAAATAAGAAACACTAGCTAATATATGGTCAAAAATATCTGCCATATCTCGTTCATAAATATGCCAAGATTTATTTTTACAAAACGCATATATTTCTAACGGAATCCCGTTTTCGGTAGGCTGTAACTGACGTGACATAAACAATAATTCTTGATTTATCTTCGGATGTTGTTTTAAATATTCGTCTAAATATTTACGAAACATCCCAAAATTAGTTAAGTTTCTACCGTTAATTAATATTGATTTATCAATATTATTTTTCAAATTATGCGCTTTTATATCTTGGTAAGCTGTGGTAACATAATCGGTTAATAAGCTTATTTTTTTATAGTTTTCAATATCTTCATCTGTTAAAAAATGAATACTATTCGATTTTATAAGTACCGAGCGTTTTATTCTACGTCCGCCAGAATTATCCATGGCACGCCAGTTTTTAAACGATTCAGAAATCAACGAATACGTAGGAATACTGGTTACAGTATTGTCAAAATTTTGCACAATTACGGAAGCTAAATTAATTGCCGTTACATTTCCATCGGCATTGTATTTATCAATGGTAATCCAATCATTTAAACGCACCGTATCGTTTACCGTTATTTGAATACTTGCTACAAAACCTAAAATTGTATCCTTAAAAATAAGTAATAAAACAGCCGAAAAAGCTCCTAAAGCCGTTAAAAAACGAATCAATGGTTTTCCTGTTATTATCGAAAACGAAATAACAAAACCGATAATCCATAAAACAATCATAAAAATTTGAACATAACTCTCTAAAGGCTTGTCTTTAAAGGCGGTTAAAGTGCGTAAAAAATCTTTAATTGTTAATAAAATACTTCGAACAAACCAGATGATTGAAAGTAAAATAGCTAAATTAATAAAACGTTGTCCATAGTTTAAAACATTAGGAAAATCAATTAAAAGAGGAGCTAGTAAAGAATATAAGAATAAAAAAACTACAATTCGAGAAGCATTTAAAAACACCCGATTATTCAATAAAAAATCATCAAAATTAGTACTTGTTTTTGACACTATTTTTTTTACAAAACGCGTTCCATAATAACGGAATAATTTAAAAAAGATATAGCCTAAAATTCCAATAACAAGTAAGTTTGCTATCAAATTTAAGTTAATCGCTAATGCTTCTGAGGTTGAAAAATAATTTTTAATTAATCGATAAAAAGATTTACTTATCATAATTTTATTTGAGTATCAAAAGTAGGAATTTCTAGGGCAATTGTTACTTATTTTTTTCAAAACACTATAACTATTTATTTGGAGCTATTTCCCGCTTTTCGCACTCGCTCTTTTTTTTAAAAGAAAAAAAGGAGCTCAAACAATTGCTACAATCGGGGCTAGGTATTTCTGCATCATTTTATAAAACCGAACTTAATACATTAACTCATTAACGATAAATTTTTAAAATGTGTATGTTTGCATAGCATAACAAACAACAAATAAACAGATGAAAGCATATATTTTTCCAGGTCAAGGAGCACAATTTACAGGAATGGGATTAGATTTATATGAAAAATATCCTTTAGCCCAAGAGCTATTTGAAAGCGCAAACGATATATTAGGTTTTAGTATTACAGACGTAATGTTTGAAGGTACAGCCGAACAATTAAAACAAACCAAAGTTACCCAGCCAGCTATTTTTTTACATTCGGTAATTTTAGCAAAGGTTTTAGGCGATAATTTTAAACCAGAAATGGTTGCAGGACATTCTTTAGGAGAATTGTCAGCATTAGTAGCAAACGGTGTTTTATCATTTAAAGATGGATTAACTTTAGTTTCAAAAAGAGCTTTGGCAATGCAAAAAGCCTGTGAAATAAAACCATCAACTATGGCAGCTGTTTTAGGTTTAGAAGATAAAATTGTTGAAGATACTTGTGCCGAAATTGATGGAATTGTAGTGGCGGCAAATTATAACTGCCCTGGGCAATTAGTAATTTCAGGAGAAGTAACAGCTATTGAAAAAGCCTGTGAAATATTAACAGAAAAAGGCGCACGTAGAGCTTTAGTTTTACCTGTTGGAGGAGCATTTCATTCTCCAATGATGGAACCTGCTCGTGAGGAATTAGCAAAAGCAATTCAAGAAACTACTTTTAGTGAGCCAACTTGCCCAGTATATCAGAATGTAGTGGCAAAAGCAGTTACTAACCCAGAGGAGATTAAAGAAAATTTAATAGCCCAATTAACTGCTCCTGTAAAATGGACTCAGTGTATTCAGGCAATGGTTGCCGATGGTGGAACAGAGTTTATTGAGGTTGGTCCTGGTAAAGTTTTACAAGGTTTAATGCGTAAAATTGATAGAAGCGTTACTGCAAGCGCAGCTGTTTTACCTGTAGAACAAACTGAAATTTAAGATTATTTTACACCTAATTATTCAATAAAAAACCTCCAACTATTTACTTAGCTGGAGGTTTTATTTTGTATTTATTACTATTTAAAGAAAATAAATATTAGTTGTTTTCGTAAAAAGTAACCGTTCCGCTGTCTTCATTAGAAACCACTAATAAGGCTTTTCTTGTTGGGCTATCTTCAGCAGATATAGCTAATAAACCTTCAGGACCTTGGTCACCAGTATGAGATAAAATATTTAAAAATACAGGAGCAGTAGGATTTGTTACATCATAAACCATAACTTGATCGTTTCTTTCTAAACCAACAAATAAAATATAACGCTCATTACCTATATTTAAAATTTCAACACTTTCTGGTTCAGCACCTTTATCATCACTTCTTTTGTCGTTATCATTAAATCTATCTAAAGTAGCGTTTAATGTTTCAGTAGCAATACTATTACCACTATCATATAAAAGCGCACCGCTATCACCAGACCATACACTAAAAGAACGAGCTCCATAACTATATAAAGTTTCTACTTTTCCGTCGTTATTAGTATCTCCTAAAGTTGTAGTAGTTTTTAATCTTCCTAAGTTTACTTTATTTAAATAGTCCTTAGAAGTAGGAAAAACAGTTTCATCTAAAGTTAAATCATCCATTCTAACTTCTTCGCTAAAACCGTCATAATCTCTAGAGTCTCCTTCGTTTGCAGAGAAAATATAATCAACACCACGAATATTTACATATTTAATAGCATCTGGCTGATAAATTCCTTTTACAGGCCAGTTTTTTAATTCTTTTTTATCGTCTTTATCACTAGCATCAATACTATTTTCAGCAAGATTGTAATCTTTAAAACCTAAAGGATAAATCGCTTCAATTGTTTTTGTAGCTAAGTTTACTTTTGCAATTCCGTTGTTTTCTTGTAAAGAAACCCAAGCAGTTTTAGAATCATCAGAAATAGCAACATATTCAGGTTCTACATCTTCTGATAAACTAGCATTAGGACCAAAAACTCTAAATCCGTCTTTTTCTAATGCACTTTCGTCTGAATTAAAAGCATCAAAATTTAAAGTAGTAACTTCTTTATTTTCAATATTAATAATACTGATAGTTCCTTTTGGGTCGATTGTATACTCACTATTAGGTTCTCCTTCGTTAGCAGAAACAATTGTTTTTCCATCGGGTGAAAATGCTACCATATCAGGTAAAGCACCTACTGTAAATTCACTTATTAATTTATTATCTGCAGTATTAAATAATAAAATTTTCCCTGCATTTTGTTTGATTATTGCTTCTACGGCAATGGCTAATTGACCATTAAGTACTGCGACACTATTTGGCGAACCATAAGTAGTAAGGTCTATTTTTTCTTTTTTAGGATTGTTTAAATCTGTAATATTATTTATTGATATCTCATTAGATTCCACATTAACCGTAAATAATTTTTTCGATATCTTATCGAAAGCCGAAATTTCTGAAGCGCCTTCCCCACCAATTTTTATACTTGTTTTATAACTGAAGTTTACGTCTGTATTTATTTGTTTTTTAACAGTGTCATCATCATTTTGACATCCTATAGCTAAAACACTTAAAGTAGTACCTAAAATAATTTTTTGTAATGTTTTCATTAGACCTTTTTGTTAATTTTTATTGCCACAAAACTGAACTATTTCTTTGATGTTAATGTTAGTAAAAAGATAAGGAATAATTAAAACACTGCCTTTTTTTGGATAAAAAATCTTAAAAATAAAAGGTTTATGTTAGCAACAGTTGTTTTTAGTATGTTAACTAAAAGTTTAAAATAGTGTACAAATGCCTAGCCCCGATTGAAGCTTTGTTTGAGCTCTTTTTTTGATTTTTCTTCAAAAAAAAGCGAGTGCGGAAAGCGGGAAATTGCTTCAAATAAAAAAAATAGGATTCAATAAAAAAATATTGAATCCTGTTTTTAATAATTATAAAAAAGTATTTTACTGGTTTTCTTGCCATTGCCAAGAAGATAATAACGCGTCTTCTAAAGTTTTTTCAGTTTTCCAATTCAGTTCTTTATTTGCAATGGTAGTGTCGGCATATGCAGCGGTAATATCACCTGCTCGTTTTTCAACAATTTTATAGTTTAGTTTTTTATTGGTAACTTTTTCAAATGAATTTATAACCTCTAAAACCGAACTTCCTGTTCCTGTACCTACATTAAAAAACTCAAAATTAGTTTTATTCTTTTTATCGAATAAACGATTTAACGCCGCAATATGTGCCTTTGCTAAATCGACTACATGAATATAATCACGAATTGCTGTTCCGTCAGGCGTATCGTAATCATCACCAAAAACCGCTAACTCTTTTCTAATTCCTGCAGCTGTTTGCGTTACATACGGAATTAAATTTTGAGGAACTCCTAAAGGTAATTCTCCAATTTTAAGACTGTCGTGCGCTCCTGTCGGATTAAAATAACGCAATGCAATAGCATTTATATTGTGTGCATGACAGGTGTCTTTTATAATTTCTTCGCCAATTTGTTTTGTGTTTCCGTAAGGAGATTCAGCTGGTTTTGTTGGTGCATTTTCTGTTATAGGTAATTCATCGGCTTGTCCGTAAACGGTGCAAGATGAACTAAAAATGAAATTATCAATTTTTCTGTTTCTAATTTCTTGTAGTAAATAAACTAAACTTCCGATGTTATTTTCGTAATAATCTAACGGATTTTGAACACTTTCACCTACGGCTTTAAAAGCAGCAAAATGAATAATTCCATCAATAGAATTATTATTGAAAAAATTAGTAACGTTTGATTTAATACGTAAATCTAATTGATGAAAATCGGGTTTTACCCCTGTTATTTCTGTAATTTTATCTAAAACAGTTATTTTAGAGTTTGATAAATCATCAATAATAACAACTTCAAAACCTTTGTTTTGTAATTCTACTACTGTGTGTGAGCCTATAAAACCTAAGCCACCAGTAACTAATATCTTTTTCATATTTGGTGATTTTTTTAATTAGATTAACAAAAAAAGCTAACATATTAACGTTAGCTTTTTTGTTGTAAAATATGTATTAACCTATAAAATTTAAAATAGTTTTAGTAATAAAAGCTAATTGTTCTTCATCTAATTCGGTGTGCATTGGTAATGAAATTACTTCGTCAATTAGTTGATTTGTGACTTTAAAATCATCTTCATTATAACGCTCGTCTGTATATGCTTTTTGAGCATGTAATGGCACAGGATAATAAATAGCATTAGGAATATTATTGTCTAATAAATGCTGATGTAATTCGTTACGTTTTCCGTTTGTAATTTTTAACGTATATTGATGAAAAACATGCGTAGTAAAATCGCTAATTGTTGGTGTAATAATATTTGGATTATTAGCAAAAGCATTAGAGTAGTAAGTAGCTGCTTTTCTACGAGCATCACAAAAACCGTCTAATAAAGGTAATTTTATTTGTAAAACAGCTGCTTGTAAGCTGTCTAAACGAGAATTTACACCAACAACATCATGGTAATAACGTTTGTACATTCCGTGATTTACAATTCCTCTAATTGTATGAGCTAAATCATCATCATTAGTAAAAATAGCACCACCATCACCATAACAACCTAAGTTTTTAGAAGGGAAGAAAGAAGTAGTTCCTACATTTCCAATAGTTCCAGATTTCTTTTTTGTTCCATCAGAAAAAGTATAGTCAGCACCAATTGCTTGAGCATTATCTTCAATAACAAATAAATTATGTTCTTTAGCTACTTGCATTACAGCTTCCATATTTGCACACTGACCAAATAAATGAACAGGAACAATAGCTTTTGTTTTTGGGGTGATAGCCTTTTTTAAAGCATCAATATTCATGTTAAAGGTATCTGCTTCAACATCAACTAAAACAGGCGTTAGCTTTAATAAAGCAATAACTTCAACAGTTGCAGCAAAAGTAAAATCAGCAGTAATAACTTCATCACCTTGTTCTAAACCTAAACCCATCATAGCTATTTGCAAAGCATCGGTTCCGTTAGCACATGGAATTACGTGTTTTACATCTAAATATTTTTCTAAATCGCTTCCGAATCCTTTAACCTCAGGACCTCCAATATAATAGGCAGTGTCTAAAACACTCTCAAAAGCTTTATTTACTTGTGGTTTTATTTTTGCATATTGACCTTGTAGGTCAACCATTTGAATTTTTTTCATCTAAGAAATCGATTTATTGAGTTTCAAAAATACGAATTAAATTTCTGTTATCTTTAATGAAATAAACTCGTGAGTAAATATTAATTTTAGTAAGTAACATTATTTATGTTTCTTAAAAAATAATAGAAGAAATAAAAATTATTTAGATATTTAAAACTAAAATTATTTAATTTTGAGATTCCTTTATGTTTTAAACTGTGAAAATTTTCAAATGAAATTAGATACAATTGATAAAAAGCTTTTAGTGTTACTCCAAAAAGATAGCAAACAAACTACCAAACAGTTGTCTTTACATTTAGGATTATCAGTAACGGCAGTTTATGAACGAATTAAAAAATTAGAAAGAGAAGGCGTAATAACTCAGTATGTTGCATTACTAAATAAAAATAAAATTGAAAAGAATTTTTTAGTTTTTTGTCATATCAAGTTAGAGAAACATACCAAAGAATATATTGTAATTTTTGAGCGAGAAATTAGTAAATTACAAGAAGTAACAGAGTGTTTTCATGTAAGTGGTGATTATGATTATATTCTTAAAATTTACCTGAAAGACATGGATGAATATCGTAAATTTATGGTACATAAATTAACAACTTTAAAGCATATTGGTAGTACTCATAGTACTTTTACTATTGGACAGGTTAAAAATTCAAATACTATTGTTTTATAATATTTTTATTGATATCACTAAAAAAGCCTCACTTTTAAAATAAGGCTTTGTTGTGTTGATAATTTATGTTATTTTTTAATATTTTCTTTTGATGGTTTCGCTAGTTCTCTAATTTTTATTCTGAAGGCTGCAAATAATAAGGTCATAAATGGGCTTAACCAGTTAAACATAGCAAAGAAAGCATAATCAATTACAGGAACACCTAACACACCTGAATGATATGCTCCACAAGTATTCCAAGGTATTAAAACAGAAGTTACTGTTCCTGAATCTTCTAAAGTTCTACTCAAATTTTCAGGAGCTAGCCCTTTATCTCGATAGGCTTTTGCATACATTTTACCTGGTACTACAATAGCTAAATATTGGTCTGAAGCTGTAAAATTTAAACCGATACAAGTTGCAACTGTACTGGCAAATAACCCAAAAACAGAATCAAATAAACCAAGCATAAAGCTACTTATTCTTGCCAATGCTCCAATGGCATCCATAATACCACCAAAAACCATCGCTAATAAAATTAACCAAACAGTTCCTAGCATTTTTTTCATCCCGCCTGCGGTAAATAAATCTTTTAAAACCTCATTATCAGTAGCCACTGAAGTTTCTACAGTAATTGCCTGCATTACGCCTTTATATGCCGATTTAAAATCTAAACTTTTTACCCCTGCAATTTGTGCCACTACCTCAGGTTGAAATATTAATGAAAAAACTCCGCCTAAAAGTGTTCCTGCTAATAAAGCAATTAAAGGAGGTGTTTTCTTGATGATTAAAACAATAACAAATACTGGCACTAAGAATAGTAATGGTGTAATATTAAAGGCTTTATCAATATCGGTAAGAATTCCTTGTGTATTGGCTTCGCCTGTTGCTGTTTGTGTAAATCCTAAAATAATAAAAAAGATCATTGTTACCATAAAAGTAGGAATGGTAGTATAGGTCATGTAGCGAATATGAGTAAACAAATCGGTTCCTGCCATTGCGGGAGCTAAATTTGTAGTATCGGACATTGGCGACATTTTATCACCAAAATAAGCACCCGATAAAACAGCTCCTGCGGTCATTCCTAATGAAATTCCTAAAGCTTCTCCAATACCTATTAAAGCGATACCAACTGTTGCTGATGTTGTCCAAGAACTACCTGTTGCTATTGATATTACGGCACTAATAATTAAACATGCTACTAAAAATATGGTAGGATTTAAAATTTGTAATCCGTAGTAAATCATGGAAGGAATTATTCCGCTAATGAGCCAAGTTCCTGCTAATGACCCCACCATCAACAAAATTAAAATAGCTCCTGCGGTTGATTTGATATTTTCAGCAACCTCATCCATCATTCTTTTGTAAGAAACCTTGTTTCTAAAACCTACAATTGCAGCTACTGCACCACCTAACAATAAAATAAATTGATTACTTCCGCCCAAAGCGTCATCTCCATAAATAAAAACATTATACGCCAACATTGCTATTAAAGCAAATACAGGAATTAAAGCTTCCCAGATATTTAACTCTTTATTTTCAATAATTTTTTGGTCTCCTGTTTTAATCTCAGAGATGTTTTTACCGTCTTGCATTTATAGTTTTTTTAGATATGTAATGTTACGATATTACTAAGAAGTACGCAAATAGAATCAGTTTCTAACATAATTAATAGTTAAATTACACTAATTTAATTAATTTGATTAATTTTTCTAGAAGATTATCGAATAAAACCAGTTCGATTATCTTCATAAAATTACTAAAAAGACGTTATTTTATTAAATAAACCAGTTCCAAACAACTCCAAAACGAATTGTAAAATCTCGATATGGAGTATTTGGTGCCGATAAATAATTTTTATCTAACACAAAAGAACTGATGTTGTCAGCCTTAAAATAAATACGAGTTCGACGCACTCTTCCATTGAAAAATAAATCAACTGTTGGATACCCTATTTCGGTATTATCTTGCAAAGTAAATTCAGCCAATAACGGATTATAAGCATTCATTTTATACTTAGAAAAGTATTTAAACGTTGCGCCTATTTGCACAAATAAAGGTTTTCCCTTAAACCAATTATCGGAATAATAAAAGGTGTTTCGTGTTACCAATTCGGGCACTCTAAAAACCTGATTTCCGCTAGCAACTTTTTGATACATCAGTGTGTTATCTAAGGAAAATTTCCCTAGCGTAAATTCTTTGGAAACTTTTGCTTTTAAATAATTAATATTTCCTGAAAATTGTTTTGGCAAATTATTTTGATCAAAATAGGTGTAGTTGTCAATATTAGTAATATCTAAAGAAGTATTTATCCATTTTGAAGATAAAACCCCACCAATTGTTCTTGTACCTACGGATGTAAAATTATGTTCCCAATTATAATCGTTATAGCTACTTTGATGTAGTAAAAAATTAAAATTTGGGCGTTTATTGCTAATTTCTAAATGTGCTTTTACTGTTAATACACTATCTTTTTTGTAAAAAGCTTCGGCTTTTAAGTTGTTCCCTGAAAGCCTAGCATTGCCTGGTGTTATATTTGCAAGGGCGTTTACATGAAAATTTTTAATTTTTCCGTTCCAACTTGCACCAAAAGAAACCGCTTTTCCTATTAATTTATTTTTAGTGATGCCTACCACATTATTTTGCAAGTTATCGTAGCCATATTTATAGGTTGTATAACCTGTTTTCACACTGAATTTCCCTAAAATATATTTTGAATTAAAATCTAAAAAAACCGAATTATTATAACGTAAATAAGAGGTTTTATCATTAATATTATTTGCTAAAATTGTTTTTCCAAAAACAAGAGGCGTTGCTGTTCCTTGCTCAAAAGTATAATGTTTTGAACTTCTAGTAAATGAATGTCCTATTTTTAAATTTGAAAAATCTTTTTGATGTAAACTATCTTTAGAGGCTAGTAATTTAAAAGTATGTTCAAAATATAAGCGTTTTGCATCTAATTTATTTTGAGCATCGATTAATTTGGTATCTAACCTACCTCTATCTTTACTAAAATTAGGATCATCATTAAAAAAAGCAGCTAATGAATCGTCTGTTAAACCGCCGTTTTCTTGGTTTAAAATATCTTGATTTACCGCATGACCTCGCATCGCATACTGCTGTTTTGGGCTTTCATAGCTAAAACTAACCCTAAAATTACCCGAACTCACCAACGAACGCCTGTAAGCGCCTAACGACCGAAGCCCTTTGTAGGCAACCCCTACGTTAAATCGCTTTGAAAAATTGCTTGTAAATAAAATATCTAACACCTGCCCTTGCTGCAAACCTGTTTTGTACATAGCCTCTGTAGTGGGTGTTGGTACATGATAATAATTTACATCTTCCTTTTCAAAAAAATTAAATTGTTTGGCGCGAAAACCAATGTCAGGAAATGATGAAATATCTGTAAAATTATAGCCTAAATTGGTAAACGTTTGTCCTTGATTATGAAATTCTAATAATTCAAAATTATCTTTTCTTAAAGCATTAAATTTATAATGTTTTTTTAGAGTTAGTGTAGTATCAATAATTGTGGTATCATTTTTAAATGATATAATTTTATAGTCGGTATACTTTGTTTTTCCGCTAAGCTTTACACTAATTTCATTATCGGATATAGAGTCTAAATTTCTATTTAAACCTCCTTTATTTAATCCATTTCTCCCACCTTCAAACTGTCTTATTTGAGCATAAAACAATTGAGTACATAATAAACAAAAAAACACTACAAAAAATCTCTTCATAACTACAAAAGTAAAATAATTAAACGACAAAAATTGTGAATATTTTCTTTGAAAACTGTTAATTTGTAGCATGCTAAAATTAAATTATAGTCAATACAAATTAGAAACAGGAACGGATGAAGCTGGTAGAGGTTGCTTAAGTGGTCCTGTGGTAGCTGCTGCCGTTATTTTACCTGAAAATTTTAAACATGATTTGTTGAATGATTCCAAACAACTTTCAGAAAAAAAACGCCAAGAATTACGCCCATATATTGAAAAACATGCATTAGCGTATGGTGTTGCTTTTATCAGTCATCAAGAAGTTGATGAAATAAATGTTTTACAAGCTTCTATAACTGGTATGCATCGCTCTATTGCGAAACTTTCCGTACAACCAGAATTTATTATTGTTGATGGAAATAAATTCAAACCTTATAAAGATATCCCACACGAAACAATTGTAAAAGGTGATGCCAAATTTATGAGTATTGCTGCGGCATCTGTTTTAGCAAAAACATATCGAGATGAATATATGGAGAAAATCCATAAAGAATATCCGCAATACAACTGGAAAAAAAACAAAGGATATCCTACAAAAGAACACAGAAATGCTATTCGTGAGTTTGGTATTACACCATATCATAGGAAGACTTTTAAATTACTTCCCGAACAACTTAAATTAAAGCTTTAGTTTCTTTATTTTTGTCATCCAATAACTTAGAAGATGATTAAAAGAACACGTGCAGAAATTAGCAAATGTATTATTCATAAAGTTGCTAATAAGTATAATAGCGGTCAAAATGCTTTTTCAGAAAGTTTAGTTCGTTTTGATGAAGAAAGTTACGAATTACTGATGCCTTTTTTATTAAAAAACTTTGGAACAGTTACACAAAGTTATCGTTTTAAGCATCATGCTGATGTTCGTTTAAACGAAATTAACAAATATACTTCTGATATTTTTGACAATAATGAAACATTTATTGAGCATTCAAAAAATATTGTAAATCATTTATATGAGCAATCAAATTCTGCAAATATAAAAACTGGCGATGTGCTAGTAGTTTACTTTGAAAACATCGAATATAAAGATATTCTTACAGATGCTGTTGGTGTTTTTAAAATTGAAAGTAAAGTAGATTTTTTACAAACTTATTTAGATGATGATAGTTTTGATGTAGTAGTTCAAAAAGGAATTTCAACTAAAAAATTAGATAAAGGTTGTTTAATTGTAAATTCTACCGATGCAGAAGGAACTGTAATTTTATCTGTTGATAATAATAATTATGATGCCCAATATTGGATTAAAAACTTCTTAAACGCAAAATTTGCAGATGATAGAAACTTACATACTCAAAATTATTTAGAGATGTGTAAAGATTTTTCTGAAGAAATTATAAAACCTGAATTTGGTAAACAAGAACAAAGTAATTTCTTAGCCAGCACCGTTGATTATTTCAAAGAAAATGAAGATGTAGACTATCACAAATTTAAAGAAGAAGTTTTTGAAGATGATAAACATCAAGGAATGTTTGAAGACTACAAAAAACATTTTGAAAAGTTAAATGATGTTTTAATTCGTAATAATTTTGAAGTTTCTGATGTTGTTTTAAAGAAAGAAAAAAGCAAATTTAAAACTGAAATTAAATTAGATACCAATATTCAAATTAAAATTGATATTGATGCTCCTGATGCTTCTTCAGATTACTTAGAACAAGGTTATGATGAAGATAAAAAAATGAAATACTACAAAGTCTTTTACAATACTGAAAAATAAAAAATTACAGAAAAATAAAGAATCACATCCGTCAACCTGAATTTAGTTCAGGTTCGTATTCTAATTTGCCGTAGTTTTCCTGTTGATGCGATGCTGAAATAAATTCAGCATGACGTTTATCTGTCTTGAAAAACACTTTATTTTAAACAAAAAAGCTGAAGTTTTAAAACTTCAGCTTTTTTTATATTTTTAAAAAGTAAAACATGTTTAAAAAGAATAAAAATTACTCTTTTTCAGACATTTTCTTCACATAATCAGTAATAATTACAATTTGAGTAGGTCCTACCTTACCTTCAATATAATTAGCATTTTCATGGTCTAAAGAAATTCTTCGAACAGCTGTTCCTTGTTTAGCTACCATGCTAGAACCTTTTACTTTTAAATCTTTAATTAATACAACAGAATCACCTGCTTGTAAAATAGCACCATTTGCATCTCTGTGAATAATTTTTTCACTTTCATCTAAATGGTCTCCACTTTCTTTAGCAAAACGTAAATCATCATCTTCTAAATATAACATATCAAGTAAATCTTGAGGCCAACCTTCGTTACGAAGTCTTGATAACATTCTCCAAGCAACAACTTTTACAGCTCTATACTCACTCCACATACTATCATTTAAACAACGCCAATGATTAGGTACTGTTTTTTCAGCATCTTCAATTTGTTCAATACAAGTATTACATGCTAATAAACTTCCATCTACACCACCAGTTTGCATTGGTTTTACTTCATAAATTGATAAATTTTCTTTTGAAGCACATAATTCACATTGCTTTCCACTTCTATCTTCTAAGTCTTGTAATAACCCCATCTTTTTTACTATAAATTATAAGTTGTAAAAATACATTATTATTTTATCAGAAATAAATCTAAAATGGATTTAAAATCAGTTACATATAAATTATTTGAAGCAATTTCCCGCTTTCCGCACTCGCTTTTTTTGTTTTTTTAAAAAGAAAAACAAAAAAGAGCTCAAACAATTGCTGCAATCGGGGCTAGGAATTTGTGCTAATTTCATAGTAGTACATCAAAATAAAATTATAAATAGCTTATCAAATAATAAACTAATAATCTATATATCAAAAAACAATAAATAAAGTATTATAATTAACTTTTAAAGCCAAATAAGTACATAATAAACCAAAAATTTGTTCCAAATCATCCATTTTACATGATTTCGGACTCTCTATTTGAGTTATACCAATATATTGCCATTAAGAAATCCCCCGAAATAAAAAAACCTTGACAATTAATCGTCAAGGTTTTACTTTTTAAAAACTACAGTAAACTATAACTAATTAAAATCTATTGAATTATATTCTAATAACTCATAAAAAAGTAATATCACTTTATTTTTATTCAAAATATAATTCGATCAATCCTTTAGGAGTTTCAACTTCAATAATTTTATTAGCTCTATCAACTTTTTTAATAAAGTCATCAATCATAGGAATAAAAATTTCAGTATCACCATTTTCAATTTCAAAAAGAGGTTGAGCAGCTTTATCATTTATGTATGCTAAAGTACCTACTTCACCAAAATTTTTATCAACAATGGTAAAACCAATAACTTCATGATAATAAAACTTATTTCCTGAAAGTTTTGGCAATAAATTTAAAGGTAAATAAATTCCTGCTCTCATAATGGCATCTGCATCTGGTTCAGAATCTACGTCTTCAAATTTTACGCGAAACATAGTACTTTTACTTAATGAAGATTTTTCAATAAAAAAAGGAACCAGATTATTGCCTAAATCGACAAAAACTGATTCCAAATTTTCGTAAAGATGGGGTTCATCGGTATCTAATTTGATAACAACTTCTCCCTTAAAACTATGTTTTTTAACGATTTTGCCAAGATAAAAGCAATCTTCTTTTTGCATCATCATTATAGTACAGTTTTTTATTCTTCGCTATCTGCTCCATTTTCAGCAACAACCTCTTCGCTATCAGCAACAGGAGTGTTAGCAGCAATACGTGCAGCATTTACAGCTTTTTCAGCTTCTAAAGCTTTTGCTTTAGCTTCTGCTTCTGCTTTAGCTAAACCATCAACTTTACTTGCAACGATACCAGTTTTTTCTTCTAACCAAGCTGCAAATTTAGCATCTGCTTGTTCTTGTGTTAAAGCACCTTTTTTAACTCCACCAGCTAAATGCTTTTTTAATAAAACTCCTTTATCAGATAAAATAGTTCTAGCAGTATCAGTTGGCTGTGCTCCTTTTTCTAACCATGATACAGCTACATCAACGTTTAAGTCAGTAGTTGCAGGGTTAGTGTTAGGGTTATAAGTTCCAATTTTTTCTAAGAAACGTCCATCTCTTTTAGCTCTTGAATCAGCAGCTACTACCCAGTAAAAAGGTTTTCCTTTCTTTCCGTGTCTTTGTAATCTAATTTTTACAGGCATAATTTTAATTTTTAAGGTTCTCGACCTTTATTATTAATAAATCTTATCATCTCGTGATAAGCGGATGCAAATGTATAATTTATTTTTAATTAAAAAGCAAAAATCAAACATTAATACAATAAAAAAGAGCTTGAATACCAAGCTCTTAAGAAAATAAGTTGTGTTTAAATGTTATAAAACTCTAACATCAACAGCATTTAATCCTTTTCTTCCTTCTTTAAGGTCAAATTCTACAGTATCACCTTCTCTAACCTCATCGATTAAACCTGATACGTGTACAAAATATTCTGTGTTTGACCCTGACTCTGTAACAAATCCAAAACCTTTAGATTCGTTAAAGAACTTAATTGTTCCTTCTTTCATTGTAAAAAATATTATATTAAATATGCCGCAAATATACTTTTAAAAAATATTTATAAATCAACTATAAATTACTTTTTTTTATCAAAAAAAAAAACTTAACACCAAAGTAACAATTAATTATCAATTAGTTATCAAAATGATTTTACTCCTAAAACAACTCACACGCTAAAAGCCGATTAGCAACCTGTATGATAAACACGATAAATTCTTTGTATTTTTACATTTTATTTTAATAAAAAATCATTAAAAAACTTCAAAAGATGTATTTAATTTTTGATACTGAAACCACTGGATTACCAAAAAACTGGAACGCTCCAATTACTGACACTAATAATTGGCCTAGAGCAATACAAATTGCTTGGCAATTACATGATGAAGTAGGTAATTTAATTGAACATAATGATTTTCTTATCAAACCAGAAGGATTTAATATTCCTTATGATGCTGAAAGAATACACGGTATTTCTACTGATTTAGCTCAAGAACAAGGAATTGAACTTCCCGAAGGTTTGGCTTTATTCAACGAAGCATTAAGTAAAACAAAATTTGTTGTTGGTCAGAATGTTGGTTTTGATTTAAATATTATGGGATGTGAATTTCATCGTTTAGGTGTAGATACCATTTTAAACGACCTCCCTATTTTAGATACCTGTACCGAACAAACTGCTAAAATGTGTCAAATTCCTGGTGGTCGTGGAGGTAAATTTAAATTACCAACACTAACCGAATTACATCAACATTTATTTGGTATTGGTTTTGGTGAAGCCCACAATGCTACTGCCGATGTAGAAGCTACAACACGTTGTTTTTTAGAATTGATTCGTTTACGTCAATTTACAAAAGAACAATTAGATGTTTCTGATGATTTCTTTGATAACTACAATAATATCAACCCTACTCCTATTCAGGTAATAGGATTAAATCACTTAAATTTAAAAAAAGAAAGTGAAAAAATTCGTGATAGAATTGAAAAGGCTAAAGGTGTTACAACAACTGTAAGTACTAATGAAGGATTAGCAAAATTAGAAAATGTAGCTTTTGCACATCTTCATAATCATACACAATATTCCGTTTTACAATCTACCACTCAAATTGGTAATATTATAAAAGCTGCTGCAAAAGATAATATGTCGGCAGTTGCAATGACCGATACAGCAAATATGATGGCTGCTTTTCATTTTGTACAAGCAGTTTTAAATCATAATAAATCCGTAGAAAAAGCAAACACTGAAGCAATTGAGAAAGGAGAAATCCCTACTCAAAAACCTTTAAAACCTATTGTTGGTTGTGAATTTAATATTTGTACCGACCATACTAATAAAAGCCAAAAAGACAACGGTTATCAAGTTGTTTTATTAGCCAAAAATAAAAAAGGATATCACAATTTAGCAAAAATGTCATCTATCGCTTTTGTTGATGGATTTTATTATATCCCCAGAATCGATAGAAAAGTAATTGAACAATACAAAGAAGATATTATTGTACTTACTGGTAGTTTATACGGTGAAGTTCCTAGTAAAATATTAAATGTTGGTGAAGCACAAGCCGAAGAAGCATTACTTTGGTGGAAAGAACAATTTGGTGATGATTTATACATCGAATTAATGCGTCATAATCAAGATGATGAAAGAGTTGTAAATGAAACACTTTTAAAATTTTCAAAAAAACATAATGTAAAAATAGTTGCCTCTAACAACACATTTTATTTAGGAAAAGAAGATGCCAATGCACACGATATTTTATTATGTGTAAAAGATGGCGAAAAACAAGCAACGCCAAAAGGACGAGGACGAGGTTATCGCTACGGTTTACCTAATGATGAATATTACTTCAAATCATCCGAAGAAATGAAAACATTGTTTGCTGACCTTCCTGAAGCAATTATAAATATTCAAGAAATTGTTGATAAAATAACACCTTACACCCTAGCTCGTGATGTTTTATTACCTGCTTTTGATATTCCTGATGAATTTAAAGATGAAAAAGACAACCAAGATAAAGGAAAACGTGGAGAAAATAATTTTTTACGTCATTTAACCTATGTTGGTGCAAAAAAACGATACGGAGAAATTACAGAAAGTATTCGTGAACGTTTAGATTTTGAGCTGGAAGTAATTGAAAAAACAGGGTATCCAGGGTATTTTTTAATTGTTGAAGATTTTATTCGTGAAGCAAGAAAAATGGATGTTGCCGTAGGTCCGGGGCGTGGTTCGGCGGCAGGTTCGGTAGTTGCATATTGTTTGTGGATTACAAATATTGACCCAATTAAATACGATTTACTTTTTGAGCGTTTCTTAAATCCTGAACGTGTATCGATGCCCGATATTGATATTGATTTTGATGACGAAGGACGTGGACGTGTAATGGATTATGTTATCAATAAATATGGTGCAAATCAGGTAGCGCAAATTATTACTTACGGAACTATGGCGGCAAAATCTTCGATTAGAGATACCGCTCGTGTTTTAGATTTACCGCTGTTTGAAGCCGATAGAATTGCCAAATTAATTCCAGGAATGAAGCTGAAGAAAATATTTTCTTTGGATGATAAACAACTAAGTGAAAAACTTAGAGCTGAAGAAATTGAATTGGTAAACGAACTAAAAAGACTTTCTAATGGTTCTGATTTAATGGCAGAAACCATTAATAAAGCCCGAATTTTAGAAGGTTCTGTTCGAAATACTGGTATTCATGCCTGTGGTGTTATTATTACACCCGATGATATTACCAAGTTTGTACCCGTTGCTTTGGCAAAAGATTCTGACATGTACGTAACTCAGTTTGATAACTCGGTTGTGGAAGATGCAGGTTTATTAAAAATGGATTTCTTAGGATTAAAAACGCTAACTTTAATTAAAGATACCGTTAAAATTGTAAAAGCACGTCACGATGTACTTTTAGACCCCGAAACTTTTCCTTTAGATGATGTGAAAACCTACGAACTTTTCCAAAGAGGAGAAACTGTTGGTATTTTTCAATATGAATCTCCAGGGATGCAAAAACACATGCGTTCTTTAAAACCGACTGTTTTTGAAGATTTAATTGCTATGAATGCCTTGTATCGTCCTGGACCGATGGAATATATTCCTTCTTTTATCCGAAGAAAACACGGAGATGAAGAAATTGAGTACGATTTACCAGCAATGGAAGAATACTTATCTGAAACCTACGGAATTACAGTTTATCAAGAGCAGGTAATGTTATTATCGCAAAAATTAGCCGATTTTACAAAAGGTGAAGCCGATGTTTTACGTAAAGCAATGGGTAAAAAACAAATTGCAGTACTCGATAAAATGAAACCTAAGTTTGTAAAACAAGCAATTGCAAACGGACATGATGAAAAAAAACTAGAAAAAATCTGGACAGATTGGGAAGCCTTCGCATCCTACGCATTTAACAAATCACACTCTACTTGTTATGCTTGGATTGCGTATCAAACAGCCTATTTAAAAGCGCATTATCCTGCCGAATATATGGCAGCGGTATTGTCAAATAATATGAATGATATTAAATCCGTTTCCTTTTTTATGGAGGAATGTAAACGAGCTGGAATTACAGTTTTAGGTCCTGATGTTAATGAATCTTTTTCTAAATTTTCAGTAAATAAAGAAGGTGCTATTCGTTTCGGAATGGCAGCTATTAAAGGGGTTGGTGCACTTGCTGTAAAAGCGATTATTACCGAACGTGAAAAAAATGGAGGGTTTAACTCTGTTTTTGATGTTGCCAAACGTGTTGATTTACGTGTAGCAAATAAAAAAGCTTTTGAAGGTTTAATTTTAGCAGGTGGATTCGACTCTTTTAAAAATACACACAGAGCTCAATATTTTATCGAAGATGAAAAAAACCAAAAATTTATAGAAAAAGTATTGCGTTTTGGAAATAAATATCAAGAAAATTTAAATTCAGCACAAGTTTCATTATTTGGTGGTGCATCCGAAGAAGAAATGCCCGAACCAATTATACCTATTTGCGATACTTGGGGAACTATGGAGTTGCTAGGAAAAGAAAAAGAAGTTGTTGGTATTTATATTTCTGCACACCCGCTAGATGATTTTAAAAATGAATTGAGTTTTTGTAATGCAAAGCTTTCTTATTATAATGACCTACCTAAATATGAAGGTATGGCATTAACTTTTGGAGGAATTGTTACCGATGTACAACATCGAATTTCGAAAGCAGGAAAAGGATGGGCAACATTTTTTATTGAAGATTATAGTGAAAATTTTGAGTTCAGAATTTTTGGTGAAGAATATTTAAAATTCAAACATTTTTTAGTTCCTAATTCATTTTTATTTGTAAAAACTATGGTAAAACCTGGTTGGACAAATAGAGAAGGTATAAAAGGAGACCCAAGAGTTGGGTTTACAGAGTTTATATTACTTCATGATATTATGGATAAAATGTGTAAAAAAATAACTATAAAAATGCATTTAAAAGAAGTAAATGAAAACCGAATAAAAAACTTACAACATTTATTTACGACTAATAAAGGGGCTCAAAATTTACACTTTACCATTTGGGATACTGAAGAAAAAATAGAATTAAATATGCCTAGTAGAAATACTAAAATAAAAGTAACTAATGAATTTTTAAGTTCTTTAGAAAATCAACATATTAAATATAAATTGAATTAAAAATGCTACCAACTTACAATAATAGCAACGATTTATTAATAAACGTAGCAGAAAACGAATTGTATAGTAAGCTGATTTCACAGCTTACTAAAGATTTTGGCTTGGCAAATTCTGATTTAAAAATTTCAGAAAAAACTCCTCCTGATACTTTAAAAAAAGTACTAACTAATGCTATAAAAAATTTAATTATTAAAGATTCGAATACTTATAAAACGCTTTTATATATTATTGATGTTCCTGAAGAAATGATACAAAAAATTGATACTTCCGATATTGATAATTACGTAAAAACTGTTGTTTTTTTAATCTTAAAAAGAGTTTGGAAAAAAGTATGGTTTAACGCCAATTATTCCCGTTAATTAGGTTTTTATTATTTAATCTTCTTTAATTATTGATGGAAAAATCATCGGGGCAATTTTTTTAACAGGGCGGTATAAAATAGATTCGGCTAAGTTTTCTTTGGTTACAAAAGGAATGGTATCGTTCATTTTTCCAAAGAAAATAAAAGCGACACTTAATATTAATCCAATTTTTAAAGCACCAAAAACACCGCCCAATATTTTATTTAAAATTCCTAAAGAAGCAAAATCGGCAACTTTAGTTAGTATTTTTCCTAGTAAAGATATTACTATAATAATAACAATAAATGTTCCTGCAAAGGCAGTTAAACTAATGTATTTTTCATCCCAAGAAACACTGCTTGCTAACCAATCTGAAATAAAATAAGAAAAATGCATTGCACCATAAACTCCCGCAATTAAAGCTACCAAAGAGGCTACCTCAACAAATAATCCTTTGAGAATTCCTCGTACAAAACCAAATAGTAAAAGAACAGCTATTATAATATCAAAAATATTCATAGGTATAAAAATAAGGGTTATAAAATATCGTTTAAAAAATAGCATCTCAATTAAAATGTTATGCCTGTAAATTGTACATCAAATATACATAACTCAGTTGTATATTTGTCTATTCAAAAAACACAGATGTCAAAAGAAGTTAACTTAAAAGAAAAATGGGATTTTCTGATAAAAAATTTATCAGAACAATTTGCCGATGGCGATACATTAAATGTAGACTCCATTGTATATTTAATTGGAGTTCAAGAACTAGGACAAGGACAACGACCTTTTAAAAAAGATGAAAAAGTAAACTTAATGCACATTGCTATTTGTAAACTTTTAGAACCCTACGGATATTATGAGTTTGATTTCTTTGATCAAGATGGTTGGCCTCACTATAAAACTATCACAGAATTACCTAATTTAAAACCAGGAGAACAAGCCGTTTTAATAAAAGAAGCTATTATTAATTATTTTGAATTAATAGCATTCTTTAAATAAAAAAGAATTAAATATTCGTTTAAAATCATAAATAGTACTTTTATTTTGATAAAACAACAAAAAATAAAATTGGTACACTTCTTGGATAGAAGTTAGTAAATGACTAGTTTTAAATATTAATTCAACTCTTATAAAATATACTAATGAAAAAATTACTTTCGCTATTAATACTTGCTACTTCAATAGTTAGTGCTCAATACACAATTAAAGGAACAATGACTCCTCCTGAAAAAAGTGACTGGGTTTACTTACATAAATTACAAGGAGCTAAGCCTAAATTTATCGGTAATACAACTATAAAATCGAACACCATTGTTGTTGGTGGAGAAAAACAAACTTTAGGTAAATTTGAATTTACTCTTCCTGAAGATGCTCCTGCTGGTGCATACAGAGCTACTTATCGAAATAAAGGTGCTGGTTTTGTAGACTTCTATTTCAATAAAGAAAATATCGAATTTATATTCAATCCGAAATACCCAGGACAATCTATTGTTTTTACAGCTTCTAGAGAAAATAAATTATATACCGAATATTTACAATCTTATGCTTTAATTCAAAATAAAATTGACGAAAATCAAGTTGATTATATTAAAAATGGAAATAAAGAAACTAAAAAAGCATATAAAGTAGCCGTAAAAGAATTAGAAGATGTGCAAGATATTTATGAAAATAAATCAGATGGTATGTTAGTTAATAATTTTATAGAAGCTTCACAACGTTATAACCCATCTAGTCCTATTGATAATATGGACGAATATCTTTCTTCTACAGTTAATCATTTTTTTAAATATATCGATTTTAAAAATGAGGCTTTATATAACTCTTCTTTTTTAGTAGATCGCATTGCCGATTATGTTTTTTACTTAAATTATTCTGATAATAAAGAATTACAACAAAAACTACTTAAAGAATCTATTACAAAGGTAATGGGCAAACTTTCTGGTGTTCAATTAAAAAAATCAGTAACAGTATTTTTAATTACTTCTTTAGCTGAAAAACGCAATGGTCCAATAGTAGATTGGATGTTTGAAAACTACTATGATAAGTTACCTGAAGAAGAAATTGATCCTGTATTTAGAAAAGAAACCTTACAATTTTTAAATGCTACCGTTGGTAGAATAGCACCTGATTTTTCATGGGAAGAAGCAGGTAAAGAACTTAAATTATCAACCTTAGCTGATGGTGAAAAATATTTATTAATTTTTTGGAGCACCTCTTGTCCTCACTGTACTAGAGACATTCCTGAATTACATACCCTAATGCAAAAATACAATGAAGTATCAGTAGTATCATTTGCTGTTGAAAACTACAAGTCAACTGATTGGAATGAATTTCAAAAAAACCTACCTTACTGGCACAATGCTATGGGAACACATCCTACCTATAAATTTGACAACGAAACCATAGTTAAGTACAATTTAACAGGAACGCCTTCTTATTTTGTTTTAGATAAAGATAAAAAAATAATTGCGATACCAAACGATTTAGAAGATGTTAAAAAATATTTCGCAAAACAATCAAAATAAAACATTTATTTTATAAATACGTTGATTAAAACAGCAACCCCAACATTATTGTTGGGGTTGCTGTTTTAAAAATATAAAAATGCGTCTTCTATATGATGAATATTAAAACCTTCTTTATTTTTTAAAATTGCGATAATATCAAATCTAATTTCAACATCTAAATCTTTTTGATTTACATAATTATCAATTGCATAAACCAATAATTTTATTTTCTTCGGATTTACAAAATCTTGGGGATTACCAAAATAAGAACTAGACCTTGTTTTTACTTCTACAACAATTAAAGTATCTGACTTTTTAGCGATAATATCAACTTCAGCCTTTTTAAATCGATAATTTTTCTCAATTATAACGTATCCTTTATTTTGTAGATATTCAATAGCTAACTGCTCACCTTTTATTCCAAGTTCATTATGTTGTGCCACTACTTAAATTTTACAGTTACTATTTTATCATTATTTACTTCAACAGTTCTTCCCATAATTAAAGCTCTATTATCAGGTTCATGACCAGCAGGAAAATTAAATACAACAGGAATATCTTTAGGAATTACATCTAAAATTAATTGTTCGATAGAACTTCCCCAAGGTGTTGAATTTTTTTTAACCTTAGTCATATCACCTACAATAACACCACTTACTTTTGTAAAATATCCTGCACGTTTTAAACTTTGTAACATTCTATCAATCGAATATTTATATTCCCCTATTTCTTCAATAAATAACACTTTATTTTCTGTTGATATTTGACTATCCGACCCTAACATCGATGCTAAAATAGCAATATTACCACCAACTAATTCTCCTTTAAAACTCCCTAATTTATTGTATTTTGATGCCAAAATTTTATAAGAAAGAGATTCTCCAAACAAGATTTTTTTAAGCGATACGATACTTTTTGCAATAACTTCAGGTTTATCTTGTAAACTTGTTCCCATTATTCCGTGAATCGTTTCTACGCCTAAATTATGAATATGATTATGAAACGCTGTAATATCAGAATAACCAATTACCCATTTAGGATTTTCAATAAATTTAGAAAAATCTAATTTATCTAATATTCTAACAGAACCATAACCGCCACGAGCCGACCAAATAGCTTTAATATTCGGATTATCTAAAGCATCTTGAAAATCTTGGCAACGTTCTTCATCCGTTCCTGCAAAATGATTTCCTTGATTAAACATATGTTTTCCATAAACAACTTTTAATCCCCAACTTTGGGCAAGTTTTTTGGCTTTATCAATAATATATTTTCTATTTTTTAAAATTCCAGCAGGAGCTAGAATTACAATAGTATCGCCTTTTTGTAAAAATGGTGGTGTTTTTAATTTCATAAAATTATTTTGAGCGTTCATTGACATTGACAATAATAGCGATACTAACAATGAAAAAACAAACATTTTTTGTTTCGTAAATCTCATAAATAATGTTGTTTTAAGTTAATTTACGCTCAAAATAATAAAACTAATAATATTCAACTAGTTTTTAACTTCTTTTTTAATATAGGAATTATTCAATATTTAAATTGGTAATCATTTTTATTCGTGTGGTATTATATTTTTCTCCTTTATAAACACCGTTTTCTTTCTTTTTTAATTGATAAATCGCCTGATACGTTCCTTTTTTATAAGGTATAAAATAAAACATTCCATTTTTATCAGTTTTTTTAACTGATGTCCAACCATCAGGGCTATATACTTTTATTTCTTTATCAATAGCAATTTCTCCATCAATATAAAACTTAGCATATACTTTTTCTTTTACTCGCCAAGTAGCTTTATGACTATTATAACTTCCGTAGCCATTTTTAGCCGGAAAAGGAACAATATCATATTTCATCATCGGCTTTAAATTAGGCGTTCCTTCTTGTTTTGTTCTCCATGAAGTCGCTTCAAAAGTAGTACGTAAATAAGTTGCATCCTTTAATAAACCTAAACCATGTTTGGTATAATCTTTAATTGTACCTGTTTCGTTAAAGGCTACTATTTGATAAATTCCAGATGTTTTTGGGGTAAATTTTCCTGATACAGATGTTTCAGAAGGTGTTAATAATAAGGTTTCTTTATTATCCGAATTAGGAAGTTTTACATAGCCTTTAAATTCTTTAAAAATTTCACCATCATACCATTTTAAGCCTTTTTCTATAACATTTTCTCTAATTTCACCAAAATATAAATTCACTTTAGCCTTATCGCCTACTTTTCCTTTATTTTTTATTTGCATCCAAACACTATGTGACATAAATATTGGCAATACTATTAAAATTATTAAAAAAATTTTTTTTTTCATTATATATTATTTTTTAAAACTGACGCAATTTTAAAACTATAAAATTGGGTCAGTTTTTTTAGGAGAATTAAAATCTGTATCGTGTTGTTAAGCTAAATTGTGTTGGGTCTATCGGATTTACACTACCATATCGATAGGCAAAAAATGTAAATTCATCTAAAATATTGGTTACTTTTAAATTCACATCAAAGTTTTTTTGCTGATAACCAACACCCGCATTTAACAATGTGTATGCTTTTTGGATGTATGGATTATTTCCTCTATAAAAATCATTTCCAAGGCGTTCACTTGTATATTGACCTCCAAAATTAAGAGAGAAATTTTTTAAAACACCACTATTAAATTTATAATTAGACCAAAATCCTAACTGATGCTCTGGAGTTTGCTGTGGTCTAGTTCCTGCTTTAAAAAATCCGCCTTCGCCATATTCGGCATCTATATAAGAATAATTTGCACTTAATGTTAATCCTTCAAAAGGTTTTGCAGAAATATCAAACTCTAAACCTTTATATTTTGTTCCTGAACCGATGGCGTGTCTTTCTGGTCTATTAGGACTTGTTACATAACCATCACTATTGATAATATAATATGTAGCATTTACATTAAATTTTCCGTCGTAAAAACTATTTTTTGTTCCTACTTCAAATTGATTTGTGTAAAATGATGGTAAAATATCATCATCATCATTTAATCTGAATCTATTATTTGGATTAAAAGTATTTGTAAAACTTGCAAAAATTGAATTATCTTCTGTGAGTTTATACGTTAAACCGATACTTGGTGTAAAAGCGACATCATCATATTCTTTCAATACAATATCCCCAGGTTTATTTCCGCTGTAATCGATTAAATAAACATTTTCTGAACTACCATCAACAACATCCATTCTTACAGATGCCAATAAGTTTAAATAATCAGTAATGCTTAATAAATTTTGAAATGAAATTCCTATGCCTACAAATTTATTATCGCCTAAATAAGATTTATCCATCGTTACCAATCCCTTTTGAGTTGTGTTTTTATTGAATAAATAAACATCATCAAAACCTCTTATTGAATTATAGTTTACTGTTTTTTGATTTCTATTATCATAATCGATACTAAAACTAGTACGATTTTTCATTCCTAAAACAGCATATTTACCTGTTAAATTAATTTGTGCTCCAAAACCGTTTTCAATCCAAGATTGCTTTTCTAGTGTTCTGCTAATTCTAATATCATTTCCTTCTAAAAAATATTGATTAGAAAAACCACTTCCTGTTCTAACATAATCATAATCAGAAATAGAAGTTCCTAAGGCAATATTTAAATTCCATTGTTCATTTAATTGAGAATCTAATTTTAAATTAGCATTAAATTGATTTGAATTTCTGTTATTAAAAGGACTTCCTATAAATCTTTTTCTTAAATCTTTTGTTATTTTAGAATACAAACGTTGCTGTCCTTTTTCTTGTAGATAAACAGGTTTTTCTTTTCCTTCATTATCTATTGTTCTTCCTGTAATAATTCTATCTTCAAAAATTGGCAATCCAAAATCAAACGGACGTTTATCTTTTAAATATTCTACATTCAAATCGATGGTAGTATTTTCTGATGCTAAATATCTAAAAGCTCCATAATTAAAATAGCGTCTAGTTTTTACGGTTTCTCTAAAACTGTTTGCCATATCGGTTGTAGAAACAAATCTGAAGGCTAATTTTTCTGATAATTTAAAATTATAATCTAACGTTGGCTTGATAAAATCGTAGCTTCCATATCTGAAAGAAATACTTCCTTTAGTTTCAAAAAATGGTTTTTTAGTCACATAATTTATAGTTGCTCCTGGCGATACATATCCAAAATTAATAGCCGCTCCACCTTTTAAAATTTCTACTTTTTCAAATGATTGTAATTCAGGAGTTGCTAAATATTGATTAGTACTAAACCTTATACCGTCTCTAAACATAAAACCTAAGTAACGTAAACTTAAACCTCTAGCACCAAAAGTTTCAGAAACTCCTCCATAACCTTTATTAAATTGAAAAACTCCAGAAACATTGGTCATTACCTCTCCTAAAGTCAAGGATTGTTGTTGTTCTATTAATGATTTACCTACAACATCAGATGAGTTTGGCATATCAATAGTTTTAGCACCTAATCGGTTTGTAGATACTTTAGATTTGTTTTTTTGTTGTAAATTACCATTAACTATTACCTCTTTTAATGCTTCGGTTTTAGACAACATTACTAGATTTACAATATTATTTTTAGTTGATAATGTAATCTTATTTATAATTGTTGCATACCCTATTTTTGAAGCTTTTAAAACTATTTTTTTAGATTTTAATTTATCTAAATAAAATTCTCCTTTACTATTAGAATACACACCTTTATTAAGGTCAGATAATACAATTGTTACATTTTCAATTGGATTTCCATTTTTGTCTGTGATTTTCCCTTTTACTGTTTTTAAATCTTGAGAAAAAATGACGGATGTTACGAACATCATTAATAACAATAGTCCTTTATTATTCATCTTATTTATATATTTTATTTATAATAATTTTTAAATGAGGACAAAAGTATACCATTATTTTTATTTAGACAAAATAAAAATAACTGTTTTTAAGGATATTTTAAAAAGCTGTTTAATTTTAAGTATTTTTGCCTATCAAAATTGATTTTTAAAATGACTACACCAAAAAGATATACAATTACAGCGGCATTACCTTATACAAACGGTCCTATACATATTGGGCATTTAGCAGGTGTTTATGTTCCTGGAGATATTTACGCACGTTTTTTACGTGGAAAAGGAAAAGATGTTGCTTTTATTTGCGGATCTGATGAGCATGGTGTAGCAATACCAATGCGTGCAAAAAAAGAAGGTGTTACACCACAACATATTATTGATAAATATCACGGAATTATTAAAAAATCATTTGTTGATTTTGGTGTTTCTTTTGATAATTACTCTCGTACATCTTCTGAAGTTCATCATAAAACAGCTTCTGATTTTTTCACAAAATTATATAATGATGGAGAATTTATTGAAGAAGTTACAGAGCAATTATACGATGCTGAAGCTAATCAATATTTAGCTGACCGTTTTGTGGTTGGAACTTGCCCAAAATGTGGAAATGAAGAAAGCTATGGTGACCAATGTGAAAAATGTGGAACAAGCCATAATGCAACAGATTTAATCAATCCAAAATCAGCAATTACGGGAAATATTCCTTCTTTAAAAGAAACAAAACACTGGTTTTTACCTTTAGATAAACACGAAGATTTTTTACGTAAATGGATTTTAGAAGGTCATAAAAGTGATTGGAAACCAAACGTTTTAGGACAATGTAAATCTTGGATTGATGACGGATTACGTCCTAGAGCTGTAACTCGTGATTTAGACTGGGGAATTCCTGTTCCTGCTGAAGGAGCTGAAGGAAAAGTATTATATGTTTGGTTTGATGCGCCTATCGGATATATTTCATCAACCAAAGAATGGGCAGCTCGTGAGGGTAAAAACTGGGAAGATTATTGGAAAAAAGACGATACTAAATTAGTACACTTTATCGGAAAAGATAATATTGTATTTCACTGTCTTATTTTTCCATCAATGTTAAAAGCGCATGGAGATTATATTTTACCTGAAAATGTACCTGCAAACGAATTTTTAAATTTAGAAGGTAATAAATTATCTACCTCTAAAAATTGGGCGGTTTGGTTACACGAATATTTAGAAGATTTTCCTAATCAGCAAGATGTTTTACGTTACACTTTAACAGCAAATGCTCCTGAAAGTAAAGATAACGATTTTACTTGGAAAGATTTTCAAGCAAAAAATAATAATGAGTTAGTCGCTATCTTCGGAAACTTTATAAACCGTGTAGTTGTTTTAACTAACAAATATTACGAAGGAAAAGTACCTGTTGCGGGTGATTTATCAGAAGTTGATGAAGATACTTTAGCTACTTTAAAAGAGTTTCCTAATGTAATTGCTAAATCAATTGAGCGTTACCGCTTTAGAGAAGCATCTCAAGAATTAATGAATTTAGCTCGCTTAGGTAATAAATATTTAGCCGATGAAGAGCCTTGGAAAATGATTAAGGTTGATACAGAACGCACTAAAACAATTATGAATGTAGCTTTACAAATTGCTGCTGGATTAGCTATTTTATCAGAACCTTTTTTACCTTTCACTTCAACAAAGTTAAAATCAATTTTAAATATTGATGCTACTTTAACTTGGAATGATGTATCAGAAAAAGACATTTTAATTTCAGATAATCATCAAATTAATAAAGCCGAATTATTATTTTCTAAAATTGAAGATGCTGAAATTGAAAAACAATTAGCAAAATTAGAAGCTACTAAAAAAGCAAATGAAGCTGAAAACAGAGTTCTTGAGCCTCAAAAAGAAACTATTGAATTTGATGATTTTACAAAAATAGATATCCGTGTAGGAACTATTACAGCAGCAGAAAAAGTAGCAAAAACTAAAAAATTATTAAAATTAACTGTTGATGTTGGGCTTGATACCAGAACAATTGTTTCGGGAATTGCTGAAAGCTTTAAACCTGAAGATATTATTGGACAACAAGTTTCTGTAGTTTGTAATTTAGCACCACGTAAATTAAAAGGAATAGAAAGTCAAGGAATGATTTTAATGATTGATACGCCTGATGGTAAACTTGCATTTTCACAACCTTCTGAAAAGGTAACAAACGGAGAGTTTATATCTTAAAAAAATAACATTTTACTATATTTGAAACCTCACTTTTAAAAAAGTGAGGTTTTTTATTTCAAATAACTACGCTATGCAACTCATCAATTATATAATTTCTCGCTGTCAAATTTCTTTAAAATCAGTTCAAAATACTGTTGAATTATTAAATGAAGATTGTACTATTCCTTTTATTGCTCGTTACAGAAAAGAAAAAACTGGTAATTTAGATGAAGTTGAAATCGGTTTAATAGTCGAATTAAAAGAGCAATTTGAAATCCTTGAAAAAAGAAAAAAAACAATCATAAAAGCCATTGAAGAACAAGATGCTTTAACTGATGAACTAAAAAATAAGATTGATAAAACAGAAAATATTACTGCTTTAGAAGACATTTATCTTCCTTATAAAAAGAAACGAAAAACAAAAGCCGAAACTGCTCGTAAAAACGGATTAGAACCTTTGGCAAAAATGATAATGAGTCAGCGTATAAATGACTTAAATTTTACTGCATCAAAATATAAAAACAAAGAAGTTTTATCCGAAGAAAAAGCCTTAGAAGGCGCACGACATATTATATCAGAATGGATAAATGAACGCACCGATGTTCGAAATAATATTCGTAAAGAATTAGCACGTTTTTCTGTTATCAATACTAAAGTTGTAAAAACAAAAAAGGAAGAAGAAAACGCGCAAAAATTTAAAGATTACTTTGATTGGAATGAAAGTTTTAGTAGAATTCCTTCACATAGATTTTTAGCCATTCTTCGTGCCGAAAAGGAAGGTTTTATCAGAATAAAAATTGATATAGATAACGAAAGAGCAATTCAGAAAATAGAAAATAGTATTATTCGTTCTCAAAATAATTGTAGTGAACAGATTGAATTAGCTATTGCCGATGCTTATAAACGTTTATTATTACCAGCTTTAACAAATGAAGCAATGGTAATTGCTAAAGAAAAAGCGGATGAAAGTGCAATAACAGTATTTACAAAAAATTTACAACAACTTTTATTAAGTGCTCCGTTAGGTGAAAAACGAATTTTAGCAATTGACCCAGGTTTTCGTTCAGGTTGTAAAGTGGTTTGCTTAAATAAACAAGGCGATTTATTACAAAATGAAACTATTTATCCGCATGCACCGCAACATAAATCTGATGAAGCTATCCAAAAAATAAATGCTTTAGCCGAAAAACATAACATTGAAGCCATTGCAATTGGAAATGGAACTGCGTCAAGAGAAACGGAACAGTTTATCAAAAAAATAGCTTTTAAAAATAACATTTCGGTTTTTGTTATTAGTGAAGCTGGAGCATCTATTTATTCGGCTTCAAAAATTGCTAGAGATGAATTTCCTGATTACGATGTTACCGTTCGTGGTGCAATTTCTATTGGTCGTAGATTGGCTGACCCATTGGCTGAATTAGTCAAAATTGATGCAAAATCGATTGGTGTAGGACAATATCAACATGATGTAGAACAAGGAAAACTAAAAAAATCATTAGATAATATTGTTGAACATTGTGTAAATAAAGTCGGTGTAAATATAAATACAGCCAGTGTTTCGTTGTTAAGCGCTGTTTCGGGAATTGGAATTAAACTAGCCGAAAATATTGTAAATTATCGAAATGAAAATGGTGCTTTTAAAAATAGAACTGCCATAAAAAAAGTACCTCGTTTAGGCGGAAAAGCATTTGAACAATCCGCAGGTTTTTTACGTATTAAAAATGGCGATAATCCTTTAGATAATTCGGCTGTACATCCCGAACGTTACGCCTTAGTTAAGCAAATGGCTAAAGATTCTGGTAATAAAATTATCGATTTAATAGGAAATAACTCAGTTTTAAAACAATTAAAATTACAACAATATGTTACCGATTCTTACGGATTACCTACCCTTCAGGATATTGTAAAAGAATTAGAAAAACCTGGATTAGATCCTAGAGAAAAAGCAAAAGAATTTAGTTTTAACGAACACGTTAAAACTATTGATGATTTAAAAACAGGAATGATTCTTCCAGGAATTATCAACAATATTACAAATTTTGGTTGTTTTGTCGATATCGGAATTAAAGAAAGTGGTTTAGTCCATGTTTCTAATCTTTCAAATACTTTTGTAAAAGATATAAATGAACATGTTACTTTAAATCAGCATGTACAAGTAAAGGTTTTAGAGGTCGATGTAACAAGAAAACGCATTCAACTTTCTATGAATTTCTAATATTTTTTTAAGGATAAAACAAATAATTATTAGAAGCAATTTCCCGCTTTTCGCACTCGCTTTTTTTTGAAGAAAAATCAAAAAAAGAGCTCAAACAAATGCTACAATCGGGGCTAGAAATTTGTACACATTTTTAAATTATTAGATAATTTTAAAATCATAAGTTATCAAATAAAAATACCCAAAAATGTTTAAATTTTCGGGTATTTTTATATCAAAAAAGATACAATTTACTTTATTGTATTTGAAGAACCTAATAATTGTGTTGCTTCTAAAACAATCATATAAGCTTCTGAGTCGTGCTTTTCAACAAGATTTTTAAGCGTCATAATTCTATTTTTATTTATCGATAAAAATAAAATATTACGCTGATTACCTTGCGATAAATTATTACCTTCAATTAAAGTTCCTGAAATTCCCATTTTAGAGGCTATCACCATTTTTAAGGTATTTAAATCATCTGAAGCAATATGTACAATTTTATTTTGCTTACGTCCTGTAACTACTAAATCTATAAATTTACTAGCTACAAAAATACTTAGCATTGCCCATAAGGCAAGTTCTAAATCTTTAAAAACAAGTGCTGATAAAAGAATTATTAAAATATCTAAAGTTAAAATTACTGTTCCTGGTTTAAAGTCATATTTATCTTTTAAAATACGTGCTATAATAGCACCACCACCTGCCGACGCATCTCCTTTAAAAATAACTCCAATCCCTAAGCCTACACAAACACCACCATAAATAGTAGATAACAATGTGTTATCACTTAATGCAGGAAATTTAAAAACCTCTCTAAATAAATCAATATATAAAGCCAAAGAAACAATAGAAATCATAGTTCTAAAAGCAAAACGTTTTCCTATATATTTTACACTTATTAATAATAAAGGTGCATTTGTAATTAACAACAACATCCCTATCGGAATATTAGAAATATAATTTAACACAATTGACAAACCAGAAGTTCCTCCTGTTGCTATTTTATTTGGTGCTAAAAAGCCAACAACACCAATAGCTAAAATTAAACTACCACTGAGTATGAAAAAATAATTTTTTAACTCATTTTTTAATTTTATAATATTCATTCTTATTGTTTTATTTTTTTAGGGCGCAAAAATACCTCTAATATTAAAAAATAAGAGTATTTTTAATGTTATTTATTTGAGTAAAATTCAGCACAAATTAAGTTTAATAGACCGTTTATTTACATTTCATATTTTTACTGCTTCTATTTCAGAAGATAGTTACTTTTTAGCACCCAACATTAAAAACTCATTTACAGTTATTTCAGTTACGTATCGTTTTTCACCTTCCGAAGGTTCATAAGAACGATAGGTTAATTTACCTTCAACCATTACTTCTTTTCCTTTTTTTAGGTATTTTTCAATAAGTTCCGCAATTTTACCCCAGGCTATTAAATTATGCCATTGTGTATCTGTTACTTTTTCACCAGCCGAATTTTTATAGGTTTCGTTAGTTGCTAATGAAAATTTAGCTAACTTTTTACCACTTTCTAATGTAATTATTTCTGGATCATTTCCTAAATTCCCTACTAACTGTACTTTGTTTTTTAATGCGTTCATCATGTTTGTTTTTATAGTTAAATAATTTTAAATTGCCTTTCAAATAAATTGACACTGCAAAGATGAAACAGTATTAAACCTCTAATCGGTTAGTAATCGTTTGTTTTCGTTTGTAAATGAATGTAAACGTTTAATTTACTTTAATACTTCGTGTTTTATCAGAAAGTTGGCAACAATTCCCCTTTTTTCGGGAAAGAAAATAATTACTTTATGCTAACGTTTGGTTAGAATATAAGAGCAACGATGGGAATATTAAACTAAAAAGGAAATACTGAACAACGAAACATTATAAAATTTTTTAAGCAATGGAATGATAAACCTTTTTACAATTAATATTTGAATATTTGAAAAAACAAGAATTTGTAGTTGCATACTTAATATAAAAAAGAATTATGTCATATCTTTTGATAGTATTTTATTTTCTAATACTTTTAATACAATTAGTACTACATAAATATAAAGGAAATAAAATGACAAATGGGTTCATATTGTTTTTAAGTTTATTGTTTTATTTTGTGTTTTTCCAAATTATTTTCGAAATGAACAAACCCGAACCTATCGCAGATTCTGAAGGAAGAATTAGATATCCAAGGAATTGTTTGTTGCCTACACCTATGGTTGCCATTATTTTTTGTTTTCCTGGGTGGTTTACCTCAATATTAACATATGTAGGCTGGATTATTTATACAAAGTACAATCAGAAACTAAAGAATAGTTGACATACAAATAACTTTTATGAATATAAATTAGTGTTTTAGAGTAAATTAATGCCGAAAAACGAAGGCTAAAAACATTGATAGCCAGTACAGTATAATATTAATTGCTGATTTTAGCCAATTTACGAAAGTCCTTGCAGACTTTCTATCCGTGATTTATTTACTAACTTTAGTGCTTAAAACACGCAACTAATCTTATATATAAACGCTATAACTAATGCAAAATGTGAATATAAAAATAGTTTTTACTTTAATTTTATTTAGTTGTTTAAGAAATCTTTCTGCTCAAGAGAAAGTAGTTGCTGTTTCTGGAAAATTTATGGAGCAAAACAGCACTTTATATATTAGTAAAGAAGTTCAAAGAGCATTATTTATAAAGACAAAAGGACATCTTATATTACCTGAATATGGGTTTATTTTAATGCTTACAGAAGAAGATGCAATAAAATACGACAGAAAATATTTAGTAATAATTCCCTCAAAACATAGGTATGAATTTAATGATAGTAAAGGCAAAATTCTTAATCTAAAAGTATGCCAACTCACCCCTGATAATCCGTTTGTTTACTACATTAAAAACGATATAATTTCAAGTGATATAAACAAGGAGTTTTTTAAAATCACAACAATCAAAGATACTATTGAATACAGGCAGGTAAAAGGCAATCAGCATAAACTAACCTACACCAAAGAATGGATTGAAAATATCGATAATCCGAAAGAAGTCGTCATTAAAACTAGCTCTAGGAATTGTGGGATAACTGGTAAATATCTAAGAGAATTTGAATCAAAATCTGTTTTTTATAAAAAATCAATTTCCAATTTAGCAAAGCAACAATTACATTACGTCGCAAATTTATTTAGGGAAATAGATAGAGAGAACTGGACTAAAAAACAGTGGCAAGAATGGTATGAAAACATCATAAATATCGAACCTAAAACACTGAAATACTGTAACTCAAAAAACTGGAGTAAACCTTCATATTTCAAAAACAACTTTAGAGACCCAGCAAAATTTAATCTTAATTCAAGTAATAATCAAGTTTTACGAATAGAAGTAAATCCTAACTACAAAAAGTATCAAAACAAACAAATTTTAGCTTTTGACCTTGAGCAAGGAAAAGATTTTAAAAGAAAATTTAATCCCAAAAATATTCCTAATGGCATTAAAGCAATTGAAAGTAATAATGATAACTTATATTTAATAAATAAGTATTTCAAATGGTTTCATTATAAACTAAACACAGCAACTGATAATTATGATTTGATTTCTAAAAAAGATATTCTTCCTCCTAAATTCACTAAAAACAAAAAAAGACCTCCTATTGACCAAACTTATACAAATCTTACTAATATGTTTTTTACGTTTCAAGCAGAAGATACAAAAGAAATTTACGTCGTAAGTCTAAATACTAAAAATGGAAAAACCACAGCGATAAAAAGTATTACCGAGCTTACAAAAAGAGTTGATATTAAATATGATAAAAAAAACAGTTCAATTGCTAAATTAAACTACGGAAGTAATACTAGTCAATATTTTATTACCGCCTTTGGAAGTCATAATAATTATTATATTATAAAAATGAATAGCAATTTAAATAATGTAAGTCTAAGTAAAATTTCATCTAAAATTCAAGATAAATTTACGGCTATTCAATCTTCTAATTTAATTCAGTTTATTAACCAAGATGACGACTATTATAATAGGGGTAAAAATCCAAAAATTAATGTATGGACATACAGCCTTGATTTAAAAAAAGTAAACGAAAAATTTATCCCAGTAAATCACAATTACAATAGATATTCTTCAATCATAGTCAAAAATAAAAGTGGCTTTGGTATTGTAAGTACTCATAGAACAAATTATTTATACCAAATAACGTATCGAGAATTTGACAATAAGAAAAAACTTATTAATGAAAAATGCGTGTATTCAAATTTACCAATAGAAGAAATAAATAGTACTAATAATTTACAATTAGAATATTTAAAAAAAATTAATAGCAAAATGTATCTTTTTTTTAACGATGGTAAAGCATTACGATTTTCAGAATTTTAAAAGTATATTCTTTTATATAAAAATTATTTTGAGAAGTTCTAATGTTGTAATACTTCTAAAAACACACTATTTTGTAACATCAACTTATAAATATATGAGACCTTATGGAATATAAGAAATGCTTAGAATGTGAAAACAAGGTTATCGGTCGAATTGATAAAAAATTCTGTTCTGATTATTGTAGAAATGCCTATAATAACAAAGTTAATAAACAGAGTAAAAACCTGATTAGAAACACGAATAATCGCTTGCGAAAAAACTATAAAACACTAAGCGAACTAAATATTTCAGGAAAAACAAAAGTAAGCAGGCGCACATTATTTGACAAAGGATTTGACTTTAAATTCATTACATCAATATATACTACAAAAACAGGAAACACCTATTTTTATGTATATGACCAAGGTTATTTAGTACTCGAAAACGAACTTTATTTATTAGTTAAACAAGATTAAAAAAGCATTTTACTACTAAAGTAAAACGCTTTTTTAATACTATTATTAAAAAATTAATCTATTTGAGATACACGCAAGGTATTTACCATTCCTTTTGCTTGTACAGGCATTGACGATAAATTAATCATAAAATCGCCAGGTTTTACAAAGCCTTTTTCTTTTGCTATTTCGTTAATATCTTCTAAGGTATCATCGGTACTTAAATTTCTATCATAATAAAAAGCCCTAACCCCCCATAAAAGATTTAATTTTCCAAGTATTCTTTTTTCAGATGAAAAAGCTAATACGTGCGATTTTGGTCGCCATGCCGAAACTTGAAAAGCTGTATATCCACTATTTGTTAAAGTTGTAATTGCTGATGCTTTCATATCATCTGCCATTAAAGCAGCGTGATGACATATCGATTTTGTAATAAATCTATTAGTACGAATATGTGGTGCTTCTTGTGGTACTTCTATTAAATTTGAAAACTCAACACTTCCGATAATTTCAGTCATTTTTTGAATAACTCTTAAAGGATGCTTTCCTACTGATGTTTCACCTGAAAGCATAACTGCATCTGCTCCATCCATAATTGAATTTGCAACATCGTTTACCTCTGCTCTTGTTGGAACGGCATTTTCAATCATGGTTTCCATCATTTGAGTAGCAATAATTACAGGAATTCTTGCTTGTTTAGCTCTTCGAACCAACATTTTTTGAATTAATGGAACATCTTGCATTGGTATTTCTACACCTAAATCACCACGAGCTACCATTAACCCATCGCAATACGGAATTAAAGCATCGATATTTTCAATTGCTTCTGGTTTTTCAATTTTAGCAATTACAGGAACTCTATACATAGAGTTTTGGTCTATTAAATCGCGTAACATTCTCAAATCTTCAGGATTTCTAACAAATGATAAAGCAATCCAATCTACTTCTTGTTGTAAAGCAAAAATTGCATCTTTTTTATCTTTTTCCGTTAATGCTGGTAATGAGATATTAGTATTTGGTAAATTAACCCCTTTTTTTGAACTTAAAATACCACCTACAACTACTTTTGTTTTTACTTCTTTATGTTTATCAGTAGAAACTACTTCAAATAATAATTTTCCATCATTTACTAAAATATGTTCTCCTGCTTTCACATCTTTAGGAAAACGTTGATAAGTCATAAATGCTTTTTCGTTTGTACCAACACATTCTTCTGTTGTAAAAGTAAATGTGTCACCTGCTTTTAATTCTACAGCATCATTCATAACTCCTACACGTAATTTAGGACCTTGTAAATCAGCTAAAATTGCTAGGTTATAACCTTTTTCTTCATTAATTTCTCTTATTTCTCGAATACGATTTTTTACGTTATCATAATCGGCATGTGAAAAATTTACTCTAAAAACATTAACTCCAGCAGTTGCCATTTCTGTTAAAATTTCTTTGTTGTTAATTGCAGGACCTAATGTTGCTACTATTTTTGTTTTTTTATTGTGTGGCATAATTTAAAATATTAAAAAATCTTTCGACTTTAAAGATTCAACTTTTACTTCGTATGAGGTTATAATTTGGGGAATTTCATTTATTTTTTTAATTATTTCAATAATGTAATTAATATCTAAACCACTTTCTATTTTTAAAAAATAGTCTATTTTTTGTTTTTCTGGAAGAAGATATTTAACTTCATTTTTTTTATCAAAAATAGTTGTTACTCCTATTTTATCAATAGCCTTATAAGAATTAGCTATTAAAAACCAATCGTAGCCCAATACTGTATCTTTATATTCATATACAGGATAAAAAAATGTATTATTTTTTTCTGTGAAGTCTAAATTATAAACTGCTTTACTAAATTTTGTACCTAAAAATTTATTTAGTAAATAGGCTAGTTTATATTCATCTAGTACTGTTTGAACACCTATTAATGTATAATCATTAATAGATAACTCATCTATATTTAATGTATAAGTAACCATAAAACAATTATTTGCTTATGGCTAAATTACTGAATGTATCTAAATATAATGTGAATTTCAAGAAAACCTTTATGTAGTTATGTTAAGATTTTCCCATTTGTGTTTGCATTGCAAAATAAGCTCTTTTTGCGGCTATTTCTTCTGCTTTCTTTTTTGATGTAGCTCTTCCTTTTCCTGTAACCTTTCCATCAATATGAAGTGTTACACTAAAGTGTTTTTTAGCTTGATTTCCTGAATCTTCAAATGATTCAAATTTATACTTTTTCTTATTTTTTTGACACCACTCAATAACATATCCTTTATAGCTCGATATTTTACCTTCTAGTCTTTCAATATTAACATATGGTAATATCACTTCCTTGTAAATAAATTCTAGGCAGTAATTATAACCTCTATCTAAATAAATAGCGCCAATTAAAGCTTCAAAAATATTACCATAAAGGTTATTACTTATATGTTCTTGTGCAATATTACTTTTTACAAAACGTATTAAATCTAAGTCTTTACCTAAAGTATTCAAATGCTCTCTACTAACTACTTTAGAGCGCATTTGAGTTAAATAACCTTCATCACCTTCAGGCACTTTTTTGTATAAGTAAGATGCAATTACAGACCCTAAAATAGCATCGCCTAAAAACTCTAAACGTTCATAATTAATAGGGCGTCCTTTTTTATCAACTAATTTTAAAGACCTGTGTGTAAATGCTTTTTTATAATGAGAAAGCTTTATAGGTTTAAAATTAAGTAGTTTTTTTAACTCGTAGTAAAAAATTTCATCCTCTTTATTTTGGGGTTTAACTATTCTACGAAGAAAATCCATATATTATTAATCTAATTTTCTAAAAACTACACAAGCATTATGCCCACCAAAACCAAATGTATTACTCATCGCTACTTTAACATCTCTTTTTTGAGGTTTATTTAGTGTTAAATTTAATTCAGGATTAATATTTTGATCAACATTAACATGATTAATTGTTGGAGGAATAATTCCATGTTCCATTGCTAATATTGCAGCAATAGATTCAACAGCACCAGCAGCACCTAATAAATGCCCTGTCATAGATTTTGTTGAGTTAATATTAATATTTTTAGCATGTTCACCAAAAACCTTAGAAATTGCCTTTAATTCGGCTACATCTCCTAATGGAGTAGAAGTACCATGTGTGTTAATGTGGTCAACATCTTCTGGTTGAAGCCCTGCATTTTCTAAACAGTTTTTCATTACAGCAACAACTCCAATACCTTCAGGATGTGGCGCAGTCATGTGGTGTGCATCTGATGACATACCTCCACCAATAACTTCTGCATAAATTTTAGCTCCACGAGCTTTTGCATGTTCGTACTCTTCTAAAACAATTGCTCCAGCTCCTTCACCTAAAACAAAACCATCACGGTTTGCATCAAAAGGTTTTGATGCCGATGTTGCATTTTCATTATTTGTAGAAAGTGCATGCATTGCGTTAAAACCTCCAACACCTGCATATGTAATTGCAGCTTCACTACCTCCTGTTACAATAACATCACAGTGCCCTAATCTGATATAGTTTAAGGCATCAATCATTGCATTTGCCGATGATGCACAAGCAGATACCGTTGTATAATTAGGTCCCATAAATCCATTTTTAATAGAAATATGACCTGGTGCGATATCAGCAATCATTTTAGGTATAAAAAATGGATTAAACCTAGGGGTACCGTCACCAGCACCAAAGTTTATTGCTTCGTTTTGAAAAGTTTCTAAACCTCCAATACCTGCTCCCCAAATTACACCTACTCTAAACTTGTTAATTTGGTCTAAGTTTAATTTAGAATCTGCAATAGCTTCATCAGAAGCTACCATTGCATATTGGGTAAAGCGATCCATTTTACGGGCATCTTTCCTGTTAATGAAATCTGTTACCGTAAAGTTTTTTAACTCACATGCAAAACGAGTTTTGAACTTGGCAGCATCGAAATACGTTATAGGCGCTGCTCCGCTAACTCCGTTAACTAAGCTATTCCAATATTCTTCTTTATTATTTCCTATTGGCGTTAATGCGCCAAGTCCAGTTACTACAACTCGTTTTAATTGCATATGAATTTTATATAAAATTATTTTTTAGCTTCTTCAATATAGCTAACTGCCTGTCCAACAGTTCCAATGTTTTCTGCTTGATCGTCTGGAATTTGGATATCAAATTCTTTTTCGAATTCCATGATTAATTCAACAGTATCTAATGAATCTGCTCCTAAATCATTTGTGAAGCTTGCTTCGTTCGTTACTTCGTTATCGTCTACTCCTAATTTATCTACGATAATTGCTTTTACTCTTGATGCTATGTCTGACATAATTTGTTTGTTTTTAAATTTAAAGTCGAGGCAAAAATACAAATCTTAGCTATTAATACTAACTTTTGTACAAAAATGTGATGTTTTATATAAAAATAATTCTAAATCTTTTGCTACAAACACCGTCGTTGTTAATAATTATCCTTTTTTTTGTAGTAACAAAATAATCAAATTTAACATGAAACGTATCGTAATTTTTGCTTCAGGTTCGGGTAGTAATGCCGAAAATATTATTAAATACTTTCAAAAAAGTACAACCGCCACCGTTACTCATGTACTATCTAACAATGAACATGCCAAAGTTTTTGACAGATGTGAACGCCTACAAATTGACGCGTCATTATTTGATAAAGAGAGCTTTACAAAAGATGACACTATTTTATCTTTTTTACAAGCAGAAGCTGACATAATTGTACTTGCTGGTTTTTTATGGCGTATTCCTGCTAAAATAGTTGCTGCTTTTCCTAATAAAATCATCAATATTCACCCTGCTTTACTTCCTAAATACGGTGGAAAAGGCATGTATGGTAATAATGTTCATAAGGCAGTTAAAGAAAATAACGAAGCTCAAACAGGTATTACCATTCATTATGTAAATGAAAATTACGATGAAGGTGCTATTATTTTTCAAGCAAAAACAGCTTTAACTCCTTCGGATTCTTCGGATGATATAGCCGCTAAAATTCATGTTTTAGAGCAGGATAATTTCCCTCAAGTTATTGAACAGGTCATTGAAAAAATTATTGAAGAAGACTTGAAGAAGTAATATCAAAAAATGGCTAAAAAAAAATATTACGTCGTTTGGAAAGGTCAAAAAACAGGTGTTTTTACCTCTTGGAATGTTTGTAAAAAGTACATCACTAATTTTCAAGGAGCCCAATACAAGGCTTTTATCGATCAAAAACAAGCCGAAATCGCTTTTACCAAAAGTTACGATGACTATAAAGGAAAAGACACCAAAAAAGTTATTTTATCTGATAAAGAAAAAGCAAGCTACGGAATACCTAATTTAGAAAGTATTTCAGTAGATGCCGCCTGTTCAGGAAACCCTGGCGTAATGGAATACAGGGGTGTTTTAACCAAAAGTAAAAAAGAAATTTTTAGGTTAGGTCCTTTTAAAAAAGGCACCAATAATATTGGTGAATTTTTAGCTTTAGTACACGGAATTGCTCTTTTAAAGAATAAAAAAATGGATACCTACCCTATTTATTCTGATTCTAGAACAGCAATGAGTTGGGTTCAAAAAAAACAATGTAGAACAAACTTAGCTTTTAATAGTAGTAATCAAGAAATTTTAAATTTGATAAAACGTGCCGAAAAATGGCTCAAAGAAAACACTTATAACAACCCTATATTGAAATGGGAAACCAAGGCTTGGGGTGAAATACCCGCCGATTTTGGCAGGAAATAAAATAACAAAAAAATAACCAAGTACAAATTTGTACTTGGTTATTTCCAATTTATTAACAATAAGAAATTATTGTTAACGCACTATAGCTATTTAAAACTATTTAATAGCCATTTTTGTTTCCTCTTTCCAGGTTTGAACACTTGCAATAACATTATTATTGTAGTCAATTTCTTTTAAACCATCTTCTTTCCACATAAACCATTTCCCTACTTTTTTTCCTGCTTCATAATGTGCAATTGTAGTTTTAATGCCTTTCTCATTAAAAGAAATCCAAGTTCCTGTTAATTTTTTATCTTTAAAAAAGCCTTGTTCTTTTACTTGACCATTTTCATGAAAGTAAGTAGCTTTTACTAAATCATTTTCTTTTTCAAATGTTGTTTCTGGCGTCTGAGCTTGCAATAATGATATAGATAATATGCAAACAACTAATATAAATTTTTTCATATATGTTCTTTTTAAATTAATATTCTCTTTCGATATTACAAATATATAAAAAAATTTACATAAAACAACCATTTACGTAACATTAATTTAACATTGGGGTTTTATGGCGTATTATTTAATTCTTAAATTAATTTTATAATCACTACATTTACAATGTATTAACTATTTTAAACAAAAATAATATGGCAGTTATGAAAGTTATTGAGGTTTTATCTAATTCTGATAAAAGTTGGGAAGAAGCAACAAGAAAAGCAGTAAAACAAGCTTCTAAATCGGTAAAAAATATTAAATCGGTATTTGTACAATCGCAAAGTGCAGTGGTTGATGGTGATGATGTTACTGAGTTTAGAGTCAATTTGAAAATTACTTTTGAAGTAAAGTAATACTATAAACACTTACTATTATAAAAGTGGTTTTGTGAAAGCAAAACCGCTTTTTTTAGCTAAAAATAAACACATAGAATCAAAATAGCTTCAAGAAAACACTCGAATTAACAAGAATCATCAAAAAAAAGCTAAAAACTTACGGAAAATAAGGATGCGAAACTGAAATAAATTCAGATTGACGGATGCTATTTTTTATTTTTATGTTACAAAAAAATTTTAGATAAAATTTAAACAGATGCTAAAACCTGAATACAATTACTCCTCTTTTTTTAAAGAAGATACAACCTATTTTGTAAAATAGTTGAAGATTAGTAACAATGCCTAGCCCCGATTGAAGCATTTGTTTGAGCTCTTTTTTATTTTTCTTTTTGAAAAAATAAAAAAAGCGAGTGCGTAAAGCGGGAAATTGCTTCAAAATAAAATAACGAAACAAGGCAGTAAATACCTTTATATAGTTCCTGTTTTTAGAGTTTTAGTGTCGTTTATTTATTTTTTCATTTAAAAAAAATTTACAGATATTTTTAAATTTATACTTTACTTTTACAGTCTAATTTAAAAAAATCATAAAATGGAACAAAACATCCTAAAATTAAAAGACCTTTTATTTGAATTTGGCCCAAAAGTAATTTCGGCATTAATTCTTTTATTTGTAGGACTTTGGGTTATTAAAATTGTAACAAAAGCAGTAAATCAATTAATGCTAAAACGTAATTTAGACGCCTCTTTACAAGGTTTTTTAGCTAGTTTAATTGGTTGGGGTTTAAAAATATTTTTATTCGTTACTGTTGCAGGTCAATTAGGGATAGAAACAACCTCTTTTGCAGCAATTATTGCCGCTTTAGGTTTGGCTATTGGTATGGCATTACAAGGCGCTTTATCTAACTTTGCTGGTGGTGCATTAATTATGGTTTTTAAGCCTTTTAAAATTGGTGATTATATTGAAGCCCAAGGTGAACAAGGTACTGTTAAAGAGATTCAAATATTCACAACAAAATTAAATACTGTTGATAATAAAGAAGTAATTGTTCCTAACGGGATATTATCTAACGGAAATATTGTTAATTACTCTTCGGAAGAAAACAGGCGTGTTGATTTGGTTTTTGGTGTTTCTTATGATGCTGATATCAAACAAACAAAAGAGGTATTGTTAAGTGTTTTAAACAATACTCCTTATGCTTTAAAAAATCCTGAACCTGCTGTTATGGTTAGTGAATTAGCAGATAGTTCTGTTAATTTTACCACAAGAACTTGGGTGAAATCTGCCGATTACTGGACGGCTCATTTTTATATTATTGAAAATATGAAAATAGCATTAGATAAGGCCGGAATTGAAATTCCTTATCCACATGCTGTTGAAATTCAAAAAGAAGCTTAAACTTTCTTTTTTTCAACACCAGCAACAAAATCTTTTAAATAAAAAGGTTCAAAATAAGCGACATCTTCGATGTCGTTTTTTTTGTATTTAGCCTCACTTAATACTGCCATTTGTGTTGCCGATGGAAATTTATCTTCAATAAAAATAGCGTTATCATGCTGTAATATTTCTTTACATTTAGCTGCTCCATCGCCTAAAAAATAAACGTTTCCTTGTGCTAATTCTTCTTTAAAAGAGTTTTTATCAATAATTTGAGCTTGAATTTCACGTACATCTTCATATTTTGAGTTATAAACTGCTGAATATACTTCCATTCTTCGAGCGTCTAACATCGGTACAATTAAACCCTGATCTACAGAAATACTATGTGCTAATGAATTTAATGTTTCAATAGAAATTAACGGTTTATTTATGGCAAAACAAATTCCTTTTGCTGCCGAAACACCAATACGAAGCCCTGTGTATGAGCCTGGTCCTTTACTAACGGCTACGGCATCAATATTAGGAGCTGTTATCTTTGCTTCTTTTAAAAGTTCATCAATAAAAGGGTGTAATTTTTCTGCATGAGAATAATTACCGTCGTTTAATTCTCTAATAGCGATAATTTCGCCATTTTCTGCTAAGCATACCGAACAATTTTTGGTTGCTGTTTCTATATTTAAAATTATTGCCAATTGAAATCTATTTATTTATTACAAATTTTTTGCAAAGATACATTATAAACAAAAAATAGCGTTCATTTTTACATAACGCTATTTTTTAGTATAAAACAATGTGATTATTAATCAACAATAGCTTCTCCAAAATAGAATTTTAAGACTTTTGTTTTAAACACATAATCGTATTTAGAGCGAATCATTGCGCCTTGAGCAGTTACCAGCTTATTGCGTACTTGGTCAAAATCAAATTGTGTTATTGAACCATGTTTATAACCTACTTGTGCATTTTTAAAGGCTTCTTGTTGTGCTTCTAATGATATTTTTGCTACTTCAAATGTTTTTGCTGCTGCTTTGGCCTCTAAAAATGACGTTGTTATTTCTTGTTCTAATTGTAATTGTTTGCTTTGTAAATTAAAAGTACTTTGTTCTTTGTTAATTGCAGCTTTTGCGACCCTATTTTTAGTTTGAAAACGATTGAATAAAGGCACATTTAATGAAAGCCCAATACCATAGCCTAAATTATCTTTTAATTGTTTAAAAAAGTAAGTGTTAGGTTTTTGCCCTGGAAGTAAATCAAAACTATGCCCAAAATTTGTGGCGGCATTTGCTGAGGCTGTTAGTGTTGGTAAATAAGCTCCTTTTGCCATTTCAATACTTAAATCTGCATTTTTAATATTCAATTTAGCTTTGGCTATTTCAGGTCTGTTTGTAAGCGCTTTGCTGTAAACACTTTGTGCCGAATCATACAATAAAGCGGCAGATGGTGCGTCAATTTTTATAGCTGCTACATCAAAATTAGGGCTAGAAACTTGCAATACTTGCTTTAAATTTAACAAGGCTAAGTTTAAGGTGTTTTCTTGTAGTACTAAATTTTGTTGGTCATTAGCAGCAGTTGCTTTTGCATTTAATAAATCACTTTTTGGTATTGCACCTGCATCAAATTTTATAGTTGCTTGTGCTGTTTGGTTTTTACTTATTTCAGACTGTACCTTAGCGACCTTTAAATTTTCTTTTGCAAACAGTACATTTAAATAGTAATTTACAACGTTTAAAGAAATATCATTAGTTATTTTGGCTACCTCTAATTTACGTGATTGAACGCCTAACCTTGCTTGTTTTAAGGTGTTTAAATTTCTAAAACCATTAAAAATTGTTACTCCTGTATTTAAACTATATGAGTTTCCAAAGGTATTTTGTGATACTAAATTTCTTGTAACAGGATGTAAAGTGGAACCAAAACCTAAATTGGAACTTGTAGAACCGTTTAGGTTGGGTAAAAAATTACCTTTTGCTATTTCTGTATCTTTTTCAGCTAATTTAATTTGTAGCTTATTTTGTTTAATCGTAATATTATTTTCTAATGCGTGATTAACACATTGTTTTAATGTCCATTGTTTTTGAGAAAAACCAGCTATCGAAGTACATAAAGCTGCGAGTATTACCATTTTTGTTTTCAAGACGAATGTTTTTAATATAGTTAGCTAATTCAAAAGAAGTCATCAATAAAATGAAATTACTAAGTTATTGATTACTAAACGATGTGTTTTTAAACAGGTTTCTTTTTTATTTTTAAGTATAATGAAAAAACCAGTATTTTCTTTTTTTTATAAGACGACTAAAATGAATATATGTTACAAAAAAAAACACTCTTATTTAGAGTGTTCATTTTTTAATACTTTTTTGATGATTTTTTATGTTTATAGATAAAGTAAAATAATACTCCTACTAAAATATAAGGAAATATCATTAAATAGGTAATTCCGTTATTAACACCCTCGGCAATGGTTTCATTTCCGCCTTCTACAACCGCCTTACACATAGCGCATTGGGCATTTGCATCCGAAGAAATAATTAATACTAAAATTATTAAAAGTTTTTTATACATAATATGGAGATATCATTAAATACACAATTACACCTGTTACAGCAACATATAACCATAAAGGAAACGTAATTTTTGCTATTTTTTTATGTTCAGGAAAATCACCTAAACGAGCTCTCATAAAGGTAATCAATACAAAAGGAATTACAATTATTGATAATATAATATGTGTTATCAGAATAAATAAATAGATATACTTCACAATTCCTTGCCCTCCAAATGAGGTGGAATCTGAAGTCATATGATATGCCACATACAGTACTAAAAATAGTGCCGAACAAGCAATTGCTGTAGTATTTAGTTGTTCGTGTAATTTTTTATTTCCTTTTTTAATCGCAATTACTGATGCTATTAATAATACAGCGGTTAGTCCGTTTATACTCGCATATATTGGTGGTAAAAACGATAGTGGCTCAACATTAGGAATTTTAATTCCAAACAATGCTGCAACAGCTATTGGAATTACAATAGATACAATGCTGATTAATTTTTTATATTTTTGTTCTTTTGTATTCATAATATTTGTTTAAATTATTCCTTTAATAATAACTTAATATCTTGTTTTAATTCTTTAATTTGATTTCCAAAACCGTGTTCATCTAAGGCTCGATAATACATAATAGGATTTCCATGTTCGTCATAACGAGAGCGGATATTTCCGTTTTTATCAACCAAAGCAAACAAGCCTGAATGTTCAAAACCTCCGTGCGAAACCTCTCCTTTTCCTACAAATAGTTTAAATCCTCTATTCGATAAATCATACACAACATCTTCAGATTTACCTGTTAATAAATGCCAATTTTTATGATTAATGCCGTTTTGAAGTGCATATTGTTTTAATTGCCTTGGGCTATCAATTTCGGGAGTAATCGAAAAAGAAGCAATTCCGAAGTTAGGATTTCCCATAAACTCATTTTGAATGGTAACCATTTGAGCATTCATTATAGGGCAAATACTTGGGCAACTAGCAAAGAAAAACTCTACAACATATACTTTATTTTCGAAATCTTTGTTGCTAATTGTTTTACCATTTTGATTGATAAACTCAAAACTTGGTACTTTATTAAAAGTATGTAAATCGGAAGTTTGAAAGTGTTTTACAATTTTTGGTACCGAATAAATACCAAATAATAAAATAATAAACGAAATTCCAACGTATGAATAGTTATTTTTTTTCATTTGAAATGCTGTTTTTTCTTCGGTCATCACTACTATTATTCTTTTTCAATGCCATTTTATATTCGACTAAAACAACGCTGATATCATCAATCATATCATTTTTAAGTTCGGCTACAGAACTCATCGTATAACCAAATAAATTTTCGTTTTCTAAACTCTTAATTGTTGATTTACCTCTTCTTAAATTAAGTTCTTTATCAATAATATAGGCTTTTGGTGAATGACTATTTTTATCTAAAAGATTTGGAGTCTTAAAGCTTTCGTGTAAGGCTTGCATTTCTTCGGATGAAGCAAAAACAAAATCCCACCTGCTTAAATCAGTATTAACACTTAGCATTTTTTTCAGAGCCTCTATTTCTTCTTTCTGGCTTTTATCAACCAAAGAAATCATTTGAAAACTTACATAATTAGAAAATTTATTGTAAATTTTTTCCTTTAAATTATACACCTCTCCTTTTGCCAAGGCGATGTCATTTCCTAAAAAAGTAACTACCGATACTCTTCTATCAAAAGAAATACTTTTATCGATTAGCGAAATATCGATAACACTTTTAGATACTATTGGTAACTTTCCAAAATTATGCGTTCCTAATTGTAGTAGTATATAAAACAATAATGGCACTATAAAGAGTGCAAATAATACCGTAAATTTTTTAAAATTTTTCATTTTAAATCTAATTCAGTTCTAATTAAAGTCAAAAAAAGGTGGTTAAAACCACCTTTTTTCTAAAAATTTTATTTGATTACCATTTTACTAATGGCGCTAATGTTTCATGTAAATAATTACCTTCTATTAAAATAATAAATAGTAAATAAGAAACTAAAAATACCGCTGTCCAAACAATTGATCTTCTAAACCATGTTTTTTCGCCTTCTAAGTGCATAAATGCCCATGCAATATAATATGCTTTAACAAGGGTTAGAATGATAAAAATCCAGTTTAACCAACTAGTACCTACTCCATTTAAATGTAATGAATCTGGCTTAATAATACCTAGTATTACTTCTACAGTTGTCAGCATTGTTAAAATTGCTAAAACAATCCAGATTCTTTTTTTATTTGATTCGTGTGCGTGACCCATTTTAATATCGTTTTTTAATTATACTAAATAGAAAAAGGTGAATACAAATACCCAAACTAAATCTACAAAGTGCCAATATAAACCTACTTTTTCAACCATTTCATAGTGTCCTCTACGTTCGTAAGTACCTAAAATTACATTGAAAAATATAATAATATTTAAGATAATTCCTGATAATACGTGAAAACCGTGGAAACCTGTAATAAAGAAAAAGAAATCAGCAAAAATAGGATTCCCATATTCATTTTCATGTAAATTAGCTCCTTCAACAACCTTGGTCATTAAAGGTAATTTAGCTAAACTTTCAGCTCTTGATAAAACTATTTTTTGCTTTGTAGCAAGGTCTAATTTTTCCGTTCTTATTAATAAAGAAGGATCTGCTTTAAAAGCTTCTTGAATTTGTGCTACTGAATACTCAGAAACTGTTGCTTCTTTTTCAAACCACAACCCGTTTTCACGTGTGTGCTGAATTCTATCATCTTTTCTTTGCGCATGTACAAAATCAGCTAAAGCTATTTGATGATATTTAGGGTTTCCTTCAGCATCAACACCATCTTGTTTTGCAAACTGTAAAATATGATTATTGGTCGTTTTAACAGCTCCATAAGAACCGTTGATAAAGTTTTTCCACTCCCATGCTTGTGATCCTACGAAAATAATTCCGAAAATGATCGTTGCAAACATATACCAAGCAACTTTATTTTTTTTCTTTTGATGACCCGCATCAACCGCTAACACCATTGTTACCGATGATATAATTAAAATAAATGTCATTAAGGCTACATAATACATCGGTGCATGCACACCATGTAAACCTGGGAAGTGAGTAAACACCTCATCGGCGATTGGCCATGAATCAATAAATTTAAAACGAGTTAATCCATAAGCGGCTAAAAAACCTGAAAAGGTTAACGCATCTGAAACGATGAAAAACCACATCATCATTTTACCATAGGTAGCACCAAATGGTTTTTCACCACCGCCGCCCCAGGCTTCTTTCTTGTCAGAATTTACAGCAATATTTGCTTCCATAAATCTTTTTTTGTTAATTTTTGTTAAAACAGTGTGCCAAAATTACGTAATTTTCATCATCTTATGAAATAGAAAAAGAAAAATAGATAAATCCATAAAATATCTACAAAATGCCAGAAGATTCCACCTAACTCAAAGCCAAGCATATCAGCTGATGAATATTTCTTTTTAAAATGATTATAAATAACGACTAATAAGACTATTACACCTGCTAAAAGGTGTAAAATGTGCATAAATGTAATTCCTAAAATAAAAGATGTAGATACAGTACTTTCAGGTCCTGTAAAAAATAAGCCAACAGCTCTTAATTCATTAAAACCTACATATTGATACCATACGAAACCAACCCCTGATACTAAAGTAGCTAACAAAAAGAGCAACGAAGCTTTTAAATTATCTTTTTTTAGAAGTTTTTGAGATATTATTAAAGTAATACTACTTAATACTATTAAAACGGTACTAATGTAAAATGCCTGTGGCAAATCAAAAGTAACCCAGTCATCTCGTTTCATACTTACTACGTAAGCACTTGTTAGTCCGGCAAAAAACATCACCATACTAATCATGGCTATCCATAACATTGGTTTTGCTGATTTTCTTTTACCAGCCCTTAATTCTTCTTGTAAAGTTTGTGCGCTCATTTTTATTAGTGTAAAAATTTATCGACCACGTAAATTATAGGTACGATTGTTATATAAAAAACACTGGCTAACATTAATTTTCGTGCGTCAGTATTTTTTTCTGATTTATATAATTGAAAAGCATAGTACAACATTACCCCCCCTAATAATGATACTATTACAGCGGTTAATGGATAAATATAAAAGTTACCTGTTACTTTTAACACCGGTGCTACCGACATTAAAATCATTATACAGGTATAAAAAATTATTTGGACAACTGCTCCTTTGTCTTTTTTATCCATAGGAAGCATGTGTAAGCCTGCTTTATTATATTCTTCAAATTGCAACCAACCAATTGCCCAAAAATGAGGAAATTGCCAGAAAAACTGAATCATAAATAAAAATCCTGCTTCAATACCAAAATGACCTGTTGCAGCAACCCAACCTAACATAAAAGGAATGGCTCCAGGAATAGCGCCTACAAATACAGCCAAAGGTGTTACGGCTTTTAAAGGCGTGTAAGCACTGGTGTATAAAAAAATTGACACCGCTCCAAACAAAGCGCATTTAGGGTCAATGACGTATAAAACACCAATACCTACTATAGTAAAAATAATTGCAATAATTAATGCTACAGCTGTACTCATTCTACCTGCTGGTAAAGGGCGATCTTTAGTTCGCTGCATTAAAGCATCAATATCTTTTTCGATAACTTGATTAAAAGCATTCGACGCTCCTACCATTAGATAACCTCCAAAGGCTAATAGAAGTACTACCGTATAATCGATTGTTTCAGCCCCTAATAAGTACCCAGTAATAGAAGTGAAAACAACACTTATAGACAAGCCTACTTTGGTTAATTGTTTAAAATCATTAAATAATGATTTTAAAGATACTTTATTATGTACGGGTAATTTTGAGTTCAATGCGATGGTTATTTTATTTTTGCAAAGATATTTCTTTCTTACTGAATGACCATAAAAAAGGGGGCTAATTGAAATATTTAAAAAAAAAATGAAAAAAGTTTTTTTTATCTAATAAAAGGTTGTAGATTTGCACCCGCATTGCAACACATGCAAACGATCTTTAAAATAATTTTTGACTACGCGAAAGTAGCTCAGGGGTAGAGCATCACCTTGCCAAGGTGGGGGTCGCGGGTTCAAATCCCGTCTTTCGCTCTGAGACTTTCTTAAAAAAATATACCAATTTGATTAATTACAATCAAACAAGCTGAAGTGGTGGAATTGGTAGACACGTTGGACTTAAAATCCAATGGCCTTTGGGCCGTGCGGGTTCAAGTCCCGCCTTCAGTACTAAGCCTCGCTTTTATTAGCGAGGTTTATTTTAAGAAAGAGTCAAAAAAATTAAATATAAAAATCCACTTGCTGAAGTGGTGGAATTGGTAGACACGTTGGACTTAAAATCCAATGACCCTTGGGTCGTGCGGGTTCAAGTCCCGCCTTCAGTACTAAGCCTTAACATTTATTTGTTAAGGCTTTTTTATTGTCTTTTATTTAAATGATTGAAAGTTGAATACCAATAAATTTCAAACAGTTTCTTAAAACTCACTATATTTTTTAACAAAAAAATATCAAAAAGTAACCGTAAATTTGTTTTCTTAAATCATCAAAAATGAAAAAACAACACTTACAAGAAACTACTACATATTTAATCGATAACGGAGTTACAAACCCCGAAATAGGAATTGTTTTAGGAACAGGTTTAGGTAAATTAATCAACGAAATTGATATTGAAAAAGAAATTTTATATGCTGATATTCCTCATTTTCCACAAGCAACAGTTGAATCTCATTCAGGGAAATTAATTTATGGAACTTTATCAGGAAAAAAAGTACTTGTAATGGCGGGGCGTTTTCATGTTTATGAAGGTTATAATTTATGGGAGGTTACCTACGGAATTAGAACAATGCACAGCTTAGGGATTAAAAACTTACTAATTTCAAATGCCGCTGGAGCAATTAATTTAAGCTATAAAAAAGGCGATTTAATGCTTTTAGAAGACCATTTAAACTTACAAGGCGGTTCTCCCCTAGCTTTTAAAGGGGCTAAAAATTTTGGAAATATTTTTGCAGATATGCTTGAACCATATTCTAAAAAAATCAATATTTTATTAAAAGAAATTGCAAGTAATAATAGCATAGAATTACATGAAGGAATGTATGCAAGTGTTGTAGGACCGCAATTAGAAACTAGAGCAGAATACCGAATGTTACAAATTTTAGAAGCAGATGCTGTAGGGATGAGTACCGTTCCTGAAGTGATTGTAGCTAAGCAATTAAACCTTCCTTGTGCTGCTATTTCTGTTTTAACCGATGAGTGTGATCCTAAAAATTTACAGCCTGTAAATATTGCTGATATTATTGCCGTGGCGGGTAAAGCAGAACCAAAAATGATTGTATTATTTAAAGAATTAATCGCTAAATTATAATCTTATTTATAAATAAGCGCTATTAAATAAATAGTCGCTAGCATTAAAACTATTGATAAAAAAATAGCCTTAAAATAAATTCAAGGCTATTTTTATAATTGAAAGATATCTTATTTTGATAATTCGGTGAAATACTCATAAAAATAAGGAATTGTTTCAATTCCTTTTAGGTAATTCCAAACACCAAAATGTTCGTTTGGCGAATGAATGGCATCCGAATTTAATCCGAATCCCATTAAAATACTTTTACTATTTAATTCTTCTTCAAACAAAGAAACAATAGGAATACTTCCTCCACTACGTTGCGGAATTGGCGCTTTCCCAAAGGTTTTTGTATAGGCTTTACTTGCCGATTTATAACCGATATTGTCAATTGGCGTAACATAACCATGCCCTCCGTGATGCGGAGTTACTTTTACTGTAACCGAATCTGGAGCTAAACTTTTAAAGTAAGTAGTAAATTTCTCTGTAATTTCATCAGGAGTTTGGTGTGGTACTAAACGCATAGAAATTTTGGCATAAGCTTTTGACGCAATTACCGTTTTTGCACCTTCGCCAGTATAGCCTCCCCAAATTCCATTTACATCTAAAGTTGGGCGGATTGAGTTACGTTCGTTTGTCGTATACCCTTGTTCACCATGTACTTCTTTAATATCTAAAGCTTCTTTGTAAGCTTCTATCGAAAAAGGAGCTTTCGCCATTTCTGCACGCTCTTCCAAACTTAATTCTTCTACATTATCGTAAAAACCAGGAATCGTAATTTGGTTTTTATCATCTTGTAAAGAAGCGATCATTTTTGTTAATATATTTATAGGATTTGCCACTGCTCCACCATATAAACCAGAATGTAAATCTCTATTAGGACCTGTAACCTCAACCTCTACGTAACTCAATCCACGTAAACCTGTAGTAATAGAAGGTACATCTTTGGCTATCATTCCTGTATCAGAAATTAAAATAACATCGTTGGCTAATTTTTCTTGGTTTCGCTTTACAAACCAAGCTAAACTCTCTGAACCAACTTCCTCTTCACCTTCAATCATAAATTTAACATTACAAGGTAAATTCCCTGTACTTGTCATGTATTCTAGCGCTTTTACGTGCATATACATCTGTCCTTTATCATCACAAGCGCCACGAGCAAAAATTGCTCCTTCAGGATGAATGTCTGTTTTTTTGATAACAGGCTCAAACGGTGGCGAAGTCCATAATTCGATAGGATCGGCTGGTTGTACATCATAATGACCATACACTAAAATAGTTGGTAAGCTAGAATCGATTATTTTTTCACCATAAATAATAGGATATCCTGGAGTTTCACAAATTTCTACTTTATCGCAACCTGCTTTTTCTAAGCTTTCTTTTACAAAGTCAGCAGTATTTAACACGTCCTTTTTGTAGGCAGGATCGGCACTTACTGAAGGTATTTTTAATAAATCGATAAGTTCATTTATAAACCTATCTTTATGTTGCTCAATGTATTTTTGTACGTTTTCCATGTGTTGTTATTTAATATCTCACAAAAATAATAAATTTTTTGTGCTTCTGCTTTGTAGTTTCGAAGTATTGTTTATATTTGCACCCACAATTACCTAGGTACGCGGGCGTGGTGGAATTGGTAGACACGCTAGACTTAGGATCTAGTGCCGAAAGGTGTGAGAGTTCGAGTCTCTCCGCCCGTACTTTAATTATAAAACCCTTAATTCTTTCGAATTAAGGGTTTTTTGTTGGTTGAAAATTATTTTAAAATCATTATTTTCAAGCATTAAACAATTTTCACTCCTTAGTCAACTCTCTAAATAAACTCTCTAAATTTTTATTTTCGGTATTTAAACCGAGTATTTTCAAGCCATTTTCTTGAGCGAAATCAAAAATTACAGGACGCATATCTTCGGATGTTTCAAAAGTCAGTATCCAGTTGTTTTCAACCGTATTTTTATAATGTACAATATTTGGTAAACGCTGAATAAATTGCTCTTCTAGCTTATAATCAAAGGTTACTTTTATAATTTGTTCTTTGCTTGTTTTAAGTTCGGCAATAGGTTTATCAATAACTATTTTTCCTTTATTTATTATAATTACTCGGGTGCAAACCGCCTCTACTTCTTGCATAATATGCGTAGAAATTAAAACTGTTTTGTCTTTACCGAGTTCTTTAATTAATTCACGGATTTCAACCAACTGATTTGGGTCTAAACCTGTGGTTGGTTCGTCTAGAATTAACACTTCAGGATCGTGTAAAATAGCCGCTGCCAAGCCTACTCTTTGACGATATCCTTTTGATAATTGCCCTATTTTTTTATGTGCTTCAGCTGTTAATCCAACTTTTTGAATAACTTCGGATATTTTATTTTTAGTAATTTTATAAATACCTGCTTGAAATTGCAAGTACTCTCGAACATACATCTCTAAATACAACGGATTATGCTCTGGTAAATAGCCGATTTTTTTTTGCGCTTCAATAGGGTTTTTAAGCACATCGATACCACTTACAAAAACCGATCCTTCACTTGGGAGAATAAAACCTGTTAAAATTTTCATGCTCGTTGATTTCCCAGCACCATTTGGTCCTAAAAAACCAACAATTTCTCCTTTTTGAGCATCAAAAGAAATGCTATTAACAGCTTTTTGACTGCCATAAAATTTAGAAATTTCGGTAAGTTGTATTGACATTTTATTGCTATATTTTTATCAAATTTTAGTATCAAAAAAAATTAAACCAATCTAAATTATTTTTTCTTTAGATAAGAAACGAAACTATAATCATATTTATTTTTTTCATCTGCTTTAAAATCTTCTCTAGCGGTTTGTTCCCAAATATTCAAATCAATTTCAGGGAAAAAAACATCTGCTTCAAACTCCTGATGTACCAAACAAATATCTAGCTTATCTACTAAATTATTTTCAAGTGCTTGCTTGTAAATCTGTGCGCCTCCAATAATAAAAATATCGGTTTCATCTTTTGATAAATCAATAGCTTTTTCAATAGAATCGGCAATTAAACAGCCTTCTTTAAGGTAATTTTTATTTCTGCTGATAATAACAGAAGTACGGTTTGGCAAAGGCTTCCCGATACTTTCAAAAGTATTTCGTCCCATTAAAATATGATGCCCAGTGGTAACTTTTTTAAAGCGTTTTAAATCGGCAGGTAAATGCCAAATTAAATCGTTTCCTTTCCCTAAAGCATTGTTATTTGCTATTGCTGCAATTATTGTAATCATAGATTTTAATTTAATAAACGGCTATTTTCTTACACTTTTATGATGCTTTTATACCGCTTTATTTTTTCTTTTCCGAAGATATAAAAAATTACACCGCCACCACACCTTTTATGTGCGGATGCGAATCATAACCAACTAATTCAAAATCTTCAAAAGTAAAATCTTCAATATTTTTAATTGCCGGGTTTATTTTCATCGTCGGAAGCGGTTTTGGCTCGCGAGAAACCTGCAAAGCTAACTGCTCTTGATGATTATTATAAATATGTGCATCGCCAAAAGTATGGATAAAGTCGCCCGCCTGATAGCCACAAACCTGTGCAATCATCATGGTAAACAAAGCGTAAGAAGCGATATTAAAAGGAACACCTAAAAATATATCGGCGCTTCGTTGGTATAATTGACATGATAATTTTCCGTCAGCTACATAAAACTGAAAAAATGCATGACAGGGTGGTAATGCTGCTTTTCCGTTGGCTACATTTTCTGAAAATGATTTTGAAGTATCGGGCATTACAGAAGGATTCCAAGCAGAGACTAACATTCTACGGCTATTCGGATTGTTCTTTAATGTATCAATTACCTCTTTTAACTGATCAATTTCATCGCTATTCCAGTTACGCCATTGATGCCCATAAACAGGTCCTAAATCGCCATTTTCATCTGCCCAAGAATTCCAAATTTTAACACCATTTTCTTGCAAATATTTAATATTTGTATCGCCTTTTATAAACCAAAGTAATTCATAAATAATCGATTTTAAGTGCAACTTTTTAGTGGTTACCATCGGGAAACCTTTACTTAAATCGAATCGCATCTGATGCCCAAAAACACTTTTTGTACCTGTTCTTGTTCTATCTCCTTTTTCGTTTCCGTTTTCTAAAACCTGTTCTACTAAGTCTAAATATTGCTTCATTTGTTGTTGTTCTAAATACCCTGCTAATAAAATAAAAAGCTTCAATTTTTAGTATTGAAACTTTTTAAATGATATACTATTATTTAATTTGGCTATTACCCAATAATCATACCAGCAATTGTTGCTGACATTAAAGAAGCAACTGTTCCACCAATTAAGGCTTTTATCCCAAATTCTGATAATGTTTTACGTTGTCCTGGCGCTAACGACCCAATTCCACCAATTTGAATACCAATAGAGGCGAAATTTGCGAAACCACATAACATATAAGTAGCCATAATAATTGATTTATTATAGGTTAAATGTGTTAAGTTTGCTGCATTTTTAAGTTCTGATAACTGAATATATCCTACAAATTCACTTGCCGCTAATTTAATTCCTAATAACTGTCCCATTAAAGCCATATCTTCTCTAGCAACACCAATTAACCACATTAAAGGTGCAAAAATATACCCTAAAATAAATTCTAAAGAAAAGTTTTTATAAGCTGTTGAACTTTCAATAAGGCTGTTTAAAGAAGTAAATTTCCAGCCTAAATAATTGATTCCATCAAAGCCTCCTATTCCTCCTAAAATTCCATTTATCATAGCGATAAAAGCGACAAAAACCAATAACATTGCTCCTACATTCATTGCCAATTGTAAGCCTTCGGTAGTTCCGTTTGCAATGGCATCTAATATATTTGAACCTATTTTGTCTTGCGACACTTTTATATCGGTAACAATTTCTTCGGTTTGCGGATACAAAATTTTAGAAATAACAATTGCTCCAGGTGCTGCCATTACTGAGGCTGCTAATAAATGCTTTGCATAAAACAATTTTAATGTTTCATCATCGCCACCTAAAAACCCAATATAAGCTGCTAAAACTGCTCCAGCAACAGTTGCCATACCGCCAATCATTACCAATAACACTTCCGACTTATTCATTTTTTCTAAATATGCCTTAATCAATAAAGGTGCTTCGGTTTGCCCTAAAAAGATATTTCCTGCTACCGATAAACTTTCTGCTCCTGATATTTTTAACACCTTACTTAATGACCACGCCAAGCCTTTTACCACTTTTTGTATCACCCCTAAGTAAAATAATAAAGATGTTAATGCCGAAAAGAAAATAATTGTTGGTAATATTTGAAAGGCAAAAATAAATCCGAAAGTATCCATATCAGAAATTAATCCTTGAAATAAAAATTCACTTCCTGCCTGGGTAAATCCTAAAATACTAACAAATCCTTTTCCTATAAATTCAAAAATTGATTGTACAAAAGGAACTTTTAATACACCAATTGCGATTACCAATTGAAAAGCAAGCCCTAGCCCAACTATTTTCCAATCGATCCCTTTTCTGTTAGCGCTACATAAAAATGCAATCAATAATAATGAAAACATTCCTAAAACACCTCGCCATAAACTTTGTGTTGAAAATCCTTGACTTGGAACTATTTCACTGCTACTATTTTTTTCTTCGGATGCCTTTAAAACCGCCACTTCCGACATTACTTTTTGAGGTTTTGAGCTAAAATTATATAGCACATTGTTTTCAGAAAAAGTTAATAAACTGTCTGATAATTGGGTAATATTATAATAACGAACCGTATCTTTTGGCTGTTTATAATTAAAAATTAATAAATTGTTTTGATGTATGTAACTTCCTGAAAAGTGTAAACTATCTTTAGCAAATACCGAATAGTTAAATTCACCTTTCGATAAATTTAAAACATCTTTAGCGTCTGTAGATGATACTAAAGATGTTCCTTTTATTGTTGTAATTGATGAGAAATTCCAATTTTTCTCTATGTTTTGCCCAAAAGTAATTACAGATGCAAAAAGCATCAGGAGGCTAAATAATTTATTCATTGTATGTGGTTTATTAAGAACGTTTGCTAATTTCGTCGCGAATTTCCGCAGCTAATTCATAATTTTCATTCGCTACAGCTTCATTAAGCTGCTCGTTTAATTCGGGTAAAGACAGGTTTGAATATCCTTGTTCATCATTATGGTCATCATCATATTCATCTTCTAAAGAAAACGCTATTTCATCCGATTCTAAATCTTCTTCAATAATTAATTCTTCATCCATTTTTAAAAATACACCTGCTTTATCTAATATATTTTCGTAGGTAAAAATAGGAGCATCAAAACGAACGGCTAATGCAATTGCATCCGAAGTTCGGGCATCAATAACCTGTTCAAATCCATCTCGTTCACAAATTAAGCTCGAATAAAAAACGCCATCTACCAATTTATGGATAACAACTTGAATTACTTTAATCGAAAACCTATCGGAAAATGTTTTAAATAAATCGTGGGTAAGTGGTCGTGGTGGACGAATTTCTTTCTCTAAAGCAATGGCTATAGATTGAGCTTCAAAAGCACCAATAATTATAGGCAGAGTTCTCTCTCCTCCTGTTTCACTTAGCACTAACGCATACGCACCACTTTGAGTTTGGCTATACGAAATTCCTTTAATATTCAGTTTTATTAAACTCATGTATGATTATAATAAATAAAAAGAAGGCTGTCTAAATTTTGGCGATATGCTTCAAATTTTAGACAGCCATTTTAATCGGGTGCAATTTACTAAAAATTATGAATTGATTTCTAATTTCTATAAAAAGAAAATTCTTCTATTAAAATTTATGCTTGTTTAAATACTTTTAATTTTTCTATTAATTTTGGCACTACCTCAAAGGCATCACCAACAATTCCGTAATCTGCAGCTTTAAAGAAAGGCGCATCAGGATCGGTATTAATAACTACTTTTACTTTTGATGCGTTAATTCCTGCTAAATGCTGAATTGCACCAGAAATCCCAATAGCGATATATAAATTAGACGCTACAGGTTTTCCTGTTTGCCCAACGTGTTCACTGTGAGGTCGCCATCCTAAATCAGAAACTGGCTTAGAACAAGCAGTTGCTGCTCCTAAAACTGACGATAACTCTTCTATCATTCCCCAATTTTCAGGACTTTTTAACCCTCTACCTGCTGAAACTACAATATCAGCATCGGCAATAGTTACTGTTCCGCTAGCTTTATTAATGCTTTCTGATTTTACGCCTAATTCAGGTAAAACAGCATCAAAGCTTTCGGTAGCTCCGCTTACTGGATTTTCGTGTGCTCCGTAAGAGTTTTTAGCAACACCTACTACTTTTTTATCCGTAGAAATTTCCGTATTGTTAAATCCTTTGTTCGAAAAAGCAATTCTTTTTACTGTAAACGGACTCGTGCTACTTGGCAAAGCAACTACATTTGAAGCATATCCTGCTTCTAAGGCTACTGCTACTAAAGGCGCTACGGTAAAACCGTCAATACTTGAATCTATAATTACCGTATCGGCATTTTTTGCTTGGGCAACCTGTGTTATTATTGATGCGTATGCTTTGGCATTGAATGATGCTACATCATTTTTTACTTCCACAACTTTTTGAGCTCCGTAAGTATATAATTCAGAAGCATCGCCTGCATTTATTGTTAAAACAACCAAATCACTAGCTAATTGTTCGGCTACTTTTTTTCCGTATGAAACTACTTCAAAAGCAGTTTTTTTAAATTTCCCTTCCGATGAATCGGCAAAAACTAATACAGACATATTTTTATATTTTTTAAATTATCACAAAAAATGATTTTGTAACAATATGGTTTTAAAACTTGATTTTTTTTAAATGACTCTTTACTTCAAATAGATATTTAAATTGCCTTTGCTTCGTTGTGTAATAAATCAATTAAAGCATCTACAGTATCTACTAATTTTACAGCGCCTTTTGCTTCAGGTTTTTCAAAGTTTTTGGTTGCTGTACTTGGCGTTGCACCTACTGATTCTACTACTGATAATGGTTTTTTACGAGCCATCATAATTCCACGCATATTGGGAATACGTAAATCTTTTTCTTCGACCATTTTTTGACCAGCAATAACCATTGGCAATACTGAAGAAACTTTTTCTTCTCCTCCGTCGATTTCTCTATTTAAAGTTACGTTTGTTCCTTCAATTTCAACACCTACACAAGAATTCACGAAATTAAAATCAAGTAAAGCCGCTAACATTCCCGGTACCATTTGCCCGTTATAATCAGCAGATTCTTTTCCTGCTAAAACCAAGTCATATGCTCCGTTTTTAACCACTTCGGCTAATTCTTTAGCCACCATAAAACCATCGGTTGGCACTGCGTTTACACGAATTGCGTTATCGGCACCAATTGCCAATGCTTTACGTAAGGTTGGCTCGCTTGAAGCTTCTCCAACGTTTACAACTGTTACAGTTGCGCCTTGTTTTTCTTTAAACCACATGGCACGAGTTAAACTAAATTCATCGTAAGGATTTATAACATATTGAACGCCGTTTGTATCAAACTTTGTATCGTTATCAGTAAAGTTAATTTTCGAGGTAGTATCAGGTACATGGCTAATACAAACTAATATTTTCATATATCGTTGTTTTTAAGAAACTTAATTTTGAGCTGACAAGTTACACTTTTTTTTTAAAAATTTACTATGCGTGCATAATAAATTTTAAAGTTAATTTTCAGCTTAGTTCAAAAAAATTTAAATAAATGTCGGTATAATAATGGCAATTATTAGCTAAAAAGTAGCGGAGTAAAAATACATTGAATTTAAAATAAAATAGCAGTTAAGAACTAAAATTTGTGCTTAACTGCTGTTTTTTTGATGTGTAGTATTATTACTTTTGACTACGAAATTGTTAACCCTTCTTCACATTTTATTTCCCATATGCCTTTTTCCTTTTGAAGAAAATATAAAGTAGAAAAGCCATTTAATCTACCAAAACTTGTAGCCACAATTACTATGGCTTTCTTTTTTTCTTTATTAAAAGCTATTCTTGAAAAACTTAAAGCTACATCACATTTATCAAAACCTTTATCAGGCATTTTTAAAAAATTATCATGATAAGGTAAAATTACAGAGTATTTATTATCTCTGATTTTGATTAAATCTAAAGTTGTTGCTCTTTCTATTTTGATGAAATCCTTGTATAAATTTTCAAACTCGCTTCTTTTACATTTTAAATTTATTTTATTTAAAGGAATGCTAGGTTTTAGATTTTTATCTATACATACTATAAGCCTCCCTTCTTTTTTTATATAAGAATTAACTATTCTAGAGGTGTCTTTTACATTTTCTATTTTTTTAGATAAATAATCTAGCTTAATTTTAGGGTTTGGCGGAGATACAGGAAAAGTTAAAATACGAGTATGAGATTTGGTAATATTATCATATAGTGTTTTAACAACTTTATGTAGCTCTTTATTTTCTTCTTTATTTTTTTGAGCTTCATTACATGATAAAAACACAGATAATCCCAAAATTATAGTTATTATTTTCATAATATTATCTTTTCATTTTGTAGGTGTCATTGTTTGTAAATTACCTTTTGAATCAAAATATTTATCATATTTATAGACCAATAAACCATCCCAAGAAAAACCTATATACTCATTTAATGGATACCTGTTCCCATCAAGTTTTCTTATAGCTTTTGCTATAGGAATAATATATTTATCTTGCATATGCTCATGCTGAGCGAATGTGGTACCTTTATCTAAAGCATTTTTTGCTTTAAATTGATTATAATAATACAATAAATTTGGTCTATCATTAGGGTCTAAATCCTTTTTTATATTCATCTACATACTTATAAATCTCTGCATGAATACCTTCATGAAGCATTGAAACTGCTAAAGACAAATTATTATTCCCTAAACTCTGAAAGCTTATTAATAATCTTATCATCATCCTCTAGACAATTTCCATAATAATCTTGATAACCATTCCCATTATCACAAGGTGTTTTTTGACAACCATGAACAGAATCATTACAAGGAAATACATTAACATAATTGTTATAATTAGCGGGTTGATGATTTGAAGAACTTCAACCATAATTAGAATTAGAGCTAGAACTAAAACTATAAGAATATGCACTAGGTCCTGTAGGAATAGGAGTAGTTATAGTATAATTAGAAGAGCTTCCACTTCCACCTATAATAACTTCATCTAATTCATTATCACAAAAAATATCAGGAGCGGCATTTTCATCACAATCAGGTTCAGGATTACGAAATTGAAGAGTACTTTTCTTTTTAATCCGCTTAATGAATCTAGTTTTAAATAGTCCATTTTTTAATCTATAGCCATTAATAAAATCTCCATTTAGATCATTAATACTTAGTATTCCTGTAAAATTTTCAGAAGATGTATTTTTATCAGGAATCAAACTTATTAATACTTTAATGGTATTATTATTTTGACTAATAAGTATTACTTTTGAAGTAATATTTTTATACTTTGTTTTAGCAGGTATAATAGTCGTAAGTTCATTGGTGTTTTTTATTTTTTGTTTTTGAATCTTAGAAAAATCTAATTTTAAATTTAACTTGTCTTTTCTACTAGATTTTGAAGCAAAGTTATAGCTCTTTTTAAAATTAGAAATTTCATCAAAAGATACGGTTTTATATAGAAAGTTGTCTAATGTCTGATTTTCAATTTTAAAATTTCTTCATTTTCACAGCTCCATAAAAATAAGTAAATACTAAAACATAGTAGCCCTAATTTTAAAATTTTTTCAATTTTGTTTTTTCTTGTTTTCATATATATTAAATTTTACACGAATATTATGATATATATATCATAATATTCAGATAAAAAATTACAAATAGTATATTTCAAATAACAAGTTAAAGATAGAACAATGATTTGTTTATCCTTAAAAACCTATTTGTTATTTCTATTTTTGTTATTTTTGCTATATTGATAAACAACTACGAATATAAGGTATGAAAACTATACAATTTAGAGAGGCTATTTGTGAGGCCATGAGTGAAGAAATGCGAAGAGATGAAAGCATTTACTTAATGGGTGAAGAAGTAGCTGAATATAACGGAGCCTACAAGGCTTCTAAAGGAATGCTAGATGAATTTGGTGCAAAAAGAGTTATTGATACTCCTATTGCAGAGTTAGGTTTTGGCGGTATTGCAGTTGGATCGGCAATGAACGGAAATCGTCCAATTGTTGAATACATGACTTTTAACTTCTCTTTAGTTGGTATTGATCAAATTATCAATAACGCAGCTAAAATTCGCCAAATGTCAGGTGGTCAATTTAATTGTCCTATCGTTTTTCGTGGACCAACAGGTGCTGCGGGTCAATTAGGAGCAACACATTCACAAGCTTTCGAAAACTGGTTTGCAAACACTCCTGGTTTAAAAGTAATTGTACCTTCTAATCCTTACGATGCAAAAGGTTTATTAAAAGCAGCAATTCGTGATGATGATCCAGTAATTTTTATGGAATCAGAACAAATGTATGGTGATAAAATGGAAGTTCCTGAAGGAGAATATATTATCCCTATTGGAGTTGCTGACATTAAAAGAGCTGGTACAGATGTTACTGTTGTTTCTTTTGGAAAAATTATAAAAGAAGCTTACAAAGCTGCTGATGAATTAGCTAAAGAAGGTATTTCTGTTGAAGTTATTGATTTACGTACCGTTCGTCCAATGGATCATAAAACTATTTTAGAATCTGTAAAGAAAACTAATAGATTAGTTATTTTAGAAGAAGCATGGCCTTTTGGAAGTATTTCATCAGAAATTACTTTTAGAATACAAGATGAAGCATTTGATTATTTAGATGCTCCTATAAAAAGAATTACAACTGCTGATACTCCTGCACCATATTCACCTGTTTTATTAGCAGAATGGATGCCAAATGCAAACGATGTTATTAAAGCAGTAAAAGATGTATTATATATTAACAAGTAATTGTTAATAAGTTCAATACCTTTTTAGGTATTTTTGAATAAAAAATAAATCCTTTTGGCTGCTGTCAAAAGGATTTTTTAGTAAAGAAAAAGATGAAAAAAAAGCTATTAATACTTATACTACTCGCAACCAATATTTTATACGCACAACTTACATTACAAGGTACAGTTATTGATGAGTTTAACAATCCGATGCCTTTTGTTAGTGTTTATTTAAAAAACACTGTTCAAGGAACTACAACCAATAATAAGGGTGAATTTTATCTGAAAACAAAAAAGAAAAAAGGCGTATTAGAAATTTCTTTTGTTGGGTTTCAAACCCAAACCTTACCAGTAAATCAGCAAACAAAAAACTTAAAAATTATCATTAAAGAAGATGCTAACGAACTTGATGAGGTCATTATTGTTACCAAACCTAAAAAACGCTTAAAGAAAAAAGAAAATCCTGCATATAAAATTTTAAAAGAAATTTGGAAACGAAAACGAAAAAACGGGCTTGATTTAGTCGATTATTATCAATATAAAAAACACAGTACCACCGAAATTGGGCTGAATAATTTAGATACCACCTTTTTAAAAAGAATCTTTAAAAAACAATATAAAGAAACGCTAAATAAGGTAAAATATGATAGTGATGGTGTTAATTACTACATTCCTATTTATATCAAAGAACAAGTTTCAAAGGTTTATGGAAACAATAAAAACAAAACTCTTAGAGAAGATATTGAAGCCGAAAAAATAGAAGGTTTAGGTGCAGAAGGCTTTGTTTTTAATCGAATTGCCAATACTTTTGAAGAAATTGACATCTTTAAAAATAACATCACTCTGTTAGATAAATCATTTGTTAGCCCTTTGTCTAGCGATGGTTTTGCTACCTACGATTACGTTTTATACGACAGTATTGTTAAAAACAATAAAAAATTATACAATATTTATTTCTTTCCTATTAGAGATGGCGATTTAGCTTTTCAAGGAAATTTTTGGGTTACCGATACCGCTTTTTCTATCAACAAAATAAAAATGAAAGTCCACGAAAGTATCAATCTTAATTTTGTGCGAAGTTTATCTTTTGAAAAAGAATTTAAAGTAAAAAATGATAGTATTTATATTTCCACTAAAAATGGATACGAAGGTGATTTTACGGTCATCGATAAAAGTGATAAAAATAAAGGATTGACGGTTAAAAAAAACACTATCCTAAATAAACACCTATTAAATAAACCGTTAGCGGAAAGTTTTTACCTACAAAAACGCCTAAAAATAAAGCCAAATCAATATAAAAAGGAAGCTAGTTACTGGAATTCAAAACAAAATGATGATAAAAAATCAACCTATAAACTAATTCAAGAGGTTAAAGAAATAAAGCAAATAAAAAATATTACAGGGCTTATTAATATGCTTGCAAGTGGCTATGTTGATACTAAATATGGTATTCAGTTCGGTTCGTTATGGAACATTCTAGGAAACAATCAAGTGGAAGGATATCGGATAAAATTTGGCTTTAGAACCTATAAATCAAGAGAAGATAGGTTTCGTTTAAAAGCGCACTTAGCCTATGGTTTGAAAGATAAAAAAATAAAATACGGCGCAGAAGCACGTTATCTTTTGTCATACACACCACGAATTTCGGTAGGAGTGGCATATCAAAAAGACATTGAACAATTAGGAAGTGTTTTACTAAATACTTCGCAACTCTTAGGAGGAAGTATCGGAACGGGCGGATTGCTTTCAAGAGGTGATAATTTCTTTTTATCTAAAGTTGAAAAAATAGCCACTAATTTTGATTATCAGCTACAAAAAAACCTGCATATCGGTATTAATTTTGCCCACTCGAAAATACAATCGGCTTCTCCTGTTGATTTTTCAATCAATTATAAGGATGAAAATAACATCATACAGTCTCAAATAACCGACGTAACCTCCAGCCCTTATATTTCATTTACACCTGGAAGATATGTGTACGGACTAGGTGTTCAAAGGAGTTTTGGAGGAGGTATATACCCTACTTTTATTCTAAATTATCGCCGAGGATATAAAGGTTTTTTTAACGGATCTCATAATTATGATAAACTGCAATTCAAATATAATCAGCCTATATTGTTAGGTAAATTCGGTATTTTTAATGCGACTTTTGAAGCTGGAAAAACATTCGGAACTGTGCCAATTGCCTTGCTAAATGTTATTCCAGCAAATCAAACTTTTACCTTGGTTGAAAATACCTTTGCTTTGTTAAATTACTACGATTTTGTCACAGATAAATATGTAGCATCGCATTTTGAACACAATTTTAACGGTTTTATTTTAAATAGAATTCCGTTATTAAATAAATTAAAACTGCGAAGTTTGCTCACTTTTAGAGCCGCTTACGGAACTATTTCTGATAAAAATATTGCCGCTAACAAATCGAATATTAATTACAACGCTCCTAATAAAGTGTATTATGAATATGGCGTTGGATTAGACAATATTGGGTACGGAAACTTACGTTTTTTACGAATCGATGCTATTTGGAGAAGCAATTACACGCCACCAGCGGGTTCAATAATAGCGCCAACACCAAAATTCTCAATACGTTTGGCAATAAAACCAAGCCTTTAAAAACATACAGTAATACCTTTTATAAATCGATTTAATAATAAGATAACGTTATTTTTTATTTAAAATGACAATAAATTATTACTTTTGCAATCCGATTTTTAGAAACGAAGAAAAGATATATATATGACTTCAAAAGAGAAAAAGACAGTTGATGTTTTAATTGAAATACCTAAAGGAAGTAGAAATAAATACGAATACGATTTTGATTTAGGAAAAATCCGTTTCGATAGAATGTTGTTTTCATCAATGATGTACCCTGGTGATTACGGTTTCATTCCTGAAACTTTAGCCTTAGATAATGATCCTTTAGACGTGTTAGTTTTAAGTGCAGAACCAACATTTCCAATGTGTGTTATGGAAGTAAAACCAATTGGTGTTTTCCATATGTCGGATGAAAAAGGACCAGATGAAAAAATTATTTGTGTACCAGTTTCAGATCCTATTTGGAATAAATACAACGATTTATCGGACTTAAACGCTCATTTACAAGACGAAATTACACATTTCTTTAAAGTTTATAAAGACTTAGAAAAGAAAGAAGTAATTATTGGAAATTGGGGAAATGCTGATGAAGCATACCAAATTTTAGATACTTGTATCAAGCGTTATGAAGATAGCGAACACAAAGCAAAAGGAGATTTTAAAATATAATTAAACTTAATTTTAAGCCTTAATTTAAAAAAATCTTATCAAAAAAAGCCATTTAGTCTATGCTAAAATGGCTTTTTTCATTTTTAAAACCCTTACAAATACCTGTATTTATACTGGGTTTCTTATTTTTGCAAAATGTTTAAAAGAACCAAACGTAATTTTAAAATAGACGATTCAACAAACTTTAAGCAGAAATTATTTGCTTGGGCAAAACAGTTTGAAACCGCTATTTGGCTAGATTCTAATAATTACGAACAAGCCTATTCTTGTTTTGATGTCTGCTTGGCTGTCGAAGAATTTACGGCAATAAAAACAGATTATCAAAATGCTTTTGAAAAACTAAAAGAATATCAATCTTACACAAAAGATTATATTTTTGGCTATATTTCTTATGATGTAAAAAATGACGTTGAAAAACTCACTTCTACTAATTTTGATGGTTTAAACTTTCCTGATTTGTACTTTTTTCAGCCTCAAAAATTAATTTTCATCAAAGGAAATACCATTGAATTTGAGTATTTGCAAATGATTGATGATGAAATTGAAGAAGATTTTGAAGATATTATCAGTAATATTAATCATATCACTACCCTTTCTGATATCCTAAAAAAAGAAGCGGAAAAAACATCCGAAGAAATAAAAGAAGATAACCTCAAAATAAAACTTCGAATTCACAAAGATGAATATCAACAAAAAGTAACAAAAGTTTTAGAACATATTCATAGAGGCGATATTTATGAAGCTAATTTTTGTCAAGAATTTTATGCCGAAAATACACGTATCAATCCATATAAAATATATTCGCATTTAAACGATATATCAACACCTCCATTTGCTACTTTTTTCAGACATGAAAATTTGTATGTATTATCGGCAACACCTGAAAGGTATTTAAAAAAGGAAGGTGATAAAATAATTTCACAACCCATAAAAGGAACTGCAAAACGCTTAATTGACCCTATTGAAGATCAAAAAATTGCCTTCGATTTAGCTAGAGATGAAAAAGAACGTGCTGAAAACATTATGATTGTCGATTTGGTACGCAATGATTTATCGAAAACCGCTAAAAAAGGAAGTGTTAAGGTAGAGGAACTTTGTAAAATCCATTCTTTTAAACAGGTGCATCAAATGATTTCGACCATTGTATCGGAAATTACACCAAATACACATCCTGTTGATGTTATAAAAGATACCTTTCCAATGGGTAGTATGACGGGCGCCCCGAAAGTGTCGGCAATGAAAATAATGGAAAAATTAGAGCAAACAAAACGGGGTTTATATTCAGGAACTATAGGGTATTTTACACCTAACGGCGATTTTGATTTTAATGTAATTATCCGAAGTATTTTATACAATTCAGACAGTAAATACGTGTCCTTTTCGGTGGGTGGCGCAATTACTGCAAAATCAATTCCTGAAAAAGAATATGAAGAATGTTTGCTAAAAGCAAAAGCAATGAAATATGTGTTACTTCATTCAAAATAGTTGCTTATATTTTCAATAAATCAAGAACAAAACGCTTACAAAAACGTACCTAAAATAATAGAATTAATGATTATTGACCAAGAAGAAAAATTTAAAGCAGTACTTCCTACAATAGAAGGAAATGTAAATGAACAAAGTTTTTTTAATGCTTTTTTAGACTTATATCCTGAGGCTTGGAAACAACATAAAATTACCTTTTCTAAATTTAAAAGAAGTAAACAATTTGGAAAAACAATACCTTTACCAAAACCTGAAGTTTCTTTACGTAAAGATATCCGAATTTGGTTGCAAAAACAATAAAATAATCAAAAAATGACACATCAAGAGTTCCATTTTAAGTATCATAACACGAATTTTTTCGGGCAGTTTTGGCAACCTAAAAATCCAAATTTAGTAAAAGCTGTCGTGATTATTGTTCACGGAATGGGAGAACATTCGGGGCGCTATCAATCGGTTGCAAAAAATTTAACGGATGCTAATTTTGGTGTGATTGCTTTTGATCATTTCGGACACGGAAAAACCACAGGAAAAAGAGGGCATAATCCAGGTTTTGATGCAGTTTTAACAAGTATTTCTCAATTAATTGAAAAAGCATCCGCAGTTTTTGGCGATAAACCGCAGTTTTTATACGGGCATTCTATGGGTGGAAATGCGGTTATTAATTATGCGCTTCGCAGAAAAAATATTCAAAAAAACAAACATTTAATCGGTGTTATTGCCACAAGCCCGATGCTAAATTTAGCCTTTACTCCACCTGCTTGGAAACTTAAATTGGGTAAAATTATGCAAAAAATTGCGCCGTCAATTACCTTGAGTAATGAACTAGATATCTCCGATATTTCTAGAGATGAAATTGAAGTTCAAAAATATTTAAACGATCCTCTAGTACACGATAAAATTAGCCCTAATTTTTCTTTATCGTTTATAGATGCTGGGAAATGGGCGATTGATAATGCACAATTATTGCAAATTCCAATGTTCGTTTTACACGGAACTGCCGATAAAATTATCGACTACAAAGGTTCACAAAAATTTGCAAACGCAACAAATAACGCAAATTTAAAGCTTTACAAAGGTGCTTATCATGAATTGCAACATGATTTATGCAAAGATGAAATGCTAAAAGATGTGATTCATTGGTTAGAAAATCAACTAAAAAAAGCACAGAAATAAAAATGCTACAACAATTAGCAAAACATATAGACCATAATTTTTTATTTTTAAAAGATAAAAAACTCTTAATTGCTATTTCTGGCGGTGTCGATAGTGTGGTTTTAACACATTTATTGAATCAATTAAAATACGATATTTCATTAGCACATTGTAATTTTCAATTAAGAAGTGATCAAAGTGATTTAGATGAAAAATTTATTAAAGATTTAGGTAAAGAATTAGAAATTTCTGTTTTTTCAACACTTTTTGAAACGAGTAAATATGCTGCTAAAAATAAATTATCAACGCAATTAGCTGCACGAAAATTACGCTACAATTGGTTTGATGAATTGCTTAAAAAACATGATTTTGACTATGTTTTAACAGGGCATCATGCCGATGATAACCTAGAAACTGTATTAATTAACCTCACAAGAGGCACTGGTTTAGACGGTTTAACAGGAATTCCTGCTGTAAACAGAACTATTGTACGTCCGTTATTAATTTTTTCAAGAGAAAAAATTGAAAAATTTGCCCTAGAAAACAATATAAAATGGCGAGAAGATGCTAGCAATGCCGAAACAAAATATCTTCGAAATAAAATAAGGCATCAAGTAATTCCTATTTTAAAAGAATTAAATCCTAGTTTATTAAAAGCCCATCAAAAAACAACCGATTTTTTAAAGCAATCACAACAAATTATTACTGATAAAGTCGATGAAATTTCTTTAAAAATCGTTTGTAAGCAAGGGAATTTACTTAAAATAGACATTTCAGAAGTCTTAAAATTATCAAATCCAAAAGCTTATTTATACCAACTTTTAAAAGATTATAAATTTACAGAATGGGAAGATGTTCACCAGTTAATATATGGGCAATCAGGTAAAAAAATTAGCAGTAATTCACATATTTTATTAAAAGATAGGGGTTTTTTATTGCTACAAAACATAGATAAAAACAAAATTTTAGAAAAGGAACAATTTAGCATACATAAAGAAAATACTAAAGTAACAAGCCCTATCAAGTTAGAACTTACAGAAGTTGATAAAAAAACAAGTTTTAATAAAAACACTATTTTTGTTGATAAAATTTTATTAAATTACCCCCTCACTATTAGAAGATGGAAAACTGGTGATTATTTTTATCCAACAGGTATGTTGGGCAAGAAAAAAGTTAGTAAATACTTTAAAGACGAAAAGCTTTCCCTTTTTGATAAAAAAAATATTTGGTTGCTTTGTACAAATGATGATAACATTATATGGATTATCGGAAAACGTCAAGATAGACGGTTTTTACCAAGCAATGAAACAACAGAATTATTAAGAATAATTAATTAAAAACAACCCTTTATAAACTAAATCGAATGAAAAAATTATTTACGCTATTTTTATTATTCTTAAGTTTAATGGTCTTCTCTCAATCTGATGATAATCCTATTGTTATAACACCTACCGTTGAAAAAATTTCGGAGACAGAATACGACTTAATTTTCAATATTGAAATTGCAGAAGACTGGCATTTATATTCGCAATATAACCCTGAAGACGCTTCTTTACCGATGACTATATCTCCTGCTGAAGGACAAAGTGGTTATGCGCTGAAAGGAAAAGCCAAAGAAGGAGAAACTCATACTGAGTTTAGTGAAATTTGGGGGAAAGATGAAGTTTTCTTTGCTGAGGAAGGTCTTTTAACACAAAGAATTACTGTTTCAAATACTGGTTTAACTCAAATAACCTTAAACCTAGATGCACAAGTTTGTAAAGAATACTGTTTGCCTTTTGACGAAGACTTTACTTTTTCATTAACTGGTGAAAAAGTATCACAAACTGTTACAGAAGTTGATGATAAAAGTCAGGCAATGTCACAATCATTAAATTTAAACTTAAAGAATACTGCATTATTAAAAAACACCGCAAAAAAAGCAGATAATCAAAAAGAAGATAGCTCTTTATTAAATATTTTCTTACTTGGATTTGTTGGTGGTTTATTAGCTTTTTTAACACCTTGTGTATTTCCCATGGTACCTTTAACAGTATCTTTTTTCACAAAACATACAGAAAAAAGAGGTAAAGGAATCGGAAGTGCTATATTATATGGTTCTTTTATAATTTTAATTTACGGTTTATTAAGCTTACCTTTTCATTATTTAGACACTTTAGATCCTGAAATTTTAAATAGTATTTCGACCAACATGTGGTTGAACTTATTTTTCTTTACCATTTTAGTTTTCTTTGCTGGGTCTTTCTTTGGATTTTATGAATTAACCTTACCTAGTTCTTGGAGTAACAAAGCAGATACCGCATCGAATATTGGTGGTATTATTGGAATATTTTTTATGGCTTTAACCTTAGCAATTGTATCTTTTTCTTGTACAGGTCCTATTTTAGGTTCTTTACTTGCAGGATCATTAGGAAGCAATGGTGGTGCTATGCAATTATCGGCAGGTATGATTGGTTTTGGACTTGCCTTAGCGATGCCTTTTGCCTTATTTGCTATGTTTCCTGGTTGGTTAACTACTTTGCCAAAATCTGGTGGATGGTTAAATACCGTTAAAGTTGTTTTAGGGTTCTTAGAATTAGCGTTTGCTTTTAAATTTTTATCAAATGCTGATTTAGTTGGGCATTGGGGCTTCTTCAAAAGAGAAATTTTTATCGGAATATGGTCTGTAATAGCCTTGTTGATGTCGTTATATTTACTGGGGCTTATGGGGCAAAAGTATGGTAAAATATCTTTTTTTAGAGTTTTACTAGGAGGAAGTTGTTTAGCTTTATCAATCTATTTAGCTCCAGGGGTTTTAAAAAATCCAACATGGAATCAAAATAATTTATTGAGTGGTTTTGCACCTCCTAAATTTCATAGTATTTACGTAAAAGATAATCAATGTCCGTTAGGTTTAAATTGTTTTAAAGACTTTGAAGAAGGTATTGCTTATGCAAAATCAGTAAATAAACCTGTTTTATTAGATTTTACAGGGTGGGCATGTGTAAACTGTCGTAAAATGGAAGAAAACATTTGGATTAAACCCGAAATTTACAACATGATTAATAATGATTATGTATTAATTTCATTATACGTTGATGACCATCAAAGACAATTACCTAAAGAAGAACAGTTCGATTTTATTAAGCCAAATGGTAAAGTAAAAAGAATTAGAACCTATGGTGATAAATGGGTTACACTACAAGTTGCAAACTTTAAAACAGCTTCTCAACCATTTTATGTGTTAATGAGTCCTAGTTTAGAATTACTAAATTCACCTCAACAATATAGTAGTCATTCAGAATATTCTAATTGGTTAAAAACAGGATTAGATAATTTTAATAAAAAATAAATAAACGTATTATATTTTAAAAAGCCTCTTTTATAAAGGGGCTTTTTTTCGTTTTAACTTAAAAAAATCCAACTATTTTTTAGCTAATTTATAATTAGCTATTTTTTTTAGCTATCTTTAACACAAAGAGAAAGTTATGTTGATAAAAACGTATGGATCGGCTGTTTTTGGCATTGATGCTACAACCATTACGGTGGAAGTAAATATTGATAAAGGAATTGGTTATCATTTGGTAGGCTTACCTGATAATGCAGTTAGAGAAAGTTCGTATCGAATTTCTGCTGCACTCAATAATAATGGATATAAACTCCCTGGGAAAAAAATAATTATAAACATGGCACCTGCCGATATTCGCAAAGAAGGTGCTTCTTATGATTTAACCATAGCTGTTGGAATTTTATCGGCATCTAAACAAATTAATGCTAAGAATATTGAAGAATATATAATTATGGGCGAGCTTTCATTAGACGGAAGTGTACATCCCATTAAAGGCGCTTTACTAATTGCTATTAAAGCACGTAAAGAAGGTTATAAAAATTTTATATTACCTAAAGAAAATGCCAAAGAAGCTGCTATTGTTAATGACTTAAATATATTGGCTGTCAATAATATTATGGAAGTTATAAATCATTTAGAAGGTCGTAAAATAATTACCCCTACTATTGTAGATACTAGAGCAGAATTTTATAAACATGTAGACTTTCCTGAATTTGATTTTTCTGATGTAAAAGGACAAGAAAGTATCAAAAGATGTATGGAAATTGCCGCCGCTGGTGGTCATAATATTATTTTAATTGGTCCTCCTGGGGCTGGAAAAACAATGCTAGCAAAAAGACTACCTTCTATTCTACCTCCAATGACCTTAGAAGAAGCACTTGAAACAACAAAAATACATTCGGTTGTTGGTAAAGTAAAAAGTACAGGACTACAATACAACCGTCCATTTAGAGCACCACATCATAGTTGTTCTGACATCGCACTTATTGGTGGTGGAAATAACTTACCACAACCGGGCGAAATTTCATTAGCCCATAATGGAGTGCTTTTCTTAGATGAATTACCCGAGTTTAAACGCGGTGTTCTAGAAGTTATGAGACAACCTTTAGAAGATAGAGAAGTAACTATTTCAAGAGCAAAATTTACCGTAAATTACCCAAGTAGTTTTATGTTAGTAGCAAGTATGAACCCTAGCCCATCAGGTTTTTTTAATGACCCTGACTCTCCAATGACCTCATCACCTGCTGAAATGCAACGCTATTTAAGTAAAATTTCAGGACCATTATTAGATAGAATTGATATTCACATTGAAGTTACCCCTGTTCCTTTTGATAAATTATCCGAAGAAAGAAAAGGAGAATCGAGTGTTAAAATTAGAAAACGAGTTACCAAAGCTCGTGAAATTCAAACTGCTCGTTTTATAAACTCCGAAACTGTTCATTATAATGCACAAATGAATGTAAAACAGCAACGTGACTACTGTAAACTTTCAGAACAATCTTACCTGCTTCTTAAAAATGCCATGGAAAAACTAAACCTATCGGCAAGAGCCTATGATCGAATTTTAAAAGTAATTAATTTTTATATATTGCTCATATTTAAAAAAAAATATAAATATAAGCTAACTTTATGATGAGGTATGTAATCGTTTTACTTTTTGAACGGTTGTAACTGATACGCCTGTAATCTTTGCTAATTTTCTTAATGATAAATTAGAGTTTAAATTTATTTCTTTTACAACGTGTTTATATTCAAGTAGAAAATTTTCATCTGTTTTGATAGCACCTGCAATACGCCCGATATATTTGCCGTTTGCTTTTGCTTTTGCTATTCCTATTTTCTGACGTTCTAACATCGTGTTACGTTCCATTTCTGATATGTTAGCCATTAAAGATACTATTATTTTAAAGGCGGGATTTTGCTCTCCATTTGGTAAAAGAGAATACATACCTAACGATTCTACAAATAAATTTACGTTATTATTTGTTAGCACTTCAATAGTTTGTAATACGTTTATTAAATTACGCCCCAACCTATCTACTGCATACACTTGTAGTTCTTTTATTATTCCGTTTTCAATATCTGAAAGTAATTCTTTAGAGCCTCCAAAAGCATTTTTAATTTTCTTGTCTTTTATATATTCTCTTTTTTCAAATGGAATAGTACCGCTACAAATATTAAAATACACTCTTTGTTCGCTGGTTGCCTTATCGGTTTGATTTAATATATTTTGTTCTTTTGTAGATATTCTATTATAAATTGCTTTCATAAAGTGGAATGTATTTTATTGTATGTATTTAATTATAGCACAAATGTAAACCTTTTTTTAATATCTACAAAATTTTAAAGGTTTTTTGTTTTTTTTTAGGGTGTGCAATTAATACAATTTTTTATACTGATATTGCTATATTCTATTGAATATGGTTGTACTACATTTAAAGCGTACTTATTAAAATACACTTGAATTTTTTTATTTGTGTATTAAATATTTTTGTTGTAACTTTGCAAGTTATTGTACTACGTCACTTTCATAAAGCATTGCTAAAACCCACAAAAATACAAAAAATATTTTATACTCACAAGTTTTCAAACGTTTGTTTATTAAATATTTTTGTTGTATATTTGCAGGTTAAAACCCTACCATCCATAAAGTAATTCTAAAGCACCAGCGCAAAGTTATAAAAAATATTTTATACTCACAAGTTTTCAAACGTTTGTTTATTAAATATTTTTGTTGTACCTTTGCAAGTTATTTAGTTACTTTATGAGAAGTTGGTAATTCTAAAGCACCAGGGCAAAGTTACAAAATCTTTTTTGAATACACAATTTTTTAAACATTTGTTTTAAAACTAAATTTTTTGTAACTTTGCGTTTGTGTTCCAAAACTACTCATAAAGTAATTCTAAAGCACCAGTGCAAAGTTACAAAAAATATTTTATACTCACAATTTTTTTAAACATTTGTTTTAAATAGGTGGTTGCGGTAAGACGTATTTTAACATAATTTGTGACAATACTATTGATATTGATGTAATTATACACGCCACACAACGTGCATTAAATATTTTCACTTCCAATTCCTTGTCAAATTTTTTTCTTAATTCTTTTTTAAATTCTGTTTTTTCTTTTGTTGTCATTCTGTTTTTATTTATCCTGTTATTATGATTATAAAATAGCCGTTTTAAGCAACTATTTTTTAAAAGCAATATGTTTGTATGCTTTTTTGTTGAGGTGCTTTAAATCGTTAGTTTTAACACCTTGTTTTTTATTCTGTGGCTTTATGAAATAGTTGTTTTTTCTTCTTTAAAAGATATCTGATTTTGAAATTCATTATATTTACCCTCTGAAAAAACCACTTCATTGCCTTGGCTACCTTGTACCCTTGCGCTCGCTCTCATTTCAGCATCTAAGCCAATCTTTGAATCAACGCCAATTCGTGAAGCGTTGTTTGCTGAAACGTCTGAAACTAAATCAGTTGAGGTGTTTTTTGGCATAAAGCCACCGCCGCCGCCGCTTGCACTTGTTTTTATATTCCCACCTTTTGAGCCTCCTTTTGATTTTGAAAACCTTGTTGACTTTATGGTGGATAAGCCTTGAACTATTGGTGCTACTGTGGTGGCTGTCCCTACTGCTCCATGAAGTATAACTTGTGGCAAAGTTGGCTGTTTTGCCGCTTGTGTCCAAACATTACCGATTGCCTCTGGTGCTGACATTATCATTCTTGCTACTGCTAGTTCTTGACTAACTCCGAACGCCTCCGCTGCACCGTCTATATTGCTTTTAAGAATAGCTTTATTTTTTTGCTTTTCGGTTTTTGTTTCAGCATCATTAAGCTTACTTTTTTGGTACGATGCTTGTTTGTCAATTAGTTCAATTTCTTTAGCCGATAAACCTTTTACAGTCCTATCTTGCAAACGCTTCTTTTCTAATAATTCCAATTCTAAAGACAAAGTTTTTTCGCCCTTGTCCCTTTTCTTTTGGATTTCTAGTTCATCAAGTTCATTTTGTGCCTGCTGCTGATTGGCTAAGTCCTCCGCTTGCTTTTCTTTGTCAATTTCCAACTGTGCATTATCCTTTGCCTTTTGTTCATCAATTAACTTTTTCTTATCTTTTAAAAGTGTAACTTCATTGACTAATTGCTCTGAACGTTGCCCTGTTATCCTTTCTTGAATTTCCAATAGTTTAATTTCAGCGTCTCCAATTTCCTCAATGCTTTGAACTGTTTGTCCGTTAGCCACCTGTTTAGCCCTTGCAAAACTTAAAGTTTGGTTTGCAATAGCTAATTCTTTTTTTAATTGTTCATCAAGTGTAATACCTAACTTTGTGTTTGCTTCAATTCTTTGCTCAATGGTTTTAGTTTCATCGTCTCGTATTTGTCTTAATTTTTCAGCATCATTTAAAGATTTTAATTGTTGCTTCTCTAAAGCGATACGGTTTTTAACTAATTGCTTTTCAGCTCCCGATAAATCAAACGTAGCTTTAGCAACTTCTTTAAACCTTTTTTTAGCTGTTTTGCCAAAATCTGTAATTTTATCCGTAGCGTTTTCAACACCCAAAGCAAGTTGAGTAACTGCATCCGCCCCCTTTTTCATTGCTTCTTTAAATTTACCTTGCATTAAGAGTGTTAAAGTTTCGCCGAAAACTGTAACCGATTTGAGCCTATTTATTAAATTTTCTTTAATAAATGCGCCAAGGTCTTTTAAAGCCTGCTTAGGGCTGTTTAAAGCTGTAAGAAACTTATCGCCTATAAATTCAACTACTGGCTCTAAAACGGCTAAAAAGCCATTGAATACGCCCGATAATTTTAAACCTATTTTACTAAATGTTTCTGATGCTTTACTACTTCTATTGACTGAACCCTGTAATACTTTAAATATTCCTGCTAAAGCTGTTAGGCTTAATGTAATGGGGTTCTTTGCAAGTGCTTTAAAACCTTTTGATACCTTCTCCCTTGCTTCATTAAGTTTATTAAATGACTTTGCTGTATCTTTATTTACTTTGGTTAAATTATCTGTTGACTTTGATACGTTATCTAAATTCTTTTCAGCATTTTTAGTATCTATTTTGACTATCGTTTCTACTGTGTTTTTTTTATCACTCATTTTTTTTTATTAATAAATTCTTACTTTGTCTTAACTTTATGAGAGTTGAGGTATTGAATTAAAAAGGTGGGTTTTTTACGCCCACCTTAACAGAAATAAATACTTAATGAGTAACAACCTCATCAAGCGAACGAAAAAAACAAACTAAAACCTATATTTTATTTAAACTTTATGAAGCAAACAGCGTTTTCAATTTCTGTTGTGGTTGCTTCTTTTAGATAACTTGCATCTAAATAATATTTTTTTATACCTAAATTATTACGCTTTACATAAAGCATCCCGCCTACATTACCATTATCGGTGCTAGTTGAGGTGTCTATACTTTTTCTTAAACTTTTGAAGCTCATCTTCTAATTTCTTTAAATTGTTTTCATATTCTTTTTTCAAACCATCCAGCACAATTTCATATTGTAAAGTGTATTCTTTTAAACCATCTTCACACTTTTTTTTGTAATCTTCAATGCCTTGTTCTAATTCCAATAAATCTAAATTTTTAAAACTCATATTTTTATAATTCACTACTAATTATCTTACCCAATTGCTCCGTTTCTTCGGGTGACAACCCTACTAGCAGACTTTTTATACTTTCCTTTTTAGTTATAACGTATGGTAATAACTCCATGTGTAATTTCCTACGTGGTGAACCTGTTTTACCTAGTTGGAAATCTTCAATAAATTCTTGGCTCGTGAAATATGTAGTTACTCTTTTTGCTATCGCATTTCTTATTGATACTTCATAAGGTGGATTTTTTACGCCTTTTGGTCTCCCTGCTTTTTTCTTTGGCTGTATGGGTGTTTGTTGTTGTTGTTCTGCTGTTTGTTCTGCTGTTTGTTCCATTTCTGATATATTTTTTTGTATTCTTACGTTTGTAAAATCCTTTGTAATAACAAGGGTTTGAAATAGCAATTGTTTAAAATTAAACAATTAGTGTATTTTTTAAACAAAGGGGGTTTTAAAACCCTTTTTTTACTATTTTTTTTGAAATCCTATTTTGTTAGGTAGGTTTTCTACTACTTTTTTTAAAATCCTGTGTATAAAAAAGGGGGCTTTATGAAATGTTTTATATTCCTTTACCCCCCCCTGTATATTTAATGGTATGTGCCTATGCTTTGGGCGTTGCCTACGGCACGGGCTTTACGCTACAAGCTACGCTTTTCGCTACTATCCCTAACGCTTTTTGATTAGTTAATTCTTAAAATTCGCCTTGTTTCAATATCCCCATTACTAACATTTAAAAGCTGGTCTATTTGTAAGCCAATACTTTCATTTGATAAAATACCATCTTCAAGTCCTTTTTTAATTACCTTTTGAACTTGTTTAGCTATATTATACGCCTTAATTTGATTATCATTTTCGGCATACGTTGTATATAACTTTCTTAATTTACTATCAATTTTAGTATTAAATTTTACCTCATCATCTTTAATTAAGGTTTCAAAACTAATACTTCTAACATCATTCATTGAGCTATTAATTTCAGAACAAATATTGATAATATCTTGTACCATTTCCTTGTCTTCATCTGTGGCAATTAAACTAAGTGCCTTTTCATCCGTTAACGTTGGATAGTTTTCTTTTAATTCATTTACTTTTAAACCGTGTTTGTTTAAAAGCATTGTATTCCCATTAAGTTCAGATTGGATTAGCTCTATTGCCTCCAAGTCTGTCACAATATCCTGTATAAATTCGCTTTGATAATTTCTTACTGTATGGATGTTATCAATGATATTGTTTACTTGTGCTTCTAATTTTACTTTTAATCCTTGGTTTGTTGCTATTTCTGTTTTCATAAGTTTATTATTTATTGGTTATTTGTTGTTATTTCTATTTTTTTACATCAATTAATATAGAGCCGATTAAAACGGCATCTTCTAAATTAGTATTTTTTAGGTTTGCACCTGTTAAATCAGCATCTTCAATACTTGCGCCTTTCAAATTGGCGTTTTCAAAGTCCGAACCAATTAAAATTGCATTATCAAAGTTTACATTTTCTAAGTTAGCACCTTTAAAATTGGCATTTTCTAAATTAGTATTTTCAAAGTTTGCACCTACCAAGTTGGCATTTTCAAAACTTGCGCCTCTAATATCTGAATTTACAAAGCTTGCTTCTTCTAAATTCGTGTTTTCAAAGTTTGCACCTACCAAGCTGGCATTTTCAAAACTAGATTCTATAAAACTTGAACCTTTTAAATTGGCGTTCATTAAGTTTGAATTATCAAAACTCGCTTTGTCTAAGCCTAAATTTTTAAATTCTTTGTTCTCTAAGTCTTTGTTTTCAAAGTTTTCATTTTCTGTTACTGTTTTCATTGGTTAATATTCATTTAATTACTAAGGTTGCCCTTATTGCTAAGGGCGGTATTTACTACTACTATTTTTTAAGTGGGTTTTAGCAAAGGTTTTTTACTTTATGGATGGGATTAATTTTGTTTATCAAATATGTAAATAGATTCCTGTTGCCCTCTTTTTTTTCGGTCTTGTTGTACCTTAAGATTACGCTTTATATCTTTTCCATAACTTTTTCGAGGTACTCCGCTACCATATTTATTTTCGTTTGCATCACACATATATACTTTCATAGAGTAAACCTCATCATCTTTGAAAGTTGATGCGATTGCTTCCGTAATTTCTTCACCCTCTTTTACAAGTTTCTTTGCTTTTGGTGTTACCACCTTAGCATAATTTTTTTTATATGGGTTTGGCTTATCTTCTTCCAACTCAATGAAATCATTTGTTATTAGCTTCTGCCATTGTGGGTAATAGTGTAAAGCGTGTGTTTTTCTTTTGCTACGTTCTACCTTTACCATCCTAGTACCTTGTTTTATTTTTATTTCAATAAATTTTAAGTCCTCTAATTTATTTCTATTCCTTGTAAAAGTGGTTTTGTTGGTTTCTAATACTGAAATAAATTCAGCATTGCTGATTGGCTTGTATCCGTACTTACATTTAGCTTTATGAAAGTCAAGTATTTGTATTAATAGTTCCTTTTGTGTAGTACTAATTTTCTTAGATTTTAATATATTTCTAAGATTAATTTTAAAATCGTGTTTTGGTAACCTTTTGGTCTGTGCCATAATTTGTATTTTTTTAATTATTATTATATTTTACTATCTTATTTCTATTAAATAAACTTTTATATCCTTGTTTCTAAATAGCTTATTCATCATTTTGTATGAAATATGTTTATTTGCTCCATAAAGTTCTTTTTGTGAATTGTAAACAATATTTTCAAATTCAAATATTTGAAAATACTCCTTTGCAGTTCCATCAGAATATGTTTCTACGTGATATTTTTTAATATTTCCTTTTGCCATTTGTACCCTAAAATCAATGTTTGAAAATTTATGCTTTAAACATAAATCTTTCTTATTGTTATACTTAGCTTCATTTAAAGTGTAGTAGTGTGTAGTTTTCATCTTATTATTTTTTAGTGTTTTTACTTAATTTTTTATCAATGTTTTTAGTCCTACTTTATGGAAAGTAAGATATTTTAATGAACCCCAATTTCCCTAGTGTTTACGAGGGGTGTAGAGCATCCTAGTACCATTAGTGGTACTACAAATATTTTAATGAACCCCAATTTCCCTAGTGTTTACGAGGGGCGTAGAGCATCCTAGTACCATTAGTGGTACATTAATATATTTCATATATATATTCAACAATATATTTGGTGTGCTAGACGCAACCAAAATATTATAAAGCTAGAGGTAAACCTCAACCTTCAAAACCATTTCATAAAGTAATTATTTAAAACCTCAGCTATTAATCCCCTCTCATAAAGTAAATTAATAAAGTAGCTTTTTAAAATGGTTATTTGAATTTGCCGCTTCAAGTAATTATTTAAAAAGTTGCTGAGGTTCTAAGACCCTTTATTTCCATATAGTACCAAAATCGCCGTTTTTAGAAACTAACTTTAAAAAGCGGTATGTTATATTAGCTTTTAAAAGAAAGTTCCTAAAAACGTCTGTTTTAAGCTTGTTTGTATTCTATTGTAATTTTATTATCTTTGTACCAATGTTTCAATTTATTTGCCTTTTGAACGTTGGATTGAAAAAGTTGTTTCCTACTGGCATATTCTCTGCCATTCAAAAAAAGAACTTCTTTAAATTCCAACATTTTACCATCAACTTTTTTGAAATACCGTAGCTCAACTTCGCCCGAAATTATTTCAGCTTCAAAGGAACTAACTCCATAAAGTAAATTTTTATATAACTTTGTTTTCGTTGGGTATAATACGCCCTTGAATAAATATTTTTCTTTTGCCTTTTCCATTTTGAATTTATTTAGTATTAAAAATTATGTCCTTATATTCTCATACAGTACTTAAATCGCCGTTTTGAGCAACTAACTTTAAAAAGTGGTATGTTATATTAGCTTTTAAAAGAAAGTTTCTCAAAACGTCTGTTTTAGTTATTGTAGTAATTATTTCATATAGTATCAAAATCGCCGTTTTGAGCAATTGTTTTTTTAAATCAATGTATTTGTATAAGTAGTGAAAAATATTAGCTTGGCGTTTCTATTTAATAGCTCAATGAATGAAATAACATACATCAATACTGAATATAAAAAATATATCACCATAGCAATTTTTTGATAAAATTGCTCGCTATTCATTAAGTTTTTTAATTTGTTTGTTAATAATTTTATCTAATTTAATTTTAGCTTTGTAAATTCTACCTAAAAGATTAATTGTTTGATTCTCTCTTTGTGGGTTTACGTGTGGAGGCTTTATGATTAAATGATATTTTTTAACAAACGTTTCAAACTTTGGCGTACCGTTTTGACTTACCTCATCAAGTAGGGCGGTTGCCTGTGCTGTAATTTTATCAATATTTACAACTGTTTTACTTTTTGAGCTACCTACAAAATTATTATTTAATCTCGTGGATTTCTTTGCCGTTCCTAAAAATTCTCTTTGTTCCATTTTTTATATTTTTTTAGTTAGTTAATTTTTTACTTTTTCATTTGAGGAATTTTAACACAAGGGTTATACTTTTTATATTTTTTCAAAATATAAAAAGTACTTATTCTTCTAATGGGCGCACTTAAAAATTTCCTTAGTGTTTACGAGGGCTGTAGCGTTTTTTGAAAAAAAATCCAAAAAAAGATAAACGCCTGATAACCAATAAGTAACAAGTTTTAAAAAACCGTTTGGTAGCGTTTTTGCAAAAAGTTAAACTCCTATAAAACAAGGGTTTAATGAAAACGTAAAAACCTCAACTTTATGAATAGTTGAGGTTTAATTTATATTATATTGATTTATTTTACACTATAATTTCCATTAAGTTAGTGTGATTTCATATCCAATAAAATGACCTAAGTCCCTTTTTTCACAAATACCTTTTTCAATCATATTTGCAAAATGCTTATTTACATTACTTGGTTCAATATTTAATACCTTGCTTAGTTCACTAGATTTGATTTTTATCTTGTAATTACTGTCGATGTTTTTAATGCAATGCAGTAGAATTGTATATTCATTTCTAGTTAATTTTGCATCAATTATATTTTGAATATAATTTTTTGAAAGTATTACGCTTTTTAGCTGTGTGGGGCTAATAACTATTTTTGTTAGTGTATTGCACTCGCTGTTATAACTTTATGAATAGTTGAGGTTTTATTTATGTAATGTTGTTTTTATTTTACATACCTATAAAGTATAATTATCTATCATTAAGTTTAAATCTTCATCGCTAATTGGTTTCCTTAAAGGCAATTTTTCATTCTTATATCTTTCTGATATAGGTTTCCTTGCTTCCCAACCTAATTTTATACTGTTGGGTTTTGATAAATCATACTCACGCCAACCAAAAATATTTATTAAAACTCTTTCTTTGTCTATAATTACGTGGCTTAAAACATCTTGAATTTCTGTTTTAAAAACGCTTAATTCTTTACTATAATGTTCTATATCATTTTTTAAAGATTTTTCAGCTATTACAATAGCTTTTTCAATTTCTTTACTCTTTGTATTACATAACTTTATTTCTTTATTTACATTACTTATATCACTTTTATATCTTGCATCCGTAATTTCATCATCAAGCCAAAGTATTCTTATTTTTTCGCTTCTCCTTTTTAACTTTGCTAATAACTTATTGTTAATTTGCAACTCCGCTTTATGTGATGTTATTTGTAGTTTTATTTTTTCACGTACTTTTTCATCCTTATTTTTTAAAGCGTGTTTATCTACAATCAATCGTATCATCCTAAATAACCAAGGGCGGTTTATTGAATTTTTGCATTTTGTATCTTTACATACAAAAGAGTTTATCCTACCTTTTGGAATTACTTTTTGATACATTACACTATTACAAACACCGCATTTAATTTTACCTTGTACTACATTAGTATTAACATATTTTCTACTACCAAATTTACTCCTACTATTAATAGAATCATTTGCTTTTTGCCATAAACCTTTTGATACAATTGGTGGTACATCTAATATCAAGTCTTTATACTTTCTTTTTCCTTTATGAAAGGAATTTTTAATAATACTTGAAAGAGTTCCTATTGCAAACTCCCTATTAAATTCAGATTCGATAATAGATGATATTTTACGCATCCCTAAACCCTGTGAAGCCAATTCAAATATTCGTTTTATTATTGGTGCTTCTTTTTCATCTATTATAGGAGTGCCATCTTTACCTTTTTTGTAGCCTATAACCTTTGCTCCAAAAGCCTTATTTTCTTTAGCCTTTGACATTTTACCTGACTTTATCCTTTCACTTAATAACCTTGTTTCTTCATCTGCCATAATTGATAATAAGGAAACAAGTATATCGGTTGTTATAGACCTTTTCCCATTTTCCATAGTACAAAGGTTTAAATCTTTAATATGGATATTCACACCCCTTAAAAAAAAATCTTCTATTGTATTTAAAACATCTAATTTTTTACGCCCCAACCTAGATGTTTCTAAAATTAAAAGGTTTTTAACATCGGAGTTATCAAGTAAATATTTATCCATTATTTCAAAACTAGCCCTTTCTTTTGCCTTGGTCTTAGAACCCGAAACAACATCTGCAAACACTTTTACGAGGTTCAAATTTTTAAACCTTGCTAGTTCTGATAGTTCTTCATGTTGTCTTTTATACTCTTGCTCTGATGAACTAATTCTTATATATGCTACTGCTTTCATAAAGTAAACCTTATAATGTACTGGTTAAAAGTAATTTATGAGCAATATATAAAAAATAATACTAAAAGTATCAAGAACTATAGCCGATTTAGCATCCGAAGAAAATATAAAATCGGAACATTTAACAGAAGCAATACAATACAGAAGCTTAGATAGAGATGGATGGCTAGGATAAAAAAAAATAGTAATTTAGTAAATTATTAATTTTTACTAAAAAATAATCTAAATGAAAAAAATAATCTATTTAATGGCTATTGCCATCACAGTCATTTCTTGTAAAAAAGAACCAAATAACTTTGTTACTTTCTCTGGAAAAATAACGAATAAAAATGCCGAATCTGTTGTAATTTCGAACCCACAATTAAAATTTGAAAAAACAATTAAACTTGACCAAAATGGTGCTTTTAAAGATACATTAAAAGTAAAAAGTGATTTTTACCGTCTTTCTAATGGACAAAAAATAACAACCTTATATTTAAAAAATGGTGACAATATTACCTTAAATATCGATGCTAAAGATTTTTTAAGTACTGCTAAATTTACAGGAGAAGGTGCTAATGAAAATAATTTTTTAGCAAAAGTCATTTTATTACAAGAAGACTTTTTTAAAGATAAAAACTTATATGACCTATCTAAAGAAAAATTTGATGCCAAAGTAAATCATTTTGTAAATGATTTTAACACTAATATGAAAAATACAACTTTAGATAGCGCATTTGTTTCTTTTCAAGAAAAAAATATTACAGAATTAACAAAGTATTTAAACAAAACCTATGCTGATAAATCATATTCAGCAACAAAATTAGCAAAAGGAGCGGTATCACCTAAATTTGTTAAATATGAAAATCATAAAGGTGGAAATATATCTTTAGATGATTTAAAAGGAAAATATGTCTATATTGATATGTGGGCAACTTGGTGTAATCCTTGTAAACAAGAAATTCCTTTTTTACAAAAAGTTGAGAAAAAATATCATGGTAAAAAAATTGAGTTTGTAAGTATTTCTGTAGATGATCAAAGAGATTATGAAAAGTGGAAACAAATGGTTGCTGATAAAAATTTAAGCGGCATTCAATTGTATGCAAAAGGTGATAAAACTTTTTCAGGAGCTTATAAAGTAAATAGTATTCCTCGTTTTATTTTAATTGACCCACAAGGAAATATTGTAGACGCAAATGCACCAAGACCTTCTAACCCTAAATTAATTACCTTATTTGATTCTTTAAAAATTTAATTTTTTTCATTTAATAATATTATTACCTCTAAAATCCTGCAATTAAATTGCAGGATTTTTTTAATTAAATTTCATAAAATAAACTATTCTTCTTTAGATTGATTAAAAACAAGTATCTTTGTAGCGTGAATTGTACCCTTAAACATACCTCCTCTCAAATTTTAGTATCTAAAGCTAGAAATAGCTATCGGTTAAACTTGGGGTATAAAATAATTGATTTTACTTTTTGTCAATTATTAACCTTTCGAAAAAAAATACTAGACAATTCTTCTTGCCTAGCACTAGAGAATATAATAGATACAGATAATTTTATACTAATTTTTGTAGCTGATAATAAACATGTATTGTTACTGGATGTGCCTCAAATATTAAAACTAAAAAAAGCTTTATTATCAGCTTTTAAATAATAAACACACACAAACTTCATATTTACTAAGATTACTTTTAAATTAAGCTGAGAAGGCTTTTTGAAATGCTTTATTAAGTATCTTTATAGTACCTAATAAATTAAAAAACCACTATGGAAATTTCAGTAAGAAGAGATATAATTTTGAATCTAGAAGTTGTAGATTTACTAAATAATCAAGTAATGATGGAGCAACAAGCTTCTTCAAAATATTTAGCTATGGCATCATGGTGCGACCAAAGAGAACTTAGAAATAGTGCTACTTATTTCTATAATCAGGCAGAAGAAGAAAGAACTCATATGATGAAAATATTTAAGTTTATTAATGATAACGGTGGAAATGCACAATCTCCTACGGTATCAGAAATTACGCATGAATATGAAAGTTTACAAGCTGTTTTTGAAGCTTCTTTAGATGCTGAAATTGAAGTAACTAACGCTATTCATCACACATTTAAAACCGCTAGAAAAGTAAGTGATTTTACTTCAGAAATATTTTTACAATGGTTTATTACCGAACAAGCTGAAGAAGAAGAAAAAGTAAGAGATATTTTAGATATGATAAATTTAATGGGTGATATGCCTTTAAAAATGATTGACGAGCGTATTCCTACTGCTTAAAAAACAGTCTTATAAAAATATATTACATAAAAAGGTTGCTATTTTCATAGCAACCTTTTCTAATTTTAAAACTATTAAATACTATATATTAGTATCTGTAGTGCTCTGGTTTAAATGGTCCTTGAACAGTTACACCAATATAAGATGCTTGGTCTTCACGTAATTCAGTAAGCTCTACACCTATTTTAGCCAAGTGTAATTTTGCTACTTTTTCATCTAAATGTTTTGGTAACATATACACATCGTTTGTATATGATTCTTTATTATTCCAAAGTTCGATTTGTGCTAACGTTTGGTTTGTAAATGAATTACTCATTACAAAACTTGGGTGACCTGTTGCACATCCTAAGTTTACTAAACGTCCTTCTGCTAAAATAATAATATCGTTTCCGTTAATATTATATTTATCAACCTGAGGCTTAATAGTATCTTTTGTATTTCCGTGGTTTTCGTTTAACCAAGCCATGTCAATTTCATTATCGAAGTGACCAATATTACAAACGATAATTTTATCTTTCATAGCCTCAAAATGATGACCTTGAATAATATCTTTATTTCCAGTAGTGGTAATAACAATATCAGAATTTGCTATAACAGTTTCTAATTTTTTAACTTCAAAACCATCCATTGCAGCTTGTAACGCACAAATTGGGTCAATTTCAGTAACAGTAACAATAGAACCAGCACCTTTAAAAGAAGCGGCTGTACCTTTACCAACATCACCATAACCACAAACGGTTACACGTTTTCCTGCTAACATAATATCGGTTGCACGACGAATTGCATCAACTGCCGATTCTTTACATCCGTATTTGTTATCAAATTTCGATTTTGTTACAGAATCGTTTACGTTAATTGCTGGCATTGGTAAAGTTCCTGCTTTTACTCTATCGTATAAACGGTGAACTCCTGTAGTTGTTTCTTCAGATAAACCATTGATTCCTTCAGCTAATTCAGGGTATCTATCCAAAACCATGTTGGTTAAATCACCTCCATCATCTAAAATTAAGTTTAATGGTTTTTTATCTTCACCAAAAAATAATGTTTGCTCAATACACCAGTCAAATTCTTCTTCTGTCATATCTTTCCAAGCATACACAGGTGTTCCAGCAGCAGCAATTGCAGCAGCAGCTTGGTCTTGTGTAGAAAAAATATTACAAGAACTCCAAGTTACCTCAGCACCTAAAGCTTGTAAAGTTTCAATTAAAACCGCAGTTTGAATAGTCATGTGTAAACACCCTGCAATTCTTGCGCCTTTTAATGGTTGTTCGTTTTTATATTCTTCACGTAAACTCATTAATCCTGGCATTTCAGCTTCTGCCAATTTAATTTCTTTTCTTCCCCAATCGGCTAAAGAAATATCTTTTACCTTAAAAGGAACGTATGCAGCGGTTTTTGTGCTCATATTTATGTATATTTATGTATCTAAATTTTTATAGAGCAAAATTACGAAATAACTTTTTAACTTATGCCTGTTCACAAAACAATAACCATAAATTCAAACACTAACGTATTGATTTGGAAGATTGAAGAATCTTTTGATGAATTATCGGAAAATATTACCCTTAATAAACGAAGTATTAACAGGCTTAACAGCATGAAATCAGACTTACATCGTAAAGGTTTTTTGAGTGTTCGTCAGTTATTAAAAAAAGCAGGTTATACTGATGATGATTTAATTTATGATGAATTTGGAAAGCCACATTTAAAAAATGGCAAATTTATTTCGATAACACATTCCTTTATTTTTTCGGCTATTATTATTTCTGATGATAAACCTGTTGGAATTGACATTGAAAAACAGCGTGATAAAATCGTTAAAATAGCCCCTAAATTTACGCCTATTGAAGCCTATAAATCTATTGCGAATCATAGTGCTTTGGTGAGTAAATTAACCATTGTTTGGGGGGCAAAAGAAAGTTTATATAAAATTTACGGAAAAAAGAAATTACACTTTTTAAAAAATATTTATATTGATGATTTCTCGTTTGAAAGCAACGAAAATAACAAAACCACAGGGAAAATTTTATACGAAGGAATTACTGATGAATATCAAATTTATTTCTTAGAAACCGAAGGCTTTACCTGTGTTTATGCTATTTAAAGTATCTTTGTTTTTTTAAATTTTTATTATAATAATATATCAAAAACACATGAAAATATCCGTAGAACTTACTTTAATGCCACTTCAAAATGAATTTGAAGCACCGATTATAAATTTCATCAAAAAATTAAGAACTTCAGGTTTAACAATTCTTGAAAACCCTTTAAGCACACAAGTTTATGGCGATTATCATACCGTAATGAAATTATTAACTTCGGAAATAAAAGATGCTTTCGAATTAATAGACAGCGGAATAATTTTGTTAAAAATTGTAAAATCTGACCGTAGCAAATATGAGCCAAGTTTTTAATACTGTTTTTGATTTTCTTTTTAGTCAATATCAAAGTTATGATGCTTTAGATATTTGGCTTGAAATTATTGCTGTTATTTTTGGTTTTTTATCAGTTTGGTATTCTAAAAAAAATAAAATTTGGGTATTTCCAACAGGAATGATTAGTACACTTATTTTTGTATATTTACTTTTAAAATGGCAATTATTAGGCGATATGATGATTAACGCCTATTATTTTATAATGAGTATTTACGGCTGGTATCTTTGGACGAGAACTGTGGATAATTCACCAATAAACCCGATTTCAAAAACAACATCAGTAGAAAAAAAAACCAGTGTTTTTATCTTTTTAGCAACGTTAATTTTCGTGTATGCGGTTTATACTTATTTTGATAAATGGAACAATTGGATTGCTTATGTCGATACTTTTACGACCGCAATTTTCTTTGTAGGAATGTGGCTGATGGCAAAGCGAAAAATCGAAAATTGGATTTATTGGATTATTGGCGATATTATTTCCGTTCCGCTGTATTTTTACAAAGGATTTACCTTTACTTCTTTTCAATATTTAATATTTACTTTTATTGCCGTTAGCGGTTATTTAGCATGGAAAAAAGACTTAAACAACAAAAAAGCAATCTTGTAAAAGTTGTTTTATTCGGACCAGAATCTACTGGAAAAACCACACTTTCAGGGCAATTAGCACGACATTACAATACTGTTTGGACACCCGAATTTGCCCGTGAATATTTGCAAGATAAATGGAATAATGAGCGTAAAATTTGCGAACAAAAAGACATTATTCCCATTGCCGAAGGTCAAATTAAGTTGGAAAATGAATTATCAAAAAAAGCCGATAAAGTATTAATTTGCGATACCGATTTACTTGAAACAAAAGTATATTCAGAAGAATATTATGGTGGTTTTGTAGATGCTAATTTAGATGAAGCAGCCATTAAAAACACCTACGACATTTATTTTTTAACCTATATTGATACTCCTTGGGAAGCTGACGATTTGCGTGATAAACCTGACGAACGTTTAGAAATGTTTAAAGCTTTTGAAAATACCTTGATAAAATATAAGCGTCCGTATGTTTTGTTAAAAGGCGATAAAGAAACCCGTCTTAAAAAAGCCGTTGAAATAATTGATAATTTACTTGCTAATAAAAAAGATTTATATTCTTTTTCTACTCTTTTAAACGATGAATATTCCCGAACTGATTAAAGAATTACATTTTAAAGCCACTAGAAGTTCTGGTGCAGGCGGGCAACATGTAAATAAAGTATCTTCTAAAATTGAACTTTCTTTTGATGTAGCTAAGTCTAATCAATTATCAGAAAATCAAAAAGAAATACTTTGCACAAAACTCGCTTCTCGCCTAACAAAAGAACAGATTTTAATACTTTTTTCTGATGAAACTCGTTCGCAACACAGAAATAAAGAATTGGCGATTAAACGTTTTTTAGCACTTATCAAAGACGGTTTAAAAAGACCCAAAATAAGACGTGCAACCAAACCTAGCCGAAATTCGGTACTAAGAAAACACGAAAATAAAAAACGACAAAAGTTAAAAAAATCGCTCCGAAAAAAACCGAATTTAGAGTAGTTTTAAAGTCTTTTTAAAAATTAAATAAAAACCAAATTATCGTCATTCTGAATTTATTTCAGAATCGCATAAAGTGAAGAGTCACGGCAAATCAGAATGTGAAACTGAAATAAATTCAGTTTGACATATTCGATTTTTTAGCTAAAATGTTTTTTAGATGAAATTTAAACAGGCTCTTATCATAAAACCTTATTCTTAAGCAAACAACGTTGCAAAAGCTTCTTCAATTTTACCGACTAAAAGCAATTTTATAGAGTGATTTTTTGAAGATATTTTGTTATATTTTGATGCGACTAAAGTTTTATACCCTAATTTTTCGGCTTCTAAAATACGTTGGTCGATTCTTGAAACAGGTCTTATTTCTCCTGATAAACCAACTTCGGCAGCAAAACACACATTCGGGTTTATTGCCATGTCTTGATTGGAAGAAATAATTGCAGCAACAACGGCTAAATCAATTGCGGGATCATCGACACGGATTCCTCCAGTAACATTTAAAAACACATCTTTTGCGCCTAATTTAAAACCTGCTCGTTTTTCTAAAACAGCCAAAATCATGTGTAATCTTTTTAAATTATATCCTGTGGTAGAACGCTGTGGAACTCCATAAACTGCGGTGCTTACCAAAGCTTGAATTTCAATCATTAACGGACGGATTCCCTCTAGAGTTGAAGCAATTGCGGTTCCGCTTAAATCGGCATCTTTTTTAGATATTAATATTTCTGATGGATTTGATACTTCTCGCAATCCTGTAGATAGCATTTCGTAAATTCCTAACTCGGCAGTGGAACCAAATCGGTTTTTTTGAGAGCGTAAAATTCTATACGTATGATTTCTATCGCCTTCAAATTGTAAAACAACATCAACCATGTGTTCTAAAATTTTAGGTCCTGCGATATGTCCGTCTTTATTAATATGCCCGATTAATAAAACTGGTGTTCCTGTTTCTTTTGCAAATTTTATAAGCTCTGCCGAGGTTTCTCGAATTTGAGAAACACTTCCTGGTGATGCTTCAATGGTATCGGTATGTAGGGTTTGAATAGAATCGATAACCAATACATCGGGTACTACTTCAGCAATATTTTTAAATATTTTTTGGGTGTTGGTTTCTGTTAAAATTAAACAGTTTGAATTGCTTGCTTCTAAGCGTTCGGCACGCATTTTTATTTGCGATTGACTTTCCTCTCCTGAAACATACAGTACTTTTTGAGGAATATTTAATGCTATTTGTAACAATAATGTTGATTTTCCAATTCCTGGTTCTCCTCCTAATAAAACAACAGCTCCTTTTACAATTCCTCCGCCTAAAACGGTGTCTAATTCGGTGTTTTTAGTAGCAATACGTTCTTCAGAATTTAGCTCAATATCTTGTACTTTTAAGGGTTTCGAAACTATTTTCCCTACATTTTCAGGAGTCTTCCAGCTTCTTTTTTCTTCTTTTTGAATTACTTCTTCAACAATGGTATTCCATTCTTTACAAGTGTTGCACTGCCCAGCCCATTTTGAATGTTCTGCGCCACAGCTTTGACAGGAAAATGTTGTTTTTATTTTTGCCATTAGAAGTAATTTGAAGTTTTTTAAAATCTTAATTCGTACTATTATAAGTAAGATTCAAAGTTACAAACTAATCGTTAAATATGAATCGTTGTTTTTTAAAAGCTTGTTTAATTTTAATGTAAAAATTTTACTCGGAAACTGCGTTAGCGATTGAATGGCATGTTTGAGCTCTTTTTTATTTTTTCTTTTTAAAAAAATAAAAAAAGCGAGTAATGAAAGCGCGACCTGCAAGGTAACGCCCAAAAAAATATTGTTATTTCTTGCTTTTATTATAAAGTGGTAAAAATAGAAATGCCAAGCCTCCGAAAATGATAATCATAGCGGTTTGTGACGTCCACATAATCCAACCGAAAGCGGTTGCGGGTTCTGCCGATACTCCAAATAATGCCATTGCTCCTGCCACGGCAATTGGGTATAAACCGATGCCTCCATTGGTGGCTGCGATGCTAAACGCGCCTGCAATAAAACCAATTAAAACGCCGCCTAACGGAACTTCTAAGCCGTTTATTGAAGGTATTGTTGCCCAAAACATGCACACGTACATTACCCAAATAAAAACGGTGTGGAATATAAAAGCCCACTTGTGTTTCATTTTAAAAATACTTGTTACGCCTTCGAGTAAGCCTGAAATAAAAGTTTTAATTTTTAAACCAATCCCTGATTTTGCTTTTTTTACATAACGGGTTATCGCGTAAAAAACAAATGCTAAAACACTTAAAATAATGACGATTCTTAGCGGGTCAAAATTTTTAGTAAGCAGGTTATAAATAAAATCGAACTGTAAAAAAAGGGTGATTGTAATGATGCTTAACATCATAATTACATCGGCAATTCTTTCGGCTACAATGGTTCCAAACCCTTTTTCAAAAGGAATATCTTCGTAGTTTGCTAGCACAGCTGCTCGTGAAACTTCGCCTGCTCTTGGTAATGCTAAATTAACTAAATAACCAACCAAAACAGCTAATGTACTATTACCAAAATCGGGTTTATAACCCATTGGTTCTAACAGAAATTTCCATCTGTAGGCTCTTGATAAATGGCTTAAAATTCCAAAAAATAAGCCCAAGGCTATCCAACTGTAATTGGCGTCTTTAAAATATTGAACTAAAACATTTAATGAAATTTTAGAAACAGAATACCAAACTAAAAAACCGCCCAAAATGAGCGGTAATATAATTTTTAAGATTTTTTTAAAATTCAAAATGTAAGAATCTAGGTAAGTGTATTGTCGGCTTCGTTAGGAAAAACTAAAGAAGGTGTAAATTTCTTTGCTTCTTCTAATTCCATAAACGCATACACGATTAAAATTAAAACATCGCCTTTTGCTACCTTTCTTGCAGCAGCTCCGTTTAATGTAATTTCACCGCTTCCTCTTGGTCCTGGAATGGCGTATGTTTCTAAGCGTTCGCCATTATTGTTATTCACAATTTGAACACGTTCGCCTTCTATAATTCCTGCAGCATCCATTAAATCTTCATCAATGGTAATGCTTCCTATATAATTTAAATCGGCACCCGTAACTTTTACGCGGTGGATTTTAGATTTTACTACTTGTACTAACATACTGCAAAAATAGTTTTTTAATGATTAATGTATTGTTTTTTGATTAATTTTATTTTAATCGAATATTATCTATCAATCGGATATCGCCTGCAAAAACAGCAATAAAGGCACGGTATTTTTCGTTTTCGGCTTTTATTTTAACAGTTTTTAGGGTTTCTTCGGATGCAATAGTAAAATATTCTAAGCGTAATAACGGATGTTTTTTAAACTTTTTAACCACCCATTTTGTTACTTTATCTGCACTTTTTATGCCAAATTTTTTCTTAGCTTTTTTTAGTGTTCTATAAATAAAAGGTGCAACTTCTCTGTATTCTTCCGATAAACGGCTATTACGAGAACTCATTGCCAAACCATCTTCTTCCCTAAAAATAGCACAGCCTTTTACTTTTACAGGAATTTGGTGTTTTTTAACCAATTTTTTGATAATTTGCAATTGTTGGAAGTCTTTTTTACCAAAATAAGCCGTGTTTGGTGTTACTATTTCAAATAATGATTTTACAATAGTTCCTACACCATCAAAATGTCCGTCACGAAATTTCCCTTCCATTTGATGCTCTAATCCATCAAAATTAAAATTTTCTGCTATTATTTTTTCATCATAAATTTCGGCTACTGATGGCAAAAATAATACCTCACAGTTTACAGTTTCTAAAAGGGCAATATCTTGGTCAATGGTTTTTGGATAATTTACCAAATCTTCTTGATTATCAAACTGCGTAGGATTTACAAAAATACTCACTACCGTAATAGCATTATGCTGTTTTGATTTTTTTATCAGCGATAAATGTCCTTGATGCAAAGCGCCCATAGTAGGGACAAACCCGATTGATTTATCAGCCTTTTTAAGGCTTGCTAAATATTCTTTCAATGCTGATTTGGTTTTATAAATTTTCATGGTCTTATAGTTGGAAAAGGTGCAAAATTAGCAATTTAACATCATTATAGCATAAATTTTCGTATTTTTGCTTCTTTAATAAAAGAGACAGATTTAATGAAGGATAAGAGAATATTATATGTTTCATCGGAGGTAATACCTTATTTACCTGAAACAGAATTATCGTCTACTGCATTCAATGTTGCTAAAAATGCACATTCTAAAGGAGTTCAAACCCGTATTTTCATGCCTCGTTTTGGCGTAATTAACGAACGAAGGCATCAATTACATGAAGTTATTCGTTTGTCTGGAATGAATTTAATAATTAATGACATGGATATGCCACTAATTATTAAAGTTGCTTCAATCCCTAAAGAAAGAATGCAGGTATATTTCATTGACAATGAAGAGTATTTTAAGCGTAAAGCTGTATATTCTGATGAAGATGACAAAATGTTTGATGATAATGACGAACGTATGATTTTCTTTGCAAAGGGAGTTGTCGAAACTGTTAAAAAATTAAACTGGGCACCTGATGTGATTCATATTCACGGATGGATGGCATCTTTACTTCCATTATATTTAAGAGAATTTTATAAAGAAGAACCATTGTTTACAGAAAGTAAAATTGTAACTTCAATTTATGAAAATAATTTTGAAGGTGAATTAAATACTGAATTGGCAAATAAAATTAGATTTGATAAAATTGAGGAATCTAAAATTGCAACAATTGCAACTCCTAATCAAATCAATATTTTAAAAAGTGCTATTGAAAATTCAGATGCTATTGTAAAAGGTAGTGAAGTTTTACCTGATGAAATAAATGCTTTTATTGCAGAAAAAAGCACAAAAGTTTTAGAATTTCAATCAGAAGAAACTTTAGCCGAAGCATATTTAGATTTCTACAAAGAAAATGTTTTAGAATTAAGCGAATAAACAATGCAAATGATAAAAAAAATTGGTGTTTTAGGTTTTAGCTTGCTATGTTTAGCAACCACAATATCGTGTGAAAAAGATTTTAGTGACCTAGGAGGTAATGTTATTAATAACTCAAAATTTGAAACTGGTGAACTATTGTTAGATGTTAAAATTGAAAAAATTGACATCGCAAATACCAATACAAATGATGCTTATAAAGCTGTTAGAGCAGATAATATTAGTCTTGGTTCTTTAAATGAATATTGGCTAGGTGTTTCTAAAAATAATGAAAATTATAAAGGAATTGAAGCATCTGTTATTAGTCAATTAGCATACGTATCAGGGCTAAAAAACAAAGCCGTTTCTGGTACAGACACTATTTATAACTTAGATAAAGTTATTTTAAAAATACCTTACAAAACAACTGCTAAAACAACATCGAAACAAGGAACTAGTTTTGAACTTGATTCGTTTTTAGGGAACTTAACAGAACCGACTTCTTTAAAAGTATTTCAAAATGAAACATTTTTAAAGAGTGATAGTCCTACACAAGACAACCCTGGTAAAAGAAATACTTATTTATCAAATGCTGAATATTTAGGTGATAATTTATTAAACGAAGATCCTAATTTTACCTTTATTATCGATACAAAAAAAGATACTGTTTTTAACTATCAAAGAATAGATAGAATGGACACTTCTAAAACATATTTAGAGGAGGTTAAAGTTAAAAAATCAAGTAAATCAGCAGCCGTACCTTTTTTAGCAATTCCTTTAAATCTTGCTAAGATGAAAACCTTATTTTGGGATAAATTTGAAGGCACTAATTTTGCTTCTAAACAAGCTTTTGATATTTATTTTAAAGGATTAAAAATTATGGCTTCTGGTAATCAGGGTGCTTTAATTCCTTTAAATTTAACCAATGATGCTTCTTTAACATTTCAGTATTCGAAATCTATTTTAAAAGAAGGTAAAGTTGAAAGTAGCGAAAATGAAGAGTATTCTTTTGCTTTATCAGGTATTAAAAATAGTAAATATATAATGTCTGAGGCAAAAATACCTGTACCTTCTAATAATTTTGTAATTCAAGGAACTGCAGGTTCAATGGCTAAAATCACGCTATTAAATACAACAAAACTTGAGGAGTTAAGAGCTAATAATTTACTAATTAATGATGCTTCATTAACTTTTCATGTAAATCAAAATATTAATACCGATAAAAAAACAGTTCCTCAAAAGTTATTTGTTTATCAAAATATAGACAAAGGAATAGAAGGTGTTCAAGCAATACAATTAACAGACGCTTATAAAGAAGTAGCTTTTTTTGGTGGTAATCTAGAAATATCGGAAGATGATAAACCTGAAAAATATTCTTTCAGAATAACAGATTATATTACTAATTTATTAGAAGGTAATAGCAGTATTGACCCTTTAATTTTAAAGGTTTACAACAACCCTACAGATAATGCTTTTAAAAATAAAGTACCTGATGTAAATGTTAAAACCTATAACTGGAACCCAAGAGGTGTTACCTTATTAAATGGAAACAAAGCGGCTAATGGAGCAAAAAGAACCGTATTAAAAATATCATATTCAAAAGAAAAATAAAACATTGCTATGTGTGGAATAACAGGTTATATAGGGCACAGAGAGGCTTATCCTATTGTTATTAATGGATTAAAACGTCTAGAATATCGAGGTTATGATAGTTCAGGAATTATGATGTACGATGGTAAAACAATCCATTTAACAAAAACAAAAGGAAAAGTTGCTGACCTAGAAAACATTACAAATAAAGACGAAAAACGAAAGAAAGGAAACATAGGAATTGGACATACACGCTGGGCTACTCATGGAGTACCAAACGATGTAAATTCACATCCTCATATTTCTCAATCTGGAAACTTAGTGATTGTTCATAATGGAATTATTGAAAATTATGATACCATAAAAAAAGAATTAACATCAAGAGGATACACTTTTAAAAGTGATACCGATACAGAGGTATTAATTAACCTCATTGAAGAGGTTAAAAAAAATGAAAAATGTAAATTAGGAAAAGCTGTTCAATTAGCACTTACAAATGTTATTGGTGCTTATGCAATTGCTGTTTTTGATAAAAAGAAACCAAATGAACTAGTTGTTGCTCGTTTAGGAAGCCCTATTGCTATTGGTGTTGGGAAAAATAACGAAGAATTTTTTATAGCTTCGGATGCTTCTCCTTTTATTGAATATACTAAAGATGCTATTTATTTAGAAGATGGTGAATTAGCTATCATCAAAAAAAATAAAGGAATCAAAGTTCATCAAATTGAAAATGACAAAGAAATTGACGCTACCGTTCAAGAACTTCAGTTAAGCTTAGAGCAAATTGAAAAAGGTGGTTATGAGCATTTCATGTTAAAAGAAATTTATGAACAACCAAAAGCGATTATTGATACTTACAGAGGACGAATGTTAGCCGATAAAGGCATTATTCGTATGGCCGGTATTGATGATAATTTATCAAAATTTACCAATGCAAACAGAATTATTATTGTTGCTTGTGGTACTTCTTGGCATGCTGGTTTAGTTGGTGAATATCTTTTTGAAGATATGGCTCGTATTCCTGTTGAAGTAGAATATGCTTCTGAATTTAGATATCGAAACCCAATTATTAATGAAAATGATGTTGTTATTGCTATTTCTCAATCAGGAGAAACTGCCGATACTTTAGCTGCTATTAAGTTAGCTAAATCAAAAGGGGCATTTGTATTTGGTATTTGTAATGTAGTAGGTTCATCTATTGCTAGAGAAACTCACGCAGGGGCTTACACACATGCTGGTCCTGAAATTGGAGTTGCATCAACCAAGGCATTTACTACGCAAATAACCGTTTTATCATTAATTGCTTTAAAGATTGCACAAGTAAAAGGGACACTATCTAAATCTGCTGTAAATACCTATTTACAAACCTTGCAACAAATTCCTACGCAAATAGAAATTTTATTAAAAGCAGATGCACAAATTAAAGAAATTGCAAAGGTTTATAAAGATGCTAAAAACTGCTTGTATTTAGGTAGAGGATTTAATTTCCCTGTGGCCTTAGAAGGTGCTTTAAAGCTTAAAGAAATTTCATATATTCATGCAGAAGGATATCCTGCTGCCGAAATGAAACACGGACCTATTGCTTTAATCGATGAAGATATGCCTCTTTTTGTAATTGCCACTAATAAAGGACACTACGAAAAAGTAGTAAGTAATATTCAAGAGATAAAATCGAGAAGTGGTAAAATTATCGCTATTGTAACACAAGGCGATACTACAGTAAAAGAAATTGCAGATCATGTAATTGAAATTCCTGATACTGAAGAAGCTTTTACGCCATTATTAACAACAATTCCTTTTCAATTATTATCGTATCATATTGCGGTATTACTAGATAAAAATGTAGATCAGCCTAGAAATTTAGCAAAATCTGTAACTGTTGAATAAACTGTTATTATTTTAAAATTAAAAAAAGCACGCTATAAATAGCGTGCTTTTAATTATTATAATAGGGAATTATTATACAACTCCTTGATCTAACATTGCATCGGCAACTTTTACGAAACCAGCAACATTTGCTCCTTTTACGTAATCTACAAAACCATCAGCTTGAGTACCATACTCAACACAAGATGCGTGAATATCGTTCATAATTTGTTTTAATTTTGCATCTACCTCTTCTCTTGTCCAGTTGTAACGTAATGAGTTTTGGCTCATTTCTAATCCTGAAGTTGCTACTCCACCTGCATTAGATGCTTTTCCTGGTGCAAATAAGATTTTTGCGTTTTGGAAAACCTCAACAGCTTCTGGTGTCGAAGGCATGTTTGCTCCTTCTGCAACACAAATAACTCCATTTGCAACTAATGTTTTTGCCTCTTCACCGTTTAACTCATTTTGAGTTGCACATGGTAAAGCTACATCACATTTAACGCTCCAAGGTCTTTCGCCTTTAAAGAATTTTGCGTTAGGATATTTCGTTACATATTCGCTAATTCTAGCTCTACGAACATTTTTAATTTCCATAACGTGTGCTAATTTCTCAGCATCGATTCCGTCAGCATCATAAATATATCCTGAAGAATCTGATAAAGTAACTACTTTAGCTCCTAATTCAGTAGCTTTTTCAGTAGCGTATTGTGCAACATTCCCTGAACCTGAAACCACAACAGTTTTTCCTTCAAAAGAATCTCCTTTTACTTTTAACATGTTTTGAGCAAAATAAACATCACCGTAACCTGTTGCTTCTGGGCGTATTAAAGAACCACCCCAAGAGGCACCTTTACCAGTTAAAACTCCAACAAATTCGTTACGTAATTTTTTATATTGACCGAACATAAACCCGATTTCTCTTCCTCCAACACCAATATCTCCCGCAGGAACATCAGTATTAGCTCCAATATGACGGAATAATTCCGACATAAAAGCCTGACAAAAAGCCATAACTTCTCTATCAGATTTTCCTTTTGGATTAAAATCAGAACCTCCTTTTCCTCCACCCATTGGTAAAGTAGTTAAAGAGTTTTTGAATACTTGTTCGAATCCTAAGAATTTTAAGATTGATAAGTTTACAGACGGGTGAAAACGTAAACCACCTTTGTAAGGTCCGATAGCCGAGTTAAACTCTACTCTGTACCCTCTGTTTACTTGCGTTTCTCCTTTGTCATCAACCCAAGCAACTCTAAACATTAAAGTTCTTTCTGGTTCAACCATTCTTTCTAACAATTTCTTCCCTTGATACTTAGGATTGTTTTCAATAAATGGAATTACAGTTTCTGCTACTTCGTGAACAGCTTGTAAAAATTCTGGCTCGTTAGAATTACGTTCGTTAACGTAATTCATAAAATCATTTATTTTAGATTCCATAATCTAGTTTGTGTTATTTATGTGTTGTAATTCTGATTAACAAATTCCTTTAGGCAAATATAATTAATTTACAATCTGTTAAATTTAAAATCATCAAAAATTAACTGTTTTAATATTTATTTATGATTTTCAATCATAAAAGCAAATTACAACGAAAAAAATAATCACTAATTTTTTTTTATAGTCATTATTACCAAGTTACTAAGCTTCTTATTTATTCACTACTTTTTAATTAAGATAGTTAATGACAGTTATTATGTATTTTGATATAAAAATATTAAATTTGCAGTCAAATTTTGGACAGATAAGATGTTAGACAAAGTAAAAGAATTGATTGGTGATGTAAATGTTTTTCAAGCAACTTCAAAACAAGAAGTAGAAGCTTTCAGAATAAAATACTTAGGAAGTAAGGGTTTATTGAAAGATTTATTTGCTGAATTTAAAAATGTTGATCCAGCAATGCGTAAAGATTTTGGGCAGGCATTAAACACTTTAAAAAAATCTGCAGAACAAAAAGTTGCCGAATTAAATGATAATTTAGATAGCACTTTTGAGCATAAAAGTTTTTATGGCGATTTAACCCGTCCGTCAGAACCGATTAACTTAGGTTCTCGTCATCCAATTTCATTGGTGAAAAATCAGATTATTGAGGTTTTTAACAGAATTGGATTTACCGTTTCTGAAGGGCCAGAAATTGAAGATGATTGGCATAACTTTACTGCATTAAACTTGCCTGAATACCACCCAGCACGCGATATGCAGGATACTTTTTTTATCGACAAAAATCCTGATACCTTATTAAGAACACATACTTCATCGGTACAAGTTCGATATATGGAAAATAACACGCCTCCTATTAGAACTATTTCGCCAGGTCGTGTTTTTAGAAATGAAGATATTTCTGCCAGAGCACACTGTATTTTTCATCAAGTAGAAGGTTTGTATATTGATACTGATGTATCTTTTGCCGATTTAAAGCAAACTTTATTATACTTTACCAAAGAGATGTTTGGGAAGTCTAAAATCCGTTTAAGACCTTCTTATTTCCCATTTACAGAGCCAAGTGCCGAAGTAGATATTTACTGGGGATTAGAAACTGAAACCGATTACAGAATTACAAAAGGAACAGGTTGGTTAGAAATTATGGGCTGCGGAATGGTAGATCCTAATGTATTGAAAAACGCTAATATTGATCCTACTAAATATTCTGGATACGCTTTCGGAATGGGTATTGAACGTATCGCAATGTTATTATATCAAATTCCTGATATTAGAATGTTTTACGAAAACGACAAACGTTTCTTAGAGCAATTTAAATCAGTTATATAAATAAAAATTACTATTAAATACAAAAAGTTGAAAAGTAAAGAATCAATTCTGCTTTTCAACTTTTTGCTTTTAACACCTATTACATGAGAAAAGACATAAAAATACCAGGAGTTACTGATGTAGAAATTGCCATCACTTTAGAAAAAAATCCACAGGATAATTTAGAACAATGGAGCGTTTATATTATCAACAAAAAAGACGTAGATTTAGAAATGGTTGTTATTGTATCACAAGGATTTTCTGAAACTAAAAAAACCTCTTTATTTCGAAGAAAAATAGATCTTTTAAAAGCGAAATCATTTTCTAAATTTGAAATAATGCAACCAGAATTATTTGCTTTAGACAATCAATTTCAGGTTACTTTTTTCGAAAATAATATTTTACACGATAAAACATTTATCTTTCAAGAAGGAACAATTCAAAAAGGATTTTTCAGACATATTGACCTTTTAAATAAAGAAGGCGTAGTTTGTAAATAATTTCATTTTCAAATAGCTTTTTTTTGATACTTAATTCAACGAAAATACCTAAACGTGGCTTGTAACATTATTACAAGCCACTTTTTTTTTTGAAGCAATTTCCTGCTTTCCGCACTCGCTTTTTTTTGAAGAAAAATCAAAAAAAGAGCTCAAACAAATGCTTCAATCAGGGCTAGGCATTGTTACTAATTTTGATAATTTGTATTTTATAATTATACTTTTTCGCTTAAAGTTTCATTTTCAAAAGAAAGTCCTTCGAAACCTGTATTCATAAAATTTCTAATATTCTGATGGTCGGTTGCTGTTGGATTTTCTAAAACATCAATAAAATAATATTGTGCAAAACAAGCCAAGGTTTCTTCTTTCGTTAATTGCTGTTTAATAGCAAATGAAAACACTTTACACGAACCTAAATTTTGGGTGCTACTATTTTGTAAATCGCCATTTTTAAATGCCGATGGCGTAAAATTATAGTTATCTTCAATAATATTAATTGTTTCAGAAAAATCTAATTCTTTAGGCGTATTTTTTAGTTTGTTTTTAAATTCTTGTAAGGTCATAAGTATATATTTTAATTATTATTTTGATAAAATAGCACTACAAAAAAACAATTTCAAAGGATAAAAAACTAAATAATAGTAATTTTTTACATACTAACAATTATCGTTAGATTTGCATATCTAAAATTCTAGAAATGTACAGAACACATACTTGTGGCGAATTAACAGCCTCACATATTAATACTGAAGTAACCCTTTCTGGTTGGGTACAAAAATCACGTGATAAAGGTTTTATGATTTGGGTCGATTTACGAGATCGTTACGGAATTACACAACTAATTTTTGACGAAGAACGTACTTCTAGTGATTTAATGGAACAAGCAAAAACATTAGGTCGTGAATTTGTAATTCAAGTTACAGGTACTGTTATTGAAAGAGAATCTAAAAATAAAAACATCGCTACTGGTGAAGTTGAAGTGTTGGTTTCTAAATTAGAAATTTTAAACCAAGCAAAAACACCGCCTTTTACTATTGAAGATGAAACAGATGGTGGTGAAGATATCAGAATGAAATATCGTTATTTAGATATTCGTCGTAATCCTGTAAAAGATAGTTTGATTTTCCGTTCAAAAGTATCGATGGAAGTACGTAAATATTTAACAGATGAAGGATTTATTGATGTTGAAACACCTTATTTAATCAAGTCAACTCCTGAAGGAGCACGTGATTTCTTAGTGCCTTCTCGAATGAATGCAGGGCAATTTTATGCCTTACCACAATCGCCTCAAACATTCAAACAACTATTAATGGTTGGTGGAATGGATAAATACTTTCAAATTGTAAAGTGCTTTAGAGATGAAGATTTACGTGCCGACCGTCAGCCCGAATTTACACAAATTGACTGTGAAATGGCTTTTGTTGAACAAGAAGATATTTTAAATATTTTTGAAGGATTAACACGTCATTTATTAAAGGAAATTAACAATGTTGAAGTTGATAAATTCCCTAGAATGTTATATGATGACGCAATGCGTTTATACGGAAATGATAAACCTGATATCCGTTTTGGAATGGAATTTGGCGAATTAAACGAAGTAACACAACACAAAGATTTTGGCGTTTTTAATAGTGCTGAATTAGTGGTTGGTTTCGCTGTTCCTGGAGGAAATAAATTCACAAGAAAAGAAATAGACAATATTATTAAGTGGGTAAAACGTCCTCAAGTTGGCGCTTTAGGAATGATTTATGCTCGTGTAAACGAAGATGGAACATTCAAATCTTCTGTAGATAAATTCTACGATCAAGAAGATTTAGCGAAATGGGCAGAAATTACAGGCGCAAAAGCTGGTGATTTAGTATGTGTTTTATCTGGAGACACCAATAAAGTAAGAGCTCAATTATCGGCTTTAAGAATGGAATTAGCAGAACGCTTAGGTTTAAGAGATCCAAAAGTATTTGCTCCGTTATGGGTTATTGATTTCCCTTTATTAGAATTAGACGAGGAAACAGGGCATTATCACGCAATGCACCACCCGTTTACATCGCCAAAACCTGGGCAATTAGAATTGTTAGATACAGATCCTGGAGCGGTTAAAGCAAACGCTTACGATTTGGTGTTAAACGGAAATGAAATCGGTGGAGGTTCTATCCGTATTTATGACAAAGAAACACAAGCAATCATGTTTAAACATTTAGGATTTACCGAAGAAGAAGCAAAAGAGCAATTCGGTTTCTTAATGGATGCTTTTGAATATGGTGCACCACCACACGGAGGTTTGGCTTTCGGATTAGATAGATTGGTTGCTATTTTAGGCGGACAAGAAACAATTCGTGATTTTATCGCTTTTCCTAAAAATAATTCAGGGCGTGATGTTATGATTGATGCTCCTGCTGCTTTAAATGATGCACAATTATCAGAATTAAGCATTAAATTAGACTTGAAAGAGTAATACTGAGTAATCTATTTTTTAAAATATTATAAAATCCCGTGCTTTTAGTACGGGATTTTATAATATTTTAAAGTAGTTTTATTTTAGTCTCACAAGTTAATTTAACTAAACAATAACCCTCAATTTCGATTTATCTGAAAAATTGAAATATTTTTTAAGAATATCATAAGGTAAAGAAAATGCTTTAGACAAGTCTTCATTAGAATAATTTAATTCTTTTTTATGTAATTCATAAGCATTTTTAAATATAACAGGTTTATCAATATATACAAGTGTTTTTTCGACTTTACGCTCACCCATTCTACTTAATTCAATCATAAAATAAGTAGCTCTATTTTCAGGAATACCTCGTAAATCTTTTGCTCTTCTTATAATAGACTGTTTTGATGTATGCCAATATTTTTTTAATGGAGCTAAGTCATATAAACTTAATCCAAGTAAAGAATTTTGAATACCAAAAGCAGGCATTAAAAATTCAGAAGCAAAACGGTTTGCTTCGTTTTCTTTTTGTTTTTCATCACGATGCACTGGATTAGGAAAGTCACCTGTACAATGCATTAAAATATGCCCTAACTCATGAGCAAGAGTAAATCTTTTTCGATCATTAGAAAAATTTCTATTAATAACTATAACAGGATTTCCTTTATCAGTTAAGAATGATACTCCATCAAATTTATCTGTTACGTCATCAAATTCTATAACAATTACACCATTGCTTTCAAGGTGTTTAAAAATATTTATAACAGGTTCTCGCTTATCTAATCCTATTAATCTCCTAGTAAACCTAGCGACTTCCTCTGGAGTATATTCTTCAGGATCTAATGGTCTTAACAAAAAATCAGGATAATCAACAGAATCATTTAATTGGTCTACTAAATAACCAATGATTTTATTATTAGAGTCTAATTGTACTTTTACAGCTTTAGTTATACCTGATTTTTTTCTATAATGAGCAATTTCAATGTCATTATTAATATTTTTAGTGAAAAATTTCACAGGAAAATTCAGAAAATTAATTAAGTCATAAATAATATTTTCTGATAAAACATCAAATCCCTTTTCAAATTTGGATAAATTAGATTGAGATAAACCTTTAATTTTTTTTGATAAATCAGTTTGACCTATCCCTCTATATTCTCTAGCAAATACAAATTGTGAGTGGTTGAATTTCATAATTTTAAAATTTTAAAAAAGCGTTCTAAAATTTAAGGTGTCGATTATTAATTACTCATTAGAAGCTTTTCTTCTAACTAATTCCTTTTTTATAGAGACTTTTACTTTATTATTTTGTGTATTCGGTTTAAATAAAGTTTTTGTTGCTATTACATCATTTTCAGTAATAATCCATTTAACTTGATTTTCATCAATATACACCACTTCTGGAGATACTATTTCTCCCATTTTATCAACTTTATATCCAAAAAATAAAATTGGATTATCTTGATAAACTTCATTATCAAACATAGGTAAACTCAATTGATTCGAAATTGTATTTACATGTTTTGTTTTAATATTCATTGGCATATTATTGTTGTTCAATTTTTTCACAAGGAAAATATAATCATTCAACCTTAAAATAAACCTTTTGTACTTACCCCATTTCCAATTATTAGAGAATTCAACTTGTAAACTCTCAACTATTGAAGTATTTAAAACAGAAGCATCAAAACGAACTTTTGAATCTGGACTAAACATAGATGAAACCTTATTAAACTTTTTAACACCTCTATTAAAAGATTTGAAAATTTTAGGTAACTCCTTTTTTAAATCTATCAAGCACTCCCCCTTAGAAACTTGCCTTCTTTTTCCACTTCGATTTGTGAATTCCATTTTTGTTACTATATTTGTAACCATATATAAATTGATTTTGTGACACCTTAAATCAAAGAACTTATAAAATAACTCTGCTCTAACAGAGTTTTTTTACAATTACAAATATATAAAAATAAATAATAGTTGTAATATTTATTTAAATAAATTGTGTTTTTTAAAAAAAAATTAAGAAAACAAATTAACAATCATATTATTTTTCACCTACTTCCAAAAGGCTCAAAAAAACTTTCAAATAGTTTTTTATGTACAAAATTCGAGAATAAGATTTAATAATCTATTTTTTAAAACATTATAAAATCCCGTGCTTTTAGTGCGGGATTTTTTTGTTGTTGGGATTGGGCTAATATTATTTATCTAACTTAATCGAAATTAACATTTTAAAATCAATAAAATTTATTTAGATTAATTATATTCGTATTTAAAATAAGATAAAAAAAATATGGAAAAAATTGAAAATGTATTAGAGAAACAAAACAAATTCTGGGTATTTATTGTTGGTATCGTTTTAATTATTGGAGGAATATATTTCTTTTTTGATATGAAAACCACAGAAGAAGCTGGATTACCCGTAAGAATGAAAAAAATATTTCAAATAGTCTATGATTTTGGTGGGAAATACGCAATTCTTGCAATTTTTGAAGGCTTAGGGCTTTTTGCATTAATTTCAGGAATACAACAATTAAGAAATAAATTATAATAATATGAATCAAAATACATACTACATAATAGGAGGAATTGCAATCATTTTTACCATATATATAATTTTTGTAATTACTTACGCTAGTAAAAGAAAGAAAAAACAATTAGAAAAATTTAATAATCTTAAACCTTTAAACAAAAACGAAAAAAATGCCTTAGTCTTTGGAGCAATACTTTCTTACCACAGAGGTGAAGATATCTTAGAAATTAAACCTAAAGATTCAATTGACACCTATAAAAACGGATTAAGAGACTCTTGGGAAATATCAACTAAAGAAGAAGCTATTCAAACAATTAGTGCTTTAATTTCACTTGAAAGAAGTCAAGAATTTGATAAATATCTATTAAATCCTTCGGAAGATTTAACCAAGATAGAAAAGAAAATATCAAAAGGCTTAAAATTAGAACTAGGAGAAATACAGCAAGTAAAATCAACTTTTTCTTGGGATATTTGTAGAGCAGTATCCTTAGCAAAATGGTGTTTTTGGTGTGATTATTTAACAGAAAAAGAATGTTGGGGCTTTATTAATCAAGCAGTTAATACAGCACAAAATTTAGGTTCAAATTGGAAAGATTATACCATTTCATTTTTATTAGGAAGAACAATGCAAGGTTTTGATTTAGACGATGTAATTATAGAATCTGAACAACTTTTAAGTGGTAAAAATTTACTTGGAGAAAAAGAATTTTTAACTGTTTATTCAAAATTTCCGTACAAATAATAACAACTTATAGTATTAAAAATTATTATGAAACACCTTATAATTAAATCGATTATAACATGACTAAAAGAAAGCTATCATTAGTAATGACTATATTGGCTATGTTTTTAACTATTTTAAATTTTGACTTTGCTACTTTCAATATTGAATCAAAAAGCACTTGGATTTTTATAAGCGCTTCAATACTTCTTATTGCATCGATCGTATTACTATTTATCAATAAAACTATAAAAATTGAAGAAAAAACCAAATAAATTAGGAGCGAAAAAAAATATAAAATTTACTTTAACAATCGTTGTTGTACTGTTTTTGATAGAAATAAGTTATTCTTTTTTTAAAGGAACTTTTTTTCCCTTTATTTCAAACTAAAAGCTATTTATTAAATACACAAAAATGTCTTTAAACGTTAAAAAATAGTCCGTTCGAACGTTTTTTTTTCCTGCTAATTATTTTAATTAAAGATATATATAAAATTAAAATCCCTTTTAAAAACATATTTTTAAAAGGGATTTTAGCTAAGTTTAGGTACTTTTTTAAAGAACTATTTTAAAACAATCGCCTTTTCGATAAGAACATCAAAAACATAGCCTGCTCCGAAATCTTTATTCAAAATAACAGTTCCTTTTAGCGTAATAATATCGCCAATTTTTACGATTTCATCGCTAGTTACGGTAATATCATATTGCCCGTTTCCTGTTGTTCCATCTTGTAAATGGATGAAATTAACACCCATAATTCCATTATTTACCTTTACAGCTTTCCCTTTAATAATAACCTGTTTATTTTGATACGCTTTTGGGTTTTCAAAAAGATCAGCAACTCGTATTCCGTTGCTTGCTTTTTCAATAACACCTACTTTCGATTTTGGTGTCGTATTCTTTTTTTTAACAGCATTTACCTTCTTATTAGTTTCTTTTTTAGGCTTGCTTCCTAGTTCATTATTTTTTTCTCGAATCCCCTGTGCAAAAATAACACGGTCAAAAGTTCGTTTTAAAATTTTGCTTTCAAAATTTCTCATTTCCATTCCTCCATCGTAATAATAAGTAGCGCCTATTTTTACTTGTTTTCCTGGAACGGCAATCCAATATTGTTTCTCTTTTTCTGAAACTTTCAAGTAAACATAACCTCCTGCAGGTATTTTTTCAATTACAACTACTTTGTGTGTGTTTGAAGAGCTTGCTATTGTTTCATTGGTTTTTTCTACAGCAACTTTTTCTGTTGTAGATTCTTGATTTTTAGTTGTTACTTTTCCTGAATTTTTACACCCTGTTAAAACACTTGTTATTACTAAAAAAATTACGGTAAAGTACTTCATTATTCTTGTTTTGTTTTAAGGTTAAAATTACAGCTTTTTACTAAAATTAAGCGTATTTTATGATAATTTTACTAAGAGATTTTTTAGTACTTTTATCCTATGAAAAAAAAGAAAATTATAAAAATTGCACTTATTAGTATTACAACGCTATTTGTGATGATTGCTGGAGTACTCCTCTACGGATATTACTATTTTAAAGAGGCCTACAATACCGAAAACAAACCCTATAAAAACTACATTGGTTATATCGATCAAAACAAAGCCTTACTTAATAATAAATATCAATTATGTAATGATGGTGATATTTACAACACTTATAGCGGAGCTAGTTTAAAAGCCTATAAAGGCTCTAAAAAACAGTTTAGAGATACTTTAAATGCCAATTTTAACACTAATAATTATACAGATTCTGGGTATTTAAATTTTCGATTTTTAGTAAATTGTGAAGGAAATGCAGGTTGGTTTGAAATTATTGAAATGGATTTAGACTTAAAAGAAAAACCTTTAAATAAAAATATGGTTGAGCAGCTTTTTAAGTTTACCTCAAAACCAGCTCGTTGGAATGTTATTCCTTACAATAACGAACCTCAAAATTATTATATGTACGTATCTTATAGAATAGAAAATGGAAAAATTACTCAAATTATCCCTTAGTATTAGTATTTTTTTGATGGTTGTATCTTGTAAAAAAGAAACCGTTTTAAATACATCTGAAAAAAGAATGCTTGCCGAAAAAAGATATGAAAAAGCCGTTCAATTTAGGCAAGGTTCTACCGCTTTTCAAAATGGTATTGTTGAAGCTTTAAAAATAGATCCAACCTATGAACAAGCTATTTACGAATTATCTATTGCACATTTAAAAAGAGGAATGCCTCACAAATGGAAAAAACAATATAACAAAGCTGTAAAATTAGATTCTATTAAAAGAATTCCATGGCGTGGTTATTTGTATTTGTGGTTTTACCGTGATTATAAAAAAGCAATTGCAGATTTTGATATGAGTGATGTTTTAACACCTAATTTTATCGATGCTCCTCAAGGGCTTAGTGTAGATTGTTGGCGAGGAATTGCTTATTTAGGTTTAAATAATTATAAGAAAGCTATCTTTTATTTTGATAAATATATAAAGAAAGAAATTGAAGATTTTAGTGAAGATTCTGTTGATGTTACTGCTTTTTTATACCAAGGAATTGCCTATCTTGAATTAAAAAATTACGCTAAAGCTGAAGCTTCTTTTAATAAGATGATAAAAAACTCTTACGGATTTAGTGCTGATGCTAAATATTACAAAGCATTAATTCTATCTAAACAAGGAAAAACAAAAGAAGCAAAAGTGATGCTTACTACTGCTCTTAAAGATTTTAACGACGGTTATTACAATAAAAGACCATATATAGAAGCATTAAGGCAATTATATTTAGGCGATTATCAAGAGTTAGAAGCCACTTTAGAAAATGCTTTAAAAAATTAAAAAGCTACAAAATTAATGAATGATAAATTACACAATCAAATTATAGATAATTACGATACGTTAAAATATGCCTTGTTAAAAGCACAAACTTTTGATGAATCTCATTTTGGTTTTCCTGAAATTTATTATAAAATAATGGAAACTGATACACAAAGAGTCAACGCATTTAAAAAAGCTTTTGAACTACATAATAACTTTAAAGATGCCGTTGTTTGTGAAATTGGCGTTGGTACTTTACCGCTAACAAAATTGTATATGCCGTATGTTAAAAAGGCGTATTTAATTGAAAACAATCCTGATTTAATCCCTTTTATCAACAAAGAAATTGAAAAATATGATTGGAAAGATAAAGTAGAAGTTATTTATGCAGATGCACTTACCGTCAATTTACCCGAAAAAGTTGACCATGTTATTGGTGAATTAATGAGTATTTATTGTGCTAATGAATTTCAGGTGCAAATTTTTCAGCATATGCGTCAGTTTTTAAAACCTGATGGTAAATTATTCCCAAATAGAATTGTAAACTTTGCAAGGTTATGCGAGGCTGAAATAGATGAAAATGTACACCATTATCCTGTAATGTTTACAAGACATCAGCCGATGTTTTTATCGCAACAATTTTTAGCTAATGAAATCGAATTGTTAAAAGAGAAAAAAGAAGGTGTAAATTTAAGTTTTTCAGTTCCTGCTTTATTTTCGGGAACTATTAATGCTTTGTATTTAGAATCGTATGTAGAAGTTACAGAAGGTGCTAATTTTACAGGAACAGACAGTTTAATGCCTCCTACCGTTTTAAAAACTACCAATACTTTAGATGTTAAAGCAGGTGATTTAATACATATTGATTTTAGTTTTAAATATGGCGATTCTCTTGATAAAATTAGCTGTATTCTTTCTTAATTTTTTAGCAAAAAATATTTATTAAGATACGATTTCAATATCAAAACCAATAATATCTCTAACGCCTTTTTCAGCTAAATTTACTGGCTGAATAGGCGTTACATAATGCCATAAATCAGTTCCGAATTCTTTTTCTTCGCCAGTATCTGCTTGAAAAGCAAATTCTCCTTCTTCTAAAATTGTATTAAAAATAAGTTCTTTTTTTTCTGAAATAGCTTCAAAAATTTGAGTTTCTCCACCTAAAATATTCGTTCTGTTGATAACCAAAGCAGACACAATATATTTTGCACCATCTTCATGAACACCTTCTGGAGAGTTTTCTCCTTTTATCTGAACATCAGAAATTGTGCGCATAAAATGACTCGTAACTTTTATCTTTTGAGTAGTTGGATGAATTTCACTTATCAAAAGAAATACTTGTTTTAAAAGGCTTTTAAATAATTCATTTTCTACGGATGCTTTTGATGCTTGTTTAAACACACGTTTCCAAACCCTAAAATCGGATACATCTTGTTTAAATGATTCTGCTTCAATACGCTTTATAAGTAAATTATCAGTTTGTTTTTCTGCGGATTTTTCTGCGGATTTCTCGACTGTAAAAGAAGAAACATTTCGTTGTCTTGTAATTTTAGAAAGGATTAAAAATTCTTTCTTTTGATTTTCTGATAATTTATCAATCCAAGGATTTAAAACACTTTTTGATAACTTTCCTTCAAAATAATCTTGATGTATTTTTTCTAAAGAAGAGCAATCTTCTATAAAAATCGACTTTAAAAATGCAATTTGATTGTTTTTAACCAAATACACATCATCCATTAAATCAGCATCAAAAAAAGGTTTAAAAGATGCTATAAAATCGGCTTTATTAATGGCTAAATCAGTTAACGAACCAATACGAATTGGTGCTTTTATAGTTCGTTTTAACGCTACGGATATCTCTTTTTCAGTAATCATTTTATACTGTTTCTTTGGCTTCTTGAAACATCAAATATTTTTCCACTGTTTTATTTATTGGCGGTATATCTTGTTCAACAATAGTGATTAATAATTCTTTTGTTATGGGAGCAATTGCAATAATTCTGTTTGCTTGATATTCAATTATTTTTTCAAAAAGATTTCTTGCTACACGAGCATTTCCAAAATTTTTATCCTTTTTTTCGTAGAGTTTTTCAAAGATAAATAAGAGTTTTTCTTTAGCATCAGAAGCTAGAACAAAATCGTTCTTTTTACAAAAAAGCTCAAAAATAGCGACCAATTCTGTTGGTTTATAATGGTCGAAAGTAAAATACCTATTAAAACGAGATTGCAACCCAGGATTTGAATTGATAAAACCTTTCATTTCATCAGGATATCCAGCCACAATAACCACCAATTCTTTTCTGTGGTCTTCCATTTTTTTCAGCAATACTTCAATTGCTTCGTTTCCAAAATCTTTTTTAGCATCTTTTGCCAACGCATATGCTTCATCAATAAATAAAACACCATTTAACGAAGCGGTTACAATTTCTTCTACTTTTAAAGCTGTTTGCCCAACATAACCCGCAACCATTCCACTACGGTCAGTTTCTATTAAATGTCCTTTTTCTAAGTATCCTAAATGTTTATATATTTTAGAAATTAAACGTGCTACTGTAGTTTTACCAGTTCCTGGAGGTCCCATAAAAACAGAATGCAACGAATTATTTACACTTTTTAATCCTTCGGCTTCTCGTAATTTTTGAACCTTTAAAAAATTCGATAATTCAGCAATTGCGCCTTTAATATTATCCAAACCTACCAATTGATTCAATTCCTCTAAAACTTCTTCTAAAGTTTCATTTTCATCAATTTCAACCTGTTTTACACCTTGTAATTTTTCCTTCGGATGCTGTAATTTATCGTTTATCTTTTTAAGAATTTCTTGTTCTTCTTCAGATACTGTTCCATCTGCTTTTACAATTAAAGAAGCTATTCGATATAAAAAAGCAGCTGAATTTGAAAAATGTGGATTCTTTAATCGCTTTAAAATTAGCGGTAATAAAAACTCATTTTTATAGGTATCTCCTAAATCAAAAAGAGTGGCTTTTTTTATAATTTCAATATTTTTATCAAAACTATCCGAAGCAACAAATTCATTTATTCGAGCGATACTCAAACTACTTATAATATCCTTTCCTTGTAATTTTTCAAACAAAAAAGCCAATAAAAACTTAATTCTTAACGTTGCTATTTTATTTTCTTCACTTGTTAAATTACAAACTTTATTAAATACTTTAATAATATCTTGTAAAATAATGTGTTCGGCGGTAAATTTTACGGCATCATCGGTTTTAGTTACAATATCATTAATTACTGTTGAAAACCGTTTATTATTATTTAAATCGTCTGCTAAATTTTGAATTTTATCACCTTCATTTTTTAAAATTTCTAAAAAAGAAGCATCAATATCAAAATTAGTAGCACTACTTTCTTTTTGATTTACAAAGCGTTTAAATTTATCAGTAAAAGAAGCTAAATTTTTCTTTTCTTCATTTACTGATAAACCTAAATCACTCACCAAATTTCTTATTGATGATAAATGCTCTTCATCAAAAGAAAGAAATTCTTCATTTTTTAAAGAACTAATTCCTAATAAATACCTGTTGCTTTTGGTGTGAATATATTTTGAAGTAATTACAAAATCGAAATTATTGCTATCTTTCTTTGACGAATAAAGCAATAATAAATCTTCATCTTTAATTTTCAGTTTTGAAAAATCCGCAGAAATAGCAATTATTTTTAAAGGATTTGCCAATTTTCCTTTAAAAAAATAAGGAGTATCTTTTGAAGATAATTTCTTAAAAAACAGGTCGATTATTTTATACGATTTTGTACTATTCATAAACTATTTATTATTAATTTTCTGAATCTATTGCCATCATTGCATCTTCTACTTGATGCACTAATTCATCAAAATGAGGCAATCTTTTAGTGTCTCTATTTCGTTGAAAAGGCAAATCGACATTAATATGTTTTACAAAATTTGACGGTGCGTGTTTCATGATATAAATATCATCGGCTAAATACACGGCTTCCTGAATATCATGCGTTACAAACAAAATAGTTGGGCTAAATTTCTCCCAAATATTGATTAATAAATCTTGCATTTGTAGCCTTGTTTTAACATCTAAAGCTCCGAAAGGCTCATCCATCAATAAAATTTCTGGATTCGACATTAAACTACGTGCAATCGCTATTCTTTGTAACTGTCCTCCTGATAAATTTGGATATTGTGCATACTTTTTTTGATGCCCATCTAAACCGACTAATTGAATCATTTCCATTGCCCGTTCATCACGTTCTTTTTTAGAAATTCCTTCAAATTTTAATGCTAAACCAACATTATCTAAAACGGTCATCCAAGGTAAAGAAGAGTATTGTTGAAAAACCATACTCACCCTATTTTCTTTGCTAACAGGTTGCCCTTTTACCAAAACACTTCCTGATGTTGGTTGTTGTAAACCTGCAATATATCTTAATAAAGTAGATTTTCCACAGCCCGACATTCCTAAAATAACGGCAAATTGCCCTTGCATTGGTTTGTCTTCAATTAGCAAATCTAAATTTTGAATAATTTTAGTTTGTCCGTTATTATACGACTGCTCAATATTGCGCAATTCGATAATATTAGATGCCTGTGCGTTATCTGTAAATAGTAAACTCATAGTTAACGTTTGTTTGTATTAATATGTTTGTAAGGAAACAAAAGTTTGTCTATAATTACAAATAATCGGTCTTGTATTACACCAATAATAACGATGATAATTAATATTGCAAACGCTTTATCTATTCTACTTTGTCTTTTTGCAGTCCAAATTAACTCACCAATTCCACCACCTTTATTTAGCATTTCTACAATAGTAATATACGTCCAAGAAATTGCGGTTAAAACTCGAATATCATCAATTAATTTTGAAAATACATACGGCATATAAACCGATTTTATGGTTTGCCATGGTGTTGCTCCTAAAGTAAAAACAGTGTTTAAATATACTTTTTGAACCTCATCAATTCGTTGAACCACCACAGGAATTAAATAAACGATAATACCAAAAGCTAAAAAACTGACTTTCATTTGACTTCCTAAACCGAGCCACATAATAAAAATTCCTGTTACTGCTGTTAGCGGAATAAAACGATATGAATCAATTATTTTGCTAAACAAACCTCTAAAAAGCGGAATTAATCCTAAAAGAAAACCAATAGGAATTGCAATGATAATTGCTAATAAATATCCTAAAAGATTTAATTTAATCGATAAAAAAGTATTCCCAATAACATCATCATCTTTATTTAATTCAGGAAAAGCTTTGATTACTTTTATAGGCGAAGGTAAAATAGGATATACTTTATTTTTAACTAAACCGAATTGTGTTAGTTTTTCAATACTTTTTGTTTCTAAAAGTGTGTAATTAGCAACTAAAAGCGAATCGCTTTCGTAGTATTTTCTATTTTCTTCGGATAAAGAACTAAGTGAAATTTTATCGTTTTGGGTAATGATTGTTTTCGATAAAACTTCAGCAAATACAAACCAAAATAACATCAAAATTACGCTCCCTAAAATAGTTAGCGTAATTTTTTCTTTTGATGTAAGTTCTCCTCGTAACTCAAATAATTTTTTATAATTCATTAGTCTACAACTAATTCAAAATCGGTTCTTCTATTTTTAGCCTGACAATCTTTATTCTGATTTCTCTCACAACCAGCAACTGGTTTATCAGGTCCATTTCCTAAAATGATAAATCTGTTTTTAGGCATATTATGCTGGTCAATTAAATAATTAGCAACCGACTGAGCTCTTCGTCTAGAAAGTAAAACGTTAGAACCTCTTTGTCCAACATTATCTGTATTTCCTTCAATACGGATGCGTGTATTTGCAAAAGCTTTTGCTATTGGCGTAAATTGTACGTCTATTAATTGCTTTGCATTATCGCTTAAAATAAACTGACCCGTTCTAAAACTGATACTTACTTTTTTTGATGATAAAGATGCTTTTTTAGCTAATTTATCATTGGCTTTAGAAAATTGTTTTTCTTTTTCTGAAACATGATTTGCTCCTGTTAACGAAGTTGTTTTTGTTACTAAATCTTTTGTAGAAAGTAATCTCCAACTTTTTGCACCTGAAGTATTGTATCCTAAATTTTGATACTTTACTTTCATTTTATTGTATAAATTCTCTCCTGTTACACCGTTGTAATTATTATTTAATCCGAAGAAATTTTGATTATCTCCATGTGTAGCTAAACGTACATTATTAATCGCATCATAACAAAAATCTTCTGGTTGCGATAAACCTTCGGATAAAATTTTAGCGGCTTTCTTTTTATTAGCATCCGAATTATTTAATTCAGAAGCTCCAATCATCCAACCTTCGTATAATTCTCTTAATTGTTCTTTATTATTTTCGATAAAATCTTTTTTAGCGACAAAAACATCAGCAATAATATGCGTTGCATTTTTAGTACTTTCTAAAACTTTAGCTCCTGCTACTTTTTTAATACAATCTGCATCATCAGGACTCCAAACAACGGCAGCGTCAACAGTTCCACTTTTAAAAGCATCGGCAGCATCAATAGCACTTGGTACTTCTATAATTTTAACATCTTTTACACTGATATCTCCTGCTTCTAATAACCAAATTAAAAACGAGTGCGATGGTGTCATTGGTGCTACTGCAATTTTCTTACCTCTTAAATCGCTTACTTTATTAATTCCTCTACGTGCAACAATTGCATCTCCTCCACGACTCCAATCTGCTTGAAAAACAACTTGCGGTTGATATTGCGATAATCCCGCAACTTCCGTAGGAAAGGCATCAATAGTTGCCCACATTAAATCGATATCGCCATTTTTAAAAGCATCACGAGAAGCATCAAAATCATCAATTACTTTAAAATTCACTTTAAAACCGTAATCTTTATAAAATCGAGAATTTGTATTTGCTTTAAAACCTTCGTTAAAATATTGTCCACCCGCGTAACCTCCCCAAGTAACAACTCCGATATTCAGTACATCTTGGTATCCTTCTTTGGTTTCTGAACTATCATTAGCAGTTACTTGATTTATTTTATCTTTAATTTTCGGATCTCTTAATTTATTTAATAAGAAATAAACACCTCCAATAATTACTGCTACAATTAATATTTTGGAAAATGCAGTTAATTTTTGTCCTGCCATAATTTTTATTTTTTTTTGATAAATTTATATTGATATTTTGTAGTAAAACCTGAATTAATGATTCCTTAAAGTTAACGCTTTAAAAGTTGAATAAATCAGAATATTGATTGTTTTGATTTTTATTTTTCTTTAATGTTGGTGCATCTAAATCTACACTATGGCTATCGTTTACCAATAAATCTTTTTGATTTCCAAGGATTAAAGAAACACCTTCTTTTTCCCATTTATCTAATAACTCTAAACCTTCTTCTTCAAAAATTCCGTTTTGTAAATCGATAGAATCCATAAAACCGTTTGACATTTCCATAAAACGCTCCATTTCACCAATTTTCATGCTCACATCATCAGCAATTGCTTCTAAAGCTCTATCGAACATTTCTTTTTTATCGTTGTTCCCAGAAATAATATTTATTGCCGATTTCATAGCAGAATGACTCGCACGTATTGCTTTACGCTCTTGTTCTTTTACCATTACTTGGTCTTCGATATCTTCTACTAAAATTTCAGAATTTTCATACATTTTTGTTAATACTCTGTATAAAATTTCCATTTTTCGGTACAACTCATCTAGCTTTAAATTAGATTCTCTTAATCTTCCTGCTTTACGAGATTTCAGAATCATAATTCCTTTTTTATCTTTCTCTTTGGCAGCACTAGCAAGTTTTAAATTATTATTGATATTCTTTTTATTCTCATTCATTATTTGCTGTAACCTTCTCATTTGACCTTTTAATACAGCAATTTGTTTGTTCATTTTCTTTAAGTTATCTTTTAAATCATCAATATAACTTTTTAAAATTCCTATCGGATCAATCAAAATAAACAAACCTGTAATCCATCGCATAAACGATTTATACATATAAAAAATAAGATTGCGCATTTTAGGGTCTAAAATCATATAAATTAAGGCTCCTAAACCTGCTAAAAGCAATCCTAAATGTAAGGTGTTTTCAACAATATTAATAAGATAAGGTAGTGCTTTGTATAAAAAATACATGCTTCCACCTGCTAATAAGGCTGTAAAAAACATTCCTGTTTTTCCTTCTGGTTTTTCCCAGAAAGATTTGGGTGTAAAATTTTCCATTATTTTATATATTGTTTTATTTTTTGTGCATCTTGTTCAAATTGAGTTCTTAAATGTAAGTACGACATTTTAAAATCATTTTGAGTTTTAGTAATTTTATGGCTACTATCAGCTATCAATTTTTTTAACGCTTCAATTTGATTTTGATGCTTTGTAATTTCGTTTGTAAGTTGTTTTATTCTTTCTGATTTTTCGTTAACAACCGCTTCAAACTGGGTAATTTCCTTTTGTTTATTTCCTACTTTAGCGACCAATTGCCCTTCAAAAGCTTTTGTAAAAGTGCTATTTTCAGTATCTAAAACACCAATATAATGTTTTATAGTTTCTAATAAAGTCTCTAAAGTTGCGCCCATTGTAGAAGCCGCCGCATAAGTTGAACGATATTTTGTAGCCTCATCCATTGGAATTTTATCTAAAGCTTTTAAGGCTTTTTTAAATTCTAGATAATCAAATCCTTCTAAGTTATTGTTTTCAATTGCTACTAATAATTTTTCTACAATAGCATTATCAACAGTACCACTAGTATTTGTGTTAGAACTTATAGGTGCTGATTCATTTACAACACTTACTTTTTCTACTGATGTTTTTGGTGTCTCTTTTGAAACTACCTTTTTCTTGTTCACCTCTTCACTTTCATCTTCAGTAAAAAATAGCGATTTTAAATTTTTTAACATAGTTACTCTAGTTTTAACAAATTTAAAAAAATTAACCAAGTAAAAGTCTTTATCCTAATACATTACTTTACAAATTTATTCCAACCTAATTTTAAAACCACTAATAAGACTAAGAATATAGCTATAAGCTGAGTAAAACTACCAATAAAGAAAACACCTATAATTGCTTTTTGAATAAAATAGGTAATTAAAAAAGTAATAAATAAGATGATAAATAACCCTGATAATTTATCAAAACCAGGAATTTCTTTTAAAGGAAGTGTTTTTTTGATAATTAAAAACAGCAATATCATAGCTATTATCGGTAAATAATAGGTTACTAATTGAAGTTGCATTAAATTTTTACGCAAGAAGAAAAAATTATAAATAACCAAAATAATAGCTAAAAGACCAGGTATCGCTAAAGCATATATTAAAATACTATACACATATAAAATTGGCGATTTAGGACGAATCATATTTGAAAATAAAAGACCTAATAATGTAACTAAAAGTAAGGCTACATAGTAGTTTATTATATTGTTTGAATTATTACTAAGTATGTTTATAAGATCGTATACTGTCATGTTTTTCTTCTTTTATAGCTGACTCACAAATTTATAAGAATAATACTATTGATTTAGTTTTTACCTAAAAAATATCAAAAAACAAATAATAACAGTTTTTACAGCTGTGTTTTTTCCTTTTGATGACATCAAAAATCGATATAATTATAAAGGTTTACATTTGATGTGAAATTCAAAATAATACGCTATGGAATTTTTATCCTTTATAATACCCTTACTCTGTTTTTATTTTATCAATAAAAATATGAACAAAAAATTTGAAGAACTTAATAAATCAATTACAGATTTACAAGAAAAAGGCTTTTCAAAAAATACCGTTACATCTAATAAAAATGTAGCATCCGAAGAAGAAAAAATTGTAATTCCTAAAACAACTAAAATAGTAAGTCCAATAATTCCTACTCCTAAAAAAGAGGAAATTATAATAAAACCTTCTGTTACTAATTCTTTAAAAATAAAACCTGTTTTAGAGGATAAAAAAATAATAGAAAAACCGATTATTAAAGAGAAAATAAAATCAATTCCTGAAAAATCATTTTTTGAAGAATTTAAAGAAAAAAATCCTGATTTAGAAAAATTCATTGGTGAAAACCTGATTAATAAACTTGGAATCTTAATTTTAGTATTAGGAATTAGTTTTTTCGTAAAATATGCCATCGATAAAGATTGGATAAACGAACCTGCAAGAGTTGGAATTGGCGTTTTATGTGGTTCATTAATTATGGCAATTGCTCATAAATTAAAGAAAAATTACACCTCTTTTAGTTCGGTTTTAGTAGCGGGAGCAATTAGTGTTTTTTACTTTACTATTTATATTGCTTTTCATGAATATCAGTTATTTAGTCAAACAGTAGCTTTTGCTATTATGGCAGTAATTACTGTTTTTAGTACGCTAGTTTCGGTTTCTTATAACAAACAAGAACTGGCTATTTTATCATTAATTGGTGGTTTTGCAGCACCGTTTATGGTAAGTACTGGCGAAGGAAATTACGTGGTATTATTTACTTATATTGCTATTTTAAACATTGGAATGCTAGTGATTTCTTACTTTAAAAAATGGCGTATTTCAACTGTTTTATCTTTTATATTTACAACAATATTATTTGGAAGTTGGTGTAATTTAAAAATAGGTAGCAATACATTTTCACACATAGGAGCTTTAACTTTTGCAACCTTATTCTATTTTATATTTAGCATTACAATTGTTTTAAATAATCTTAGAAATAAAGGAAAATTCTCTGACATAGAATATTTTATTTTAGTAGCAAATACCTTTATCTTTTTCGGTTTAGGAATGTTAATTTTAAATGATTTAGAATCAAATTTAACAGGATTATTTACTTTATTATTGGCACTTTATAACATTGCTTACGCTACTGTTTTATATAAAAAATTCGGATTAGATAAAAACGCTATTTACTTATTAATCGGACTTGCTTTAACTTTTGTTACCTTAACAATTCCAATTCAATTTGAAGGTAATATTATTACACTTTTCTGGGCTTTGGAAGCTGTTTTATTGTTTTGGCTTTCTCAAAAATCAAAAATAGATACCTTTAAAATTGGTGCAATTGCCGTACAAATATTAACCATTATCAGTTTATTTTTAGATTGGGACAGATACAGCTTTACAGAAGATTTAAATGTTATTTTAAATCCGTTATTTATTGCAGGTTTCGTGGTTAGTTGTTCGCTATTTTTAACGTATTGGTTATTAAAAAAAGCTCCAAAAACCGAAATAAAACAGCTTCTAGTTAGCAGCCATTCTTATGCTAATTTTATTTTGATAATTGCCATTTTGGCTAGTTATTTTACAGGAATTTTAGAAACTAATTACCAAGCAAATCAGTTTTTAGCAAATATTTATTCTGCCCTGTCTTTTTCTGTAACCTATCATTTTATTTTTATTACGGCACTTATTTATACAAAAAGCGCCTTAAAAAACAACCTTTTTACAAAAGCAATACTATTAATAAGTTGCATTTCTATACTTAGTTACATTTTGTTTTTTCACAAATTACCAGCAAACGAATTAATTGAAAATTTCTTAGAAAACACCAATACAAACTATGCTTTTTACTTTCATTATATCATTTTAAGTTGTTTAATTTATTTTGGATATCAATTATATAAGACATCCGATTTATTATTTAAGATAAAACCAAAACAGCGTAAATGGTTGCCTTGGATATTTACTTTTGCCATTGTATATATTTTAAGTAATGAAATAATGATACATGGTTTACATCTTTCAAATACAATTGATACAGTAGTATTATCTGAAAAATTCCCTGAACCAGAAAATGATTTTTACGATAAAAATATTTTTGTACGCAGCCAAATATCAGCAACAAAAACACAAATTATTAAAATAGGATATCCAATACTTTGGGGAGTTTTTTCTTTTATATTTTTAATTATCGGGATAAAAAAACAATGGAAAAATTTACGAGTAATCGCTCTTTCGTTACTTGGATTCACTATTTTGAAACTTTTTATTTACGATATTAAAAACGTTTCAGAAACAGGAAAAATTATCGCCTTTATATTATTAGGAGTTTTAATATTGATAATTTCTTTTGTGTATCAAAAATTAAAAAAATTAGTTATTGATGAAACCACCGAAAATAAAAATACAGATGATGAAATATAGTTTATTAATTACCTTTTTTGTTTCTCTTACTACTTTTGCTCAAAATTATACAGGTAGTATTAATTCGATAAATGAAAACGGTTTACATAAAATAATACTACCTCTAAAGGTTAGAGCTGTTAGCAACGAAAATTATAATTTTTTAAGAATTAAAGATTCATTAAAAAATGATGTTCCGTATGTTTTAATTTATAATAATGATAAAAAATTCTCAACTTTTGAGCAACTTAAAATAGCATCGAAACAAGTTATTAAAGATTCTGTTACTTCAATTATAATAGAAAATAAATCCGCAGAAAAACTAGCTACAATTACGCTAAAAATTGCCAATACAAAAATCAGAAAAAGCTATAATCTCTACGGAAGTGACAATGGTTCTGACTGGTTTGGATTAACTTCTAATCGTATTTTATCGTATAAAAGCACACCTAAAAAAACAGCTTCAGGAAAAATATTTTTAGAGCAAACTATTCATTTTCCTTTAAATACATATCCTTTTTTACGCATTAATTTTGATGATAAAAACTCCTTACCCATAAATATTTTGGAAGCAGGAATCTATAAAAGTAAAATTTTTACTCAAAATGCAATTGAAATAAATCAATACAAACAAGAATTAATTGCTACCGAAAAAAAGAAAAAGGTTACACAACTTAAATTTACGGCTGAAAATTCGCATAAAACAAATAGTATTTCTTTTAAAATTGACACTGATTTTTTTCTAAGAAATGCTAAAATCCTTGTAAAAAGAGAACGAAAAATTAAAAAACGTGTAGAAACTTACACTGAAAATATCGCTTCTTTTCAATTAAATTCTAAAAACAAAAACTCATTTACGTTTAACAACTTGAACGAAAAAGAGTTTATCATAGAAATTGAAAATAAAGATAATCCTGCTTTAGTAATAAAAAATATTCAATTATTTCAGAAGCCAATCTATTTAATTGCTAATTTAAAGAAAGCAACTAATTACAAAATAATAGTTGATTCCACTTTGACAAAACCGTCGTACGATTTAGAAAATTTCATTTCATCGACTACTAAAAACATCACAGAAACAAGTATTACATCGTTTTCTAAAAACAAAACTAAAACTGTATCGCCTAAAAATACACCTTTTTGGCAAACCACTATTTTTATGTGGATTTGTATTGTATTAAGTGGTGGTTTTATTATTTATTTTGCTTTTTCTTTGATAAAAGATATTGGTAATCAAGAAAAAAAACAATCTTAAAAAATTAATTATCATTTAAAAAAGCGACCATTTTATCAGGAAAATCAGTAAAACCACCGTCAATATTAGCTTCAAAAAATAATACTTGCATCATTTCTTCAAACGAAGAGAATTCGTCTAAACTATCGGCTCTAAAAGTGTATGGATGCACTTTTAAGCCGAGCTGATGCGCTTCTGAAACTAAATTTGTAAAAGTAAATTTATCTGCTATTTTTTCGGCTAAAATTTGCTTATACCAAGGTCCTATTCCATCGGCATAAGTTGCAAAATGTTTTAATTGTTTTGTTTCTTCTTCAAATTCTATTAACTGAACTAAAAACAAATCGGATTTTAATTCTTTTCGAATTCTTTCTAATTCCTTGGCATCAAAACATTGAAAAATACAGGCATCTTTTTTAGTTTTGTAACCATAATCAGAAAGAATATCTAACGTTATTTTAGCGATATCTTTTCCATTTTTATGATGAAAATCAGGATTTTTTATCTCTGGATAAATTCCAATATTTTTATTTGTACTATAATTTAAACCTTGAATAAGTTCAATTTCTTGTTGTAAAGAATGAAGTTTAAAATTTCCTTTTCCTTTAGGAAATCGCTTTGGATAAAATTGTTTTTGTGTTTTGGTATCAAACCGTTCGGTTACTTGTAATTGCTGTAATTCATCAAAAGTAAAATCGATTACATAATACCGATTATCTGCTCTTTTTTTATCAGTAAAAATAGTAGCTACATTGGTAACATCATCTAAATAAATATCATGAATAACAATTGGAATATTATCTTTACTTAGTACCAAATCTTGCTCAATATAATCAGGATTCATAGCATATGCCATTGCTTTTGATTCCATGGTATGTTCGGGTAAATATCCTGATGCACCACGATGTGCAATTACTATTTTAGATAATTTCATCTTTTTAATACTCGTTTTGTCTACCTTATTACATCCGAAGATAAAAAAGCAAAGAATAAATGTATAATAATGTTTCATCGTTTATAAATATACCTGAATTGTTAAAGAAATCATGGTAAAAATTGTTAAAATAACAACCAAAGGAAGTGCAAATTTCAGCCATCTATCATAACCAACTTTTACAATTGCCAAAGAGGCTAAAATTAATCCTGTTGGGTTGATAAACGAAAATAAACCCATTCCGTATAAATAAGTATTGACAATAATTTCACGCCCAATACCAACCGTATCGGCTAGTGGCGACATTATCGGCATGGTTAAAACCGCCATTCCTGACGAACTTGGAATAAAAAATGATAAGCCCGAATAAATAAACAATAACACGTTTGCAAAAATTCCTTTTGGCATTCCTGTAGTAAATTCACTAGCGTTTTGTAAAATAGTATCGCTAATTAATCCTTGTTCCATCAATATTGAAACCCCTCGTGCGATTCCAATAATAAACGCAACACCCAATAAATCATTTGCACCTTTTATAAAGGTTGTTACAAAATTTTCTTCCTTCATTTTGGCTAAAAAACCAATAAGAATTGCCCCTACTAAAAAGACCACAGTCATTTCTTCAAACCACCATTCTAAACGAGAAACCCCGTAAATCATTACCACAAAACAAAGCGTAAAAACAGTTAATATAACACGTAATCTTCCTGTTAAAACGTGAGTATCAGAAGTACTGCTTCCAAAGATATTTTCAATCATTTCTTTTTGGTCATAAATAATTGACTTTGTCGGATCTTTTTGAACTTTATTAGCATAACGTAAAATATAAATAACACAAATAACAATTCCACAAACCAGCATTAACAACCTTCCTGTAAAACCTGTTGTCCAGTTAATTCCTGCCGCATCCGAAGCAATAATAACACTAAACGGGTTTACTGTTGAACACATTGTTCCAATAGATGAACCTATATAAACACAGGCTAAAGCAACAATAGCATCGTATCTTGCCGCCAAAAATATAGGAATTAAAATAGGATAAAAAGCAATGGTTTCCTCTGCCAATCCGAAGGTAGTTCCACCCGCCGCTATTAAACTTATTACCACAAAAATTAACCAATATTCCTTCCCTTTTAATTTTTTTGCCAGCCACGCAATTCCCGCATCAAAAGCACCCGTAAAATTCATAATACCAATAACACCTCCTAAAATTAACACAAACAAAATAATGTCTGACGATTGTGTGATTCCTCTTATTGGCGATTTTAAAAAAGCCAAAATTCCTTGAGGTTGCGCAGGTAATTCGGTGTAGGTTCCCGGCACACTAATCGGTTTAGAAATATCGCCATTTGTAAATTTTTCTAAAGGAATTTTAATTCCTAATTCCGCTAATGATTCTTGAGTTGCAGGAAGTATTTTTTGTTCTTTTAAATGTGAATATGTAAACGAATTACTACTTTTTTGATACTGTAAAGCATCAAATTTACCTGCAGGAATAAACCAAGTTAAAAGTGCCACCAAACCAGCTATTAATAACAAAATAGTATGCGGTGTAGGAAATTTAATATTTTTCAAAATGTAAAAATTTTATTTTTGATAAAAGTAAAACAAATTCAAGACACAGACAGCCCTTGTTAAATAAATAATTATGAAACAAAAATTACAAAAAAGGTTTTTTCAAAAAGTAAAACAAAAATTAAATTTCGCTTAAAAAACATACCTTTACATTTACATTTTATCTTAAAAAATTTTCATGGAAAACTCATTTAACAACAAAATTCGCGTAGGGCAATTATCAGTAACAGACCGCGTTTCTTTTTACAAAAAAACATACGCACACGTTGGTTTAGGCGTATTATTATTTATCTTTTTTGAATATTTATTATTGCAAAACGCCAGCATTGTCGAATTTGCATTATCAATGACACAAGGCTACAAGTGGCTGTTATTGCTCGGTGGTTTTATGCTAATAACCAATTATGCCGAAAGCACCGCCTTAAAAACAACTGACAAAAACTTACAATATTTAGCCTATTCCGGCTATGTATTTGCCGAAGCATTTATCTTTATTCCGTTAATTTACATGGCAATTTCATACACCAATAATTTTGAAATTATCAAGCAAGCAGGAATTGTAACCCTAGGATTATTTGCAGGAATTTCATCAATTGTATTTATCACCAAAAAAGATTTCTCCTTTATAAAAGCAGGTTTAAGTATTGGTTTTTTCATTGCCATTGCCTTATTAATTGCAGGAACATTATTTGGTTTTAACCTTGGTTTATGGTTTTCTGTAGGAATGTGCGTACTAGCTGCGGGGTCTATTTTATACCAAACCTCAAACCTTGTTCACAAATTTTCTACTGATGACTATATCCCTGCTGCCATTGGATTATTTGCTTCTTTAATGCTGTTATTTTGGTATGTTTTACAAATTTTTATGTCGAGAGATTAAAAGAACTATAAAAATTATTTGAAGCTATTTCCCGCTTTCCGCACTCGCTTTTTTTTGAAGAAAAATCAAAAAAAGAGCTCAAACAATTGCTTCAATCGGGGCTAGGAATTTCTGCTTCATTTTATAAGTAGATAAAACCAAGTATATTTTATAAGAACTATTTTTAGAACCTATACTTGGCTTTATTACAAACAAAATGTCAGTTCGAGTGATTTTTTTCCTTCAAAAAAATTGTATCGAGAACTTTTTTAACATCAAAATGAATAAAAATTCATCAACATAAAAAAATCAAATTCTCGATACAATTTTAATTCTTTTTAGTCATTAAAATCACTCGAATTGACAAAAATTAGCATCAAAAAAAAAGAAATTAACTCAACATCATTTTGGCTCTTTTTACAGAAGCTACTAAAACGTCAATTTCTTGTTTTGTATTATAAAAAGCAAACGACGCTCGAACCGTTCCAGGGATTCCGTAAAAATTCATAATCGGTTGTGCACAATGATGCCCAGTACGAACTGCTACGCCTAATTTATCTAAAATCGACCCTACATCATACGGATGAATTCCTTCTAAATTGAAAGAAATTACAGCAACCTTATCGCTTATTCCGTAAATTTTTAAGCCTTCAATTTTTTCTAATTCTTGTGTTCCGTAGGCTAATAATTCGTTTTCTTGTTTGGCGATATTATCAAAACCTATTGAATTTAAGTAATCTATTGCCGCTCCAAAAGCAATTCCACCGCAAATATTTGGCGTTCCTGCTTCAAATTTATGAGGCAATCCTGCGTAGGTTGTTTTTTCAAAAGTTACCGTTTCAATCATTTCGCCACCTCCTTGATAGGGCGGTAATAATTTTAACAATTCCTCTTTTCCGTACAATACACCAACTCCCGTAGGCCCACACATTTTATGTGCCGATGCTACATAAAAATCAGCATCCAAGGCTTGTACATCTGGTTTTATATGTGGTACTGCTTGCGCTCCATCAATTAAAACATAAGCACCAAATTTATGTGCCGAATCAATAATTTCTTGAATCGGGTTGATTATTCCTAAGGCATTTGAAACATGATTACAAAATACTAATTTTGTGTTTGCATTTAATAATTCATGATATTTTTCTATTTTTAAAGAACCATCTTCATTCATCGGAATTACCTTTAAAATAGCGCCTGTTTTTTCACAAAGCATCTGCCAAGGAACAATATTTGAATGATGTTCTAAAGACGATACAATTACTTCATCTCCTGCTTTTAAAATAGCCGAAAAACCCGAAGCAACCACATTAATACTATGCGTTGTTCCTGCGGTTAAAATAATTTCATACGAATGTTTAGCGTTAAAATGTTGTTGTACTTTTAAACGCGCTTCTTCATATTTATCGGTAGCTTCTTGGCTTAACGTATGCACGCCTCGATGAATATTTGCATTGTAATTTGAATAATAATCAACAATAGCATCAATAACAATTTGTGGCGTTTGAGAAGTTGCTCCATTATCAAAATACACTAATTTTTTTCCGTGAACTTCTCGGTTAAGAATCGGGAAATCAGCTCTAATTTTATCTACAATAAACATAAAAAATAATATTTGTAACAAAGGTAGCAGTTGTATTTCAATTACAAACATCAATCAATTAAATTCTTACATTTGTTAAAACTGTTTTTTTATGAAAAATTTAAAGAAAATCGTGTTATTCATCACTTTTTTTAGTGTTTTAACACTTGGCATTCTTGTTTATTTAAATTATCCGAAGTTAAACATACTAGCAGGATATTCGGCTAAAAACACCACTTCCTCCGTTTTTTTGGCGAGTAGAAGTTTAGAATTTACCGATAAAAACGACAATAATTTTTCGCCAATAAATTTAACTTCGGATGAAATAAATATCGAGGAAAAATCAGCAACAGGTTCCGTTTTTGGTTTATTAACCAGAAAAGCCGTTTATCGTGAAGGTTTAGGCGCTGTTTTAATTAATGATGATTATGATATCACTAAAAAAACACCCATTCCAAAACGTAGTAAACCCGATAATACTACGCCTTTTCCGTACGGAAATGCCAATCAGAAAGACAGCATTTTTAAGAATATCAACTATAAAAAATTAAACAACGTTATTGACACCCTTTTTGATGTAAAAAACAAAACACGGTCGGTTTTAGTAATTTATAAGGATAAAATTATTGCCGAAAAATATGCCGATGGTTTTGATAAAAACTCCAAACAATTAGGTTGGTCGATGACTAAAAGTATTGTTAGTACCATTGTTGGAATTATGCAATGCGAAGGCAAAATAAAGGTAAATACTGCTAATTTATTTGAAGAATGGCAAAACGATGAGCGTAAAAATATTACGCTTCATAATTTATTACAGATGAATTCAGGCTTGGCTTGGAAAGAAGATTACAACAGCATTTGCGATGCTACAAAAATGCTTTTTCTAGAAAATGACATGACTAAAACACAGTTAAAAAAGCCTTTAACATCAAAACCGAACGAAAATTGGAATTATTCATCAGGAACAACAAATTTAATTTCGGGGCTTATTCGTAGTAAATTTAACACGCATCAAGCATATTTAGAATATTGGTACACGGCTTTAATTGATAAAATAGGCATGAATTCAATGCTTATCGAAACTGATGTAAATGGTAGCTTTGTAGGTTCTTCTTATGGTTGGGCAACCACTAGAGATTGGGCAAAACTCGGGCTTTTATACTTGCACAACGGTCAATGGAACGGAACGCATCTTTTTGATAAAGATTGGGTAGAGTACGCCACCAAGCCTACCCCAACTTCCGATAAGCAATACGGTGCGCAAATATGGTTAAATGCGGGCGGAAAATATGTTGATGTGCCAAAAAATATGTATTCTTTTAATGGGTATAAAGGACAGAATGTGTTTATTTTGCCCACTGAAAATTTGGTCATTGTTCGTACAGGATTAACCAAAAATGCCGATATGAATCTATTTTTAAAAGAAATAATAGCTTCGATTAAAGACTAAAAAATAACTAAAATAAATTAAAAAATAAATATGAACCCTTATTATTACGTGCTTTCAATAAACGGATTTTTATTCTTATTCAGTATTATCTTTTATTTTTTCCCACCTAAAAAGATAAATTTAATCTACGGATACCGAACCAATAAAACCATCAAAAATGATACAATTTGGCAATTTGCCAATAGCTTTTTTACCAAACAATTTTTAATATATTCGAGTATTTCATTAGTTGCTTCGTTAATTTTTGTTTGTTTAAATAAAACCATCAGCTGGCAACCTATGGCGATTATGTTATTGTCGTTAGCAGTATCGGTAATTAAAACAGAGCAAGAAATTAGCAAAAATTTTGATGATGAAGGAAATAAATTAAAGTAGGTTTACTGTCAGTTCGAGTGATTTTTTTCCTTCAAAAAAATTGTATCGATAACTTATTTAATAGTAAAGTCAATTAAAATTTATCAATATAAAAGAATTCAAATTCTCGATACAATTTTAATTCTTTTTAGTCATTAAAATCACTCGAATTGACAAAACTCACATTACTTATACTCCTCTTTTAACAAGGCAACATCATCTATAATTTTTTGCATATTTTCTTCTTTTGTACCGTCATACATTCCTCGAATTTGTCTTTTTTTATCGATTAAAACAAAGTTTTCGGTATGTACAAAATCTTGGTCACCGCCATCGCCTTCATCTAAAACAGCAAAATAATGCTTACGGGCTAAGTTATAAATATGCTTTTTATCGCCAGTGGTTACGTTCCATTTTCCATCAATTACACCTTTTGCATCGGCATATTTTTTTAATTGCGGAACGCTATCCATTACAGGGGTTACCGAATGCGATAAAAACATAATGTCGTCATCATTTTTAAAATTTTCTTGCAATTCACTCATATTATATGCCATCAAAAGACAAATTGTTTGGCATCGGGTAAAAAAGAAATCGGCAATATAAATTTTATCTTTATAATTGGCATTGGTAATTATTTCGCCATTTTGATTGATGAGTTTAAAAGCGCCAATCTTATGATTTTTTGATTTTGAACGCACTGATGTATCTACCAATCGAGGGTTGATATCGGCAGGATTGTAAACAGGTAATTTATCATCTACTTTTACCAAATGATAAAAAACAGGAATGCCTACCAGCGAAAAAACAAGTAAAAAAAGTAAGGTACTTTTTGATTTTTTAAAGAATTTTAAATCCATTTTTGATTAAATTTCAGCTAAAATACAGCTAAAAACAACTTTTATATATCTTATCTAAAGAAAAATATAAAAACAAAACCACATCAATACTACAAACTTTTACAGCTGTATTGAAAATACGTACATTTGTGCTATTTTTAAATTTAGAAATACATCTTTATGGAGACGTTAATAAAAGCAGTGCAATTTATTTTGAGCTTATCGCTCTTAATTGTTTTACATGAATTAGGGCATTTTATCCCTGCAAAAATATTTAAAACTAAGGTTGAAAAATTTTACTTATTTTTTGATTATAAGTTTTCTATTTTCAAAAAGAAAATAGGCGATACCGTGTATGGAATCGGGTGGATTCCGCTTGGAGGCTACGTAAAAATAGCGGGAATGATTGACGAAAGTATGGATACCGAACAGCTAAATAAACCCGCACAACCTTGGGAATTTCGTTCAAAACCAGCGTGGCAACGGTTAATTATTATGCTAGGTGGTGTTACGGTAAACTTTATTTTAGGGATTGTAATTTACATTTGTTTGATGTACACTTACGGCGAAAAATTTTTACCAAACGATAATTTAAAAGATGGTGTTTGGGTACAAAATCAGCTAGGAAAAGATTTAGGATTACTTACTGGTGATAAAATATTAACAATTGACGGGAAAGCAATTCGAAAATTTAGCGAACTTCCTTTAGAGTTTATCAACGGAAATAATTATACGATTCAAAGAAATGGCGTTGTTATTGAAAAAGAAATTCCTACTGATTTTATTTCAAAATTAGTTGATAGAGATAAAAATTCTGGAAGTTTTATTTCGGTTCGTTTACCGCTTGTTATTGCAAATATTTCTAAAGATTCACCAAATATTAATAGCGATTTACAAGCTAAAGATATTGTTACTGCAATAAATGGTGTTTCAACAAAATATTTAGATCAGGCAAAAATTGAACTAGAAAAAAACAAAGGACAAGCGGTTAATATAACTATTCAAAGAGCTTCTGAAAGCTTAAGTATTCCTGTAAAAATTACTGAAAAAGGAAAATTAGGAGTTGGATTAGGGCAATTATCTTCAAAAGATTTAGAAAAATTAGGCTATTATAAATTAGCTAAAAAAACATATTCAATTAGCGAAGCGATTCCTGCGGGAACAGTAAAAGCATGGTCAACGGTTACCAATTATATTAAGCAATTAAAAAAGGTTTTTAACCCAAGCACAGGTGCTTATAAAGGTTTGGGAGGTTTTATTTCAATCGGAAGTATTTTTCCTGCCGAATTTAGCTGGGAAGTTTTTTGGAACATCACCGCTTTTTTATCAATTATGTTAGGCGTTATGAATTTATTGCCAATTCCTGCCTTAGATGGTGGTCATGTAGTGTTCACTTTATGGGAAATGATTACCGGTAAAAAACCTGGTGATAAATTTTTAGAATACGCACAATTAATAGGTTTTATCTTGTTGATAACCTTGCTTTTATTTGCCAACGGTAATGATATTTTTAGGACATTTTTTAAGTAAAATAGTTAACTAAATAATTATAATTTAAAAAGGGATTTCGTTTTAACGAGTCCCTTTTTTTGGGCTATATTCGTGTTTAGAAAATATTTACAATAGAATCGGATAAAATAATTTCATAAAATCTGTTTTTCCCGAAATACAGTACAGGCTTTATTAATGAAACACTTAACACCTTTAAAATGAATAAATTAATTGTATTTTTTATCTTTTTAATAAATTATACCACAATAAACTCACAAGAAATTGATCGTTTAATCGATAAAATAACACCGAATTTATGCGAATGTATTCAGAAAATTGAAAATTATAAAAACCTAAAAATTGAATTTACTAATTGTCAGAATATAATTAAGAAGAAGTTTAACTTAACTAAAAAAGAAGCAGATATTTATAATATTGAGATTAAGAAAAAAAATTATTTAAAATCAAAAATACTCACTTCCCTTTCTAGTAAATGTTGTTACTTTAATAAACTATCATTCGATTTTTTAAATCAAAAAATTTTAAAAAAAACAATACTCAAATCAAAAATAGATTCAATTATTACAAACAAATATGTAGAAGGTAAAAAATTATCTGAGTATAATGATCTTTTCGGCTATATTAGTTTTAAAGTTAAAATTGAAAAAATTAAAAAAGAAAACTGTAATTTTATAACAAAAATTTACGTTAAAAAAAATAGTCTTAAATTTAGAATAACTTCTTTTTTTGATAAAAATATAACAATATCTGATGATGAATATTATATTTTCGGGCATATAGAAAGTTCACCTGACGGCTTCTTTATTCAAAAGAATAATGAGCCTTATGTTTTTATTCATAATGTAGTCAATTTAAGAACCTTAGAAATGAGAGGTATAGACGAATTACTGTAATTTTTTTTAGATAAAATTTAAACAGATTCTAAACTCAATATTTGCAAAAATCAGTGAAATTAGCGTCGATTTAAACACAAAAAAAGCATCGTAATAACCACGATGCTTTTCTATTTTATTTGATTTCAAAACCTTTAAAAACTACTTCTTTAAATTTTCAGAAGCTTGCTTTTCTAATTGTGCCTGATACTCTTCTATAACAGGTTTTAAAGTGCTGTCAGGTATTTCAGCTACTTTTATATACAACAAACCATCCACAGCATTATTAAATTTCGGATCGACATTAAAAGCTACTAAACGCCCATTTTGCTTTACATATTTTTTAATAAGTACTGGCATACGCAATGCTCCTGGCTCAATTTCATCGATAATTTTATCAAATTTTTGCATATCTGCTTTGGTGGCATCAAATACAAAATCTTTATCGGCATCTTTTAGTTTTACTTTAAATTCTTGCTTCGGATAAATATATTGCGCCACATACGGATCGTAATAATGAGACTTCATAAACTCAATCATTAACGACTTCGAAAACGCCGAAAATTTATTGCTAATACTCACACCGCCCAATAAATATTTATATTCAGGATGACGCAATGTAACGTGTACAATTCCTTTCCAAAGTAAAAATAATGGCATTGGTTTTTGCTGATAACTCTTTGCAACAAAAGCACGCCCTAACTCCATCGAATTTTCCATCATGCTATACAATTCAGGTTCAATTCGAAATAAAGTATGTATATAAAAACCGTTAATTCCGTACTTTTTAAAAATATCTTTCCCTAACCCCATTCGGTAAGCCCCTACTAATTCTTTAGCAACGCTATCCCATAAAAATAGGTGATGATAATATTTATCAAACTTATCTAAATCGATGGCTTTGTTTGTTCCTTCGCCAATATCTCTAAAGGTAATTTCACGTAAACGGCCAATTTCATGTAAAACATTTGGTATTTCTTTTGCATTTGCAAAAAAGACCTCATAATTTTTACTTTCTAGTAATCGGCTTCCCTTTTCCCTTAAAGCATCTACTTCTTTAGTAAATAAATCGGGTGCTCTTTGTGTCGTAATTTTTTTAGCTTTTTTAGGGATTTTTAAATTTTTAGGTGATAATATTTTTGACGATTCTTTTTCAAAAGGATTCGCCAACATATATGTTTTCTTTCTTATAAATTGATAAAAAGAAGGAATATCTTTAAATTCTGCCTGATCTTTTACAGAAATAGCTTTTCCTATTCGTACTTTTATCACCTTATTATTTTGAGAAACTGCTTCCGATGGTAATTTTGCTGTTCTAAGAGTTCCACTAATTCTAGACAGTAAATAAAATAACGGGCTATTTTTAGCATGAAAATAAATAGGAATTACCGGTACTTTTGCTTTTTTAATTAAGCGTACAGCTCCATCTTCCCAAGGTTTATCAACCATTAATTTACCATCACGATGCGTAGAAACTTCTCCGGCAGGAAAAATTCCTAAAGGTTTTCCTTCACGTAAATGCAATAATGAATTTTTAATCCCTGCAATACTCGATTTAGCATCCTTTCTATCTTCAAAAGGATTTACTGGCATTATATACGGCTGTAAAGGTTCAATTTTGTGTAATAAAAAGTTGGCTATAATTTTGTAATCTGGTCTTTTTTCTACTAATATTTTAAGTAATAAAACACCATCCATAGCCCCTAAAGGATGATTAGAAATAGTAATAAAAGGTCCTTCTTTAGGAATTCTTTTTAAATCTTCTTCAGGTATTTCATAAGTAACTTTGCAGTCAGCTAAAACACCATTTAAAAATTCTAAGTCTGTTTTATCTTTATTATTATCATATATTTTATTAATTGCAGAAATGCGTAAAACCCTCATCAATAACCATCCTGTAAAAGTTCCTACAACACCTAATTTATCTAATCCGATAACTTTAGCAATTTCTTTTGATGTAACTATTCCCATTAATTCAAATTTGGCATAAATGCAAATATAACTGAATTTTGCGAGACTATAATTTTTTATTGTATAACCAACTGCGCTGTTTCTGTATTAATTTGACTTATAATTGACTTTCCTTTTTTACGTATTTTTTCAAGCGCTTTTTCATCAAAATGACGAATAGTATAAAGTGTAACTTCTTTGTAAGTTTTTATTTTAAAATCTGATTTTAAATCGGTATAAAAAGCGTCGAATAAATCATATTTATCATCTACACAAACCGAAAAACTAATGGCTGAATTTTGAATTAAATTTACCTTTAATTTATATTTATGTAATTTCTCAAAAACAGCACTGATATTGCTTTCTACCATAAAAGAAAAATCTTTAGCCGAAATTGAAATCAAAATTTGATGTTTTTTTACTATAAAACACGGTACTTCAGGATTAATTTTAGTGCCTTTTCCTACACAAGTTCCTTTGTTTGATAAATCATCGAAAGAACGCACAAAAAGTGGGATATTTTTTTTCTCTAAAGGTTGAATCGTTTTTGGATGAATTACAGACGCTCCATAAAAAGCCATTTCAATAGCTTCGGTATAAGAAATTTCGTGTAGCAATTCCGTTTGTGTAAACACCCGAGGATCGGCGTTTAAAACTCCTGTAACATCTTTCCAAATAGTTACACTTTTGGCATTTAAACAATAAGCAAAAATACCTGCTGTGTAATCAGAACCTTCTCTTCCTAGGGTTGTTGTTATAGGCGTATTTTGCTTGTTTTTAACTGTTTTAAGTGATGTACTTCCTAAAAAACCTTGGGTAATATTTAAGGTTTTTTTAACAATATACGTATTTATTTGCGCTTCAGTTAGCTTCCAATCAATTTTTGCATCTCTATAATTGACATCCGTTTTAATGCAGTTTCTAACGTCTATCCACTTGTTTTCTATGCCAATTTCAGATAAATAAGCACTCACAATAATCGTCGATAACAACTCGCCAAAACCAACAATTTGGTCGTAGACATAATCATAATCATCCGAAGTATTTTGAACCATAAAACCACTTAATTCACCTAATAAATGGTTTACTTTATTAAAAACAGGATGCTTTTTGTCAAATAAATCGGTTACTATTTTTTGATGAAAATTTTCAACAAAACAAATCGCTTCTTTTAAATTATCTTTTTTATAAAAATAAGCATTGATAATTTCTTCAAAAGCATTGGTCATTTTTCCCATTGCCGAAATTACTACCAAAACATTTTCTGTACCTTCGTGCTGTAACACGTTTGCTACGTTTTTTACAGCGTTAGCATCTTTTACTGATGCGCCTCCAAACTTAAATATTCTCATTACAAAATTGTATTAAATGCTGTTCTCCCATTTGACAAACTCGCCACTGATTATAAACAGTTGCTCCTGTTTTTTTATAAAAATCGATGGCATTTGTATTCCAATCTAATACTTCCCAAGCAACTCTTTTAAAACCATTTTTTTGTGCATAATTCATCACAGAACCGTATAATTTTTTACCTGCACCAATGCCTCTTTTTGCTTGAGTAACCATTAAATCTTCTAAATGAATTGTTTTTCCTTTCCAAGTAGAATATCGTTCATAAAAAAGTGTCATCCCTATAATTGTTCCATCAATATCCTGAGCTACAAAGGTTTTAAACTTCGGGTTTTTAGAAAAACCATCGGCAATTAAAGTGTCAAGATTAATTTCAACAGCATTTGGTTCTTTTTCAAAAACAGCTAATTCAATAATTAAATTTAATATTGATTGTGCATCTTTTTTTTCTCCTTCTCTAATTATAAAACTCATTCTAAAAATTTTGTGTAAAGATAATTCTTAATATATCTTGCTAAAAAACAAATAGAAATTTAAAACACATCGTTTCTATTTGTTAAAAATTTTTAACAAATAAAAACATTGTAAAAGCGCAAAAAAGTTGGCATCTTTGTAAACCACACAAAAATTTGACATGAACAACAAGCACATGACTCTAGGAGAGTTTATTATTGGATATCAGAAAGATTTTAAATACTCTACGGGTGAGTTATCTCGTTTAATCAACTCAATTCGTTTAGCTGCAAAAGTAGTAAATCATGAAATTAGAAAAGCTGGTTTAGTAGATATTACAGGTGCTTCTGGCGATATCAACGTACAAGGAGAAACACAACAAAAACTAGATATCTTAGCAAACGATCTTTTTAAACAAACACTTATAAACCGTGAAATTGTTTGTGGTATTGCTAGTGAAGAAGAAGATGATTTTGTAATTGTTGAAGGAAAAAATAAAACAAACGAAAATAAATATGTCTTATTAATGGACCCTTTAGACGGTTCGTCAAATATTGATGTAAATATATCTGTAGGAACTATTTTTTCTATTTACAGACGAGTTTCTCCTGTAGGAACTCCTGTAACAAAAGAAGACTTCTTACAAAAAGGAAGCGAACAAGTAGCAGCTGGTTATGTTGCTTACGGAACTTCAACCATGTTAGTTTTTACTACAGGAAATGGCGTAAACGGATTTACACTAAACCCTGCAATTGGTACTTTTTACCTATCGCACCCAAACATGAAGTTTCCTGACATTGGTAAAATATACTCTGTAAGTGAGGGCTATTTTACGTATTTTCAAGAAGGAATGAAGCGCTTTTTAGTACATTGTAAAGATTTAAACAAAGCAGATAACCGACCTTATACAGCACGTTATGTTGGCTCATTAGTAACCGATTTTCATAGAAATATGATTAAAGGAGGAATTTATATTTATCCATCAACCACTATTAGCCCTAACGGAAAATTACGTTTATTATACGAATGTAACCCAATGGCTTTTATTTGTGAACAAGCAGGTGGTAAAGCAACCGATGGTTTTACAAGAATTATGGATATTGCGCCATCAGAATTACACCAACGTGTACCTTTTTTCTGTGGAAGTAAGCAAATGGTAGAAAAAGCAGAAGAATTTATGGGAGAATTTTCTTCGGATGAAAAACCTATATATTAAATAATAACAATTATTTATAGTTCTATAAATTTAGAATAAGGCAAACAGTTGTTTGCCTTATTTTTTTGAATTAAATTTACATTTATTAAAACAAAAAATTAACTCACTTAAAAATAAATAATTATGGCTTTTGAATTACCTGAATTAGGATATGCTTACGATGCATTAGAACCAAATATTGATGCAAGAACTATGGAGATTCACCATAGTAAACACCATAACGGATATACATCTAAATTAAATGCAGCAATTGCGGGTACTGATTTAGAAGGAAAATCTATTGAAGATATTCTTGCTAATTTAGACATGAGTAACGGAGCTGTTCGTAATAACGGTGGTGGTTTTTTTAATCACTCTTTATTCTGGACAGTAATGAACCCTGAAGATAGAGGTTACTTATCTGGAGAATTAAAAGATGCTATTGAAGCTAAATTTGGTTCAAAAGAAGCTTTTATTGAAGCTTTTTCTAAGGCTGCTGCAACTCAATTTGGTTCAGGATGGGCTTGGTTATGTGTTAAAAAAGGTGGAGAAATTGAAGTTTGTTCTACTCCAAACCAAGACAATCCATTAATGCCTGGTGTTGCTTGTGAAGGAACTCCTATTTTAGGATTAGATGTTTGGGAACATGCATACTACTTAAACTACCAAAACCGTCGTCCTGATTATATTGATGCTTTCTTTAAAGTAATCAACTGGAACGAAGTAGAAAGAAGATTTGCTGAAGCTAAATAATCTTTAAGCAATTTTTTTAAAGAATATAAAACTCCAAAGTAATAATTACTTTGGAGTTTTTTTATAATTTAAACTAACTTTACTAAAGCCAAAATAACACCTAAATGAATACCTTCATGTAAGTTATTAAAAGCTATTGCCGATTCTATAGAATCTATTGTAAAACCTGTACTTGTTTCATAAGCTGTATATTCTGTAAAAATACCTGCCTCAAAATCTTCTTGTAAGGTATCAGGTAAGCCGATAAACAACTCTTTTACTTCCTCCAGCTCTTCTTCCGAAAATGTTTCTGTAGGAACTGTTCCTTTTTTATAATTTTCAATTAATTCATCAGAAACCAAGCAATTTAATCCTGATAATTTATACTGTAATAACTGTTGAGTTACTACTAAATGAGCAAGGTTCCAAGCTATATTATTTGTAAATCCTTCAGGAATTTTATGTAATTGCTCTATCGATAAGTTTTCTGTTTTTTTTAAAACTATTCCTCTTGATTTTCTTAAAATTTCAAATTGCGTGTTCATTATTCTACCTATTTTAGCGGAATTCAAAGATAATTATTAAACCAGTCAAACGATGAAGAAAGTATATTTTTTACAAACTTGTGACACTTGCAAACGCATTTTAAAAGATGTGAACATTAAGGGATTTGAAAAGCAAGAAATAAAAACCAATAACGTTACTGTTAGCCAATTAGAAGAAATGCGAAAATTAACCGACAGTTATGAAAGTTTATTCAATAAACGTGCAAGATTGTACAAAGAAAAAGATTTAAAGAATAAAGATATTACAGAAGCTGAATATCGTGATTTTATTTTAGAAGAATACACTTTTTTAAAGCGCCCTGTTTTTATTTTGGAAGATAAAATATTTATCGGAAATAGTAAAAAAGTAATTGAAGTGGTAAAAAAAGAATTAAATTCATAAAACCAAGAAAGCTTCATAATCTTAACGATTATGAAGCTTTTGTTGGCCTACAAGGACTCGAACCTTGAATGTCGGTACCAAAAACCGGTGTGTTACCAATTACACCATAGGCCAGTTAATAAGTTGCAAATATAAAAATATTTTTCATATTTCAGTAATTTTTAAAGCTAACTTAAAGTTTTAAAATTACTAAGTTGGCCTACAAGGACTCGAACCTTGAATGTCGGTACCAAAAACCGGTGTGTTACCAATTACACCATAGGCCAATTACTTATTTCGGGTGCAAATATAGCATAAAGTTTTATATTCACAATTTTTTTTTACTTTTTTATTTTAACATCTTTTTATGTAGCCTACTATTTGCTTAAATTCCTTAAAATTATATTTTTGTTTTCAATAAAAAATGAACAGTTATTAATACTTTCGTATTTTACTATATAAAAACTATGAACAATTTTAATTATAAAAAATGGAACACTCTTTTAGGGTGGTTTTCATTTGCTGTAGCGCTAATAACCTACACATTAACTCTAGAGCCAACCGTTAGTTCGTGGGATTGTGGCGAATATATTTCTACCGCTGTTAAGCTAGAAGTTGGGCATCCACCAGGAGCGCCTTTGTTTCAAATGTTAGGTGCTTTTTTCGCTATGTTTAGTAACGACCCTAGTCAATGGGCTAAAATGGTAAATTTCATGTCAGGCTTAGCCAGCGCTTTTACTATTTTATTTATGTTTTGGACCATTACCAATTTGGCTAAAAAAATGGCTATCAAAAATGGTAAATTCAATAAAAATGAAGCCATCGCCGTTTTAGGTAGTGGATTAGTTGGTGCATTAGCCTATACTTTTTCAGATAGTTTTTGGTTTAGTGCCGTAGAAGGTGAAGTATATGCAATGTCGTCATTTTTAATGGCGTTATTATTTTGGTTAGGACTACGTTGGGAAGACGAAATAAATACTCCAAGAGGACACAAATGGCTCGTAATTATTAGTTTTGTAGTTGGATTATCGTTTGGAGTTCATATTTTATCGCTCTTAGTTATTCCTTCAATTGTGATGTTATATTTCTTCAAAACCTATAAAAATATCACCCTAAAAACAACCGCAGTTGCTACTTTAATTTCCATATTAGTTTTAGCTTTTGTTTTTAAATTTTTGTTTCCGTTTACCCTTAAATTCTTTAGTGTTTCAGAATTATTTTTTATCAATGAAATAGGCTTACCATACAACACAGGAACTATTATTGCTGGAATTATTTTAATCGGGTTATTTTACTTCGGATTAAGTTTTACCCGCAAAAAAAACCTAGTAATGGCAAATACTTTGGTATTGTCAGTACTCTTTATTATGATTGGTTTTTCATCTTGGTTGATGTTGCCTATTCGTGCCAATGCCGACACTGTTATTAACGAAAATAATCCGTCGAGTGCTCGTGAATTATTAGCCTATTACAACCGTGAACAATATGGTGATGCTAATGTTTTTTATGATAATTATTATTCAGTTGCACATGATAGAACACAGGATGCTGAGCAACCTTTTAAGGATGATAAACCGAAATACGAAAAGAAAAACGGAAAATATATTATTGTAAATAAATACAAAAATATAGTTCCTAATTATTCGAGCAAACACAAAGGATTTATTCCAAGAATGGTAAACCCTGCTTCAGAACAACATTACAAACGAATTGCAGGAATCCCGGCTCGAAGTAAAAGAAGACCTACGTTTTTAGAGAACATGAAATTCATGATTGATTATCAATTTGGATACATGTATGGGCGTTATTTTATGTGGAATTTTGTGGGAAGACAAAACGATGCACAAGGACATTTAGATATTGAAAACGGAAACTGGTTAAGCGGTATCGATTTTATTGATGAAATCCGTTTAGGTTCTCAACAAAACTTACCTGACGACATCAAAAATAATAAAGGACGTAATAAATACTTTTTCTTGCCTTTAATTTTAGGATTAATCGGATTAATTTATCAATCTAAAAAAGATAAAAACAATTTATATACCCTTGCCCTATTCTTTGCTTTTACTGGTTTTGCTATTATATTTTACACCAACCCAAGACCTTTTGAACCTCGTGAACGTGATTATGCCGTAGTTGGTTCGTTTTATGTATTTGCAATTTGGATTGGTTTTGGTGTTTTTGCTTTGTATGATTATTTAAAAAATTATGCTAACAAAAGAACCGTTGCTATTGGAGTATCGGCAGTTTCATTATTGGCTGTTCCTGTATTAATGGGCGTTCAAAATTGGGATGACCACGATAGAGGCGACCGTTTTATAGCACAATTAAATGCACAAACCTATTTAGAGAGTTGCGATCCAAATGCGATAATTTTTACCATTGGCGATAATGATACCTTTCCACTTTGGTACATGCAACAGGTCGAGGGTGTTCGTCAGGATATTAAAATTGTAAATACGAGTCTTTTTCAAACTGCTTGGTATATCGACCAAATGAAAAAGAAAACATACCAAGCTGAACCTATTCCGTCGCAATTAACACACGAACAATATAAATACGGAACCTTAGATATGGCGTATCATATTGCACATCCACGATTTAAAGACTCTATAATGTCTATAAATAATTTTATGCGATGGATTGAAAGTGATAATGACCAAACCTATTATATTGATGAAGAAAATGATGTTAGAGAAAAGTTTTATCCTACAAATCATATTCGAATTCCTGTAAATAAAGCCAATGTTTTAAAAACAGGATTGGTAGCACAAAAAGATGCCGATAAAATTTTAGACTATATCGATATTACTGTTAGCGAGCAAGGTTTAACCAAAAATCGAATTTTAATGCTCGATATTTTAAATAATTTCGAATGGAAACGTCCTATTTATTTTACAGGAGGTGCCAATGCCGATGAAGAATATATTTGGTTAAAAGATTATTTACAATTAGACGGAATGTCGTATAAATTTGTGCCTATTAAAACCTCAAACAAAGGAAAATCAATGTTTTCTATGGGGCGTATCGACACTAAAAAAATGTACGATAACGTTAAAAAATGGAATTGGAAAACCATCAACAATGGTAAAATTTATTTAGATGAGCAATCTAAGCGCAACGCAATTTCTATCCGTAATAATTTAATGCGTTTATCCGAAGAATATTTAAAAGAAGGTGATTCGGTAAATGCAAAAGATGTGTTAGATTTATCCCTATATAAATTGCCAATTAAACAATTTGAACACTATAGTGTTTCTTTAGAATACCCTGAATTATATTACCGCATGGGCGATATTGAAAAAGCACATGAAACCGTAGAAACTTTAATTGATGTTTTTCAACAAAAATTAAAATATTACAGTACTTTTAAAGACCAAGATGTTGATTTAATTATTGATAATTTAGAAACAAGTTTATACATGTATCAAAATTTAATTCAACAAATTACAAAATATGATAATGATATGGAATACGGTAAAAAAGCCTTTGAAGCCTATTTGAATCATGCCAATTTATTTAAACATTTAATGGCTAATGAACCGCAACAACCTGTTCGAGAATTAGATACTATTAAACCTTAATTTTAAGTATTTTAAAAGCAATAGAACTTCCCGCATTACTAATGATAATACATTAAGTAATGCGGTTTTTTTTTAATAGAAAAGACAAGGTAAAATACTTTTTTACAAATATTTCTTCACCAAACCGATTAAAGTATTTGCGTCTTGAACGCCTGTTTTTCGCCACTTCATTACACCTTCTTTATAAATTATAAAAGTAGGATTCCCTCTAATACTTAAAGCTTTAGCTAGTATTTCGTTATCTTTAATATCAATTTTAATTACTTTTGCCTTATCGCCTAAAGCGGCAGCAACATGCCTAAGCATTTCTACCGTAGAATCTAAAGGATTTAAATCAGTATAAAAATCAATTAAAACAGGTTTATTGTTACTTATAATTTCGCCAAATTTTGCCATACATCTAGTTTTTTAAATATATTTCTCTTAAAAATAGTGTTTTTTAAGCAAAAGATTGCGATATATACAACAAAATCAGGCTTTTTTCAACTCAATAACCGTAATTTCAGGCCAAATTCCTACTCTTCCTGGAAAAGCATGGTAACCAAATCCTCTATTTACATTAATATAACGCCCAAATTCTTGGTACAAACCAGCCCATTGTTTATACACATATTGCGATGGGCTCCACTTAATCCATCCTGGAATTTCAATACCGAATTGTAAACCATGCGTATGACCGCTCAATGTTAATTGATAATTAAAAACGTCTTTTTTTACTTTATTTTCCCAATGACTTGGGTCGTGACTCATTAATATTTTAAAATCTTCTTTTTTTATTCCTTCGGATGCTTTGCCTAAATCGCCTGCTTTATTAAAGCCTCTCCCCCAATTTTCAACGCCAATTAAAGCTATTTTCTGTCCGTCTTTTTCAATATATCGATGTTCGTTTAATAACAATTCAAAGCCAATTTTAGGATGTAAATCTTTTATCGCCTTAAAATTCGCTTTTTTATCTGCATCGTTTTTCCATTTAGAATAATCGCCATAATCATGATTTCCTAGCACCGAATATTTACCAACAGGCGCTTCTAATTTTTTAAATACGTCAATCCAATTATCCATTTCGTGAGCGAAATTATTAACCAAATCGCCTGTAAATAGAATCATATCCGATTTTTGCTGATTTACCAAATCAACCGCATAGCTTATTTTTTCTTTATTGGTAAAACTTCCTGAATGAATATCGGTAATTTGTGTGATGGTAAAACCGTCAAAAGCTTCGGGTAAATCTTTAAACGACAATTGATATTTTAGTACTTTATAATTGTATTTTCCTTTAAAAATTCCATATAATAATCCCGCCAAAGGGATTGATGCCATTGCTAAGGCTATTTTTGCGATAAAAGTTCTTCGCCCCGCTAAAGGTTTTGTTTCTTCGGATGAAATATAAGAAATTCCCTTTTGAATCCATCGAAAAAAATCTTCGCCAAACAATACCAATAACATACATAACTTCGGAAGTAAAACGACTAAAAGTATGCCTACTGCCCATTGAAATTGTTTTGTTTGCCCTGAACTTCTATCCGAAGAAAATACCACGTAAAAAAAATTGATATACGCCAACAAACCTACAAACAGCCAACTATATTTAATAAACTTATTTTTAGTAATTGTTTTTATCGCCTGAAAAGCATAGGCTTCAAAAATAACAACAACAAATACGATACTTAAAATTGAAAGCAACCATCGAGACATATAACTATATTTAAAAGTAAGACAAAGATAGGTTGATTATTAAAATCAATTTTTAACGTCTTGTTAAAGTTTCGTAGCTTTGCCAACTGAATTAATGACTATTTTTTAGTTGTTCATTTCTTTTCAAATAGCTTTTAAAAAAATATTCAACCACACTTCAACAGGCTTAAAAAACACCAATGGAAAATCAAAAACGACTTTTTTTACTAGATGCTTTTGCATTAATTTTTAGAGGATATTACGCATTTATTAAAAATCCACGAATTAACTCGAAAGGAATGGATGTTTCGGCAATTTTAGGATTTACCAATTCGATGTTAGATGTTATAAAACGTGAACGACCAGACCATTTAGCCGTCTGTTTTGACCGTGGTGGTTCTCTGGCTCGAAAAGAGGCTTTTCCTGAATATAAAGCCAACAGACAGGAAACTCCTGAGGCTATAAAAATTGCGATTCCATATATTGAAAAAATGCTAGAAGCGATGAATATTCCTGTGGTTGTAAAATCAGGATATGAAGCAGATGATATTATAGGAACACTAGCAAAAAAAGCCGAAAAAGCAGGATACAAAACTTTTATGGTAACCCCTGATAAGGATTTTGCTCAATTGGTTTCTGAAAATATTTTTATGTATCGCCCTCGTTTTGGTGGCGGATACGAAACTTGGGGAATTGCCGAAGTTCAAGAGAAATTTGGCGTAGAACGTCCTGAACAAGTGATTGATTATTTAGGAATGATGGGCGATGCGGTGGATAATATCCCTGGATTACCTGGTGTTGGTGATAAAACGGCGAAGAAATTTTTAGCGCAATATGGTTCTATGGAAAATCTGCTAGCAAACACTGCCGATTTGAAAGGGAAAATGAAAGAAAAAGTAATTGCAAATGCTGAACTTGGGCTTTTATCAAAAGAACTTGCCACGATTATGTTGGATGTTCCTGTTGATTTTGATCAGGAAAATTTTGAAATGTGTCAGCCAAATATTCAAGCAACTGCCGATATTTTTAACGAATTAGAATTTAAACGTTTATCCGATACTTTTGTTCGAATTTTTACCGCCGCCGTTCCTGTAAAAACAGGCGAAAAAACAGGCGAAAAAGCATCCGAAGAAAATACCGAAAATAAAGAAAAAACAACAGTCAAAGCAATTCCTACTACAGATTCTGATGGACAGTTCGATTTATTTGCAACCCCAGGAACTGGAACTGTTAGTGAAGAAGCAGTTATTTCGGGGTTTAAAACTATTGAAAATACCCCGCATTTTTATCAACAGGTAAATTCTCCTTTATCAAGAAAAATATTACTAGAAAAATTAATGCAACAAAAATCGGTATGTTTTGATACCGAAACTACAGGTTTAAAAGCCTTGGAAGTTGAATTAATCGGAATTTCTTTTTCTTGGGAAATAGGAAAAGGATATTATGTTTCTTTTCCTGAAAATCAAGAAGAAACAACTGCTATTTTAGACGAATTTAAACCGTTTTTTGAAGCATCAACTATTCAAAAAATTGGGCATAATTTAAAATATGATATCAAAGTTTTATCAAATTATAAGGTTGCTGTTAAAGGAAAATTATTTGATACCATGATTGCACATTATCTCATCAATCCAGATATGAGGCATAATATGGATATTTTAGCCGAAACCTATTTAAATTATCAACCTGTTCCAATTACTGAATTAATCGGAAAAAAAGGGAAAAATCAACTGTCAATGCGAACTGTTGAAATTGCCAAACAAACCGAATATGCGGTGGAAGATGCTGATATTACCCTACAATTAAAAGAGCATTTTACAAAAGAATTAGAAAGCGGAAATGTAACCAAGCTATTTAATGAAATTGAAACGCCTTTAGTATCGGTTTTAACAGCCATGGAAATTGAAGGAATTAACCTAAATGTGCCATTTTTAAAAGAACTTTCTGTTGATTTAACTAGCGACATTGAGCGTTTAGAAAAAAATATTTACCAGCAAGCAGGCGAAGAATTTAATATTGCTTCCCCAAAACAATTAGGAATTGTATTGTTTGAAAATATGAAATTGGTTGAAAAGCCGAAAAAAACCAAAACAGGGCAATATTCTACCGCCGAAGAGGTGCTTTCTCTTTTAGCAAAAGACCATCAAATTATTAGAGATATTCAAGAATATCGTCAGTATAAAAAACTCAAAAGCACCTATGTTGATGCTTTGCCGAATGAAATAAATTCAAAAACAGGACGCATTCATACATCTTATGCACAGGCGGTGGCATCCACAGGAAGATTGAGTTCGAATAATCCGAACTTACAAAATATTCCAATTCGTACCAAAAGAGGGCAGGAAGTTCGAAAAGCTTTTATCCCAAGAAATGAAAATTATGTGTTATTAGCTGCCGATTATTCTCAAATTGAATTGCGAATTATTGCTTCATTAAGCCAAGAAGAAACCATGATAGAAGCCTTTAAAAATGGCGAAGATATTCATGCTTCTACGGCATCAAAAGTGTTTAATGTTCCTTTAAATGAAGTAACTCGGGAACAACGTAGCAATGCAAAAACGGTTAATTTTGGTATTGTTTATGGGGTTTCGGCATTCGGATTGAGCAATCAAACAGATTTATCTCGAAAAGAAGCAAAAGCATTGATTGATACCTATTATGAGACCTATCCGAAGTTGAAAAATTACATGGCAAAACAAGTCGATTTTGCTCGTGATAATGGCTATGTAGAAACGGTTTTAAACAGACGCAGGTATTTGAAAAATATCAATTCGAGAAACGGAATGGTGCGTTCAGGAGCAGAAAGAAATGCTGTAAATGCACCGATTCAGGGAAGTGCAGCCGATATTATAAAACTAGCAATGATTAACATTTATAAGCGATTTGAGAAAGAAAATTTTAAATCGAAAATGCTATTGCAAGTACATGATGAATTGGTGTTTGACGCTCATAAAAATGAATTAGAAATTATCAAACCAATTATTAAGCAAGAAATGGAAAATGCCTTTAAAATGGAAGTTCCGTTGGATGTAGAAATCGGAATTGGTGAAAATTGGTTACAAGCACATTAATATTTATTATATAAAGAAAAGCAAGAGGAAATGGAAGTAGATTATATCGATAATGTCAATGGTTTTGATGAACATGTAGTGCGTTTGTACAATTTCAATAAAGAGGAAGCGACTAAATTTAGAGACTTAATTAAAGAGACTGTTATCGAAAAAAAACAACGATTAGATGTATCTGAAATTGATTTTATTGAGACTCGAAATTGTAATTTAATTTTTGGTTTATTCAAATCGGATGAAGGGATTTTAACCAAAGACAAGCATACGTTTTTTTGTGTGCTAACTTTAGCGGGGTTTGAAAATATGCTACAATTAATAGCGCCTTATTGCCAAAAAGAAACTAGAAGTTATCAGTATTTATACGATATTGATAATCCAACAGAATTATTGTTTTGCCCAACGGCTACTAGGTATGAGGGAGAATAATTCTTCTAAAAAAAATATAAGAACTTTAAAATTTTTTCACAAAAAAAGGTCAAGACAAGGGGTTAAAACCCCTTGTTTAATTTCTAAACTAACAAACTTATTCAACAATAAACACCTCATTCATTTCCCAATTGGCTCTTAATTTAAATGCCTTTTCAAAGTAAATAACTTTTTCGGGTTGTTGTTTTGATAAGAAATTTCCTGTATCCCAAATAGTATTTTTATTGGTGTCGATAATTGCTCGAACGTTGTATTCTTTGGGTGCTAGTAAATCAAATATTACTTTTTCTGAACTATTAACATACTTAGTTTTTACCACTTCGCCTTTATCTAAAAGTTGCATAATTACAGGATGCTTTGTTTGTTTTTTTACCTCTAAAATAATGCTTCCGTAGTCTTCAACAGTTAGTGTTTTAAATTGATATTTTAACGTATCATTGCTAGTTTCATATAAATCCGTAATTCCTTTAGGCAAAACTGCCAATTTATAAAATGTTGAAGGTGTTTTTTCGAATAAAATAGCGAGCTTGTTTATGCGTTGTTTTTTTACTTGAAAGGGAATTGCAACGGTATCTTTATCTACTAATGAAAACTTTGATTTATCAAAAATTGTAATAGGATTATTAGTGCTTAAAAATAAGGTATCTTTTAAAGGCAGAACACTTTTTACTTCTGATAAAATAGCCAAAGAATCGATTTGTTTTTTACGTAAACGTACTGTTATTGTATCTTTTAAATTGTTTTTTAAATTATTTTTATTGCTTACAATAAAATTTAACGAATCTTGTTTTACAGGGGTAAACCAATAATTAAGCGTGTCTTTGTCTTTTTCGTAGGCTGAAAATGATTTGAATGAAGCAGGAACTTTTGATAATAATTCGACTTTTAAGGCTTCTTTTTGTCCTTGATATCCGAATTGAATTTTTCCTTTTGAAACTTCTTTTCCTCTTTTAAATCGATACTGTTGTACTTCTTTAAAAAGTGTTATCGGATTTAAAATTAAGGTGTCTTTTGGCAATGAAATTGTGTCTTTATAAAAGCCTATTTCATCGGTTTTACTATTGAAAATATAATCGCTTGACGCTTCTTTTAAGGCTAATAATAAGTATTTTCCTTTGCGTAAATTGGTGAATTCAAAATTAGTAGAATCTAAAGTACTGCTAAGGTAATTTGGTTTTTGTTTGTAAATAATTGAATCGGTATAAGTGCTATCTAAACGATATAATAAAACGCTGATATTTTTAAGCTTTTTTTGTGTAAACGCTGGCGCTACTGAGCCTTTTAATTTTAATGAATCAATATAATTTCCTGTAGAAAAAACGTATTTAAAACTTTCTAGTTTATTATTTTCATTATTATCTTGTACTGCATTTCCAAAGTTAAAAGTATAGGTTGTATTGGTTTTTAGAGTGTCTAAAATTTCAATATTAATATACTTACTCGCAGTTCCTTGAGGTGTTATAATTGGTGGGTATTTTAAAGGAGGGGAAACAACTAATTGTTTCGACAATCCTTTTAAAACTACATATTCGTCAAATTCAATTTTAATATTTTTTTTATCAAAATGAATCGTTTTATAAGGCGGTTTTGCCGTCATCATAATTGGCGCATCTTCATCTTTAGAACCGCCTTCGGGTCTTCCTTTTCTTGCACAACTAATTATAACTACAGATGCTAAAACGACTAAAAATAACAACTTATTTTTCACAAATTAATTCTTTAAATATTCTTAAAATAGAACTTCAAAAGTAGTAAATTAAGCCTAACAAAATTATTCTTTTTTAGTGTAAGCTATCGTAGCAATACTAATAGTTATGTTTTTTGTTTTTAATAACTCTTCACAGCAAGCTACCAGGGTTGCTCCGGTGGTTAACACATCGTCAATTAATAAAACATTCTTACCTTCAAACACCTTAAAATCAATTAATTCAAAAGGTCTTTGAAGATTTTGAAATCGTTCAAAACGATACTTTGTTGTTTGTGTTTTAGCTGTAGTAGTTTTAATTAAAAATTCTGTTTTATAGGTTGTATTTAAAACAACGCTTAGTGTTTTACCAAATTCTGTAAGCTGATTGTAGCCTCTCTTTTTTAATTTAGTTTGATGTAATGGCACAGGAATTATATAATCGATATCTTTAAAAACACCTGATTTTTTTAAATTTTCACCAAACCAATTACCTATAAATTTACCTATTTCTGGTTGATTTCTATATTTTAATTCTTGAATTACTTTTTGTGTAATACCTTTTTTTTGATAATACAAAAACGAACGGACATTTTTCACCAAAATTTTACCATAAAAAGGAGCTAATAAACTATTGTTTATATAATCATTATTTTCTATAATAGGTAAGTTATTAGTACAGGTAATACACAAATAAGTTTCACTTTGTAATAATACTGTTGCACAATTAATACATAAATTAGGATAAAATAAATAGAATATATCTTTTAAATTTTGCATCTTTACGAACCTTATTTTAGCAGAAATATACAAAAAACATAACAAAATATTATTTTGAGTAAAAAATTTAATTTCTTTAAAGAAGCTGTAAAAAATTACAAAACATCAGGTACTGTTACCCCTAGTTCTAAATATTTAGCAAATAAAATGCTTCGGGGAATTGATTTTTCAAAAGCAAATGTTATTATAGAATTAGGCCCTGGAAACGGCCCTATAACACATAGTATTTTAAAGAAACTGAAACCTAAGGCTATTTTAATTTGCTTTGAAATTAATGATGCCTTTTATGAAGAACTGATCAAAATAAAAAATCCGCAGTTAATTGTTTTAAAAGCTTCTGCTGAGAAAATGGCTACCGAAATTGAAAAATTAGGTTATAAAAAAGCCGATCATATTGTTTCTAGCTTACCATTAACGATTATTCCAAAAGAAATATCGCATCGTATTTTAGTTGAAAGTTATAACCTTTTAAATAATAATGGTTTGTTTATTCAATATCAATATAGCTTAACATATTATACAAAATTAAAAGAAGTTTTTGGGAGTAACATCAAGTTAAATTTTGAATCGCTTAACTTCCCTCCTGCATTTATTTATAACTGTATAAAAAACAGCATATAGGATTCTGACAAGCCTAGTTTTTTATCAGAAAACCGATGAATGACTACAAAAAAATTAAAAAATACTGGTTTTATTACTTCTTGTATAATTAATTACGACAGGTATATTGTCATATAAAAATGCGAATGAGTATTCAGATTTAAAAATACCTTTTAATTCTGAAAAAAAGACCTAGAACTTGAATTAAACACTGTTTTAAAAAAATATGAAAAAGCACTTAATAAAAAAGGTGATGTTTCTTTAAATTTAAGAAACAAACTTCACGAAATAATTAAACTTAAAAGATACTATTCATAATTTAAAAGCTGAAAATTATCGATTATTGCGCTTTTACAAAAAAGCGTATTTTAATTTTAAATAGGCAAAATAAATTACTTTTTTCTTATATTGACTCCTTAAACTCAAAAAACAAACAATTAACATCAAAAAATGATAGTGTTACCGAAGTTTTAATTAAAAAATCTTTACATTAAGAAAAAAGGTTTTAAAATAAAAAATTTCCATTGCTCAAATTTTAAAAATATCTACAATAAAAGTAGTAGTAGTAATGAAAAAAACGAAGTGGTAAATATACATATACTAGTAGAGCGAGTAAAACAACTGCTTTTAAAATAAGGTTTAATTTACTCGAAAATAAAATCATTAAACCTCGTTTAAAACCTAATTTATGTTTAGGTTGTTTCACCAGTAAAAGAAATTTTATTAAAAAACAAGCAAAAAATACTTTGTAATAATATATTAGATACACAATAAAAAAAATCACCAATAATTTCATTCTTTAATATAGATAAAAACAATAATCATTATTACCCCCCTAAATTATGACTACTGAAAGAAAAAAAAGTGCTATAATTGTTTTACTATTACTAATAATGTTATCATTAACGTTATATTCTCTACAGAAAAAAAGCCAACATGATAATCTTCAAAAAGCCTTTAAAGAAGATAAAAATGACCTAGAAAAGGAACTTGATGAAATGATTAAAGATTATACCGATGTTGTAGTTCAAAAAAAAAGTATTTCAAAAAGACTACAGCTTGAACTTATTAAAATGAACAACCTTCGAGATTCTATTAAAATATTACAGGTAGACAATTATAGCTTAATACGTATTTACAGAAAGAAAATTAGCCGTTTAGAATATGAAAATAAACAACTATTTATCAAAGTAGATTCATTAAATACTGTTAATCAGCAATTAAATAAAAGAGATGTAATTACAGCTACTATTTTAGCACAAAAAGAAACCATAAATACTTCTTTAATCAATAAAAACAATAACTTAGAGAAAAAACAAAAAATACTTCAATCTAAAATAGATGCTGGTAGTATTCTAAAAACAAGTAGCATTAATGCCGTGGCTATGAAAGAACGCAGTAACGGAAAACTAACCTCAACATCAAGATCTAGCAGAACAGATGCCTTTAGAGTCAATTTCGATTTATTAGAAAATCCTATAGTTGACCCTGGTAAAAAAACAGTGTACATCCAAATTACAGATCAGAACAATAATGTTGTTTCTCCTAAAGGAGTTACCAACTTAAAAAACGGTGCAAATATTCAATATACCGATGCTATTGATGTAACTTATAATAATGACAAATTAAATTTAGTATCGCTTATTTTAGTCAATAGAGATGATATCAATAAAGGAAAATATACCATTAGTACCTTTATAGATAAACTTTATTTAGGGGCAACTATTCTTAATTTAAGATAAAAAAATCACAAAAAAATAAAAAAATCATTTAATTAGTCACTTTTTCGTTTTAGAATAGTATTAGTTTAAATCCTTATTTTATTTTTGCATTATGGCAAAACAAGAAGATCACTTTAAAAAAGTAATATCACACGCAAAAGAATATGGTTATGTATTTCAGTCTTCTGAAATCTATGACGGTTTAAGTGCGGTTTACGACTATGCTCAAAACGGAGTTGAGTTAAAGAAAAACATTAGAGATTATTGGTGGAAAGCAATGGTGCAAATGCACGAAAACATTGTAGGAATTGATGCGGCAATTTTGATGCACCCAAATACTTGGAAAGCTTCAGGGCATGTCGATGCTTTTACCGATCCTTTAATCGATAATAAAGATTCTAAAAAACGATATAGAGCCGATGTTTTAGTAGAGGATTACTGTGCTAAAATTGAAACTAAAATTGAAAAAGAAGTTAAAAAAGCCGAAAAACGCTTTGGAGAATCTTTTAATAAAACAGAGTTTCTTGCAACAAACGGACGTGTTTTAGGTTATCAAGAAAAAATTAATACCATTTTATCTCGCTTAGGAAAATCTTTAGAAAATGAAGATTTAGCCGATGTAAAATTATTAATTGAAGAATTAGAAATTGCCGACCCTTTAACAGGTTCTAAAAACTGGACGGATGTTAAGCAATTTAACTTAATGTTTGGTACTAAATTAGGTGCTTCTGCTGAATCTGCAATGGATTTATACCTACGCCCTGAAACGGCACAAGGTATTTTTGTAAACTTTTTAAACGTACAGAAAACAGGAAGATTAAAAATTCCTTTTGGAATTGCTCAAACAGGTAAAGCATTTCGTAACGAAATTGTGGCACGTCAATTTATTTTTAGAATGCGTGAGTTTGAACAAATGGAATTACAATTTTTTGTAAAACCTGGAACGCAAAAAGAATGGTACAATAAATGGAAAGAAACCCGTTTAAATTGGCATTTATCATTAGGAATGGGCGCAGATAATTATCGTTTTCACGACCATGAAAAATTAGCTCATTATGCTGATTCTGCTGCTGATATTGAGTTTAAGTTTCCTTTCGGGTTTAAAGAATTAGAAGGAATTCACTCACGTACAGATTTCGATTTAAAAGCACACGAAGAGTTTTCAGGAAAGAAATTACAGTATTTTGACCATGAAGATAACAAAAGTTATACGCCTTGTGTAGTAGAAACTTCTATCGGATTAGACAGAATGTTTTTAGCTGTTTTTTCAAATTCTTTACAAGAAGAAGCTTTAGAAAACGGAACTTCAAGAACTGTTTTAAAATTACCTGCCGTTTTAGCACCAATAAAAGCAGCTATTTTACCATTAGTTAAAAAAGATGGTTTACCTGAGGTTGCTCGTAAAATTATGGAAGATTTAAAGTGGGACTTTAACGTAACTTATGATGAAAAAGATGCCGTTGGTCGTCGTTACCGTCGTCAGGATGCTAATGGTACACCATTTTGTATTACTGTTGATCATGATACTTTAAATGACAACGCTGTTACGATTCGTTATAGAGATACTATGGAGCAAAAACGTGTTCCAATTTCTGAATTAAAAGATATTATAAAACAAGAAGTTGATGTAAAAAATTGGTTACAAAAAATGTAATTATTTTACGATACTCAAAATAATAAAAATCCTACCAGTATTTACATGGTAGGATTTTTTACTTTTGCACTATTAAATTTAAGAACAATGAAAACTGTATTAAAAATATTATTCATCATCTTTTTACTTTGGATGTTTACAGGCGCTTATCTTTTAAATACCGAGCATCCGAAAGCACAAATTGTTATGGGGCTTGGCGTTTTATACATGGCTTTTATATTAATGCCTATATTTATTTATTATCGATATAAAGATGAGAAATATAAAAAATATATTATCAATGACAACAAAATAAAAGAGTGGATTGACAATAGTAACGAATAAAACAAAAACGGCTTCATTTTTAAAAATAAAGCCGTTTTTATCGTAAAAATATTATTTTAAAATAATACTATCTTACTTTAAAGTAGCCGCGTAACCTGTTGGAAAATCAGCCGCTTTAGCCAATCCATTGGTTGCGCTCTCAAAGTTAGATCCGTAGGTTTTATCAATTGCCTTTAGCATTTCATTTGCCATTAAAGCATAACCTCTAGCTGTTAAATGAACACCATCTAAACTCACTAAACCACCTGTAATAAAAGTCGTTTTCAGAAAATAATTATCAAATTCTAAACCGCTAGTAGCAGCTTGTTTTAAAATAGCGTTAAAATCGACAAAAGCCAAGCCTTTTTGAGTTACAATATTTTTAATTGTAGTGTTATAAGCAGCTGTTGCCCTTTTAACTTTTTCAATTTCTTTAGTAGTTAATACCCACTTATCAGTTAATGGTAACGAAACTCCTTCTACGGAAAACATTCCTGCTAATTCTACAGGTAATCCTTGGCTCAATAAAAATTTCACTGAATTTTCATTTACTTTACCAATAATGTTACTGCTTGGTAAAACTAATAAATCATCGGCTGTTGCTTGTCTTGCTTGCCCATAGTAAGTTCCTAATAAACCTGCTACTTTTTGCAAAGTACTCGCATCGGTAGGCAAACCAAAGCTAGCTACAAAAGTAGTAAAAGTAGGGCTTGCTAATAATGTTCCGATTATTTGTGCTGTTTTATCTTCTAAAGCTTCATCTTTTATAACTACAGGACTAGCGGCATCTGCTACAAATACAATAGCACGTTCTGGCACGCCAATAGCAACAAATACATCGTTAATTGCACCAAATACATTGTTTAAAGTAGGTATTTGTGCGCCAAAAGCAGGATCTGCTGGGTTTAAAGGAGCATAAGGCACTGTTGTAAAATAAGGTAGTGATGTAACCTCTGGTAAATTAGCGACAACTCCTTTAGCTCCATTGCTTGTTAGAGCTGTTACAGCTGTTGAAAAAACACTTGCAAAAACAGTAGGGTCTGTTATGTCTTTACTACCATAAGTTGCTGGATTTAAATTTCCTTTTTGGTCAACACCAACACCACCTGAAACAGCATAACTTAACACGTCATTTCCACCAATTTCTGATAACGAAAAGAAGGTTGGATTCTGTGCGATTACATCTTCTAAAACACTTGCCATTGGCGATGATGCCATTCTTATAAAATAAGGATTTGCGTTTGGTAACCCCGCTAATGCACCATAACCTTTTACTCCTAAATGATAACTTTTTAAACCAGAAACTCCCATATTATTGTAAGTCCCTACTTTAATATTTGATATTTCTGTAGTTGGTGTTACTCCTAACATTACAGGTACTGATCCATTAAAATAGAACCTAGGTGCTCCTTCTATTTTTCCACCAATTGTAAAGCCACCAAAATTATCGCTCATTAATGGCTGGGTAAATTTACCACCGCCTGCCATCGCAAATTTAGATGCTAAGGTTGCTGGAAATGAGTTTTTTTGAGCTGCTTTAAATACTGCTCCATCTGTATATCCTGCGGTAAAAGATGCGCCTACTGCTACATAATTTGAAAAATCAGCACTACCTGATTCTAAAGAAATTATGGTTTCTTTTTCATTTTTTTCTGTAATTGGATCTAAATCATTATTTACATCACAGGCTACCAACCCAATAAAAACTACCGATAACCATGTATATTTTAATGTCATTTTTTTCATTTTTTTAGTTATTTATTGTCCAAGAAATAAAGAATTGAGATCCTATTGCTCCAATACCTGGTGCACTAAAATATTCTTTTCCTGTTAAATTAGCACCTCCTAATTTAAATACTGATTTTAAAAAAGGAATTTTATAATTTACTTGCGCATCTAATACTGTTCTAGCAGCTACAGATCCTTCAAAGAAAGATGATTCCCAGTAAAAATCATTTTGCCATCTTGTACTTACATTAAAACCAAAGTTTTTAAACAAGTTGGTTTTACCAAACTGTATTTTAATTTTATGTTCAGGAGTATTAAATCCTGCTTGAAAATCGGGGTCTGAGCTTTGATCAAAATCAAATTTAGACCAGGTATAATTTACCCCTAAATTAAATCCTTTAAAAACTTTTGTGCTTAAACCAAGCCCTACCCCATAAGAAGTAATAGCTGCCGATGAATTTGTTCTAAATCCAACGCCTGCAAAATCACCATTTTTTAAGGCTAATAAAGCTAAATCACCTTCGCTTACATTTGGTAACACACTTGGCAAACTACTGCCCGCTACACCATAAAAAGGAACGGCTATTTTTTTTAAGGCGATAAAGTCTTTATAATCGTTATAATACATGCTAAAATCAATACCTACTTTACTTTCTGATACTGCGACTACCCCACGATACCCTATTTCATAAGAAGTTACTTTTTCAGGTTTTACCAAATCAAAATTAGCCTTGGTAGGTGTTTTGTCTATAATAGAACTTTCTGAAAAAGCATTGGTAAAGGCATCTCTACCTGTATATGTTGTTTCAGAATTAATTCCTGGAATTTGTTGCCCTGCAATACTAACAGGTAAAGGCGAAGAAGTAAACCTATCTAAATTATCTTCAGAAGTACCAATTAAAGTTCCGCCTCCTGTTGCCAAACCGATGTACTGATCTTGCGTTGTTGGATTTCTAAAACCTGTTTGAAAAGAGGCTCTTAAATTATGATTTTTCATTTCACCTGCGGCATAGGCTAATGACAAACGAGGAGAAATATTTCCATCGAAATTTTTTGCTTTATCATAACGAACAGAGGTAGTTAATTTTAAACGATCTTCCATCATTTTCTTTTGAAGTTGGGTATATAAACCATATTCATCATAATCAATTAAGCTATTCTGATCTGTGAAAATAGTACCGAATGAGTTCAAATTAAATTGTCGGTACGAACCGCCAACTTGTACCTCTGCCCAATCAATATAATCACGTAAGTTTAAATTTGCATCTACATGATATAAACTTGTTTTATCTTGAAATTTTGAACCCTTTGTTAAATCTGGCTCATTAGTTACTTTATTAAAAGCGGTGTTAAAAGCGCTAGTCCCTGGAATTAAACGCCCTGTATCTGCTACTTTTCTAGCATTAGCATGCGCTAAAGAAGTGTCTATATTAGGGTTACCAAGTACCGAATTCGCATAGGCTGCTATATAATCACTAAACCAGTTTTTATCCGATTTCCATTCTCTGTTAATATTAATAGCTGTAAAACGAGTATCGTATGAATCGCCAGCATCTTCACCTGTATAATATCCTCTTATAAAAAAGTTTTTTCCTTTAAATTCTAATTTATGTTGCTCCATAAAAAAGTTAGAAATATTATACCTGTTCTGCCCCTGATAAATAGTATTTCCTGTACCATATTTTGAATTCCATATAATTTCTAAACGGTCATTTCCCCAAGGACGATAATGTAATGCTGCGCCAAATTTAACACTTTTTGCTTCGTTGCTCATTAAATCGACCTCATCGTACCCCGTTCTAGTAACTCGAACGCTCGGAATAATTCCTAAGCCTGAAGCGGTTCTTATATTTGTTCCAACCTCATCGCCATATACATTTAAACCATCATAATCTGTCCTAGAATTTCTATCTCCTGGTAAATATGTTCCACCAACACCTGTGGTATTTCTAGTATCTGTTGCATGCCATTCTTCTCCTTTTAAATATGATAATGTTGCTTTTACGGCAAATTTATTATCAAAAGCATGTGCCATTCTAATACTTGTATCGTGGTAAGGATTATTGCTCGCAGCCTGCTGACTTGTAAAACCTGTTTTATATACAAAACTAATTCCTTGATCTTCAAAAGGACTTTTACTGGTCATTAACATAATACCATTAAATGCGTTTGCGCCATACAAAGCAGATGCTGCTCCTGGTAATATTTCAACGGTTTTAACATCTAATTCCGACATTCCTAACAAGTTTCCTAAAGCAAAATTTAATGCAGGAGAAGCGTTATCCATTCCGTCAACTAATTGTACAAAACGCTCATTAGCAAAAGAGGCAAAACCACGTGTATTTACCGATTTAAAGGTTAATCCACTAGCGTTTATATCAACTCCTTTTAGGTTTTCTAAGCCATCATAAAAAGAGGCAGAAGCCGTGTTTTTAATAGCCCTTGAATCAAAACGTTCAATAGTTACTGGCGATTCCATTACACGCTCAGGAGTTCTTGATGCCGAAATTACAACCTCGTCTAAAGAAGTTGCATTTTCGGTTAAACTAACCACCACAACTTGATTATTTTTTGTTATTTCGATGGTTTTAGAGTGATATCCTATAGATGAAATTTTTATAGTAAAAGGAGGAATATCAACTACTTTCATGGTAAATTTCCCATCAAAATCAGTAGAAGTTCCTACAGCCTTCCTTAAAACCTTAATGTTTGCTCCTGGTAATACTCCTCCAAGAGATGCGTCATTAACGGTACCTTTTATCGTTGTTTGAGCAACCATTGTTGCAGTGCTCAGTAGCACAAATGCAATAAGTAATAGTGTTTTTTTCATAATTTATAAATAATTAATTTATTAACGCTATTGCAAAATACACTTTTTTTATCAATAATAAATTTGTTACTATTTAAGTATCAGCAACATACTTTATTACCACACTATTTCAAGTGTTTTTTTAAAATAAAATAATGTTTTTTTAAAACAGCGATAAGGGTTTTCAATACTACAAAAGCGATACTTTACAAACTAAAAAAGTTTATAAAATATCGCTTTAAAATATTTTGTTGATAAATAAAAACTACGCTTTTAAGTATTTTCCAACAAAGAAAGTTCCGAAAGGAAGCAATGATAATCCGCAAATAATTCCGAAGGTTTTTGTGTTCCATTTCTGTGAAGATTTTAACATAATTGCTAAAATTATGTAGGCTACAAATAGTACTCCATGAGGCATTCCTAGCATTTTTACATAGCTTGCATCGCCTTGTAAATATTTAATAGGAACAGCTATAAAAAGCAATAATATATAAGATATTCCTTCCAATAAACTTACAATTTTAAAAATATTAATCATCTGTATTTGTATTTAAAAATTAGTTAATAACGATATTGAAATATTTCGCCCCGGTGCTGAAATTCCTGAGGCAAATTCTTTATAATGTGCATCCAATAAATTACTGAATTGGCTTTGTATTGAAATGTTTTTATTCAGCGTATATTTAGCATGTAAACCAAGAGTCATCCAACTTGGCGTACCATAATATTTATCAATATCAGCAGTAGCTTTTTTGTTAATAATTGGCGTTTGTTTATGATTGTCAATGCCTTCTTCTAAATTATAATCCGCAATATTTTTTTTAGCGTTGAAAATAAAATTTACGCCACTTTCTAATTTATTATCGGCATAACTAAGCTCAAAACGACCAAATAAAGGCGGAATTGACGAGAGTGGTAATTTCGTATCGTAAGCACGTCCTTTTGTATAAGTAAAAGAACCTGAAGTTTTCCAATTTTCAGCTAATTTCCCCTGATAACTCACCGTTGCACCGGTAATATACGCCGTTCCTTTATTTACATTTGCTACAATAATTCCTTGTTCTTCATCATATAAAATTTTTGAAACGCCCCCGAGCATAAAGGTTTCTCTATAGATGTAATTATTCAATAAAGTATAGTACACATTTGCGCCAATTCGAAACTTTTTATTATTAAAATATTTTTGAACACCAAGCTCTGTATTGTAGGCATGCTCTGGCTTTAAGTTGATATTTGGCACGGTAACTTCGCCATTTTTTTCTCTTACTTTTCCTACATCATCAATATTTGGCGCGCGAAACCCTGATGACAATACGGCATTTAATTGCCATGTTTTAAACGGCTTATACACATAGCCCGCTGTAAGAGTTAATGCGTTGTTATTTAGGCAAATATCAGTGCTTGGCAGTTTTACAAACGCCTGATTTATCCAGCGAGCATCTAATTGAGTATTGGTAAATCGAACCCCAGTATTTAAGGTGGAATTATATGAAATATCTTGGCGATAATCTAAATACATTGCCGAACTAAAATAACTACTTCCACCGTCAGGATATCGAGATTGCACCCTAAAATCATCATCAAAACCGTTAATCTTATCCGTAGATATTTTTAAAGTCTTGCCATAAGCATTTGAATTTACATCATTATAAGCAAGTTCTAAACCATAGCCTAAATCACGTTTTTTAGCTAAAGGAACCGTAAAATCGGCATTTGCACTATATACCTTTACATTTTCATTTTTATAAGACCTCGCTAAACTTCGAAATTTTCGTTGAATACGGCTTTCTTTAATATTTTGATATGCTAAGGTAATCGTACCTTTTTCCAACCATTTTATATTCGGATTAATTGCTAACTGCGAAGAAATTAACAGCCTTTTTTGAGGACCATAATACCATTGGGCAAATTTTAAACTGCCATTTTTTTGTTCCATTAATTTATCAAATCGTGGAATATCTGATGATGTTGAATATTGAAAATTAAATTTTAAATCAGTATTTTTTGATAGCGGAATAAATAATTTCTGCAAAAAATCAGTTTGGCTAAACCCTGTGTTTTTCTGTAAATTTATATCTTTATTTTTCGTCGGATTTTCAGTGTAATTTCCGTTTAAATTATCTGAATAAAAAAACACTTTGCCCCAAGTATCAAAACCGTGAGTACGATTTTTCCCCATTTTTAAATCACCAAAACTACTGTGTGAAATATTGGTCAGCGATGCCCATTTTTTAAACTGTAATTCAGTGGTTACTGAATTTGTAACTTCATTATTTACCGAACTATATCGCAAAAAATGACTTGCTTTTATATTACTTTTTTTATTTTTATTCGATAGATTAAATAATTTGGGCGTTTTCGTATAATAATGAATTACACCGCCAAGCGCATCGGAACCATAAATAACCGATGAAGGACCAAAAACGACTTCAGTTCTTTCTAATAAGTTCGGGTTTACGGTAATCGAATTTTGTAAATGTCCCTTTCTATAAATGGCATTATTCATGCGCACGCCATCGACCACCAATAAAACACGGTTACTTTCCATCCCTCTAAGTACAGGGCTTCCACCACCAAATTGTGATTTTTGCACTTTAATTCCTGGAATACTCGCTAGTAAATCAGCCGATGTTTGTGGCGATACCTTTTGAATATCTCTTAAAGAAACAACGGCAATTTGTTCGGCAATTCTATTGGTTTTTTCTTTATTTTTAAAAACAGAAACAATAATTTCATCTAATTGTTCTGAATATTTTGATAAATAAACCTGATACTGATTTTTTTCTAATATTGATTTTTTTTCCTGAAAACCCGCATACGAAACATGTGAAAAAACAAGCACTTCGGATGCTTTAAATTCCGAAATATTTACAATACCATCAACACCACTAATTTCAGCGATTGTTTTGTTTTTATTAAACACCGCTACCCCGTCAATTGCTTCGCCTGTTTGGGCATCAACAATGGCAAGCTTTTGTGAAAAAATAACGATACTTGTAAGTAAAAAAAATAAGAGTATAATTTGCTTCATAAATCAACTAAACACGGTTTCTAAAATAGCTAATGATTTTGGCTTTTTAAAACCCTCCAAATGTAATTCAAAATATCGAATTATAACCCCAAGGATGGTCTGCCTTTCGTTTTTATGGTACGAAATAGTATGTATAGCATCAAAATTTATACCTAACAGCTTTTTAAAAAGCAGTAATTCATTTCCTGTGAGTACTAATTTTTCATAGGTTGCTGTTGTAAATCGTCCTTCGGATAAACTAAAAGCAGGTTTATTCGCTTGAGAAACATCAGGATAAAAGCCTAAAAATTTTGATAAATTCAACAAAAATAATAAGTGAAAATTCGCAACATCACTATGGGTATCTAACCAAATTAAACTCGTTTCTATATACTGGTATAAAACATCATTTTTTTCTTCTTCTTTAATAATATTTGCTAATATTTCTGATAAAAAAAGTACGATAGACTGCTTAACAACCGAAGTATGAATATTGCTATAAGGATGAATAACCCCTGCTTCTTTTATAGAGTTTAACACCTTTTCAGTCCTATTTTGATGATGCTTTGCCTGAATAAGCAACTGTGTTAATGGCTCAAAATAGGCTTTTTTAAGCAGTCCTTTTCTTGATTTTAAAACACCTCGAATAAGGTAAGAAACAATGCCGCTTTCTAAAGTAAAACAAGTTACAATTAAACTGGTATCGCCATATTTAATCGCCCTCAAAACAATTGCTTTTGTAGTAATTAATGCCATTAAATTGACCTTTTAAAATAATGAATAATTGTTATATCTTTTCAAAGATATTTAATAATAACCCGCTAAAAAAACCCATCGTTAATTAATGTTTTTTTAATAAAAAATAAGATAAAAATAAGCTTGTTTTTATGCCATTCAAAAATTGAATCATACCTTTGCAATGTTCTCTTAAAGGGGTGCCAAATATCGGCTGAGATCACACCCAATGAACCTAGAACAGGTAATGCTGTTTAGGGAAAAAACATATTGCAAAGCACTAAATTCATCTTATAAAAAAGGGTTTTAGAGCTTTAAAAAATGCTATGATGTTATCAAATTAATTATTCAAACGAAAAGAATAATTGCCTCTTTTTATTCGATTTTTATTTATAAAAAAATGAGACAAACGTCTTTTATTCAACAACTTAAAAGCATCGCTTTTATAATCGTATTATGTAGCAGTTTTGCCGTAAATGCGCAAAGTTTTATTTTATCTGGTAAAATAATTAACAACAATCAAGAACCTTTAAATGGCGCTTCTATTGTTCTTAAAAATTCAAAAAAAGGAAGTTCTTCGGATAAAAAAGGAAACTTTAAACTGAATTTATCCAAAGGAACACATCTTTTAGAGGTTTCTTATATCGGTTTTAAAACAACAATAAAACAAATAGAACTTACCAATAACCAACAAATTACCATTCAATTATCCGAAGAAAAAAACGTGTTAGATGCTGTTTTAGTAAATGCCGTTCGTGTACAAGCAAACGCTCCTGTAACACACTCTAATGTATCAAAAAAACAACTTGAAAAACGTAATTTAGGGCAAGATATTCCTGTTTTATTAAACTATTTACCAAATGTCGTTTCTTCTTCGGATGCTGGGGCTGGCGTGGGTTATACCTACATGAGCGTTCGTGGTTCGGATGCTACAAGAGTAAATGTAACCATTAACGGAATCCCTTATAATGACTCTGAAAGTCAAGGAAGTTATTGGGTTAATTTAGGCGATTTTGCATCGTCAACTCAAAGTTTACAACTGCAACGTGGTGTAGGAACTTCAACAAATGGCGCAGGTGCTTTTGGGGCAAGTTTGAACATTTTAACTGATGGAATTTCTGAAAAAGCTGGTGGAGAAATCTCCAATGCTTTTGGGTCGTACGGAACAAGAAAACATACCGTAAAATTTACCACAGGAAAAATAAACGAGCATTTTGAATTAGCAGGTCGTTTATCAAATATTTATTCTGATGGATATATTGACAGGGCTTCTACCGATTTAAAATCGTACTTTTTACAAGCAAGTTACACCAATAAAAATACTTTAATTAAAGCCATCGCCTTTGGCGGAAAAGAAGAGACTTATCAAGCTTGGGACGGAATTTCTGCAAAACAATTAAAGCAAGACAGAAGACAAAATCCATTAACATACGATAACGAAGTTGATAATTATAAGCAAGACCATTATCAATTGCATTGGAATGAAAAATTAAGTAAAAATTGGACAAGTAACATCGGTTTAAATTACACCAAAGGAAAAGGATATTTTGAGCAATTTAAAGGAGAAAGTGCTGTTTCAAAATATAATAATTTGGTAAAAGCCACAGCAACCGATTGGTACGGAACTCCTGCCACCGATTTAATTGTTCGCCGTTGGTTAGACAATGATTTTTATGTAGCTAATTTTAATGCCACTTATAATAATGATCAACTAGAAATTATTTCTGGTGGTTCGTATAGTTACTATGAAAATGACCATTTTGGAGAAGTAATTTGGGCGAAAGAATTTGCTGATAACGCAAACATCAGAGATCGTTATTACGATGGAACATCAACCAAAAAAGATGCGAATATTTTCACGAAAATATCGTTTAATATTACCGATGATTTAAGAGCTTTTGCTGATTTACAAGGACGATTTATCAGCTATAAAACAAACGGTTTAACCTCTAAAAGAAAACCTTTAAATGTTGATAAAAACTTTAATTTCTTTAATCCCAAAATAGGGTTTACCTATACTTTAAACAATCAAAATAGCTTTTACACTTCTTTTGCCAGAGCAAATAGAGAACCAAACCGAAGCGATTTTAAAGGCGGAGTAACTACCCACGAAAGTTTAAATGATTATGAATTAGGTTGGCGTTTAAAAACGAAAACCATCAAATTAAACACGAATATTTATTTTATGGATTATCAAAATCAGTTGGTTTTAACAGGTGAAATTGATGATACTGGCGATGCGTTGCGTAGTGCAAGTGGTAATAGTTACCGAGTTGGTGTAGAAATGGATGCCAATATACGTGTAAATGATAAATTTTCAATTGGTCAAAATGTTTCGGTAAGTCAAAATAAAAATGTCGATTTTTTCACAAATAGAAATGACAAATTACAAGAATTAGGAAATACCAATATTGCAAATTCTCCCAATATTGTTACAGGAAATTCATTAACTTATCAAGCGTCAGAAAATTTACAATTAGCATTTTTATCGAAATTTGTAGGCGAACAATATTTGAGTAATACCGATACCGAGGCGTCTAAATTGAGCAGTTATTTTACCAGTGATTTTAATATTATGTATGAATTAAAAACAAAATCAATTTTTAAATCTATTGTATTTACAGGCGTTGTAAACAATGTTTTTGATAAAAAATATGTCGATAGAGGGTATATTTATTTAGATGATTGGTCAAAAGCTGGAACAACAACAGAAATTCAAGGATATTATCCACAAGCTACGATTAACTTTTTAGCAGGAGTTACTTTTAAGTTTTAAATTAATGATTTTCTTTAAAAAATAGAGAAATCCTGAGCTTAATGCTTGGGATTTTTTTTATTGAAGTGCGGTTTATACATATTGGTTATATTACTATAAATATGTACTTTAGCAAACTATTTTAATGAATTAAAACTTGAGGCATCAATAAAATCATAAAAAATAAATTAAACTTTAAAACGAATATTATGAAAAATATTATTACACTATTTACTTTTACTTTATTGACAATCATTAGTGTCAATGCGCAAAGAGAAATAGATTCTTTAACTTACGAAAATACTCAAGACATTAATTTCTTTAAAAAAATAAAAAACAGAACACTGGTACAAAAATACAAAACAGTTAATGAAAATGTAATTCGAATTGGAGATACCATTACTTTAGGAAACCCAACATCTCAAGAATTTAGTTCAAAAACTTATTCAGGAAGTTATGGAAGTAGAGCTCGAGGAGGAGTATCTAAGTCTAGAAGCACAACTAAAAAGACTTATGAATTTGTAAAAATGGGTAGACCAGCAGGTTTTGGAAGTATTATGGCTAGTTTAAACGGCGATGCTCAAACAATGGCTAGCAACAGGCTTAAGAATACAAAAGCTATTGTTAAAGAAATAAAAGCATATCATAGAGGTAGCAAAAAGAAACCTTTATATTTAATTATGGTGTTAGGAGAGATAAACGGAAGAGCTTTTGGAATAAATAAATATTTAAGTGTTATGGATACTGAATTAGCAATTGAATCAGGTGAAGTTTTATTAAAGAATAGAAAAGTAACACGAGAAGAGGCTATTTCAAAGCTGAAAGAAGCAAAAGAATTAATGGATATTGATATGATGTCTAAAGCTGAATTTGAAAACTTAAAAAAAGAACTTGCACCGATTATAAGAAAGAATATGTAATTATTAACTAAATCTAAATAATTTTAGAAGTCAACCACATAAAAAACCCCAAGCTTTAAAAGCTTGGGGTTTTCTATTTATTGTAACGTAATAATTACTTATTGATTTTACCAACAGCACAACTCACAAACGATTTTGCTTTGTGTAATACTGTGTTTTCACTTCCGACTTCTGGATAGCCTAATTTTGCTAATTTCTCTTTGGATAAAATCAAACTTTCTTGGGTTGCGTTTAAAGTAACCAATGATTTTTCTACATCAACTTTTACCTCATTAACGCCTTTAATTGCTGTTAACCCGTTGATAATTGTATTGGCACAGCCACCACATTTTAAGTTTTCTATGTAAATTTCTTGTGTCATGCTTTCTTTTTTTTAGTACTTAATTACTGCTTTTTTGTTGATGTCAATTTTTGATAATCAATATATCCACCTAAAATATTATAAACGTCAAAACCTTGTTTTTTTAAACGTACTGATGCCGCTACACTTCTTCTTCCTGATCTGCAATACACATAAACAGGCATTTTTTTATCTAATTTTTTTAAGACGGTTTCTTCAAAATCATCAGCAAAAATATTGATCATTATTGCATCTTTAATAATACCTTGTGAGCATTCTTCAGGGGTTCGAACATCTAATACTTGAATTTTTTTTGATGTTTGTATTATTTTCTGTAAATCAGCAACTGTAGTATTTTTGATCTTATTTTCTTGAGATTTACACGAAGTCAAAACCGTAAAAATTAATACGATGAATACTAAATATTTTTTCATTTTAGTTTTTATTTAAAACCTTTATCTAAAAATCTATTATTTTAAAGTTGATGGACAAACAGCAACTGTTCTCTTAATACTTGTTTTTCGTATCGCTGCAAAACCTCCCGATACGTCAATTACATTATGATATCCTCTTGCTTTTAATATTGATGCCGCTATTACCGAGCGATATCCGCCTGCACAATGCACGTAAAAATCTTCGGTTTTAGGAAATTCTTCAATATGATCATTTAAAAAATCTAAGGGTGTGCTTGGCACATCAACAATATGTTCTTTGGCGTATTCACCAGGTTTACGAGCGTCAAAAACAAGGGCTTTCTTGCTTATTGCATCCTCTAAAACATCCGCAGAAACAGAACGCAACGTGTCAATTTCTTTATCAGATATTTTCCAAGCGTTAAAACTTCCTTCTAAATATCCTAAAACATTGTCGAATCCTACGCGTGATAAACGGGTAATTGCCGTTTCCTCTTCTCCTTCGGGCGTTACCAGTAAAATTGGTTGTTTTACATCTTTAATTAAAGCACCTACCCAAGGGGCAAATGTTCCGCCTAAACCTATAAATATTGATCGTGGAATAAATCCTTTTATAAAGTCAAATTGATGGCGTACATCTAAAATAATCGCATCAGTTGTATTGGCTATTTTTTCAAAATTGGCTACCGACAAACCTTTTGCGCCTTTTTTGATAACGTCATCTATAGATTCATATCCTTCCTTATTCATTTTCACATTTAAAGGAAAATAGGCTGGCGGAGGTAATAACCCATCGGTTACTTCTTTTATAAATTCGGCTTTTGTCATGTTTTCACGCAACGCATAATTGGTTTTTTTCTGATCACCAATTGTTCCGATGGTTTCTTTGCTTAGGTTTTTTCCACAGGCCGATCCTGCTCCGTGTGCTGGATATACAATTACATCATCTTCTAATATCATAATTTTAGTACGCAAACTATCGTACAGAAAACCTGCTAAATCATCTATTGTTAAAGTTCCTTTTTGTGCTAAATCAGGGCGACCAACATCGCCTAAAAATAAGGTATCTCCACTAAAAATAGCATGATTTTTTCCATTTTCATCTTTTAATAAATATGACGTACTTTCCATGGTATGCCCTGGTGTATGCAGTGCGGTAATGGTAATTTTTCCGATTTTAAAGACCTCACCATCTGTTGCTATATGCGATTTATAAGTGGTTTTTGCCGTTGGTCCGTACACAATTGTTGCACCTGTTTTTTCGGCTAATGTTACGTGTCCACTTACAAAATCTGCATGAAAATGAGTTTCAAAAATATAGTTAATTTTGGCAGTATTTTGTGTTGCTTTTTTGATATACGATTCCACTTCTCGCAATGGATCGATAATAGCAACTTCGCCTTCACTTTCAATATAATAAGCACCTTGTGCTAAACAACCTGTATAAATTTGCTCTATTTTCATAATGTTAATTATTTATACGCTTGATGTATATATTGAGCGTATTTTTTTTGATTTTCGTTATTTCCTGTTTTAAAAAAATGTACTGCGCCATTGGCACGCATAAAAAAATAATCTAAACTTACCACCTCTAATACGCCACCTCTAAAAAGGGCATCTCTTACAGGTCCTTTTACACCTGCAAAATAAAAGGCAATATTTCTTTTATGATAGTATCGAATACGTTCTTTTAGCATTTCTACGCCTGTACTATCAACTCTGTTAATACTTTCGGCATCTAATACAATTAGTTTTAAAGCACTGCCTTTTTCTTCGGATATTTCGTCTAATTTATCTCGGAAATAGGTACAGTTTGCATAAAATAATTGAGCATCAAAACGAAATACTAATACCTCTTTATCTGTAATTACTTCTTCAAACCTGCTTTTATTTCGATAAAAATCAGAATTTGGTACTTTTCCTAATTCGGCAACATAAGGTCTTGAAGTTCTATAAATTAACACAACTAATGATAAAACTACGCCTATTAATATCCCTGGTTCTATACCAAAAAATATGGTAGCTAAAAAAGTAGCTATCAATAGCCAAAAGTCTAAATTATTAGATTTCCAAAGTTTTTTAGCTTCCGATACATTTATCAAATTAAATACTGCTACAACAATAATGGCGGCTAATATTGTTTTTGGCAAATGATAAAATACCGGGGTAAAAAAAAGCAAGGTAAGCACTACAATCAATGCCGATACAATTGCCGAAACACCTGTTTTACCGCCAGCTTCTTCGTTTATCGCTGAGCGAGAAAAGCTTGATGTTATTGGGTAAGACTGAAACAAAGAGCCCGCGATATTACTTAATCCTAAGGCAATTAATTCTTGATTTGGCTGTATTCGGTATTCATCTTGCTTTGCTTCAAGAGTTTTTCCTATGGATATAATTTCTAGATAACCAACCATAACTAGGGTTGCCGCAATAGGTAATAACTCTCTAATTAAAGCGATGTCTATTACCGGAATTATCAATGTAGGCAAACCTGAAGGAATCTCTTTTACAATGGCTACATCGGTTAAGTAATGACCAAAAAAGCGAAGTGTTATAATTCCTAATGTTACTACAATTAACGCATTTGGTATTTTTTTATTGATTTTTCTAAGAATCATAATAATCAAACAGGCTATGACTCCTATAATAGTTGTAGCTATTTTAAAATCAGCAATTTTATATATAATATCTTCTAAAAGAAGGTGAACTTGATCACTTTGTAAAAAATTAACCCCTAATAAATTCCGAAATTGATTTAAACCGATAATAAGTGCTACCGCTGATGTAAAACCAATAATTACAGGTCTTGACAGAAAATTAACTATAAACCCTAAACGAAATACGCCCATTAAAAACTGTATGCTTCCCACCATTAATGCTAATAAAATAGCGATAGAAATATAGCTTTCAGACCCCATTAATGCCAAGGTAGAAACACCTGTTGCTACAATTAATGAATCCATTGCCACAGGACCGATTGCTACTTGACGTGATGATCCAAAAATAGCATATATTAATTGTGGCACTAAAGCGGCATACAAGCCATAAATAGGTGGTAGTCCCGCAATTAGAGCATAGGCAATTCCTTGTGGGATTAACACCGTTGCTACGGTTATACCTGCTATAATATCAGTTTTTAATCCTGATTTTTTATAGTTAGGCAACCATTGAAATATAGGTATTATTTTTTTTAGTTTCATTTTAAAAAAGTTCGCCTTTCGTTGAATTTTTCACTAAATTTCTTGTTCTTCCTAAATGTTTATAAGCCAAATCGGTAACTTCTCTACCTCTTGGGGTACGCATTATAAAACCTTGTTGTATTAAAAAAGGCTCATAAACCTCTTCAATAGTTTCGGTATTTTCACTAACTGCCGTTGCTATTGTACTAAGCCCTACAGGACCACCTTTGAATTTATCAATAATTGTATTTAAAATTTTAGTATCCATTTCATCCAAACCATTGGCATCAACATGTAATGCTTTTAGGGCATAAACAGCTATTTCAATACTAATGCTTCCATTTCCTTTTATTTGAGCAAAATCTCGAACTCTTCGTAATAAAGCGTTTGCAATACGAGGTGTTCCTCTACTTCTACCTGCTATTTCGATTGCCGCTTCCATTGATATTGGCACGCCTAAAATATAGGCACTTCGCTCAATAATAGTGCTTAATAGTTCCGTTGAATAATATTGCAAACGACTGCTGATACCAAAACGAGCTCGCATCGGAGCGGTTAATAACCCTGAACGTGTGGTTGCACCTATTAAGGTAAACGGCTCTAGATGAATTTGAACGGTACGGGCGTTAGGCCCTGACTCAATCATAATATCAATTTTATAGTCTTCCATTGCTGAGTATAAATACTCTTCAACAATGGGGCTTAATCGATGGATTTCATCAATAAATAACACATCGCGTTCATCAAGGTTGGTTAATAATCCTGCTAAATCGCCTGGTTTATCTAAAACAGGCCCTGAAGTTACTTTTATTCCAACACCTAATTCATTGGCTAAAATATGAGCCAAGGTGGTTTTTCCTAGCCCTGGAGGTCCATGAAATAAAGTATGGTCTAAAGCTTCTTCTCTTTGATTGGCTGCTTCAACAAATATTTTTAAGTTTTCAATTGCTTGATCTTGACCTGTAAAATCATCAAAGGAGAGTGGGCGTAGTTGTTTTTCTACATCCAGCTCATCGCTTGAGAAATTGGTGTTTTCAGGGTTTAAATTTTCATTCATATAATTACAAATATACTTGAAATATACTATTTGGTTTGTAATAATTGTTACCTAGTAAATTATCAATGCTAAGATACATATTACTTAGGTAAAATATAAAATACAGTTCTAAAACAAAAAAGCCTTCCAAAATTTTGGAAGGCTTTTTTAAAACTTTTAATAAGTTTTATATATTAAGAAGGTTCTTCACCTTCTAATAATGGTGTGGTTTGTAATACGAAATCTTCTCCGTGAACATACTCATCATTTTCATCAACTTTACTGTAGTCATAAGCCCAACGGTGAACCTCAGGAATAGCTCCTGGCCAGTTTCCGTGAACGTGCTCTACTGGTGTAGTCCATTCTAAAGTATTTGATTTCCAAGGATTCATAGTTGCTTTTTGACCTCTGTACATTGAAATAAAGAAGTTTGCTAAGAATATTAACTGAGCTGCTCCTCCTAAAAATGCCATTAAAGTCATAAATACGTTAATTTCAACTAAATCATCAAACATTGGAAAGTTTGAATTGGTGTAATAACGACGTGGTAAACCTGCTAACCCAACAAAGTGCATCGGGAAAAATACTCCGTAAGCAGCAATTATAGTTAACCAAAAGTGCCAGTAACCTAATGTTTTATTCATCATTTTACCATACATTTTAGGGAACCAGTGATACACACCTGCAAACATCCCTAATAAGGCAGATACTCCCATTACTAAGTGAAAGTGAGCTACTACGAAATAGGTATCGTGTACGTTAATATCTAAAGCAGAATCTCCTAAAACTAATCCTGTTAAACCTCCTGTTACGAAGGTAGAAACTAATCCGATAGAAAATAACATGGCAGGGTTTAATTGTAAGTTTCCTTTCCAAAGTGTGGTTACATAGTTAAATGCTTTTACTGCCGATGGAATTGCAATTAATACCGTTGTAAAGGTAAATACCGATCCTAAGAAAGGATTCATTCCTGATACAAACATGTGGTGACCCCAAACAATTGTTGATAAAAACGCAATTGCCATAATAGATCCAATCATTGCACGGTATCCAAAAATTGGCTTACGTGCATTTGTTGAAATTACTTCAGATGTTAACCCTAATGCTGGTAATAAAATAATATATACTTCCGGGTGTCCTAAGAACCAGAATAAGTGTTCAAATAATACAGGCGATCCTCCTTGGTAGTGTAATACTTCTCCAGAGATAAAAATATCTGATAAGAAGAATGATGTTCCAAAACTTCTATCAAAAATTAATAATAATGCCGCTGATAATAATACTGGAAATGAAACTACTCCAATAATTGCTGTTACAAAAAATGCCCACATTGTTAATGGTAATCTGGTCATTTTCATTCCTTTTGTACGTAAGTTCAAAATGGTAACGATGTAGTTTAACGATCCGATTAATGAAGAGGCAACGAAAATTGCCATCGATACTAACCATAAAGTCATTCCTGTACCCGATCCTGGAATTGCTTGTGGCAATGCCGATAATGGTGGATAAATTGTCCATCCTGCCGATGCCGGTCCTGCTTCTACAAACAATGAAATTATCATAATTACTGATGATAAGAAAAATAACCAGTATGATACCATATTTAAGAAACCAGAAGCCATATCACGAGCTCCAATTTGCAATGGAATTAATAAATTCGAAAAAGTACCACTTAAACCAGCAGTTAATACGAAAAATACCATTATTGTACCATGAATTGTTACCAACGCTAGGTACATATCAGGATCCATAATACCATCAGTTTGATGACTTCCTAAAAATGCTTCAATGATTGAAAAAGAAGTATCTGGCCATGCTATTTGTAAACGGAATAACATAGACATAAATCCTCCTATAATTCCCATGAATATACCTGTAACAAGAAATTGTTTCGAGATCATTTTATGATCTTGACTAAAAATATATTTAGTTACAAATGTTTCTTTGTGATGATGTTCTGACATAATCTATTATATATACTTAAAAAAAATACCTTACTTAATAACTTGTGCTAATGTTTTTTGTGCTGACAACCATTTTTCATATTCTGCTGGTTCAACAACAGTAATTTTCATTTGCATATTGTAATGAGAAGCTCCACAAATTTTATTACATAACAATAAATAATCAAACTCGTAAGGGTCTTCCCCTTTTGCTTTTCTTATTTTATTGATTCCGTCAGTTTTTGCAATAACCTCTGTACTTAAACGCATTTCTGAAGTAGTGTACTTTGGTGTAAAAGCAAATTTAGTAATCATTCCTGGTACACAGTTCATTTGCGCTCTAAAGTGAGGCATATATGCTGAGTGTAACACATCTTGAGAACGGAATTTAAAGACAACTTTTTTACCTTTTGGTAAAACCATTTCGGTAACTTTTTTATCATCTTGCGATTTTGGGTCAGACATATCAACACCCATAGAGTTAATACCTTTAATGAAGTTTACGTTTCCTAAACCTAATTCATTATCGGCACCTGCATAACGTGCTTGCCAGTCGAATTGTCTTGAATATACTTCAATTACAATTGGGTTTTCGTCATCACCAACATACATAATGTTGTTCCAAGCCCATAAACCATATCCAATTAATAAAACAATAGTTACCGCTGGGATAACTGTCCATATCAATTCTAAGGTGTGACTATCTGCATAAAACAATGCTTTTTTACCTTTTTTACCTCTATATTTGTAAGTAAAAAAGAAGATTAAAAATTGCATTCCAAATTGAACAATACCAATTAACCAAAAGGTAATGTTAAATAAATTATCATCGTGCTCTCCTTCAATAGAGGCCGATTCTGGTAACATAATTACATTCATTGCTATTAAACAATAAACCATCATTGCGTAAAGGAAAACTAAAAATCCTAAGGCAATTTTACCTTGTGTTTCGTTGTCTTTGTCTGTAGCTATTACAGATCGAAGATTCATAATACGGGTAATTTGCCAGAAACTAACTCCTATTGCAATTGCTATGAAAATATAAAATAAAGCGAGCATAAATATTAATATTTAATCGTTTTAAGAAAGACTCTTATAAAGTCTTCAAATTTAATGTTTTTTTAATTCCTATGATATATGTCATAAGATATTTTTAAAGCAAAAAAATCACCTTTTTATCAAAAGTTAAAAAGGTGATAATTATATCTTTTAATGACTATTACTATCTTGTCCTCTATGTTCGATATTATAGTAATGGTGTGTTTCACTTTCGTGTAAAAATGGATTCCCTTTTGCTAATGGATTTGCTTTTGCAAAGGCATTAAAAGTAGCAAATATAAACAATCCTAAGAAGAATAAAATTCCACTTATTTCTCCAATCCCAAATCCGTATTGTGCACCAACTGTTCCAGGCATAATCATCACGAATAAATCTAAATAATGACCTGCTAATATTACAACTCCTCCTATTGTTACAAACCAAGGTACGCTTTTAAAATCACTATTGATTAATAATAATACAGGAAAGATAAAGTTCATAACCACCATTGCCAAAAATGGTACTTTGTATTCATTAAAACGCAATAAGTAATATGTTGTTTCTTCAGGGATATCAGCATACCAAATTAACATAAACTGAGCAAACCATAAGTAGGTCCAAAATACTGAAAAACCAAACATATATTTCGCTAAATCATGAATATGACTATCGTTTACAAATGGTAAGAAACCTTTAGCTCTTAAGTAAATTGTTACAAATGCAATTACTGTTAATGCCGATACTAAAAAAGTAGCTAATACATACCATCCAAATAATGTAGAGAACCAGTGTGGGTCAATTCCCATAATCCAATCCCAAGACATCATTGATTCTGTAATAAGGAAAAAGAATAAAAATACAACAGAAATATTATAGTTTTTCATGTGTAATTTTAAATCTCCATTTTCTTGCTTTATAGATCCTTTTCTAATGATAAAACGATATACATTCCATACCGTTAAATAAAAGATACTTCTCATTAACCATCCTGGCGTGTTTAAAAACCATTTTTTACCATCTACAACAGCATCATAATTTGCGTGTTGCGGGTCAAAAACTCCTTCATTCATCCAAGGAAATAAATGATTCATGTGCATAAATGTTGCTATTAAAAACAATAACATAATAGCACTTACATAGTGTAAGTTTGCCGTAATAGCTTCCATTACTCTAAATAACACTACTGACCAACCTGCTTGTGCTACTCTTTGAATTGCATAAAAAGCCAATACTAATAATGTAACTCCTAAAAAAAACATTAATGCTACAAAAAATGCTGCCCAAGGGCGGTTTTGCATTTGATGAAAAGCATGTTCAGCATGTGCATCATGGTCTTCAGTATGAGCATCAACACTACTTTTATGTGCTATGGCTTCAACCTGTTTTTCTATTGCTTTTTCAGTACGTGTAGTAGTTTCAGTATGAATAGTTTTTACCTGTTCTGAATGTACTTTTTTAACATCTTGAGCGTGTATTACTGTAGTATCAGTAATATGCGCTTCAGTTATTTTTTCTGAATGTTTTTCAACTTCAGTATCTGCTTCTTTTTTAGTTTCTTCAATATGAGATGCCGCTACCGTATGTGCAGTATCTGTAGTATGCTCTTTATGATGAGCTCCATGTTGTTTTGCTAAAATTGCTTTTGCCTCTGTTAACGTTTTAGGTGCCGACATAAAACTGATGGCAGTACCTAACGCTCCTAAAATCATAAGAGCAATAGCAAGTATTTTTAATTTTCCTGTAAACTGGTACATATCTTAACTATCTATTATAGAGTTATTTTAATTCGCTTCTTAATTTCTCTACATACTGTACAATTTGCCAACGCTCTTTGTACTGTAATTGTCCTGCATGAGATCCCATTAAATTTTTACCATACATAATAACATGATAAATATTACCCGGGGTTAAGTCTCTTTCTTTATAGTTTGGTATTCCGTTAAATTTATCTCTTTGAGATAAAATCCCGTTACCATCACCTTTTTTACCATGACAAGCAGCACAGTAAATTCCGTATAACTCCTTACCTTTTGCTAAATTTTCTTCAGTAGTAGGTAAAGGATTTTTTAAAGTTGCTTTTGCTTTTTCATATCCTTCATTTGTATTAGGAATATCATAAGCTACAATACCTTTTCTACTTACCGTACCTGCAACAGGTAACCTATCTACCATTTTATTATTTATACCATTTGCACCATTCGCATCATAAGGAATAGATACATACATATCAGGCATATATTGTAGTTGTGGTTTACGTTTATCTCCACATGAAATAACACTTGTTATAACAACTAAAGCTACGATTATTTTCACAAAACTCTTCATATCTCTTTATTAGTGCTTTTCTACTATGTTAATTTCTACAGCTCCTGTTGTTTCTAACAAAGCCTTTAACTCTTCCTCATTTCCATTAACAGGAATTTCCATTAAAAAATGGTCATCTGTTGTTCTAGGATCAGGATTTTCTGCTTCTTTAAATGGCCATATTCTACTTCTCATATAAAAAGTAATAACCATTAAGTGAGCTGCAAAAAACACTGTTAATTCAAACATAATTGGCACGAATGCTGGCATGTTAGCAAACCAACTAAAATTTGGTTTACCACCAATATCTTGTGGCCAATCTTGAATCATCATATAATTAGTCATCCAAATAGCAAAACTTAAACCTGTTATTCCGTAAAAGAATGCAGTAATAGCTAAACGTGTAGGTGCTAACCCTAATGCTTTGTCTAATCCGTGAACTGGGAATGGACAAAATACCTCTTCAATGTGATGATGTTCTCCTTTGATTTTCTTAACGGCATCCATTAAGATATCATCATCATTATAAAATGCGTGAATTACTTTACTAGTGCTCATTGTTTTCTTCTCTTAATTTTTTAAAATTCTGTCCTGAAGACTTCAAGATAGTCTTAACTTCTGCTTGTGCAATTACTGGGAAAGTTCTTGCATATAATAAGAATAATACAAAGAAGAAACCAATAGTTCCAACAAAAATACCTACATCTACAAATGTTGGCTCAAAACGCCACCATGTTGATGGTAAATGTCCTTTACTTAATACAATTGCAATAATATCGAAACGTTCAAACCACATACCAATATTAATGATGATAGAAATAATAAAAGAGAAAATAAAGCTTCTTCTTAATTTCTTAATCCATAATAATTGAGGTAAAATAATATTACATATTAATAAAGACCAAAATGCCCATCCATATGCTCCTGCTTCTGCTCCAAATGATAAATAAGTATAATTTTCATAAGGTGATCCTGTATACCAAGCGATAAAGAATTCTGTTGCATAAGCTACAGCTACAATACCACCTGTTAAAAGGATTACGATATTCATATATTCTACATGTAAACGTGTAATATAAGCTTCCATATTTGTAACCTTACGCATAATACCTAATAAGGTTTGTACCATTGCAAATCCTGAAAAGATTGCTCCAGCTACGAAATAAGGAGGAAATATTGTTGAGTGCCATCCTGGGTTAATAGAAGTAGCAAAATCCATTGATACAATTGTATGTACTGAAAGTACTAATGGTGTAGCTAAACCTGCCAACACTAATGATACTTCTTCAAAACGTTGCCAGTCTTTAGTTCTACCCGACCATCCGAAAGATAATAAACCGTATATTTTCTTTTGAAAAGGCTTTACTGCTCTATCACGAATCATTGCAAAATCAGGTAATAAACCTGTCCACCAGAAAACTAATGATACAGATAAATAAGTTGAAATTGCGAATACATCCCATAATAATGGTGAGTTAAAGTTAACCCATAATGATCCGAATTGATTTGGCATTGGTAATACCCAATATCCATTCCATGGACGTCCCATGTGAATAATAGGAAATAAACCTGCTTGGAATACGGCAAAAATTGTCATTGCTTCTGCCGAACGGTTAATTGCCATTCTCCATTTTTGACGGAATAATAATAGTACTGCAGAAATTAAAGTTCCTGCGTGACCAATACCTACCCACCATACGAAGTTGGTAATATCCCATGCCCAACCAATGTTTTTACTTAATCCCCATACACCGATACCTGTACCGACTGTATAGAAAATACACCCAAACCCCCATAACATTGCTGCTAAGGAGATAAAAAATGCGATATACCAATTTTGATTTGCTTTACCTTCTATCGGTTTTGCAATGTCTTCAGTGATATCATGGTAACTTTTGTTACCCAACACTAAAGGTTCTCTATAAGATGATTCGTAATGAGACGACATAAATCTATATACTTATTAGTTTTATTATTAAGCTTCGTTTGTATTTCTTACTTTCACTTGATACACTACATTTGGTTTTGTTCCAATATAGTCTAATACGTGAAAAGCCCTATCATCCTCTTTTAATGCAGCCACTGCATCTTTAGGATTATTAACATCTCCAAACACCATTGCTCCTGTAGAACAAGCTGATGAACATGCTGTTTCAAATTCATCTTTACGTACCGCTCTACCTTCTTTTTTAGCATTTAAGATAGTTGCCTGTGTCATTTGGATACACATAGAACATTTTTCCATTACTCCACGAGAACGAACTACTACATCTGGGTTTAACACCATTTTTCCGTATTCGTTATTCATATTGAAGTCAAACTCTTCATTTTCTGAGTAATTAAACCAGTTAAAACGACGAACTCTATAAGGACAGTTGTTTGCACAATATCTTGTACCAACACATCTGTTATAAGCCATTTGGTTTTGACCTTGACGACCATGTGATGTTGCTGCTACTGGACATACTGTTTCACACGGAGCATGATTACAGTGCTGACACATCATTGGTTGGAAAGCTACTTCTGGGTTTTCAGCAGAATTTTCTAAAGCGTCAAATAAATCACCTTTACTTAATTCTAAAACTTTTTCAGTATACTTTCTTTCAACTTCTTTATTAGATAATCTAGGATTTTCAGCTCTAAACTCTTCAATAGTCATTGAAGCTTCATGTTGCTTATCTGCAACAGTAGAAGAATAATAACGGTCAATACGTAACCAGTGCATATCTCTACCTACTCTAACTTCATCTTTACCAACAACTGGCACATTGTTTTCTGCATGACATGCTACAACACACGCCCCACATCCTGTACAAGATGTTAAATCAATAGATAAGTTAAAGTGATGTCCTATTTCACGGTTATGTTCTGCCCATAAATCAACACTTTTAGCTTCAACCTCTTGGTGATCATAAGATACCATTGATGGTTTATTCCAAGTATGTTTTGGATCTAAAGTTTTATCAGATACTTGTTTTAAAGTAGCTTCTTTTAAAATATCATTACGACCTGCAAGAGTACTTTGTACTTGAGTACAAGCAAACTTATGCCATCCTGATGTTTTTTCAATAGAAACATTGTATTGAACATTGTTTCCATCTTTATAAAGAGGATACGCGTTTAAACCAACTTGCATCTCATCTTTTAAACTTTGAGTTCTACCGTATCCTAATGCTAAACTTACAGATCCTTTTGCTTGACCTGGCTGAATCATAACCGGAACTTTCTCTACAGAAGCTCCATTTACTGTTACAGTAGCATAGTTACCATTAATAGCACCATTATCTTTCACAGGATTTTCAAAACCTAATTCTTTAGCATCAGCCATTGAAACAGTTAAGTAATTATCCCAAGATGCACGTGTAATAGGATCTGGTAATTCTTGTAACCAAGGGTTATTTGCCTGTTTACCATCACCTAATGCAGTTGATGAAAATAAGTTTAATTCAAATCCAGAAGCAGTACTTGTAGCTTTTAATAACTCAGATACTGTATTTGTTATAACTACTGCAGATTCAAAAATTTCTTCTTCTTCAGAAGTAATAACATTTGCTTTGAAAAAACCATCGTGTAATGCTTGATTCCAAGATGCTCCTGCTAAAACATTAGTACTCCAAAACTCTTTTAAAGTATCATAATAGTTTACAGAACTACCTGACCATTTTAATAACACATCTTGTAACTGACGTGTATTAAATAATGGCGAAATTGTTGGCTGCATTAAACTATACGTACCTTTAGTTATTGTAACATCTCCCCAACTCTCTAAGTTATGAGGTGCTGGTAATGTATATTGTGTAGCATTAGCTGTTGCATCATTTTGAGTTGATAAAGCAACAGATAATTTTAAATTCTTAATTCCTTCTGCTAAATCAGCAGCATTTGCTAAAGTATATAAAGGATTTGTATTATAAGTAACTAAACCTTTTACAACTCCTGCTTTAATATCAGCAACTAGTTGAGCCACTTGAGTATCGTTACCTTGACGTGTTAAATTAACAGCTTTAGTATCGAATATCTCACTATTTAATTTCTCGTTAATAGCAAAAGCAATTAACTGAGCATTTTTATCATTTAATCCAGTAACAACAACTCCTTTTGACCCTGCCTTTTTTAAACTAACTGCTAGTTTTTTAATTTCAGCATCAATTTTAGTTGCTTTAGAAGGAATTGACTCTCCTGTTACTTCATTATATAAATTAACTAAAGCATATACTTGTTCAGATGGTTTCACAACCAATCTTTTATCAGCATTTGCTCCTGCTAAAGACATATTACTTTCTACCTGAACATGGTAAGACATTTTACCAGATTCAGCTCTACGACCGTCAGCATATGATTTTTCATAACCTCCTTGCCAGTCTCCAATAAAGTCAGCTCCAATTGAAGCAATTACTTCAGCTTTACTAAAATCGTAATTAGGTAAAGCACGTGTACCATACATTGCTTCAAAAGCATCTGCAGTTGCACTTTCTGAAATAGCATCATAAACAACATGCTTTACGTTTGGATACGCAGCAATAAATTCTTTAATTACTTTTTCAGTTGAAGGACTTGCTAACGTACCTGTTAATAACACTACAGGTTCGTTTGCTGTTTTTAACTCATTTAAAGTTGCTACAATTTCTTTATCAGCAGTTGCCCAAGAAATTTGTTCTGCACCTTTTTTAGGTTCTTTTAAACGTAATTGATCATCGTATAATGATAAAACAGATGCTTGAGTACGTGCGTTTGTTTCTCCTGATGCTAATTTATTAGGCATTACAAGAATTGGACGACCTTCACGTGTTTTTACTAATACGTTTGCAAAATCAAAACCATCTGCAATTGTAGTTGCATACCAATCTGCAACACCTACAACGATATCATTTGGTTGTACTACATAAGGGATTGATTTTCTTACTGGACCCTCACAAGCTGCTAAAGAAGCTGCTGCTGTGGTAAATCCAACATATTTCAAGAAATCTCTACGTGAGGTTGATGAAGTTTCTAACGTTTCTTTATCACCTAAAAATTCATCTGTAGGAATATCTTGTACAAACTCATTATTACGTAGCGTTTCAACAACAGAACTACCTTTTAGTTCTTCAACACTTTGCCAGTATTTTTTGTTTGAAGCCATTTATATATGTGTTTTTCTACTTTCTAATTGATTAATAGTGGCACTTACCACACTCTTTTCCACCTAACTGAGCAATTGATACTTGATCAACGCCATACTTTGCTGCTAATTGCTTATGAATTTTCGCATAGTACTCATTTCCTTTCAAGTCAACTTTAGTCTCTTTATGACAATCGATACACCAACCCATTGTTAATGGAGAGTACTGATATACCTCTTCCATTTCTTCAACTGGCCCGTGACATTTTTGACATTTTACACCTGCAACAGTTACGTGCTGTGAGTGATTAAAGTATGCAAAATCTGGTAAATTATGAACTCTAACCCATTTAACAGGTTTAGTGTTACCAGTATATTCTAAATTTTCAGCATCCCATCCGGCAGCATCATATATCTTAGCTATTTCTTTATCTAAATCAGATTTAGTTAAAGTATGATCATCCATAACCACTTTGGTATCATCGGCTACTTCTGAAATATTTTTATGACAATTCATACAAACACTTACTGAAGGAATACCTGAAGTTTTACTATGTTTTGCTGAAGAGTGACAATATTGACAATCTATTTTGTTATCACCAGCATGAATTTTATGTGAAAAAGCAATTGGTTGAATTGGCTGATACCCTTCATCTACTCCTACTTTAAATAAGGTTCCGAAGAAAAAATAAGCACCAATTAAAGCACAAAATATAACAATTAACACTTGTAAAAAGGTATTTTTCTTTAGCCCCTCCCATAAATCAGCTGTTTGACCTGCTAAACCAGGTGTTTTAGGAGCGCCTTTTAACTCACTAATTGTTTTTAATAAACTAGCGATAATTAAAAAAGCAACAACAATCGCTGCTCCTAAAATATAAATCAACCATCCAGGAGCATCTCCTTTTTCAGTTGAACCAGCTGCAGTAACTTCAGTTGCGCCTGCTTTTTTAAGTTCCCCTACGGTTGTATAATAAAGAATATCATCGATATTTTTATCAGTTAACTGAGGAAAAGCCATCATACTAGATTGCTTGTATTCTTCAAAAATTTCAATTGCATCTTTATTACCTGAAGCTCTAAACGCGGCATTGTCTTTAATCCAAGACTTTAACCAATCGTTTTCTCTTCTACTTTCTACGCCTCCTAACTTAGGACCTACAAGTTTTTTGTCTAACTTGTGACATGAAGCACATAAAGATTTAAATAATTTTTTCCCTTCTTTTTGACGAGATTCATCAACATCTTGTGAAAATGCTGAAAAACTCACTAATAAAACTAAAAAGAAAGCTAAACTCTTTACGAGTGTCTGGGTTAATCTGTTGTGATGTTTCACACTTTTCATACTGTTAAATATAAGTTTTAATACATTTTTATCTACAAGGCTATTAGTAAAATAGCACATAGAAGGTTACGCAAAAGTACTACTTCTATATAAATTTTGAAAAGTTAAGAGAATCCTAATTTATAATTTATATTTGTTCTAAATAACTTAAGTAAACAATCTATTAAATTACAAGTCATTACTTTTGTACAAAGTTTTAATTAAATGGAAAAAAGAGGTCTTATACTAATTTTAGCGCTATCACTTTCAATAAGTGTTTTGAGTGTAAAAGCACAGCAAAATCAAAAGAACAACAAAGATATTGCTGCGCTAATTGCAAAAAAAAGAACATATAATAAAACCAATGGTACTGGTTATAGAATCCAATTATATAACGGATTAGAAAGTAAAGCGAAAAGTTTACGAAACAGATTTAATCTTGAATATCCAGGGATTTTTACTAAAATAACATACGATCAGCCTGATTGGAAAGCACAGGTTGGCGATTATAGAACAAAATTACAGGCAGATAGAGCTTTAAATAAAATAAGAGAAAAATTTAACGGATCGATTGTTATTCCGCTATAATTTCATTAAAATAAACAGTTAAAAGTCAAAAACTCAGTACTAAAATTAATACTGAGTTTTTTGATGCTTATTCTATAAATCCTTTTTTTACATATTTAAAAGAATTATGATTCATCAGAATGATCAATAATATCAATATTTTTTGAACGTTTTTCCCAATTTGTTCTGGCTAAATTTTGCAAATCGGCAACACGATCACTTTCATCCATTATTTCAAAACCTAAAAGGGTTTCAATGACATCTTCTTGAGTTACCAAACCACTTACCGCACCATATTCATCAATAACTAATGCTAAATGCTCACGTTCTTTTACTAATTTGGTAAATAAATCAGGAACTGATAATTCTCTTTTTGCTACTAAAATATCTCTTTTGATAGAACTTAAAGGTAGGTTTCCTTTTTTATCAATTAAAGCTAATAAAAGTTTATCTTTTAAAATATAACCTGTTATGTTATCTGAATTTTTAGAAAAAACAGGAACTCTTGAAAAGTTTAACTGCTTATTATCATCAAAAAAAGATTGAATTGTTTTATTTTCATCTGCTGATACTACCACAGTTCGAGGTGTCATAATATCTTTTGCTTGAACGTCTTTAAAATTTAGCATGTTTCTAATAACATTACTTTCATCTTCATGAAAAACACCTTCTTGCTCGGCAATATCTGTCATTACTGAAAAATCTTCTCTACTTAAAATACTTTCCCCATGTGCCGATTTCCCACCAATTAATTTAGTTGCTAATTGTAAAATCCATAGAACTCCTGTCCATTTTAATGGAAAAATCATCATTTTTAAGGCTGTTGTAGTAAAGCCAGCTAACTGTTTCCAATAAGTTGCTCCAATGGTTTTTGGAATAATTTCTGAGGCAACTAAAATTAAAATAGTCATCACTGCCGAAACAATAAAAACACCATAACCATCATCATTAAAAATTTTCTTAGCCTCTGTTCCTACTAAAATTGCTCCTACTGTATGTGCTAGAGTATTTAAAGTTAAAATAGCAATTAAAGGCTTATCAACATCTTTTTTTAAGGCTTCTAAATCGGTTGCAAAAGATGTACCTTCTTTCTTTTTAACATTTATAAAAGTAGCGGTTACACTTAATAAAACAGCCTCTAGAATAGAACAGACAAAAGAAAAGAAAATAGAAACTGTAGCGTATATGATTAATAGTGTCATTTAATTGAATTTTATTTTTAGCTAAAATACATAAAAAAAACCTCAAACATTACTGCTTGAGGTTTCTTATAATTATATAATAATACTCTTTTTATTTAGAAACCGTAGCTTAAACCTGCTAACCAGTAAGATTGTATTTTTCCTGGGGTTGCTGCTAAAGAAGGGTAATTTGTTAATTCTGAATTAAATGCTTCTTGTTTATTAGCTCTTAAACCAGATTCAATTCCTACTCCAATACCTTTCCAAATATTAAATCCGATAGAGTTTATCCAAGTAGCGTTTGATAAATCTGCTGATTTATAGCTTTGGAAAGTTGATAAGTTAGATCTGAACTTAAAGTTACCAATTTTCTTGTTGTATTCTGCAACTATTTTAGCTCCTAATGATGAATCAAAGTTTGATCCTGATTTGCTAAATACATAGTTGTAGTTTAATGGATGTGCAACTACCACTAATTCTGGCATAGGAATCCAGGTAAGCCCTAGTCCAAAATCTAAATATCCTGGATCGTTAAAGTTTTTAATTAAAGATGTTCTGTATTCAACTAATGTTGATGCTGCTAATTTTTTTGTTAATTTATAACCAAATAAAGATGTTAGCGTAAAAACATCGGTAGTTCCCTGAAAATCAGTGTCATCAGTAGCATTATCTTTATCATCTAACTTAACCCACCCTAAATTGATATTTCCTGAATTTCTCCAGAAATATTTATCTCTATCTAAATTAGCAAAACCATTTGCTGTAATACCTACATTTCCTGCAGATGAATTAGGAACAGCATTAGAGTACCATTTGTTGAAACCTGAAAAATTTGCTCCAATAGTACCAAATGCACCAAATTTCCATCCTGGAAACGCATCAATTTTAGATTGTAAAGCACTTGCTTCACCTTGTAATTTACTTATCTCACCTTTTTTATCTGTAAGGTCTTTTTTTAATTCTTCAACTGTTTGTGCTTTTAAAGAAGCAATAGCGCATACAAATGCGAATGTTAAAACAATTTTTTTCATGCTGTTAATTTTATAATTTTTTAAGAGCGCAAAACTACGCTTTTTATTAGACAATATTATTTTATAAAAGTCACTTTTTATCGGCTTATTTTTTTTTAAATAAAGGCACCGTTGAACAGGCTTCCCCAAACATAATACTTTTACAAATTGGCTGGATTTTGCTTACCAGCAGTGTATAAGCACTTTGTGGTATTGATTTATTAGAACAGCCTTTTATTATTAGTCTTTTATCTTGATATTCTGTGGTGTTTAAATTAGTAATAATGTCATTAAAAAGTACGGTTTCTAGCAATTCTAAATTTCCTACTACTACTTTTTTAGCAAATTCGGTTAACTTTGTTGTTAATAAAAGATATGCCCAAGAAGGAATAATAGCATCCACCGAACAACTTAAAGCAATATAACCACCTTGGTATTGCGACCAATTATGATTTTTAACTTGTTCTCGGAAGTCTTTTTCTTTAAGAATTAATTCTTCATATAACCAATCTTTAATATCAAAAACAATACGATTTCCTTCTGGATAAAAATCTTCAAGATCAATAGTTATTAATTGACTATTGGCTACTTTATTTATAATTTGTGCTGCCATTTTTATAGCATTCCAAGTTCTAACTTCGCTTCTTCACTCATCATTTCGTTTGTCCAAGTAGGATCAAAAGTAATTTCAACCTCGCAGTTGTTAATTTCTTCTAATGATTTTACTTTGTTTTCAATATCAACAGGTAAACTTTCTGCTACCGGGCAATTTGGCGAAGTTAAGGTCATTAAAATTTTAGCATCGTTTTCTTCCGATACGAATACATCATAAATTAATCCTAACTCATATATATCTACTGGAATTTCAGGATCGTAAATTGTTTTTAAAACACCTACTATTTTATCTCCTAATTCGTCTAGTTGTTTATCTGTCATCTTTCCTACTTCTTTTCGTTGTTAATTTTGACTATTAATTTAGGTTGTCAATTTTGATTGTTGCGCTATTGCATACATTTTTATCTGCTTAATCATAGAAACTAAACCATTTGCACGGGTTGGGCTTAAATGTTCTTTTAAACCAATTTCATCTATAAAATCAGTTTTTGCAGCTAAAATTGCTTGTGGTGTTTGATTAGAAAACACCCTTAATAATAGGGCTACAATTCCTTTGGTTAAAATAGCATCGCTATCGGCAGTGAACAGAATACTGTTGCCAGCTAACTCTGAATATAACCAAACTTTTGACTGACATCCTTTAATTAAATTTTCATCTAACTTAAAAGCGTCCTTTATTATAGGTAATGATTTTCCTAAGTCAATGATATATTCGTAACGCTCCATCCAGTCATCAAACATAGAGAACTCGTCAATAATTTCTTCTTGTATTTCTTTGATAGTCATTTTTTAAAACTATTTTTGCACTGTGACACTTTGTTAAAAGTGCAAAATTACAGTAAAAAAATAAGAAATGAGCAAATTATTAGCAGTTGGTACCGTAGCATTTGATGCTATTGAAACACCTTTTGGTAAAACAGATAAAATATTAGGAGGTTCAGGAACTTACGTAGGTTTGGCAGCTTCTAATTTTGGAGTTAAAACCGGAGTTGTTTCTGTTGTTGGAGGAGATTTCCCTCAATCATATTTAGATATGATGAACAGTAAAGAAATTAATACCGATGGTATTGAAGTTGTAAAAGAAGGTAAAACTTTTTTTTGGAGCGGTAAATATCATAACGATATGAATTCACGCGATACCTTAATTACAGAATTAAATGTATTAGAACATTTTACCCCTGTAGTGCCTGAAGCATTTAAAAATGCAGGTATTGTAATGTTAGGAAACTTACACCCCTTAACACAAGCATCTGTTTTAGATCAGATGACCGAAAAACCAAAATTAGTAGTATTAGATACGATGAACTTTTGGATGGATATCGCTTTAGATGATTTACACACCGTTTTAAAACGTGTAGATGTTGTTACTATTAATGACGAAGAGGCGCGTCAATTAAGTGGAGAATATTCGTTAGTAAATGCTGCGAAGAAAATTCATGAAATGGGTCCTAAATATGTAATCATTAAAAAAGGAGAACACGGAGCTTTATTATTTAGTGAAGGAAAAATGTTCTTTGCCCCAGCATTACCGCTAGCCGAAGTATTTGATCCAACAGGAGCAGGTGATACTTTTGCAGGAGGTTTTTGTGGATATTTAGCAAAAACTGAAGACATTTCGTTTGACAACATGAAAAACGGAATTATCTACGGTTCTAATTTAGCGTCCTTTTGTGTTGAAAAATTTGGAACACAACGAATGGAAAATCTTACAAAAGAAGAAGTGCTAACACGCTTACAAGCTTTTAAAGAATTAACACAATTTGATATAGATTTATCATAAATTAAAAATCCGCGCTTTTTGCTGCGGATTTTTTTATAGTACACAACAACAACAACACACTATTAAATATTTTTTCAAAATGAGTGACGCTATTAAACATGAATGTGGTATTGCAATGGTTAGATTATTAAAACCATTACAATATTATAAAGATAAGTACGGAACCGCTTTATACGGGGTCAATAAAATGTATTTATTAATGGAAAAACAGCACAATCGTGGGCAAGATGGTGCAGGTTTTGCTAGTATTAAATTTGATGTAGCACCAGGAACCAGGTATATTAGCAGAATTCGTTCTAATCAACCGCAACCAATTAAAGATATTTTCGGAAAAATTAACAACCGTATTAACGGTGTTTTTGAAGAAAATATTGAAAAAGCAAACGATACCCAATGGCAACAAAATAATGTTCCTTACTTAGGTAACTTGTTTTTAGGACATCTTCGTTATGGTACTTTTGGAGGGAATTCTATCGAAAATGTACACCCTTTTTTACGTCAACGTAACTGGAGACACCAAAGCTTACTTGTTGCTGGTAACTTTAACATGACCAACTCAAAACAACTCTTAAATGATTTAATTGATTTAGGACAACACCCAAAAGAAGCTACCGATACCGTTACCGTAATGGAAAAAATAGGTCATTTCTTAGAAGCTGAAGTTACTAACTTATACCTAAAAGCAAAAGAAGCTGGATTTAGTAAAAAAGATGCCTCTCCTTTTATTGAAAAAAATTTAGATATCCAACGAATTTTACAGCGTTCAGCAAAAAACTGGGATGGTGGTTACGCTATGGCTGGTTTATTAGGACATGGTGATGCCTTTGTTTTAAGAGATCCATCGGCAATTCGTCCTGCATTTTATTATCAAGATGATGAAGTTGTAGTGGTAGCCTCAGAGCGTCCTGCAATTCAAACGGTATTTAATGTTGATATTAACGAAATCAAAGAAATTGATAGAGGTCATGCCTTAATCATTAAAAAAAATGGTAAAACTTCTATGGCACCTGTTTTAGAACAACGTGTTAAAAAAGCCTGTTCTTTTGAGCGTATTTATTTTTCAAGAGGAAGCGATGCCGATATTTATACCGAACGTAAAAACTTAGGGAAATTTGTATTCCCTGAGGTTTTAAAATCGATTGATAACGATATTGAAAATGCTGTTTTCTCATACATTCCTAACACCGCAGAAACTTCATTTTTTGGAATGATGGAAGCTGCCGAAGATGTGTTAAATCAGCAAAAAACAGCAGCTATTTTAGCAGGTGGCGGAAAATTATCGAAAGAAAAAGTAACCGATATTCTTTCTAAAAGACCTCGTTTTGAAAAAATAGCTATTAAAGATGCAAAATTAAGAACTTTTATTACTGACGATAGTAGTAGAAACGACTTAGTAGCCCATGTTTACGATGTTACTTATGGCGTTGTAAAACCTACCGATAACTTGGTAATTATTGACGATAGTATTGTTCGTGGTACGACTTTAAAGAAAAGTATCATTAAAATATTAGATAGATTAAACCCTAAGAAAATTGTAGTTGTTTCTTCGGCTCCTCAAATTCGTTACCCTGATTGTTACGGTATTGATATGGCAAAAATTAATGATTTTATCGCCTTTAAAGCTGCTTTAGAATTATTAAAAGAAACCGATCAGTATGGTATTATTGATAGCGTATATGCCAAATGTAAAAAGCAACAGGTTAGCCAAGATAAAGATGTTGTAAATTATGTAAAAGAAGTGTATGCTCCTTTTACTGATGAACAAATTTCTGCTAAAATTGCTCAAATGTTAAAAACTACGAATATTTCTTCTAAAATTGAAGTAATTTTCCAAAATGTTGAAAGTTTGCATAAAGCCTGCCCTGATAATTTAGGTGATTGGTATTTTACAGGTGATTATCCTACCGATGGTGGAAACAGAGTGGTAAACCAAGCGTTTATTAACTTCTATGAAGGAAATGACGAAAGAGCTTACTAAGTAAAAAAATAAAAGTAGAAATGCAATGCATTGCGTAATAAAACCTGTATAACCAAAAAACCTGAACAAATATTGTTCAGGTTTTTTTATGTGTTTAAAATATATAAAATTCTTAGTTGTTTATTGTCCAAGAAATATAATATAACTGCCCTATTTGACCAGATCCTGGTGCAACATAGTATTCTTTACCGAATAAGTTTGTTCCTCCAACTTTAATTCTCGATTTCATAGAGGGAATAAAGTAGTTTAATTGTGCATCAAGCACAGTTCTTGCGTCTACATTACCTTTTACGAATTTCGAAACCCACTTATATTTATCCGACCATCTAGCATTAATATTAAACCCTACATTTCTGAAAAGTTTACTATTTCCAAACTGCAATTTTACAGCATGTTTTGGTGTATTAAAATTAGGTTCAAATTGTCCGTTATCTTTATCTTCAAACTCATAATCATTAAAATTATAGTTTACTCCAAAATCAAAATTTTTGAATAATTTAGTATGCATCCCTAAAGCAAAACCATAAGAATCAACATTAGATTTACTATTGGTTATAATACTAAAATCTTCACAAAACCCTTGTGCTATAGAAATAAAAGCCATTTCGTCATAAACCACAACACCTTGGTCGTTTATAATAGGAGTGTAATTAAGAGCTTCTATTTCTTCTTGAGTTAATTTTTTATTTCCGAAAGGATATACTTTTCCTAAGCTAGGGGTTGTTATATCTTGTGTAAAAACAAAATTATCATGCTTACTATAATACCCGTTAATATCGATATCGAAATTGGTGTTATTATTTAAACGAAACATACTTCTATACCCTAATTCAAGTGTTTTAACTACCTCTGGAAGAACCTCTCCATAATCAGATTTAATTGCCTTCGAATAATCACCGTCAGCTTTAAACGCAGTGCTAGTTAATACAGAATTATTTAGTATTTCTTGTCCAGTTACGACTCTTGTCTGGTAGTCATTTAAAGTAGGGTCAAAAACTGGCGTGTAGTTTTCAGAAGATATTCTATCTAAGTTAGCCTTAACAGTTCCTATTGTTGTTTTAATTGATGGATTTAAAAACATATATTGTTCTTGAACTGTTGGGTTTCTAAAACCTGTTTGATAAGAAGCTCTTAACACATGATTTTTATCAGTACCTAAAACATAATTCAAGGCTATTTTTGGTGAATAATTTCCATCAAAATTAGTTGCTTTATCATAACGAAGTGATGTTGTTACTTTTAATCTCTCATTAAATAGTTTTTTCTGAATTTGAGAATAAAAACCATATTCTTCTATTTCTATCTTTTCAAAAGCATCATTAAAAAGTGTTCGGATTATATTTTCTGTAAGAACCTCCTACTTGAATATCAGCCCAGTTATTCAATAATCGTTTAAAATTATAGTTACCATCTAAATGCTTATAATGACTTTTTTCATATAAAGCACTACCACCTTGTGAAATTAATGTTGATGTAATTTTATTAAACTCTTTATTAAATAATTTGGTATTTGATTTTAACCTATGTAAATCTATTAAGGCTCTAGTATTAGCTATTGTTTTTCCTTCAAGATAATGTTTGTTATAATACTCAAGTTCCCAATAATAAAAAGTATCAGGATAACGATTAAGCTCAATTCCAGTTTTTGTTAAATCGTATGAATTACCAGAGTCATTTCCGGTATAGTATCCTCTAACATAAAAATCGTTCCCTTTAACTTCTATTTTATGTTGTTCTGTAAAATAATTACGCTGTACAAATCTACTTGTACCTTGAAAAAGGTTATCTCTTAAAGAAAACCTAGAAGATAATTCAATTTCTAAACGCTCATCTTTAAAAGGTCTAAAGTGTAATGCTCCTGAAAATCGGGTATTATTGGTTTTAAAATCATCTTTTAAAAGCTCGCTTTCACTATAACCTGTTCTTCTTAAATATGTTCCATAAGGTATTTCGGCACTATCAGGCATATCATATTGTAAATAACCATTCCATTGACTCAAATCAAAAAAAGTCTCATCTCCATAGGTATTAACACCATCATAATTAACTGTTGAACTGATATCTCCAGGAATTATTTCATGACTAATAATTTCCTTATTTCTTAAATCATTGGCATGCCACTCTTCAGCTTCATAATAAGAAAAATTTACTTTTGCAGCAAAATAGTCATTAAATTTATACGCCATTCGTATAGAGGCGTCATAAAAAGGATTATTTCCACCTTCTTTTTGGCTAGTATATCCTGTTTTAAATAAGCTACTAATTCCTGTATAATCAAATGGATTCTTGGTGTTCATTAACATCAAACCGTTATAAGCATTAGCTCCATATAATGCAGAAGATGCTCCTGGTAAAATTTCAACACTAAGGATGTCTAATTCTGAAACCCCTGAAAAATTCCCTGTACTAAAACTTAATGCCTGTGCTGCGGTATCCATACCGTCAATCATTTGGACGAATCGAGAGTTGCTAAAATCCGAAAAACCTCTTGTATTTATAGATTGAAACCCATAACCTCCTTCTCTAGATTCTACTCCTTTTAAATTTGCTAAGCCATTATAAAAAGAATTAGCGGATGTATTTTTAACCTCTGTTAAACCAAATCTTTCAATTGTTACTGGCGATTCAATAATTTTTTCAGAAACCCTAGATGCTGAAATAACAATTTGATCTAGTAATAAGCTTTCTTTTAATATGATATTTATTGGCGAACCTAAACTTCTGATAATCCGTTTTTCTGTTTGATAACCAAAAGCAGAAATTATTAGCGTTACCGGTAATTTTCGCAAGGTTTTCAAGGTAAACTTACCATCTGTAAAAGTAGTAGTAGTACTTTCTGTTTTTATAGTGATTTTAGCATTATAAAAAGGCTCTAGATACTCATCGTAAACCTCTCCTTTTATTTCTATTTGTGCGTATGTAATTACGCTACAAAAAATAAAAAACATCCCTATTAATTGTTTTTTTAACATCGTAAAATTTCTTTTAAATATTTTTTTTTACTTCTACTCTTCTAGTGAAAAATTAATTGGAAAACCATACTTTACAGTCGTATAATTTCCATCTTTTTTAGCGGGTTTAAATTTAGGTAGCATAGCAACTACACGAACCGCTTCGTTATCTAATATTGTAGCACCATCAGAGCCTAGTGTTTTAATATTTTTAACATAACCTGTTTTATCAATAATAAACCGAACCCAAACTTCGCCTTTAACACCACGTTTAATCGCTTCTAGTGGATAGCTAAAATGTTTAGAAATATGACGCATCATTTCGGTATTAAAACAATCTGAAGTTTCTGATTTCTTTGTTTTTTCACAAGCTTTGAAAACGGGTATTTTATCTACAGCTGTAAATTTTAAAGCCTTTCGAACTTCTTCTTTTGATAATTTATTTTTAAGATTTTCAATATTGTTTTTTAGTACGACTGCACCTTTAATTTCAGAGTTCTTAACTATTTCGCCAACTTCAACAGTATTTATACCCCCAAGACTTGCGACTTCTTGTTTTTTTAAAGTTTTTCGTTTTTTTAAATGCCTTTTATTTACAGATATTGTTACAGAAATAAGCCTAGATTTCTTACTCCTCTTATTTTTAGGCTCTTTAATAGTACATTTTGTAACACTAATAGTATTTAAATCAATCTCAGCAGTTTTATCTGCAGATTCACAAACTTTTTGGGCAATTGCTACTGAGTTTAATAAAAGTAACAACATAACAAACACTATTTTTTTCATCATATCAAAAAAATTATATTATTAAATAATTTTTCCTGAGGGGAAGGAAAATAAATGTGTGAAGGAAAGGTTAGACAACTATAAGTTAATCAGTTAAATAGAATAACAAAAACACTAAAAACACACTTTTATAAAGGTAAAATAGATTCTTTTTAAATAAAGAATTAGTTGTCTAAAATCTACAAAGTTATTCTTGAAAAAGCTAGACAGCTAAGCACTGTGGGAAATTAGAATGAAAAACTGAAATAAGTTCAGTTTGATAGGTTCGATTTCTTAATTTTTCTGTAATATTTTTTTTCAGATGAAATTTTAACAAGTACTGAAAATTAAATGTTTTTTAAAACAAAAAAACTCGAGCAATGCTCGAGTTTTTGTAAAATATATGCTAAAGTTCTTAGTTATTTATTGTCCAAGAAACATAATATAATTGCCCTATTTGACCAGAACCTGGTGCTACAAAATACTCTTTACCAAATAAGTTTGTTCCTCCAATTTTTATTTTAGATTTCATAGAAGGAATACGATAGTTTAGCTGTGCATCAATTACAGTTCTTTCTGATATATCTCCTTTTACAAATTGAGAAACCCATCTATATTCATCTTGCCATCTTGCATTTACATTAAACCCAAAATTATTAAACAGATTGTTGTTACCTAACTGAACTTTTACTGTGTGTTTTGGTGTGTTAAAATTTGGCTCAAAAAAACCTAAATCTTTATCTTTAATTTCATAATCTATAAAGTTATAGTTTAATCCAAAATTAAATGTTTTTAATAATTTAGTGTTTAAACCAATTCCAAAACCATAAGAAGTTACTTTTGATTTACTATTAGTAACTAGATTAAATTCTTGGGCTAATAAATGACCATCATCATCTAGATCATAAAGTGCATTATAAGCCAATTCATCAGCAACTAAAACTCCATCTACAATTTTACCTGCCTTTATAGTTGGATCAGCTAATTCCTCTGCTGTTAACTTTCTATTTCCAAAAGGATAAACTAATCCTACCTTAGGTGTTACTATATCTTGTCTAAATACAAAATCTTTATGTTTACTATAAAAAGCATTAACATCTATATTAATATTATTTGTTTTTGTAATACCAAACATACTTCTATAGCCTAATTCAATTGTCTGAACTTCTTCTGGCTTTACTTCAGTATATACTGATTTTATAAAATCTTTACCTTTATAATCATCAGGTTTATATACTGATGAAGTTAGTAATGAATTATTAATAATATCATTCCCTAAAATAATACCATCTAATGGAGGAGCATAATTATTACCGTATAATTTATCGTAATTTCTACCGATAGAAATTCTATCTAGATTATCTTTTGATGTTCCTAGATTCATTTTTCTACCTGGTTGGTTCATCAAGTACTGTTCTTGTATTGTTGGGTTTCTAAAACCTGTTTGGTAAGAAGCTCTTACAAAATGATTTTTATCCTCTCCTAAAGCATAATTTATAGCTAAACGAGGAGAATAGTTACCGTCAAAATTTTGAGATTTATCATAACGTAAAGATGCTGTTAATCCTAATCTGTTTTCTAAAAACTTTTTTTGAATTTGACTATAAACACCATACTCATTTACCTTAATAGCTTCTTTAGCATCATTAAATATTGTTCCTTTAGAATTCGGATTGTATTGTCTAAAAGACCCTCCTACTTGAACATCTCCCCAGTTATTTAATAAAGAACTAAAGTTATAATTTCCTTCTGCATGTGAATAGGCGCTTTTATCATATATTTGACTACCTCCTTTGGTAATTAATGTTGATTTTACTCTATCTAATTCTTTATTAAACGCTGTTGTGCCAGGTTTTAATGTAAATGAATCAGCATATGCTCTTGCTTGTTTTAATAGTTCTGGATATTTTTGAAAATCTTGAAATCCTATATTATTAGCATCAAGAGATCTACGTAGATTTTCGTAATAATCATAGCCCCAATATTCACCAGATAATGATGTCATTATGCTACCTGTTCTATTTAAATCAAAAGAGTTACCAGCATCGTTTAATGTATAATAAGCTCTTACATAAAAGTTACTTCCTTTTACTTCAAATTTAGATTGATTAACATAAGATTCTCTCTGTGCATATCTTGAAATCCCTTGAAAAAGGCTATTACCTGTTGAAATTTTTGTTGCTACAATTAATTCTAACGATTCGTCTTTAAAAGGTCTGTAATGTATAGATGCATCAAATTTCAAGTTTTTAATTATTTGATTATTACCTAATAACTCTCTCTCTGAATATCCTGTTCTACTAAGATTAAAATCTTTAGAAAAATCAAAATCATCATATTCAGCACCAAGAAAGTAGTCCTCATCATATTCAGCTAAATCTAACAACTTAGTACTGTAATCAAATTCATCACCATACACATTAACACCATCAAAATTTAAAGTATTATCTCTATTACCTTCTATAATTTTATTGGTATCAATTTGTTTATTTCTCGTGTCATTAGTGTGCCACTCTTCAGCTGTAAGGTAATTAAAATTTACTTTAGCGGCTAAAGATTCACTAAATTTATAAGCCATACGAATAGAAGCATCATAAAAAGTATTATTTCCTGATGTTTTTTGGTAAGTATTTCCACTTTTAAGTAAAACACTAATACCTGTAAAATCAAAAGGGTTTTTAGTTGTTAATAACATAAGCCCATTATAAGCATTAGCTCCATATAATGCAGAAGAAGCTCCTGGTAAAATCTCTACATTATTAATATCTAGTTCAGAAACTCCAGATAAATTACCTGGGCTAAAGTTTAAGGCTGGTGCTGCAGTATCCATACCATCTATCATTTGGATAAATCTAGAATTACTAAAATCCGAAAAACCTCTTGTATTGACTGATTTAAATCCATAACCACCCTCTCGTGACTGTACTCCTTTTAAATTAGTTAAACCATCATAAAAAGAATTTGAAGTGGTATTTTTAATATCGCTTAAACCAAAACGCTCAATAGTTACAGGAGATTCAATAATTCGTTCCGGAACTCTTGAAGCTGATATAACTACTTGATCTAAAAGATATGCTTCTTTTAAAATAATATTAATTGATTTATCTAACCCTGTAAGTATCAACTCTTCTGTTTGATAACCAAAAGCAGATACTCTTAAATTTATTGGAAAATTTCTAGATACGTTTAAAGTAAATACTCCATCTTCATCAGACAGTGTATTTACACCTGCCACAGTAATTTTAGCATTATAAAAAGGCTCTAAATACTCGTCATAAACCAAACCTTTTATTTTTACCTGAGCGTATGACACCATACTAAATAAAGTAAAAATAATAATTATTGAATATTTTTTAAACATTTTAAAGTGTTTTGTTTTTTAAAATAATATTTTTACTCTTCTAAAGAAAAGTTAATAGGGAAACCATACTTTACAGAAGTACGCTTTCCTCCTTTTTTTGCAGGTTTAAACCTTGGTAACTTTAAAACTACACGGGTAGCTTCATTGTTTAATATTTCAGCATTATCAGGACCTAACGTTTTTATATTTTTTACATAACCACTTTTATCAATAATAAAACGAACCCAAACATCTCCCTGTAAACTTTGTCTAACAGCTTCTCCTGGATAACTAAAATATTTAGAAATATGGTGCATCATTTCATTATTAAAACAATCAGATTCCTCACCTTTTGCTGCTTTTTTACAAGCGTCAAAAACTGGTATTTTATCTACGTCTGTAAATTTCAATGCTTTTCTAACTTCTTCTTTTGATAATTTATTTTTAAGATTCTCAATATTATTTTTCAACGATATTGTGTTTGTAATCTCAGCATTTAAAGCAGTTTCAGAAACCTTAGAAACTCCTGTAACTCCAATAGCAGTAATTTCTTTCTTCTTTAAAAGCTCTCTTTTCTTTAAATGCCTTTTATTTGCAGATACTGACACCGAAATAAGTCTAGATTTCTTATTTTTCTTACTTTTAGATTCTTTAATAGTACATTTTGTAATACTAATGCTATTTAAGTCAACCTCTTTACTATTTGGAGATTCACAAATTTCTTGCGCAAAAAGAACTGAAAAAATATTAATAAAAAAAAACGGGATAATAAATAATAACTTTCTCATAATAGGTGTTTTACTCTTATAAAACAGATCTAAAAAAGATCTTTAAGATAGTGCAAAAGTACAAAATTTTAAAACAAAAAGCGATATTTTCGTTTTATTTTATTTTAACACTCTAAAAAGCAAGTAATTAATACTGTGTTTTAATAGATTTAAAAAGCACTTAATACTCCTGTATAAAGGGTTTTCAAAGGATTTTAACACTTCTAAAGAAGTCGTTAAGTTCAGTTATTTTTCATAAAAAACAATTATTAATTATTAAAACTCCCTATATACATAGTGTGAAATTTAAGTTTAAATAACCTTAATTTAACTTTAAAATCCTAAAAAAAATTAAATAGTAAACTATTTAATTTTTTTTAGGATTTATTAATAGCTATTAATAAACTTATTATAAAGAAAATTATTGATTAATTACCCAAGACACATAATACATTGACCCTATTAAACCTGAACCAGGAGCTACAACATATTCTTCTCTTGTTAAGTTGGTTCCTCCTATTTTAATTCTTGATTTTAAAGAATGTATTTTGTAATTTATTTGAGCATCAAGTAATGTTCTACTTTCTACTTCTTCTGTCAAAAAATTAGATTGCCATAAAAATTTATCTTGCAATCTTGCGTTTACGTTAAAACCGAAATTTTTAAATAAATTAGAATGACCGAACATTATTTTTACTTGATGTTCAGGCGTATTAAAACCTGGCTTAAAATCAAGATCATCTTCTTGATTAAATATCATTTTACTTAAAGTATAGTTTGCTCCAAAATTAAATGTTTTAAAAATTTTTGTTGTTAAGCCTAATCCAACACCGTATGAATTTACTTTAGCTGTTGTATTTGTATTTAATAGAACAGCCGTAACATCTTTATTAGAAAAAGCCTTTAAAGCTAATGCATCTGGAATACCATTTATAACAGCACCATAATTCGGAACTAAAATATTTTTATTTGCTACAAAGTTATCATATTGATTATAATAACCATTTATATCTAACTCCATTATATTAGTGTTACTAATATTTAAAATACTTCTATAACCTATTTCATAAGAAGTTACTTTTTCTGATTTTATAGGTGTTGGTTTTATATAAATAGGAACATTATTTTCAAGTATAAATGCTTTTTCAAAAACATCTTTTCCTATAATAACACTTGTCGTATTATCACTATTTTTTGCTATCGTTGAAAAACGTGCTATATTTTCGTTTGACGTTCCTAAGATTAAAGAATTGGGTCCCGTTTTTAAACTCATATACTGTTCTAAAGTACTCGGTGTTCTAAAACCTGTTTGGTATGATATTCTTAGTATTTTGTTTTCTTCGATAGCATAATTCAAAGCAATTCTTGGAGAAAAATTACCTTCAAAATTTTTAGATTTATCATAACGAACAGATCCAGTAAACTTTAAACGATTTTCAAAAAATTTCTTTTGAATTTGTGAATATGCCCCTAACATATCAAAAGCTAAAGCACTATTTTTATCTGTAAATAGTGTTCCTTTTGAATTAATATTAAATTTTCGATAAGATGTACCTACCTGAATTTTCGCCCATTTAATTAGATCTTTAAAGTTATAATTCGCCTCAATATTATATAATTGTGTTTTATCTTTTAGCCCCGAACCTCCTTGATTAATAGGCTTTTTAATAATACTATGTAGTGCTTCTTCAAAAGTTGTTGTTCCTGGTTGTAATCTATTCCTATCAGCATAATTCCTTGCTGCTTTATCATTACCTCTTGTTACATTTTTTATAGCTCCTGAAAAAGCCTTTCCGTATTCTTTAAACCAATTTTCACTCGGATTATAATACTCATTTAAGGCTATGCCTGCAAATCGTAAATCATAGGTTTCACCAGTAGTATTACCAGTATAATAACTACGAACAAAGAAGTTTTCACCTAAAAACTCTAGTTTATATTGTGTTACAGAAAAATCATTTTGAGCAAATCTATTTGCTCCTTGATACATATTATTTCCTGCTGAAAAACGAGCATTTAATATAACTTCTAATTTTTGATTACCAAATGGGCGTACATGAAATGATCCATCAAATTTCACAGCCTTTCCATCATAATCATACAACTGTTCTTCAGCATATCCTGTTCGACTAACATTTCCAATACCTGGTAATTCATAAGAGACCTCATCTCCATAAAAATTTACACCATCATAATCTAACGTATTTTCTCTATTTCCTTTCTTAATAACACCGCCAACACCTGTTGTATTTCTAACATCGTTTGCATGCCATTCTTCTGCTTTATAAGTTACAAAATTTACTTTTGCAGCAAAATAATTACTAAATTTATACGCCATTCTAAGACCAACATCATGAAATTGTGATGTACCTAATGCTTTTTGATTAATAAATCCTGTTTTATAATAACTACTTATTCCATCATAGTCAAACGGGTTTTTACTTTTCATTAACAAAATACCATTAAAAGCATTTGCACCATATAAAGCCGAAGAAGCTCCTGGTAATATTTCAACATCTTTTACATCTAATTCTGATAAACCGACAATATTACCCGCCGAAAAGTTTAAAGCAGGAATTGAGGTTTCAACACCATCGACTAATTGCACAAAACGAGTATTATCAAAAGTGGAAAAACCACGAGAATTAATTGATTTAAAACCATAACTAGCCTCTCTAGAATCAATTCCTTTTAAATTAGTAAGCCCATCGTAGAAAGAAATTGAGGTATTATTTTTAATATCAGTAATTCCTAATCGCTCAATAGTTACCGGTGATTCTATAACTCGTTCTGGAGACCTTGATGCCGATATTACAACCTCATCTAAAGAAGAATTTTCTTTTAAAACAATATTTAATTCTTGGTCTGCTGAGGTAATTTCAACAACCTCTTTTCTATATCCAAAAGCAGTAACCTGTATTGTAAACGGAAAATTTAATGAGGTCGTTAAAGTAAAACTTCCATCTACAGTTGATACAGCACTATTTTCTAAAGAATTAATAAGTGCACTAGGAAAAGGTTCTAAGTATTCATCATACACTTTTCCTTTTAAAATAAGCTGTGCCGATAAAGCAAAACTAGAAGTTACAAAAAAAAATAGAAGTAATTTTTTAAGCATATTCTTTTGTTTAAATTATTTTTTTTATTTCTATAACCTTTCCTTAATTTATTCTTCTAAAGAAAATGAAATAGGGAAACCGTATTTTACAGAAATACGACCTCCATCTTTTTTAGCAGGAATAAATTGAGGTAACTTAGATACCACTCTAATAGCTTCTTTATTTAATACCTCAGCATTTTTAGGCCCTAACGTTTTGATATTTTTAATTTCTCCGTTTTTATCAATAATAAATCGAACCCATACTTCTCCTTGAATAGACTCTTGAATAGCAGTACTCGGATAGCTAAAGTGCTTTGAAATATGTGCCACCATTTTCTCATTAAAACAATCCATACGAGCAGATTTTTCAACTTTTTTACAAGAATTAAACAAGGGTATCTTATCTACTTCGTTAAATTTAGATGCTTTTTTTAACTCTTCAACAGATAATTTATTTTTAACACTTTCTATATTGTTTTTTAAAGCTATAGTAGTGTTCGTTATTTTAGTGTTTTCAGATGTTTCTTTAATTTCGGCAATACCAACACTAGAAAGACCTGTAACTTGTTGTTTTTTTAGAGCTGCTCGCTTTTTAAGATGCCTTCTATTAGCCGATACAGTAACAGAAATAAGTCTTGCTTTTTTATTTTTTTTATGATTAGCCTCTTTAATAGTACATTTAGTTACACTAATCGTATTTAAATCGATGTTTTTATTCTCTGGAGATTCACAAAGCTCTTGCGATGTTACATTCATAGACAAAAAACATATTAACAATAATAATTCTCTCATAAAAAAACGTATTAAACTATTAACCAATCATTTAAAAAAAATAATTTAACTAAGTTTACAAATATATGTTTTTTTTTCAAAGAACCTAAAATCATGTTACACCCTAGTTAATAAACTACTAATTTAAGGTAAAATTCATTGGGAATTTATATAAAACACTAACTAGAGCACCTTTCTGTTTTGCTGGTGTAAACTTAGGAAGTAATAAAACAATTCGCATTGCTTCTTTTTTCAAAATAATATTATCATTTTCTCCAAGCACTTTAATATTCTTTACTTTTCCATTTTTATCGATAACAAAACTAACTTCAAAATCACCTTCAATTCCTTTTTTTAAAGCTTCCTTCGGATACTCAAAATTCGCAACAATATGTTTTTCCATTTCAGTATTAAAGCAATAAACCTTATCTGAGGAATTTTCATCACAAGAAGCAAATAATGGAATAGTATCTACTGCATCAAAAGATATATTTTCTTTTTCTGCTTCTTTTTTTAAAATTGTTAATAAATTTTCTGTTATTTTAGTTCCTTTTTTAGACGCTACAACAGCATTTGTTTTTAAATTACTTGCTAAGTGAACCTCTGTATTTGGAACAATACGTTTTTTTAAATATCGGGTACTTGACTTCGCTGTATATTTTGTTTTGTTCTTCTTTATTTTAACGATATCTTTTTCTACAGCACACTTATTAATGGCATTAACATCGACAATAACCTCTTCTTGAGAAGCACAAATTTTTTGAGAAAAAACAGAAAAAGCACTAAAAAAAAGAAGTACTGTTATTATATTTTTCATTTTTTGGGGGAATAAAATGGTTAAAAATATTGTTTTAATAGATACTAAATATACGAAAAAAAGCACATAAAAACAAGGTTTCCATGTACTTTTTACGTTAAGATATGTTAAACTAAGTGTTTATTCGACAGGTAAATCATCTTGATATAAGAAGTTATTGTAAGGAAATCGTTGAATATGTATTTTTTTAACTGATTCGTAAATTTTTTCTTTAAATTCTTCTAAATTATCTTTATTTAATGCCGAGATAAAAAGACTTTCTTCTCCTAAATCATTCATCCAAGTATTTTTCCAATCATCAAGTGTATAATGATTTTTAGATTTTTCAGTGATTAAATCATCTTCGTCAATTGTATCATGAGTATAAGCATCAATTTTATTAAAAACCATTACAACAGGTTTATTTGAAGCTCCTATTTCATCTAAAATTTTATTTACAGATGCAATGTGATCTTCAAAATTTGGATGACAAATATCCACTACATGTAATAATAAATCAGCTTCACGAACTTCATCTAAGGTCGATTTGAACGACTCAACCAATTGTGTTGGTAATTTCCTAATAAAACCAACCGTATCAGTCATTAAAAAAGGAATATTCTTTATAACTACTTTTCGAACAGTAGTATCTAAAGTTGCGAATAGTTTATTTTCAGCAAAAACATCACTTTTACTAATTACATTCATTAATGTTGATTTACCAACATTGGTATATCCAACTAATGCAAGACGTACCATTTTACCTCTATTCTTTCTTTGAACCGCCATTTGCTTATCAATAGTAGAAAGTTTTTTCTTTAATAAGGTAATTTTATCTCTAATAATACGACGGTCAGTTTCAATTTCTGTTTCACCAGGTCCACGCATTCCGATTCCTCCTTTTTGCTTATCAAGGTGCGTCCATAACCTTGTTAATCGAGGTAATAAATATTGACATTGTGCCAATTCTACTTGTGCTTTTGCTGAACTTGTTTGAGCTCTACTAGCAAAAATATCTAAAATTAAATTGGTTCTATCTAAAATTTTACAGTCTAATATATTTTCAATATTACGTAATTGAGCGGGTGATAATTCATCATCAAAAATAGCTGTACCAATATTATGAGAAGCAATATATGCTTTTACTTCTTCTAATTTTCCTGTTCCTAAAAAGGTTTTAGGATTTGGTTTTGTTATTTTTTGAACAAATCGTTTTACAGCAACTCCTCCTGCTGTTGAAGTTAAAAAGTCTAATTCATCTAAATATTCGTCAGATTGCTTTTCATTTTGATTTTGGGTTATAACTCCAATTAAAACCGCTTTTTCTGATATTGCTTCACGTGTTTCTACCATAGAGTGCAAAAATACAAATTTATCAATTGAAGTTCTCTTTTTTAATTTGTTCTTTAGCTATTTTTTTACTTAAAATATAAAATTTAGTTCGATTGCCTAGCCCCGATTGAAGCATTTGTTTGAGCTCTTTTTTTGATTTTTCTTCAAAAAAAAGCGAGTGCGGAAAGCGGGAAATTGCTTCAAATAATTTTAAAGTTTAAGAACTTATTTAAATTTCATTTAAAAAATTTTTATCGTTAAAAAATCGAATCCGTCAAACTGAATTTATTTCAGTTTCGCATCCTGATTTGCTGAAGTTCTTAATTTTATGCGATGCTGAAATAAATTCAGCATGACGTTTATATATAAAAAAACACTCATTTTATAAAAGTGAGTGTTTTTTATATTGATAAAATTATATTTTGATAAAATCGTCAAAAGCAATATAGTATGGTTGGTCTTTAAAAACGGGTAATTCAACACTTTCTGAATTTGCAATGCCAATACCTGCAAACCAAATTTTTGCATTTTGTTTTTTAGCATGTTCTTTAAATGTTTCCATCCATAAAACATCGTAATCTTCAGGAGATTGAATATTATTGGTTGTTTTTACTAACACAAAAATAGTAGGTTCGCCTTTTTTATATAAAACAAACTGCGGATGTTTTTTTAATTCGCTATTAATAGCAACAAACTCGTAGCCCATTTTTTGAAGCTTTTTACCAGCAATATTCATCCCTAAATTATGGATTTCTTGTTTAGTAAGTACTTCCATTATTTTTTCTTGTTACGCATGTTATAATTCTTATCACCTCTAGTTTTAGGCTTTTTATATTTTTTGGCAATTTCTCTACGATAAGAACCACCTTGATTTGTTTTTTTATTCTTTTCACTTTTTTCATGAAAAGCAGGTCCTGGAACATACTCTAAAGAAGTTCTGTTTTTATTTTTTTCAGCTTCTTCTTTAGGACGTTCTTCCTCTGTTAATTGTTTAGAAATTTCGACATATTCAGGAATTTCTGACATCGGAATTTCATAATTCATTAACTCTTCAATTCTCGTTTTAGCTTCTTGTTCTTTTTCTGTTGAAAAAAGAATCGCAGTACCTTCATGCTCTGCACGACCAGTTCTACCAATTCTGTGCATATAATTTTCAGGAAAATAAGGCGTATTAAAATTAATAACGTGTGTTACTTCGGCTAAATCTAAACCACGAGCAATTACATCAGTAGCAATTAAAATACGTTTTTCGCCTTTATTGAATTGTTCAATAGAACGTAAACGATAGTTTTGTGTTTTATTTGAATGAATTACACATGATTGTGCAGGAAATTCTTCTTTTACACAATCGTATAATCGGTCGGCATTTCTTTTATTAGGTGCAAAAATTAGCACTTTACTATATTCCGTTTTATTAGATATTAACTCGTGTAATAAGTTTACCTTAGTATAAAAGTTAGGAACATCATAACTAATTTGCTTAATATTATCAAGTGGCGTACCACTTACTGCGATAAAAATCTTTTTTGGAACGATAAAGAAATCATCAATTAATGCTTCAACATCTTGTGTCATTGTAGCCGAAAACATAATATTTTGACGACGCACAGGTAATAATTCAAAAATATTTAATAGTTGAAATCTAAATCCTAAATCTAGCATTACATCTACTTCATCAATCACTAATTTTTGGATTGATTTTAGTTTTAAATTGTTACTTAAAGCTAAATCATATAAACGTCCTGGAGTAGCAACAATTACATCTGCACCTAATGCTACAGCTTGTTTATGCCTGTTTAAAGGAACTCCACCAAACACACCAATAGTACGTAAGGTCATAAATTCTGATAGCTTTTCAATTTCATTAACTACCTGTACTACTAATTCACGAGTTGGTACAACTACAAGAACTCTTGGATGTTGTTGTTTTGAAAACTTCAAGTCACGAAGTATCGGTAACATATAGGCAAAAGTTTTACCTGTACCTGTTTGGGCAATACCAACAACGTCTTTACCAGAACGAATAATTGGAAAGGCTTCTTCTTGAATTGGTGTTGGATTTACAAAACCTAATTCTTCAATAGCGTTTCGTAATGGATTTGATAAATCTAAATCTTGAAAAGTAATCATTTGCATTAATTTGGTGCAAAGGTACGTTTTATAAGCTCAAATATCACAAGTATATTTTTTTGGATAAAATGTCTTTATTTTTAAGTACAAAAAAACCGATACAATAATGTATCGGTTTTTATATATTTTTTGATTGATAAGGGTTTATCCTCCAAAATCATCAAATCGGATATTTTCATCAGCAAGACCAAAATCTTCACCCATTTTCTGAACAGCGTTGTTCATTAATGGTGGACCACAGAAATATAATTCTAAGTCTTCTGGTGCTTCATGTTTCGATAAATATTCGTTGATAACTACTTGATGAATAAATCCTGTAAAACCGTCTCCAGCTTCATCATTTACATCAGTTTTAACTTTCCAGTTATCCGCTTCTGTTGGGTCAGATAATGCAATAAAGAATTTAAAGTTAGGGAAATCTCTTTCTAAAGCTCTAAAGTGTTCTACATAGAATAATTCAGCTTTTGAACGACCACCATACCAATAAGTTACTTTTCTACCAGTTTTTAATGTTCTGAATAAGTGATATAAGTGAGAACGCATTGGTGCCATACCTGCTCCACCACCTACATATAACATTTCAGCATCAGATTCATTAATAAAGAATTCACCATAAGGACCAGAAATAACACATTTATCTCCTTTCTTTAAGTTGAAAATATATGAAGAAGCAACTCCAGGATTTACATCCATCCATCCACCTTTCACTCTATCAAAAGGAGGTGTTGCAATACGTACATTTAACATGATTTCTCTTCCTTCAGCAGGGTAAGAAGCCATTGAATAAGCACGTTCTACAGTTTCTTCATTTTTCATTACTAATGGTCTTAAACCAAATTTATTCCATTCTCCTTCAAATTTATCAGGAGTATCGTGTTCTTCTGGATGGGCAGTAATATCCATATCAGCATAGTTTACCTCACAAGCTGGAATTTCAATTTGAATATATCCACCTGCTTTGTAACCCATATCTTCAGGAATTTCAACTACAAATTCCTTAATAAAAGTTGCAACATTGTAATTTCTTACAACTACTGCTTCCCATTTCTTAATTCCAAAAATTTCTTCAGGAATAGAAATATCCATATCTTGTTTTACTTTAACTTGACAAGATAAACGAACTCCGTGTGCTAATTCTTTACGTGTAAAGTGAGGTGTTTCTGTTGGTAAAGCTTCACCTCCACCAGAATTTACGTGACACTCACACTGTACACAAGAACCACCACCACCACAAGCTGATGGTAAAAAAATCTTTTCGTTACCTAAGGTAGATAATAATGTACCTCCTGATGCTACTTCAATTACTTTATCACCATTAATAGTGATTTTTACGGGTCCTGATGGTGCTAATTTTTGCTTAACAAATAATAACAACCCTACTAAAATTAATAGAATTATTAAAAATGATATAACTGTTACAGCTACCGTACCTCCTGTACTTACTTCTAAAAACATCATTATTCTATAATTTTTTTAGTGTTATCAGCTAATTTTTCAGCTTGCTGTTTTGCTTCTTCTTTCTTTTCTATTTTGATTTCTGCTTTAGGAGCTTCTTCAGCTTTAGCTTCTTCTTCACCTCCTGTTAACATACCTCCAAAACTTAAAAATCCTATTCCCATTAAACCAGTAACAATAAAAGTGATTCCTAATCCTCTTAATGCTGGTGGCACTGATGAATATCTGATTTTTTCACGAATAGCTGCAATAGCTAAAATTGCTAAAAACCATCCAATTCCTGAACCAACTCCATAAGTTAATGATAATCCTAATGTAGGAATTTCACGAGATTGCATAAATAACGACCCTCCTAAAATTGCACAGTTTACGGCAATTAATGGTAAGAAAATACCTAAAGAGTTATATAATGCTGGTGCAAATTTTTCTACAATAATTTCTACCAATTGTACCATTGTTGCAATAGTTGCAATAAACATAATAAATGATAAGAAACTTAAATCGTAACCTTCATATTCTGCTCCTAACCATGATAATGCTCCTGGTTGTAATAAGTATTGATCTAATAACCAGTTAACAGGTACTGTAACAGCCAATACAAAAATTACAGCAGCTCCTAAACCAACGGCAGTAGCTACTTTTTTAGATACAGCTAAGTAAGAGCACATTCCTAAGAAAACTGCAAATACCATGTTATCAATAAATATTGACTTGAAAAATAATTCTAAATGTTCCATTTTTCTATATTTTAATGAATTCTAACTTGGTTAGTCTTCAATTAATGCTTTGTTTCTACTACGTTGTACCCAAATAATAAGCCCAACAATAATTAATGCCATTGGAGGCATTAACATAAACCCATTGTTTTCATATCCTGTTGAAAATAATCCTGTTTTTTCAATTGGATCTCCAAGCACTGGAATTCCAAACAAAGTACCAGAACCTAATAACTCTCTAAAAAACCCTACTATAATTAAAATCACAGCATATCCTAAGGCATTTCCAATTCCATCTAAGAATGACCTCCAAGGCCCGTTACCTAAAGCAAAAGCTTCAAAACGCCCCATAATAATACAGTTGGTAATAATTAAACCAACAAATACCGAAAGTGTTTTACTTAACTCGTAAGCAAAAGCTTTTAATACCTGATCTACAATAATTACTAAAGCAGCAACTACTATTAACTGTACAATAATTCTAATTTTTGATGGAATAATGTTTCTCATTAAAGAGATTACCACATTACCTACTCCTAGTACAAAAAGTACTGCTATACCCATTACTAACGAAGCTTTAAGCTCTGCTGTAATTGCTAATGCTGAACAGATACCTAATACTTGAATAGTAATTGGGTTGTTATCCAATAACGGATCTGTAATTAATACTGCGTCTTTTTTTGATAAAAGTCCCATATTTATTTCAATGTTTTAAAGTAAGGCACGTATAAACCTAATTCAGATTTAATCATTGCCGCAACACCGTCTCCAGTAATTGTTGCTCCTGCAATTGCATCTACCTCGTTATCTGTTTTATCTTCGTTCTTCGGATCATTATTTGATTTAGAAACAGTAATTCCTTTAAAAGAACCATTGTTCATTAAATCTTCTCCAATAAAATCATCCATAAAGTAACGTTGCTTAATGTTAGCCCCTAAACCTGGTGTTTCTCCTTTATGGTCAAAAAAAGCACCTTGTATTACCATGTTTTTATCCATAGCAACATATGCCCAAATTGCATCCCAAAGACCTTTACCTCTAATTGGTGCTATATAAAATGTTTTACCATCTTTTTCACCTATTAATAATGGTAATTTTCTTACTTTACCTGCTTTTGCAGCTGTTTGTTGTTTTTTAATATCAATTAAATATGCTTTAGTATTTTCAGAAACATTAGTTCCTTCAATTACTATTTGCTTTTTAATATATTTTGAAAACTCTCCAACTACTTTATCAGTTGATACAAATGCTACACTTGTATCATCATTTTCATTTACACCCATCGCATACAAAATATTTTGTTGCTTTTCGATACGTTTGTTTGCATCAATCATTGGGCGAAGCGATGAAGCTGTAAAAGCTAACAACGCACCTACTATTAGTACCATACCAATGGCAAAAAGTAGTGTATATACATTACTGTCTGTTCTCTTACTCATAATTAGGCAGTTTTAACTTTAGTACGTTTTAATCTTCTCTTTATATTTCCTTGAACCACATAATGGTCAATTGTTGGAGCAAAAACGTTCATTAATAAAATAGCTAACATTACTCCTTCTGGATATGCAGGGTTAAATACACGTATCATTATTGATATAAAACCAATTAAGAAACCATATATCCACTTACCTTTATTTGTTTGTGATGCAGACACAGGGTCAGTAGCCATATATACAGCTCCAAATGCAAAACCTCCAATTAATAAATGTTTCCAGAAATCTAAACTCATTAATCCGTAAAACTTACTTGTTTCACCAATCCATCCTAAACCAACTACTTGATTAAAAATGAATCCCATTACTAAAGCTCCAATTACTGCAGATAACATAATTCTCCAGCTTCCAATCTTTGTAAAGATTAAAAATAAAGCTCCTAATAAAATTAAAAATGTAGATGTTTCTCCTACTGAACCAGGAATAAATCCGAAGAACATATCAGAAACAGAATGTGTTAATGGTTGCGATTGTGCTAAACTACCTAAAATAGTTTCACCAGAAATAGCATCTGCAGTTCCAGCTAATTCTCTAGCATCAGCTACCCATACTTTATCTCCCGACATCCAAGTTGGATATGCGAAGAATAAAAATGCACGTATTGTTAATGCAGGATTTAAAATATTCATTCCTGTACCACCAAATACTTCTTTACCTATAACCACACCAAATACTACGGCTACAGATAACATCCATAAAGGTAAATCGATTGGTACAATTAAAGGAACTAACATTCCTGTTACTAAGTACCCTTCTTCAATTTCGTGTCCTTTTATGATACAAAATATAAATTCTACTGCTAAACCAACTACATATGATACTATTACTAATGGTAAAATTTTTATTGCTCCAACGAATAAATTGTCTAAGTTCCAAAAATCTCCACTAAAGAAAGACATTCCTTCAGTAAATCCATTAATTGCTGCATAATGTTGGTATCCTGCATTAAACATACCGAATAATAAACATGGTACTAAAGCCATGATTACGATATTCATTGTACGTTTTAAATCATCTGCTGCCTTTATATGAGTTCCTCCATGAGTTGTCTCATTTGGCAAATATAAAAAAGTATGAAAACCATTAAATAGCGGTGCCATTTTAGTTCCTTTATACTTTTCTTTTAACTTATGTAATTTTTGTTTTAAGCCCATATCTTATCCTAATTCTTCTCTCATTAAATCTAATCCTTCACGAATTATTTTCTGGTGAGGCTGTTTAGACACACAAATAAATTCTGTTAAAGCGAAATCTTCTGGTGCAATTTCGTAAGCACCTAACCCTTCCATTTCGTCAAGGTCTTTGTATTTACAAGATTTTAATAATTGCATCGGAAAAATATCCAACGGAAATACCTCTTCATACGATCCAGTAACTACAAAAGCTCTGTGTTCACCGTTTGTATTGGTATTTAAATCATATTTTTTCTTCGGAGTTAACCAAGAAAACGTGAATGCTCTTGAGGTAGAAACCTTATCAAAAACAGGTTTATTCCAACCGAATAATTCATAATCATTTCCTTCAGGAATTGCAGTTACTATGTTTTCATAGTATCCTAAAAATCCTTCTTCATTAACCTGAAGACCACTTAATACGTTTCCGCTAATTACACGTGCATTATCAGCTTCTAAATTTCCTTTTGTAAGTGCTCCAATATTTGCTCCTGCTAAAGCAGTTACATATTGAGGCTTACTGAATTTAGATCCTGCTAAAGCAATGGTACGCTTTGCGTTAAATTTACCAGTTAGTAATAACTCACCGATAACTACTAAATCTTGCGGCGTAACAACCCATACAACTTCTCCTTTATTAATAGGATCTATTTGTGCAATTTGCGTGCTCACATTACCAACAGGATGCGGTCCAGATACGTTGTGCAATTCAACTCCTTTCATTCCTTTAAACGGAGATGATGTTGAGCTTTTTGCAACAGAAACGTGTACTTTACCTGCTGTTAATTTAGTTAATGCAGTTAATGCGGTTTGTAATTCAGCTTCTTTACCTTTTAAGGCGTAATCATAATCGGCTGCTAAAGGTGCACTTGCGTAGGCAGATACAAAAATTGATTTAGGTGCTTGATTCGGATTTGCAACCACGTCATACGGACGCTGTTTTACAAATGGCCAGCAACCTGAAGCAAATAAGTGATTTTTCACTTCTTCGCTAGACATTGCATCAACATCTTTTTTACCAAAATCTTTGTATTGCTGCTGTGCATCAGCAGTGATTTTAATTGCTAAAACTTTTCTTCTGGCTCCACGAACGATTTCTGAAACTTTACCACTAACAGGGCTTGGAAATAAAATGCGCTCATCACTTTTTGAATAAAAAAGTGCTTGACCCGCTTTTACTTCGGTACCTTCTTTTGCTAAAATTTTTGGAATAACGCCGTGAAAATCATCTGGCTGAATTGCAAACACGCCACCTAACGGAAGTTCGGTAGTTATTTGCGCTGCATCGCCAACGAGCTTGATGTCCAAGCCTTTCTTAATACGGATGTCTTTTGACATAGGAACTGAACTGATTAAATTGATTTTCTATAAAAAAAAACAAATTTACAGATTTTGATTTTTTCGAGTAACTATTTATATTTATATCTTTTAGATAGCTCTTTATTTATATCTATTCTAAATAAATTATTAATTTTACCTTACATTTTGATACATTTGCATTTATGATAAAAAAGCTATTAATCTTTGTATTTAGTACATTACACTTAATAATTAATGCACAAAATATCAAAACAATTCAATTACGCCCAAAATATAATACAAATCAATTTACGGCAATTGTAAAACTTGGGCAGGTTTTAAAACTTTCTTTTGATGATTTAGAGGCTGATAATAAAGAATATCAATACAAAATTGAACATATGACACATGATTGGAAACCAAGTAATTTAACTTCCAATCAATATATTAATGGTTTTGATGAAAATGAAATCATCAATATTACCAATTCTTTTAATACACTTCAACCTTACACACATTATAGTGTTGATATTCCTAATCAAAATACAATCATCACCAAAAGCGGAAATTATTTAATTTCTATTTTAGATGAAAATTATGACGTAGTATTTACAAGAAAATGTGTTTTTTATGAGAATATTACAACTGTTGGCGTTGCTGTTTTTAGAAGTAGAGAAGCAAAATCAAATAATAAAAAGCAAACGGTTCAATTTACTATAAATCATAAAAATTTAAATATTAACAATCCGAATCAAGAAATTAATGTTGCGTTATTTCAAAATCATAATTGGAATACGGTTCGTTATAATATTCAACCTAAATTTATAAAACCAGCACAATTAATTTACAACCATACTATTGAAACAAATTTTGGGGGTGGTAATGAATTTTTAAATTTTGATACTAAACATTTACGTAACACTAGTTTTAGTATTGCTAAAACTGAAAGAAAAGATATTTATCACAGTTATTTATATACTAATGAAGAACGAGTAAATAAAATATACACTTACAATCCTGATATTAACGGACAATTTATAGTAAGAACTTTAGAAGCAAATGACCCCAATTCAGAAGCAGATTATTCTATGATTCATTTTTCATTAGCAGCTTATGAAGCTTATCAAAATAAAGATATTTTTATTTATGGTGCTTTTAATAATTATCAATTATCCGAAGAAAACAAAATGAAATACGATGCTATTTCTGAAAGATACAAAGCTAATATTATATTTAAACAAGGCTTTTATAACTATAGTTTTGTTACATTAAATAACAATAATAGAATTAACTTAAATGAAATTGATGGTTCATTTTATCAAACTGAAAACGAATATACTGTTATCGTATATTATAAGCCTTTCGGCGAAACTTACGACCGTATTATCGGACTTGGGAATGGTTACTTTAATCAAAATAAGTAACTTGGTAATAAAAAATTAACAAAAAAATAAAACTATGTTACAACAAATAAGCAAGGGTATTAAAATAGCAATTGAAACCAATTTTAATGGTATTATTAACTACGGTGGATCTGAATATTTTTCTTTTAGTTATTATATTTCTATTGAAAATAACTCTACCAATACCGTAAAACTTTTAGAACGCTTTTGGATTATTATGGACGCTCTTAAAAACACAGAACATGTATCAGGTAAAGGTGTAGTTGGTGAAACTCCTATTTTAAAGCCTAACGATATTTTTAAATACCGATCAAACTGTTTTTTAGTATCAACAACAGGTGCTATGAAAGGAAACTACAAAATGATTAATACCCAAACTCTTGAAGAATTTATCGTTACTATTCCTACATTTCAATTAACAGCAAGCCCTTCTTTAAACTAATTTTATAAACAGGCATTACTTAATTGTTTGATACAAAAAATTTGGCGCACTTATTTTAAAACAAACTTTAATACACAACTTATTATTAGTACTAATGACCGCCTTTATTGTTTTTATTTCAGCTAAATACTTCGTGAAATTTTCTAAAGAAGTATCTTGGGTTTTTAAATATTTTTCTACCTCTAAAGAAAGTAAAAATTTAGCGTGCTGATTAAAAGTCCTGTTCTTTTCATTATTTAAAATAGTATTAGATTTATATTTTGAAGATAAAAACAAGCTCTTTTCTTGCTGATAAACATAAGTTTTAAACAACGGGTTTACAAGTAATATTTCTTTTCCATTAATATTTTTTATTGCTTTTTTTGATGATAAATAATTTAAAAAAGCACCGCCTCCAAAACTTACATTTAAATCAGGAATTATTGTTTTTTTAATCGTTGTTTTTGCAATTTTATTAAAATCATCATCATATTTATAAGTTATAATGGTGTCTTTTCTCTGGATAAAAGCATTTAAATTGGCATTAAATTCACCATTCCAATACCTTTGAAGACTATCGACTGATAAATTTGTGAATTTTTCAAACCTATCTTTTGATGATTTTTTTAGATAATCAAATAAAAAAGTTTTCTTTACTTTCCCTGAAAGAGTTGCTAATAAGCCATTATTTATGTTTTTTTCTGAGGATAAAAAAGGCGTGTTTTTTTCAGATAATTCTCCAATTACTGATATTTCATTTTCATCAATTCCAAGGGCTAAAAAATCATTACTTTTAGTTGATAAAGCAATAAGTTTTTTGCTGTTTTTTAATTTCTGAATAATACTATTTTCATCTTTTAAATACTCTTTTGTATTTAAAATAGTTTTTAGTTTCGTTTCAACTTTATTAATTTCATCTACATTAAAAACAATTCTTAATTGATTTTTATTGATAAGATAAACAGTATTTTTATTGATAAAATAATCCGCATTTTCAATACTCTTTTTAACAAATTTATCTTGATTAAAAAATGATAATAAATCCGCTTTATTTTTGATTTCAATAACAGTAGTTACCCAAGTATTTTTTAAAATATCCTTATTACTGTAAAAAAAAACATCCGAAGGAATTTTAAGCTGTTCAAACAAAGAACCCCCTTTAGTTTGCTTATTTTTTTTAGACGATTTTAAATATGTTAAAGGATGTTTTGCAACATCCTTTAACATGTTATATGCTATTTCACGTAAATTTACACGAATAATTACATCCGCAGAAACAGGTATTTTAACAGCCGTATTTTCTCTGGGATAATACTTAAAATACCCAAAGGTAAACAGCGTGCTAATCAGTAGAAAAACAACAAATAATACTTTTTTAAACATCTTGTTACTTTGCAATATTATTTATAAAATCAAACAATAATTTTAAGGTATTTTCTTGTTTACCGTTAGTATTTAATTCAACTTTTGACGCTATTTTGTTTCCTTTCATTTTTGAAACTACAAAACGAACATCCTGAATATTATCATTCGAAAAAGCAATCATTTTTCTTTCAGTACTTCGAAATGATTTTTTTGGTAAATGAGCAAGTAACGCATTTACATCGGCAAATAAAACACTTGAATTTTTCTTAATTAACTTGCGGTGTTTTCTTGTTTTAAAACTTCTTTTTCCTACCGATAATTTTATCGCTCTTACTTTTGAGTTTGTAATATAAAGCACCTCATTTTTTATAACCGCATATAAATTAATAGGTAATTTTGCTTTTTTAACATCCAATTCAAAAACATTTTTTGCTCCTTTTACTAGCTTGTGCTTTTGCCCTAATTTGAATAATTTTGTTAGTAATTTTTCTTCTTTTGAGCCCATCATAAAAGTAAAATCGGGCATTAATGTTTCTTTTGTTTTAGTTATTTCTTTACGTTTATAATTGTCATCATATTTATATGATTTATAAGATACTTGTTTTTTTTCAAAACCATTTAATACAAATAAAGCATCGCCAGTAACTAAGCTTGCCATTGCTTTTTCATCTATAATTAATGATAATACATCGCCAACAAGGCTAATTTCTTGACTAAATTTTGGAAACATTCCGCCATACATTTTGTCGACCATTGCCGGATATTCTAGCAATAATTGTTCGGTATTTATAGAAACACTCCAAAAAGCCAAGGCATTATCATGATTAAAACTATTAATTAGAGTGCTGTTCATTTTTTGATTATAAATCTTTTTGAACGATTTTTTCATGTCATCGCTAACAGTCATTTCTAATAATAAATTGGCATTTTTTTTATTAAAAAACAGATTAGCTGTTACCGTTTCTACTCCGTTTATATTTTCACCGTTTTGAGGCATTAATGAAGCTATTGATGTTTTTAAACCTCTTCCTAAAGAGCCAATTACATCGGCTATTAATTCACCATAATTACGCACCCAAAGTGTTGCAACAGCATTTCTTTTTTTCGCCTTTTGAAAGCTTGGATTTACCGCAATTGAAGTTAATAAACCATTAGTTGCTATTGAAAATCCTTTTTGTAAAATCCATTGTTTTGACAGGGATTTTTTTACAGCATACATCGATTGTCCTTCTTCTTTTAGTTTTTCAAAACGCTCGGTATGTTGCTTAAAATACCTACGGTGTTTATCACCTTTTACAAAAACAAGAAACTCATTATTCCAAAGCATTAATTCGCTATTTTTTTGAATATAACTGTATCCTTGTTCTTTTTTAATTTTCTTTAAATCTCTTGATTTCAACATAGCTTGATAACGAGCTTTATCGTTGATTTTCACTAAAAATGTATGGTATGAAATACTATCAGTTCTTTCAAAAAAGTAATATGCGTTTGATTTTATAGCAATTCCTGCGCCACCCACTGAGCTTATTTTATCTTCTCTTTTTCGATTAATAACTTTTAACATTTCTTCGCCTAAAAAACTGTTGTCTATTTCTGAAATGTTTATTAATTTGAATAAATTATCAGCATCGGCAACGACTACAATATCGGAAGTATTGGGAATTTTGTTTTCTAATTTTTGAGCCTGTAAAGCAACAAATATGTTTATAAATAGTAGGGTAGCAATTAGTTTTTTCATGGTTATTTTTAATTTTTTCAAGTTTAGTTTAGCGTTTATTTTAGTAGTTTAATATTATTTTTTATCGTTTGTTTATTGTTGATAATTTCTTGAGCATTTACACGTAAAAACACTGCTTTTTTACTTTTTGATATTTTAGCAAGTTTATTTGAGTACGATTTTACAGGCGTTTCAAAACGATACACACTGGTGTAACTAGCAGTTTCAAAAACTTTTCTATCCTTCATTTTTGTTTTCTGAAACTCTTTCCCGATATTAAAATGATGACTTCGGATGAAGGTTTTATGTGTTTTATCGTACTTAAAATGAGGTTTTTTTTGCAGTGCTAATGCGTCCTTTTTATTACTAAAAGTTGCTAAAACACTGTTAAGTGCTTTTGCAGTATCAAAATTACAAGAAATACTTAAAATAAAATCATCAAAATTTAAGCTATTTTTTACTTGGTGAATCCCTTGAATAGTTTTCATTTTTTTTACAATAACAGCTACTTTTTTTTGAATTGTTACTTTCGATGGAACTTTATATCCGTTTATACTGTCTAATAATAATATAGAGGCTATTTTGGTTTTACTTTTACTTAAATTTAATGTAAATGTAGCTGTTCCTGAGCCATCTTTTTGAAAAGATATTTCTTCTACAAACTCAAAACAACTTGTAAATAACAACATCGAAATTATTGATAAAAACAACAATCGTATTTTATACATAACTTTTTTTAATTGCGAAAGTAATAAAAAACAGTATTCAAAAACCTTAGTATTTATTAAAACAGTATTTTTAAACGTTTATACAATTTTTTATGTAACAATTTTAAAAAGAAGCAAAAATGCCTAGCCCCGATTGAAGCAATTGTTTGAGCTCCTTTTTTTGATTTTTCTTCAAAAAAAGAGCGAGTGCGAAAAGCGGGAAATTGCTTCAAATAATTTTTAATAAAACAGTAACAATCTTCTTTTAACATAAAATAAGCATAGGGTATTACCTTGTTGTATTCACTATTTTTAATTGCCCTGCATATATGGTATATTATTTTGATAAATCAGACACAAAAACAACTTAATAATTATTAAAATAAGTGTTAACTTTGTTCCGTAAAGTAATCTTTTGATTCTTTTACTTTATGAAAAATTTATATCGGCTAATTAAAGGCTTTTATGCTATTTTTCATTTTTAAATAAGATTTTTTTTAACATACAAACAACATACTAAAATGGCAAGAGGATTTTTTAAAGTTCCAGAAGCAGTAAACGAACCTGTAAAAGGATACGCTCCTGGTTCTCCAGAAAGAAAAGAGTTATTAGCTACTTACAAAGCGATGTATAATAGCAATATTGATGTGCCAATGCATATTAATGGTGAAGAAGTTAGAACTGGAAACACTAAAAATATTACACCTCCACACGATCATAAACACGTGGTTGGGCAATATCATACAGCAGATAAATCGCACGTAGATACTGCTATTAGTACTGCTTTAGCTGCAAGACAAGAATGGTCTAGTACTTGTTGGACTGAGCGTGCTTCTATTTTCTTAAAGGCTGCTGAATTATTAGCTGGTCCTTATAGAGCAAGAATGAATGCTGCAACTATGATTGCTCAATCTAAAAACGTTCACCAAGCTGAAATTGATGCAGCTTGTGAAATGATTGACTTTTTCCGTTTTAATGTACAGTATATGACTGATATCTTTAAAGATCAGCCATCTTCTGCACCTGGAATTTGGAACAGAGTTGAATACAGACCATTAGAAGGTTTTGTATATGCAATTTCTCCTTTTAACTTTACTTCTATTGCAGCTAACTTACCTGCAGCAGCTGCCTTAATGGGTAATGTTGTTGTTTGGAAGCCATCTGACCATCAAGCATATTCTGCGCAAGTAATTGTAGATTTATTTAAAGAAGCTGGTTTACCTGACGGTGTAATTAACGTTGTATATGGTGATCCTGTTATGATTTCTGATACTGTATTAGCGTCTCCAGATTTCTCTGGATTACACTTTACAGGTTCAACTCATGTTTTCAAAAACTTATGGAAACAAATTGGAAATAACATCCATACTTACAAAACATACCCAAGAATTGTTGGAGAAACTGGTGGAAAAGATTTTATCTGGGCTCACAATTCATCAAACCCTTTACAAGTTGCTACTGCAATAACTAGAGGTTCTTTTGAGTACCAAGGTCAAAAATGTTCTGCTGCTTCACGTGCTTACATTCCTGCTTCTATGTGGGAAGAAGTTAAAGGTCATTTAATTGCGCAAACTAGCGAAATTAAAATGGGTTCTCCTGAAGATACTAGCAACTTTGTTAACGCTGTTATTCATGAAGGTTCTTTTGATAAAATAGCTAGTTTTATTGATGCTGCTAAAGCTGATGCTGATGCTGAAGTTATTATTGGTGGTAATCACGATAAATCGGTAGGATACTTTATTGAGCCTACTGTAATCGTTGCTAAATCACCTACTTATGCAACTATGACAACTGAATTATTCGGTCCTGTTATGACTGTTTTTGTATACGAAGATGCTGAATGGGAAGCTTCATTAAAATTAGTTGATGAATCTACTGAATACGCATTAACTGGTGCTATCTTTTCTACTGATAGATACATTGTTGAAAAAGCTTCTAAAGCTTTAGAAAACGCTGCTGGAAACTTCTATATTAACGATAAGCCAACTGGTGCTGTTGTAGGACAACAACCTTTTGGTGGTGGTAGAGCTTCTGGAACAAATGATAAAGCAGGTTCTGCTCAAAACTTATTACGTTGGACTTCTGTTCGTTTAATTAAGGAAACTCTTGTATCTCCTTCTGATTACAAGTACCCTTTCTTAGGATAAGAATCAAATAATATTATTTTAAAACCTCATCAAATTTTGATGGGGTTTTTTTATGCAAAATATTTATGACTGTCAAGAAATATTTTTTTTATTTAATTAAAATTATTTTCTAGTAGTTTTGTTTTCTACATTTAAAAAAATGTTTTTTTAATAAAATGAACTACAAAAAAATAATACAAGAAGTATTTTCAAAAGTTGAAAATATTGAAAACAAAGGTGCTTTAGCTTCTTATATTCCTGAATTAGCTAGTTTAAATCCTAATAAATTTGGTGCTCATATTTCTACAACCAATAATATAAAATATGGAATAGGTAATTATCAAGAAAAATTTTCTATTCAAAGTATTGCTAAAGTTTTATCACTTTGTTTAGCTTACAAAATACTTGATGGAGATTTATGGAACAGACTTGGAGTTGAACCTTCAGGAAATCCTTTTAACTCGCTTCTTCAACTAGAAAATGACAACGGAATACCTCGGAATCCTTTTATTAATGCAGGAGCAATTGTTATTTCAGATGTTCTTATCAGTAATTTAAAAAATCCTAAAGAGGATTTATTATCCTTTATTAAAAGTCTTTCTGGTAATAATGATATTAATTATTCTGCTAAAATTGCAGCTTCCGAAAAATCTGTAGGTTATAGAAATGTAGCGCTTTGTAATTTTATAAAATCCTTCGGAAATATTAAAAATGAACCAAGTAAAGTACTCGATTTTTATTTCGATTTATGTTCGTTAGAATTAAGCTGTGAGCATCTATCTGATTTATTTTTATTTTTAGCCAATAACGGAAAAGCTCCACATAATGGAAAACAAATATTAAGCAAAAGTCAATCAAAAAGAATCAATGCTTTAATGCAAACTTGCGGATTTTATGATGAGTCTGGGCAGTTTGCTTTTAAAGTAGGTTTAGCAGGAAAAAGTGGTGTTGGTGGTGGTATTATTGCTATACTTCCAAACCAATACAGTATTGTTGTTTGGAGTCCTAAATTGAATGAAAAAGGAAATTCTTACAAAGGAATGAAATTTTTAGAGCGTTTTACTACTTTATCAGAACAATCTATTTTTTAAGATAAAAGGATTTACAATCTAAAATTGAAACAAACCAATATCATTACATTTAAGTTATCTTTGCAAAAAAAATAATCAATGAAGTTTACAGATTTACATCTTAATACCGATATTTTAAAAGCTCTTAGTGAAGAAAAATATCACACAGCTACGTTAGTACAACAAAAAGTAATTCCGTTAGTACTAAATAAAAAAGATGTAATTGTTGGGTCGCAAACAGGGTCGGGTAAAACAGCCGCTTTTGCTTTACCAATTATCAATAATTTACTAGAAAAACAAGATTCTGAAAAAACTCAAAAGAAAATAAAAGCTTTAATTATTAGCCCTACAAGAGAGTTAGCTATACAAATTGAACAAAGCTTTAATACCTACGCAAAACACACAAACATACTTACAGGAGTTGTTTATGGAGGAATATCAACCAAAGCACAAAAAGAAGTTTTAGCCAAAGGAATTGATGTTTTAGTAGCAACACCTGGGCGTTTAATCGATTTACACGAACAAGGTAGTGTAGATTTAAGACTCTTAAAAACGTTTGTTTTAGATGAAGCTGATTTAATGCTAGACATGGGATTTATCAATGATGTAAAAAGAATTGAAGAACTTTGTCCTCGTAAAAAGCAAACCTTATTATTTTCGGCTACAATGCCCGAAAAAGTGAGTGAGCTTGCTAAAGAAATGCTTTATAATCCTGAAACAATAAATGTTACTCCGACTAATAATACTGTTAATAAAATAGGGCAATTATTATATTATACGCCTAAAAAACATAAAGTAGATTTATGTTTACATTTATTACGCAACACAATACAAGGGCGTATTATTATTTTTAGACGTACAAAATACGGAGTTGATAAATTAGAGCAAACTCTTATTAAAAACGGATACAAAGTAACTAGTGTTCACGGAGATAAAACTCAAATTTTACGTAATAAAGCTATTGAAGATTTTAAAAGCAACAAAGCAAATATTTTAATTGCTACCGATGTTGCCGCTCGTGGTATTGATATTCATAAAATTGATGCCGTAATTAATGTTGATATTCCTAATGTTCCTGAAACTTACGTTCACAGAATTGGTAGAACTGGTAGAGCAGGAAAATCAGGAATTGCATTTTCATTATGTGGTGCCGATGAAACTAGCTACATAAAAGGTATTCAAGAATTATTAAAAAGACCAATTAAAGTTATTGAAGACCATCCTTTTTTATTAGTTAAACCTAAACATAAAAAACAACCAAATACCATTAGTAAAAACAAAAAAGGACGAAAATCTGAAGCTTCTAAAAAGAAGAAAAAACGTTGGTATTAAATCAATATTTTTATAAAATTAAAACCTCTTCAGCTTATTTGAAGAGGTTTTCTTTTTTCATCAAAAATTAATACATATTTTTTGAAGCAGTTTCCCGCTTTCCGCACTCGCTTTTTTTTGAAGAAAAATCAAAAAAAGAGCTCAAACAAATGCTTCAATCGGGGCTAGGCATTTTTACAAACTTGTTTATTTCGTTTAAAAAATCATTAATTTTATCTATCAACTTTACAACACAATTATTATGAATATAACTTTATCCGAAGCAAAAAAAGTAATTGCTAGTGCAACTTTAAAAGCAGTAGCTTTAAATACAAAAATGAGTATTTCAGTTGTAGATGCTGGAGCTAGTTTAATAGCTTTTGAACGTATGGATGGTGCTTTTATTGGTCCTATTGATATTGCTATGAAAAAAGCTAAAACAGCTGCTTTATTTGGAAAAGATACTAGTATTCTTGGCGAATTATCGCAACCTGGAGAACCTTTATATAATATTGAACATTCTAATAATGGGCTGATTACTTTTGCTGGTGGCGTTCCTATCAAAAATAAAGACGGAATTATTATTGGCGCTATTGGTGTTAGTGGTAGCACGGTGGAAAATGATTTTCAAGTAGCACAAGCGGGTGTAAATTCTATTTTAGAATAGATATTTTTTTAAAAGAAATAGCCTTAATTCTTTTTTAATCAAATATTAATCGTAATATTGCAATATACTTATTAAATGTAAAAAAATGGGACTTACAAAATCAGAAATATTTACATCCGAACAAAACAACCTTGCTAACATTGCAAAAGTACTTGGACATCCTGCTCGTATTGCTATTTTACAACATCTTTTTAAAATTAATTCCTGTGTTTGTGGTGATTTAGTAAATGAAATAGGATTGGCACAACCTACTATTTCTCAGCATTTAAAAGAATTAAAAAATGCCAAACTTATCAAAGGAAATATATCAGGAACAAGTGTTTGTTATTGTATCGACAAAGAAAATTGGACGCAAATTAAGAATTTATTAAACAGTTTTTTAAACTTAGATGAAAATCAAAATAATTGCTGTTAAAAAAAATTATAATAATGCATCGTAATAATACGATTAAAAATTAAAAATCATGAAATTATCAGAAATTAAAAATCATTTATCATCATTAAAAACAATTGCTTTTCAATTACCAAATGGAGAACTTGTACCAAATCATTTTCACGTAACAGAAGTTGGAAAAATCACCAAAAACTTTATTGATTGTAGCGGAACAGTAAGAAATGAAGAAGTTGTAAACTTTCAATTATGGAAAGCTGATGATTATGACCACAGATTACATCCTGAAAAATTAATCAATATTATTGAACTTTCTGAAAAGCTATTAAATATTGCTGATTTAGATATTGAAGTAGAATATCAAGGAAGTACTATTGGAAAATATGGATTGGATTTTGATGGAACTAACTTTTTATTAACAACCACATTAACCGATTGCTTAGCAAAAGATAAATGTGGAATTCCTGAAAAACCAAAAGTAAAAATAACAGAAATTAAACAACAAACAAGTTGTGCACCTAATTCGGGATGTTGTTAAGTCTTTAATAATTGTAAAAAACGGTCAGTTCGAGTAATTTTTTTCTTCAAAAAATTGTATCGAGAACTTTTTTATCTTCAAAATCAAGAAAAATAAAATATAAATTCTCGATACAATTTTAATTCCTTTTAGTCATTAAAATCACTCGAATTGACAACGTTTTTAAATAGATACTGAATTATAGGAAAACAGCTAATTATATAAAATTACGACTTAAATTTCATCCCTAAATGCACTACTTTTTTAGTTTCGTAGAAATCTTCTTCAAAGAAATCTGGTAAATTATAAATAGTTGCTGAGGTGTATTTTTCTAATTCTTCCGATAAATCACCACCTTTTAAATATAAGATTCCGTTTTTTAAATCGTGATTTTGTTTTTTAGCGATTTTTCCTTTTGTCCAACCAACAAAAGTTTCCATTTGTGCCACTGCTCTACTTACAATAAAATCGTAAGTATCTTTTACTTCTTCTACACGTCCGTTGGTAGTTTTTACGTTTTGTAAACCTAAACCTTCTACAACTTCGTTCACTACTTTTATTTTTTTTCCGATAGAATCAACCAAATGAAACTGGGTTTCTGGAAATAAAATTGCCAATGGAATCCCTGGAAAACCTCCACCTGTACCAACATCCATAACCTTAGAACCTGGTTTAAATTGCATCACTTTAGCTATACCTAATGAATGTAAAACATGACGCAAGTATAATTCATCAATATCTTTACGAGAAACAACGTTAATTTTTAAGTTCCAATCTTCATACAAAGCTTGTAATTTAGAAAACTGTTCTAACTGTGTTTCTGTTAAATCGGTAAAATATTTTTTTATAAGTTCCATTGCTATCGATATTGAAATTGAGTATATTTTTCAGTGCAAAAGTAAAAAACTAATCGGGAATACGCATTTATCTAACAAAAGATATCTTTCTTGTTAAAAAGTGGTTTGTAATCAATAATATAGGCTAAAAACGTTTATTTTTGCTATATATAATACACAACACAATGAAGACTATAAACTTCTCACGAACAAACAATGTAAAGTTCTTTCGAACGCTAAATAAAAAGGTAAACACCTACTTTAAAGAAAATAATATCAAGCGTACGGGGAACTGGAAATTGTATAGCAAAGCAATTATTATGTTTGCTACTTTTTTAATTCCTTTTGTATTAATATTAACAGTAACAATGCCTGAGTCAACAATGCTTTTACTTACCGTTATTACAGGAATTGGTATGGCAGGTGTTGGTATGAACGTAATGCACGATGCAAACCACGATTCTTTTTCAAGCAAAAATTGGCTGAATAAATTAATGGGAAGCAGTATTTATATTTTAGCAGGAAACGTATATAACTGGAAAGTACAACACAATGTATTGCACCATACTTTTACCAATATTAAAGGACATGATGAAGATATTGACGCTGGTAGAATTATCCGTTTTTCGAAGCATTCAAAATGGTTACCTGTGCATCAATTTCAAAAATTTTATTCAATATTTTTATACGGGTTATTAACTATTAACTGGGCTATTACTACCGATATAAAACAAATGAGTAGTTATTTAAAACGTAAGTTATCGTATGGTAAATTTCCTAATCCGAAGGTAGAATGGACAAAATTAGTAATTTCTAAAATTGTTTATTATTCATTATGGATTGCATTGCCATTATTGGTTTTAAACATTGTTTGGTGGAAAGTTTTACTAGGTTTTTTTGTAATGCACTATACTGCAGGGATGATTTTAAGCGTTGTTTTTCAATTGGCACACGTAGTTCCAAAAACAGAAATGCCATTACCCGATAAAGATGGAAATTTAGAACATACCTGGGCAGTTCATCAATTATATACCACCTCTAATTTTGCTCCTACAAACTGGTTGGTTAATTTTTATACTGGTGGATTAAATCATCAGGTAGAACACCATATTTTTCCACATATCTCGCATGTTCATTATAACAAAATAGCAAAAATAGTCAAGGAAACTGCCCAAGAATTTGACCTGCCATACAACGAGTATAAAACAATGACAAGAGCTTTTATCGAGCACTTTAAACAATTAGGAAGCTTGGGTGAAAAACCTCATGCAGCTTAAAATAATACGCATTTTAACAACACGCATTTTAACAAAATGCACCTTAATAATATAATCAATGTCAAACGCATTATCAAACAGAATTAACAGTTTACCAATATCTCAAACTTTGGCGATGGCTGCTAAAGCAAGAGAATTAAAAGCCGCAGGTAAAGATATTATCAGTTTAAGCTTAGGAGAGCCTGACTTTAACACACCCGATTTTATTAAAGATGCCGCCATCGAAGCAATTAATCAAGATTATAATTCATACACACCTGTTGATGGTTATGTAGAGTTAAAAGAAGCTATTTGTACAAAATTTAAGCGTGATAATAATTTAAGTTATGCGCCAAATCAGATTGTCGTTTCAACAGGAGCAAAACAATCGATTGCAAATATTGCACAGGTGTTATTAAACCCAGGCGATGAGGTTTTATTACCAGCGCCTTATTGGGTAAGTTACTCGGCAATTGCTACTTTATGTGAAGCTAAATTTGTTGAAATTCCTTCTTCTATTGATACTGATTTTAAAATTACTCCAGCACAATTAGAAGCAGCAATTACGCCTAAAACAAAAATGATTTTCTTTAACTCGCCAAATAACCCTAGTGGAAGTATTTATACCGAGGCAGAATACAGAGCATTGGCGAAAGTATTAGAAAATCACCCAAATATTTATATTTTATCGGACGAAATTTACGAACATATTAACTATGGAACAAAACATTTTAGTTTTGCTGCTATCGAAAATATGTACGACCGTACCATTACCGTAAACGGATTAGCGAAAGCTTTTGCTATGACAGGTTGGAGAATTGGTTTTATCGGTGCGCCACAATGGATTGCTAAAGCGTGTACTAAAATGCAAGGACAAATTACTTCAGGAACGAATTGTATTGCACAACGTGCTGCAATTACGGCTGTTTTAGCAGAGCCTAGTAAAATTAAATATATGGTTGATGAATTTAAAACTCGTAGAGATTTAGTTTTAAGTTTATTTGCAGAAATTGAAGGATTTAAATTAAATATTCCTGAAGGAGCATTTTATGTTTTTCCTGACGTATCTTCTTTCTTCGGAAAAACAATTAAAGGACATGAAATTAAAAATGCAAGTGATTTTTCTATGTTATTATTAGAAGAAGCAAATGTAGCAACCGTAACTGGTGAAGCTTTTGGTGCGCCTACTTGTATTCGTATGTCGTATGCGGCTTCGGAATTACAATTACGTGAAGCAGTTAGAAGAATTAAAGAAGTATTAAGTTAATATTTATATCTTTTTATATCTTCGGATAAAATATTTTATAGAAAATCTCACAACATAACGTTGTGAGATTTTTTAGTTTATTTAAAAAGGCACTTTTGATAAATTACCTTCATTTTTACGGGCTATTTTTCGAGCTATTTTTTGCTGTTTTTTCGCCGCTTTTTCAGCTAGTTTTTTAAGCTTCTTTTCGTTGATTTTCTTCAGATATAAAACACCTTTATCATAATCGATAAAAGCCTTTCCACTCTCTAAAATATCAGCCCCGATAATACCATCAACCTCTGTAGCATCGTGCTGAGTTAACGCCGTATTTACGTGTACCAAATCAAACAAAACCAAGCTAGATTTTGTGGTTTTCCAATTCCCTATTTTCAATACATTATTTTCTGACACTCGAGTTTCCATATCAATTGCCCCTGCTCCTGCGGCTTTCACTTCACTTTCTTGCGATACCAATTTAAAACGATTCACCAAATCTAAACCAACACACGAATTTGAAGCGCCTGTATCTAAAATAAACGTTCCTTTTATGCCGTTTATTTTTGCAGTTAATTCTAAGTGATGTGTTTCCTTTTTGCGGAGTTTTATTTTAGAATACTTCTTTTTCTTTAATATTTTCTTCAAACTTGCCATTTCTCGTACTTTTGTGGTTTTGCTAATTGTAAATATACATAAATGATTACCGATACACACACCCATTTATATTCCGAAGAATTTGACCAAGACAGAACCGACATGATACAGCGTGCAAAAGATGCGGGCGTTTCTCGTTTTTTTATTCCTGCCATCGACAGTTCATCCACAGAAAGAATGTTCGATTTAGAAAAAAATTTTCCGAACGATGTTTTTTTAATGATGGGTTTACATCCAACCTATGTCAAAGAAAACTATAAAGAAGAACTTGCACACGTAAAAAAATGGATTAACAAACGTCCTTTTTATGCCATCGGTGAAATCGGGATTGATTTATATTGGGATAAAACCTTTGTAACCCAACAACAAGAAGCTTTTAGAACACAAATTCAGTGGGCAAAAGAAAAAAAGTTACCCATTGTAATTCATTGCCGAGATGCTTTTGATGAAGTTTTTGAAGTATTAGAAGCCGAAAAAGGTGCTGATTTATTCGGGATTTTTCATTGTTTCACAGGAACTTTAGAGCAGGCAAAACTAGCAATTTCATATAATATGAAATTAGGAATTGGCGGAGTTGCCACTTTTAAAAAGGGTAAAATCGATAAGTTTTTAAATGAAATCGATATAAAAGATATTGTTTTAGAAACCGATTCGCCTTATTTAGCACCAACACCTTACCGAGGAAAACGCAACGAAAGCGCTTATTTAACCAATATTGTTGATAAATTAGTTGATATTTACGGGCTAACTTTTGATGAAATTTCAGCAATTACCACACAAAATTCTAAAGATATTTTTAGTGTCTAATTTACAAACCACCTATTACAAAACTCCCATAGGAATTGCAAAAATTATGGGAAATACAAACGGAATTCAGGCTATTTTTTGGGTAGATAAAATTACAGAACCCCCCACAAAAACGCCTGACTGTTTGCACAATTGTGTCGTGCAATTATCCGAATATTTTGCAGGAATACGAACAACTTTCGATTTAAAATTAAATCCGCAAGGAACAGATTTTCAACAAAAAGTTTGGGCAGAATTATTAAATATTCCATTCGGAAAAAGCACAACTTATTTACAGCAATCAAAACAATTAGCAAACCCGAAAGCCATACGAGCCGTTGCATCGGCAAATGGTAAAAACCCCATTTCGATTATAATTCCTTGTCATCGAGTTATCGGTTCAGACGGTTCGTTAACAGGATATGCTGGCGGTTTATGGCGTAAAAAATGGCTTCTAGAACATGAAAGTGATTGTAAACAGCAAAGTTTATTTTAATATTTGAAGCTATTTCCCGCTTTCCGCACTCGCTTTTTTTTGAAGAAAAATCAAAAAAAGAGCTCAAACAAATGCTTCAATCGGGGCTAGGAAATAGTTGCTTCAAAGCAAATAAACGTCATGCTGAATTTATTTCAGCATCCCATCAACAGGAGAAATACGGCAAATAAAGATGTGAATCTTAAATAAAACCCGTGATACAGACCCGATAAATCATGTCTCTACGAAATAATCAATTCAAATTTCGTTTTTCTACAAAAAATTTCTTCAATAAAAAACCACACTCCTCTTCTAAAATACCCGCTACAATTTTTGTTTTAGGATGCAACTTGGTTTGTAACACAGAAAACCCTAATTTCGGCTCACTAGCTCCGTACACAATTTTCCCGATTTGTGCCCAATAACTTGCACCCGCACACATCTGACAAGGTTCAAGCGTTACATATAAAGTGCAATCTTTTAAATATTTTCCGCCTAAAAAATCAGATGCAGATGTAAAAGCTTGCATTTCTGCATGCGCTGTTACATCGGTTAGCATTTCGGTTAAATTATGCGCGCGGGCAATTATTTTATCTTTAAAAACAACAATAGCACCTACAGGAACTTCGCCTTTATCGAAAGCTATTTGAGCTTCTTGCAAAGCTTTTTTCATAAAATAAGTATCGTCAAAAGGATTTATTTCCATGGTATTAGAATCGTTTTTAACAAAAGTACCTCAAATTAGTTATTTTTACCAAAAATTACGATTTTGATTTCTATAAACACTACTCTAAATAAAAAAATCTATTTTGCTTCCGATCAGCATTTGGGTGCGCCAACTCCTGAAAAAAGTTTTCCTAGAGAACAAAAATTTCTAGGTTGGTTAAACGAAGTAAAACAAGATGCCGAAGCTATTTTTTTATTAGGCGATTTATTTGATTTTTGGTTTGAATATAAAACCGTTGTTCCTAAAGGATTTGTACGTATTTTAGGAAAACTTGCCGAAATTAAAGACAGCGGAATTCCTATTTATTTTTTTGTAGGAAACCATGATTTATGGATGGTCGATTATTTTGAAAAAGAATTAAATATTCCTGTATATCATAAACCACAAGTTTTTAACATCAACCAAAAAACAGTTTTTATTGGGCATGGCGATGGTTTAGGACCTCACGACAAAGGCTATAAACGAATGAAAAAAGTATTTACTTTTCCGATGTTTAAATTTATGTTTAAATGGTTACATCCTGATATTGGCGTTCGAATTGGGCAATATATGTCGGTTAAAAATAAAATGATTTCTGGCGATGATGATGCTAAATTTTTAGGCAACGACAAAGAATGGCTAGTGCAATATTGCAAGCGTAAACTTGAAACAAAACACTACGATTATTTTGTTTTTGGACATCGTCATCTTCCGTTAGAAATTGATGTATCTAAAAAATCATCCGAAGAAAAAAGCACCTATATAAATACCGGCGATTGGGTGAAATATTTTACTTATGCTGTTTTTGAAAACGATACATTATCATTAAAAGAATATACATAAAAATATCATAAATTATAAAAAAAGCACCTTTAAAAAAGGTGCTTTTTACATATATATAAAATCTTAATTTAAATACGTTTTAAAACTTAAAAGTTACGCCTGCTTTAAAAATTGTTCCGCTAAAGCCAAACTGATTTACTTCCCAAGGATATTTAAAACGACCGCCTAAATTTGTTACAACATCGCCTTTTGTATCAATAGTATCTGGGTACACATTGAATAAATTATTTACTTGTGCTGTAAATGAAATTGCCTCTGAAAGCTCATATCCGAAAGATACATCAGTTAAAATTTTACCACCAAAGGTTTGGTCTTTTTGAGCATCCGAAGCATGTTGCCAAGTTACTTCACCAAAATAAGTGTTGTTTATAGTGGCATTAAATTTATCGCGTTTATAATTTGTACCAAAAGAAACTTTGGTATTTGGTCGGGCACTAATAATTCTTGACTGCTCTTTTCTATTAAAAATAGCGTTTTTATAATTTGATAATTTAGTAGGCGTTTTTACCTCGCCTTCTAATTTGGTTTTATTCACGTTTAAAGCTAAATTTAAGGCTAATTTTCCTGAAGCAAAATCAATATTTTTATAACGCATCGTATAATCAAAACCTGAAGTTTTCGTAGATGCCGCATTGATAAAAAATTTGATACTCGTTACCTTATTTTCGTCTAATACTTTTTGTACGGCTTCATTTGGCGTTCCGTTGTCATCTTTCCCGCCAATTTCTCCTGAAAAAACAACTCTATCGGCTACTTTAACATTGTAATAATCTAACGAAATTGTAAAATCGTTCGATGCTTTTACCGTTAAACCTGCCGAAATACTTTTAGATGTTTCTGCAAATAAAGAGGCAACGCCTAATCCTTTAATTACCGAACTTACATTGTTAAATGTTCCTTGATTAGAAATTTTCCCATCAGAAATTAAGGTTTGTACATTGCTTAAATATACTTGATGTAACGATGGTGCTCTAAATCCTGTTCCGTAAGATCCTCTTAAAACAGCAGCGCTTCCTAGTTTATATCTTGAATTAATTTTCCAAGAAGTATTGCCTCCAAAATCTGAATAATTTTCATAACGAACCGCACCACCAATTAAAAAATTATCAGTAATATCCCAATCTAATGTGGTGTATCCGCCGATATTTGTTCTTGTTTTACTTAAAGCATTACTTGGTTGTAATCCTGGAAAAGATTGTGCACCACTTTTATAATAAGAAGCTTCTTCTCCTTTAATAACCTCGAATTGTTCTTGACGTGCTTCAAATCCGAAACCAATACTTACAGCTCCAAAAGAACGACTTAGATCAAAGTTTCCAATAATATTACTAAAAGCATAGGCTCCTGCATCAAAAGAAGTAGGGCTTTTTGCTCCTAAATCAACATTAATGGTATTTCCGATGGTGTAATCTACCGAATTTTTACCGTAACTCGCACTTGCATCGGCATTGAATTCGCCTAACATAAATTTACTTCCTGCGGTAACTAAAACATCTTGAATTCCTGTTTCAAAAGTAGGCTGAAAACCGCTGTATGTTTTTCCTTTTGGCGTTAATAAACCAAAATCATTGGTAATCCAATAGGGCGGACGATACAAGGCAAAACTTGTTCCTTTTCTTGCGTTAAAACCTCCAAAAGCATATAATTTGGTATTTTCATCTAAAGGATATTCAGCATTTAAAAAAATTGCCGCTTTTTTCATTTCTGCCTGTCCGATAGTCATTCCTAAAGCAGGATTTTCTTTTGTCCATTGATTATCTACGTCAAATAAATCGTCTTTTCCTGGTTCACCTGCTCTGTTTGTTTTATCTTGATAACTCAAATCAAGCGACGCATTTAAAAAACCTCCTTCGCCAAAGGTAAGCGTATGATTCGCTGATGCCGAAACATTTGCTCCATCGCCTTGGCTAGTAATTCCTGAAGTAATATCGACTTGTGTAAATTTGATATTTTTCTTTAAAATAATATTGATAACTCCTGCAACAGCATCCGACCCGTATTGTGCCGATGCACCGTCACGTAATACCTCTACTCGTTCAATCGCTGTGGTTGGAATACTTTTCATATCCACACCAACTTCACCTTTACCAGGCGTATCGTTTACATACACTAAGGCACTTTGATTTTTACGTTTTCCGTTTACTAAAACCAAGGTTCTACTAGGTCCTAAACCTCTTAAATCGGCTGGGTCAAAATGTGCTGTTCCATCTGAAACGGTTTGACTACTTGCATTATATGAAGGTATTGCATACATTAACATTTTATCAATATTTGTTTGCCCTGTTGCTTGTAATTCGCCTACGCTAACATTATCGATTGGTACAGCTGAATCTAAAATTGTTCGTGGTTTTGATCGGTTTCCTGTTAAAATAATTTCATTTAAAACATTTTCTTCCTTTAAAATAATTGTGATATAATTATTTTTATTGATTGTTTTGCTTAAAGTGGTAAATCCTACCGATGAAAAAACCAACGTAACAGGCATTTTTTCAACATCTAATGAAAAATCTCCTTGTTCATTAGTACTTACCCCGTTTACTGTGTGTTGTTTTAAAACACTAACAAAAGGAATCCCAAGTCCGCTTTCATCTACGACTTTTCCTTTTATTGTCTGCCCAAATATTGATGTAATTGTGGTTAATATCATCAATAAAAAACAACTGATAATTTGTATTTTACGCTTCCTTAAATGGTAGTTTAACATAATTTTATTATTCTTAAAAAAGTTAATTTCTTCACAATAATAACCTATTTCATAAAAAAAACCTATAAAAACAATAATTTTAAACACTAAAAAGTAACAATATGACAACAATAACTTGTTTTTTATCTTTAACCATACTTTAACATCAGTTATTTTCTTATTATTGTAGCTTTGTTTCACATAAAACTATAATATATTTCAATTACTATGGATGTAGATGTAAGAGCTATTAATGAAAAGGTCGAAAGAGAAAGTGCCTTTGTTGATGTATTAACAAATGAAATGAATAAAGTCATTGTTGGGCAAAAACATATGATTGAACGATTACTTATAGGACTTCTTGGTAACGGACATATTTTATTAGAAGGAGTACCTGGTTTAGCAAAAACTTTAGCCATTAACACCTTATCGAAAGCTGTACAAGGTAGTTTTAGTCGTATTCAATTTACACCCGATTTATTACCTGCCGATATTGTAGGAACAATGATTTACAACGTAAAACAAAATGAGTTTACCATTAAAAAAGGACCCATTTTTGCCAACTTTGTATTAGCTGATGAAATTAACCGTGCGCCTGCTAAGGTACAATCTGCATTATTAGAAGCAATGCAAGAGCGTCAAATTACTATTGGTGATGAAACTTTTAAGTTACAAGAACCATTTTTAGTAATGGCAACGCAAAACCCCGTAGAACAAGAAGGAACATACACACTTCCTGAAGCTCAGATTGACCGTTTTATGTTAAAAACAGTTATTGATTATCCAAAAATTGAAGACGAACAATTAATTATGCGTCAAAATTTAAATGGAAGTTTTGGAAAAGTAAATCCTGTAATTTCTGTAGAAGATATTTTAAAAGCTCGTAAAGTAGCTAGTGAAGTATACATGGATGAAAAAATTGAAAAATATATTTTAGATATTATTTTTGCAACTCGTTATCCTGAAAGATATAATTTAGAAAAATTAAAACCATTAATTAGTTTTGGAGCTTCACCTCGTGGAAGTATCAACTTAGCTAAAGCAGCTAAATGTTACGCTTTTATTAAACGAAGAGGTTATGTAATTCCTGAAGATGTTCGTGCAATTGTACACGATGTATTACGTCATAGAGTTGGAATTACTTATGAAGCAGAAGCAGAAAATATTACTTCGCTTGATATTATTGATGCTATAATTAATGAAGTACAAGTGCCTTAATTATAAAGTATGGACACTAAAGAATTACTAAAAAAAGTTCGTAAAATAGAAATTAAGACACGTAGGTTGTCTAATCATATTTTTGGAGGAGAATACCACTCAACTTTTAAAGGGCGTGGTATGACTTTTTCTGAAGTACGCCAATATCAATATGGTGATGATATTAGAGCTATTGATTGGAATGTTACCGCACGTTATAACGAAGCTCATATTAAAGTTTTTGAAGAAGAACGTGAGCTAACTATGATGTTACTTGTTGATGTTTCTGGTTCTGAATCTTTTGGTACTTCTGAGCAATTTAAAAAAGATACCGTTACCGAAATTGCTGCAACACTAGCATTTTCTGCTACCAAAAATAACGATAACGTAGGTTTGATTTTATTTTCTGACAAAATGGAACTTTATATTCCTCCTAAAAAAGGAAAAAGTCATGTATTGCGAATTATTCGAGAATTAATCGAATTTAAACCAGAAAGCAAACAAACAAATATTAATGAGGCTTTAAAATTTTTATCAAGCATCACCAAAAAGAAAGCCATTGTTTTTGTGCTTTCTGATTTTATGGATGATGATTATGAACGTACTTTAAAACTTGTTGGTAAAAAACACGATATAACTGGTATCAGAATTTATGATAAACATGATGAAGAAATTCCTAATTTAGGAATGGTTCCAATGCAAGATGCTGAAACAGGAAATATTCATTTAGTAAATACAAGTTCTGCTTCTGTTAGAAATCAATACAAAGAAAATGCTTTACGTTTAGCCGATTATTTTGAAACATCTTTTAAGAAAAGTGGCTCAGGAACGATTAATACTCGAGTAGATGAAAGCTATGTAAAAAAATTATTAGGCTATTTTAAACGAAAATAAGCATTGCCTATTTTAAATTGACAGCATAAAAAATGAGAAATACATTACTTTACATATTCTTACTGATATATTGCGTTGGTTTTTCACAATCAGACAAAATACAGGTTGAAATTGATACTACTAATATTCGTATTGGTGAACAATTTCAATATAAAATTTCGGTGAATGAAACGGAAAACGTCATCATTCCTAAATTAGAAAACTTAAAAGGATTAGAAGTTGTTGATTCTTTAAAAATTGAAAAAATCAATAATAAAATAATTCAAAAATATATTTTAACAGGTTTTGATAGTGGAGCTTTTTACATTCCGCAACAACAAATTTTCATTAAAAATCAAGCTTATTTAACCGATAGTTTACTTGTTAACGTAGCTACAATTGCTATTGATACTACAAAAGCTCAAAAATTCCCTATTAAAGGAATCAAAACTGAAGGATATCAATATAATGATTTTGAGCAATATTTTTGGTGGGTAATAGCACTACTTATTTTAATCGGAGCACTACTCTATTATTTTATTATCAGAAAGAAAAAAGAAATTAAAGAAGAAATTATTGTTCCTTTATTGCCTCCGTATGAAGAAGCTATTGAAAAATTACAAGCTTTAGATAAAAAATTATTGTGGCAAAATAATCAAACAAAAAAATATTATAGTGAACTAACAAATATTGTTAGAGGTTATATTGAAAGAGAGTTAAAATTACCTGCTTTAGAAATTACAACCGATGAATTAATGGATGTTTTAAATGATTTTAACAATATAAAATCGATTGAAACAGATAAAGAAACTATCGATAAGTTAAAAAAATTATTACAAGAATCTGATTTGGTAAAGTTTGCAAAATCGAAACCGATGGATTATGAAATTGAACAAGATCGTAAAGATGCTAAAAGCATTATCGATAATTTAAAACCTAAAAAAGAAGCAATAGAAGATGAAGTGGAATAACTTTGAGTTTCATAATCCTGAATTTTTATGGTTGCTAATATTAATACCTTTATTGGCTTTTTGGAATTTTTATTCTAGAAAAAAAGACAGCGCACAATTAATCATTTCAAGTGTAAAAGGATTTAAAATAAATGGCGGAATTTTACCAAAACTAAAACCATTATTATATATTTTCAGATTACTTGCATTAGCTTGTTTAATAGTTGGTTTAGCAAGACCTAGAAATGTAGCTGTTAGTAAAAAAACAAAATCGAATAAAGGAATTGATATTGTTATGGCAATTGATGTATCTGCAAGTATGTTGGCAAAAGATTTAAAACCAAATCGATTAGAAGCGCTGAAAAAAGTCGCTGTTGATTTTGTTAATCAAAGACCAAATGACAGAATCGGAATTGTAGTTTATGCAGGTGAAAGTTTTACACAAACACCTATTACTAGCGATAAATCAATTGTAAAAAGAACAATTTCAGAAATTAAATGGGGTCAATTAGATGGCGGAACAGCTATTGGAATGGGCCTAGGTTCTGCCGTAAATCGATTAAAAGAAAGTAAGGCTAAAAGTAAAGTGATTATCCTTTTAACCGATGGCGTAAATAATGCTGGTTTTGTAGACCCAAATACCGCAACCGAACTGGCAAAAGGAAACGGAATTAAAGTATATACAATTGGTATTGGTACAAATGGAATGGCTCCTTTTCCTTGGGCAAAAGACCCTAGAACAGGAAAAATTTCTTTTAGAAATCAACAAGTAGAAATAGACGAAAAGCTATTAAAAAACATAGCAAAAGAAACAGATGGTAAATACTTTAGAGCAACCGACAATTCTAAATTAAAAGCCATTTATAGCGAAATAAATAAGCTTGAAAAAACAAAAATAGAAGAATTTAAATATTATAATTATACCGAAAATTACAGAATATTCGTATGTATTGCAGGTATCTTTTTATTATTAGAATTTTTATTAAAAAACACACTATTTAAAAGTTTTATATAAACATGTTATACAGATTAGAAGAACCGATATATTTTTGGCTATTTGCAATTATTCCGATATTAATTATTGTTTTCTTATTTGTTTTATGGTGGAAAAAACGCACTCAAAAAAAGTTTGCAAACGCTAAAATATTAGCTAAAATTGCACCAAATTCATCTACTTTTAAATCGGTTTTAAAATTGATTTTCTTCTTAATAGGAATCTCTTTTTTAATTGTTTCGTTAGTAAATCCTAAAATGGGAACAAAACTGAAAACCGTAAAAAGAGAAGGTGTTGATGTGGTTTTTGCTTTGGATGTTTCTAAAAGTATGTTAGCAGAAGATATTGCTCCAAACAGGTTAGAAAAATCAAAACAAATCATTTCAAAAATTATTGATAAATTAGGTAGCGACAGAGTTGGTATTATTATTTATGCAGGAAATGCGTATCCGTTATTGCCAATTACTACAGACCATGCATCAGCTAAAATGTTTTTACAAAATGCCAATCCTGATATGGTTTCAAGCCAAGGAACAGCAATAAATGAAGCCTTAAACTTAGCTAAAACCTATTATAATAATGATGAACAAACCAATCGTTTTTTAATTATTATTTCTGATGGAGAAGACCATCAAGAAGAAACAAAACAACTTGCTCAAAATATTTCAAATGATGGCGTAAAAGTATATACCATTGGTGTTGGAACAGAAAAAGGAGCTCCAATTCCTATAAAAAGAAACGGTGCATTAGTTGGTTATAAAAAAGATAATGAAGGACAAACGGTTATTACCAAAAGAAAATCGGATGTTTTACAAGATATTGCCGAAGCTTCGGAAGGAAAATATATCGATGGAAATAAAACGTCAAATCCTGTAAATGCTATCGAAAAAATTATAACAAATGCTCAAAAAAGTGAATTTGAAACCAAACAATTTTCTGATTATAAAGATCAGTTTCAATGGTTTTTAGGAATTGGGTTATTATTTTTAATAATCGATTTATTTTTCTTCGAAAGAAAAACAAAATGGGTTAAAAAAGCAGATTTGTTTAACGAAAAAGAGTCGTAACGGCAATTTTATAGAAAATGAAACAACCAAAAAATATACTATTCTTATTATTTATACTGATAACAATACAAATATCAGCACAAATAGACACGTTAAAATTACAGCGAGAATCAAGGGCATTGTTACGCCAAGGAAACAAGCTTTACAACAAACAAAAGTTTGATGATGCTAGTATTTTATATCGTAAAGCATTAGATAAAAATAGTACGTACGATAAAGCAAGTTATAATTTTGGTAATACTTTATATCAGCAAAAAAAATATAAAGAAGCAGTAGAACAATTTGAACTTACCACAAAAACAGCGACTGATAAATTATCAAAAGCAGCAGCATATCATAATATAGGAAATGCTATGATGGAGCAAAAACAGTATCAACCTGCTATTGATGCTTATAAAAATGCCTTACGTAAAAATCCGAATGACGATGAAACACGTTATAACCTTGCTATTGCTAAAAAGAAATTAAAGAAAGAACAGCAAGATAAAAAGGATAACAAAGACAATAAGGATAAGAAAGACGACAAAGAAAATAAAGACAAGGATAAAAAAGATAAAGACAAAAAAGGCGACGACAAAGATAAAAAGGATAAGAAAGAAGACGATAAAAATAAAGAGAAAGAAAAGGACAAAAACAAGGAGAAAGAAGGCGACGATAAAGAGAAAAAAGAGCAAGAGAAGAATAAAAAAGATAATCAGAAAAAAGACGATAAAAAGCCACAGCCTAAACAAGCAAAAATGTCTCCTCAGCAAATGAAACAATTGTTGGAAAGTTTAAATAATGAAGAGAAGAAGACTCAAAAGAAAATGAATGTGAAAAAATCGAAAGGAAAAAAAATAAAACAAGAAAAAGATTGGTAATTTTCCAACTTTTAAAACCTTACTAATTTTTACGTTTTTAAAATGAATATGAAATTAAAACTATACATATCTTTATTAATCTGTTTTATAACATTTACTGTTAATGCACAAGAATCAGCATTAAAAGCAACAGTAAGTAAAAATAAATTAGGTGTTAATCAACGTTTACGTATCGAGTTTACCATTAGCCAACAAGGAGCTGATAACTTTACACCTCCTAACTTTAAAAATTTTAAAATTGTTGGAGGACCTAGTCAATCGGTTAGTCAATCTTGGATAAATGGTAAAGTATCCTTTAAAAAATCATATACATATATTATTCAACCAAAACGAAAGGGAGAATATAATATACCATCTGCAACAATAGAAATAGATGGGAAAATAGTAAAATCAAACACAATAAAAGTTATTGTATTAAGTGCCGTTGAAGTTCCTAAAAACCCTAACGACCCTAATTATATAGCACAACAAAATATACATTTAGTTGCCGAACTTTCTAAATCTCAACCTTATGTTGGTGAAGCTATTTATGTTGAATATCGATTGTATTTTAGTGAAAATATAGGTATTTATGACCATGCTGTTACCAAAAATCCACAATATAATGGATTTTGGAATCAAGAAATTAAAAGAAACGAAACACCTGTAAAAATAGGTGAATATAATAATGAACGCTATAGATATGCTGTAATGCATAAAGCTTTATTAGTACCTACAAAAGATGGAAAATTAACTATAGACCCTATGAAAATGGATATTGTAGTAGCTGTTCCTACAGGTCGTGCTGATTTTTTTGGAAACGTAATTACAAAACAAGTTCGTAAAGAGTTTTATTCTGCAAAAAAAGTAGTAAACGCAAAACCTTTACCTCTTGAAAATAAACCTGAAAATTTTACGGGTGCAGTAGGTGAATTTAGTTTTAATGTTGCTTTAAATAAAAATAACTTAAAAGCTAATGAATCTTCTCAAATAAAAGTAAATGTTAGTGGTAAAGGAAATTTAAAATTATTTGAACTTCCTAAAATAATAACACCGAAAGAACTTGAAATTTATCAACCTGAAAGAAAAGAAAGTGTTAGTATTACCGCAAGCGGATTAAGAGGTTCTGTAAATGATACTTATACCGTAGTACCTGAATATAAAGGGAAATATAAAATTCCGAAAACAAATTTTTCTTATTTTAATCCGAAAGAAAAAAAATATAAAACAATTACTACCAATGATTTATATGTTGATGTTTTAGAAGGAAAAACCTTGCCTACTCCAAAATTAAACACAGAAAATAAACAAAAAGTAAAAATTACTGGAAATGATTTTAAATATATTCAAACTTCAACAAGTTTCGAATCTTTAAAAAAATCAGATTTTTTTAAATCTATACTTTTTTATATTTTATTATTATTACCAATATTAGCCATTCCTGTTAGTATTTTTATCCAAAAGAAAAAAGAAGAACGAGACGGAGATATTATTGGAAATAAATTACGAAAAGCAGATAAACTAGCTAAAAAATATTTATCAGAAGCTGTAAATAAATTAGGAAATAAAGACGCTTTTTATGAATCATTAGAAAGAGCTTTACATAATTATTTAAAAGCAAAACTAGGTATAGAAACAACTGATATCAATAGTGAAAAAATAACTCATTTACTAGAAGAAAGACAAGTTGAAAGTGCAACAATAACAAGTTTTATTGAAGTATTACAAAATTGTGATTTAGCAAGATATACACCAATTACAAACGTACAGATGAAAGAAGAATACGAAAATGCAAAACAAATAATCACTCAATTAGACAAGCAACTATAATGAAACAAATTATTATACTTACATTGTTTTTTATATCAAATATTTTATTAGCTCAAACTACTGATGAATTGTTTGCAAACGCAAATACATTATATAAAGAAGGGAAATACACAAAAGCTATTAAATTATATAAACAACTTGAAACAACTGAAAATGTTTCATCAGAATTGTATTATAATTTAGCAAATAGCTATTATAAATTAAACAAAATAGCGCCTTCTATTTATAATTATGAAAAAGCAATTCAATTAAATCCATTAAATGAAGATGCTCAAAATAATTTAATCATCGCAAAACGCTTAACTTTAGATAGAATTGAAGAATTACCACTTACTTTTCTTCAAAGGATAAATAAAAATTTATTGCAAAAATTCACTTATAATACTTGGGCTATATTTGTAATTCTGCTTTCTTTTTTAGCTAGTGTTTTATTTATTTTGTACTATTTTTCATACACTCCGAACAAAAAAAGATTATTTTTTATAACTAGTACTATTTCCTTTTTATTATTAATTATCACTTTAAGTATTACTTATTTACAGTATAATCAATCAAAAAACAATATAGAGGCTATTATTTTTTCAGAAGTAGTTGATGTAAAAAATGCACCAACAAAAGATGCTGATGAAATTTTCACATTACATGAAGGTACAAAAGTAAAAATATTAGATACTGTTGATGCTTGGAATAAAATTAAATTAGCTGATGGTAAAATAGGATGGGTTATAACAAACTCAATTAAGGTGTTACATAATTATTAGATATAATTTAACTCAAAAATTAGAAAACCTTTCTTATTTTTGCATTTATTATTAAAATCAATCAGTTGAAAGTAAAAATTGCAATTTTTTTCTCTATCTTATTTATGAGCATAATTGCTGTACCTACAATTATAACTTTAATTGATAGCAACCAAGATATTACCATTTTTTTAGACTTAAACGAAGAGGAAGAAGAAGAAAATAGTATTGAGGGGGCTTCTAAAGAATTAAAGTTATATCAAACTACTGATTTAAATTTATTTTTCATAAAAATTAAAAAAATAGAGAATGTAATTTTTTATTCTAAAAATTATATTTCTCAATTTTTAAAAATAACTACCCCTCCTCCTAGATTTTTTGTATAATTTCTAAATATTACAAAAAATTATTTCTTATTAAAATACTCTAAGTTTATAAAGCTTAGAGGCAAATTACTTATATATATGTTCAAATATATTAAAAACGATTTACCAGCAAGTGTAGTCGTATTTTTCGTTGCATTACCTTTATGTTTAGGTATTGCCTTAGCTAGTGGAGCACCACTTTTTTCTGGATTAATTGCAGGAATTATAGGAGGGGTTGTAGTAGGAGCTTTAAGTGGCTCTAAAATTGGGGTTAGTGGTCCGGCAGCTGGTTTAGCTGCAATTGTTTTAACTGCTATTGGTACTTTAGGTGGCTATGAAAATTTTTTAGTTGCCGTAGTTTTAGGCGGTATTATTCAGGTAGTTTTTGGTTTTTTAAAAGCAGGAATTATTGGATATTATTTTCCTTCTTCAGTTATTAAGGGAATGTTAACAGGTATTGGTATTATTATTATTTTAAAACAAATCCCTCACTTTTTTGGCTACGATGCCGAACCTGAAGGTGCTGATAGTTTTATAGAAGCTTCTGGTGAAAATACCTTTTCTGCTATTTTAAATATTGTTGATAATATTAATCTAGGTGCTACAATCATTGGGTTTATTGGTTTAGCAATATTATTACTATGGAGTAATGTTTTATCTAAAAAAGGAAAAATATTTCAAATAATACAAGGTCCTTTAGTAGCAGTTGTAGCAGGTATTGTGTATTATTTTATTACTCAAAACACTAAATATGGTATAAATACAACGCATTTAGTAAGCGTACCAGTGCCTGATAGTTTAGATTCTTTCTTAGGACAGTTTAGCTTTCCTAATTTTAGTGCTATTACAAACCCACAAGTTTGGGTTACTGCTTTTACTATTGCGTTAGTGGCTAGTTTAGAAACATTGTTATGTGTGGAAGCTTCAGATAAAATAGATCCTGATAAAAATGTAACACCAACAAATAGAGAATTATTAGCGCAAGGAACAGGAAATATCATTTCAGGACTTATTGGTGGTTTGCCAATTACACAGGTTATTGTAAGAAGCTCAGCAAATATTCAATCTGGAGGAAAAACAAAGTTAGCCACAATAATTCATGGATTTTTATTATTAATTTCAGTACTTTTAATTCCTACTTTATTAAATAAAATTCCACTATCTGTTTTAGCTGCAATTTTATTAGTTGTAGGATACAACTTAGCGAAACCTAAAGTATTTAAAGAAATATTTCAACTAGGATGGAAACAATGGATACCTTTTACAGTAACTGTAATAGGTATTGTATTTGCCGATTTATTAGTAGGTATCGCTCTAGGATTAACAGTAGGAATTGTAGTTATTTTAATTAAAAGTTTTCAAAATTCTCATTTTTTACATATTGAAGATAAAAGTAATGGTAAACATAAAATTAAAATGACACTTGCAGAAGAAGTTACTTTTTTTAACAAAGGAGCTATTTTAAAAGAACTAGACAGCTTACCTAAAGAAACTTTTTTAGAATTAGATGTTCGAAAAACACGATATTTAGATAATGATATCATCGAAATTTTAGAAGATTTTGCCTTTAAAGCAAAAGAAAGAAATATAGATATTCAATTAATATCAGAAAGAGGTATTGTAAAGAATCCGCCGAGTTATATTGAGTTTTTTAATTTAAGAACCAAAAAAAATACTATTTAAATACACATTTATATTAAAAAAAATGTGTACTCTTTATAAAAAAATAAAAGACGATTTTAAAAAAATAAAAAAATTATGCCACACAGAAATAAAGCAATAACAAAAGATATACAAGACAAATTAACACCAATGATTGTGTTACAAGATTTTATTGAAGGAAACTCTCGTTTTATAAGAGATGAAGTACATACAATAGATCATAAAGCATTAATAACGCAAACAACTGATGGACAACATCCAAAGGCAATTGTGCTTTCATGTATCGATTCTAGAGTTCCTGTTGAATTAATTTTTGACCAAACTATTGGTGATGTTTTTGTTGCTCGTGTAGCAGGAAACTTTGAAAATACTGATATTTTAGGAAGTATGGAATACTCTTGTAAAGTTGCAGGAAGTAAATTAGTTTTTGTGTTAGGACACGAAAGCTGTGGAGCTGTAAAAGCTGCCTGTGACCATGTAGAGCTTGGAAATATTACACCAATGTTAGATAATATTCAACCAGCTGTAAAAAAATCAGAACAAGAAGTTTCTGGAGACCATAATTCTTCTAATACTGAATTTGTTAATAAAGCAATTGAAAATAATGTATTATTAACTATTGAAAGAATTAGAGAAAAAAGTCCTATTTTAAATGAAATGGAAAAAAATGGGGAAATTAAAATTGTAGGAGGAGTGTACCATATTAGTAGCGGAAAAGTAAGTATGTTGTAATATTTATAAACACTATTAAAAAAGCTGAGACTCCATATCTCGGCTTTTTTAGTTAATAAAATTTAATCAGACTTTTAAAGCTCTTTTACAAATTGTATTTTTGCTAAAAAATTTTATCTTGAAAATTATCCATTCCATTTTTGATTTTAAATCAACGCAAAAAACAATTGTAACTATTGGAACTTTTGATGGCGTACATATTGGACATCAAAAAATAATTAGAGAATTGGTTGCTGAAGCAAAAGTATCTGGTAAAAAATCGGTGCTTTTAACTTTTTTTCCGCATCCTAGAATGGTATTGCAAAAAGATGTTACTATTAAATTGATAAACACAATAGATGAACGTGCTGTATATCTTGAAAAATTAGGCTTAGACTATTTAATTATTCACCCTTTTAGCAAAGAATTTTCAAGACTTACCGCACTAGATTTTGTACGTACAATTTTGGTAAATCAATTTAATACTTCAAAATTAATTATTGGTTACGACCATCATTTTGGTAAAAATAGAGAAGGAAATATAGCACAATTAACCGAATATTCTCACTTATACGATTTTACCGTTGAAGAAATTCCAGCACAAGACATTGACCAAGTATCTGTTAGCTCTACCAAAATTAGAAGAAACCTAGCAGACGGGCACTTAAAAACAGCTAATAAGTATTTAGGAACTCCGTTTTCTTTATCAGGAAAAATAGTTAAAGGAAAACAAATAGGTAGAAAAATCGGATTTCCTACAGCAAATATTGAAATTCCTGAATCTTATAAATTAATTCCTAAAACAGGTGTATATATTGTAAAAGCAACTATTGAAAATAACAATGTTTTTGGAATGATGAACATTGGAAACAGACCAACAGTTAACGGAAAAAACCAAAGTATTGAAGTAAATTTCTTTAATTTTAAAGCCGATTTATATCATCAAAACATTACCGTAGAATTATTGTATTTTTTAAGAGATGAGCAAAAATTCAACTCTTTAAACGATTTGGTTATCCAGCTTGAAAAAGATAAATACTCTAGTTTAGAGTATCTAAAAAAATAAGTTTGAAAAATTACGCTAAAAGCTAAATTAATAATAACGCCCCTCCCAAAACATCTGAATTAAAAATAACTTTTAAGCGTAACGTCATAGAAAAAACTAGTTAACAAAGTGGTTAACTTGTATTCAATTTTCCTTAAAACAAAAAGTTGCGTCAAGAGATAAATTTTAATACACCCCCTTCTCGATATAAAAAAGATAACTCTTAAAAGCAACTCTTATTAAGTAATTTTAAAAATTAATGACACAAATTTAAAGCATTTCTATTAAAGTAAAATGACAACTTTGTCATTTTACTTTAATATCTTTTTTAGAATTTTATGTGAAAAAATGATACTCTCCAAAGAAGAGATAATCCTAAAAAAAATGGTACTTTGTCTTAAAATTTTACGTAATAAAAATGGAATTAGTTCTAATGATTTTTATATTGATACAGGCATACATTTAGCTAGAATTGAACAAGGAAGAACTAATATAACAATACTCACTCTCGAAAAAATATGCGACTACTTCAATATTACTATGTTAGATTTTTTTATCATGCTAGAACAAATTTAGCTTCAAAAACAGGTTGTTTAAGTGCACGGCTTCTTATATCTTAGCAGTTCTTAAAAAAAACAAAAAGATGTTACAGGTTCAGTTTATTAGAGACAACAAACAAATTGTTTTAGAGGGTTTAGCAAAACGTAATTTTGCCAATGCCGAAACAATTATTAATCAAGTATTAACTTTTGATGAAACTCGTAGAGCTACACAGGTTTCTTTAGATAATGTATTAGCTGAATCGAACAAAATATCCAAAGAAATTGGTGGTTTTTTTAAAGCAGGCGAAATTCAAAAAGCCAATTTATTAAAAGAAAAAACAGGAAAGTTAAAAGAAGATTCAAAACAATTTACAGAAGATTTAAATAACATTTCTGATAAATTACAAGAGTTATTATATCAAATCCCTAATATTCCTCACGCCTCTGTAAAAGCAGGAAAAAGTGAAGAAGACAACGAGAAAATTTTTAGTGAAGGAATTATTCCTGACTTAGGCGAAAACGCTTTACCTCATTGGGAATTAGCTAAAAAATATGATATTATCGATTTTGAATTAGGAAACAAAATTACAGGTGCAGGTTTTCCTGTTTATAAAGGAAAAGGAGCTCGTTTACAACGTGCTTTAATCAACTATTTTTTAGATAAAAATACCCAAGCTGGCTACAAAGAAGTTCAAGTTCCTCATTTAGTTAACGAAGCTTCAGGAATTGCAACAGGGCAATTACCAGATAAAGAAGGGCAAATGTATCATTCAACGGTAGATGATTTATATTTAATTCCAACGGGGGAAGTGCCAATTACAAATATCCACAGAAATGATTTACTAAAAGAAACCGATTTACCTATTAAATACACAGGTTATACGCCTTGTTTCCGTAGAGAAGCTGGTAGTTATGGCGCACATGTTCGTGGCTTAAATCGTTTACATCAGTTTGATAAAGTAGAAATTGTTCGCATCGAACACCCTGATAATTCGTACCATGTTTTAAGCGAAATGGTCGAACATATTAAAAATATTTTACGCGATTTAAAATTACCATATCGAATTTTACGTTTATGCGGTGGCGATACAGGTTTTACATCGGCATTAACTTTCGATTTCGAATTATATTCAACTGCTCAAGAGCGTTGGTTAGAAATTAGTTCGGCTTCAAATTTTGAAACATATCAGGCAAATCGTTTAAAATTACGTTTTAAAAATAAAGACGGAAAAAGTCAATTAGTGCATACTTTAAACGGAAGTTCTTTAGCTTTACCTAGAGTTTTAGCGGGTATTTTAGAAAATTATCAAACAGCTGACGGAATTAAAATCCCTGATGCCTTAGTTCCTTATTGTGGTTTTGATATGATCGATTAATCATTAAAAAACATACTTTTATAAAATAGTAAACCCCAAGTTTCTTTGTTGAAAACTTGGGGTTTTTAAATGCCTTTAGAGCTTGTTTAAATTTTATTACAAAAATTTACAAATACCCTGTCAGTTCGAGTGATTTTTTTTCCTTCAAAAAAATTGTATCGAGAACTTTTTAGCGTCAAAAATAAAATTCTCGATACAATTTTAATTCCTTCTAGTCATTAAAATCACTCGAATTGACAAAATTGTGACAAATCAGGATGTAAAACTGAAATAAAATATCTTTAACGAATTCAGTTTTTTAGTTATAAAATTTTTTTGAAGCAATTTCCCGCTTTCCGCACTCGCTTTTTTTATTTTTCAAAAGAAAAAAATAAAAAAGAGCTCAAACAAATGCGTCAATCGGGGCTAGGCATTTGTACTATTTTGAAAATTTTACACAAAAAACAGTAAAATTTAAAACACAAATCATAATTACAACAATTTTGTTCTGTATTTTTGATTGATGAAAAAAGCCGTTATCCTATTTAATATACTCATTTTTAGCTTGTTTTGTAATGTGCAATTACATGCCCAACAAAATAAATTTATAGTCGCTGAAAATTATTTCAGAAATAACGACTACCAAAAAGCAGTACATCTTTATAAAAAGTTACACAATAAAAGCCCCTATAATACCCTCTATTTAAAAAGGCTTGTAACCAGTTATCAAGAAACAAATCAGTTTTTAGTTGCTGATGCTCTTTTATCTGAAAGAATAAAAGAAAAACCAAATTTAGTGTTTTTAAACATCATAAAAGGCTATAATTTTGAACGACAACAAAAAGATATTCAAGCAAATAAAGAATATCAAATCGCCTTAAATTCTTTAGATAAAAAAAGAAATTACGGAGCCACAATTGCCCGACTTTTTAAAGAATATAATAAGTTAGATTTTGCCATTGAAGCCTACACAAAAATTATAACAAATAATCCGAAAGCAAATTATGGCTTTCAACTTGCCCAACTTTATGGCGAAAAAGGGAATTTTAAAAAAATGTTCGATTCCTACGTTATTTTAGTCGATAAAGATGAAAAATACTTAAATAATGTAAAGCGTTATACCAGTAAATATATTGATGAAAACCCTGAAAATGAAAACAATATATTATTCAAAAAAGCCTTGTTGCGAAAAGCGGTCAGTAATCCAAAAAATTGTTGGAACGACTTACTTTCTTGGTTATTTATTACGCAAAAACAGTATTCTAAAGCGCTAATTCAACAAAAAGCATTGGTAGCTAGAAACCCTGATTATTTAAATAAAATATATCAATTAGGCGAAATTTCGTTAGAAAACAAAGACTATGAAACCGCTAAAAATTGCTTTGATTTTATCATTGAAAAAACAAATTATCCGACCGATAAATTTAAGGCAATCAATAATAATTTAAAAATAGCAATTCGTACAAAACAAGCCAATATTCCTGAAAAATTTCAAGCTATTTTTAGTCAATACAGCATCAGTAAAAATACTTTGGAAATTCAAATAACCTATGCTAATTATTTAACGTTTACAGAAAACACACCTGAAAAAGCCATTAAAATTTTACAAAAGGCTTTAACTTTTGCCAATTCTAAATTTGAAAAAGCCGCTATAAAACTCAAACTTGGCGAAGTTTTAGTGTACACCAACAATTTTAACAAGGCTTTAATTTACTTTTCGCAAGTACAAACTCAATTTAAAAATCATTTTTTAGGGCAAGAAGCACGTTTTAAAGTAGCACAAACTTCTTATTTTAAAAACGATTTTACCTGGGCTAAAGCACAATTAAAAGTTTTAAAAAGTTCAGCAACACAATTAATTGCCAACGATGCGGCAAATTTATTTTTAACAATTACCGATAATCAGCCTAAAGACAGCATTTCTACAGGCTTAAAACAATATGCAAAAGCCGATTTATTAGCATTTCAAAACAAAGATACACAGGCAATTAGTATTTTAACAAACCTTATTACAAACTACAAAGGGCAACCTATTCAAGACGAAGCCCTATTTAAACAGGCGGGACTTTTTATCAAACAGCAAAAATATGAAGCGGCTATTTTTAATTACAATAAAATAATTGCTTTAGATAAAAACGGCATTTATGTTGACGATGTATATTATCAAATGGCTGAATTATATCGCACGAAATTAAATAACCCTGAAAAGGCAAAAGAATACTATCAAAAGATTATTTTTGACCACGCTTCTAGCATCTATTTAATAGACGCTCGAAAGCAATTTAGACAACTGAGAACAGATCAATTATAATTTAAGAAAATTAAGCATGTATATCTATAATGTTACCATAAATATTGACCAAAGTGTACACCAAGAATGGTTAGTTTGGATTGAAAATCATATTCCTGAAGTTTTAAATACAGGACACTTTTTAAGCGCAAAATTAACCCAAGTTTTAGTAGAAGAAGAAATGGGAGGAACAACCTATTCTGTTCAATATACTGCAAAAACACGTGAAAATTTAGACGCTTATTATAACAATCATGCTGATGAACTTCGTGCGGCAAGTTTTAAGAAATTTGGCGATAAAATGTTAGCCTTTCGTACCGAATTACAAGTAATTAATGAATTTTTTCCTAAGGTAGCTAGTAATTAAAAATACGGCAACCTCATTTATTAAATACAAGCGCTCTGTTTGATGCTTGTTTCTAACCCTTTTTTATCTTAATTTAAGACCATGACAGTAAGAGCAAAAAAACACCTAGGACAACATTTTTTAACTGATGAAGATATCGCTAAAAAAATAGCCGATGCTTTAATTGGAAAAGGCTACGATAATGTATTAGAAATTGGTCCTGGAATGGGCGTGTTAACAAAATACTTATTAGAAAGAGAAACCAAAACAACGGTAATGGAAATCGATTACGATTCAGTTGCCTATTTAAAAGATACTTTTCCGTTAGAACATATTAAATTAGATACTACTGCTAAAAAATTTGAAATTATTGAAGGTGATTTTTTAAAGAAAAATTTAAAAGAATTTTTTAATGAAAAACAAGTAGCTATTATTGGTAATTTTCCATACAATATTTCTACACAAATTGTATTTAAAGCCATTGAATACAGAGAATTTGTACCTGAATTTGCAGGAATGTTTCAAAAAGAAGTAGCCAAAAGAATCGCTGAAAAAGAGGGAAGTAAAATATACGGAATTATGTCTGTATTAACACAGGCTTTTTACGATGTAGAATACTTATTTACCGTACCTCCTACTGTTTTTAATCCGCCGCCAAAAGTAGATTCTGGTGTTATCAGATTAACTAGAAAAAAAGATTATAGCTTACCTGTTGATGAAAAATTATTTTTTAGAGTAGTAAAAACAGCCTTTAATCAACGACGAAAAATGCTGCGTTCTAGTTTAAAATCGTTCAATATTTCTGATACTTTAAAACAAGATCCTATTTTTACCATGCGTCCTGAACAATTATCAGTAGCACGTTTTATCGAATTAACCGATAAAATAGCAAAAGACAATTTAGATAATTAAACATTAGATAATTAGACTAAACATATTTAACGCTCGATTATCAAGTAAAATAGCAAAAAATGGCATTTGAAATAACCCAAGAACTGCTTAATAAGGTATTGCAATACATCGAAAATAAAAAAAACGATGCGCTTAATGAGCTTTTTAAAGAAATGCACCATGCTGATATTGCCGAAATATTAGACGAATTACCCTTTGAAGAAGCCGTATATATTATCCGTTTATTAGACAGCGAAACAACATCAGAAGTACTGATGGATGTTGATGATGATGTTCGTGAGAAAATTCTAAAACAACTAACCGCAAAAGAAATTGCGGAAGAAATTGATGAACTTGATACCGATGATGCCGCCGATGTAATTTCTGAACTTTCCGATAAAAGGAAAAAAGCAGTAATGCAAGAAATTGAAGACCAAGAACATGCAAAAGAAATTATAGAATTATTACGCTATGATGAAAATTCTGCTGGTGGTTTAATGGCTAAAGAACTGGTAAAAGTTAATGAAAATTGGACCATTTCTCGCTGTGAAAAAGAAATGCGTATTCAAGCAGAAGAAATTACCCGTGTACACTCAATTTATGTAATTGACGATGCTGGTAAATTAAAAGGACGACTGTCATTAAAAGATTTATTAATGGCATCAACAAAAGCTACCATTGCCGAGGTATATATACCAAAGGTAGATTTTGTAAGCGTTACTGATCAAGCCGAAGATGTTGCCAATATTATGCGAAAATATGACTTAGAAGCAATACCTGTTGTTGATGAATTAGGCGTTTTAGTAGGGCGAATTACCATTGATGATATTGTTGATGTAATTAAAGAAGAAGCCGATAAAGATTATCAATTAGCCGCAGGTATTACCCAAGATGTAGAGGCTGATGATACTATTTGGGAGCTAACTCGTGCGCGTTTGCCTTGGCTTTTCCTCGGATTATTAGGAGGCGTTGGTGCCGCAAGTATTATGGGATTTTTTGAAGATGCCATGGTTGACAACGCCATTTTATTTATGTTTACACCCTTAATAGCCGCAATGGCAGGGAATGTTGGCGTACAATCATCGGCAATTATAGTGCAAGGAATTGCTAATGATGATGTAAAAGGAAGCATTACCGACAGGCTATTAAAAGAAGTTTCTTTAGCCATGGTAAACGGGTTGGCTTTGGCTATTTTATTGTTCTGTTTTATCTTTATTAAAGAACAAGATGTAAAAATCGCTATAGCTATTTCTATATCGCTTTTTGTAGTGATTATTGTCGCTGGTTTAATAGGAACTTTTATACCATTATTTTTAGATAAACGTGGTATTGATCCTGCAATTGCTACAGGACCATTTATTACCACAAGTAATGATATTTTTGGGATTTTAATTTACTTCGGAATTGCTAAAATGATTATCGGTTTTTAATTATTCTAACTAATTTTTAGTAGTTTGTTCTGGTGTAACTTTATTAAATAAAGCATCAATTTCTTCTTTAGGAACAAAACTTTTTAACATAATCAATACACCAAAAACAATCAATAAAACACCCATTCCTTTTTTTATGCGATAAATAACTAAAGGCGTTAATTTATTTTTTAATTGCTTTGCTAATAATATTTTACCTAAATCGGTGGTAGCATAGCCAAAAAGTATGGTAGCAAAATACCAAAAGATAGCGGTCGGATCCATATTTAATGTGGGTCCAACAACTAAAATTACTCCTAGCCAAGTAGCTAAAACACCAACATTTATACAGTTCAAGGCAAAACCTTTTGCTAATAATTTTAAATAATCGTTACTTTCTATAATTTTGACCTCCGTTATTTGGGCATCTTTTTTATTGTTTTTATCAAAATAAGTAATAAAACCATACACTATTAAAATAAGACCGCCAACCATAAATAAACGAGGGTCGTCTTTAATTTTTTCTAGCAAACTTCTGCTTCCGTAATAGGCAATTAGCATAAAAGCGATATCACCTAAAATAACACCGATATTAAATGCAATTGCTGCTCTTGCTCCTTTTAAAATACTTGTTTTTATAAGCATAAAAAATACAGGCCCTATCATAAACGACATGATAAAACCTATAAATAAAGCGTTTTTAAAATTGTAAAAATCCATTTTTATACGCTGTGTTTAGCTCTAAATATCATCAAAATCAAGTACTAATTTTGGTGTACAAGGATGTGCTACACAGGTTAAAACAAAACCCTCTTCTAATTCATCATCCGACAAAATAGAATTCTTAGACATCACTGCTTTTCCTTGAGTAACTTTTGCGATACAACTGCTACAAACACCACCCTGACAAGAATAGGGTGCATCTAATTTGTTACGCAAAGAAGCAGCTAAAAGTGTGTCGGTTTTATCCATTGAAAAAGTCGTTTCTTCATCGTCTAACAACACCGTAATTTCCGATTTTCCATCAGAAGAAGCCGCTGGTATTTCAGTAGCCGATGCACTTGCTGTAAACAACTCAAAATGGATATTTTCTTTATCAAAATTAGCCTCTTGCAGGGTTTCTGATACCAAATTAATCATTTCTTCGGGCCCACAGATATAGGTAGCATCAAAAGAAATAGCTTTATGAATATTTTTTACAAAGTAATTAACATGACCTTTATCTATTCGTCCAAATTTGCTGTTGCTTACTGCTTCTTTACTAAAAATATAATGCAAGTTAAACTGCTTCGGATATGCCTCAGATAACGCATTTAATTCATCATAAAAAATAGTGCTTTCGGCTTTTTTATTTCCAAAAACCAAGGTGAAAGTTGATGAAACTTCTTTTTCTAACACCGCTTTTATCATTGATAAAACAGGGGTAATTCCACTTCCTGCTGCAAAGGCTAGGTAATTTTTAGCAGCTTTAGGCTCTAAAACAAACTTTCCTTCAGGCTCAGAAACTTCTAAAACCGTATTTTCTTTTAGTTGGGTCGTTGCATAGGTTGAAAAAAGACCTTTTTCCACTGCTTTTACCGCTACTTTAATTTGATTGCTTTTTGGCGAAGCACAAATAGAATATGCTCTTCGGATTTCTTGCCCGTTTATGCTTGCTTTTATAGTAACATATTGCCCTGCGATAAAAGTATATGCTTCTTTTAATTCGGCAGGAACGGTGAATAATATAGAAACAGCATCGGCAGTTTCTTTGATTATTTTTTCAATATTTAATTTATGAAATGTAGACATTTATCGAGTTTAGATATACAAAAATAAGCAATACTAAGTAAATGATTTGTGAGACTTTGTATAAAATAATACCTAAGAAACTTATACATAAGAAAATTATGTATATTTGTATCACTTTAAAACAGTTTGAAGTTTATTTATTGTTTACAAAAATGGGAAATCAGAAATTATATAAAGGCTCTTTACAAACCATCATTTTAAAGCTTTTGGCTCAAAATGAAAAAATGTATGGTTATGAAATTACGCAAAAAGTAAAGGAGCTTACCAAGGGCGAATTAAAAATTACCGAAGGCGCTTTATACCCTGCTTTACACAAATTAGAAGCCGAAGGATTGTTAGATGTAGAAGTGGCCAAAGTTGGTAATCGCTTACGTAAATACTACAAATTAACCGAAAGCGGTAGTAAAGAAACCGTTAACAAACTAGCTGAAATGCAAGATTTTTTAAAGACGATGCAACAATTAGTAAACCCTAAATTTAGTTTAGAATAAAATCATATTACTATGGAATTAACTCAAGAACAAATACAGTGTGTAGAAAATTTTCTTAGCTACAAAAAACTAGATTATATCGATGTTCGGTTCGAAGTTTTAGATCATATTATTTCTGATATAGAGGTATTATTAGCACAAGGAATTCCTTTTGAAGATGCTTTTAAGCAAAGTACAGGAAAATGGCATAACGATTTAAAATTTACCAGTAGTTTTCTAATAGGTATTTTATACAATAGACCAAAAATTGTAATTAACAAAGCAGTAAATTTAGGGAAATATTGGCTTATCTTTTCTTTTATAGCAGTTTTTTTACAAGCTTTTTTGATTGGTGAAAAATCAACTATTTTTTCTTTTTTATCGGATAATTCATTCTTTTTTTTAACAATTGGTGTTGGTTTAGCAATTATTAACGGATATTTTTATTTTAAGATGAGAAAATTAAAAACCACCTTTTTATTTCTCTTTGAAAAATTTATAATCCCAAGTTTACTGCTACTTTTTATCGCGTTTCTTTTACCTGAAATATCCTCTTTTTATGTTTTTTTAATATTCTGTAATAGCTTTTTAGGCTATAAGCTTTATAAAGAACATCAAAAAATTATGATAAAATGCAATTAACTCAAGAACAAACTCGTAGAATTAACAATTTTCTAGAAGGAATTGGCGTTGAATATATTGATATTCGCTTTGAAATGGTTGATCATATTGCTTCTGAAATTGAAACTAACATTGAAAATATTGATGCTTTTTTTGAAAATAACCGTCTTCAAACTCCTTTTATTAAATATATGTTGAGTAGAAAAACAGCTCTTTTACTTGAATATAATTCGATAATAAAGCGCAAATTTTTGGCTGATTATTTGAGTATCGCTAAAAATTCTATATTTCAATTATCTAAACCTATTCATTGTTTAACTGTTGGTTTGTTTTTAGTAATTGCTTTGTATTTGATAAACTATAAACCCGAAATATCGGAGTATTTTTTGTTTACATGCCTTTTCATTGAAATGGCGTATTTCGCTTACAACACTATTTCTTTTATGAAAAAACATCAGTTAATTAAAATAGTAAATGCTTATAATTCAATCACTATTTTTTTAACTTTAAGCTGTGTACACACAGCTAGTATTATAAATTTTAACCAAAGACCTGTTTTCAGTTTTTATTTTTCCCATATACACTTAATTGTAATTATAGTTATTTATATAATACATCAAAGTTTTATTTCTAAACAAAAAACGATACAAACCAAGTATAAATATCTCGTAGAATAATCATGCAATTAACCAATCAAGATATAGCCCAACTTTACAAATTTACACAGCAACATTTTGTGGAGTTTTACGATGTACAAACCGAATTAGTCGATCATTTAGCAAACGATATTGAACAAATTTACATCGAAAAACCTACAGTAACTTTTGAAGAAGCACGTGACATTTCATTCAAAAAATTTGGCGTATTTGGTTTTATGGATATTTTAGAAAAAAAACAAAAACAAGTTGCTAAAAAATACCGTATAATTTTATGGAATTTATTAAAACAATGGTTTACGCTCCCTAAAATAATCATAACATTTTCTATCTTTTTAGGCTTTTATAATCTGTATAAAATACCTGTTTTTGGTGCGTACAGCTATATTAGTTTTTATGTTGTTTTCTTTGTGTTTTTACTTATAAAATACCGACTGTTATTTAGTCAACAGAAACAAAAAATAGCCAAAACCAACAAAAAATGGTTGCTCGAAAATTTTATTTACAAATTAGCCGCTACTAACTTTATCCTTTTATTTTCAAATATCCATAATATCATTTCTATGGGTGAAAAACTAGATAATATTTATTGGGTAGTAGCCTTGTCAATATTTTCAACATTTTTAGTTTTATCAGGATATATTACGTTAATTTTAATTCCAAATACATCCGAAGAAATAATGAAAAAACACTACCCCGAATACCAACTTGTTTAATTATTTTTTACCATCAACAACAATCACAATTTCGCCTTTTGCGGGTTTTAAAGTATAATATGATAACACTTCTGCTACTGTTCCTCGCTTGGTTTCTTCAAATAATTTTGTCAATTCTCTAGAAACTGATATTTGCCTGTCTTGCCCAAAATATTCGCCAAAATGGGCTAATGTTTTTAATAATTTATGCGGGCTTTCGTAAAAAATCATGGTTCTATTCTCTTCGGATAAAAGCGTTAAACGGGTTTGTCTTCCTTTTTTAACAGGTAAAAATCCTTCGAAAACAAATTTATCATTTGGCAAACCAGAATTTACCAAAGCAGGCACAAAAGCAGTTGCACCAGGCAAACATTCTACATCAATATTTTGTTGCACACAAGCTCTTGTTAATAAAAACCCAGGATCAGAAATTGCAGGAGTTCCAGCATCAGAAATTAAGGCACAAGTTTCCCCATTTTTTAATCGATTTAAAACACCATCAACCGATTTATGCTCGTTGTGCATATGATGACTGTGCATTTGTGTTCCAATTTCAAAATGCTTTAACAATTTTCCACTAGTACGCGTGTCTTCTGCTAAAATAAAATCAACTTCTTTTAAAACTCTAAGTGCTCTTAGTGTTATATCTTCTAAATTTCCAATAGGGGTTGGTACTAAATACAATTTGCTCATACAGCAAAGCTACAACAAAGTTTTTAGTACATTTGCGCTATGCCAAAAAAGCTGTTAAAAAATATTAATTTCCCTTCGGATATAAGGAAATTATCTGCTGATGAATTACCTTTATTAGCCACAGAATTACGTGAATTTATTATTGATGTTATTGCCACAAAAGAAGGTCATTTAGGCGCAAGTTTAGGCGTTGTTGAACTGACCATTGCCTTGCATTATTTATTTGATACACCAACCGACCAATTAGTTTGGGATGTTGGGCATCAAGCCTACGGACATAAAATTTTAACAGGAAGAAAAGATATTTTTCATACCAACCGACAATTAGGCGGTATTTCAGGTTTTCCTAAACGAAGCGAAAGTAATTACGATACTTTTGGCGTTGGGCATTCATCAACTTCTATTTCTGCGGCTTTAGGAATGGCAATTGCTTCTAAAATACAAGGAAGTGATAAACATCATATTGCTATTATTGGCGATGCTTCTATTGCTAGCGGAATGGCTTTTGAAGCTTTAAATCATGCGGGCGATACAGATGCTAATTTATTGGTGATTTTAAATGATAATGCCATTGGAATTGACCCTTCGGTGGGAGCTTTAAAAGATTATTTAACACGCATAAAATCGACAAGATCGGATATTGAGCAACACAATATTTTTGAAGCCTTAAACTTTGAATATTCAGGTCCTATTGATGGGCATAATTTTGAAGAACTTTTATCAGAATTAAACCGTTTAAAAGAAGTTAAAGGACCTAAATTTTTACATATAATTACCACCAAAGGAAAAGGTTTGCGACAGGCAGAGCAAGACCAAGTAAAATATCATGCTCCAGGAAAGTTTGATAAAATTTCAGGCGATGTATTGCCTAAAAAGAAAAGTAAATTCACTAAATTTCAAGATGTTTTTGGAAAAACGATTATTGAATTGGCACATCAAAATAAAAAAATTGTAGGTATTACACCTGCAATGCTTTCAGGAAGTTCTTTAAATGAAATGTTAGCCGAATTTCCTGAGCGTACTTTTGATGTTGGTATTGCCGAACAGCATGCCGTTACCTTATCCGCAGGAATGGCAACTCAAAATATTATGCCGTTTTGCGCTATTTATTCTACTTTTTTACAGCGTTCTTTTGACCAAATAATTCATGATGTTGCTTTGCAAAATTTACCTGTTATTTTCTGTATCGACAGGGCAGGTTTGGTTGGGCAAGACGGTGCAACGCATCACGGAGTTTTCGATTTGGCGTATTTACGCTTAATTCCAAATATGATAATTTTTGCACCTCGCAACGAAATCGAACTTCGAAATATTATGTTTACGGCACAATTAGGTTTAAAAAATCCTATTGCAATTCGATATCCTAGAGGTACTGGCCAATTAGAAGAATGGCAACTTCCTTTTGAAGAAATTCAGATAGGAAAAGCTGTTTGTCTTAAAAAATTAAATAATCACCTTGAAAAATCATCTAAAATATTAAAAAATAAAGTCGCAATATTATCGGTAGGAACAATTGCCGATACTATTTTTAAAGCCATAAATCAACTAGAAAACAGCAACAGTGTAGCTCATTATGATATGCGATTTGTAAAACCTTTGGATAAAAAATTATTAGATACTATTTTCAGTTCTTTTGATATTCTAATCACCATAGAAGACGGAACTGTAAATGGTGGTTTTGGTGCTGCCATTTTAGAATATGCATCTGAAAAAAACTACAAAGGAACTATTGATATTTTAGGTATTCCTGATAATTTTATCGACCATGGAACAGTGGAGGAATTACAAATTTTATTAAATATTGATGCAAAAAGTATTCAAGAAAAAATTGAAGAATTACTATTTGAGCCTGTTTAAACTTTATTTTAAAAAAATCGAATCCGTCAATCTGAATTTATTTCAGATTCACATCCTGATTTGCCACAGTTCTCCTATTGATGCGATGCTGAAATAAATTCAGCATGACGGTAGTTTATAAAAAGTAAAAAAGCGAACCCATTTGGATTCGCTTTTTTTATATAAATTAATTTTTCATCAATTAAATTGATAAAAACGATAATTTCTTAGTTATTTAAAGCTTCGCTATATTAAAGCATTTGACTTCACTCAGGTTCCGTCTAATTATTTAATGCTTCTGCACCACCAACAATCTCTAAAATTTCGTTAGTAATAGCTGCCTGACGTGCTTTGTTATACGTTAATAATAACTCATCACGTAATTCAGTAGCATTATCAGTTGCCTTGTGCATTGCAGTCATACGAGCTCCGTGTTCTGATGCAAATGAATCACGAATTGCTTTGTATAATTGTGTTTTTAATGACTTAGGAATCAATTCTAAAACAATCTCTTCTTTAGAAGGTTCAAAAACATAATCTAATGTTACAGTTTCATCACTTTCTGTTGGTTCAATTGGTAAAAATTGCTCTAATTGAGGTATTTGGGTTGCAGCATTTTTAAATTGATTATAAATAAGCTCTATTTTTTGGTAAGAACCAGCTACATATAAATCCATTATTTTCTGTGCAACTTCAGCAACGTTATCATACGTTAAATCATCAAAAATATCATTTCTATTTTCAATAATATTGTGCTGTTTAGATAAAATATCATCTCCTTTTTTACCTATCGTTAACAAATCAACAGCAACATCACTGTATTTTTCATCAATAGCTTTTATTGTTCTTTTAACAATAGAAGAGTTAAAACCACCACACAAACCTCTGTTTGAAGTAATTACAACTAGTAATACATTTTTCACTTCTTTTTGTGTTGAATATACTCCACCAGCATCACTATCTAAAGTAGCACTTAAGCTTTGTAATAATTCAGTAAGCTTAGATGAATAAGGGCGCATTGCCGTAATTGCATCTTGTGCTTTCTTTAACTTTGCAGCCGATACCATTTTCATGGCAGAGGTAATCTGCATAGTTGATTTAATAGAAGTAATTCTGTTACGTATTTCTTTTAGATTCGCCATACGAATTGTGTTGAGTGTTAAAAATAAAGTATTGAGAGTAATCTCAATACTTTATATTAATATCTTTTATTAAGCCTTAAATTTAGCTGAAATTTCTTTTGCAGCTGCTGTTAAAGTATCAGTTACTTCATCAGTTAATTTACCTGCTTTTAAAGTATTTAAAGTATCTCTATGCTTTGCATTTAAATACTGAATATAATCTTTTTCAAATTCTTTTACTTTGTTAACCGGTACATCTTTTAACAAGTTTTTAGAACCTGCATAAATAATAGAAACCTGATCTTCAACAGTATAAGGATCATTTTGTGCTTGTTTCAAAATTTCAACATTACGTTGTCCTTTAGAAATTACATTTAAAGTAGCTGAATCTAAATCAGAACCAAACTTAGCGAAAGCTTCTAATTCACGGAATTGTGCTTGATCTAATTTTAAAGTACCAGATACTTTTTTCATAGATTTAATCTGAGCATTACCACCAACACGAGATACAGAAATACCTACGTTAATTGCTGGACGAACACCAGAGTTAAATAAATCTCCATCTAAGAAAATCTGTCCATCAGTAATCGAAATTACGTTTGTTGGAATATATGCTGAAACGTCCCCTGCTTGAGTTTCAATAATAGGTAATGCAGTTAAAGAACCTCCACCTTTTACAACTCCTCTTAAAGAGTCTGGTAAATCGTTCATTTCACTAGCAATCTTATCATCATTGATAACCTTTGCAGCACGTTCTAATAATCTTGAGTGTAAGTAAAATACATCCCCTGGATATGCCTCACGTCCTGGAGGTCTTCTTAATAATAAAGAAATCTCACGGTATGCAACTGCTTGTTTAGATAAATCATCATAAACAATTAAAGCTGGTCTACCAGTATCTCTAAAGTACTCTCCAATTGCAGCTCCTGCAAATGGTGCATATACTTGCATTGCTGCAGGGTCAGATGCATTTGCTGCTACAATTGTAGTATAAGCTAAAGCTCCTTTTTCTTCTAAAACATTGGCAATAGCAGCTACAGTAGATGCTTTTTGACCAATAGCAACATATATACAATATACTGGGTTACCAGCATCGTAAAATTCTTTTTGATTTAAAATAGTATCAATAGCAACTGTCGATTTACCAGTTTGACGGTCTCCAATGATTAACTCACGTTGACCACGTCCTACAGGAATCATAGCATCAATAGATTTGATACCAGTTTGCATTGGTTCAGTTACAGGCTCACGATAAATAACCCCAGGAGCTCTACGCTCTAAAGGCATTTGGTAAGTTGTACCTTCAATTGGTCCTTTACCATCAATTGGCTGACCTAAAGTATTTACAACACGTCCTACAATACCTTCTCCAGCTCTTAAAGAAGCAATTCTTTCTGTACGTTTAACAACAGAACCTTCTCTTACTGATGTAGAAGCACCTAATAATACAACACCTGCATTATCTTCTTCTAAGTTTAATACGATACCTTCTAATCCGTTATCGAATTCTACTAATTCACCATATTGTACATTAGACAAACCATAAACACGAGCAATACCATCACCTACTTGTAATACGGTACCAACTTCATTTAATGAAGCTTTAGACTCGAAGTTTGTTAATTGTTCCTTTAAAATTGCTGAAACTTCAGCTGGTTTAATTCCTGCCATCTTATTTCTTTGGATGTATAATTAAATTTGTGGAATGTTATGACTATTGTCAAATTCTCTTCTTAACTCTTTGAATTGATTAGAAATACTTGCATCATACTGCACATCTCCAACACGTAAAATAAATCCTCCTAAAATATTCGGATTTACTATATTTTCTATACTTGCGCTATTTCCTGTTAAAGAAACAATTTTCGCTTGTATTTTATCTTCTAACTCTTTTGTTAAAACTACTGCGGTAGTAACTTTAGCAACCTGTATCCCTTTATAAGCATCGTAAATAATAGAATATTGCTTTGCAATAGCTTCTAACATTATCATACGTTTATTCTCTTCTAATAAGTTGAATAAATTTGTTATGATAGCATCTACTTTATCTCCAAAAAGTGCAACTAAAACCGTTTTTTTATCATTGGCTTTAACTACAGGGCTTTTAAGCATTCTGTTTAAATCGCTACTTTCGGCAATAGTACTTGCGATTAACTTCATGTTATCGTTAACTAAAGAATCTTTATTAGTTTCTTTAGCAAGATTTAATATTGCTTTTGCGTAACGTAATGCTGGTCTAGATCCTTTCATCGATTGATTAGTTTAAAGTAATCTCTTCTAACATTCCTTCAACAAGCTTTAAATGATCTGCTGGTGAAGTTAACTCTTTTTTTACTAACTGCTGAGCAATATCTAAAGATAAATCAGTTACTGTTTTCTTTAATTCAGAAATAGCAGCTTGTTGCTCTTGTTTTATTGTTGCTTTAGCATTTTCAATCATAGTAGAAGTTTGTGTTTCTGCTTCTGATTTTGCTTCTGCTACAATATTTTCTTTAATTTCACGAGCTTCTTGCATCATTGCATCTCTTTCGGCACGTGCTTCTTTAAATAATCTATCGTTATCAGCTTGTAAATTTTGCATTTCTTTACGAGCATTTTCAGCCTGATCTAATGCATTTTGGATACCTTCTTCTCTGTCATTTAATGCAGATAAGATTGGCTTCCAAGCAAACTTTACCATTAAAAATATTAAGATTAATAAGATAAAAGCCTGCATGACAAATAATCCTATTGAAAAATCATTAAAAATTCCCATACTAATTTATTTTGTATTTTTTTTTATTGTTTAATAAAACACATCTGCAACCAACCGTTGCAGATAGTGTTTCTTTTTAATTTCTGGAAGATTATCCTAAAAGTAAAGCACCGAATGCTAAACCTTCTAATAATGCTCCAATAATAATCATCGCTGTTTGGATTTTTCCAGCAGCTTCAGGTTGACGTGCGATAGCTTCCATTGCGCTACTACCGATTTTTCCTAATCCTAATCCTGCTCCGATTACGATTAAACCTGCTCCTATTAAAGTAAGACCTGTCATAATAATTGATTTATATTAAATTAAACAAAAAATTTCATTTTACTAATGGTGATCGTGTTCTTCTACTGCCATACCGATAAACAATGAAGATAACATTGTAAAGATATAAGCTTGTAAGAAGGCTACCAATACTTCAATTAACGTTAAAAATAACGTTAAAAATACAGATACAGTTGTAGCACCTGCTGTTCCAAACTTCGCTTTTAATGTTATCATTAAAGCAGCAATTCCCATTACTACAGCATGCCCTGCTGTAATATTAGCAAATAAACGTACAAATAATGAAAATGGCTTTGTTAAAATTCCTAAAAATTCGATAGGAGCTAAAACAAACTTCATTAAAACAGGTACACCTGGCATCCAGAAAATGTGTTTCCAATAATCTTTATTCGCTGAAAACTGTACGATAAAAAAGGTAAAAAGAGCTAAACAGACTGTTACAGCTAGTTGTCCTGTAATGTTAAATCCTAAAGGAGTTAAACCTAATAAGTTCGAAATCCAGATAAAAAAGAAAACAGTTAATAAAAAGCCCATAAATTTACGGTAATGCTTTTCACCAATATTTGGCCTTGCTATTTCATCTCTAACATATAATACTAAAGGCTCTAAAACTCTTGCAAAACCTGTTGGTATTGCTCCTTTTTTGTATCCTTTAGCTAATGATCTGAAACCAAATATCATTAATAAACCTACTAAAAACATTCCTACAACACTTTTTGTTATAGAAAAATCTAATGCTTTATGAGCATTTGTAGCATGGTGAGCTTCATCAAAAGAAACAGCTGTTTCTCCTTCATTTAACTCATATATTTTACTATGTATTTTAGCTAACTGTACTCCATCCGCTGGTACAACTACATGACCATCATCATTATGATGAAAAGCTGATGACATAAAAGTTCTTAACCCTTTGCTTGTCCAAACAATAACTGGTAAAGGAACACCTACGTGTTTTCTTTCATTTTTATCATTTGTATAAGAAAACAAATTAAAATCATGTGAATCTGCTAAGTGATGATTTTTATAAGCTTCAATTTCAGCCTTTGTGTTTACACGGCCTCCGTCTTGTTCTACAATGTGCTCATCTCCCTGTAATACAGTGTGTTCATTTTTATGTTCACCTTCTTGTAAAGTAGTATTTCCACCTTCAGCGAACACTGAAAATGATGTAAAAACTAATGCAAGTATTGTTAAAAACTTGATAGATTTTTTTGCTATCATCATATCTTAAATTTGAATATAGGTTTAAGGTCTGTAAATTTCCGTGCAAAGGTACATATTGTAATTAAAACTACAAACCGTTTTCTATCTTAGTTTTAATACAAATTTAACATGCTGTTAAAAGTTTAGCTAAAAAACTAAACTACTTATTGTTCAGCAACTTAAAAATACCTAATGCTTCAGTTATCAAAAATAAAAATAAAGGTATTACTAAAGAAACCTTTTCTGGTTGACTGAGCTGTACACCTGTAAATACATCCTTTTGAAATATTAACACAAAAAAACCGATCTTTAAAAGCATAGACGCCAAATAACCATACCCAGCTTCATTAGGCATTTGACTTGCAAGAAGTTCAAACAAAGCGTATATAATACTTGTAGCTACTACATGAAATAAATACACTGAAAATAAGGAGTATGATATGACATCGCCACGCATATTTAAAATAGTATTATGAGAAATATAACCCACCGCAAATAATAACATTATAAAGGTGATAAAATATAAAATACGTTTAATCATTTTTTTACTTAAATATTTATTTAGATAATTTTGAAACTTGAGATATTACCGAAAACATCGCTCCAAAAACAGCTACCAAAGTACAAACCTTAGTATATAATTCATTTTCATTCCCATAGCTTAAGTCTAGCCATTCGCCAAGTTTATTTCCTAAATAAATAGTCAAACCCATTTGAAAAGCAATACCAGTAAAGCGAAGGTACTTACTAAGCGGTTTTTTCTTTTTTTCCATTGCTGTTCAATTCTTTTACCGATCCTTTCATTGCACAAGTTGCATTAAATGAAGCTCCTGGTTCTACTGAAAGTTTGCCGATAATAACATCACCATTAATAGTTGCTGCTGTTTTTACCGTTAAGGTGTTTGAAACGACTAATTCACCTGAAAACTTTCCTTCAATATCGGCGTTCGCACATTCTATTTTTCCTTTAATAAAACCTGCTTCACCAATAATAACCCTTCCGTTGGTTTTAATTGTTCCTTCTAAAGTTCCATCAATTCTAAAATCTCCTTCTGAAATAATATCACCCTTTATTTGTGTATTTTTACCAATAACATTTCTTTCTGAAACTTTAACTTCACTTGTTTTTTTACTCTCTTTACTAAACATCTTTTAGGTAATTTATTTTTTAAATTTTTCTAATATTTCTATTGCTTTAAGACCTTCGGGCCTATCAGCATACCGAATTGCTATAAACTCTAACGCTTTAATATATGCCTCTTTATTTTCTTGTTTACCAATAGCCAATGCTTTTAAAAACAAAAATTTAGGTATTAATATTGATTCTTTAACCGTTAAAGATACCGCTTCTACTTGTTTTATAACTTGTTCAAATTTATTTTCTTTATACAAGTAATATATTTCTTTATACCTATTTAAAAGCGCATCTTCTTTTTTGTTTGCTACTACTTTTTTTGTTGGATTTCTTATAATTTCAGCAAATGTTGTTGGCGCATATTTTGTTAAAATTATATTTTTATAATATCCTGCTTTAGCTACATTATTTTCTAGCCTATATAGTTGATATAAATGATAACTTATTGGTAATTCTAAGCTAGAATCTTGTTTTTTAAGCTGTTCTTTTTGCGCACGGGCTAAATTTTTAATAGCTAGATTGTTATTTTTAAACTGCTCTTTATAAATTAAACCTAACTGATACAACGCATCATTACGACTCTCTATTAAGCTTGTAATTATTTTTTTATCCGAAGGAATTTCGTTTAAATAGGTCGATAATTCGTAACGCAAATTAACTTCTGGTTTCGTTAAAATAGCATCATCATCTCTTTCGTTATTTTTACTAGATTTATCCGACAATCGCCAATTATCTTCTAAAGGACGTGTTCCCCAAACTTTCTGAAAATTTGCTTTTCCAAAAGCCAATACCTGCATATTATAAAAATACCACTTCCCTTTATTGCTAGTGGTATTAATTCCGCTACTTGTTCCAAAAGAACTTCCAAAATTCTGAGCATTTAATAAGAGTTGCTTTTTATCTTGATCTTCTTTTTTAATTTTTTCGATATACTTCTCAAAAAAAGAAGTACGTTCGGTAATTGGCATTGCTACTAATTTTAAAATACTATCATTTGTAGTAACAAGATTTTCATATTCTCGTAACCTTGTTAACCCTTTATTTTTTCTTCGGATTCTTCTAATGCGTTTTTCATTTATAAACTCTTTAGGAGTTACCGTTAAAACGCTGTCATAATAAGCACCTGCCAACACATATTTTTGTTTATCAAAAGCGATAGCCCCTAAACGCTGGTAAGCATATGTTTTTTGATAGTCGTTATTATGTTTGGCTTTTATCGATTTTTTAAAATAATCAATTGCATTATCGGTTTTATTGCGCCCTAATTCTAAAACACCCGCCTGATAATAAAGCGCATTCAAAAACTTTCGATTATCAGAATTTCTGATTAATTTTTTCAATTTTGATAAAACAACAATCGATGCTGAATCGTTTGGCGTATTTTTAGCCATTTCAATACTTGCACGAATACGATATTTATGCGGAGCCTTTCTAGTTTCTGATAATTTTTTAAACACGGCACGTGCAGAATCTTTATAATTTAATTCACTATAAATTTGCCCTAGAACGAACATATTACGCCCCGCTTGTTCTTTATTTTTAAATATTTTTGAAGCCGCCGTTAAATGTTCAATTACCTTTTGAATGGTATCTGTTTTTTGATACGCCATTGCCATTGCGGTGTGTGCTTGCTCTTTTATTACATCAGGAAGTTCGGCTTCATTTTCTTCTACTTCTAATAAAAATTTTAGCGATTCTATGGCTAATTTTTCATTATCTAAGCGAATATTTGTTTTAGCCCGCCACACTTTTGTTTCATTAATTAAACTCGCATTTGGGTAATTCGCAATAATATAATTAAACGCTTCAATTGCGGGTACAAAACGCTGTGTATAATACCGTGATTTTCCTAATAATAAATACGCATCATCAATCTGCCTATTTTTTTCATAACCATTAATATTCATCGAATGCTTTTGAATGGCTTTTACTGCTTTCTCTTCTGCTTTATCAAACATTGTTAAAACTTCTTCTTCCTGATCAACATTACTCATATCAAACCCTGAACCAGGTTGTAAAACAGGCAATATAATTTTATCAGCTTCAAAAGTAATCGGTTCTATTTGTAAAGGTTTCCAAAAATTATCTTTATGCTTGGCGCTAACCTCTTCTAGCCCTTTTAAATAAGCTTGTTCACCATTAAAAAGCACATTATACTTTGTGGTAAGCGCATGAAAATTTCGATTTAAAAAAGCATCTTTTTTTACACTACAAGAATATACTGTAGCTAAAAGAAGATTAAAAACTAAAATTTTGGATAGTTTATTCATATCATTATACTTTTACTCTACAACAAAAATATAAGTAATTTTATTGCACGTAAAAGCGTAAAAATAGCAATAAAAAGATAATTTTCAGCCTCCTTATTAAATTTAAACATCATCAAGTTCTAAAACACGGTTTGTAATTAAACCTTTATTTTTTGTCAAATAGTGCTATTTTAAAAATAATTAGAAGCAATTTCCCGCTTTCCGCACTCGCTCTTTTTTGAAAAAAAATCAAAAAAGGAGCTCAAACAATTGCTACAATCGGGGCTAGGCATTTGTACTAAAAAGTAAAAATAGTACTTCAAACAAAAAAAGCATCAACTTTAAAAATTGATACTTTTTTGAATATTATTCTTTAAACAATAACTATTTTATTTTCATTGATTTTGCAATTGCCTCTAATTCAAACAGAAAATCACGTTTATTTACAGAAGGAGCATAAGTGAATCCTTCAAAAACAACCAAGCGATTATTTTTTTTATCAATAATGGTATAATTAATAAACGGCCCTGCCATAAAATCATTTTTAACTTCCCATTTCCCACGAGTTTCGTAAGCTTTTTTACCATCGATTATAGCATCAAAAGTAAAAGGAGTGTAAGCTTGTTCGGTAATCATATACATACCTTTTTTACTTCCAGGAATATGTTTTTTACCAATCGTATCACGTACTGCGGTTATATTATCGGCAACTTTATTTTCATCACCTAAAGGAATTGTATAAATTAATACATTGTTTGTTCCATCGCCACGAGCAATACCACTTCTTAAGTGCTGACGAAACCAAATAAAATCACCCGAATCTTCTACTAATTTAAATCGTTTAGGAATATCGATAGTAAATCCTATATTTTTTATGGTTTTAAAGCCTGTTTCATCAATACGTTCTTTTTTGAATATTTTTTGTGTAAACTCAATATCTTCATCTTTAAATAACTTGATAATTTCTTTACCTCTTTTATCTAACATATTTAAAACTCCTTCTTTATTTTTAGCCGTAGCATGCACAATAATTTGAGGTTTTGCATACCTATTTTTTTCAACAGTAATAGTTTCTTTTTCGCCTTGTTTAATTATTAAAACAGCTTTTGAATGACGCATAAAACTACTAAAGCCACTAGGGTCTATTTGACTAACCGACAACAAGGTTTCTGGCTGTGGCAAGCCCACTTGATGTTCACCAAAAACAGTACGTATTTTATTTCCAATTTTCCCTTCCCAATCTAACGCTTTTACAACCACCATTATTTTATTGGTGTTACCGTTAGATGTTGGCAAAGTATAGCCATCTTTTCCTGTAGTAGTATTACATGATGTGGCAAAAATCACTAAAAAAAGTAAGCCTATTATTTTTTTCATAATTCGTTGTTTTTATAACTTTTTAACAGCTTGTGCTTGGTATGTTTTAAAAAAAAATTAAAAGAATAAGTTAACTCTTAAAAATTTTGAGTTTCATTCCTGGTTTCAAACTTTTAACACTCCAAATATTGTTCCATTTTTTAATTTGATCAATAGAAACTGACGGGTATTTTTTTGAAATAGTCCATAGCGAATCACCACTTTCTACCACATACACTTTATGCGGCCCTTTTGGAAGTTTATTTTTTTTACGAATTACTTTTTTATGAGCCGTTAATTTCTTTGGGTAAATTTTTAAACGCTGTCCTATTTTTAATCGATGAGAACGCATACCATTCCAACGCTTAATTTGACTTACTTTTACACCAAATTTAGTCGCTATTTTCCCTAAATAATCGCCGTTACGCACTTTGTAACGCGTTTGTTTATCTTCTTCAAAATACTTCGGTAATGGCTTTTCTCTTTTACCATCTTCTGTATTTGCCAATACATAAATATCTTGTTCTTTCTCTAAAAAATCAATTACATGTTTTTTAGGTAATCGAACTGCGTAATTTTTATTTTCGGCATACGGAATCACCGCTAATTTATATGACGGATTTAAAAATGATAATAATTCGGTATCAATATTTGTTTTTGCTGAAATCTGGTCAAAAGTAACCGTTCTTTTAACCTGAATTGTATCTGTTTCAAAATGATAAATAGTTGGTGGTTCAGGATAAATATTATGTGCTTCAGCATATTCAAAAATATACATCGTTGCATAAAAAGCAGGAACATAACTTGCCGTTTCACGAGGCAAATACGGGCGAATATTCCAATAATTTCTATATCCTCCAGAACGTTTTATTGCTTTTGAAACATTTCCAGGTCCTGAATTATAAGCTGCCAAGGCTAAATCCCAATCGCCAAATGTTTTATATAAATGACTCAAATATTTACAAGCTGCAATAGTTGCTTTTACAGGGTTTTGACGCTCATCAACATACGAATTTACTTTTAAATCAAACTGAATTCCTGTTCCATACATAAATTGCCAAAGTCCTGTTGCGCCAACTCTTGAGCGAGCCGCAGGACGCAAAGCCGATTCTACGATAGCTAAATATTTCATCTCTAATGGAACATCAAACTGGTCTAAATACTGTTCAAACATCGGGAAATAATAGTGTGCCTTTGCCATTAAAGCAGGATAATATTTTGTTCGATATTTTAAATAACTGTTAATTACTTTTTCTAAAGATGGATTATATGCTAAACGAAATGGTGTCTTCAAATTCAAATCATTCAAACGTTTTTTTAGCAAATCGGTAGAAAGCATTACTGTTGTATTACCAATAATATCTTTGTCATCAATTACATATTGAATACTATCAAATGATGATGCGTTGAATTTTTTTTCAATCAGTAAACTATCTACTTTTTTTAAATCTATATCTGAAAAACAGGCATAAATCTTTTTTCTTTTAATAGTATCTTTTACAATAGAATCTGTTGCTACAAAATTAGAATCAATTGCTATTGCTGTATTTTCTATGGGAACAAAAACACTATCAACAGGTTGTTGTGCAAAAATTGATACCGTAAAAAAAAGTAGTGTTAGTAAGTTTTTCATGCTTGATTTATAAATTTAATTCAACAACAATCGGGCAATGGTCAGAATGTTTTGCTTCTGGTAAAATGTAAGCTCTTGATATTTTATCTTTTAAAGGTTCAGCAACCATTGCATAATCTAAACGCCAACCTTTATTGTTTGCTCTCGAATTTGCTCGATAACTCCACCAAGAATATTCTTGTTTTTCAGGATTTAAAAATCGAAAACTATCTGTAAATCCCGTTTTTATAAACTCAGTAAACCAAACTCTTTCTTCAGGTAAAAATCCTGAAACCCCTTTCATCTTCGGATTATGAATATCTATTTCTTCATGACAAATATTATAATCACCACAAATAACTAAATTCGGAATTTCTTGTTTTAAATTATTGATGTATTCTTGAAATTCATCCATATAACTCAATTTAAAACTCAAGCGTTCAGAATTTGTTCCTGACGGAAGATATAAACTCATTACAGAGACTTCATCAAAATCTACACGAAGGTTTCTTCCTTCAAAATCCATAGTTTCAATTCCTGTTCCGTATTCAATATGATTAGGTTTTTCTTTACAAAAAACAGCTACGGATGAATACCCTTTTTTTTGTGCTGAAAACCAATAATGATAGGGATATCCAGCATTTTCAAATTCAGTTACATCTAATTGTTCTTTATGTGCTTTGGTTTCTTGAATACAAATTATATCAGGATTTGTAGCTTGTAACCAGTCGATAAATCCTTTTTTTAAAGCGGCTCTAATACCGTTTACATTGTATGATATTATTTTCATTAATCTAAAAATATAGGGTTTTTAAAAAAAATCCATGTTAATTGTTTTCTGTCTCCCGTTGCTGTTTTAATTATTTTTTTTCTTGGTGATAAAACATATGCTAAAGCAATTGCAATACATATTCTTAACCAAGATTCTTGAACAAGGAATATTTTATCTAGTATTAAAATAAAAAACACTATTAATAACGGATAAATAACTAGATAAAACTTTTTAAAATACTTCATGTTAAATATCCATTTCAGGAATTTCTCCTTCTACTATTAAAGTTGCTTCGGTAGCTTCTTTTATTTCATCAATAGAAATACCAGGAGCTCTTTCTAATAAGTAAAATGCATTATTTTTAACCTCTAAAACGGCTAAATTTGTAACTACTTTTGTAACACAACCAACACCAGTTAAGGGCAAAGAACATTTTTTTAATATTTTAGATTCGCCACGTTTATTAGTGTGCATCATAGCTACAATAATATTTTCTGCCGATGCTACTAAATCCATTGCTCCCCCCATTCCTTTAACCATTTTATTGGGGATTTTCCAATTGGCAATATCTCCATTTTGAGCAACTTCCATTGCTCCTAAAACAGTTAATTGCACGTGTTTTCCACGAATCATAGCAAAACTTGTAGCTGAATCAAAGATAGACCCACCATCTAAAACCGTTACGGTTTGTTTTCCTGCGTTTATTAAATCAGCATCTTCAGTTCCTTCTATTGGAAAAGGTCCCATACCTAATAAACCATTTTCAGATTGAAACTCAACTTCAATTCCTTTAGGAATATAATTAGCCACTAACGTAGGAATTCCGATTCCTAAATTAACATACCATTTATCTTGTAATTCTTTTGCTATTCGCTGTGCTATTTGTTGTTTTGATAAAGCCATTTTTTACAGTTTAGGAGTTACAGTTCGTTGTTCAATTCTCTTTTCATATTTTTCTCCTTGAAAAATACGCTGTACAAAAATACCAGGAATATGTATTTGATTTGGGTCTAAAGTCCCTACTGGCACTAACTCTTCAACCTCAGCAACAGTAATCGTTGCTGCTCCACACATATTCGGATTAAAATTACGAGCAGTTCCTTTAAAAATTAAATTTCCTGCTGTGTCACCTTTCCATGCTTTTACAAAGGCAAAATCGGCTTTAAAAGCAGGTTCTAATACATACATTTTACCATCAAACTCCCTAGTTTCTTTTCCTTCTGCAACTTCAGTTCCGTAACCTGCAGGAGTGTAAAAAGCAGGAAAACCAGCTTGTGCAGCCCTACATTTTTCTGCTAAAGTTCCTTGGGGTGTTAGCTCTACCTCTAATTCACCAGAAAGCATTTGACGTTCAAATTCATCATTTTCTCCTACATACGAAGAAATCATTTTTTTAATTTGTTTATTTTGAAGTAATAAACCCAAGCCAAAATTATCAACACCTGCGTTATTAGAAATACATGTTACCTCTCTAACATTTAATTTTACTAATTCTACAATTGCATTTTCTGGTATTCCACACAAACCAAAACCTCCTAACATAAAGGTCATCGAGTCTTTTACACCTTCAAGGGCTTCTTGTACACTATTTACTTTTTTATTTATCATTTTAGTTTTTTATAATGTTAATAGAATTCTTAAATCTTCTTAAAAATCAGTATCTCCTTCTTCATTTTGTTTATCCTCATTCTTTTTTACCTCACTACAATTAACGGTAATGGTTAATTCGCCTGAAGGTTTTTCAAAATCTTTTTTACTTATATTTAACGACTTATCTGCATAACATTTTTGCATATATAAACCCCATGTTGGTAATGACATCGTTGCTCCTTGTCCTAAACCGATTCCTTTAAAATGGGTTGCTCTATCTTCACCACCTGTCCAAACACCTGTTGCTAAATTTGGTACAACACCCATAAACCAACCGTCTGATTGGTTTTGTGTCGTTCCTGTTTTTCCTGCAATTGGATTAGTAAATTTATACGGAAAACCTGTTGTAGCATCTTTTCTTCGAGTCCAACCAGAACGTAATCTTGCACCTGAACCAAACTGTGTAACACCTTTTAATAAATCTAATACCACATAAGCTGATTCTTCACTTAAAACTTCTTTTGTTTTAGGTACAAAATCTTGTAAAACAGTTCCATTTTTATCTTCAATTCTGGTAATCATCATTGGACTAACACGTAATCCTTTGTTTGCAAAAGTTGAATATGCGCTTACCATTTCTATTAATGATAGATCAACCGCACCTAAAGCAATAGAAGGATTTGGATCAATTTCTGATTTTATACCTGCGGATGTTGCCAAACGTGCCACATTTATAGGCGATACCTTATCTATTAACTGTGCTGTGATAACATTTACAGAACCTGCTAAAGCTTGTTTTAGACTTAATTCACCGCCATATTTGTTACTTGCGTTTTCAGGTGTCCAATCTTTTGGCATTCCATATTTTTCCTTTGGAATCGTATATAAAATATTAGGTAATTTATCGCATGGTGACATTTTTAATTGATTAATCGCTGTTGCATATACAAAAGGTTTAAAAGTAGAACCTACTTGACGTTTTTGTTGTTCTACTGCATCATATTTAAAATATTTATGACTGATACCTCCTACCCACGCTTTAATATGCCCTGTTTGTGGCTCAATAGAAACCAAACCAGAACGTAAAAAATGCTTATAATAACGAATAGAATCGTAGGGAGTCATAACAGTATCTCTATCTCCTTTCCATGAAAACACACGCATATCGGTATCAGTATTAAACGATTTTTCTATTTCTTTTTCACTTTTCCCTGCCGCCTTCATACGTCTGTAACGTGTTGAACTTCGTTTTCCTCGTTTTAAAATATTTAAAACTTGAGATTTTTCTAAATCGTAAAAAGGAGCATTTTTATTTTTCTTTTGTTCTTTAAAGAAAAAAGATTGCAAATTAGCCATATGCTCATTACTTGCTTCTTCAGCATACCTTTGCATACGAGAATCAATAGTTACGTGTATTTTTAAACCATCTTTATAAATATTGTAAAACTCACCGTTATCTTTTGGATTTTCTTTTGCCCATTTTTTAAGACGTTGTTTTAAATTTTCTCTAAAATAAGTTGCCAATCCATCACTATGACTCTCTGGAGTAAAATTGATTTTTAAAGGTAATTTTTGTAACGAATCTTTTTCTTTTTGGCTGATAACCTCATTTTTTGCCATTTGAGCAAAAACCACATTTCTACGCTGTAACGATTTTTTTTTAGAACGCTCTCTATATGGGTTATACTGCCTTGGGTTTTTTAACATCGCTACTAAAATAGCAGACTCTTGTATATCTAATTCTTTTGGTTCTTTACCAAAATAAATACGTGCAGCAGAACGAATACCTGTAGCGTTAAATAGAAAACCTTGTGTATTTAAATACATAGTAGCAATTTCTTCTTTAGTATATTGGCGCTCTAATTTTATAGCAACTACCCATTCTTTTAATTTTTGAGAAAGGCGCTTAAAAATATTACTCGAACCTCCTTTATTAAAAAGGTTTTTAGCTAATTGCTGTGTAATAGTACTCGCACCTCCTTTTCTTCCAAAATTTGAAATAGCTCTTGCTGTACCATAAAAATCAATACCTGAATGCTCGTAAAAACGTTCATCTTCGGTAGCTACTAAGGCTTTTATTAAAACCTCAGGCAAATCTTTATACTCAATTGGTGTTCTGTTAGCTTTTACATAGTATTTTCCTAATGTTTTTCCATCCGAAGAAATAACTTCTGTTGCCAAATCACTTTTAGGATTTTCTAACTCTTCAAATGAAGGTAACGCTCCAAAAGTTCCCCATGAAGCTAATAAAAATAATAGCCCTACAAAGAGGAATCCACCTAATAATATGCCCCAAAACCATTTGATATATCTACTAAAACTAGTTGTGTTATGCTCTGTCATTATTGTATTTTTTCAATTCTAAATCCTACTTGTGTAATTCCTTTAAGCTCTTTAATACCTTCTATTTTACCATTTTTTCTCATAGCTTGTGCAACTTTAAAAGTATGTGTTCCTGTAGTAGGAAATGTTATATTTTTTTTATAAAATAATTTATTTTCTTTAACTCCTGAAAAGCCTTTTCCTAAAAATTTTCCGTTAACATCTGTCATATCATATTCTAAAGTGTCAACGACCAACTCCCCATCAGGAAAGCGTAATTGTGTTATTAAAAACAGGTTACTATAAGCATAGTCTTCATTATTTCGAAGATTTATAAATAGGTTTTTTTTTTGTATTGAATCTTTTATATCAAAAGTAAATACAATTGCATTATTTTTATTCCATGAACCTTCTGGTAGCGTACTATAGGTATCATAAACACTTTTTGAATCACAAGATATGATTACAAAAACAGCTAAAAAAAAGATAACTAGGCTATTTTTCATTTTTTATATCGTTCTTTTTATTTTTAGTCGGCGTTGTCGATTTTTTAAACTTATTCTCCTTAGATGTTTCTTTTTCTATTGACTTACTAATATTAGTGTTTTTTTTAACAACATCCTTTTTTATGACTATTTTATTTATAGGTCTTCTTTGAGGGCGTCTTTTTGATTGTCCTTCTGTTTGCTTATTTTCTACAGATAAATCTTCTTCTTTTTTGTTTATAGGTCTTCTTTGAGGACGTCTTTTTGGTTGTCCTTCTGTTTGCTGATTTTTTGCTGATAAATCGCCTTCTCTTTTATTTATAGGTCTTCTTTGAGGACGTCTTTTTGGTTGTCCTTCTGTTTGCTGATTTTTTGCTGATAAATCTCCTTCTTTTTTATTTGTAGCTCTTCTTTGAGGGCGTCTTTTTGGTTGTCCTTCCCCTTGCTGATTTTTTACAGATAAATCGCCTTCTCTTTTATTTATAGGTCTTCTTTGAGGGCGTCTTTTGGACTGTTTTTCTACTTGCTTATTTTTTGTAGATAAATCGTCTTCTCTTTTATTTACAGGTTTTCTTTGAGTACGTCTTTTTAGTTGACCTTCCAAATGTTCATTTTTTACAGGTAAACTCCCTTCTTTTTTATTTACAGAAGCTCTTTGAGGTCTTTTATTTGGTTGTCTTTTAACAGATAAACCATCCTTTTTGACTGCTTGTTTTCTTGGTTTTGTTCTCGCATTATTACGAGGTTTCTTAGGAATATCAAAACGAGTCAAACTATCTTGACCAACTACATTTTCAAAATTGACAATTGGCTGTACATTAACCTCTAACTCATATTCATCTAACGGTAAAGCGAGCTCATTATTTTCATTTAATACAATAATTTCATTTACTTGTTCTAACGATAATCTAAACCATTTAAAACTTTCTTCTTTATAAGTATACCAAACTATTTTTTTAAAGATATCCATTTTTACAAAAACAGCATCTCCTTTTTCAGTTTTAAGCACTTTATCTTGCTTCGGAAAACTTTTTAAAGCATCTAAATACGTATCTAATTCAAAATTTAAACAACATTTTAATTTACCACATTGTCCTGCTAATTTTAGAGGATTTAATGATAATTGTTGATACCGTGCAGCTGCAGTATTTACTTTTCTAAAATCGGTTAACCAAGTAGAACAACATAATTCTCTACCACAAGAACCTACTCCACCTAAGCGAGCTGCTTCTTGACGCATACCAACTTGTTTCATTTCTACACGTATAGAAAAAGTACCTGCTAAATCTCTAATTAACTGACGAAAATCTACACGTTCATCGGCTGTATAATAAAAAGTAGCTTTTGTACCATCTCCTTGATATTCTACATCAGAAAGTTTCATTTTCAGTTCTAAACGACTAATTATTTCTCGTCCTTTTCGCTGTGTTTCTTGCTCTCTATCTCTAGCTGTTTGCCAAATATCAATATCTTTTTGCGATGCTTTTCTGTATATTTTTTTTACATCTTCGCTATCTGCAGTAATTTTACGTTTTTTCATTTGAACTTTTACCAGTTCACCTGCTAAAGCTACAATACCAATATCATGACCTGATGAACCTTCAACAGCTACAACATCACCCATTGAAAGGGTTAATTTTTCGGTATTTTTAAAAAAATGTTTACGTCCGTTTTTAAATCGAACTTCATAAATATTAAAAGGGGCTTCACCTGTTGGCAAAGTCATATTCGATAACCAGTCAAAAACAGCCAATTTATTTCCGCTTCCACAGGTACCACTGGCACAATTCCCATTACTTTTACAACCTCCAGGAACGCCATCTTTGCTAGTTGAACAACTGTTACAACTCATAAAATTATATAGTTTATAAGTATTTTTTAAATCTGAAATATTCAGTATCAAAAAACACTTTTTTATTATTGATTTTCAGTTAGATAAATTTTTAAGTTTCTAACTTTTCTTAATCAGTAAAGATACATATTCTCTCGAAAATGAAAAATGGATTTTTACCATAAAAAAACACGTATAATTAACTATAAGTCAATACTACGTGTTTTTTTAATTTTATTTAGTTAAGAACTAAAAATAATAGTTTACCAAATTAAAAACGGTATCCGAATGAAACTCCTCCTCTACCAGAAAATTCGGGTGAATGCTTATCAAATCCTAAATACCTTCCGCCTCCTAAAGACGCTTCTACACTAAAACCATTTTTATTCACCCATTTCCAACCCAATCCCATTCCAAAAGAGACATCAAAAAAATCATGAGAATATTCTTTATAGGTTGATGAGTTATTATTGTTATCATAAACAGGCTCATAATAATCTTCTGGATTTTCTCCTGAAGCAAATTTTGTATATACTTCTGCAAAAAAACCTCTTGCTCCGTAATCCTGTTTATTAAAAAAATACATTCTAAAAAAAGGTGTTACAGCAAATTTTTCATAATAAAGGTCATCATCTTGAAAATTTAATAACAAAGAAACTCCATACCCCATATTTTGATTATCTACACGCTCATAACTAACGTCAAATGCTCTCATAAAAGCCAAATCGAAAGCATCTATTTTAAATTCATTTTTAGCTGGTGCAATTTTTTCTTTTTTTTCTTGCATTTGTGCAAAAGCAGTAAACGATACAGTTAATAAAAACAGGTATATAATTTTTTTCATTTTAATTTAATTTAAACAAATATAGGCAAATATTATTTTCTTATCAAAAACAAGATAAAACATTATGATTCATAAATTTATAAAACACAAAAGCCACTATTTTCATGTAAAAATAGCGACTTTTATAAAATTGATTTTAAGTTTTTATTCACATAAAAACAATACTATTTTAAAACGTTTTATTTATTAGCTTTTGCCCAATTATCTCTTAATCCAACTGTTTTATTGAATACTAAATTCTCTGAAGTTGAATCATCATCAACATTAAAATATCCTAAACGTTGAAATTGAAATTGCTCTCCAATTTTAGCAGTTTGTAAACTTGGTTCTACAAAAGCAGTAATTTTTTCTAATGAATTAGGATTTACAAATTCCATAAAATCTTTGTCTTTATGAGCATCTGGAGCTTCATCAGAAAATAATCTATCGTAAACTCTAACCTCAGCTTTTACGGCGTGTTTTACAGAAACCCAGTGTAAAGTACCTTTTACTTTACGCTTACTTTCTTCAGTATTACTACCCGATTTTGTTAATGGGTCATAGGTACAGTGAATTACTGTAATTTTGCCATTTTTATCTTTTTCACAACTTGTTGCAGTTATAAAATAAGCATTTTTTAAACGAACTTCTTTTCCTAATTTTAATCGGAAGAATTTTTTATTAGCTTCTTCTCTAAAATCTTCTCTTTCGATGTAAATTTCTCTTGAAAATGGAACTATTCTTGTACCAGCGTTTTCATCCTCAGGATTATTTTCTGCAATAAGAATTTCTTCTCTATCTTCAGGATAATTATCAATAATTACTTTTACAGGATCTAAAACTCCCATAACTCTATTGGCAGTTTTATTTAAATCTTCACGAATTTTAAACTCTAATAAAGAAACATCAATTACATTTTCTCTTTTAGAAACTCCCACAGTTTCAATAAAATTACGGATTGAAGCAGGTGTATATCCACGTCTTCTTAATCCAGAAATTGTTGGCATTCTAGGGTCATCCCATCCGTTTACAATTCCATTTTCTACCAATGTTAATAACTTACGCTTACTCATAATAGTGTAGCTTAAGTTTAAACGAGAAAACTCACGTTGTTTCGGTGCATTTGGAAATTCTGATTTACTGTATTCATACACATTGTCACGAAACCAGTTATATAATTCTCTATGAGGTTTAAATTCTAAAGAACATAATGAGTGCGATATTTGCTCTAAATAATCACTTTCTCCGTGTGTCCAATCGTACATTGGATAAATAACCCAATCATTACCTGTACGGTGATGTGCTTTCTTTAAAATACGATACATTAATGGGTCACGCATTAACATATTTGGCGATTCCATATCAATTTTTGCACGTAAAACATGTGCTCCTTCTTCAAACTCACCAGCTTTCATTCTGCTGAATAAATCTAAATTTTCATCAACAGTTCTATTTCTAAAAGGACTGTTAGTTCCTACTTGCGTTGGCGTTCCTTTTTGAACACGCATTTCTTCAGAAGATTGACTATCAATATACGCTTTTCCGTCTTTTATTAGTGAAACAGCCCAATCGTATAATTGATGAAAATAATCAGATGAGTATAATTCATTTTCCCATTGATATCCTAACCAACTAACATCTTTTTTAATAGCATCTACATATTCTTGCTCTTCTTTAGCAGGATTTGTATCATCAAAACGCAAGTTTACAGGAGCATTATATTTCTGCCCTAAACCGAAACTAATTCCGATAGCTTTTGTGTGTCCGATATGTAAATATCCATTAGGTTCTGGAGGAAAACGAAAACGTAAACTTTCTTTTGACATTCCGTTTGCCAAATCCTCTTCTATTATTTGCTCTAAAAAATTCAATGATTTTTTTTCTTCTGACATTTTCTGTTGGTATTGAATCACAAAATTACGCAAAAATAGTTGAAGGGATTTCTATATAAAAAAAAAGCCTGTTTTTTAGTTTAAATATTTTTATCTGACTATAAAAATCAATTTTAAAACAACTTATTTAACTATTTATATTGTAAAAAAAGCATAAAAAAACTCGCAACACACAAGGAAACGAGTTAAGTACTTAACACATGGGGGTGTTTTAAGAACAACAACACTACAAATATAACGTTGTTTTTAGCCTTAAAATGTAAGTATATGTTAACAAATCATATTGTTTGTGTTACTTATTTTTCAAGGCTATTTTATAATTTTATAGGATTAGATTTTATCAAACACTTATTGTTTTCCCACTTTCCTTTTAATGACTTTTTAGAGATAAGTGTATTATTACAGGTTAAAAAATTTCCGTTGGCATCTTTTTTGATAATTTTTAATTTACCTGCTTTAATAGCTTTAATCACTTTAGAAATCAATGCTTTCTTAGGCGTTATAACACCTTTTTTAGTAAGCGATAATCCAATATTATTGTTAAATAAATCCATTGTTGTTGCTATTTTATCAGGAATAACACCGTCTTCTAGTTTTCGTTTTTTATAGGTTTGATAATTTTCTCTTTCGTGTGCTTTTCCTAAGGAACGAGCGGCATTTTTTCCTATCTCTTGACGCAAACTCGCCATCCAAAAGGCATGACGAAAGGCATCAACTTGCCCACCTGCACCATCACCGTCTAATACTGGCGATTTTTTAATAGAATCGGCAACTCTATAAGCTTCTTTAGAAATTCGCTGTGCTTTTTTAGCTTTAAATGGATGAAAAATAATCCATATTTTTTTTGCAGAAGATAATTTTTTAAATTTTTTCCAGCTAGATTGTGAAAAAGAGAAACAGCTGGTAAATAGTAAAATAAGCACTACGTATTTTTTTATCATAAGATTTTATTTATTTTTAGTTTTCAAGCAAAAAACAAGGGGCTTAAACCCCTTGTAATTCTTGTGCAATTTTCCTGTTCTTTCTTAAGCTTTATTTTTAGAATAATCTTTTAGATAAAAAATTATTTATTCATAATACTTTCAATTTCATCAGCATCAATAGGAATGTTACGCATTAAATTAAACGGCGCACCATTTTCTTGAATTACTACATCGTCTTCTAAACGAATACCAAAACCTTCTTCAGGAATATAAATTCCAGGCTCAACGGTAAACACCATATTTGCTTGCATTGGCTGATGTAATAATCCGTAATCGTGGGTATCTAAGCCCATGTGATGCGAAGTTCCGTGCATAAAATATTTTTTATATGCAGGCCAGTTTGGGTCTTCATTTTGAACATCCGCTTTGTCGATTAATTTTAAATCTAACAATTCTGAAGTCATTATTTTACCCACCTCTTTATGATAATCAGCCCAAATAGTTCCAGGGACTAATAATTTAGTTGCTTCATTTTTTACATGGTTTACCGCATTATACACTGCTTTTTGACGTTCCGAAAAACGACCAGAAACAGGCACGGTTCTAGTCATATCGGAAGCATAATTGGCATATTGTGCGCCTACATCCATCAAAATTAAATCGCCCGCCTTACATTGCTGATTATTTTCAATATAATGCAATACATTGGCGTTATTTCCTGAAGCTACAATTGGCGTATAGGCAAATCTTTTAGAACGATTTCTGATAAATTCATGAATATATTCTGCTTCAATTTCATATTCCCAAACCCCAGGTTTGATAAAATCTAAGACACGTCTGAACCCTTTTTCGGTAATATCGCAGGCTTTTTGAATTAAAGCTAATTCAATAGGATTTTTTAAAGAACGTAAATGCTGTAAAATAGGGTTACTTTTAGCTACAGAATGTGCAGGATATTTTGCTAATAACCATTTTGTAAAACGAGCTTCACGAGTTTCTGTTTCTACCGATGCACGATAATGTTCGTTGGTATTTATGTACACATTTTCGGCAAGTGCCATTATTTCGGCAAGTACTTTTTCTAAATCTTGTAACCAATAAACACTTTTGATTCCACTAGTTGCGAATGCTTTTTCTTTGGTTAATTTTGCACCTTCCCAAACTGCAATATGTTCGTTTGTTTCACGTACGAATAATACTTCACGTAAGTGTTCTTTTGGGCAATTAGGAAATAAAAGTAAAACACTTTCTTCTTGGTCAACACCACTTAAAAAGAAAATATCACGATGTTGTTCAAAAGGAAGCATGCTGTCTGCACTTACAGGATATACATCGTTTGAATTAAAAACAGCAACACTATTCGGCTTCATTTTTGCCATAAAGTTTTTGCGATTTTCTATAAATAAGCTACTGTTTATTGGGTCGTATTTCATAATGCTAACAATTAAAATGTTCTTCAAAAATAATTAAAACTTAGGGTTAAAGTTGTCGTGATGTAGTGTTTTTTTTAGATGAAATGGCGAAAAACTAAATTTCCTATCTTTACATAAGGTAATGATATTAAAAATATGATTACAAAAATAAAATAGATAAAAGCCGACCAAGTAATAATATCGATTCTTGACAGTAATAAAAAAACAAATGCAGAAGATAATTTATTTTATAATTTTAATCACATTTTCAAATTTCAGTTATGCTCAAATTTTCTATAAAGTTTCAAAAGATATTGATTTTGATACTGTTACAGATACAATTTATATTGATTATGAAAAAGGAACAATTGTTTGCAAATTATCTAGTCTAAATTTTAAAAAAACTGAAAGTAAATTAATTGAACTAACTAAACAATCTGGTATAGAAAAATCTAAAAATGGATTTAAATTTAAATATAACGGAATGAGAGCAGGTTACTCAAGTCAATTTGAATACAATAAGCAAACTAAAAAAATACAACTTATAACAATGAGTCGTTACGAATATGGAAATGTTGTAAATGATGGAAGCGGAAAATCGAAGATTAATTTATTATCAGGAAAATATGTTGGAGATTGGAAGTATTATGATGATGAAAAAGAAAAACTTAAAATAATACCAAGAATAAAAACAAAAATATGTTTTAACAAAACATATTTAAATACATTTAGTGAAAATACATATTATGAATATGCTAAAAAATGCTCTAAGTTATATCGTGAGTTTCGAGAAATTGAGATGAAAAAAAATAAAAATATCTAAAAATTTAAACAGGCTCTTAATTAAGAAGACATTTTAATAATTAGAAATATGAAAAAGTTTATTTATTTAATTCTATTCTTTACAGGATTAACAACATCAAGTGTTACTTCATATGCACAAGATGTGAAAATTTACACTGTGAGAGATACTATATTTTGGGATGATTTTCCAAATGAAATATTTTGGGGGTTTTATAAAGTAAACATGAAAAATAAAACAATCCAAAGTCATTTTTTTTCTTTTACTAATGAAGATTCTTCTCCAAATCTAACTAATTTATTTGAAGATAAAATTGAAAAAAAATTCGTGGTAAGGAGTAAAACAAAAATAAAAATACCGAAAATAAAAGGTTACAGACATCGAGTAAAAAGGTCTTTTTTTGATTTTGCTACTCCAGGTAGTAATCGTATAAGAAAAGAACCATCACAAATATTCTACATACGAAATAACACTTTTAAACGAAAAAAAATCAGAAATTATTTAAACAACAGATTATATTATTTGGATACAATTCTTACTAAAAAGTTTAATTTAACAAATCATAAAAAACAGATATAACGAAATATATAGTTTTGGTTAATTTCTTAACGTGCATTAAACTTTTACACTGTTTTTAATATCAAAATTTTTACAAGAGAATAATCTCACCTAACACCATGTATAATTAACTACTAGTTATGGCTGACTTTGGAAAATCCTATGAATTTTTAGTATTCGTTTTTTATTTTAAGATTTACATTTGATTATTGATACATAAAAAACCTCTAAAATTTGACAATCAAACTTTAGAGGTTTTGGTATTTTATAAGAAGTTTAAAAAAATTATCTTCTTGTATTTCTTTTTGATGAACCTTCGTTATTACTAGAAGAACGACCTCTAGAAGAACTTCCAGAATTGCTTCTTGATTTATTACTAGGGCGTTGTCTTTTTGGTTTTGCACCAGTACCACCTCTATGACTTGCTCCCACGCCTTTTTTCTTGGCTGTTGAACTTTTCTTTTGAGTAGAGGCTCTTTTAGGTCCTGCAGTATCTCTAGGTTCGTACCCAGGAATAACTTCAGTTTTTAACTTTTGCTTTAATATTTTTTCTATTTCTTTTTGATATTCAGTTTCTTCACTACAAACTAATGAAAGCGCTTCACCTTTTGCACCCGCTCTACCAGTTCTACCAATTCTGTGTACGTAATCTTCAGGTACATTTGGTAATTCGAAGTTAATAACGTGTGGTAATAAAGGAATATCAATTCCACGAGCCGCAATATCAGTAGCTACTAATACTCGGTTGGTATTATTTTTAAAATTAGCCAATGCTTTTGTACGAGCTCCTTGACTTTTATTTCCATGAATTGCCGCAGCAGAAATTCCTGATTTTATTAACTTTTCAGTTAATTTATTAGCACCATGTTTAGTTCTTGTAAAGATTAAAACCTGACTCCAATTACCATCTTTAATTAAGTTGATAACTACTTCGGTTTTTTTACCTTTATCTACCGCATATACTTTTTGAGCTACTTTTTCGGCCGTTGAATTTTCTGGCTCTGCTTCTACTGAAACAGGATTTCTTAAAATTCCTGAAGCTAATCGTTTAATTTCTGTTGAAAAAGTTGCAGAAAACATCAAGTTTTGACGTTTTTCAGGCATAAAACTGATAATTTTGTTAATATCTCTAACAAAACCCATGTCTAACATTCTATCAGCTTCATCTAAAATAAGTACATCTATTCTTTTAAAAGATACTGCTTTTTGGTCATGTAAATCTAATAATCTACCAGGGGTAGCAACTAATATATCTACTCCTTGACGTAATGTTTTTATCTGGCTTGCAGCTTTTACACCTCCAAAAACTACGGTAGACCTTATATCTAAGTACTTACTATATTCTCTTACATTATCATGAACTTGTGCAGCAAGTTCTCTTGTTGGGGTAAGTACTAATGCTCTTACGGGTCTGTATTTAGGGTGTTTAGAGTCAGCTAAACGTTGTAAAACAGGTAATGTAAAACCTGCGGTTTTTCCTGTTCCTGTTTGTGCTGAGGCTAATACATCTTTTCCTTCTAAAATAGGAGGTATTGCTTTTGCTTGAATTGGTGATGGGGTATCGTATCCTTTTTCTTCGATGGCTTTTAATAAAGCATCGGATAATCCTAAAGATTTAAATGTCATATATATTATTTCAGAAATACTCTAAAATAAGCACTTCTATGAAGATGCAAAGATACTGCTATTTATTTATAGGTGCATTTTTAATAATTTTAAGACTGTTTTTTGTTGTTTTTGATGAATTATTAGGCATTTCCGAAGTGAAATAACGCATCGCCCATATTTACAATCGGGAAATTATTTTTAGCAATAATATATCCATCGGCAGGAGCTTTTACAGCAAAATTTGTTTCTCCGTAGGTATCCATAATATGTCCTAAAATTTGTCCTTTTAGAATAAATGCTCCGTTTTTTACTGTCGGATTAAATAAACCTGCAACTTTAGCACGAATCCACATTCGTTTTTTACTGATGATAACACTATTGTTTTTAGGAATTACAATGTTTTTATCAATCATTTTAAAATGTTTTAATACTCGCAATGTTCCGTTTATTCCTTGCTGAATTGCATCTTCATTTAAACGTAAAGATTCGCCTCCTTCATACACAATTACAGGAATATTATTTTTATAACATTGATTTCTAAATGATTTAGGAATTAATTTTGATGCAAATAATAAAGGTGCATTAAATATTTTAGCTAATTCAAAAGCATCTTCATCATTAGGCGTATATCTTATTTGCGGAAAATTACTTCTTTGCGCTCCACCAGTATGAAAATCGATGGCAAAATCAACATTTTTGGTTATTTCTTGCATTAAATAATACGCCATTCTACCTGCTAAAGAGCCTTTTTTACTTCCTGGAAAACTTCTATTAACATCTTTGCCATGCATATCTCTTGATAAACTTAAAAATCCAAAAACGTTTAATAAAGGTACTACAATAACGCAACCGCTATTAATTTTATAGTTTTTATCAATTAGCATTCTACGAACTAATTCAATACTATTTACTTCATCACCATGTAAACCACCTTGCAATAAAACGGTAGGTCCTTTTTGTGTTCCATTAAAAACATATACGGGAATTTCTATAAGCGTACCAGTTGGTAATCTATCTACAGGAATTTTAATAAGTTCAGATTTTCCGAGTCCAATTTTATGACCTCGAATTTCTACAACTCCGTTTTTAAAGTTTTGTGTAAACATTATCTTCTAAAAATTTAATAATTGCTTTGGCAGTATTATGTTTTGTGTAGTTTTCAATTCCTTGTAAACCAGGAGCTGTATTTACTTCAATTAATAAAGAACCTCTTTTTGAGCGAATTAAATCAACTCCAGCAATAGGTAAGTTTAAATATTGTGTTGCTTTTATGGCAATTTCTTTTTCTTCTTCGGATAAATTAACTTTAAATCCGCTTCCACCTTGATGGATATTTGAACGAAAATCATTTTCTGAACCTTTTCGTTTCATTGATGCCACTACTTTATTACCAATTACAAAAGCTCGAATATCTTCGCTATTACTTTCTTTTATAAATTCTTGTAATAAAATACTAGCGTTGGTACTGTACATAGTATCAATAATTGATTTAGCAGATTTATTACTTTCTGCTAAAATAACTCCAGAACCGTGTGTACCTTCTTGTAATTTTATAATGATAGGTGCACCACCTAATAAATTAATTTGTTCATCAATAGTATCAGGATTTACAGCAAATATAGTATCAGGAAAAGGAATATTTTTTTGATTCATAATTTGTAAAGTACGCACCTTATTTTGAGCTTGTAAAATACCTAAAGAAGTTGCTGTTGTATACGTACCATTTAATTCAAATTCTTTCACCACCGCAGCACCATGACGTGTAGCAGAAGCACCAATTCTAGGAATAATTACATCAGGAATATCAATAATATTTTCTCCATTATATATTATTTCTGATTTACCATTTGCAAGTTTTATACTACATTTTAAATGATTAATAATACGCACAGTATGTCCACGACGATTTGCCTCATTATATATTCTTTGAGTAGAATATATTTGGTCGCTCACAGAAAGAATAAAAATTATCATAAATACATAAATATTAATTGATGATTCAACTAAAACAAATTTACTGTTTTTTTTGAGTGATAAATATCAATATTTTTAAGTAAAGTAAAAAACGTATTTTTGTAATTATAAATTAAATAAAATATATTTTGGGAATTATACGTGTAAACGACATTCGATTATTTACAAATCACGGATGTTTAGAAGAAGAAGCAAAAATTGGCTCAGAATATAGAGTTGATATTGAAGTAAAAGCAAATTTGCAAAAATCAGCAAAAACCGATAAACTAGTTGATACTGTTGATTATGTACATTTAAATCATATTGTAAAAGAAGAAATGGCAATTCGTTCGGAATTATTAGAACATGTTGCACAACGTATTTTAAATAGAGTTTTTAAAGAAATACAACTTGTTGATGAAGCTGAGGTTAGCGTTGCTAAAATTAATCCACCAATTGGAGGTAATGTAGCCGAAGTTGTTATTGTTTTAAAAGATGTACGTACTAATTAACAAATGATGTTGACATAATGTTGATAACATTTTTATAAAAATTTCTATAAAAAAATAGATATTTTGAAAAAAAAATGTAAATTTGCAGTCTTAAATATTAAAAAGGTGTCTTGGCCGAGTGGCTAGGCAATGGTTTGCAAAACCATGTACAGCGGTTCGAATCCGCTAGACACCTCTAAAACCTTATAAGTCTTTTGATTTATAAGGTTTTTTATTTCTTAATAATTACTTCATATAAAATTCTTGTTTCAAAAAAACAAAAAAAGTATTTTTACAGAAAAATTCCTCCCCAGATAAAAAACAATTAAATTTAAAATTTTATGAAAAAAATGCCTTTGCTGTGGATGGTTTTATTAACAATCTCACTAGCCTTTGTTTCTTGTAAATCAGAAGAAAAAAAAGAAGTAAAAGTAACTAGTCAAATTGCTGAAAAATCGGTAAAAAAAGAAAAAAGGAAAACGACTAGTTTTAATTACAAACCAACCAAACCAATTAACGGAACTTTAAAAGGAGTTGTAGAATTAGGTGCCTCTGGTTTTAATTCATTTATTGTTGCTATTGATAAAAATAACAACTGGGAAATGAAAAGTAAAGAATTTGGTAATAGTTTAATTGCCGAAGGAATTACCAATACCGAAGAGGTTAATAAAAAATTAAAGAAATATATACAACGAATTATAGAGTTTGGTGTAAAGCCTAGTAACATACATTTTGTAGTAAGTTCAGGGGCTAATAAACAAGATATTACCAAACTAATAAAACAAGAACTTAAAAGAATAGGTTACGTTGTAAATGTGGTAACACCTGAGCAAGAAGGTCAATATGCCTTAGATGCTGTTATTCCTAAAAGGTTTGAAAAAACAGCTTATTTAGTAGATATAGGCTCGGGAAACACAAAAATATCGTATTTAGAAGCCAATAAAATAATAGGTAAAGAAACCTATGGCGCGAAGTATTTTCAGCAAGGAGTCGCTGATACAATTGTATATAAAGCAGTGCAGAAAATTGCAGAAAAAATTCCTTCTAACATAGCTTCTCAATGTTTTATAATAGGAGGTGTTCCGTATCAATTAGCAAAATCTTTACGTAAAGGAAATGAACGCTACACGGTTTTAAATAAAGACACTAATTTTTATCAAAAAGTAATTAAAAGAAGAGGTGAAAAAATAAAATCTGGTTTAAATATTTTTAAAGCCATAAATGATGTTACTAAAGTTCATTCCGTAATTTTTGACTGGGATGCAAATTTCACCATTGGTTTTTTATTAGCAACTAACGATAAAAAATAAAGTGTTTTTATAAAAAAACAAAAAGACGCACTAATTAGTGCGTCTTTTTTGTTTTCATTAACAAAAAGTTTCGTTAAATTTCTGCATCTTTGTAGTTATGCAAATTTTTTCAATAGAAACTGGTAATTTCAAATTAGATGGCGGCGCTATGTTTGGCGTAGTTCCTAAAACTATTTGGCAAAAAACAAACCCTGCAGACGCTAATAACTTAATTTCGTTAAGTATGCGCTGTATGCTTATTAAAGATGGCGACAGGTTAACTTTAATTGATACTGGCGTTGGAAACAAACAATCCGATAAATTTTTCGGATACTATTACCTTTTTGGCGATTTTTCATTAGATACTTCCTTAGCAAAACACGGTTTTCACAGAGATGATATTACCGATGTTTTTTTAACACATTTACATTTTGACCATTGTGGCGGGGTTATTCAATGGAATAACGATAAAACAGGCTATATGCCCGCTTTTAAAAATGCCAAAGTATGGAGCAATAAAGAGCATTGGCAATGGGCAACCGTACCTAATGCACGTGAAAAAGCATCTTTTTTAAAAGAAAACATACAACCTATTCAACAAAATGGGCAGTTAAATTTTATTGACAAACAGCCTAAAAATTTTCAAAGCCAATTAGGTTTTGATGTTTTATTTATGGATGGTCATACCGAAAAACAAATGCTTCCTAAAATTCAATACCAAGGAAAAACAGTTGTTTTTATGGCCGATTTATTACCAACAGCAGGGCATATACCGTTGCCTTATGTAATGGGATACGATACAAGACCTTTGCTTAGTATAGAAGAAAAAAGAATGTTTTTAAACGAAGCTGCCGATAATAATTATCACTTATTTTTAGAGCACGATGCCTATAATGAGCTAATTACGGTTAAACATACCGAAAAAGGAGTTCGTTTAAACAAGAGTTATAAATTTACAGATATATTTAATTAAGATAGAAATTATGAGAGTTTTAAGACCAATGTTTTATTCGGCAGTAGCAATTTCAATATTAACAGCCTGTTCATCGGTAAGTAAAGTTGCTGTACCTACAGGAAGTAATAATATTGTTAATATTTCAGCAAAAAAAGCAGCATTAACTGACTATGAAAAAGACAATTGGCTACATTTAGATTTAGCAACAGACAGTATTCCAGGAATGAGTGTAAACAAAGCGTACGATTTCTTAAAAGGAAAGAAAAATGTTACTGTTGTTGTTGGAGTTGTTGATTCTGGTACCGATTTAAAACATGAAGATTTAGCTTCTGTAGCTTGGGTAAACACCAACGAAATTGCAGGAAATGGAATCGATGATGATAAAAATGGTTATATTGATGATATTAACGGATGGAACTTTTTAGGTGAATCTTATAAAGAACACTTAGAGTACGAACGTATTTTAATGAATCCATCTTTAGTCGATGCAACTACTTTATCTGAGGTAAAAAAACAACATGCCGAAAAAATAGCTGGTGCAAAAAAATCAAAAGTTCGTTCTGCTGAATTTGTAAAAATGTCTGTTGAATCAGAAAAAGCATTGACCAAATACTTTGGAAAGTCAACCTATACAAAAAAAGAAATTGCAGCAATCAATTCTTCAGATGAAAGCTTAAACCGTGCAAAAGGTTTTGCGGCACGTATGTTAAGTTATTTTAGCGATTTAAAAGAAACTAAAGAATACTTTGAAAAAGGAATAAAAAATGCCGATAAAACCATTGCTGAAGATAATTTAAAAACTGATTACCGTAAAGTTGTGGGTGATAATCCTTACGATATTAACGATAAGCCTGGTTATGGTAATGCCAATACTGGGCATTCTGAAAAGAAAGAATCACACGGAACACACGTTACCGGTATTATTGGAGCAGTACGTAATAACAATATTGGAACCAATGGGGTTGCCGATAATGTAAAAATGATGGCTGTTCGTTCGGTATCAGACGGAGATGAGTATGATAAAGATGTTGCTTTAGGAATTCGTTACGCTGTTGATAACGGAGCAAAAGTTATTAACACTAGTTTTGGAAAAGATTTTTCTCCAAATAAAGAATGGGTTTACGATGCCTTAAAATACGCAGCTAAAAAAGATGTATTAATTGTAAATGCCGCAGGAAATTCAGGAAAAAATATCGATGTTGAAAAAACATTCCCAAATGATGCACCTGATTTAATTAACGAAATTTCTGATAATGTATTAACATTAGGAGCAATGAGTTCTAATTATAACAAAGAATTACCTGCAAGTTTTTCTAACTACGGTAAAAAGAATGTAGATGTTTTTGCTCCTGGAGTACAAATAAATTCAACATATCCTGATAATACTTATAAGAAAATTAGTGGAACTTCAATGGCATCGCCTGCTGCTGCTGGTGTTGCTGCATTAGTTCGTTCTTATTATCCTGAATTATCAGCTAGCCAAGTAAAACATATTTTAATGAACTCTGGAACTAAAATTGATTTATTAGTTACCAAACCAGGTTCTAAAACTAGCCAAAATCCTCAAGGAGATTTAGTTCCTTTTGCTGATTTATCAGTTTCTGGGCGTGTTGTAAACGCTTACAATGCTGTTAAAATGGCCGACAGAATGGTGAACGGAAGAAAGTAAAAAAATAATATAAAAGATAAAAAAGAGCATTGATTTTTAAAGTTTTGATGCTCTTTTTTTGTTATAAAAACAACCTATGCAGTTAGCGTTTAATAAAGAAACTCAACAAATAAGCATTAAAGATGACGTTCCTACACATTCATGGCTAATTATTTTATTAATGCTAGTGAACGTACTTAATATGAGTGTTCAATTATTTTATATTTCTTTTGATAAAAATGAAATACTCTTTATTTTTATGGCATTACTTGGCTTCGGATCGCTTGTTGCAGTGCTTTTTTATCTACTTAAAAAATCTTGGAAAAAAACGTATAAACTTACTGAAATTGAAGGATTAGAAATCAAAGAAAATTCAGGAATAGAACGTATTGCTTTAAAATTAAAAAATGGCAAAACAAGAAGTTTTTCAAAATTAAAAAATCAAAGTGAGTTAAAAAGCTTAAAAAAGACCCTAACAGCAATAGGTATTAAATCAATTTAATATGAAAAAAATAATCTTAGGACTTTCATTATTGTCGATGATATCTTGTGCCTCTACAAGTTCAACAACAAACAATGAAGTAAAAAAATCTATTAAAAATACCATCGCTAAAACAGCAAATACGCCTGTAAGTCAAAAATATTGGCAACAACATGTTGTTTATAATATGGATATTGATATGGATGTAAAAACCTTTCAATATAAAGGAATTCAGCAATTAGTGTACACTAATAATTCGCCCGATAAGTTAAATAAGGTGTTTTATCATTTGTATTTTAATGCCTTTCAGCCAAATTCTCAAATGGATGTGCGTTCACAAAATATTAAAGATCCTGATAAAAGAGTCGGAAATAGAATTAGTAAACTATCGCCTACAGAAATTGGATACATCAAAGTAAATTCATTAAAACAAAATGGTGCAGCTGTAAAACATCAAACTGTTGGAACTATTTTAGAGGTTACTTTAAATAAAGAGATTTTACCTGGTGAAAGCGTAACTTTTGATATGATTTTTGATGCACAAGTACCTGCTCAAATACGTCGTTCAGGAAGAAATAGCGAAGAAGGTGTGGCATTGTCAATGGCACAATGGTACCCTAAAATGGCTGAATATGATTTCGAAGGATGGCACACACCTCCGTATTTAGGACGTGAATTTCACGGTGTTTGGGGTGATTTTAATGTAACACTTCATATCGATAAAAATTATACGGTTGGAGGAACTGGGTATCTTCAAAATCCGCAGGAAGTTGGGCATGGATATGAAAACAAAAAATCGGCTTTAAATATTCCATCAACTAAAAAATTAACTTGGAAATTTACTGCTCCAAATGTACACGATTTTACTTGGGCTGCCGATCCGAATTATACGCACGATATTTATACCATGAAAAATGGTATCGATTTGCATTTTTTATATAAAAATGATTTACCTAGTAATTTCAGAAAAAACTGGAAAAAATTACAGCCTAAAACAGCGGAATTAATGACGTATTTTAGCAAACATATTGGGCAATATCCTTATAAACAATATTCAGTTATTCAAGGTGGTGATGGTGGAATGGAGTACGCAATGAGTACTTTAATTACAGGAAAACGTAAATGGGGAAGCTTATTTGGCGTTACAGCGCATGAATTAGCACATACATGGTTTCAGTTTTTATTAGCATCTAATGAAACGAAACATTCTTGGATGGATGAAGGTTTTACGACCTATATTTCTAATAAAGCAGAAAATGTTATCTCTGGTAAAAATGATAAAAACCCACATACTGGTTCTTACAGATATTACAATTATGTAGTAAAAAATAAGTTAGAAGAATCGCTATCGACACATGCCGATCGTTTTCATACAAATATGGCGTACGGAATGGGAAGTTATTCGAAAGGAAATATCTTTTTAACACATTTAGAATATATCATCGGAAAAGAAAATACGGCAAAGACTTTAAAGAAATATTTTACTGATTTTTCTTTTAAACACCCTGCACCAAACGATATTAAAAGAACGGCTGAAAAAGTTTCAGGAATTCATTTAGATTGGTTTTTAAACGAATGGACACAAACTACACATACGATTGATTATGGTGTAAAATCGGTAAAAGGAAAAGAAATTACTTTAGAGAGAATTGGTAAAATGCCAATGCCTATTGATGTTTTGGTTGTTTATGCCGATGGATCAAAAGAATCTTTTAACATTCCTTTACGTATGATGCGTGGCGAAAAGCCAACAACAGCAACCCTTATTGAAGATTGGACTTTTGCACATCCAACCTATAGTTTTACTGCGTCTAAAATAGTAAAATCAGTAGAAATTAATCCTTCAAAATTAATGGCGGATATTAATTTAGATAATGATACTTTTAGCGTAAAATAACCGCATAAAAGTATTTTAAAATCAATAAAAACTAAAAACGACGCTGAAATAGCGTCGTTTTTTATTAAAAAATAATTACTCTCTTATTCTTTCTTTCTTTTTTCGGCTACTTCTTCTAATTCGTCATACCAGTTTTGCCCAAATTTTCTAACCAAGGCTTGTTTTACAAACTTATAAACAGGCACTTGTAATTCTTTTCCTAAAGAACAAGCATCATCACAAATATCCCATTTATCATAATTTACTGCCGAGAATTCACTGTATTGCTTAATTCGAACAGGATATAAATGACAAGAAACAGGTTTTTTCCAATCGACAATTCCTTGGTTATACGCTTCTTCAATAGCACATAAAGCAGTGTTTTTATCATCAAAAATAACATACGCACAATCTGCACCGTTGATTAAAGGCGTTTCTAATTCGCCAAAATCACCAGTAATCCAAGTGCCTTGCTTTTCAATAGCCTCAATACCTTCTTTACGTAAAAAAGGTTTGATTTGAGGATAAATATCCTCTAAAATTTTTGTTTCCTCTTTTTCTAATGGCGCACCAGCATCACCATCAATACAACAAGCACCTTTACAGGCAGAAATATTACAAACAAAGTCAGTATCTATAATACTTTCTGATACTAAAGTTTTTCCTAATTGGAACATAAAAATAGTTTAAGTTGGAAGTTAACAATAACTTCACATAAAATTTAGCTGCAAAAATACTAGATTGTAACATTACTTTATATAATTTTGCGCTTGAAAAACAAAATATTATGGATTTTAACTTCAAAGAAATTTTAACAGCCTTTATGGTACTGTTTGCTGTAATTGATATTATTGGAAATATTCCTATTATTATTGACTTACGTAAAAAAGTAGGGCATATACAATCAGAAAAAGCATCTGTTATTGCTGGTTTTATAATGATTTTATTTTTATTTGTTGGTAAACAGTTATTAAGCTTAATTGGTGTTGATGTACATTCTTTTGCTGTTGCAGGCGCATTTATTTTATTTTTTATCGCCTTAGAAATGATTTTAGGAATTACTTTATATAAAGATGATGATGACGAAGAAACCTTAACAGCTACTGTTTTTCCACTTGCCTTTCCATTAATTGCAGGACCAGGAAGTTTAACAACCCTTTTATCTTTACGTGCTGAATTTCATATATCAAACATAATTATTGCTGTTTTATTAAACGTATTAGTTATCTATGTTGTATTGAAAACATCTCCAAAAATTGAAAAATTTATAGGAAATAACGGAATTAAAATTATTAGAAAGGTTTTTGGAGTAATTTTATTAGCAATTGCTGTTCGATTATTTGCCGAAAACATTAAAGTATTATTAGCATAAATGATTTTTGACGTATTAATTATTGGAGGAGGTGTTTCGGGCATGCAATGTGCCTTGGTTTTAGGATCGGCACATAAAAAAGCTTATGCTAAAGATAAAAAAATAGGAATTTTATTACACCAAAAGACATCTCATTTACAAAATGCCCTATTTAACAATGTATTAGGATTGCCTGAAGGGAAATTAGGTAAAGATATTTTACTTGAAGGAAAAACACAATTAAAAGCACAATATCCTGACATAATTCAAATTGAAAACGAAAAGGTATTGGCTGTTTTAGATGATGAAAAAGGATATAAAATAGTTACAAATAAACAAGAATACCTCAGTAAAAAAGTGGTTATCGCTTTAAATTATTCAAAACCTTTTGAAATAGCAGGTTTAGAACAATATATAGAACGCCACAGTAGGGCAAATGTGATGAAAGATCGCATACAGCTTCGTAATTTTAATCATTTAATAAAACAAGGATTATATGTTTGTGGAACCTTAGCTGGTTGGCGCAGTCAGTTTGCAATTGCTGCTGGTAGTGGCGCTAGTGTAGCTACTGATATATTGACAGTTTGGAATAATCATACCCCCACAAAAGTACACGATAAAATTATTTAACAACAACCATTAACAACTATTAACATGATGATGAAAAGAGTATTATTATTAGGGTTTGCAACCTTATTCCTTATAAACTGTGGCGGAAACACAGACGATATTATAAAACCAGAACCAATACCAACTGAAACTGAAAAAATAGTAGCAAAAGACGATGCTTTTAAAGCTACTGAAAATACCGTTATTGAATTACCAAGTTTTTTATCGAATGATGAATATTCATCTAGAGGTAGTATTACTGTTACTTTTGATGCAAAAACTACAAACAACGGAAGCATAGAAAGAGAACGTGAACTTTATACCTATACTCCTGCTAAAAACTTTTCAGGAATAGATACTTTTACCTACACTATTTGCAGTAAAGATACCCCTGATATTTGTGAAACAGCAACTGTAAGCATTAGCGTTTCTGACAAAGGAACTCCCCAGGCTGTCGATGATATTTATAATACAGGAATTAATTCAGCGCTTATAATTAGTAGTTACCTTGATAACGATATGCTAATTGATGGTGCTAAAATTGAATCAATAAATACAGAGGCTTCAAATGCAACAGTCGTTTTAAATGCCGATGGAACAATTAGCTATACTCCTTTAGCTGACTTTTTAGGGAAAGACACCTTTACCTACACTATTTGTGATAACGATCCTACAAATTCATGTGCTACCGCAACAATTACGGTAAATGTTATAAAGGCAATTGCTTTTAATATTCCTGCGGAATTAGCAACTTATTATAGCGGTGTTTCTTTTGTAAACGATACCCAAAGTAATTATGAAGCACTGAAAGATTTATTAAAAAGATCGCATTCAAACATCTTAAAATATACCGACAGACATAAATATTTATACAATGCGGATGAAGATTTGAATAATACAGACAATGTAGTATTAATGTACACTGGTGAAAGTAGAGATAGAAGAGAATATACTTCTGGTTCTAATCCTCATCAAAAACAAACCTACAATACAGAGCATATATATCCACAATCAAAACTTGCTTCTGCAAATCATGCGGTATCAAGAACCGATTTACACCATTTAAGATCGTGTGATGATAAAGTAAATACAAGAAGATCAAACCTTCCATTTATTGACGGAAGTGGTGTTGCTAAAAAAGATAATAATGCTTGGTATCCTGGAGATCAGTGGAAAGGAGATGTTGCCAGAATGGTTTTTTACCTAAACGCTAGATATGGCGAAACTTTTGATAAAGTTGGTTCGAAAGAATTATTCTTAAAATGGAACAAAGAAGATCCTGTTTCTGATTTCGAAAAACAACGAAATAACACTATTGCAAAAGTTCAAGGAAATAGAAATCCTTTTATTGACAATCCATATTTAGTTACCCTAACTTGGGGTGGAGCTAGCGCTAGCAATACTTGGAAGTAATTAAAATAAAATACTATTGGTTCGTTTTTAAATGTGCCAATAGTGTTTTTTTATAGGTTCTTCCAATCGGTAAATTTTTAGAGTCGATAAAAAGATTGGTTCCTGTGAGTTTTACCATTTTTTTGATATTTATAATATACGATTTATGAATCTGTATAAATTGAGTATCATTTAAAGTGTCTTTCCAATTTCTTAAAGAATCAATTATGGTTAATTTTTTATCCGTAGTAAAAAAAGTTACATAATTTCTGTCTGATTCTAAGTACAAAATATCATCAATATAAATTTTATGAATTGTTTTATCTACATTTAAAAACAGTGTTTCTTTCTTTTTTTCTTCGGATGAATTTAACTGTTTTTCAACTTTAGAAACTGCTTTTAAAAATCTATCAAAAGAAAAAGGTTTTACTAAATAATCGACAATAGTATCTAGTTCAAAACTTGAAACAGCATAATCAGGATAAGCAGTTGTAATAATTATTTTTGGCGGATTTTTAATTGTTTTTATAAAATCTAATCCAGAAATATCAGGCAAATTAATATCTAAAAAAACAGTATCAACAGTATTATTTTTAAAAAATTCATTCGCCTTCATAGCAGTTTGAAAAGCAGCAATTACTTCTAAATCAGGAATTTTACGAATATAACTTTTAATAATATATTGAGCAGGAAGTTCATCTTCAATAATAATACAATCCATATTTTTTTAGATTAAATTTAAGGTTAATGATACTGTAAAAATATCTGTAGCATCAATAGATAATTCATAGTTGTTTTTATACAATAAATTCAATCGCTTTTTTAAGTTTTCTAAGCCAATAGTATTGGTGTTTTTTATCTTTTTGATATCATAATTATTCGTGCAAATACAGGTTAATTTATTTTTATCTGCTTTAATAATTATTGATATAGTACTATTAATAGTACTATGTTTAAAAGCGTTTTCAATAATTGTAATTAACAATAGTGGTGCGATTTTATAATTTTTATTGTCTGTTGAAGTCTGATATTCTATTTCTTTGAGTCCTTCTGTTCTGATTTTATGAAAAACGATATAATTATCTAAAAACTGAATTTCTTTAGTTAAGCTTACTTTTTCTGAATTACTTTCATATAAAACATGCTTTAAATTGTCTGATAATTTTAAAATTAAATCGGGTGCTTTTTCGGGTTTTTCAATAGCGTATGCATAAATAGTATTTAGATTATTGAATAGCACATGTGGATTGATTTGCGATTTTAAAAACTTTAATTCCATAGCTGTTTTTTCTTGTTGAATTCTTGCTACTTCTTCGGATTGATTTATATATCGAAATAACATCCATATAAATGAAAAAAACAATAAAGGTGTTAAAGTTTGCCATAAATAATCACTTAAACATTTCATAACTGAACATCCGCAACGTGCAAAAACATAACAATACAACTGTGTTGCTAAAAATGAAATCAGCATAAAAATAACGCTGTATAATACATACCATTTTTTCTTAACAAAAAAAGGTAACAGTACTTGATTATTTGTGTAAACAATAATAACAAGGATAAAAAAATAATATAAAAATGGGTTTTCAGTCCAATAATAACGTGTAAATACAAATAATGACACAAAAGTAAAAAGTAGCCAAAAAAGTACGTGAATTAATGCTTGAGCACTATCTTTTTTATTTAGTTTAATCATAGTTTTTGTAAGTAACTAAAATTTGTTGATTCAACAAAATAATAAGTACTAAAGGCTATTTGTTAAGTATATAATACCGTTTTAGCTTTTTAATTGCAGTTTATACTTCTTTTTTTGATGTATATACTTTGTTTTTTTATCAAGGGTAAAAAAAAAATACATTTGAAGTAAATTAACACCAAAACTTTAATAATATGAAAACAATTTTAACATTATCGACTGTTTTTTTAATGGCATTATCTGTAAACGCACAAGAATTTAAATTTGTAGCAGAATCTATTGATTACGGAAAAATTACACAAGGTTCTGAAAAAAATCGTGTATTTGAGTTTACAAATATTGGAAATGTTCCTTTAATAATTCAACAAGTTGTTTCCACTTGTGGATGTGCCGTTCCAAAGAAACCTGAAAATCCAATAATGCCTGGTGAAAAAGGTAAAATAGCTGTTTCTTACGATACGAATAGAATAGGAGGTTTTTCTAAAATGTTTACCATTATTTCAAATGCTAAAACAACAAGTAAACGAATAAAAATTAAAGGGCATGTAACTGCTAAAAATACATTAGCCTCTAAATAAATTATAAACAAAAAATCCTAAGTGAAAACTCGGGATTTTTTGTCTAAAATGATAATAATTTACAATTCTTTAGCGTCTAATTTTGCAAAAACACTAATGACTGTTTGAATAGCCTCTAAAGTAAAATCTTTATTTATTTTATCATAGGTATCTGTAGCTTTATGATAATCTTTATGGTCAGGAACTCCAAAATATATAAACGGAATTTCCTTTTTATAAAATGCTGCGTGATCGCTTGAATTTGTCCAGTTTTCTAAGCTATCTAAACCTTCATGTCCTATAAGTAATTCAACTTCTCCAACTTTATTTAATGATGTTATTGTTTGTTTTAATATAGGAGTATAACGTGTTCCTACGGCGTATAATTCTTTAGTATCGCTTCTCGAAATCATATCGAAATTTAAGTTCAATACTATTTTATCTAAAGAAATTACAGGGTTTTTTACATAATGATATGCCCCTTTTAAGCCAAGTTCTTCGCCATCAAAAGCGGCTAATATAACGTTGTGTTTCGGTGGATTTTTTTTAAAATATTCTGCAAATCCTAGTAATGCTGCAACCCCTGAAGCGTTATCATCAGCGCCATTAAATATACTACCATTAACAGTTCCTAAATGGTCATAATGAGCAGATAATACAATATATTTATCGGTGTTTGCTGTTCCTTTAATAAGCCCTAAAACATTAATTCCTTTATAGTTTTTTGTTCCGTTATTAAAAGAAAAAGCTTGTTCAAAACTTTCAGTAAGCGGGGTTACATTTAAACTTTTAAAACGTTCTTTTATGTAATTTTTAGCTTTTGTAGCGCCTAGAGTTCCTGTTTTTCTACCCTCAAAATCATCCGAAGATAAAACCTTAATATCATTTAAAATTACTTCGGATGTAAACCCGTATGTAGGCACTTCTGTAGTTGGATTTGTTGTTATTACAACAGGAACTGTTGCCGTATTTTCTTGTATTTCTGATTTACAAGAAGTAACCGCAACCACTAAAATAGCGATGCTTAAAAAATGTGATATCTTCATAATTGTTTAGATAAATTTGTTAGTAAATTATTGGTAAAATTAAACAAAAAAATCCCGAGTATAAACTCGGGATTTTCAATCTATATCTAAAAAGAATCTATCCTTTTAAACTTGCTTTCATAAATTCTGTATTCATACGAGCGATGTTTTCTAATGAAATTCCTTTCGGGCATTCCACTTCACAAGCTCCTGTATTTGTACAGTTTCCAAAACCTTCAGCATCCATTTGAGCCACCATGTTTAAAACACGATCGGTAGCTTCAACCTGTCCTTGTGGTAATAAAGCAAATTGAGACACTTTAGCACCTACAAATAACATTGCCGATGAGTTTTTACAAGTTGCAACACAAGCACCACATCCAATACAAGTTGCTGCATCCATTGCGTCATCAGCATCTTTTTTAGGAATAGGAATTGCGTTGGCATCTTGCGTATTTCCTGAAGTATTTACAGAAATATATCCACCTGCTTGTTGAATACGCTCAAAAGCCATTCTATCAACAACTAAATCTTTAATTACAGGAAAAGCCGCTGCTCTAAATGGCTCGATTGTAATAGTATCACCATCTTTAAACATACGCATGTGTAACTGACAGGTCGTAATACCTCTATCAGGACCATGAGCTTCACCGTTAATATACATAGAACACATTCCGCAAATTCCTTCACGACAATCATGGTCAAATGCAATAGGCTCATCACCTTTATTGATTATTTGTTCGTTAAGTACGTCCATCATTTCTAAGAAAGACATATGCTCAGAAATCTCGGTTACTTGGTAATCGACCATCTTTCCCTTATCACTTGCGTTTTTTTGACGCCAAACTTTAAGTGTTAAATTCATAATATCTTCTTATTTGTATGAACGTTGTTTTAGTTCAATATCGTTAAACTCTAATTCTTCTTTGTGTAAAACCGCAGCAGCTGGCTCACCTTTGTATTCCCAAGCAGCAACATAAGCGTAATCTTTATCATTACGTTTTGCTTCTCCTTTTTGAGGACCATCTGTTTCTGCAGATTCTTCTCTAAAGTGACCTCCACATGATTCTTTTCTATCTAAAGCATCTTTAGCAAATAACTCCCCTAATTCAAGGAAATCAGCCACACGACCAGCTTTCTCTAATTCAGGATTCATTTCGTTTGCATCACCAGGAACTGTTACGTTTTTCCAGAAATCTTCACGTAATGCTTTAATTTCAACCATTGCTGATTTTAAATCTTTTTCATTACGAGCCATTCCACATTTTTCCCACATAATTACACCTAATTTTTTGTGGTAATAATCAACAGAATGTGTTCCTTTATTATTGATAAAGAAATTTACACGATCGGTAACTTCTTTTTCAGCTTCTTCAAATTCTTTAGTATCGGTAGAAATTTTTCCTGTACGAATATCGTTCGATAAATAATCTCCAATAGTATACGGTAATACGAAATATCCATCGGCTAAACCTTGCATTAATGCAGAAGCTCCTAAACGGTTTGCACCATGGTCAGAGAAATTTGCTTCTCCAATACAGTACAATCCATCAACAGTTGTCATTAAGTTATAATCAACCCAAACACCACCCATTGTATAGTGTGTTGCAGGATAAATCATCATTGGTGTTTCGTACGGATTTTCATCAACAATTTTCTCATACATTTGGAATAGGTTACCATATTTTGCTTCTATGATTCCTTTTCCTAATTCGTAAACTTTTGCTTCCGAAGGATTTGTTATATGTTGTAATTTTGCTTGTTCTGTTCCGTAACGAGTAATTGCCGATTTAAAATCTAAATACACTGCTTCACCAGTTGCATTTACTCCGTAACCAGCATCACAACGTTCTTTTGCTGCACGAGAGGCAACATCACGAGGTACTAAGTTACCAAAGGCAGGGTATCTTCTTTCTAAATAATAATCTCTTTCTTCTTCTGATAATTGAGTTGGTTTTTTACGACCTTCTCTAATTGCCATTACATCTTCCATGTTTTTAGGAACCCAAATACGACCGTCATTACGTAATGATTCTGACATCAAGGTTAATTTCGATTGATAATCACCTGAACGAGGAATACAAGTAGGGTGAATTTGCGTATAACAAGGGTTTGCAAAAAATGCTCCTTTTTTATGGATTTTCCAAGCTGCAGTAGCGTTTGAACCCATTGCATTTGTTGATAAGAAATATACATTTCCGTAACCACCAGTAGCAACAACTACGGCGTGTGCTGAATGACGCTCGATTTTACCTGTAATTAAATCACGGGCAATAATTCCACGGGCTTTTCCATCAACTTTAACAACGTCTAACATTTCATGACGATTGAACATTTCAATCTTTCCACGAGCAATTTGACGGTTCATAGCTGAATATGCTCCTAATAATAATTGTTGTCCTGTTTGTCCTTTTGCATAAAAAGTTCTAGAAACTAAAACTCCACCAAACGAACGGTTGTCTAATAATCCACCATAATCACGAGCAAAAGGAACTCCTTGTGCCACACATTGATCAATAATATTTGCAGAAACTTCAGCCAAACGGTATACGTTTGCCTCACGTGAACGGTAATCTCCACCTTTTACCGTATCGTAAAATAATCGGTAGAAAGAATCACCATCACCTTGATAATTTTTTGCTGCATTAATTCCTCCTTGTGCTGCAATTGAATGCGCTCTACGTGGAGAATCTTGATAAGCAAATGCTTTTACATTATAACCTAATTCGGCTAAGGTTGCAGCAGCAGATCCACCAGCTAATCCTGTACCAACAACAATAACATCAATATTACGTTTGTTTGCAGGGTTTACTAAATCAATCTTATTTTTATAATCTGTCCATTTATCTTTAATTGGACCTTTTGGAATTTTTGAATCTAAAGCCATACTAGTTTCGTATTAATGATTGAAATGATGAAATAAAGCAACGATGATAAATCCAACAGGAATACCAATTGCATATATTTTACAAAATGTTTTCAATCCTTTAGTGTATTTGTTATTTGCTCCAACCGATTGGAATGCTGAAGAAAATCCGTGTAATAAGTGTAATGCTAAGAATACAAAAGCAATTACGTAAGCACCAACTCTAAGTGGGTTTACAAATTTTTCTTGTAATTCATGAAAATAACGTAATCCTTCAATACCTTCGTGTACACCACTCCAATCACCTTGGATAAATTTCGTGTTAATTTCTGGAAACCAGAAATCGATAAAGTGTAACAATACAAATGCTAAAATAGCTGCACCAGACCAAATCATATTTCTACTCATCCAAGTAGAGTTGGCTGCTCCGTTATCTTTTGCATAACTTACACTTGTTGCACTTTTGTTTTTTAATTCTAAGACGAATCCCATTACAAAATGAAAAACTACACCAAAAATTAAGACTGGTTGCATCACATATTGAATTAACGGGTTAGTTCCCATAAAGTGGGATAACGCGTTAAATGTTGCTCCATTATCTGGAAAAAGTGAGGTGACGTTTATTACAAAGTGTTGCAATAAGAAAAACATCAAGAAGAACGCCGAAAGCGCCATGGCAAATTTTCTTCCAATAGAAGATTTTAATAATCCCATTATTTTGTTTGTTTATATAAATATTCTAACAAATTTAAGTGGTATTCGCATATTTTACAAGCTTTAACAATGCTTTTATTTAACATTTAGAATTAGTTTAAATAACGTTTCTAGTTTTATTTTTTTTAAGGATAATTTTAGCGCATTTTATGTTTTTTCCACTCCTTTTTTCATAAAAAAACGACATCAAAACATAATTAAAATACTGCTTAAAAAACATTTTCACATCAAAGTTTCAACTAAAAACAGTAGTAAATAAGTACTATTTTTAGAGCTTGTTTAAATTTCATCTGAAAAAAAATATCACAGAAAAATAAGAAATCGAATCCGTCAACCTGAATTTATTTCAGATTTACATCCTAATTTAACGTAGTTCTACTATTAATGCGATACTGAACTAAATTCAGCATGATGAAAATTTAGTCTTTATTTAATTTTTAAACAGGCTCTTAGATTTTTTCATAATAAAAAAGAGAAGCCTTTCGACTTCTCTTTTTTATTTTATGAATATTCTTAATAAATTCAGATAAAACTATCTTAAATACTCAAAAAAATATAATTTTTAACAATTCCTATAATATTAATTAAATTAGATATCATCTTAAATAGTTTATCTAAGCTAAAAATATTTCTATTATCTTTTATTGAAATATTTTGAATCACTGTTCTATTATTAATTATTATAATTGTATTATCTTTTTTCATAATTTTTCTTTGTGTTAATGTTGGTTGTTTTTATATTATATAATAATATAACAAACTACTATTACTTACATATCTAAGTTTTTAATAGTATAATCAAACTCTTCTGATTTATTGATGTAATAAATGTCATATTAGCCATTATATTTTCTGTTTTTAAACTTATCAACTATTTATTTTATTGTTAATAAGTCGCCTCCGTAGTCTAAAACAAAGACATGAAGCTCAATCTAAATTTTTTATAACTTTAGATGAATAACTTGGCACAAAGAATCCTAAATTTTGTAATTTTGAAGAATAATTAGGGAGATTGAGAAGTCTCAAAATTCTTTTTATTCTAAATTTTTGCTTCCGACGGCTAAAAATTAAAATATTTACCAAGAGCGATATTTCTAGTATCGCTTTTTTTATGCTTATAATTTATCTCAAAAAAACATTTTTAATAGTTTAATATTAAAGAAAAGCCTTTCGACTTCTCTTTAATATTATAATTTTTGTTGATTTAAGAACCACACATTAAACAATCATCATCAGGAGCTCCATTTTTAGAAGCATCAACCATTGCTTTGTATTCAGCTGCACTCATTGGTGCATCTTCTTGAATTACCTCTTTTTTCTTTTCAATATTTAAGGTAAACTGCTTCGCATTTACTGCCGATTTTGTTCTCAAATAGTACATTCCTGTTTTTAAACCAACTTTATGCGCATAGAAATGCATCGAAGTTAATTTAGCATAATCAGGGTCTTTCATAAATAAGTTTAATGATTGAGATTGATCGATAAAATATCCTCTATCACGAGCCATATCAATAATATCTTTCATACTCATTTCCCAAACCGTTTTATAAAGGTCTTTTAAATCTTGTGGAATAGTAGCAATATGTTGGATAGAACCGTTTGCACGCATAATATCTTCTTTCATTGCATTGTCCCATAAATTCAATTCTACTAAGTCTTCTAATAAATGTTTGTTTACAACAATAAATTCACCAGATAAAACTCTACGAGTATAAATATTAGACGTATATGGTTCAAAAGCTTCGTTATTTCCTAAAATTTGAGAAGTAGATGCAGTTGGCATTGGCGCTACTAATAACGAGTTACGAACACCATGTTCTACAACTTCTTTACGTAAAGATTCCCAATCCCAGCGACCACTTAAATCGGCTTCAGTTAAGCCCCACATATCTTGTTGAAATTCTCCTTTAGACATTGGCGAACCTTTAAAAGTAGAATATGGCTCTTTAGCTTTTGCAATTTCCATTGATGAAGTTACAGAAGCAAAATACAAGGTTTCAAATATTTCTTTGTTTAACTTTTTAGCTTCATCCGAAGTAAAAGGCAAACGCAACATAATAAAAGCATCAGCAAGTCCTTGAATACCTAAACCAACTGGACGATGACGAACATTAGAATTTTCTGCTTCAATAACAGGATAATAATTTCTATCAATAACCGTATCTAAGTTTCTAATTACTTTTTTAGTTACTTTATATAATTCATCATGGTCAAAAAACTTTGTTCCGTTTTTATCTTCAGCAATAAACATTGGCATTGCTATAGATGCTAAATTACATACTGCTACCTCATCTTCGGCAGTATATTCCATAATTTCGGTACATAAGTTTGAAGAACGAATAGTTCCTAAATTCTTTTGATTCGATTTACGGTTTGCAGCATCTTTGTATAACATGTACGGTGTACCTGTTTCAATTTGCGACTCTAAAATTTTCTCCCATAATTCACGTGCTTTTATGGTTTTTCTACCTTTTCCAGCAGCTTCATACCCTGTATACAAACGGTTGAATTCTTCACCATAAGTATCAAATAAATTAGGGCATTCTTGCGGACACATTAATGTCCAATCAGCATCTTGCTGTACACGTTCCATAAATAAATCAGAAATCCACATAGCGTAAAATAAATCACGTGCTCTCATTTCTTCTTTACCATGATTTTTCTTTAAATCTAAGAAATCAAAAATATCAGCATGCCAAGGTTCTAAATACATTGCGAAAGAACCTTTACGTTTTCCTCCTCCTTGGTCTACGTAACGTGCCGTGTCGTTAAACACTTTTAACATCGGTACAATACCGTTTGATGTTCCGTTAGTTCCAGCAATATAACTTCCCGTTGCACGGATATTATGTAAAGACAAACCAATACCACCTGCTGATTGCGAAATTTTTGCAGTTTGCTTTAAAGTATCGTAAATTCCTTCGATACTATCATCTTGCATTTGTAATAAAAAACAAGAAGACATTTGTGGTTTAGGCGTTCCTGCATTAAATAATGTAGGCGTTGCATGGGTAAAATATTTTTTACTCATTAACTCGTAAGTTGCTATTGCTTCATCAATATCATCTTTATGAATACCTATTGATACACGCATTAACATATGTTGCGGGCGCTCTGCAATAGTTCCATTTAATTTTAATAAATAAGAACGTTCTAAGGTTTTAAAACCAAAATAATCATAATTAAAATCACGACTATAAATAATTGTAGAGTCTAATTTATCAGCATTTTTTTGAATGATTTCATATACATCATCAGCTAATAAAGGAGATTTTTTATCTGTACGAGGATTTACATAATTATATAAATCAGTCATCGTTTCAGAGAACGATTTTTTGGTGTTTTTATGTAAATTTGACACAGCAATTCTTGCTGCTAACTTTGCATAATCAGGATGAGCAGTAGTCATTGTTGCAGCAACTTCAGCCGCTAAATTATCTAATTCAGTAGCTGGTACTCCATCATATAAACCTTCAATAACACGCATTGCTACTTTTACTGGGTCAACAATATTATTTAACCCATAGCACATTTTTCGAACCCTTTCTGTAATTTTATCGAACATTACAGGCTCTTTTCTACCATCTCTCTTTAATACATACATATATATTATTGGTTTTAATTTTGATAAATAGCATCGCTAAAAACCTAACTATTAATAAGGTTATCAGTAAAACTATTTGTTGTAAAGTTTTTTTTTGTTTTTAAAACAGTATGTTATAGAAAAAATAATAGTGTTTTTTCTATAACATACTTAAAATAAAGTTGCTGTAATTTATTTTATTTAAAATTCAGCATCAAAACTAATATCTCCTGTACCTCCACCAGAAACACCTGCTTTTTGGTATTCAGAAACTCTTTTTTCAAAGAAATTTGTTTTTCCTTCTAATGAAATCATTTCCATAAAATCAAACGGATTTGTAGTATTATACTCTTTGTCACATCCAAATTCTAATAATAATCTGTCTGTTACATACTCTAAATATTGTGTCATTAATTTAGCATTCATACCAATTAAACTCACTGGTAATGACTCTGTAATAAACTCTCTTTCAATATTTAAAGCATCTATAATAATTTCACGAATACGTACTTTAGGTACTTTATTTACAATATGATGATTATGTAAATGCACAGCAAAATCACAGTGCATTCCTTCATCTCTTGAAATTAATTCATTAGAAAATGTTAATCCAGGTAATAAACCACGTTTTTTTAACCAGAAAATAGAACAGAAAGACCCCGAGAAGAAAATTCCTTCAACAGCTGCAAAAGCAATTAAACGTTCTGCAAACGAATCTGATTCAATCCATTTTAATGCCCAATCAGCTTTCTTTTTAATTGCTGGAAAAATTTCAATTGCTTTAAATAATTGATCTTTTTCTATTTCATTTTTCACATACGTATCTATTAATAATGAATACGTTTCTGAATGTACATTTTCCATCATTATTTGAAAACCATAGAAAAATTTTGCTTCAGAATATTGTACTTCATTTACAAAATTTTCTGCTAAATTTTCATTTACAATTCCGTCAGAAGCTGCAAAAAAAGCTAAAATATGTTTAATAAAATAACGCTCATCGTCGGTTAATTTGGTTTCCCAATCAATAACATCTACTGATAAATCTATTTCTTCAGCAGTCCAAATTGATGCTTGTTGTTTTTTATACCAATCCCATAAATCATCATGTTGAATTGGAAAAATCACAAATCTATCTTTATTTTCTTGTAAAATTGGTTCGATTGCTGTCATTATTTTGTGTGCTAATTTAGGTTGTTATTCTTCTGATATTGGGGGTTACAAATATCTATAATTTTACTAAAATTCGAAAGCTTTACTTATTCACAAATCCCTTGAAGTTTTCAACAAATTGAAATACAAAGCAAAAACCACAGTACTCTAGCAAATAATTAAACATCTAACAATCAATAAATTAACACCTAACAAATAGCTTAAGTAATGATTACCATAGGGTTTACTATTTTGGTTTTATTCCAAAAAAAGTACTGCAAAAACAGTACTTTTAAATTTTTATAAAAAACAGATTTAAGTTTACTTTTCGACCTTTAAAACATCTTTTATAATTTCTTCAATCTGTTTTTTTGGCAATGCACCATTGGCTCTTTGAGGAGCTTCGTTCATAGGGCAAAATAACATTGAAGGAATACTACGAACATCAAAAGCAGCCGCTAATTCAGGTTCTTCTTCTGTATTAATTTTATAAATATCAATTTTACCTTCATATTCGTTACTCAATTCTTCTAAAATTGGTGCTAACGATTTACAAGGACCACACCAATCGGCATAAAAATCAATTAATGCTGGTTTATCACCTTCAAAATTCCATTCTTTATTTTCTTCAAAATTAAATACTTTTTTAAAAAAAGTTTCTTTTGTTAAATTTTCTGTCATGATAACTGTTATTATATTACTACTTCTGTGCTTAAAAAATGCAAGTATAAAGATAGTTCTTTTATTTTTTAAAGATTACAACGACTATAATTTAGTGTTAAAACATCTTAAAAAGAATATTTTCGTTCTTTTTTCAGCTAACTTTGAAATTATTAAAAAACCCCATTATTATGAAAAAAATTCTTTTTTCAATTCTTTGTGCGAGTACTGTTTTAGTGTCTTGTAAGAAAGAAAATCAATCTGAAAAAAACATTCAAAAAAACACCACATTGAACTATCCTAAAACCGCTAAAAAACCAATTGTAGATGATTATTTTGGAACAAAAATAACCGATAATTATCGTTGGTTAGAAGATGATAAAAGTACCGAAACCGAAAATTGGGTAAAAGCCGAAAATGACGTTACTTTTAATTATTTAAGTAAAATTCCGTATCGTGAGCAATTAAAAGATAGATTATCAGAATTATGGAATTACGAAAAATTAGGAACGCCTTTTAAAGAAGGTGATTATACCTACTTTTATAAAAATGACGGATTGCAAAATCAATCAGTTTTATACAGAAAAGATGCTCAAGGAAATGAAGAAGTTTTCTTAAATCCAAATACTTTTTCTAAGGATGGAACAACCTCATTAGGTTCTGTCAGTTTTACTAAAGATGGAAGTATTGTTGCCTATTCAATTTCTGAAGGAGGAAGCGATTGGCGAAAAATTATTGTTTTAAACACAAAAACTAAAGAAATTATTGGTGATACTTTAATTGATGTAAAATTCTCTGGAATCGCTTGGAAAGGCAACGAAGGTTTTTATTATTCTAGTTACGATAAGCCTGAAGGAAGTGAATTATCTGCAAAAACAGACCAGCATAAATTATATTATCATGCTTTAAATACGCCACAAAAAACCGACAAAATTATTTTTGGAGCAACATCCGAAGAAAAAAACAGGTATGTTGGCGGTTCTTTAACTGAGGATAACAAGTATTTACTTATTTCTGCGGCTACTTCAACATCAGGAAATAAATTATTTTTAAAAGATTTAACAACCCCTAATAGTAAGTTAGTTACCATTACAGATAATTATGATAACGATACTTATGTAATTGACAGCCGTGGCGATAAATTATATTTAGTAACAAACTTAAATGCACCAAATAAAAAAATAGTAACGGTGGATGCTAAAAATCCAACACCAGAAAACTGGACAGATTTTATTCCAGAAACTAAAAACGTATTATCACCATCAACAGGAGCTGGATATTTTTTCACAGAATATATGGTTGATGCTGTTTCTAAAGTTTTACAATACGATTTTGATGGAAAATTAATCCGTGAAGTAAAACTTCCAGGTGTTGGTTCTGCTGGTGGTTTTGGCGGAAAAACAAAAGCTAAAGAAATCTATTTTTCATTTACAAACTACAATACACCAAGTTCATCTTATAAATTTAATCCTGAAGATGGAACGTATATTTTATCTTGGAAACCTGAAATTTCTTTCAATGCTGATGCTTACGAAAGTAAACAAATATTTTATACATCAAAAGACGGAACAAAAGTTCCGATGATAATTACCTATAAAAAAGGTTTAGAATTAAACGGTAAAAATCCAACTATTTTATATGGTTATGGCGGATTTAATGTCAGTTTAACACCTTCATTTAGCATTGCAAACGCCGTTTGGATGGAACAAGGCGGAGTATATGCCGTTCCTAATTTACGTGGTGGTGGTGAATATGGTAAAAAATGGCACGATGCAGGAACGCAATTAAAAAAACAAAATGTGTTTGACGATTTTATTGCAGCTGCCGAATATTTAATCAATCAAAAATATACTTCTTCCGATTATTTAGCAATCCGTGGAGGTTCAAACGGTGGATTATTAGTTGGCGCAACAATGACACAGCGCCCTAATTTAATGAAAGTCGCTTTGCCTGCCGTTGGAGTTTTAGATATGTTACGTTATCATACCTTTACTGCGGGTGCAGGTTGGGCTTACGATTACGGAACATCTGCCGATAACAAAAAAATGTTCGATTATTTAAACGGGTATTCTCCTGTACATAATGTAAATAAAGTGGAGTATCCTGCTACACTTGTTACCACTGGTGACCATGATGACCGTGTAGTTCCTGCGCATAGTTTTAAGTTTGCTGCCGAATTACAAGACAAGCAACAAGGCGAAAATCCTGTGTTAATTCGTATTGAAACAAATGCTGGTCATGGTGCGGGAACTCCCGTGGCTAAAACCATCGAACAATATGCCGATATCTTCGGATTCACATTATATAACATGGGTTTTAAAGAATTACCAAATCAAGATAAAAAGTAAAACATCAATAAAAATCATAAAAAACCGATGCGAAAGTCTCGGTTTTTTTGTGCTTATAATTTGGGCGTTACCACAAGGGTCGCGCTTTCCGCACTCGCTTTTTTTTGAAGAAAAATCAAAAAAAGAGCTCAAACAATTGCTTCAATCGCTAACGCAAGCATTTTAACTTAAAACAAAAGATAAACACAACAGTAACACTATTTTAAAATAGAAATTATATTTTTGCTTCTATGCTACAAGTAAACAATATTACCTTCGGATATTCTAAAGAAAAAACAACACTAAAAAACATCAATTTCTCCCTTCAAAAAGGAGAACATTTATGTATAATGGGCGCAAGTGGTTGCGGAAAATCAACTTTATTAAAAGCCCTTTACGGATTATTAGATTTAAAAAGCGGAACAATTTTTTATGACGATTTTCAAATTCTAGGACCTGAATATTATTTAGTTCCTGGCGTAGATTTTTTCAAATACGTAGCCCAAGATTTCGATTTAATATCTTTTACAAGCGTTAGTGAAAACATTAAAAAATTCCTATCACGTTTTGATCCCGAAGAAGCTCAAAGAAGAACCAACGAGCTCTTGAATATTATTGAAATGACCGATTTCGCCAATACAAAAGTAGAAAACCTAAGCGGCGGGCAAAAACAACGTGTTGCAATCGCAAAAGCCTTAGCAAAACAGCCAAAATTACTACTACTAGACGAGCCTTTTAGTCAGATTGATAATTTCAAAAAAAACTCACTGCGTAGAAACCTATTTAATTATCTGAAAAAAAATAAAATTACCTGTATTACAGCCACCCATCAAGGAACAGACGCTTTATCGTTTGCCAACCATGTTATTATTCTTAAAAATGGTGAAATAATTGCTAACGATACGCCTGAACACTTATATAAAAACCCGAAAATAAAATATGTAGCCTCTTTATTCGATACTGTTAACGAAATTGTTATCGATCAAAAACAAGTAGAAGAAAGTATTTTATTATATCCGCATCAAATAGAAGTTGTAGCAAATTCGGCACGTAAAGCCGTAGTAAAAGAAATCTATTTTAAAGGTTCTCACTGGCTAATAAAAGTAATTTACAATAGCCGATTTGTCTTTTTAAAGCATCCTACAAAACTTAAAATTGATGAAATAGTTTCACTGAAGTTTGATGTATAGGACTGGTTTAGTTCAGTTTCATATCCTTATTTACGGTAATTTTTGTTAATTCTAGTAATTTTGATGATTTATAAAAAAACAGGTACATTTATTTACAAAGAAAATTTTAGCCAAAAAAATGACAATACCAGACATATTAAATAGCACAGCACACAGACCCTGGAAAATGCCCGCCGATACTTGGAAATTTTATCAAGAATGGAACAATGCGATATTTCTTCATTGGCAAGTAGAGCTTAGCGAATTAAGAAAATTTGTACCCGAAGAATTAGAAATTGACTTATTTCAAGGAAAAGCTTGGGTTTCTGTTGTGGCGTTTACCATGGAAAAAATCCGCCCAAAAAACCTACCTTCTTTCGCTCCTATTTCTAATTTTGATGAAATTAATATTAGAACCTACGTAAAATCTAATAATAAAACTGGCGTTTACTTTTTGAGTATTGAAGGCGGTAAAAAATTAGCTTGTAAAATTGCAAAAGGAATCTCTGAACTTCCATACCGATTTTCAAAAATCAACAGAAGTAAAAACCGATATCAATCAAGTAACACAGTATTTAATGACCACTTAAATATTGAATTTAAAATTGCCGAAAAATTAACAGAAAAATCAACTTTAGATAACTGGCTAACCGAAAGATATGCGCTTTTTCAAGATACCGAAAAATCGATTAACGAATTTGAAATTCATCATTTAGAATGGCCTATAAACAATATTGAAATAAAAGAAATTACAGTCGATTACCCCAAATTTAGGAAGCTCTTAAAAAAAGAACCCAACAAAGTTCAATACTCAAAAGGAGTAAAAGTTGTTGCTTGGGGAAAGATTAAAAAAGAAAAAACTAGCTATACTAAAAAACATTTCTAAAAATAAATAAGCAGCTTATTTAATTCATTTTAGCTTTAAAACAAGAGGTTTAAACCTCTTGTTTAGTATTTTAATCTGTTAAAAAATTGCTATAATTTTTTGTTCTATATTATTAAATGTAAAACTATCATTTTGTTTTTTTCCTAATAAAATACAACCAATTGGCGAAGACACAGAAACAGCAAAATAAGGTTGATTATCAACCATTAATTGCCCTGAACTAATACTCAAATAAAACGAATTTTTGGTTGTTTTAACAACACTTCCTAAACAACCAATAGTAGCCATATTTTGACTATTTATTTTAGAAAGTGTTTCTTTCATTTTGATAATTCCACTAAGCTGTTGCCCTGCTTTTTCCATTTCTAATTGTAGCATTGCTCGCCCTGTTTCGTGCTTGTCGCCTGCCGAACTTTTAGTTTCTGATTGCAAGGCTTTTTGGTTCGATGAAATAATTTGTTCAACTGTTTTTAAGCGTTTTTCTACAAAAATCACGCATTGATTGTATAATTCTTGTTTTATATTTTTCTGATTCATCTGTTATTTTACTACTTTGAATACTATTTTATTGCGCTAAATCGGCTAATTCTTTACCTACCAAACTACCAATTGCTACGCCCATTCCTCCTAAACGAACACCACAAAATACATTATTTGATAACTGCTTTACAATGGCTTTTTTCTGATTTCCAACACCCATTATTCCGCTCCATCGGTGGTCTATTTCAAAATTAGTATTCGGTAAAATAGTGGTTTTTAAAATTTCTTCTAATTTATTTTGAACCAGTGCTGTTTCTCCAAAAACAGTAGTTTCTTCGGTTTTAAAATCGAGGTTTCGTCCGCCGCCTAATAAAATTCTATCGTCAATATTTCTAAAATAATAATAGCCTTTTTCTAAATGAAATGTTCCTTTTATAGCTAAGTTTTTAATCGGTTTTGTTATTAAAACTTGCGCTCTGGCGGGTTTTACATTTTCGTTCAGCAACTTATTAGCAAAACCATTGGTGGCAATACATAATTTTTTGGTTGAAAATTCTATCTGATTTGTTTTAATTAAAACATTTTCATTGTTTTCACAATAGCTTTCTACCAAAATACTATTGACTATTTTTATGCCTGATTTTTGTACTAATTCAAGCAATTTTACCGCCATTTTACCTGTATCAATTTGCCCTTCAAACTGATTGGTAATATAATTTTGATGAATATTTTGAAACTTAAATTTATTGGCATCAACTGAAAAAACAGGCGCTTCAAACAAGGGTTTTAACAAGATATTAAGGCTGTCTTTTTCTGATAAACAAGTTTCATAAAACTCGGTATCTTGAAATAATTCGTAGCCTTTATTTTGTTGATATTTTATATTTTTATCCCCTAAATTTTTTCGTAATAATTGCAAACCTTGCCAGCGTTTTTCGACTAAGTTATACACTTCTTGTTCGGTATGTGTTTTTAAGTCGTCTATTAATTCTGATATGCTTCCAAAACAGGCAAAACCAGCATTTTTAGTACTTGCTCCTTGTGGTAACATTCCTTTTTCTAAAATAATTATTTTAGCCTTCGGATGTTTTTCTTTTAATGCCAATGCGCAATTTAATCCTACAATTCCGCTACCTACAATGGTAAAATCAACATTGGTAAACCATTCTTTTAACTCCCAATAACTGTAATTCAACATCTTATACTATTATATTTTTGTACCTTGGTATATTAGTTGTAATGTATAAAATTAAACTCTAAAAAGTACTATTATGAAATTATTTGGACTCTTAATGTTCGCTGTTATTTTTACTCAGTGTGCCAATATTAAGCAAAATACGACGCCTCCTTTTAAGATAAAAAAAGCACTATATACCGATGATTTTAATCATTTATCAACAAATAAATCGGCTTGTTTAAATATTATTTTTACGTCAGATAAACCCATTGATTTTCAAAAAATATATTTTCAAAATACCATTATTAATACTCTTGTTGAACATAAAAATGGGAAAAATATTATTGTTGCTCGGTATAAAAACCGTATTATTCCTGTAGTTAATGAACTTGTTTTAAACGCCGATTCAGAAAAAGAATATGGTAATTCACTCCCTAAAATTACAGAAAAATTTCCGTTTAATTTAAAAGATAATCAAGCGGTTGTTACTTATAAAATAGGCGATAAAATACTGACCTATAAAATTGAAAATATGATAAAAACAAGTACTGTTCTTATTCAATAATTGGTTTTTAGACTGAAAAATTAAGGCAAATCAGGATGTGATACTGAAATAAGTTTAGCATGACCGATATGGTTTTGTGTAAAAATGCCTAGCCCCGATTGAAGCTTTGTTTGAGCTCCTTTTTTGATTTTTTTTTCAAAAAAGAGCGAGTGCGGAAAGCGGGAAATTGCTTCAAAAAAACAGTAAACAATTAGCAAGTATAAAAAACGAATTACGGGTTTTTATGTTTGGCACGTAATTTGAAAGTTAGTAGCATATAACGATTAAATTACCACCTATGAAACCTTTAAAACTATTTTTTTTATACATTACAACAAGTGTAATGATATCTTCTTGTGTGGTTCAAAACGAGGTAATTGACCATATTGATTATACTGAAAATACGCCTTTTTCACTAAATCAATATGTTTCTAGTTATGATTTATGGTATGTCGATTATAATAGTACAACGGGTACTAACGAAATTCCTTTTTTATCAAAAGCATTTACCGTTTCGTTTTTAAATGGAAATATGTACGCCAATAATAATATTGTTGATATTGGTAAAACAGGCAATGGTTTGGGGGTTTTGGTTGGTAATTACCAGGCAAACGGCAGTGTTTTACAAACCAATCATACGCTTGATAATCAGCATGATTTTGAGGTAATTCAATTGTCTGAAAATGAAATTAGAATTGATGATTTACATCAAAATATAAGCTATTTTTTAACTGGTTATCAAAGAGATAATTTTGATTACGATAAATTATTTTATGAAAATATAGAATATCTTTTACAAGAATATGTTGCTTGGGAAAAAATTGATGAAAATGGCGGATATGAAAACCCTTTTGATACCGAAAATTTCTTACAGTTTACGCCTGAAAATGATGTAACATTTTATTCATCGCACGATTTTCTTGGTACAAATATTGATTTTATTAAATGGGATTATGTTGGAGCTTATGAAATATCAACAATTAAAGGCTATGATAATTTGCTACTTTTAACACTTAATTATAATACAAATTCTATTGATTCGGTTGAAAAATTTGAATTAAAGATTATTAATAATCAAACAATTTCATTATATGATATAAGTTCGAAAACTACCTATACTTTTTTAGGCAAAGAATTTATACCACATTTAAGAAGTAACACTAAAAATACAGTAAAACATATAGTAAGAGATAACAATAGAAAACGCACTAAAATACAACGTAAAATTGTTGATAAACAGAATTAGAATGATGTTTGGTTAGTTGATTTTTAGTTGGAGTAGTAGCCAACTAAATACACCGCACTAGCAATAGTGCGGTTTTATAATAAATTAATCTAACATTGCTACAACTCTTGCTGGAGCACCTGAAGCACCTACAATTTTCAGTGGAAAAACAGCTATTTTAAATCCTGAAAAAGGTAAAGCATCTAAATTTACTAATTGTTCCATATGGCAGTATTCTTTGTTTTGCCCTACTAAATGAGCTTCCCAAAATAATTCTGAGTTATTCGTTTCTTTTGCTTTTTTAATCATATAAGGTAATGGTAAATCCCAGCCCCAAGCATCTATTCCCATTACTTTTATTCCTTTATCGATAAGCCATTCTGTAGCTTGTGCACTAACACCTGTTCCTTTTTCATGAAAATCTTTTGTTCCATTAAATATATCACGTCCTGTTTTTATTAGTACAATCATTTTAGGTTTAATTTCTAATGAATTTACCTTTAAAAACTGCTGAATATCTGCCACAGTAATAGGGTCAAAATCAGCTTTATGTTTCATATCGATAACAATTCCTTCTCCAAAACACCATTCTAATGGAACTTCATCAATTGTTTTTGCCTTTTCGCCATTTACAGTTGGTGAATAATGCCAAGGAGCATCAATATGAGTAGTTGCATGTACTCCCATTTTTTGAATTGTATCATCTGCCCAACCTGTAAAATTTTTAGGAAATAATTTAAAAGGCAAGCCTAATAATCTAATTAATAGTTTTGATTTTTTATGTGATTTATGTTTTACTTTAACTTTCATAAACCAAGGGTCTTCCTTGTTATATTGAATCGGTTTTGATAAATCAATTATTTTCATACTTAAAATATTATTTTTCACTAATTAAATTACCTTGACACTCTTGCAATTCTTTCCATTTACCTTGATTTGCTAATTTTGCTTGTTTTGGCCAAGTTTTAGGTTTTTGAATTTTATATTTATTTCCAACACTTTTTAAAATTTCTTGACATTTTTCAACAGAAGTCCCTGCTAAATCTTCCCAAGTTTTAATTCCAAAAGCATGAAATAACCCTTCAATTTTTGGGTTAATTCCTGCCACAATTTTCAAATCGTTTTCTTTCACTCTTTTAGAAAATATATTTTGAGCCCTTACTAAATTTTCTTTTTGTGGTTTATGCTGATTATTTGAGTCTACTTTTTTATTTAAATACCCAAAAAACATCGGTAATTGGTATTTAAAAAGACTGTAAACACTCATTATTATTATTACTGCTAGAATAAGCCAAAATATTATTGATAAAATCATATTATTATTTTTTAAGGGTTCGTATTGATATTTTTTGATGCTTTTATCTTTTGATAAAAAAGTGTTTCAAAAAAGAATTATAATGGAGTTTTGTTTTTCTAAAAAAGATTAAAATTGATTCTTTTCAAATAGCAAGAATTTTTATTTAGATACTTATGAAAAATATTAAATTAAGCAACTAACTTTTTTAATAAATCAGTTTTAGTTTTCAAATTTACCTAAAGCTACTGGAGAAGAATTGATACTTTATCTTTATATGGTAAATAAGTATTTAAAGTGACACTCATAAAGTAAGCTTAACCACTTGATTTTAATCAATTTAAAGATTTACGTGAAATTACAAATATATGACGCAAAAAAACAATAAAAGTTACATCTTTCGATGTAACTTTTATTTATTTAACATTTATTTAACACTAATTTAATACTAAAACAGCCTTTTAATAACAATTAAGAAACATTAAATGGTTGTTTTGTTAAGTTTAGGTTAAGCTTTTGTATTTTACAAGACCTATAAATCAAATTTAATTCCTTGCGCTAAAGGCAATTCATCAGAATAGTTTATCGTATTTGTTTGACGTCTCATATATACTTTCCAAGCATCAGAACCAGACTCACGTCCGCCACCAGTTTCTTTTTCACCACCAAAAGCACCTCCAATTTCAGCACCAGAAGTTCCGATGTTTACATTAGCAATACCACAATCAGAACCAGCATATGATAAAAACTTTTCAGCTTCTTTTAATTCATTTGTCATAATTGCTGATGATAATCCTTGAGCTACACCATTTTGTATATCAATAGCATTTTCAACATCACCAGAATATTTCATTAAATATAAAATAGGAGCAAAAGTTTCATGCTGTACTATTTCAAAATGATTTTCAGCTTCAATAATTGCTGGTTTTACGTAACATCCACTTTCGTAACCTTCACCTTCTAAAACGCCTCCTTCAACTAATACGTTTCCACCTTCAGCTTTTGCTTTTTCAATAGCAGCTAAATAAGTGTTTACCGAATCTTTATCAATTAATGGTCCAATATGATTTGTTTCATCTAAAGGATTTCCAATTGTTAATTGCCCATAAGCACCAACAATAGCATCTCTTACTTTATCATATACTGATTCGTGAATAATTAATCTACGAGTAGATGTACAACGTTGCCCACAAGTACCCACAGCACCAAATACAGCACCAGGAACTACTACTTTTAAATCGGCAGTTGGAGTAATAATAATAGCGTTATTTCCTCCTAATTCTAATAATGATTTACCAAAACGTTGTGCAACAGTTGCACCAACAATACGTCCCATTCTTGTAGAACCTGTAGCAGAAACTAAAGGAATACGAGCATCGGTAGTCATATATTCACCCACTTTATAATCTCCATTAATAATAGAAGAAATTCCTTCTGGCAGGTTGTTTTCTTTTAAAACATCGGCAATAATATTCTGACAAGCGATTGAACATAAAGGCGCTTTTTCAGAACCTTTCCAAACACAAACATCACCACAAATCCAAGCTAAAGCAGTATTCCAAGCCCAAACAGCCACAGGAAAATTAAATGCTGATATAATTCCAACAACTCCTATTGGATGCCATTGCTCTCTCATTACGTGTCCTGGACGTTCTGATGGAATTGTTTGTCCGTTTAATTGACGTGATAATCCAACAGCAAAATCACAGATATCAATCATTTCTTGAACCTCACCATATCCTTCTTGTAAAGATTTTCCCATTTCGTAAGAAACTAATTTACCTAATGGCTCTTTTAAATCTCTTAATTTATTACCAAACTGACGTACAATTTCTCCTCTTTGTGGAGCTGGCATATTTCTAAACGACTTAAATGCTTTTGTAGCCGTTTCCATTACTTTTTCGTAATCTTCTTTGGTCGTCGCTTTTACTTTTCCTATTAATTTACCATCAACAGGTGAATAACTTTCAATAACTTCTCCATTAGAGAAATTTACAGAACCTGTAGAAGTTCCATCATTAATATCTTTTACGCCTAATTGCGCTAAAGCTTCTTTGATTCCGAAATCTGCCATTTTGTTTTAAATTTAAATTGTTTAAAAATGAACCACGAAAATACGAATAATTTTACACATTATAAATTAAACAAAAAGTATTGATTTTGTTTAATTTTAAACATATTTAATGTAGTATTTTTTACATGAGCTAATATTCAAATAAACTATTATAAATTGATACTTTACTTACTTATATCAATTCTATATTACCTTTTTTTCTTAAAAAGATAAATATTTGTTTTTTCTTAACAAATATTTAATATATTTGTATTGGTGAAACTTTTTACACCATATTACACCCTTCATAGTATTTTTTAGATCTAATATATTTTTTTATGAATTTAAAAGAGTTGTACCACAGTACAAAATCTAAAGCAATTCTCCTATTTGACAAGGAAGGGAAAATTGTAGAAGTACACAGTAAAATTACTTATGAAAACCCTGAAGATTTTTCGGCGGTAACTAAAGTTGTTATCAATATAATTGATAATTTTTTTACTGATGTCTTAGAAACGACACCATTAACCGAAATAATTATAAAAACTACTGATCAAAATTTTTATATAAAAAAATGTGACGACGACCATATATTATGTGTCTTATCAGATGGTGTAATGAATAGAAGTTTAATTAGTCTTTCTTTAAAAAAAGACAATGACAAATAATAAATAACATCTAAAAAAAAGTAGCAATGACAGACATTTTAAATGATTTAATTAAAAACGTAAGTGAAAATATCCCTGGATATATAGCATTAAGTGTAACCGAAATAGAGTCTGGTGAGACTTTAGTTTCAGATTCAGTTAAAGCTGATTTTGATATTGACTTGGCTTCTGCGTATAATTTAGAAGTAGTAAACGCTAAATTAAAAACAATCAGTGTTTTAGGATTAAATGAAGAAGTTAAAGATATCACCATTACTTTAACCGATCAGATTCATATTATAAATATTGCACCTAATGGTGGATATTTTATTTATTTAGCTATTGATTCAGCTAAAGCAAATATTGCTATTACAAAAACATTACTTAACAAATATAAAGCAGATTTAAACAATGCCATATAAGCCATTAGATTTATCTAATTTTAAAATAGACGCGAAAGTTGCGTCTATTTTAAAATTAGGACAGCAAGAATATCAAAAAATACTAGGTATTGAATTGATAAACGACCAAATAAATAACGAGATAAGCCCTGTAACAACAACTACAAAAATAGTAGAAGCCAAAGATGCAGAAACTAAAAATCTCGAAATCGAAGTGGAAGTAGAAGAAGGGAAAAAGATATCTGAAGTTATTTTTGATTTTCTTTTTGAACCTAAATTTGATAATATGTTAACAATGTTTTCTAAAAAAGCAGTCTAATATATTTGAAACTTAATAATGCCCCTTTAATTTAGTGTTTTACAAAAAAAACAGTGCAATTTTATAATACTACTGTTATAACTACTATTTTTGTAAAACTTTATGAAACAACAAGTTTTTAATATACATTCAGAATTCGATTTTAAGCAAGCTGCTTTGACGGTTTTTAAGCATCAATTTAAAAATAATAAGGTTTACCGATCTTTTTGTGATTTACTATATATTCACCCTTCTAGTATTTCTAAAATTGAAGAGATTCCTTTTTTGCCTATTGAATTTTTTAAAACAAAAAAAATACTTTCTTCTTCAGATAAAATTAAGGAAACTTTTAGCAGTTCTGGTACTACTGGTAGCATTACCAGCAAGCATTTAGTAACCGATTTATCGTGGTATGAAACAAGTTATTTAAAAGGTTTTGATTATTTTTATGGAGATATAAAAGACTATGTGGTTTTAGCTTTATTACCTAATTATTTAGAACGAAAAGGCTCATCATTAGTTTATATGGTTGCTGATTTAATTGAAAAATCGGCACATCCTGAAAGTGGTTTTTACCTAAATAATTTAGATGAATTGGCAAAAAAACTCATCGAATTAGATAAAAAAGGACAAAAAACACTGCTTATTGGCGTTTCTTTTGCCTTATTAGACTTAATAGAAAAACAACAATTTATCTTAAAAAATACCATTATTATGGAAACTGGCGGTATGAAAGGACGAAGAAAAGAACTTATTCGTACCGAATTACATCAAGTTTTAAGTAATGGATTTGGCGTACAACATATTCATTCAGAATATGGTATGACCGAATTATTAAGCCAAGGATATTCGAAAGGAAATGGTATTTTTAACTGTCCTCCTTGGATGCGTGTTTTAATTAGAGATACCGAAGATGCTTTGACTATCTTACCCAATCAAAAAAATGGTGGCGTTAATATTATTGATTTAGCAAACTACAATTCTTGCTCTTTTATTGCGACACAAGATTTAGGAAAAGTACACACAGATACTAGCTTTGAAATTATTGGACGGTTTGATAATTCTGATATTCGAGGTTGTAACTTAATGGTATTATAAAAACGATATTTTTTTGTTTTTAGCCCCGATTGAAGCAATTGTTTGAGCTCCTTTTTTGATTTTTCTTCAAAAAAGAGCGAGTGCGGAAAGCGGGAAACAGCTCCAAATAACTTACTAAATAACAAGCAATTACTTTTAATTTATAGTCTCTATTTTTATATGTACTTTTGTAATAAAAGGTAGCTATGACTAAATTTTCTTTCTTCAATCGAAAAAATATTCAAGAACAATTACAAGAAACAACATTTGATATTTTAATTATTGGCGGCGGTATTACTGGTGCTGGAATTGCTTTAGATGCAGCATCTAGAGGAATGAAAGTTGCACTGGTTGAAAAAAATGATTTTGCTTCAGGAACTTCAAGTAAATCAACCAAATTAATACACGGTGGTTTACGCTATTTAAAACAATTTGATTTTTGGCTAGTCAAAGAAGTTGGTTCTGAACGTGCTATTGTACATAAAATAGCCCCACATTTAGTGGTTCCCGAAAAAATGATTTTACCCTTAATTGAAGGTGGTACTTATGGTGCTTGGCTTACCTCTATCGGCTTAAAAATTTACGATGTATTGGCTGCCGTAGAAGGAGATGACAAACGTAAAATGCTTGATAAAAAAGAAGCACTTGAAATAGAACCATTATTACCCAAAAATATTTTAAAAGGGGCTGGTTATTATGCCGAATATCGTACAGATGATGCCCGTTTAACCATCGAAATATTAAAAACAGCAAGTACATACGGAGCTGAAATACTTAATTATACAAAAGCAAATGCCTTTATTTACGAAAAAAATAGAGTAGTTGGTGCAACAGTTACTGATGTTTTTAATAATCAAAGCTATAATATCAAGGCAAAATATGTAGTAAATGCCGCAGGACCGTGGGTCGACGAATTACGTCAACTTAATCATTCAAAAACAGGTAAAAGACTACATTTAACCAAAGGCGTTCATTTGGTAGTAGCTCACGAAAAATTTCCAATAAAACAATCCGTTTATTTTGATGTTCCTGATGGACGCATGATGTTTGCCATTCCTCGTGGAAAAATCACCTATTTTGGTACTACAGACACTAATTTTCAACAAAATAAAGATGCACTATCAATAGATATTGCTGATGCAACCTATCTAATTGAAGCGGTAAATAATATGTTTACAGATATTCACTTAACAATTGCTGATATTCAATCATCATGGGCAGGTTTACGTCCGCTAATTCATGAACAAGGAAAATCAGCTTCTGAACTTTCAAGGAAAGATGAAATTTTTATTTCTGATACCAAATTAATATCTATCGCTGGTGGTAAATTAACAGGATACCGTAAAATGGCGGAACGTATTGTTAATTTAATCGCTAAAAAAATGATTCGACATTTTGATGTAAAATTTGATGCTATAAAAACAGAAAATATTGTATTAACAGGCGGAAATTTTAAAAACTATAAAGCCGTAGAAATTTATACAAAAGAAATTTATAATGATTTAAAAGAACATAATTTTACTAAAAAAGAAGCTACTTATTTAGTACATAATTATGGTAAACAAACAAATATTATTTTAGAAAGATTTAATAAAATTGATGAAAAAAATACCACACTACGCTTATTAAAAGCCGAAATTTGGTTTACTATCCAATATGAAATGACCTGTACACCTACTGATTTTTTTATGCGTATAACAGGTCGTTTATTTTTTGATAAACCAAGTGTAAACACCTACAAAGAAGCTATTTTAAATGAATTTACAAAGTATTTTAATTGGGATATTTCATCCGTAGAAAAGCATCGAAAAGAATTAGAATCGAAAATAAATATAAGTATCAGTTTTAATTAAAAATCTATTAAAAAAAAATCCCCCCATATGAAACAACAATTTATTTTATCGCTACTTGTAATTAGTAGTTTTATAGCAAAAGCACAAACAAGTAATATTATAACTCTTGTAGAACTAAACTCCTTTAAAATAAATAATATTACATTATCTGACCTAAAAAAAACAGCAGGTAAACAAGCTGCTGTAGAAACACTATTGGGTAGTGCTAATTCGTATAAATCAGATGAAAATCAGCAATATTATTATTTTGTTTTTAAAGGACTTAAAGTTGATTTTTCTAGAGATAAAAGCACTCCTTATATTGAATCTTTTGAAATAAATAACAATGAATCTTCCCTAACAATAAAACAACAAACCATTACCATTGGCGATAATATAAGTAAATTAGGTACTATTTTTTTTAGCCCTGGAAGAAATGGTGATAAAAGTATTATATATACATCTTGTGAAGATTGTGATAGCTTTATTAATATTGAATTTAATCAAAATACTAATCTTATTACTAAGATTAGCTATTTAGATATGTCGTAAATAAAAAAACCAGTGAATTAATTTTCACTGGTTTTTTTTATTGATTACTAAAATTAACTGTTTAAAGTTTTATAAACTTAGTTACCAATTCTCCTTTATTAGTAATAATTTTCATAAAATAATTATTTGGATATAAATAACTAACATTCATTACTCTTGTGTTTCCAAAATAATAACCGACTAAATTTCCTCCAATATCATATATTCTAATATAACTAATTTGAATATTATCATTTAATACTTTTAAATTTAATATTCCAGTAGTTGGGTTAGGAGACAATGTAAAATAATTAGAAAATTCAGGTTGTTCTATTACTTCTTTCTTAACTGTTACAATTTCATTTTCTGTAATTACTGGAGCATTAAAATCAAAATAAATTGCAGCACCATTTACAATTTTATCCCCTTCAACTAAAGTTTCTTTACTCTTTATTTTAAATAATACATATCCATCATTATTAGCATCATCAAAAGGAAGGTTTATATTTTTAAATATAAATTCTACCTCATTACCATTTGTAATTATTGTTGAATAAGAATGACTAGATTTTAATGGTATTAATGATTCAATATCTAATTTAGTCGTATCAATAACATCTTTAACACGTATATTTACTGCTTCGGCTGTTCCTTTATTTTCAAAACGAATTAAATAATGTAAATACTGACCTACATTATCAGGATTTAAAATATTTCCTTCTAAACATGTTTTATCATTAGGGTCATAAGAATTTACAACTGTTTGTGATAATGTCATTACATTATTATTGGGCGTTTGATCTGTTTTTCCTGTAACTGTTGCCTTATAATTTAAAATATCTCCGTTATTTAATGCTGGAGAATCTAAAGGTGTATTTAATACAAATGTTACAGGTATTTCTACTGATTTTAACGGTAATAAATTTGTAAAACTCCAAGTCAATTGTCCATTTGTATCGCTATTTACAGTAGGTATTGAACTAACATAGTTTAGCACATTTTCTTGATAATTTAAAGTAACCGTACCAGATTGTGTCGTTGTTCCTATATTTTTATAGGTAAGTTTATAAGTTGCATTAAAACCTGGTCTTGCTCTAGTTAAAGGAACAATACTTACTTCTAAATCATTAAAGTTACCAACTGATTTTACACAATAATCTGTTATTAATGTATTTAACTGTACAGGAATATTTATTGGTGTAGGAGTAACTGGTGTTGAAAATGTAAAATAATTTAAATTCTGTAGGGCAGGAGCTATAAAATAGGTACCATCTGATATATGCAGTGCGTATTTTCCTTCTTGATTTGGATATGCCACAGTAGATTGACCATTTGTCAATGAAATTGCAGAAACTCTTAAACCTCCTGTAAAAGGAACATCAGCACTATCACAACCATCGCCATTTACATCATAAGTAATAGTACCTTTAATACGATTATGAGGTACATCACAATCATTAGAAAGCATACAACTTGTTTGATTAGCTTCTTCTAATAGAGTAAAAATATCATTTAAATATTCCTGTTCAGCACAAATAAATTCTAATTTAGGACAATTTTTTAAATTTACATTTAATTTTTCTTCACCTGAAATTGATGTTGTATATCCTATTGATTGCCCAGTCATAGAAACACTTGTTAAATTAGAATTACCCTCAAAATTTAAAAAAATAAGTGAACAAGGTCTTACATTTAAGGTATTTAATTTATTATATTGAATACGTAACCAACCCAATTTAGAGTTATTAGAAAGATTTATATCTGTCAATTTATTGTTATTTACAGATATTGATGTCAATAACACATTTTTTGAAACATCTAAATTTAATAAATTATTTTGCATAACATTAAGAGTTACTAAATTAGTATTATTAGAAATATCAATTTCAGTTAACCCATTATTAAAAGCATATAAATGTTTTAATAATACATTTTTAGTAATGTTTAATTGCCCTAAACTAAAATTAGATGCTACATTTAAATTTGTTAATAATACATTTTTAGAAATATCAATACTTTGTATATTATTATTAAAAACATCTAATGATGTTAAGTTTAAATTTGTAGCTATATTTATATCAGTTAATTTATTATTCCGAATACTAAAAGATTTTAAATCTAAATTATTAGTTATATTAATATTACTTATTTTATTATCACTTAAATTAATTAATTTTAACTTAGTATTCTTTGTAAGGTCTATAGATATTAATTGATTTTTATTTACTGTTAAACCTTCTAAATTTGAGAAATTTTCTATTCCACTTAAATCACTTATACCTTTATTCGTTAATCTTAAATATTTTGAATTTTCTGCCTCTTGAACACTTATTTCACCATTGCTATCTGTATCTACTAAAGGGCTATGACTCAAAAGTGCATTTTTAAAATTGGAGTCAGGAAAATTAATATTTTGTGTATTTCCAATAGCATAGTAACCTATTAATAAGGTTAAGAATAATAGTTTTTTCATATATTTTTTATTTTTGGTTAATATTATTACGGCTAATAATATTATTAATTTAATGATTTATCATTTATTTTTAAAAAAACATATAAACAAATAAAAATCAACAAATTAACTACTTATAGTTAGTAATAATTTTACAAATCTAAGAGATGTTATTTACCTGTACAATACCCAATACCCCTAATTAAAAATAGGGTTAACCCTATTTTTGTTAACTTATCTTTAACATTTAAAAATAAAATGTATATTAAAAAATGTAAAATTTAGAGAAAAAAAATATATCCTAAATAATATTTTGAAATGAATTTAAAAGATATTTTTGAAAAAAGAGTGAAGAGGTTTTAAATATGTAATAAAGCCTATTAAATTTATTTTTTCTTAGAGCCTGTTTAAATTTCATCTAAAAAAGTTTTATAACATCAAAATAAGAAATCGAAGCCGTCAAAGGGATTTTAGTTCAGTTTCTAATCCTGATTTGCCCTGTTTTTTAGCTTTTTTTTGATAATTTTTGTCAATTCGAGTGCTTTTAATGACTAAAATAAATTAAAATTGTATCGAAAAATTGAATTATTTTATGTGGGAGTTCTCGATACAATTTTTTTGAAATAAAAAAATCACTAGAACTAACAGTTTATTTAATTTTCAAATAGGCTCTTACAATTACTCCATTTTTTCGTGTGAATCTAAATCTTCACTTAAATCTAATTTTCGCAATGTAGGATTTAAAACCCCTGTAGTAATAACCGTTATTAATGTCATTGTTCCACCAAAAACAACAGCAGTTACTGTACCCATTAATTTTGCGGTTACACCACTTTCAAAAGCACCTAATTCGTTGGAAGAGCCTACAAACATAGAATTAACCGAAGCAACTCGACCACGCATATTATCGGGTGTTTTTAGCTGTAAAATGGTTTGACGGATAACCATGGAAACTCCATCGGTAATACCACTGAAAAATAATGCTACAATAGATATCCAGAAAATAGAAGACAATCCGAAGATAATAATACAAATTCCAAAACCAAAAATTGCGGCTAATAGTTTTAGCCCTGCATTTTTACTTATCGGAATATAAGCGGTTACCAACATGGTTAAAAAAGCGCCAATTGCTGGTGCGGCTCGCAATGCGCCAAAACCTTCTGGTCCTACTTTTAAAATATCTTGTGCATAAATAGGTAATAATGCCACCGCACCGCCAAATAATACCGAAATCATATCTAAGGTAATGGCTCCTAAAATGGCTTTTGTTTTAAAGACGAAATGAATTCCTTCTTGTAAACTTTTTAAGATTGGTTCGCCTATTTTAGGGTTTAAAATAGGTTTTTTATCGATAAAAAAGACCATCAGAAATGAAAATAACACCAAGCTGAAAACAATGCAAAGCGACCAATGAACGCCTATCCATGAAATAGTAAACCCAGCAAAAGCAGGCCCTAAAACTGATGCCATTTGCCATGTAGAACTGCTCCAAGTGGCTGCGTTTGGATATAATTTTTTAGGCACAATTAAACCGATTAACGAAAAGATTGTAGGACCGAAAAAAGAACGTAAAAGTCCTCCAAAAAATACCAAGCCGTAAATTGCATATAAAACAGTATTTTGTTGCCAACCCGCTACAAAACTAGGAAGTGTTAAAAAAAACAAGCCCAAACTTATCAATGAAAAAATACCGATACAAAGTGCTAGTAAGTTTTTTTTTTCTTTTTGATCGACAATATGCCCTGCAAATAACGCCATAGAAACTGCAGGGATTACTTCCATTAAACCAATAATCCCTAATGATAATGGGTTTTTAGTAATGCTATAAACCTGCCATTCTATGATTATAAATTGCATCGACCAGCCAAAAACTAAAGCAAAACGTACTAAAAGAAATAAATTAAATTCCTTAATTCTTAAAGAAGCATACGGATCATTTTTTTGCTGATATTTTGACATTTTTTGATATTTTTAATTTAATTTTAAATCCATTAAAATAGCAAATGTTTCATTAACATCTTCTTCTTTTACCACAATAGTCATTTCATGTGTAGTTGAAATTATTTCTTGTACTGCTATATTTGCCCAAGCAAATTGCTTTAAAATAAAATAATAAATACCTGATTGTTCTAAATTATTTTTAGGTAATTTAATGGTAATAGAAGCTAAATCATTTACGTTATTAATTAACGTTTCTCGTTTAAAAATTTCTTCAACATAAGCTCGTAAATTTTTACTAGTAACAATATTTGTTTCAAAGATACCTTGTGAAACTGTTAAAAAATAGTCGTTACTATCAGCCGATTTACTTAATATTTTAGCTATTTCTTTTAATAAAGAAGATGTATTTTTAAAGGTAAAGTCACACAAATCTGACCGAACAATAACATCTCCTAAATTAAGTGCTAATTTTTTAATATTTTTACGTACTCTTAATTCATTTGCTGGCGATAATCTATTTATAGCCATCATAACAGCACCTACTTTTACATCTTTTTTAAGTAATTTAGATACTTCTGGTAATATTACTCTAGCTAAAGAAGATACATTTATCAATTTTTCATTTAAAGCCTCTTCTATAAAAGGTGTTTTTCTTATAGTAATTTCAACAGCTTCTTGAATTGTTTTCATTGTTGTTTAATTTTAAACGAAAATACTTAAAATACAACCAATAGTAAAATTTTTCTAAAACATTTAAATTGTTTATTTTTAATACAAAATAAATGTAAATCAGATTTTTAAGTTATGTTTGTTTCTTATCTTTACAAGGCTTTTTTATCACCTAAATAAAGGTAATAGTGATTGATGAATTTTCTTTAAGAAAGGTTATTTTATTAAATGCAAACAACTAATCTAATCTATTTGTTAACTTCAAAAATTCATCTTTCGCTTCTTTTTTACCATATAACACATTATATACTGCTTGTATAATAGGTGTATTAGCATCAATTTTTTGATTTATTTCGTAGGCACTTTTTGTAGCATAATATCCTTCGGCAACCATACTCATTTCTAACATTGCCGATTTTACAGTATAGCCTTTACCAATCATATTTCCAAATAATCTATTTCTACTAAAAACCGAATACCCTGTAACTAATAAATCACCTAAATAAGCCGAATCATTAATATTTCGATTCATTTTATCAACCTTTTCGATAAATCGTTTCATTTCACGAATGGCATTACTCATTAATACTGCCTGAAAATTATCTCCATATCCTAAACCATGTGCAATACCTGCTGCGATGGCATAAATATTTTTTAACATTGCGGCGTATTCTGTACCAATAATATCATCAGAAATTTTTATTTTGATATAACGACTCGCAATAAATTGGCTTAAATACTCTGCTTTTTTTTCATCTTGACAAGCAATTGTTAAGTATGATAGGCGCTCCATAGCAACTTCTTCTGCATGACAAGGACCTGTAAGAACTCCTATATTTTGATAAGGGATATTATAATTTTCATGAAAATGTTCACCTACAATTAAACCTGTTTCGGGTACAATACCTTTAATAGCTGAAAAAATTATTTTATCTTTTAGTGAAATTGATAATTTATCTAATGCTGTTTTTAAAAATGCAGAAGGAATTGCAAAAATTAAGATATCATAATTTTCAACGATATAATTCATATCATCAGACAAATCTAACTGCTTGGTATTAAATTCTGCGGAGCTTAAATAATTAGGATTGTGTTTGTTTCTTTTTATATGCTCAATAGCATATATACTACGCATGTACCATCCGATATTTTCTAAATTTTCAGATAACATTTTTACAATGGCTGTAGCCCAACTTCCACCACCTAAAACAGCTATTTTAGTTTGCTTATTCATAATATAGTTTGATTAATGGGCTAAATTAATAAATCTATATCCTTCTAGTAAAAGTTATGAGTATTATTATATTTGAATTTTGAAAACTTTTTATAAAAAACATGAACGTACAACTAATAAATAAATCGAAACATCAAACACCTGCTTACGAAAGCCAAGGTGCTGCAGGAATGGATTTACGTGCAAATATTGAAAAGCCTATTACTTTAAAACCTTTAGAAAGAGCAATTATAAAAACAGGGTTATTTATTGCATTGCCTATCGGTTTTGAAGCACAAGTACGCCCAAGAAGCGGATTAGCAGCTAAAAATGGAGTAACAGTATTAAATTCTCCAGGTACTATTGATGCGGATTATCGAGGAGAAATTGGCGTTATTTTAGTCAATTTATCAAACCAAGATTTTACTGTAAATGATGGTGAACGTATTGCACAATTAATTATTGCAAAACACGAACGTGTAAACTGGCAAGAAGTTAGTGCTTTAAATGAAACTGAACGTGGTACTGGTGGTTTTGGTAGTACTGGTGTTTAATTAGTGTTCAAATTTTTAGCCCCGATTGAAGCATTTGTTTGAGCTCTTTTTTGATTTTTTCTTCAAAAAAAAGCGAGTGCAGAAAGCGGGAAATTGCTTCTAAAAAAAAATAAAAACCTGTTGCAAAAATATTACAACAGGTTTTTATTTTAATATAATAAAAGAGTATTATTTATTTTCAATAGCATCTTTTATTTTAGCTTCTAATTCTTCTGCTAATTCTGGATTATCTTTAATTAAACCTTTTACAGCATCTCTACCTTGTCCTAATTTAGTTTCTCCATAACTAAACCATGAACCGCTTTTTTTGATAATTCCGTATTCAACACCAATATCTAAAATTTCACCAACTTTAGAAACTCCTTTACCATACATAATATCAAATTCTGCAATTTGAAATGGTGGTGCTACTTTATTTTTTACAATTTTCACTTTCGTACTGTTTCCAATAACTTTATCGCCATCTTTAATTTGTGTTCTACGACGAATATCTAAACGAACAGAAGCATAAAATTTTAAGGCATTACCTCCAGTTGTTGTTTCAGGGTTTCCGAACATCACACCAATTTTTTCACGTAACTGATTGATAAAAATAACCGTACATTTCGTTTTACTAATTGTACCTGTTAATTTACGTAATGCCTGAGACATTAAACGGGCGTGTAATCCCATTTTAGAATCTCCCATTTCACCTTCAATTTCTGATTTAGGAGTTAACGCCGCAACAGAATCTACCACTACAATATCTACCGCACCAGAACGAATTAAATTATCAGCAATTTCTAATGCTTGCTCACCATGGTCTGGCTGAGAAATAATTAAATTATCAGTATCAATACCTAAATTTTCAGCATAAAAACGGTCAAAAGCATGTTCAGCATCAATAAAAGCGGCAATACCACCAGCTTTTTGAGCCTCAGCAATTGCATGTAATGTTAAGGTTGTTTTACCTGATGATTCTGGTCCATAAATTTCAATAACTCTTCCACGAGGATATCCACCAACGCCTAAAGCTAAATCTAATCCTAAAGAACCTGATGAAATTACTTCCATTTCTTCTACCTTAGTATCACCTAATTTCATTACCGACCCTTTTCCATAAGTTTTATCTAACTTATCTAAAGTAAGTTGAAGAGCTTTTAATTTTGCTTCTTTTTCTTTGTCCTTATTTTTATTTTCTTTATCTGCTGCCATAAATCGTGCTATTTTTATTATAATAAGAGTGGCTAAGTTATGAAAAACTACTTTTATTTTACCATCTTTTTCATGCTACATTTTGTAATATTGTTTTTCTTAATTTCAATAAAAATGAATACTACTATTCTTTTAAAAAACAGTCAAAGTTCTGCAAGTATATGTAAAGGTGAACTAATTAGTTTTATAATTAATGATGAAGAACTAATACATTCGAAAGATTCACCTGGTTGGAATGCTTCTGATATAGAGATGTTTCCTATTATTGGACCTACAAAATTAAATAATTTTTCTGTTGATACACCTAACGGAGTTGCTAAACAAGACCAACATGGTTTATTAAGAGAACTTGAGTATAAACTGATTTTTAGTGATAAAACTTCTGCTATTTTTGAAAAAAAATATGTAAAAAGTACACTTGTAAAAAATTCTAAATTTCCAGAAAAATCGACACAAGAAAATTTATTTTGGACATATGATTTTGTTTTTAGAAAAATTATTTCGCTTGAAAAATCAGCTATAAAAATAGATTTTGAAATTATTAATGATAAAAAAATGCCTTATATGTTTGGCTATCACCCTAGTTTTAAATTATCTGGTTTTGGTACTGAAATTATAAAAACAAAAGATATAGAAATTAGCTTATCGGAAATTTTAAATGTAGGTTCGGCAGCTTATAAAGTTTTAAATACAAATGAAATTAATTTGATAAAAAAAGAGGGGAGTAGTATAAAAATTAGCACCAAAAATTTTGATAATTTTATGTTATGGACTCCTGTTAAAAATATGGTTTGTATTGAACCTATTACCCAATATCCTTTAGAAAAAGATTCTGAAAACTCAATAAAAAATAGCAGAATAAGTACAGGTAAAGACTTATTTTCAGTAACAATTAGTACCTTATAAATTTAATATGGAACACCGTCATTTTATTATTCATAAACCTTATGGTTATCTTTCTCAATTCATTACAAATGAAACTAAAAGAAAGAAAAAAATGTTAGGCGAATTGTTTGATTTCCCTGAAAAAACAATGGCAATCGGACGTTTAGATTTTGCATCCGAAGGACTTTTATTTTTAACTACGGATGGAAAAGTAAGTGCTGCAGTACGTAGTAAAAAAGTAGAAAAAGAATATTATGTACAAGTTGACGGACTTATAACTAATGATGCTATTGAAAAATTAAAAAAAGGTGTAGAAATTGGTTTCGATGGTAAAAAATACATCACGCTACCCGGAAAAGCATCTATAATAGATACGCCTAATTTTCCTAATAGGTCTCAAAAAATTAGAGACGAACGTCATGGTCCTACAAGCTGGGTTAGTATTGTTATTTCAGAAGGAAAATTTAGGCAAGTTCGTAAAATGACCGCCGCTGTTGGTTTTCCTACTTTGCGTTTAATTAGAGTTCGTATTGGTGATATTCATTTAAATAATATGAAATCTGGTGAAGTAAAAGAAACAGATACTTTAGTATAAATTGATATGACTATTATTACTTTATTTTATGTAAATTTACAATATGAGAGATAATTCAAATACTTTTATTTACATAATAGCTAGTATTATTATACTACATTTTTTAGTCGGTTTTGGCTTTTTAATTTATAAAATGACAAAGAAAACTGATGATAAAAAGGAATTTAAAAACGGTAGAAAAGAATAATTTTTTTATTCAAAAATTTTAAACACAATGATATTAATTGCAGATGGTGGCTCTACAAAAGTAGATTGGATTGCTTTAAATGAGAGTAAAAAAGAAGTTTTTAGTACACAAACATTAGGATTAAACCCAAATGTTATTTCTAAAAAAAAGTTATTAACAATTATTGAAAACTGTACCGATTTAAAAGAATATCGAAAATCTATCAAAAAAATTTATTTTTATGGCGCTGGTTGTGGTACAGAAACTGCTAAAAGTATTTTAAATGAAGTTTTAAATAATTTTTTTTCAGCAACCACAAATATTGTTGTTAAAGAAGATATTTTAGGTGCAGTATATGCATCGGCAAAAAATAAAAAAGCCATTGTTTGTATTTTAGGAACAGGCTCAAATAGTTGCTATTTTAATGGAAAAAATCTTAAATATATTTCACCTTCGTTAGGTTATTCAATTATGGATGAAGCAAGTGGAAATTATTTTGGAAAAAAATTACTAAGAGATTTTTTCTACAAAAAAATGCCTACTGAAATAGCCGATAATTTTGAAAAAGAATTTAATTTGAATCCTGATTTTATAAAACAAAACTTATATCAAAACGAAAATCAAAATAGATATTTAGCCTCATTTGCTAAATTTATGTTCCTTTATAAAGATACTCCTTACATAAAAAAATTAGTAAAAAAAGGTTTTAAAAAATTCTTTAATTTTCATGTTTTAGCATACAATAAGAATAAAAAAACACCCGTTTATTTTATAGGTTCTATAGCTTTTTATTTTAAAGATATACTACAAGATGTAGCAAGTAAAAACAATATTGAAATTACAAATATTATAGAAAAACCTATTAATAATTTAATCGAATATCATCAAGAGTTTTAAAAATAATTTCCTGCTATTTTAAATAATTTTTCATCTAAAAACGGCAGGAAATAAATATGTTTTTTACGCTATTTTCATTTTAACATGTGGTATTCCATCTTCTAAATACTCTTTTCCTTCTTTTATAAATCCATGAGATTTATAAAATTTTATTAAATATTTTTGAGCTGATATAGTAATCTTATTCGAATTATAATTATCGTAAACCGCTTGTTTAGAGGCTTCTATTAAAAAATGACCGTAACCATGTTTACGTTCATTTTTTTTAACAAGTACCCTACCAATACTTGGAGTTTCAAAGTATTCACCGCTATTAAATAAACGTGTATAAGCTATAATTTTATCCTTCTTTATTCCTAAAACATGTAAGGCGTGTTGGTCTTTATTATCAAGATCTTGATATACACAGTTTTGTTCAACAACAAAAATTTCAGAACGTAATTGTAATATTTGATAGAGTTCTGATATTGTTAATTCTGTAAATTTTTTGATTAAAAAGTTCATTTAAAAAAATTAATTTATAATGATTATAAACTATTATAGACAATCGCAAGCTATTTTATTAACTCTGTTTGCGTGTCTTCCTCCTTCAAATTCAGTATTTAAAAATATAGTTACAAAACCTAAAGCTTGTTGTAATGATACAAAACGAGCAGGAATAGTTAAAATATTGGCATTATTATGTTGACGAGTTAATGCTACTAATTCATTATTCCAACATAAAGCAGCACGTACTCCTTGATGTTTATTAGCAGTCATTTGTGCACCATTACCACTTCCGCATAAAATAATTCCCATTTCAGCCTGCTTAGTTTCTACGGCTTCAGCTGTTGGGTGAATAGCATCTGGGTAATCCATACTATTACTATCATTTGTTCCAAAATTAATAACCTTGTGTCCTTGTTTTTCTAAAAATTTTATAATTTCAAATTTATACTCAGTACCAGCATGGTCATTTCCAATGGCTATTGTCATAATTTGTTGATTTTAATTTAGTTGTGTGTAACAAAAATACAGTAATTCAGGGTTATCAACAGTAATTAACAATGCTTTTTTAATAAAAACAGATAAGGGTCTAAAAATCAAATATTTATAAATACCAGCTGAATGTTAATAAGTAAGAGTATCTTTTTAAAACTTTTTTTGTTTATCTAAAATATTTTTACGATACAAAAGTATATTTAATATACACAACTTTTTTTATCAGATTCTAATAAACATTTATCAACATAAAATTAACCTCTTATTAACAATGAAACTTAATAAAGTTATTAATAATTAATTGTTATTAACGGTTAACAACAATTGTTAATAACTTTATTAAAGCACTCATTTAAAAACTTTTAAATACATTATAACCTGTTAATATTATTTAATAAGTCATATTTACAAAAATAATAGCAAATACTTATTCTACTTATTAACACACTATAATAACAACTATTTTTTTTTTTTTATTAAAAGAGAAAATATATATAATATAATAAATGTTAATAACCTTATTAAAGAATATGAATTGTTTTTATTTCTTATTAATCAATTTGGTTAAAATCAATTTAAGATTGTTACTATATTTATATATATTTGCGTTACAACACTGTGTAGTTACTTCTCAATTAACAGCAATTTAATTGCTATATTTTTTACTAAGTAAGAAAATTCTAGTAAGACCTAGAAAAGCAAAACAACTAACTATTTTTATGGTATAAAAATTGCTCAATTTTTTATTGAGTTTAAAAAATATGATTATATCATAAATAATGTAAAAATTAGTCCAAAACAATAAATTGATAACAGTTATTTAATAAAATACACAGTTTATTTATTCGTATTTTGGTGATAATTAACAATAAGACGAAAGATTAATGACTAGAAAGAAAAAAATATATAAAAAAAAGGGAAAAGTAATTAAAGACTTAACTTTAAAGATTTTCAAAATATTAAAAGAAGACACTTCAAAAACATATAATTACAAACAGATTGCCAGTAAAATTGGTATTTCTGATGGTGATGGAAAAAGCCAAGTACTTAAAAAATTAGTAGAATTACACGAAACAAAAAAAATTAAAGAAGTTGATAGAGGTAAATATCAAATAAATAACGACCGAAAATATCATATTGGAACTTTAGATGTAACATCAACAGGAAATGCATATTTTATGTCTGATGATTTTGAAAATGATATTTTTATTCCTGCAATAAATTTAGGAAAAGGATTACATCAAGATACTGTTAAAGTTTTTGTTTATAATAAAAGAAGGTCTTCTAAATTAGAAGCTGAAGTTGTTGAAATAATTGAACGTAAAAAAACAGAATTTGTAGGTATTTTACAAATGAACAAAAATTTTGGATTTGTAATTCCTGATAATCAAAAAATGCCTGTGGATTTATTTATCTCTCAAAATAAATTAAACGGAGCACAAGACGGTGAAAAAGTTGTTGTAAAAATGACTGATTGGCCACAAAATTCTAAAAATCCGTTTGGAAAAATTACACAAGTTTTAGGTAAACCAGGCGAACATGAAACCGAAATACATTCTATTTTATTAGAATATGGTTTGCCTTATGAATTTCCTGAAGAAGTAGAAAAAGAAGCCGAAAATTTACCTATTGAAATTACTGAAAACGAAATTTCAAAAAGAAGAGATATGCGTAAAGATTTAACCTTTACCATTGACCCAAAAGATGCTAAAGATTTTGATGATGCATTATCATTTACAAAATTAGAAAACGGAAATTATGAAATAGGAGTTCATATTGCCGATGTTTCGCATTATTTACAACCAAAAACTATTTTAGATGATGAAGCTTATGATAGAGCAACATCAGTTTATTTAGTAGATAGAGTAGTGCCAATGTTACCAGAAATGTTAAGTAACGGAGTTTGTTCTTTACGTCCGCATGAAGAAAAATTAACTTTTTCAGCAGTTTTTGAAATGAATGAAAAAGCTCAAATTATTAACAAATGGTTTGGTAGAACAGTAACATATTCCGACCAGCGTTTTGCTTACGAAGAAGCACAATCAATTATAGAAAACTGTAAATTATCAGAAAATATTGAAGCCTACGAAATGCCTGTAGATATTTCAATTATTGATAAAAGTTATCAAGTAGCTCCAGAAATAGTTGAAGCTACTTTAAAACTAGATGAATTAGCCAAAAAATTACGTAAAAAACGTATGAAAGCAGGCGCAATTTCATTTGATAGAGTAGAAGTAAAGTTTGATTTAGATGAAAAAGCAAATCCTGTGGGAGTTTTCTTTAAAGAATCGAAAGATGCTAATAAACTTATTGAAGAATTTATGTTATTAGCAAACAGAAAAGTAGCCGAATTTATTGGTTTTTCTAAAGGAAAAGAAACAAAAGATACTTTTATATATCGTACACATGATGAACCAAATATTGATAAATTAGCTTCTTTACAGAACATTATTAATAAGTTTGGTTATAAAATAGATACCGAAACTAAAGAAAAAACATCACAATCTTTAAATAAATTATTAAATGATGTTCAGGGTAAAGGAGAAGCCAATATGGTAGAAACTTTAGCAATTCGTTCGATGAGTAAAGCTGCTTATACAACTCAAAATATTGGACATTATGGTTTGGCTTTTGATTATTATTCGCATTTTACATCGCCAATTCGTCGTTATCCTGATGTGATGACACACCGTTTATTACAACATTATTTAGATGGAGGAACTTCGCCAAAAGCTGATGAATATGAAGTAAAATGTAAGCATTCTTCACAAATGGAAGAATTAGCTGCAAAAGCAGAGCGTTCTAGCATAAAATATATGCAAATAAAGTACATGAAAGATCATCAAGATGAAGAATTTGAAGGTGTTATTTCAGGAGTTACAGAATGGGGAATTTACGTAGAAATCACAGCAAATAAGTGCGAAGGAATGGTTAGAATTAGAGATATAAAAGATGATTATTATACTTTTGATGAAAAACAATATGCCATTGTAGGACAGTCATCTAATAACATAATTCAATTAGGAGATAAAGTTGTTGTAAAGGTAAAAAATACAGATTTAGAACGTAAACATTTAGATTTTCATTTAGTATCACATTAATTTATAGATGCCAATACAATAAAAAACAGTTTTTGTCTTTATTGTATTGGTACAATTATTGGATGTATCAAGTAACTAACAATAATTATGATTAAAAAAATAATGTTTTTAAGTTTGATTTTGATGTCGTTTTTAGCAGCTGCTCAAACAACGATTACAAAAAAAATAGGTGAATTTACAGAGGTAAAAGTATTTAACGGTATTGATGTACTTTTAGTAAAATCAACAGAAAATAAAGTGGTTGTTACAGGAGAAAAAGCAGATAAGGTAACAGTTAAAAGTAAAAATAATACGTTAAAATTATCGTTAAAATTTCCTGAAACAACTGCCGATGGTACAGTTAAAGTAACGCTTTATTATCAATCAAATTTAGGTGTAATTGACGCAAATGAAGGTGCAATAATTACCGCAAAAATAATGGAACAGCCAGCAATTGAAATAAAAGCACAAGAAGGTGCTTTTATTAATATGGTTGTTAAAGTGAAACATTTAACGGTTAAAAGTTCATCGGGAGCTGTTATAAAACTTTCAGGATTAACTAAAAACCAAAATGTAACGGCTAATTTAGGAGGTATGTATCATGGGTATAATTTAACGGTAACCGACTTAAATTATGTTCGAGCAGGTTCAGGAGCTAAAGTTGAAGTAAATGCTGGTGAAACATTAGATGCTAAAGTTTCTTTTGGTGGTTCTATTTTTTATAAAGGAACTCCAGAAATTTTGAAACAAAAAAAAGTAATCGGTGGAGTAATTGAACAGCGAGTTTAATTTAGTATCTTTGTAATGTAAAATTTAATAAAATGATTTCACTTAGTATATTTTTAGGAATGATTGGACCAATGCAAATAGCTTTGGTAGTTGGATTAGCATTGTTAATGTTTGGAGGTAAAAAAATTCCAGAATTAATGAAAGGTTTAGGTACAGGAATCAAAGAATTTAAAGATGCAACTAAATCGGAAGAAGAATTAGCTGAAAAAAGTGAAGAAATTAAAAAGTCTTCTGAAGAAAAAAAATAAATAATTATTTTAGATAAAAAAACCGAAGTATCTACTTCGGTTTTTTTCATTTATAGAATTAATATATAAAGTGATTTTTAAAATTTAATTGCCGTTCCTGAGGCTGTTACCATTAGCATTCCGCCATTTGGTCCTACGGTTTCATAATCTAAATCGACACCAACAATAGCGTCTGCACCTAAAGATTTAGCTCTTTCTTGCATTTCTTGTAAAGATGTATCTTTTGCTTCTCGCAATACTTTTTCATATGAACTAGAACGTCCTCCAACAATATCTCTAATTCCTGCAAAAAAATCTTTAATAAAATTTGCTCCAATAATTGTTTCACCAGTAACAATTCCTAAATACTCTTTAGCTGGCTTATTTTCGATGTTAGGTGTTGTAGTTATAATCATAATATTATGCGTCTTTTTTAAGGTTCTTACTTTCCTTCATACTTTCGCCTATTTGATTTGTAGCTGCAAAACTAGCTACCATATCATTTAACATAGAACTTGCTGCATTTGGGTTATTTGGTAGTAAAATTAAGTTACTATTTGTATCAGCACCAATAGATTGTAAGGTATCGTAATGTTGTGTAATTACAATTAATGCCGATGCTTCTTGTGAGTTAATTCCTGCTCTATTTAAAACTTCGACAGATTCTTCTAAACCACGTGCAATTTCTCTACGCTGATCAGCAATACCTTTACCTTGTAAACGTTTACTTTCTGCTTCTGCTTTAGCTCTTTCAACAATTAAAATACGTTGTGCATCACCTTCATATTGAGCCGCAGTTTTTTCTCTATCAGCAGCATTAATACGGTTCATTGCTTCTTTTACTTGTGCATCAGGGTCAATATCAGTAACTAATGTTTTAATAATATCGTATCCGTAAGTCATCATTGCTTCATTTAATTCTGATTTTACAGCAATGGCTATATCATCTTTTTTTAAGAAAACATCATCTAAAATCATTTTAGGAACTTCGGCACGAACTACATCAAATACATAAGAAGTTATTTGATCGTGAGGATAATCTAATTTATAAAATGAATCATATACTTTTTCTTTTATAACTTTATATTGAACCGATACTTTTAGTTTTACAAAAACATTATCTAATGTTTTAGTTTCAATAATTACATCTAATTGTTGAATTTTTAAACTTAATTTTCCTGCAATATTATCAACTAATGGAATTTTTAAATGTAATCCTGATTGACGAATACTGTGAAATTTACCAAAACGTTCAATAACAGCAGCTGTTTGTTGTTTGACGGTAAAAAAAGATTTTAATAAAATAATTAATCCAAAGAATATAATTGGATATAAATAAACAGACATAGTTTTAATTTTTTTAGTTAGTAATTTTAAGTATTGGTTAAAGATACTATTTATAATAGATATTTATAGAAGGTTTTTCTTTAGTTTTGTTACTAATTTTTTATTTAAAAATAATTTAAAAATCAATTATATGGAAGTTATTCAACAACATGGAACAGTAATTTTAATTTTACTTTTTTTAATTGTTACTTTTTTACAATCGGGTATTGATAAGGTTTCTGATTGGAGTGGAAATGTTGCTTTTATCAAAGAACATTTTAAAGGTTCGCCATTAAAAAACTCAGTACCACTTTTATTGATGGTAATTTTAGTGATGGAATTAATTGCTGGAGCTTTTATGTTTATCGGAATTTTTAATTTGATAACAATGAATGATGCTAATTTAGCATTATTAGGAGTTCAAATTTCAGCACTCTGTTTAATTTTTCTTTTGATAGGTCAAAGACTAGCTAAAGATTATCCAGGAGCAATGTCGTTAGCAGTTTATTTTATTGTAACAGTTTTAGGAATGCACTTATTAAATAATTAAAATTTATAATAAAAAAAATAGTAATAATTTTTAATTATACAAAAAACCTCTTAAAACAATTATTTAAGAGGTTTTTTATATTTAACAATATAAATCATATGTTTATTTATTTTAAATACATAAAAACATATTTAAAATGATTTTAATTGTTTTTTATCAAATAAATTAAAGAAGAGTACTCTCCATTTTTATTTGCTTTTATATTTGATGTTAATCCTGTAAAAAAAGCACTAATTGGTTTTGATGTATTATTTTTATATTTTTCTGATAATAAAGAAACATAAAAAGCATCAAATTTCATTGGAAGTATTTTTACAACTTTCATATTAGTAGTTGCAAATATTTTTTTTATCGCTGTTTTAGAAAAATGCCATAAATGTCTTGGAACATCATAAGCCGCCCAAAATTCTTTATACTTTTTAGCATCGTAACTTTTATAATTTGGCACTGCAATAATTAAAACACCATTTGGTTTTAATAATTTTTTTAATTGATTTGTATATTCAATTAAATTAGGAACATGCTCTAAAACATGCCAAAGAGAAATAACATCAAATTGTTCTCCTTTATAGTTTGAAATATCTTCTTGAAGTTCAATATTTTTTTTTGAAGCAAAGTTTCTAGCTTTTTCTGATGGTTCAACTCCTGATACTTTCCAATTATTTTCTTTACAAACTTTTAAAAAATCACCAGTACCAGCACCTACATCTAAAATTGTTTTTTCTTCGGATTTAAAAGAATTTATCAATTTTAATTTTTGTTTTAAAGTATGATTTTTTACTAGTTGATATACTTTATCAAACAGCGTTTTTTTACTATCAGTATGTGAAATATAAGCATCACTTACATAGTAGTTTTCTAAATTTTGAGGAACAGGTGAAGTAACAAGCATATCATATTTCTTGTTATACATTACTTCGTAACTTTCATCAGAAACCGTATGATCTATACAATTTAGTAATGGTGTAAGATTTTTGTAAAGCTCTTTTGTTGTTTCCAATTTTTTATTTTTTATGATGTTCTAAGCTGAATATTGATGCTTTATTATTGCAATAATACGTAAAAAAAAACGCTCCATAAGGAACGTTTTTTTATCATTTTTTTTAATTATTATCTTCCCATGTAAACTAATAAAACAGAAATATCACTTGGTGATACACCACTTATTCTACTAGCTTGTGATATTGAAGTTGGCTGAATTTTATTTAATTTCTCTCTAGCTTCATGTGATAATGAATGAACTTTATTAAAATCGAATTTAGCAGGAATTTTAACGTTTTCTAATCGGTTTAATTTGTCGGCATTATTTTTTTCCTTTTCAATATAACCAGAATATTTCAAGTGAATTTCAACTTGTTCAATTATTTCTTGATCCATTTCATTTTCTTGAAGATAATTTTCTAGTTTTTCAATAACTCTAAAATCATTAAATGTTAATTGTGGCCTAGTAGCAATTTTAAATAATTTTACAGATTGATTAATTAAACTAAGTCCTTTGCTTTCTAAAATAGGATTTACTTCTTGTTGTTTAACACTTAAATTTTCTACAAATTTAACAAGAGCGGCTGTTTTAGTTCTCTTATTTATTACTCTATCTAATCTTTCTTTAGATGCTAAACCAAGATTATAAGCTAGTTCTGTTAAACGTAAATCAGCATTATCTTGTCTTAATAAAGTTCTATATTCAGCACGAGAAGTAAACATTCTGTAAGGTTCTTCTGTTCCTTTTGTAATTAAATCATCAATTAAAACTCCAATATAAGCCTCACTTCTTTTTAAGATAAAAGGTTCTTTATTTTGAGTTTTTAAAGCCGCATTTACACCTGCCATTAAACCTTGTGCAGCTGCTTCTTCGTAACCAGTAGTTCCGTTAATTTGTCCTGCGAAAAATAAATTTTCAATTAACTTAGTTTCTAAATTATGTTTTAATTGTGTTGGCTGAAAGAAATCATATTCAATAGCATATCCAAAACGTAAGAATTTTACATTTTCAAAACCTGCAATATGTCTAATTGCTTTGTCTTGAACATCTTCAGGTAATGAGGTAGAAAATCCGTTTACATAAATTTCTACGGTATTCCATCCTTCAGGTTCTACAAAAACTTGATGACGTTCTTTATCAGCAAAACGGTCAATTTTATCTTCTACTGATGGGCAATATCTTGGTCCTGTCGATTTAATTCTACCATTAAACATTGGCGAACGGTCAAAACCTTCACGAAGAATATCGTGTACTTTTTGATTTGTATATGTTAAATAACAAGAACGCTGTGTGGTTAATTTTTCAGTAATTGGTAAGTAAGAAAATTTTTCAGGATTTTCATCACCAGGTTGTTCAGTCATTTTAGAAAAATCTAAAGACCTTGCATCAACTCTTGGCGGAGTTCCTGTTTTCATCCTTCCAGCTTCAAAACCTTTTTCAACTAAATCTTCAGTAATACCAGTTGAAGCACCTTCACCAGCTCTACCACCACCAAAGGTTTTTTCACCAATATGGATTAATCCATTTAAAAAAGTACCTGCAGTAATAATTACTGTTTTGGCTTTTATTTCTAAACCTAAGGCTGTTTTTACGCCAACAATTTTATTTTCATCAAAAATTAATCCGTTTACGGCATCTTGATAAAAATCTAAATTATCGGTTTTTTCAAGCATATTTCTCCAACATTCTGCAAATTGCATTCTGTCAGATTGCGCTCTAGGACTCCACATTGCAGGTCCTTTCGATTTGTTAAGCATCTTAAATTGAATAGCCGTTTTGTCGGTTACAATTCCACTGTAACCACCTAATGCATCAATTTCTCTTACTATTTGTCCTTTCGCAATACCACCCATTGCTGGGTTACAGCTCATTTGAGCAATATTTTGAAGATTCATTGTAATTAATAATGTGTGCGCTCCCATGTTTGCACTTGCTGCGGCAGCTTCACTACCAGCATGTCCTCCACCTACTACAATTACATCGTATGTTGTATTAAATAAACTCATTTTTTAAAGCTGTTCCATTAGGAACGATTTTAGTTTAAATTTAAAAGTTTTAAAGAATCATTTTCTTTAGTACGCATTATTTGTTTTTCGGCATCCGTTTTATCTTTGTATTTCATGTAGTGTAATACGCCATGAATAATAACTCGGTGCAATTCGTTTTCAAATAATACATCAAACTCTTTTGCATTTTCTTTTACTCTTTCAATCGAAATAAAAATATCTCCACCAACTAATTTCCCTAAGGTATAATCGAAACTGATAATATCTGTTAAGGTATCATGTTGTAAAAACTCCACATTCATTTTATGTAAATAGTTGTCATCACAAAAAACATAGTTTATCTCTCCTAATTCAAAACCTTCTTTTTCGATACAATTTAAAACCCATTGTGCCGTTTTTTCTTCATTTTTTAGTTGAAAATCGGTTTCGTAATTAAATTCAATCATGTTATTTTAGTTGTTTAAAATAATATTTTTAAGTATTATTTGTTGCTTTTAGGAAGGCTAAAATACTCTTGAACCTTCTTTTTATAATCAGGTTGCAAAGGTAATGATTGTCTATTTAATATTTCTGTTTGGTTATAAAACAACTTTTTAAACTTTAATTCTTTAGCATTTTTATTGTTAAACTCTTTTAAATTAGCATCAGATTTCCGTTGTTTATCTTTATTTTGTTCAAAAGTAGCTTTTTTTAATTTCAGCAATTGATAATTTAATTCTTGCATTCTGTTAATGCTTTGTTGGGTAAAACCTTTTTCTAAAATGTCGTTTTCTAACTGTTCCATTTTTTTCACCACTTTTTTAGCATTCCCATTTCCGCCTTTTCCATTTTTATTTTGTTGAAGCGCCTCTTCTAATTGCTGTCTTAATTGCGATTGTTCTTTATAAATTTGATATAATTCTCCATTTAATTTTTCACTTTCTCCGCTACCTTTTTTATTTCCACCTTCTTTTTCTCCTGATTTGTTTCCTTTCTTTTTGCCTCCTTTGCCATCTTTAGGTTTTCCACCTTTTTTCTTTTTCATTCCGTCTTTCATTTTTTTGATTAATTCGCTTTGCTTTTTAATGATGTCGGGCAAGCTAAAAGATTTCCCTTTTCCCTTTCCTTTTCCTTTCCCGTTACCAGATTTTGGGTTTTTCATGGCATCAAGCGTGTTACTTAACATATCGGCTAAAGTATTTGTGGCGGTCATTATATAACGCTGATTCGAAATTCCATTCTGAAATTTATTATCGGCAAAATTTTCTAAAGATTCATCTAAATTATAATGAGCCAAAGAAAGTTCGTCTTGAATTTTTGAAGATATTTTAGGATTTTTAATTGATAAAACAAATAAACTATCATCAATATGTTCAAAATAAGTTTTAAGTTGAAATTGCTTTTGCAAGTTTTTTCCGAAGTTAGGATGCGAAGAATTACTTTCTGAAAAAACATTCATTAAATCTTCTTGATTGAAAGAAAAAATAATTAAATTTTCTAAAACCTGACGCAAACCTTCCATGTTTTCTTCTTCCGATTCTGCACTCATTTCTTGCATTGATTTTTGCATTTTTTGTGCCATTTCATCCATTTTTTCAGAAGCTTTTTTCTGATTTTTTTTAGCTTCGTTTTCTTTTTTATTTTCTAAATTTTCTTCGGCTTTGTTTAATTTTTCTTGCGTTTTTTTTGCTAAATCTTCCATTTTCGGAATTTCCATCGGAGCTTTTAATTTTTCATTATCTTTTTTAAGTTCGTTTAGCTCTTTTTTAACTTTCTGAAAATCCTTGTTTATTTTTTGTTGTTCTTCTTTTATTTTTTCTTCGGAAGCTTTTTTATTAGCATCTTTAGGCGATTCTTTTTTACTTAAATCTTTTTGTTTTTTTGATAAATCTTTTAAATTATCAGCAAGTTTTTGCATTTTTTGTTCAATATAATAACGCTTTGTCATTTCTAAAATACGCTCTAAACTTTTTTCTTGCTGTTTGTTTTGTTCGGCTAATTCTTTGGTTTTTTTTATTAAATCTTCTCTATTTAATTTTTCCGTTAACTTTTTAAGTTCGTCTAATAATTTTTGTTGTTTATCTAATTTTTTAAGCTCTTCAATGCGTTTTTTTAGTTCTTCTTTTTTTTCTTGCAAGGCTTCCTTTTTTTCTTTTTTCTCTGAAAAATTTTTCTTCAAATTATCGGTTTGCCGTTGCATCATTTTTTTATATTGATTTTGACGCTTAATTAAATTTTGAATTTTTTTCTGATTATTCCAATTTACATTTTTTTTATTTTGAAGCTCAAACTGAATTTTTTCTAACGATTTTTTCTCTTGTTTTTGTTTACTTAAAGAGTTTTCTAAATTTTGAATATGATTACGTTGTTCTTGTAAAATTTCTGTATCAATTTGATTTTTTGTTTTTTGTCGATAAGAAAATTTCTGACTTTTAGTTTTTTTATTTCCGTTGATAATATCATTATCAAATACTTGAAAATACATTTCGTAGTTAATTCCTTTTTGGAAATTCAAGTTATCAGGAAATTCAAAAAAGAAAGTTTGCAAGGTGTTTTTAGTCAGCTTAATTTTTTTGAATTGCTTATTTTGTTGATTATTATTTTTATCATAATAAACCAATTCTAATTTTTTGAAACCATAATCATCAGAAATTTGCCCTACAAACTGCGCATTTCCACGTGAAATACTATCAATATTAGATTTTACATTAATTGTCGGATGTTCATCTTTAATAACTCCAATCGAAAACTGTAATTTTTCGTACTCTTTTAAATTTTTATTAGTGGTTGTAATTTTATAATTGAGTGCTTTTTTTACCTGTTTTTTAAATTGAAATTTATTTTTTTTATCCTTTAAAAAAGGAAATCGTTTGTTATTTGAAAGTAAATGAACACTATCAGTTTCAGAAGTTTTAACATCCCATTTTACAATTGTTCCTTGTGGAACAATTATATTTCCAGTGTTTTTAATGATTTCATTTTTCTTTTTGATATAGTTCGGATACGTTAAATGCAATGAAATATTTTGAATCGAAGGCGTATTTATTACGGCTATTTTAAATAAATCGGAAGTAATACCATTGGCACTTGCATAAAAATCAACAGGCTTTTGTACTTGTGTAAAAGTGTAAGAAAACAAACCATTTCCTTCATTTTTGAAGAAATATTGTTGCTTATTAAAATGAATTTTTGTTTGTTCAGGAATAGATTTTCCTGTTGTTTGTACATACACAGTAATATCTTTTCCTTTTATAACAGTCAAGTTTTTTGCCGTGATATTAAAGTAAAAAGGGGCAGGAGCTTTATAAGCAACCGAATGATTTACAACTCGATTAAAACTTTCAGATAATTGCCTAGAAGTACCTGTCAAAAAAAATAATCCCCAAATAATTAACGGAATTAACGCATATTTTAAATAGCGAATATTACTTTTAAAATCGATTGCTTTGTTAAAAGAAATTGGTTGTATTTCTTCTGATTTCTGATTAATACTTGCTATTAATAAATCAGATTTAGTGTTGTTTTGTTTTAATTGAAGCAGATTTAAAAGTTTATCTTGTACTTCAGGAAAATGATTTCCTATTATTTTTGATGCTTCTTCAAAAGAAATTCCTTGTTGTAAACCGATGATTTTAAAAATCGGAAAACAGATAAATCTGACAAATAAAAATAATTCAACAATAATAAATATCCAAAATAGTAGCGTTCTAGCGGTGGGTTTTAGCCATAGAAAATACTCTATAAATAAGGTGAAAAATAAATATATTAATCCTAAGGAAATAAATAAAATACTTCCTTTTATCAATTTATTTGTGTAGAATTTTCTACTAAATTGCTGTAATTTCTGTTCGATGTTATTAAAGTTCTCCATATCAGTTTATAAAAGTACTATTTTTTAAACGTGTTTACAGATAATAATAACACGTGATTTTTAATTAAAGATATAATATTTTACAGTAAAATTAGATTATCAACTATATTTGTGGCTTTAAATCAACAAAAAATGACTGATAACGTAAGAGTACGCTTTGCTCCTAGCCCAACAGGACCTTTACATATTGGTGGTGTAAGAACTGCTTTATTCAACTATTTATTCGCTAAAAAATATAACGGAACTTTTGTGTTACGTATCGAAGATACCGACCAAACTCGTTATGTTAAAAATGCCGAACAATATATAGTTGATGCCTTAAAATGGTGTAATATTCCTTTTGATGAAGGACCAAATAATAATGAAAAATTCGGGCCTTATCGTCAGTCAGAACGTAAAGAATTGTATAAAGAATATGCCGATATTTTATTAAAAAATGGTTGGGCTTATTATGCTTTCGATACCGCTGAAGAATTAGATGCACATCGTAAAAACCATGAAGAAAACGGAAAAACGTTTACTTATAATTGGCATAATCGAGAGAAATTAAATAGTTCTTTACGTCTTTCATCCGAAGAAGTTGAAGCTAAATTAAAGGCTGGAGATAAATATGTAATTCGTTTTAAAACGCCACAAGATGAAACCTTGATTTTAGAAGATGAAATCCGTGGAAAAATTAAAATTGATACCAATGTTTTAGATGATAAAGTTTTGTTTAAATCGGACGGAATGCCAACGTATCATTTAGCAAATATTGTTGATGACCATTTAATGGAAATTTCGCACGTTATTCGTGGTGAAGAATGGTTACCATCAATGGCATTACATATTTTATTATATCGTGCTTTTGATTGGAAAGCTCCAAAATTTGCACATTTACCGCTAATCTTAAAACCCGTAGGAAAAGGAAAATTAAGCAAACGTGATGGCGATAAATTAGGTTTTCCTGTATTTCCATTAGAATATACAAATGAGCAAACAGGCGATGTTTCAAGAGGATATAAAGAGGATGGTTATTTTAACGATGCTTTTATAAATATGCTTGCTTTATTAGGATGGAATCCTGGTACAGAGCAAGAAATTTTTTCATTAGAAGAATTAGTTGAAGCTTTCGATTTAAGTAGAGTTAGTAAATCTGGTGCTAAATTTAGTCCAGACAAAACAAAGTGGTTTAATCAGCAATATTTACAGACAAAATCAAATGAAGAATTAACCGCTTTATATATTCCTATTCTTGAAGAAAAAGGAATTACTGCGGATGAAAATTTCACTCAAAAAATAGTATCATTAATAAAAGAGCGTGCTACGTTTGTTGCTGATTTTTGGGAATTATCAAGTTTTTTCTTTGAAAATCCATCAGAATATGATGAAAAAGCAGCCAAAAAACAATGGAAAGAAACTACTGGCGAATTAATGCAAGAGTTAATTACGGTAATTTCTAATATTGAAGATTTTACAATAGAAAATGCTCAAACCGAAATTAAAGGATGGATAACATCAAAAGAAATTGGTTTTGGTAAAGTAATGCAACCGCTTCGTTTAAGTTTAGTAGGTAAATTAGCAGGTCCTGATTTATTTGATATCATGACAATGATTGGAAAAGAAAATACGATTGCAAGAATTAAAAATGCCATCGAAAAGTTATCATAATAAGATAATAAATATAAAACGCCACTTTATAAAGTGGCGTTTTTTAGTATAAAAATAGTTATTAATATTTATTATAATAACAATCAGGTCTTGATTGTGACCCATTACGATTACGGTTATTAGCGTTCCAATTAAGGTTAAACACAACCGATAAAGTAGTTTGAATATGCGAACGCATACTTTGATAACTATCAAAAGAATGCTTGTAATATAGTTGCGGATTTAAACCAATTCTGTCGGTAAACCAATAAATACCACCCGCTCCAATATTTAAGGTAGGAGTTGCTTTTAATTCAGAGTCAACAATACTTCCACCTGTAAAAATATAGGGGCTAAATTTATCGAAAATTGCATTAAAATTATAACGTAATGAAGCATCCATAGAAAAATAACGAACTTCATTTTCCATAAAACCCACATTGTCAATCGTATTTACTGACATCGCTCCATTAACTGATAAACGTTTACTAATTGGCACGGTTAAATTAAGTACTGGTACTTGAAACATATTGGTATCACCAATAAAAGCGGCATTCGATTCATTAAAATGTGTAATACCCATACCAATACCTATTTGCCATGAATCATTTAAATTTTGTGAACATAAATTGATTGAAAAACCAAGGAGTACAGTAAGTATAACTTTATTTATCATTTAAAGAGGGGTTGTTTTGAAAAAATTATTAATTATAATATCATTTAAATAGTATTTACTTTTTTAATAGCAGTTGTAAAATCTTCTAAATCATTATCATTATTTATTAAATGAATTGCTTCATCACAAACCTTTTCTACGTTATCGGTAGGAAATTGTAAGGCAACAGCAATCTTTTGCATAAGAGTTACTTCTTTTTTATCTACATGCTCATCAGCAAAAACCATTTTTGTTAAACGATATAAACGCTCAATACGCTCGTCATAACTCACAGGAGGGTTTACAGGATATTTTTCAGGACTTTTTAAAACTGCCGTATATTCTGTTTGGTCAATGTTTAATTTTTTTGCAACTCTTTCTAATAATTGTTGTTCTTTTTCTGAAATAGTGCCATCAGTTTTTGCAATTTTTACAACACTTGCAAAGTGTCCTATTTCTTGTTTGTGTTTTCCTGTAGAATATAAATCTGATATTGACATTTTTTTATTTTTTAATAATTAAAATTAAGTATTCATTATTTAGGATACAAAGATGAAAAAAAAGTCACGAAAAACAATTTATGAAACTCAAGAAATATACGAATATTTTTCTGTTATTTTTTGTGAAATAATCTTTTTTTGATAAAACATTAAGATATAACTGATATCTACTTTTATTTTTTCAGATAAATTATAAAGTAACGTATTTTTACCTATTGACAAGATATAAAATATAATCGTTAAACATCAATAAAATGAAAATACTTCATACTGCCGATTGGCATTTAGGACATCGATTACACGAACAATCGCAATTAGCAGAGCAAACATTATTTTTAAATTGGATAGAAAATTATATTATTGATGAAAAAATAGATTTGCTTTTAATTTCAGGAGATGTTTTTGATACCGGTTCGCCCTCAAATCAAAGTTTAGCGATGTATTACAATTTTTTGGTAAAACTTCAAAAAACTTCCTGTAAAAATATCATTATTACAGGCGGAAATCATGATTCACCAGGAACTTTAAACGCTCCTAAAGAATTATTAAATGCCTTATCGATAAAAGTAGTTGGTAAAGCCACCGAAAATAGTGCCGATGAAGTTTTTGAAATAAATATAAATAATGAAAAAGTAATTATTGGAGCTGTTCCGTATTTACGTGATGGCGATATTAGGCGTGCCGTAGCTGGTGAATCGTTTGATGATTTAACCGATAAATATAAAAAAGCTTTAATCAATCATTATCAAGAAATAGCTATTGAATGTGAAAAAATAAATACAACTAATGCACCTGTTATCGCTATGGGGCATTTATTTGCTACGGGCGGTTCGGTTTCTGACAGCGAACAAAATATTTATGTAGGAACTTTAGGACATATCGGCGCACAAGATTTTCCAACGTATTTTGATTATGTAGCTTTAGGACATTTACACAGACCGCAAATAGTTGGCGAAAATGATAAAATTAGATATTCAGGTTCTCCAAATATTTTAAGTTTTAGTGAAATTAATTATGATAAAAAAATTATTGTTTTAGAAGTTTCAGCAAATAAAATCACCAATATTGAAGATGTTATCATTCCTAATTTTAGAGAATTTTACAAACTAAAAGGAAGTATGGAAGATTGTATAGCTAAATTTTCGAGTATCATTTCCAATTCGTATCAATTAAAACCTTGGATAGAGATTGTTTTAGATGAAGATAATACCATACAAACTGATGAATTAAAAATAGCTTCCGAATCATACGATTTTGAAATATTAAAAATCACCTTAAAAAATCAACGAAAAATTAAAGGAATTGAAGAGTTATTAGCAGATGCAACCTCTATAAAAGAATTAGTTCCTACCGAAGTTTTTAAATTAAAGTGCGAAGAAATGGATTTTGATTTAGAAGAAAATCAGCAAGTTTGGGATGCTTTTAATGAAGTTTTACAAGCAGTTAAAAAACAATAATAATTCAAGAAAAAATCAATAAAAATTTGTTATGAAAATTTTAAAGATAACATTACAAAATATAAACTCCTTAAAATCAGAAACGCCAATTGTTATCGATTTTGAAAATCAGCAATTTAAAGACGTTGGTTTATACGCTATAACAGGAGTTACAGGAGCAGGAAAAACCACTATTTTAGATGCGATTACAATTGCTTTGTATCATAATATTCCTCGTTTTAAAGGTACAAAAGGAACTTTAATTGATGTGGTTAGTCATGGTGCAAATGATGCTTTTAGTAGTGTTATTTTCGAAAATAATAATTTTATTTATGAAGGATATTGGGGCATACGATTAGCAAATAAAGCAGGAGTTCGTTTAAAAAATCCTATTGAAACAGTTAGTTTAAAAAACTTATCTACTGAGAAAATAATAGCGACTCAAAAAAGAAAATATATTGAAGAAATTGAAAAAGTAACCCAATTAAATTACGACCAATTTTTACGTTCTGTAATGTTGGCACAAGGTAAATTTGCATCTTTTTTATCAGCTGGAGGAGCTGAAAAAGGAAAATTATTAGAGCAAATTACAGGCGAACAAATCTATAAAAAAATTGGCGAAGAAATTTTAAATAGAAAATCGAGCGAAGAAAAGAAACTAAAAGAAATTCAAGCTAAAATTAATGCTGATGATATTTTATCGAAAGAACAAAAAGAAGCATTATCAGAAAAATCAACAGTTTTAATAACTGGTATTGCTAAAAATGAACAAGAAACAACAAAAATTACAGCTGTAATTAATTGGTATATAAATTATCAAAAATTACTTCAAAAAGATGTTGAATTAGAAAAAAATAATCAAGAATTTACTCTTTTTGTTGATAATTCTAAAAAAGAATTAGAGCTATTATCTTTAGATGAAAAAGCATCATCTTTTGTAGATGTACTTCAGAATATTAAAAGAAATGAGAAAAATATTCTTGATAAAACACATCAAAAGAAAATATTAGAAGATGAATTAATAAAGCTTACGCCTAAAATTGAAAACTTCAAAAATCAAGTTAAAAACGAAACAACAGTTTTAGAATATACAGATAAAGAATTTAAAGTTTGGTTGCCGAAATTTGATGAAATTACGAAGCTAGATGCTCAGTTAAAAAATGAAATTGATATTACTTTTCAATCATCTGAAAAATTAAATGAGTTAAAAGAAGAAATTACAAAGTTTGAAAATAAAAAAAATAAGCTACAATCAGATTTAGATAAAATAAAAGGAAATATTAAAATTGATGAAAATAAATTACATCAAAATAAATTTTTATTAGAAGTTAAAAATCATATTTCTAGTTGGAATTCAGATTTAATTACTTTAAAATCACATAAAAATATTTTAAAAGAAAATGCTGATTTTATTGCTAAAAAAAATGAAGAAATATCAAAATTAACGACTTTTTTAAAAGAAAAACAGCTTTTTTTAACTGAAAAAACTTCCGAAATTGAAAAGTTTGAAAAAGAAATTTTAGATGTAAACTCGAAATTATCAAAAAATAAAATTGCTGATTTATTAGCAAATCAAAATATACTTTCTACATCAGAAAATAATTGGAAAGAATTTAAAAATTTATCAGAAGAAATTGCAAAAAATGAGAAAGAACAAATTGAAAAAACAACTCAAAAAGCAAATTTATCAACTGAATTAATCAATTGTAAAGAAAAAATTGAAAGTCTTAAAATTGATATTTCAAAACAAGAAATATCAGTTAAAGATGCTGAGAAAATTCTTAATTTAGAAAAAAGTATTGCTAATTACGAGGCCGACCGTAAAAAATTAAAAAAAGGCGAACCTTGTGGTTTATGTGGTTCAAAAGAACATCCGTTTGCAGAAAATTTAGAAGTTGTTGGCGTTTCAGAATCTGAAAAAATAGTTGCAGATAGAAGTAATATTTTAAAAAAATTAGAAGAATCAAAAGTAGCTTTAAATATAAACGAAACACAATTAAATACAAATATTAAAGCTTTAGAAACTCAAATAATTTCAATTTTAGAGGATGTAAAAAAATTGAAATTAAAAGCCAAAACTTTAAATATTAATTGTGATTTAACAAATATTTCTGAAATTAATTCAGTGTTAAAATCAATATCAGAAAAAATAAAAGTACTTACTCAAAATTTAAAATTAGCAGAAGAATTACAAAAAAAGAAAGATAGCTTATCTAAAATAATTGATTCGAAAAAAAACGAAATAAATACACTTAAAACTGAAGTTGCCACACTCACAGAAAAGAACAAAAATGTAACTGAAGAAATAACATCCAAAGAAAAAATAACGAATGATTTAAGGATTACTTGCAACAAATTAGAAAGTATTTTAAAAACGAATTTAGCCGAATTTAAGTATGAATTTCCAGCTATAAATCAGTCGGATTTGTTTATCAAAAATATTGAAAAATCTGTTACTGAATATTCAAAAACACAACAAAATTTAGAAGCTTTAAAATCCGAAGAAAAAGTAAATAATCTTGATTTAGAAAATACTAAAAAACAAGTAGAAAATTACACGAAAACGCAAAATGAATTTCTTCAAAAAAAGTCAGCATCTGAAAATAATACGAAGTTTTTAAAAGAGCAACGAAATAGTATTTTACCATCTGAAATTACCGTGGAAAATAAACGTGAAAATTTACAATTAGCACGTAAAGATATTTTTGAAAAACTAGAAGCAAGTAAAAAAAATAGTCAAAAATTATCAGATGTTAAATCAGCAAAAGAAGCGTTAAAAGTTAAAAATAATCAAGAGTTTAACGTTTTATCCGAAGAAATAAAAAGCTTAGAAATTGATTTTAAGAATCAACTACAAAATAGTGGTTTTGAATCGAAAGAAGCAATTGAAAACGCTTTGCTATCAAAAGAAACTAAAGAAAAATATATTCGAAATAAAGAAGAAATCAACAAAAAACAAGTTGAATTAAAAACACTAAAAGAAGAGAATATAAAAGCAAAAGAATCTTTAAATAACCTTAAAAACTTTGAAATTTCAGAGGAAGATAGCAAACTAAAATTAGCCGATTTTCAAGAAAAAAACAAAGCATATTTAACGGAAAAAGGGGAAATATCAGAAGCTTTTAGAAAAGATAAAGAAATAGAAGATAGGAATAAAGAAGTGTATCAAAAAATTGATGCACAAACTAAAATTTGTAACGTTTGGAAAGAGTTATTTAAAATTATCGGGAACTCGAAAGATGCGTTTAATGTATATGTGCAACGTTTAACTTTAAAGCATTTATTAGACCTCGCCAATGTGCATTTGTACAAATTGAACAAGCGTTATTCCTTGAAAATGGAGGATTTATACAAGCCAAAAGAAGAGCTTAATTTTAATTTAATAGACCATTATCAAACTGACCAATCTCGTTTGGTGGATACTTCGAGTGGTGGCGAAAAGTTTATTATTAGTTTGGCGTTGGCGTTAGGATTATCGGATTTGGCGAGTAAAAATGTAAAAATTGATTCGCTTTTTATTGATGAAGGTTTTGGAACTTTAGACAGCAACACGCTTGAAACGGTAATTTCAACCTTAGAAACTTTACAAGCACAAGGAAAAATGATTGGTATTATATCGCATGTTGAAAACCTGAAAGAACGTATTCCGACACAAATACAAATCACCAAAAAAAGTAATGGAGTTAGTGTTTTAGATGTTGTGTAATGTGGTTGGTGGTTTTATTAAATAATTGTGTAGTTTTATAGGTGAAAAATTGAAAAAGGATGAGTTCTCTGTTTCTTATGTGTTTTCCATTGTTTAATGGTGGAAATATGGGAAGTTTTTAAAGACTTTGATTTTTTTAGTAAATATTTTTTTATTTAAAATTAGTGAATTTTATGTCTAATAATAAAACACATATTGAAAAAACAGGAGCGGAAACAAAATCAATTGGATTTGATTTTCAATATTATTTTTTTTTATGGAAATTATTAACCTTAAATAAAGGCGAATCTGTTGGGTTAGAAGTAAAAGACGATGTACATACTGAGTTAAAAAATGACATAAATATCTTTTATCAAGTAAAACATTCTATACAAAAAAATAAGGAAGGAGATATAAAAAACATGACTGCTTCTGATATTGACTTATGGAAAACACTATATAATTGGGCAAAAGTAATAAGTGATAAAAATGATAATCGAAAAGAAATAAAATTACAATTAAAGTTTATTGAGAAATCATATTTTGTGATGTGGAGTAATAAAAATTTAAGTTCTACAAATCAAATTATTGATAATATAGAAAAACTAAAAAATAATAGTATTTCTATTGATAAATTTATTAGAAATATCTTAAAATTTAAAGAAAAATCAAAGGATGAAATAATTCAAAATTATATAACTGAACTTTTATCTTTAAATAATAATGTTCTTCATCAATATATCTTGAAAATTTCTTTTGAACTAGGTGAAGATAAAATACTTCAAAATTGTAAAGACGCAATTGAAGCAAAAATGATTCCTAAAAATCAAATTGATGATGTTTTCGCAAAAATTGATTCAAGAATAAAAGAAGATAATTTTATTGCAATTAAGAGTGGCTATAAAATTCAAATTAGTTTTGACGATTTTCAAAAAAAATACATAAAATACTTCAATGTTACTAGAGATGATTCATTACAAATAAAACCTTTAAATATTAACTTACCAGATAAATTTGAAGAGCAAATATTTATTAAACAACTTTTGGAGATAAATGATATTGAAATTGATGATGTGGAATCAATGGCTAGATTTACAGGGTTTAAAATGAAATTAGAATCTAATTTAACTAGGTGGCATATAGAAGGATTAATAACAAAAGATGAAATAAAAAATTATAGAGATGATGCTATACTTCAATGGCAAAATAAATTTAAGAGATTAACAAGAAGAACAAACTTTAATAGCCTCGATTTAATTGATGATTTAAGAGAAATAAAACTAAGTATTGCTGGAGAAATATTAGATATTAGTTTAAGTAATGGAGAGTTTTATTATTTATCAGATATTCCCAATATTGGATGGAAAAAAGATTGGATAAAATATAAAAAATGAATTTAGAAAATTATAATAATATTGGAATTACAGTTATAGCAATAAAATCTGTTTTATCATTATCAGAAAAGTTATCGTTATCAAAAGTATTACTTATTATGCCTTTGTTTGCAAGTAAAGATTTAACTATTCATTTGTCAAGAAAAACAACAGAAATAAAAAGTATTGAAAAATTAATATCCGAAAAAATCGCTTTATTTTCAAATTTTAATAAAAGATATTATGATTCTTTGATTAACTCAATAAATGCAATTCAGTTCTTAATTGAAACTAATCAAATATTAATAGTAAATGGTGAATTAATAAAAAATCAATCATTTGATTATGTAAAAGGAATGGGGAAAAGAGCCGAAAAAATAAATATAGCCTCTCAAAATGTTTCAAATTTACTAAAAGAAAATACAGAAAAATTATACTTAAATCTTAGGATAGAATTATGAAATATAATGTTGAAAAATTAATTCTTTGGCTTAAGAATGGAAAAAAAAGAGAGTTAGAATTTAAACCAAATAAAGTAAATGTAATTACTGGAGATAGTAATACAGGAAAAACAGCTATTTTAGAAATAATAGATTATTGTTATTTTGCTAGTAAATCTAAAATTTCAGAAAGTATTATTAATGAAAATGTTTCTTGGTATGGTTTAAGGATAAATATAAATGATAAAAAATATACTATTGGAAGAAAAGGATTATTTAAAGGTAAAACTTCTAATGAATATTATTTTTCTTCAATAGGTGAAATCCCTAAGAAAATACCTGAATCAAATAACACGGAAACAAATATAAAATCATTAATTGAAACAGAATTTAGTATAGATAAATCAGTTTCATTTCCCATAGGATATGGTAGTAAAAATATTAGAGTAGGCTCTAAAATTTCATTACGATATTTTTTAATGTTTAATACTATTTCTCAAGACCTTATAACAAATTCTCAAGGTATTTTTTTTGATAAGCAAAACGAACCACGTTATAGAGATGCATTACCTAGAATTTTTGATATTGCAACGGGAATAGAAAAAGTAGAAAATATATTAAAAAAAGAGAAGAAAATAGAATTAGAAAAGAAACTAATAAAATTAAAACGTAAAGAATCAGAGATATCTAAAAAATCAGAATATTTTCAACGTGAACAAAAAGCATTAGTTAAAAAAGCGAAAGAGTTTTCTTTAATAAATCCTGATACAGTTGAAAAGGATGCTATAAGTGAATTAAATGATATTGTAAAAGGTGCTGTAATTGAAACAGGAGTAGGTATTGAAAGAGGAAAGTTAGAAAAAGAAAGAAATATTATTAAAAGAAAAATAAAAAATTTAAGAGATTTTATAAATGAATATTCTAATTTTAAAAAAAATATAACAGATATTGAAGATAGTTTAAAACCTATAAACTTTATAGAGAAAGAAGCAAATCAAATAATTAAAACAGAAAATTTTAAAAGTCTAATTTCACAATTATCAATTGAGTTAAATCAAATCAAAGAAGCAAGAAAAGCTAAAACGCCAATTGATAAACAGGTATTGGATGAAATTTCAGAATTAACCATTAAATTAACTTCTATAGAGTTAAAGTTAGAATCTTTACCAAGAGAAAATAAAAATTTTAAAAATGATAAAAATAAATACATATTTATTGGAGAAGTAAAAACTAAACTAAATCTATATACAAAATCAGACTCTTCTCCTTCTACTTCTGTCCAAAAAGAAATAGAAAAGTATGAAAAAGAACTAAATTCTCTTTTTATTTCTGATACAGAAGAAAAAAGAGAATTAACAATTAAATTAATCGAAGAAATTATTCGAGAATATATGATTACTGTTGAGAAAGCAATGGGAAATTATAAGAGTTTTTTACCAGAATTTGATTATAAAAATAAATCTTTACTTTTAAGAAAACCAAAAGAAACATTTTATGAAAATGTAGGGAGTAGTTCTAATCATATGTTCTTGCATCTCTTTTTTTCATTAGCAATGCAAGAAATAATATATAAAAATGATTCACCTTATGTAGCTCCTTTTATTATTATTGACCAACCAAGTAGACCTTATTATGGTGATGATGGTTTTAGGAAATTAGATGAGGATAATAGTGATGATTATAAAATAACACAGGCTTTTAAATTATTAGATAAATTTATTGAAGAACGAAAAAAAAATGAAGGTGAGTTCCAAATGATTGTTTTTGAACATATTTCTCAGAATTTGTTTAAGGATATGAAAAATATTCATCTTGTTGATAGTGAATTTAGAAATGGAAATGCATTAATTCCTTTAAATATGATTTAATAAAAACACATATTCATACTAAAACCTGACAATCCCACCCAAAAAATAAACCACGTATATTTGTATAAAATACTTGTACGTTGAGCAAACAATTGATTGTAAACCATTATCAACAATCTGATACTATCAAACAGATTGTTAAAGAGCTTCAACAAGAACAAAACCACTTTCAAATATCGAATTTGGTTGGTTCTTCGTTGTCTTTTGTTATTTCTGAAACTTTTAAAAAAGCAGACAAACCCTATTTATTAATTTTTAATGATAAGGAAGAAGCAGCTTATTATTTAAACGATTTAGAGCAATTATTAGGGGATAAAAATGTGTTGTTTTATCCAGGTTCGTATCACCGACCTTATCAGATTGATGAAACTGATAATGCCAATGTTTTATTGCGTTCAGAGGTTTTAAATCGGATTAATTCGAGAAGAAAACCCGCTGTTATTGTAACATATCCAACAGCGTTGTTTGAAAAAGTGGTCACCAAAAAAGAACTCGATAAAAACACTTTGAAAATTACAGTTGGAGAAAATGTATCTCCCGATTTTGTAAATGAAGTATTGTTTGAATATCAGTTTAATAGAGTAGATTTTGTTACTGAACCTGGTGATTTTTCAGTACGTGGCGGAATTATTGATGTGTTTTCATTTTCGAATGATGAACCTTATCGAATGGAATTTTTTGGCGATGAAGTAGAAAGCATCCGAACTTTTGATGTAGAAACGCAATTATCAAAAGAAAAACATCAAAAAATAAGTATAATGCCCAATGTTGAAAATAAAGGGCTACAAGAAAATAGAGAAAGTTTTTTAAAATATATATCGGCTAAAACAGCAATTTTTGTAAAAGATATACCGATAATCACAACAAATTTAGATACGTTTTTTAAAAAAGCAACTGATTCATTTGATGAATTATCAAAAGAAATAAAACGCTCAAAACCATCTGAGTTATTTTGTAATGGAGCTTTAATTCAACAAGAATTACAACAATTTACTACGGTAAATATGAGTAAATCTAGTATCAAAAATGTAACAAATATTACTTTTGATACAACTGCTCAACCTTCTTTTAATAAAAAATTCGATTTGTTAATTCAGAATTTTAATGAATTTTCAGCAAAAGGATTTACTAATTATATTTTTTGTTCTAACGATAAACAGGCACAACGTTTTCATGATATTTTTGATGATAATGATGCCGAAGTATCGTATGAAACCATTGTTTTTCCTTTGTATCAGGGATTTGTTGATAATCAAAATAAAATTGTTTGCTATACTGATCATCAAATATTTGAGCGTTATTATAAATTTCGATTAAAAAATGGATACGAAAAAAAACAATCTATAAGCATACAAGAACTTACCAAACTAGAAATTGGCGATTATGTAACGCATATCGACCATGGAATTGGAAAATTTGGAGGACTTCAAAAAATAGATGTAGAAGGAAAAAAACAAGAAGCAATTAAATTAATTTATGGCGATAGAGATATTTTATATGTAAGTATTCATTCGTTGCATAAAATTTCAAGGTTTAACGGAAAAGACGGAAAACCACCTAAAATATATAAATTAGGTTCGGGTGCTTGGAAGAAAGTAAAGCAAAAAACAAAGGCTCGAGTTAAACATACTGCGTTTAATTTAATTCAATTATACGCTAAAAGAAAATTACAAAAAGGCTACGCTTTTGCTCCTGATACGCATATGCAACATGAGTTGGAAGCAAGTTTTATTTATGAAGATACGCCTGATCAATTTACATCAACTCAAGATGTGAAAAATGATATGGAAAAACCGCAACCCATGGATAGATTGGTTTGTGGTGATGTTGGTTTTGGTAAAACAGAAGTAGCAATTCGTGCTGCTTTTAAAGCCGTGGATAACGGAAAACAAGTAGCTGTTTTAGTGCCTACAACCATTTTAGCTTTTCAGCATTTTAAAACTTTTACCGAGCGTTTAAAAGATTTTCCTGTTACGGTTGATTATTTAAATCGTTTTAGAACGGTAAAACAACGAAATACTGTTTTAGAAGGAGTTGCAAATGGAAGTGTAGATATTGTAATCGGAACGCATCAATTAACTAATAAAAAACTGCAATTTAAAAATTTAGGATTGTTAGTTATTGATGAAGAACAAAAGTTTGGAGTTGCCGTAAAAGACAAGCTAAAAACCATCAAAGAAAATGTGGATACGCTTACTTTAACAGCTACGCCAATACCAAGAACTTTACAATTTAGTTTGATGGCGGCCAGAGATTTATCAGTAATAAAAACAGCACCACCAAATCGTCATCCTATTGAAACCAATGTCATCCGCTTTAGCGAAGAAACTATTCGAGATGCAATTTCTTATGAAATTTCTCGTGGAGGACAAGTGTTTTTTATCCATAATAGAATCGAAAATATTAAGGAAGTAGCAGGTTTATTACAACGTTTAGTTCCCAGTGCTAAAATCGGTATCGGACATGGACAAATGGAAGGTAAAAAGTTAGAAGAATTGATGCTCGGTTTTATGAATAATGAGTTTGATGTATTGGTATCAACCACCATTATTGAAAGCGGATTGGACGTGCCAAATGCCAATACTATTTTTATCAACAATGCGAATAACTTCGGGTTGTCAGATTTACACCAAATGCGTGGTCGTGTAGGTAGGTCGAATAAAAAAGCATTCTGTTATTTTATTACGCCAGCTTATCATATGATGACTACTGATGCGAGGAAACGTATCGAGGCTTTAGAGTTGTTTTCAGAATTAGGAAGCGGTTTAAATATCGCCATGAAAGATTTAGAAATTCGTGGAGCTGGAGATTTATTAGGAGGTGAACAAAGTGGATTTATTAATGATATTGGATTTGAAACCTATCAGAAAATATTACAAGAAGCTATTGAAGAACTGAAAGAAAATGAGTTTAAAGAATTATATGCTACGGATGAAAAAACACCAAAAGAATATGTAAAAGATGTACAAATTGAAACAGGATTTGAAATTCTTATTCCTGATGCTTATGTAAATTCAGTAACCGAAAGATTAAGTTTATATAATGATTTAGGGAAATTAACAAAAGAAGAAGAGTTATTAACATTTGAAAGCGAAATTGTTGATAGGTTTGGCGAATATCCACCAGAAGTACAAGATTTATTAGACAGTGTTCGCATAAAATGGTTAGCGAAAGAGCTAGGACTTGAAAAAATTATTCTAAAGCAAAAACGTTTAGTAGGATATTTTGTATCTGATCAGCAAAGTTCATTTTATGAAACCGAAGCGTTTACAAAGATGTTACAATATGTACAACAAAATCCGAAAAGTTGTGTAATGAAAGAGAAAGATACTAAAAATGGAAAACGATTATTAGTTACTTTTATTCGAATAGATTCAGTACAAACAGCCTTAAATTTGTTACAAAAAATATAATCAAATAATGGAAAATAATCATACTAAAAATTTAGCTGGTTTATTATTAGCAACTTTATTTATAAGTACTTCAGGTGTTTTAGGAAGATATATAGCAATGCCTTCGGAAGTAATTATTTGGTTTCGTTCGGTTTTTGCAATGTTAATTTTATTTGCTTTTTGTAAGTTTAAAAAAATTGATTTAATCATAAAATCAAGTAAACATATATTTCCATTTATTATTGGCGGAATTTTTATGGCTGCTCATTGGATTACTTATTTCTATGCCTTAAAATTATCGAATGTTGCCATAGGAATGTTGTCATTATACACCTTTCCTGTAATGATTGCTTTTTTAGAACCCTTATTTTTAAAGGTCAAATTTAACCCAATTTACATTGTTTTAGGATGTATGGTATTGTTAGGACTTTATATTTTATCGCCCGAATTTAATTTAGAAAGCTCTAATGTACAAGGAATTTTATTTGGGTTACTTTCGGCATTATTTTATGCTATAAGAATTTTGATGTTAAAACAATATGTAGTTCAATATAACGGAACAATGTTGATGTTTTATCAAACCTTAATTATTACTATTTGTTTGTTACCAGTATTGTTTTTTATGGATGTTTCAGGTTTTACAAATCAATATCCATATGTGTTATTATTGGCACTTTTAACCACGGCAATAGGGCATAGTTTAATGGTACATTCTTTACAGTTTTTTACAGTTTCAACATCTAGTATTATTAGTAGTGTACAACCTATTTTTGGAATTATTTTGGCATTTATCTTTTTAAATGAAATACCAACATGGAATACTTTTATAGGAGGTTCATTAATATTAGCAACGGTAGTTATTGAAAGTATCCGAAGTAAAAATTAATATGGTTTTTGCTGTTGTTCAATGATACTTTTAAGCGTTACATCTTCATAATTTCTAAGTACAAATGTTAGCGCATTTTCTAATATTTGTCCCATACCATCACTATCTCTAAAATTTATATCACCAGTAAAATCAAAAATTTCGGTTTTTAATTTTTCTATATTTTTAGGGATAGAAATGGTATCTGATTTCATAGCACTAAGCAATCTACTTAAACGAGAACGATATCCTAAAATTCGTTTTGCAACAATAGAGCGTTCTTCTAACTGATATTGCTCAATAGAATCGGATGTTAATTTTTTTGCTACTAACTGCACCATTTTTAAATTTTCTTTAAAAAACTGCGGATAATATACCTTAAATTTCCCCTCATAACATTGTTGGTCAAAATCGATAGGTCTAATTTTATACACCACATTTTCAAAATCGTGGGTAGGCACAACTACGTAATTATACGAGCGCATATCGCCTAACAAACGAATCATACAACGTTCGTTAAACTTTACAAACTCTTTGGCTATTTGAGCTTTTTCAATTTCTAGGCAATCGTCTAAATAATCTTTGATAAAAACATCGCCAGGAATTCCTGAAATATGTTCTTCAATTAAGGTGTCTTTATACACTAAAAAGTTTAAGTTATAAGGCGATAAAATATCTTCTAATTCTAGCCCATAAATACGAGAAGCATCTGTTTTTTTAACATAAAAATAGGTGTAATTATCATTTAAAATATTACGAACTTTTACTCTAAAAGGCTGTGAATTTCCGAAGGTACAAAAGTCGATAGCATCAATATTTAAGTGTTTAATACTAGCATCTGAACCGTTAGAATGTAAAATATTATAGATTTTTTTTAAACTTAAATTTATTTCTTCTTGCTCAAATTCATTATAAAAAACACGTACCCATAAGGTATCATTATCTTTTTTATCATAAACAGTTATAGCACCTTGATAGCGTAACAAATCATCATAAAAAATAGGGATTTGAATGGTTCTATTATATTTTTTTAAATAAATCCCGAGTTTTTTATTAACAGGATATGCAGGTTTTTTTTGAGATATTAATTTTTCTTGTACCATAACTCAAAGATACTAAACCTCAAAGAGTTTTCCAGGTAAAGGTTTTATAACTCCTTTAAGCTCCATTTCTAGTAATATAGAAGATAATTTATAAACAGGAATTTCACATTTATAAGCAATTACATCAAATAATTGTTTGCCATTTTGAGTTAAAAAATCGTAAATTTTTTGTTCACTATTATTTAGTGTTACAAATAATTCATTTTGTATTGTTGTTGTATTTTTTGATTTAGAAATATCCCAATTAAGCATTTTTATAATATCATCAGCAGTATTTAATAAATGTGCTTGGTTATTTTTGATAAGATTATTACAACCTTTACTGTAAGTGTCAGAAATTCTTCCTGGTACAGCAAATACATCTCTATTATAGGAATTTGCAATATCTGCAGTAACTAATGAGCCTCCTTTTTCTGCCGATTCTATAACAATAGTAGCTTTTGATATACCAGCAACAATTCTATTTCTTTTTAAAAAATTTTCTCGTAATGGTTGTTCTTTGTGCCAAAAATCAGTAATAAATCCGCCATTTTTTACAACTTCAGAATAATATTTTTTATGTGTTTGAGGGTAGATAATTTCTAAACCATGTGCTAAAACTCCAATAGTTTGTAAATTATTTTTGATAGCCAATTTATGTGCACAAATATCTACCCCGTAAGCGAAACCACTTACAATTATGGGATTATATTTTGCTAAATCGGTAATAAGTTCTTGGCAAAAATCACGACCATAAGTAGTAATTTTTCGAGTTCCAACGATTGATATTATTTTTTGATTATTTAAATTGATGTTTCCATCTTTAAAAAATAGGATAGGGGAGTCAATACAGTTTTTTAAATTTTGAGGATAATCAGTATCTAAAAAATAAGCATATTGAATGTTATTTTTTTTGATATATTCAAATTCTTCGGTTGCTTTTTTTATATTTTCAGTATTTAATAGCTGTTGAATAATATGATTACCTATTCCGTTTATTTTTTGTAGAGTACTTGTTTTTTCTCTAAATATTTGTTCAACATTACCTGTGGTAGTGATTAATTTTTTAGCTAAAATATCGCCTATACTTTTTGTGTTTTGTAGTCGTAAAATAGCTAATAATTTTTCAGGTGTCATGTTTTAAACATTTGAAAATCAATATACAAAAAATATGATTGAAGAAATAAAAAGACAAACAATATATTTAAAAATAAAATCGGAAGCCTTATAAAAATAGGGTCTCCGACTTTTTTAAGTAAATTTTTATAATTTAATTGTTTCCAAATTTTAAAACATCTAATACATTATTATATCTCGGAGTAAAAAAAAAGTCTTCTAATATTTTCTTTATATCTTTTTTATCAGTGATAGGAGTATTTTCTTTAGTATGTAAAGTTCTATTTGTGCTAGGACTTATATTCAATATTTTATGCTCATATATACTTTGAAATGATTCTATATATGACACAAAATCACTATCTAAATTATAATTATTTAAATCAATTTTATTATAATTCATTGTCTAATTCTTTTTTATGTCTATTTAATAATGTTCTGGTAAGAGCTAAGTTTGCTTTTTTAGAATCAACAGCTAAATAAATAAAATATTCACCACTTGGCGATAAATTAATAATATGTATTTCATTTTCTAAGTTAAAATAAATATCTTTTATTTTTTCGTCTAAACCTATTGTTTTCATTGCTTTACGCTTAGAGTTTACTATTTCAACATTATAAGCACAAGCTAAGGCAGGGTCAAAATCTGGCTTAGAAGAATGTGAATGAAGCGATTCACCTGAAGCCATTTCAGCAACACTAATAGCAACATATCCTGGAATATCTTCTCTTACATTTTTAACTAATTGATCTAAAATTTCTTGCATTTTTTTGTTTTTTGTGTGGTTTATTTTCTAGTATAAAATTTAAAATTCTTTTTTTAAAGTAATTTCTAGTAATCCTGTATTTATTTTTTTATCTGATAAAAAAAAGAGTATATAGCCGTTATGTTTAATTATGAGTATGTTTTCATTATCAGATTTTAGCCTGATTTGTTTTAAAGCAGTATTAAAAAATGTATTAAAAAAATGATTACTCATATTAAAAATAAGAGTTTGAAATACAATCATTTTATCTTGTAAATCACCTAAATTATTTTCTTTAGGATAAAAATCAATTAACTGAGCTTCTCCTTTTTCTTCCTTTAAAAGGAAAACAGCTTTTGATTTTGTTCTTTTTAAAAGTTCTTTTAAATCCAATTTTTATGATTTAATATACAAGTCAAATTTACCGTTTAAAAAGAATATTAAATTGAACAATAGTATTCAATTATAGAACAATAGTCTTTTTTTACAAGTTTTTTAAATGTTAATTTATTTGAATTGTCTTATGTTATTTTTTTAAGAGGTAAGAATAATAGAAATAGTAAAAGATGATATATAGATTCTAAAATAATTAATTGTTTTTTTTAAAAAAACAGTAGTTTTTTATTTAAAGAATGATTATTATTGATATAGGTAAATAATAAATTTATATAAATAACAAATCACATTGAACAATTTAAAAATCATAGGAAGCGAAGAGTGGTGTTCGTTTAATAATTTCGGTATTCCTGCTATAAAAGCACGAGTAGATTCAGGAGCTAAAACCTCTTCAATTCAAGCAAATAATATAACTTCTTTTTTTAAAGGAACTGAAGAATGGGTTCGTTTTGAGGTAAATCCATTACAAGAAAATAGAAGTATCAGTATTACTTGTGAATCAAAAGTGTATGCAAAACGTTCTATTAAAAGTTCTACAGGAATATCTGAAGAACGTCTTGTTATAAAAGCTTCTGTAACTTTAGGTCAAGCTACTTTTGATATTGAACTAACTTTAGCAAATCGAGACTCGATGGAATTTAGAATGCTATTAGGACGTGAAGCATTGTCAAACGGATATTTAGTAAACGCATCACAAAGTTATTTACTTCCTGCTTTTAATGAACAGGATATTGATGAAAAATACGCATCTTTTAGAAAAGAAAAAACAGGTTTAAAAATAGCCTTGTTAGCCAGTAATTCAGGTTTGTTTAGTAACAAACGAATTATGGAAGCAGGGCGTGCAAGAGGGCATGAAATGGTTTTTTTAAACGTGCAACAAGCTTATATGAAATTTGATGCTAAAGAGCCTCAAATACGTTATAGAGGCGGAAATGTAATTGATGCTTTTGATGCTATTATTCCTCGAATTAAACCATCGGTAACTTTTTATGCCTGTGCATTAATTCGTCAATTTGATGCTATGGGAACCTATTGTTTAAACTCAGCCGATGCAATTAATCAGTCAAGAGATAAATTATTAGCCACCCAATTATTTGCTAAAAACGATATCCAAGTTCCTATTACAGGTTTTGCAAATTCACCTTTAGACACTAAAGACTTGATAAAAATGGTAAACGGAGCGCCATTAATCATTAAATTATTGGAAAGTACCCAAGGAAAAGGCGTTGTCTTAGCAGAAACCACCAAAGCTGCAGAAAGTGTAATTAACGCTTTTAAAAGTGTTAAAACCAATATTCTTGTTCAAGAATTTATCAAAGAAGCCAACGGACAAGATTTACGTTGTTTTGTAGTAAACGGAAAAGTGGTAGCATCTATGCAACGACAAGCTGAAAAAGGGGAGTTTAGAGCAAATATCCATCAAGGAGGATCGGCATCTAAAGTTAAAATTACTTCCGAAGAACGAAAATTAGCCATTAAAGCGGCAAAAGTTTTAGACCTTCCTGTGGCAGGAGTCGATATTATACGCTCTAACAAAGGACCTTTATTATTAGAGGTAAATTCATCACCAGGATTAGAAGGTATTGAGGCTGCAACAGGGTTAGACATCGCTAATATTATGATTGAAGCTATTGAAAAAAAGCTAAAATTCAAGAATTAAAGAGGCATATTAAAAGCTAAAAAACATACGAATTAAAAGCAAACAGCCCATCTTATTAAAATGGGCTGTTTTTAGTTATAAAATTTTTATTAGAAGCAATTTCCCGCTTTGCGCACTCGCTTTTTTTGTTTGAAAAAAACAAAAAAGAGCTCAAACAAATGCTTCAATCGGGGCTAGGCATTTTGCTTAATTTAAAGCATTTTTTTAGCCATTTCAAATTCTTCAGGCGTGTTAATATTTCGAATCAAATGATCATCAACCTCTATAATTTCAATATCAGAATTAATTAACATTTTTCGAGGGCATGAATATCCTTGGGCTATATATTGCAATAATTTAGTATATGCTTTTGGTTCATAAATAGTAATTAAAGGCTCAGGAAATTCACTATTTTTTCCTTTAATAGCAGTGGCTATTTTACTAGGATTTCTTTTTTCTAATAATAATTTCAGTAGGTTTTTATCAACAAAAGGAACATCCGTAGCAAGCACCAACCAAGCTGAATTAGGGTCTTTCTGAAAAGCAGAACAAACGCCTCCAAAAGGTCCTAAATTTAAAAAAGTATCCTGAATTTCATCCGAAGAAGCTTTTTCCGAAGAAGTTTGTACCGAATAAAAAGTTTCTAAAAGAGTACTTTCTAACAATTCTTTAGCATGTTCTTTTTGCGGTTTCCCGTAATATTCCAACACCGATTTATCCGTTCCCATACGGGTACTTTTTCCTCCAATTAATACCAAGCCTTTTACAGGTGCAATATGTTCTTTGATTAAATTATCAATATGATGTGTAATTTTGTCAATTTCATCAATTTGATAACAAGTTATGTTTTTTATCTGTGGAAATTTTTCTAATAAACATTCAAAATAAGGAACATCCGAAGTACGTTTTATAATAAATTGAATGTTGTTTATTTGGTCTAACCTTTTTTCAATAGACGCTTGTTTTTCGGCATCTAAAATTAAAATTTGCTTAGCTCCTTGATAATGATTTCCGTTAATAAACACCAAATCATGATTTATAAACTGCAAGCGTTGTTCAAATTTATTAACTGAACTTATCGTGTTAATTTGTAAATTACCTTGCTGATGAAAAGTGTATTCGGTAAAGTTATTTTTAGCAATATTTTTAGCATGAGAAGCATCAAAATAACCTAAATTATAATCAGATAATTTTGCAGAAACATCTTTAACTAAATCAGCAATTATACCACAATTTGTTCCTAAAATAGCGACTTCATTCGTAGCGTAAGTATCGTTTTGTTTTTTAGTGATTTTTGCGTGTTTTTGATGTTTTTTATCCATTTTTAAGCTGTTTTAATATCAGATTTCCCTCCTGTTTTTTCTACTAAAATAATTTCTTTAATAATCATTTTTTGATTGATTGCCTTACACATATCATAAATGGTCAAACAAGTTGCCGATGCACCTGTTAAAGCCTCCATTTCTACGCCAGTTTTTCCTTCGATAGTAACTTTACAAAAAACCTCTAAATATTCGTTGCCAACAATATTGATGTCAATATCTACGCCGTTAATTAATAAAGGATGACACATTGGAATAATTTCAGATGTTTTTTTTACAGCCTGAATACCTGCAATAATAGCAGTTTGAAAAACAGGACCTTTTTTGGTAATTAAATCATCATTTTTAAAATGAGAAATAATTTGAGAACCCAAAAACATGGTTGCTTTTGCAATAGCGGTTCGTTTGGTAATTTTTTTATCAGAAACATTGACCATTTTCGGTTGATTCTGCTCATTTATATGGGTGAAATTGCTCATTTTTTTATTTTTTATATTTAAATCACTCGAACTGATATTGTATTTTGTCACATCGAGTGAATTTGATGTCCGATAGGAAAATCAAATTTGTATCGAGATGTTATTTGAATTTTTTCATCGCTAAATTTGGGAGTTTTTCAAATTTATCGTTTATTAAAGCCTCTTTTTTAACTTTTGACCATTTTTTTAATTGTTTTTCCTTTTCTATTGCTAATTCTATATTTGCAAATTCAGAATAAAAAACTAAATTTAAAGGTCTTCGTTTAAAAGTATAACTATTTTTATGTTTTCCATTTTTATGTTCGATTAACCTTTCTTGAAGGTTAGAAGTAACCCCTGTATAATAAGAGTTATCAGAACATTTTAATATGTAAACGTAATAAATTTTCATTTTTGATTCGTTAAAAGTTCTCGATACAATTTTATTTCCATTAACATTTCAATAAAATTACTCGAACTGACAGCATATGTCACATCGAGTGAATTTGATGTCCGATAGGAAAATCAAATTTGTATCGAGATGTTATTTCAAATATATAAAAGTTCTCGATACAATTTTATTTCCATTAACATTTCAATAAAATCACTCGAACTGACAGCATATGTCACATCGAGTGAATTTGATGTCCGATAGGAAAATCAAATTTGTATCGAGATGTTACTCATTTTTTATATCTAATTACAGGAAACATAGTTCCTTTTTTAAACTCGGTATTTTCTGTTTTTGGAATTTCAATAAAACCATCAGCATTTACAAGGCTTGCTAAATCGGCTGAGCCATTTCCTTTAATTGGAATGGCTATTAATTGTCCGTTTTCAGAAATTAATTTAACTTGTAAAAAGTAGGTTAAATTAGGTTTAAAAATAACATTTTCATTAATAATAGCTGTTTCTTTTAGATATTTTATACCTACTGATTTGTAATACCAATCATAAAAATACGCCAAGCAATTTACAAAAGTGGCAATTGGATTTCCAGGAAAAGCAAAAACAATAGTATTATTATCAGATTGACTAGGTTGATAAACACCCTGTTCACTACTATTTAAAGTATCTGTTATGCCGAACCAGAAAGGTTTTCCTGGGCGTTGGGCTACCTTATGAAACAATTTATCAACGCCTAATTCGGTTAAAACTTCGGGTAAAAAATCAAACTTTCCTTTGCTAACTGCGCCACTAAATAATAATACATCGTATTGTTGTAAATAACCGCTTATTTTTTGTTTTAAAATAGTTTTGTTATCAGTAATATGTGCGGTTTCTGAAGGGATATCTAACTCTTTTAATAAAGAAACCAAGGTGTAAACATTCGATCTTCTTATTTGATACTCTAGCGGATTTTCATGCACATCAACTAATTCATCACCTGTAGAAATAATCATTACTTTAGGCTGTTTTGCTACTTTTATAACTGATTTACCAACCGTAGCAATCACGCCAATTTCTGCCGCTGAAATAAGGGTGTTTTTATGGATTAAAACATCGTTTTGTACGTTGTCTTTTCCTTTGGGATGTACATTCTGATGTGTATTAATTGTATCAATAGTAATTGTTGCAATTCCATTTTCGAGAAGAACATCTTCATATCTGATTACCGTATCGCAATTTTTTGGCAATACTGCGCCTGTCATTACTTCAATGCAGTTTGCTGAATTTTGCAACGTTAATTGCGCACTTCCTGCAGGTTGAATTCCTTCAATTTTAAAAGTGCGTTCTCCATTTTTAAAATGAATATAATTTATTGCAATTCCGTCCATGGCAACACGATTAAAAGGAGGGAAGTCTCTATCGGCAACAATATCTTCTTTTAAAATCCGCCCAACAGATTCTATAAATGGAATGTTTTCTGTTCCAAAATCTTGGGTGTTTTCTAGGATTATCTCTTTTGCTTTTTTTACTGAAATCATATGTTTACTGATACTTTTTTATAAAATATTACCCACCGATTGTACTCATACTCTCACTTACATTTCCTTGTTTTCTATTTGCCTCGGCAATAAAACCATTTTCGGGTTTTTCTTTTATCAATGATAAAAAAAGTTCTTTTAAATCGTCATTAGAAGCACCATTTCGGATGAAATCACGCAAGTTAAAAACACCATCATCAAACAAACAATTTTTAAAAGTTCCTGTTGATGTAATTCTTATGCGGTTGCAATCGTTGCAAATAGTACGGGTAAATGCAGGAATAATCCCTACAGTTCCTTGATGATTTTTGATAGAAAAATTACGAGAAGTAGATGATTTTTCAGAGATGATATTCTTTACCGTATATACTGATTTTATCTCCTTTATAATTTTGTTATAATTCCAGTTTTCTTGAATATTTCGCTGTCCTTTTCCGTTAAAAGGCATTTCTTCAATAAACCGAACAGCCATATTTTTATCTTTAGTTAAACCAACAAAATCAGTAATTTCATTGGTGTTAAACCCCGATTGTACAACGATATTCAACTTTAAATGAAGGCTACTTTTTTCTAGTAATTCTAAGGTTTTATATACCTGATTAAAAGTATTACGACGTGTAATTTTCGCAAATTTATCGGCATGTAAACTATCAATACTTAAATTGATAGTTTTTACTTTTTTAAGTTTTTCTAAGGTTGCAATATGTTGGGCAACCAATACGCCGTTTGTGGTAATATTTATTTCGTCTAATAAATCGTTATAAGATAGCATTTCAAGGAAGCTCATAAAATCTTTACGAGCAAAGGGTTCGCCCCCCGTTAAGCGAACTTTGTTAACGCCGAGTTCGGTAAGTACTCGAATAATTCGGTACATTTCTTTGTAGGTTAACAGCTCTTTTCTAGGAACAATATCAATTCCGTGGGCGGGCATACAATATTGGCAACGAAGATTACAGCGATCGGTTACGGCAAGTCGAATATAGCTGATTTGCCTGCCGAAATTATCAATAAGTTTGTGCATAGTACAAATATACGTATTAATAAAGCAGTTATTTCCTGTCTTTTATCATAGTTTTATAGTAATGTTTTTTGCAAAAAAACTTACACAATTTCCATTTTCTTCAACAAAAAAGAAGCGTTCATATTTTGACATACGCCATTTTTCATTTTATAGTCAAAATTTAACTCATTACTTATAATTTCGGCATCAAAATAATAGTTTTTAATAGTAGTGTATTCGTTTGATAAATCACACAAACTTACATCGTGGGTTGCAATAATTCCTGTAGATTTTGAGTTGTTTAATTTTTCAACGAATTTTTTAGAACCAATGGCTTTATCTTGGCTATTTGTTCCTTTTAAAATTTCATCTAAAATGATAAAATAATTATCAGTTTTAATTTCGTTTACGATAAATTTCAAACGTTTTAATTCGGCATAAAAATACGATTCATCTTCGCTTAATGAATCGGAAGTTCGCATACTGGTAATTAATTTTATAGGATTATAGCTTGCTTTTTCGGCACAAATCGGCAAACCAGTGTTCGACATTACAATTGCCAAAGAAATTGATCTTAAAAACGTACTTTTCCCTGCCATATTTGCACCTGTAACAATAAAGAAATTTTCGGTATCAATAATAAAATCGTTGTCAATTCTTTTAGAAGGGTTTAATAAAGGATGCCCTAAATTTACGGCGTTTAAAACCGCTTTTTCATTACTGATATTAGGAAAAATATATTCAGGTTTATTAAAAACAAAATTGGCTAAGGAGTTTTGTGCATCAAAAAAAGAAACGACATCAAACCATTGCGCAACGGTTGTTTTATAAGAAGTAATCCATTTTTCTATTTTAATAGTATTGCGGATATCTAACAAAAAAAGCCCATTTCCAAATAGTGCAATCATCAAATTACCACGTTGGTCAAAGGCATCTAATTTTTTAGAAAATTCTTTAAAAATATCTGATGCTTTTTTATTTCCCTTTTCACTTTCTTGTTGAATTTTTTGTTGTTTATCTTTTAAAATTGAATTTGTAAAAGTTTCATTTTCTATCTGTGCTAATAATTGGTGATATTGATTAAAAGTTTCTTTGGCTCTTTCTGTTTCTGTAGCTAATTCTTGAATATTTTTAAAATAGAAAGCGGTAATAAACAATCCAATTAAAAACCAAATTAAAAGGATTGAAAAAGGAATAATACTAAAACTTAATAATCCAATTAATATTAATGATACCCCTGAAAAAGCATACGAAAATAACATCAAAAAAGAAGGAATCTTTTGTTGATATGAAGTTATCCAGTTTACAATACTAGGAATGGCTGTTTTGGTATTTATTAAACTAGCAATCGCCGTAAAATGTTGTCGCCAAATTGTTTTTAAAGCTAGTTCTTGCGTTACTTTTTGACGTTCATTAATATCGTTTATAGTGTTACTTGTTAAAATAGTTGCTAATAATTTTCGACCTTCATTTGTTGCTGTTCGATTTATATATTGAAAAAAAGAACCGATTCCAAATAAATCAATATCGTTACTAAAATAATGCTCAGGATTGGTAAATTCTTCTCCGCTATCTAAATTTGAATAGTTTCCTTTTAATACTTCTATTTCAGTTTTATTGATGTTTAATTTTGCCTCTGCAAGACTTTTTTGCTGTTTTAATTTTAGGTGTTTTGTAATTAAAATTCCGAAGGTAATAATTGCTAAACCTGTTAGTGTAAAAAACAAATTATCTTTTGTAAAGCCTACGTATGCTGATAAGGCAATCGTTAAAAAAGCCAAAAGCCGTAAAATACGTGTGGTTAATAATTGTTTTTTTAGCGTAATTAACGTGGTGTTTAAGCTGTTTATTTCTTCTTTATAAAATTGAATTGGTTTTTGCATTTTCTTGAAAATAATGGTGTAGATAAATATTGAGGTAAATGTACATATAGCAACTTACATATCTTTATAAAATTGTATTTTCGTTGTATGCCAACTTCATTAGAACTTCAATTAAAAACATTGCCCACTTCGTCAGGAGTTTATCAATATTTTGATAACGACGAAGTGATTATTTATGTCGGAAAAGCAAAAAATTTAAAGAAGCGAGTTACTTCTTATTTTACGAAAACGCATGAAAATGGTAAAACGAGAATTTTAGTGAAAAAGATTGCTCGCATTGAACATATTGTAGTTAATACGGAAACCGATGCTTTATTATTAGAAAATAATCTGATAAAAAAATATCAACCTCGCTATAATATTTTACTAAAGGATGACAAATCGTATCCGTGGATTTGTATTAAAAAAGAGCGATTTCCACGAGTATTTTCTACTCGAAGAGTTCTAAAAGATGGCTCGGAATATTTTGGTCCTTATACTAATATTAAAATGGTGCAGTCGCTTTTAAGTTTGATAAAAGAATTGTATCCGCTGCGAACTTGCACTTATGATTTAAGCGAGCAAAAAATAGCATCTTATAAATATAAAGTATGCTTAGAATATCATTTAAAAAATTGCAAAGGTGCTTGTGAAGGATATCAGAAAGAGGAAGATTATCAGCAAGAAATTAGAGCAATTCGAAATATTTTAAAAGGAAATTTTAAAGAAATTTTAGATAAATTACAAAGCTTAATGCTTGGTTTTGCTTCGGAAATGAAATTTGAAGAAGCTCAGAAAATCAAAGATAAATTAGCGTTGCTACAAAATTATCAAGCAAAATCGACTATTGTAAATCCGTCTATTAATAATGTGGATGTATTTTCAATTATTTCTGATGAAACTTACGGTTATGCAAATTTCTTTAAAGTGATGAATGGGGCAATTGTACAATCGTACACTACCGAAATAAAAAAGAAATTAGACGAAACTGATAAACAATTATTAGAGTTGTTTATTATTGAAACTCGCAACAGATTTAATTCTTTATCGAGAGAAGTTTATGTGCCTTTTAAAGTTGATTTAGGCGAACAAATAAAAGTGACAGTTCCAAAATTAGGCGATAAAAAAAGAGTCGTAGATTTATCAGAAAGAAATGCAAAATATTATCGAATTGAACAATTAAAACAATTAAAAATAGTAAATCCTGAGCGTCATATAAATAGAATTATGAGGCAAATGCAAAGAGATTTACGCTTGCAAAATGAACCTCGACATATTGAATGTTTCGATAATTCAAATATTCAAGGAACGCATCCTGTTGCGGCTTGTGTGGTTTTTAAAGATGGAAAACCTAGTAAAAAAGAGTATCGACATTACAATATTAAAACTGTTGAAGGTCCTGATGATTTTGCATCAATGGAAGAGGTTGTTTTTAGAAGATACAAACGTTTGTTAGCCGAAAATGAGCCTTTGCCACAACTTATTATTATTGATGGAGGAAAAGGACAATTATCATCGGCCTTAAAAAGTTTAGATGCTTTAAATTTACGAGGAAAAATAGCCATTATTGGTATTGCAAAACGATTGGAAGAAATTTATTATCCAGGAGATTCTGTTCCGTTGTATTTAGATAAAAAATCGGAAAGTTTAAAAATAATTCAATTTTTACGAAATGAAGCCCACCGTTTCGGAATTATTTTTCATCGAAATAAAAGAAGTAAAACGGCTATAAAATCAGAATTAGAAGAAATAGCAGGTATCGGTGAACAAACTATTGCTACTTTATTACGTAAATTTAAATCTGTAAAAAGAATAAAAGAAGCAACATTAGACGCTTTAGAAGCAACAATAGGAGTGTCAAAAGCAAAGAAGGTAGCGCAATTTTATCAAAAGAAAGAACTTTAAAAAATGGCTTAAAAATTGATACTAAAATCAGCAGAAAAATAAAAAGTAAAAAGATGAAGAAGTTACTAATATTATTGTTTTTTCCAGTAATAATACTGGCTCAAAAACAACCAAAAATAGGTTTGGTTTTAAGTGGTGGTGGGGCTAAAGGACTTGCTCATATTGCGGTTTTAAAAGAATTGGAAAAATCGGGTGTTCAAATTGATTATATTGGTGGAACAAGTATGGGAGCTATTATTGGAGGCTTATATGCTACAGGATATACCGCCGATCAAATTAAAGAAATTGTACTAACAACCGATTTCATGACAATGATAAGAGATGAGGTTCCTAGAGGAGAAAAACCTTTTTTTAATAAAGAACATAATGAAAAATATGCCATTACTTTGCCTATTAAAAATAAAACAATAGGACTTCCTTTAGGATTATCAAAAGGACAAAATGTTTTAAATTTTTTAACAGAATTACTAGCTCCTGTTGATAATATTAAAAATTTTTCAGAGCTTCCAATTCCTTTTTACTGTATTGCCACAAATATTGAAACAGGTAGTCAGGAAGTTTTAAAAAAAGGTTCTTTACCTTTGGCTTTAAGGGCTAGTGGTGCATTTCCATCATTATTAAACCCTGTAGAAATTGACGGGAAATTAATGATTGATGGTGGGGTAGTCAATAATTTTCCTGTTGATATTATGAAAGAAAAAGTCGATTTTATTATTGGCGTTAGCGTACAAGGGAAATTGTTAGAAAAAGGAGAGTTATCATCAGCAGCTTCTTTATTAATGCAAATTATTAATTTTCAGATGTATGAAAAATCAGACCAACAAGTAGCGTTGCTAGATGTTTATTTACAGCCAAATTTAACCGATTACAATGTAATTTCTTTTGATAAAATTGCTGAAATTCTAGAAGAAGGTAAAAAAACAGTTAAACCCTTTAAACCTGTTTTTGATAGCATTGCTAAATTACAGCCTATTAAAAGAAAATCTACTGTTAGAAAATTTAATAAAGAAAAGTTTTTAGTCGATAGAATTATTATCAAAGGAAATAAAAATTATACAAATAGTTATATTTTAGGAAAACTTCAATTATCAGAAGGCGATAGTATTTCTTATCAGGGAATATCAAGAAAAATAAATAGTTTAATAGCTACAAATAATTTTAGAAGAATAGATTATCATTTAAGTAAATCTTTTTCAGGTAAAAAAATAATGTTAACTGTTAAAGAAGAGCCTATTAAATCTTATTTGCGATTAGGTTTACATTATGATGTTTTATATAAATCGGCAGTATTATTAAATTATAACTATAAAAATTTACTAAAACAAAATGATGAGTTATCTTTTGATATTGCTATTGGTGACCGAATTCGTTATAATTTTGAATATTATATTGATAACGGAATAAAGCCAAGTTATGGTATTTCATCGCGGTATAATTCCTTTAAAGATGAATTTTTATTTGATAATAGTTTAATAAATATAAAATATAATGATTTTACACATGCTTTTTATTTAAAAACTACTTTTAATAAGAAATTCGCTTTTGGTACAGGAATTCAGCATAAATGGTTACAAGCTTCGTCAGGAAATATTTTAAGAAAAGGAAAGAAATTATTTTTTGATAAAAGTAATTATGTAAGTGCATACGGTTTTTTAAAATTAGATACGTATAATAAAGTTATGTTTCCTTCGGAAGGTTTTTATGCTGATTTTGGTTTTAAATGGTTTGTTTGGTCTGATAGAAACAAAAAGTTAAATAATTTACCATTAGATAGTGATTTGTTCCATCAATTTTCACAAGCAAATGCCACGTTTGGTTTTGCCACGACCTTATTAAATAATTTTACTTTTCAATATACTTCAGATATAGGTTATACTTTAGGTAAAAAAACTTCTCAAATGCTTGATTATCGTTTGGGAGGATACAATAAAAATTATATCAATAATTTTAAGCCTTTATATGGATATACCTCAGGAGCTTTAAGTAATCAGTCTTTTTTAAAGTCAGAATTTAATTTTAGATATAAAATTGCAGAAAATCATTATGCAACATTTATTGCTAATTATGCACGTGTAGAGGAAGATATTCTTTTGGGTGGTAACTTTTTTAATAACACCAAATCGGGATATGCATTAGGGTATAGTATGGAAACCTTTTTAGGTCCTGTTGAATTGAAATATACTTGGTCGCCAGACCATAGTGAAAAACATTGGTTATTTAATTTAGGGTTTTGGTTTTAGGCATAAAAAAAACCCCATTTTAGTAAATGGGGTTTTTATGATAATTAAGATAGCCTTACCTATTTATTTTTTTTCAAAAAAAACTTGTATTGTAAGTATTGGTATGCATCTCTTGGTAATATTTTAATCCACTTTTTGTGTTGTAAAATCCATTTTAAACGAATAGAAATAAGTCCTTTAGTTAAATAAGCGGCTATAAAAGGATGTACATTTAATGTAATTTCTTTATAATTTTTGCCACTATTAAGTAAGCGCTCTAATTCAGCTTCTATTTTATCAATTAATACAATAGGAGCTTCAACTTCTCCATTTTTATTAGGATTAGACTCTCGTGTTTTTATAGCTAATTCAGGTCGTACGCGTTGTCTTGTAATTTGTACTAATCCAAATTTACTCGGAGGTAATATTTTGTGTTTTGTACGGTCTAAAGACATTGCGTCTTTTAAATGTTGATATAATTTCTGTCTATTTTCAGTTGTCTTCATATCAATAAAGTCAACTACTATAATACCTCCCATATCACGTAGTTGTAACTGACGTGCTATTTCAGTAGCAGAAATTAAATTAACTTCTAAAGCAGTTTCTTCTTGGCTTAACGCTTTATTAGAGCGATTACCACTGTTTACATCAATAACATGTAAAGCTTCGGTGTGTTCAATAACTAAATACGCACCTTTGCTCATAGAAACTGTTTTACCAAACGATGTTTTTATCTGACGCTCAATACCATATTTTTCAAAAATAGGAGTATCAGATTTATGAAGTTTTACAATATTTTCCTTTTCAGGATAAATTTCTTGTAAATATTCTTTAATTTCAACCATTAAAGTTTCATCGTTGGTAACAATACTTGTAAAAGAATCGTTCATCACATCTCTTAAAATAGAAGATGCTCTATTCAACTCACTTAATATTTTGGTTGGAGTATTTTGATTTGCAATGCTGTTACACATTTTTTCCCAACGCTCAAGTGAATTTTGTAAATCTTTATCTAGTTCTGCTACTTTTTTATCTTGTGCAACAGTACGTAAAATAAGCCCAAACCCTTTAGGTTTGATGCTTTTTGCTAATTTTTTCAAACGTTCTTTTTCCTTTGGATCTGCTATTTTTTGAGATACAGATACTCTGTTAGAAAAAGGAACTAAAACTAAATATCTACCAGCTATTGATAGTTCCGAGCTAATGCGCGGTCCTTTGGTAGAAATGGGTTCTTTTACAATTTGTACTAATAAATTTTGACCTGACTTAAGTACATCATGAATACTTCCGTCTTTATTGATGTCGTTTTCAGCACGAAAATTTTGTAAAGTAAAATCTTTATAATTACCTATGCTTACCTTTTTAATAAAACTATTTAAAGATTGTACTTGTGGTCCTAAATCATGATAGTGTAAAAAACCATCTTTAGGATATCCAACATTTACAAAAGCGGCATTTAATCCTGTTAAAACTTTTCCTATTTTGGCAAGGAAAATGTCACCAACAGCAAATTTATTATCGCTTGTTTCTTTGTTTAGTTCAATTAACCTACCATCTCTTAGTAAGGCGAAATCAATATCAGAAGAATTTGAGCGAATTATTAATTCTGTTTTCATTCTGAATATAGTTTTGTGCCTACGTAAAATTATTACGAAGACAGATTAAAATTTGTAAACAGGTATAATTTTTATACCGTTTCAAGGTGTTAAAACCTTAATGTCAATGAACTTTTTTCAAATACTCTTAAAAGCAATGAAAAAGTAAGCGTTAGCTTACTTTTTCTTATGGCGATTTGCTCTTGCTCTTTTCTTTCTTTTGTGTGTCGAGATTTTTGCTCTCTTTCTTTTTTTACCGCTTGGCATAATTAAAATGTTTTATAAAATCTTCAGAAGTAAAGATTTTTGGTTAATACTTTATTATTTTACAGATACTTTAGTTTTAACACCCTCTGTAAACACTTTTGATGGTTTAAAAGCTGGGATGTTGTGTGCAGGTATTTTAATAGTTGTATTTTTAGAAATATTTCTACCAGTTTTTTCTGCTCTTGTTTTGATAATAAAACTACCAAAACCTCTTAAATATACATTATCTCCGCCTTCTAGTGCATCTTTTACCTCGTCCATAAACGCTTCCACAGTTGCTAATACATCTGCTTTTTCAATTCCGCTCTTATCTGAAATTTTAGATACGATATCTGCCTTTGTCATCCTATATATATTTTGGGTTTATTCTTAAAAATGAGGATGCAAATATAAGATAATTATATTTATTCCAAAAAGTTAACAAGAATAAAATTTTTTAAAAATAAAAGCCCTAATAATTTAAAAAACTATTAGGGCTTTTTTTATTGTTGTAATAAATTATAATTTTAAAACAAACCAAGCATTTGCATCGGCAGTACTTGTTAATTTAACTTGTTTTGGGGTAATTTGATCTATTGTATATGGAGCTCCTTTAATAATATAATCAACTAAAGGATCTAAATGTGTGTAATAAGACCAGTTTAAACCTTGAGCTCCTTTAGAGATGGTTAATTCACTATCATTATTAATAAGTGAAAAATCTAATTTTTGCTGTGTAACCCATGTTCTTTTAGCTGAATCTTTCGATTTAAAAAGAATACCAGGCGAAGTTTCTTTTGTCGTTGTATTTCCAAATAAAATTGAGCGCTGTAGTTCTTCACCATAAGCGGCACCATTGGCTTTGTAGATTTCAACATATTTATTAAAAAACTCATCAGAAGTGTCTGAAGGGTTTGTGGTATCAATACTCCAGTCTTGGTTTATATTAAATGGGCTTTTAGCTAAGTCAATAACAACCTTACCATCAAGAGATGTTAATTGATTTAAGGCTTTATTTAAAGTAAATTCACTTACTTGATTACCATCAACAGTAATTGCTTCATATAATTTAATTCCTGTAGGTGTAAAATGATATGCCATATCAATAGCTTGTTCATCTTCTTTATTTTCTTTTGATGTAGGAAAAGTAATATGACGGTTCGTTAAGCTAATTTCTGTAACTTTACCATTGATGGCAGCACCAAAAACAATAGAAATAAAACTACTAACTCCGTTTACTTTCGCTAAATATACTTCAGGTGCTTCGTTAAGTTTAAACATTCGCATTTTATTACGCGACTGTGCTCCTGTTAAGGTAATAACATCTGCTGTTTTAGAAGTTAATGCAAACTCGTAATCACCACCAGCTCCATCAGAATCGTTACTATTTGGGTTTGCATAAAAGTGCGTTAGCCAAGTGTAGGTATTAAAGGTTAATAAGGGACCTGCGTTTGCAATTACATCAAACATATTTGATGCTTTTGTTGCAAAGGCACTTTCATGTACAACCTCTGTGGTTAAATCTTTATTGAATTTTACAGCATAGTTAAAACCACCGATGTTTTGCTTTTCATCAGGGTAATATTCAATAATCCATCCATTTTCAGATGAAGTTAATAAATCTCTATATTCAGAAATTGATTTTTGAATTCTAACAGAAGTCGGTTCGTTAAAAATTGCTTCTTCGGTATTGTTGTTACAAGATATTGTAACCCCTACGAATAGCAAAAATACTAGGAATTTATTTATTGTTTTTTTCATTTTTTCTAGTTTATTTTATCTAAATCTTGTGAACTTAAATTGTTGTACCTTTTTTGTATTTCAGTACGTAGCTCATCAATATCTATTTCCCAATTATTTATTAAATAGCTTTTAATTATTGCCATTTTAGCATTAATTTTTAAAGCACCATCATCACCTGCTTTCACAAGAGTAGCATTCCATTTTTCATTAGAATATAATACATAATGAGAAATTAATTCAACAAAATCATCACTTACTTGGTTACTAGAATAATCGCTAATAAAACCTGCTTTTAAAGATTCGCCAGCTTTCCATTTTTTACTCCATTCATCGCCAATATATCCTGCACCAACAATTTGATTAAAATCAGTAGAAAAAGGTTTCTTTTGGTGTAAAACATGCCCAAATTCATGGTGAATAGTATTAAAATAAGAACTGTTTAATTCTTCAACATTCGTAACATCTAAGTTATTGATGTTATAAAGCGATACTTTAAGTCCTCCTTCTGCTGTTCCTAATAAAATAGTTCCATTGCTATTATATCCTGGCGACCCTACAAAAACTAATTGCTTAGGAAAGGTTTCTTTTAAAAAGCTAGCAGGTGCTATTGCATTATAAGCGTCTAAACACAAATACTTAATTAGATTGGCTAATTTTATTGATTTTTCATATTCAGAAGGAACTAATGTGTAATTAAAATCAGTTTGAATATCTGGTAATTTATATAAAATTTCAATATTATAAGGCGTTACAAATTCTTTCTTTAAAAACTTGTCAAAGTCATTTTGATGCCCAAAATCAGTGTTAATGGCACTTCTGTTTGTGTTTGGTAAATTAGTTTCTTCGCAACCACTAAATGTAATGGCTAGAGCTAAAACTATATATTTTATATTTTTCATAATTGTAGTAATTTTAGTTTTATCTAGGGTTAGGGGTTAAACCTGCGGTAATAACATCTTTAGGTAATTGTAATGCTTTACGGTTGTCGTTTGCTGTTAAAACATCGGCAACACTAATTGCTCCGCTTTTACCATTTAGGTATCTTGGTACAACAATTCCGTATCGTTTATTATCAAACCATCTTAAACCATCGTGCATTGTTAATATTCTTCTTAATTGAAGTGTATAATGTAACATGTTTTCTTGTGTACCAGCTGTTACTGTAAAAGAAGCGGTTAATTTTTTCTTTTGTGTAGCGGTAGCTTCTGTTGAATAAGGAACAGCATTGTAAAAAGTGTTTACTTGGTCAATAGTAGTTGTTGGTTGTTTTTGATTATAATTCATAGTAAATGAATTTAAATCTGCTAGGGCAGCATCGTATTGCTTTAACATTACGTTTGCTTCCGCTCTTACTAACAAAGTCTCATCGGTAGTAAATGGTGTTCTAATAGTTTTTGAATAACCCGTTTGTGCAACAGCATCTGTAGTTTCAAATAAAGATGGTAATTTCATAAACAACGTTTTATCTAAATTAGTTGTTTCATACACAAAAGGTCTGTAGTGAGGAAATAAACTCGCATTATTAGCCCATGGTAAAGCAACGCTTAATGATTCTCTATTAGCAATAGCACTCGTGTGGTTGAAACGTGAACCTCTAAAAGAACGACCAAAATGATATCCTGCACTAGATGTATATGCTTGGGTAAATAAAGTACTAGGTGCTTCATAATATGCTTTAGCTACAGGGTCTTGTTCTTTAACAATTTCATTTAACGCTTTCCAATCTCTTAATACACCAGAAGGGTTTGCTGTTACTACAACAGAAGCATATTTTTTTGCTTTTGCCCAGTTTTCGTAGTATAAGTTAAAACGTGCTGCAAAGGCATAAGATGCTTTTACATTAAAGTGATATTTAGGTACGGTGTAAATATTATCGCTAATAAGTGGCAATCCTTCTTCAATATCTTTATTGATTTTTTGATACACTTCTTTTACGGTACCTCTTTTATATTTAGGGTTAAGTGTTGTTTCAGGAGCTTCTAAATAAGGAATCCCTAAATCAGTATTGCTACTTTTAGCGCTGTAGTGTTTACTAAACATATTAACCAATATAAAATGGCTATAAGCTCTGGCAATCAAAGCTTCTCCTTTTTCAGCAGCTAATGAAGCAGGGTTGCTGCTATTTTCAATTGAAGCTAGTGCTTGGTTTGCATTTGCAATGGCATTATAACAGCTTCCCCAAAGTGAAGCAGGCCCGTCATTATCGGTTTCAGTGATTTCTTTCCAGTACGATGCTTGTTCTAAAAATCGGTCGGTATTTGGGTTGTCTAAACCGTAATCGTCAATATTATCAGAAGATAGTTCAGCTAACATACCATAACTAGTGCTAGGGTATGCTGAAACTAATATTTTCCTAATCTTATTGTTGTTGTCTACTTCTGTTCTGTTATCAGGTAATTCGTCTAAAAAGTCACCACAAGAAATTGCAATGAAAGACAAAAGAGCGATTGCCAGTAATTTATTTATATTATTTTTCATTTTTTAATTTTAAAAATTATAATCCTAATTTCAATGTAAATGTAAATTGCTTCGCTAAAGGAGTTGCAACTCCACCAGAGTTAAAAAATTCAGGGTCTTGTCCGTTTAATTTATCATCAGAATACAATAAAAATAAGTTAGTTGCTTGTAATTTTAAAGACAAACTTTTAACATTTATTTTAGTTACATATTCTTTAGGAAATTGGAAAGCTAATGAAACTTCTTTTAAACGTACAAAATCTCCTTTTGCAATTCGAGCATCAGAATAATTATACGCATTATAAGCAGTTCTTAAATCATATTCACCAACTCTGTTTTCTTGTCTTGTACTAGCAATTACAGGTACGTTTGTGAAATTTTCATCTCCAGGTAATATCCATCTGTTTTCAAATTCTTTTGGTAAGGCTGATAAATCAGAATATCTTGAACTAAAAACAGGATTTAAACGGATTACATTACCAAATGAGTAAGTTGTAAAGATGTTTAAACGTAAATTTTTGTATTTAAAAATGTTTCCAAAACTACCAACATCTGTTGGGTCAGCAGAACCTGAATATTTTAAAAAGTCTAATTTGTCTCTTTCTTGAAAATATACTTCTCCAATAGATACATTACCTTCTTGATCTTGAAAAGTAGGTAAACCTTCTTCGTTTAAACCAGCAAAAGGAATTGAAAAAATAGCTTTTACAGGGTATCCTTGTTTAGCAAAACCATATCCTGTTACTAAATCGATAACTCTTTGTTGTGAATCTAATTTTGTAACTTCATTTTTTGTTTTAGAATATACAAAACTTGTTTGCCAAGAAAAATCTTCTGTTTTAATAGGAGTTCCAGAAATTGATAATTCTAAACCACTTGATTTCATTTCAGCAATATTACCATATTTTGTAATTTCACCACCAATACCTTGAGTATTTGTAGGGCCAATAAGATCAAAGTTATTTCTTTGGTACCAATCTGCACCAACAGCTAAACGACCGTCAAAAAGACTGGTATCAAAACCAAGATTTAATTCATGTTTCTTTTCGTAAGTTAATTCGCTATTTTCTAATCCTTTTACGTATAAAGCACTTTCTTTACTTCCTGCAGAGGGTCTCCAAGGGTTTTTACTTCTAATATCAACTAATGAGTTTGAAACGTTTTCAGGACCTCTATCGGCAGTTAAACTGTATGAAGCTCTAAAAGTAAGGCTTTCTAAAGGGGCTAAATGATGAAAGAAATCTTCTTCATGTACATTCCAAGCACCAGATACATTCCAAGTAGGTAACCATCTAGATGCTTTCGATTTTCCTAATTTATTTGATCCTTCATAACGGAAAGTACCATTAAGAGTATAACGTCTTTTCCAAGAATATGTAGTGTTTCCAAAAAAGGCTAAGTTTCTGTATTTTGTATTTTTTAAACCGTAGTAAAGGGTGTTTTCTTCAATACTTTTTTTGAATAATTCATAGCCATAAAAAGGCACTTCTCCTAAAGAGTATTGTAGTCCCCATCCTGTAAAATTGGTTTTCTTTCTATCTGCAGAATTAGCCTCAGCCCCTGCGTAAAAGTTTACCGTATGGTCATCGTTAATAACATCTTTATATGAAAAAGTTCCTCTAAAATCATAGCCTAACATACTATGTGTAGTTTTTCTAAAAATTCCTCCTTCTGGTAAAACACTAATAGGTGTAGCGTATTGATTGTCAGGATCGGTATATAAAAATGGGTTGGCATTTCTAATAATTTCATTATAATCGGCTCTAAAAGCATTTGCCTGATTAGAAAACTCAGTAGTATTATGCTCTAAAGATGAGGTTTGGTATTTTAAAGCTCCTAATGCACTAAGGTTTATCTTAGAGTTTACTTTGTATTTTAATTCACTTTGAAATTTTAAGTCAACTACATTAATATCAATATAATTTTCTTCTAATTCTTTAGAAATATTAAAATCAGTGTAATTTCTAGTATAATTTTTAGTTGGGTCTAAAACTCTAGAAGTATTAAGGGCGTAAGAAAAAGGATTTATATCAAAATCTCTTTTTACGGTACCTGTTACCAAATCAGTATCTTGCGATAAAGTTCCTGGTGCTTTTTGTTTTCTAAAAGAACCGTTACTAATACTACTTAAAGTTAATTTATCAGAAATTTTAAAGATTGATTTAAAATTAGCCGTATATCTGTTAACGCTACTAGCTTTTGTCCATCCTGGATCTACCATAGCACTTAATGAAGCATAATAAGTAGCTCTATCGGTACCTGAAGATACATTTACTGCATGACTTTGTAAAGCATTAATATTAAATAATTCTTTAAACCAGTCGGTGTTTCTAAGTTCTGCTTTTCTTAAAAAAGCTGCTCTAGATTGTGCTGTATTTCGAACGATAAAATTTCCGTTAGCATCTAATTTATCGTATAATTGATACATTTCACCATATACACCGCTTTCTCTAGCATTTGCAACCTTACTATAATTTAACCATCCACCAGCACGCATTTCTTCATAAACAGACATCTGTTCTTGTGAATTCATGATGTTAAAATCATTATAACTAGGTCTCATTCTAAAGGTAGTTGAGTTTGTATAATTAACATTACTAACACCTGCTTTACCTTTTTTAGTGGTAATTACAATAACACCTGCCATAGCACGTGCACCGTAAATTGAAGTAGCAGAACCATCTTTTAAAACCTCAAAACTTTCAATATCGTCAGAGTTTAAACCTGCAATTGCTGAACTTATTAAGGTACTTGCATCTCCTGATGATAAATCTCCAGCAGAAACGTCAATAGCATCTTCTAAAATAATACCATCAACTACCCATAAAGGTTTTGAATTTCCATAAATTGATGTTGCACCACGTACTCTAATTCTTGGAGCAGCACCAAAAGTTCCCGATACATTCTGTACCGTAACCCCAGCAGCTCTACCTTCAAGACCTCTACTAATTTCAGGAACACCGTCTAATTTGATATCCGCAGCCTTTAAAGAAGTTGAAGCTCCTGTAAATAACCTTTTATCGGTAACAGTAATACCTGTAACCACAATTTCGTTTAAAAGATTTTCATCTTCAGTCATAACAACATTGATAGCTGCCGTTGAATTTACTGTTTTTGAAACAGGTTTCATTCCAACAAAACTAAAAACAAGTACATCTTTTTTTGTTGTTTTAATGGTGTATTGTCCATCAAAATCTGTTTCTGTACCAAAAGCAGTACCTTTGATTAAAATAGTAACACCTGGTAATGGTCCTGATTTGTCGGAAACAACCCCTGAGGTTGTTATTTTTTGCCCATAGGTGAGCTGAAAAGTTAAGATAAAAAACACTATTAATGTTTTTGTAATTTGTTGCATAAAATTAAATATTTGAATTAGTAATTTTGAATTAATAAAGTATTAAAATTGAAGGGTTCTTTTCCTAAACGTTAAATTAAAGATACAATATTAACAAAATTTTAGCTTATTTAGGCTCTTTTTATTATTTTATTAATAAATGATAGATATCATATGATAATTAACAATAGTGATTATAAGTGTTTTAGCTTGTTTGAATTAAAATATTTATGACTGTTTTAGAAGATGAAAAAATTAATTTTTAACGATTTTTTATGAATATATGTGTGGCTAATTAATTTTTAAGACTTTAAAAATGCTTAAAAAAGAATCCAAATAGTTTATTTAAAATTTAAAATAAAACCCCAATGATTACTTCCAAACTTATATATTGGTATTTAAAAAATAAAAGAGATTTACCTTGGCGTAAAACTAAAGACCCCTATTTAGTTTGGTTAAGCGAAATAATGCTACAACAAACAAGAGTAGCCCAAGGATTGCCCTATTTTATAAGTTTTACAACAAACTTTGAAACTGTTTTCGATTTAGCTAAAGCAGATCAAACCACGGTACTTAAATTATGGCAAGGATTAGGCTACTATTCAAGAGCTAGAAACCTACATTTTACAGCAAAACAAGTGGCAAATGATTTTAATGGTGTTTTTCCGAATACTTATAAAGAACTCTTAAAATTAAAAGGAATTGGAGATTATACTGCATCGGCAATTGCATCGGTTTGTTATGACGAACCTGTGGCAGTTGTTGACGGAAACGTGTACCGAGTTTTAGCCCGTTATTTCGGTATAAAAACTGCTATTAATTCATCTAAAGGAATTAAAGAATTTAAAGAATTAGCACAAACATTAATTGATGTATCGCAACCAGGAATGTATAATCAAGCAATTATGGATTTTGGCGCTTTACAATGCAAACCTCAAAACCCATTATGCGACTCTTGTCCCTTATCAGAAAGTTGTGTGGCTTTAGATAAAAAACTAATTAAAGAACTTCCTGTAAAAGAGAAGAAAATAAAAGTTAAAAAGCGATATTTTAATTATTTAGTTGTTGTTACAGATGATAATAAAACTAATATCGAACAACGAATTGGTAAAGGGATTTGGCAAGGATTGTATCAATTTCCATTAATTGAAACAACAACAGCTATTAATGAAACACAATTAATTGAGCAGCCTGAATTTGCTAAGCTTTTTCCAAAAGAAACTATATTAACATTATTTAATCAAAAAGATATTGTTCATAAATTATCACATCAACATTTATCGACTAAATTTTGGATTGTAAAAACAACAAATACTTCCGAAAAAACTATTTTATGGAACGATATTAAGCAATACCCTGTGCCAGTGCTAATTGATAAATTTTTAAACGAATTTTTAACGAAGGCTTAGTTAATTTCGTATATTTGATTTTACACAAATAATGAACACATGGCAGGAACAGTAAATAAAGTTATTTTAATAGGTCATTTAGGTGATAAATTAAAAATGCATTATTTTGAAGGAGGAAATTCTGTTGGTCGATTTCCATTGGCAACCAATGAAAATTATACGAACCGTCAAACAGGAGAGAAAATAAGTAGTATTGAGTGGCATAATATTGTTGTGCGTAATAAATTAGCCGAAATTTGTGAAAAATATTTATCAAAAGGCGATAAAGTATATTGCGAAGGACGCATAAAAACCCGTCAGTACGAAGCAGATGGGCAAAAACGTTATACCACTGAAATTCAAGTACAAGAAATGACTTTTTTATCAACAAAAAAAGACCTTACTGTAAAAGCTCCTGTAGCTAATAAAGCTACAGAAAATAGCACTACAGTAAAAGGAATATATCAAAATAATACAAATTTATAATAGCATTTTACTTAAAATTTAAAAATTGGACACAGAACCCAACTCCTTGTTTTTGGCTATATCAAACATTGATTTGTTAACAATAATAAACTGTTTAGTATTATTATCTTTATTAATATCTTCAGCATTAGTTTCAGGAGCAGAAGTTGCTTTTTTTTCAATTTCACCAACCCAATTAAGTGAACTTTCAACAACATCAAAACAAAAAAATAATGTTGTACTACTTCTTGAAAAACCAAAAAAACTATTAGCAACCATTTTAATAACTAATAATTTTATCAATATTTTAATCGTATTGATATTCGCTTCCCTAGGAGAAGTGTTTTTTAGTGAACTCTCAGAAGGCGTAAAATTTTTAGTAGAAGTTGTTTTTGTTACTTTTTTAATTTTACTATTTGGCGAAGTATTGCCAAAAGTATATGCCACCAGAAAATCGCTTTTATTTGCTAGTTTTATGGCAAAACCAATTCAGTTTTTAAATATTATTTTAACTCCATTAAGCACACCATTAATAAAATTAACCAGTATTGTTGAAAATAAATTAGGTAATAAAAATCATAATTTTTCGGTAGAACGTTTATCTGAAGCCCTAGAGTTAACTGCTAGCGGAGCCACCACCAAAGACGAACAAAAAATTTTAGAAGGTATTGTAAATTTTGGAAATACCGAAACCGTACAAATAATGAAACCCCGCACTGATGTTTGTGCTATTGACAATAATACCTCTTACGAAGAGGTTTTAAAAATGATTTTAAAAAATGGATATTCTAGAAATCCTGTTTATAATGAAAATATTGATACGATTATTGGCGTTTTATATGCCAAAGATTTATTGGCATATTTGAATGAAAAAACCTTTGAGTGGCAAAATTTGATAAGAGCTCCTTTTTTTGTACCAGAAAACAAAAAATTAGATGATTTATTAGCCGAGTTTAAAGAAAAAAAAATGCACCTAGCCATTGTTGTTGATGAATATGGCGGTACTAGCGGAATAGTAACTCTAGAAGATGTTATTGAAGAAATAGTTGGCGATATAAACGACGAATTTGACGATGACGATTTAACCTATTCAAAGATCGATGATCACAATTATATTTTTGAAGGAAAAATAACAATAAAAGACTTCTGCCGTGTTTTAGATGATGACGATGAAAAATTTGAAACCTTAAAAGGAGAAAGCGAAACCCTAGCAGGTTTTATTTTAGAAATATCAGGGAAATTTCCTAAAAAAGGCGAAAAAATAAATTTCACGAACTATACATTTACCATTGAAGCCTTAGATAAAAAACGTATAAAACAAATAAAAACAACCCGAAATGCGTAAAATTTTATGGCTAATATCAGCCTTATTATTATTAAATTTAACAAGTTGTATTAACGAAAATTTGCCTAAACCCAAAGCGTATTTAAGGTTAGAATATCCTAACTTAGGATATCAAAAATTAAACAAAAATACTCCATATAGTTTTGATGTAGCAAAAAACGCAAGCGTTAAAATTTTAAAAAATAATTGGTTAAAAATCAAATATCCAGCTTTAAAAGCATCTGTAGATATTACCTACCGACCTGTAAAAAATAACCTGAGAGAACTGTTTATTGAATCTGAAAAATTGGTTTTAGAACACACCGTAAAAGCAGACCATATTTCGTGGAGAGATTATGCTAATTCCGATAAAAAAGTATATGGAAAAATGTGTGAAATATCAGGAAATGCCGCATCACAACTACAATTTCATGTAACCGATAGCACGAATCATTTTTTAAAAGGTTCACTATTTTTTTATAGCAAACCTAATTACGATTCTATTTTACCTGCCGTTGAATACATCAAAAAAGACATGATTCAAATGCTAGAAACTTTAGAATGGGAAGACTAATTATATCTTAATTTATATTTTTTTTTGAAGCAATTTCCCGCTTTCCGCACTCGCTCTTTTTTTGAAGAAAAATCAAAAAAAGGAGCTCAAACAAATGCTTCAATCGGGGCTAGGCATTTTTACATAATTTTAAAAAAGTACTTATTTTATTGATTTATTACACGACGAGATTGCAACAATAAATAAAACTGTAATCCAAATAAAATAGCTCCCGAAAGTAAATGTATTGCTTGTGTTCCTAACGGAAATTCGGCATAATACATTAAAATACCTGTAATAGTTTCTAAAAATATTAAAGCAACAATCCAATTTACTAATTTATAGCCTAAATCTTTGAGTTGATTTAAGTAAAACATTCCTAAGTTAACCAATACAATAGCAATGGTAAACGAACGATGAAAATAAAATTTAAAACTAGGATTTAGTAAACTATATTGTTTGTTATCAAAACCAAAAAGCTTTACTTGCTCATCAATAAACTGACGAACCTGAGTTCCCATCGCTATTTGAATCAATGAAAATACTACCGAAAAAAGTAGTAATTTATTAAATAATGAATTGTATTTATAAGTTGTTTTTTTACGGTCAGAAACGATAAATAAAAGCCATAATAATAAGGCAACAATAACCAAACCAGCTACCATATGAATGGTAATAATAGTGGGTTTTAAATTAGAATCTACTACGGTTTTACCTAGCCAAGCTTCAAAAAGCATTAAAGAAAAAGCTCCAAAAGATAAAAGTGTAATTTTTTTGTTTGTTTTCCAAAAAGAAAGCGAAACAAAAATTAAAAACAAGAATGGAATTCCTGCTAATGCCGACGATAATCGGTTGATATATTCCGTCCAAGTATGTAATTTATTAAACTTTGCGTAACTGTGTTTTGTATATTTTACCCAATTACTAGTATCAAATTCTTCGGATGTTTTTAAATTTTTTTCAGCAACAAAAAGTACTTCATTTTTAACAATAATCATCCCTTTTTTATATTGTGTATTCGGATGCCAAGTAATTTGAGCTTCCGAAGTAGGAGGGATGTAATAACCAAAGCATTTTGGCCAATCAGGGCAGCCCATTCCTGAGCCTGTCATACGAACTACTGAACCCGCTAAAAATATAATATATACAGAAATTAATGCTATTTTTACTAAGAGAGGAAAGTGTTTTTTCATCAAAAAAAGTTTTTACAAAGATAAGGTAAACTCATAAAAAAAGCTTCTCAAATGAGAAGCTTCGTTTAAGAGCCTATTTAAAAATTAAATAAACTGTCTGTTCGAGTAATTTTTTCTTTCAAAAAAAATGGTATCGAGAACTTTCTTATATAAAATTCATTAATATAAAAGAATTCAAATTCTCGATACAATTTTAATCCCTTTTAGTCATAAAAATTATTCTGATATATAATCATCAAAAAAAGCTAAAAAAAAGAGAAAATCAGGATGTAAAACTTACGCTAAATTCAGTTTAACGAATTCGATTTCTTATTTTTCTGATATAAAATTTTTTTAGATAAAATTTAAACAGGTTCTAAGTATATTTTAAAAAAACATTAGGCTTTTTTCTCAGTTTCCATTTTAGTGCAACATTTTTTTTCACAAGCAGTAGCACATGCTTTTTTATCACTTTTTACTTTTGAATCACATGCTTTTTTACATTTTGAAGCACAAGTTTTTTTCTCAGCATCACTTTTGTCGCAACAAGCTTTTTCACATCCTTCTTTACAAGTTTTTTTAGTTGTTTCTGATGCTTTGTACATTTTTCCATTTCCAATAGCTTCGATAAAAGTAATTAAATCGGCTTTATTAGTGTTATTTTCATCATATTTTACAGTAGCCATACTATCTTTAAATATAACATTTACTCTTAAAACCCCTTCTTTTTTAGATAAATCTGATGCTATTTTTTTAGCACAACCTATTTCACAGGTCATTCCAGAAATATGTAAAGCTAGTTCTTTTATTTTTCTAGGTTTTTTTTGTTCTTGAGTTATGGTTTCTGTTTTTGCATCTTTTTTTGCCTCATTTTTACATCCGATGACTAAAAAACTAACTAAAGCAAGTGCAAATACTATTTTTTGAAATTTCATAATTTTAATTTATAGGGTTATTTAGCAAAGTTATTAATAAAATTAAATTTATAGAGATTAATAATCGAATTTTGTAGTTAAATGAATTGAAAATGAATAGTAAACAAGTTAAATGGTTGTATTTAATAGTGCTTGCACTTGTTTGGGGAAGCTCTTTTATATTGATGAAAAAAGCATTAATTGGGGTAACTCCAATACAATTAGGAGCTTTAAGGATTTTAATTACTGCTATTTTTTTATTACTGATAGGTTTTAAAAGTCTTAAAAAAATTCAAAAAAAACATCAAATTTATATTTTATACACTGCTTTTTTAGGAACTTTTTTTCCTGTTTTTATGTATGCTTTTGCAGTAAAAGGTATCGACAGTGCTATTACTGCTATTTTGAGTTCGCTAACACCTTTTAATACGTTTATTTTAGGAGCTTTAATTTTTGGATTTGCCTTTAATAAAAAACAATTTATAGGTATTTTAGTCGGTTTAATAGGAACACTTATTCTAATTTTAAAAGGTGCAGAACTGAATCCTAATCAAAATTATTGGTATGCTATTTTGGTTGTTTTTTCATCTATCGGATATGCTTTTAACGTAAATATAATCAAAAAGTATTTATCAGATTTAGACGCCTTGGCAATAACAACAGGTAATTTTTTAGTATTGATTATTCCTGCATCTTTAGTGTTATTTTTTTCTGATTTTTTCACATTATTTGAATTAAACGATCAAATGACTACGACATTTGGGTATATAACTATTTTAGCTATTTTGGGAACAGGAATTGCAAAAATATTGTATAATAAAATGGTACATTTAACGACTCCTATTTTTGCATCATCAGTAACTTATTTAATCCCGATTGTGGCGGTTTTTTGGGGTGTGGCTGATGGCGAAAAATTAAGTTTAGTTCAATTATCAGCTGGTGGAATTATTTTATTCGGTGTTTGGTTGGTAAATAAGGCGAAATAAAAAAAGAGTATAAAATAGCGCATAAAAAAAGAGCCAAAACGGTTGTTTTGACTCTTTAAAAGTAGTTTTAAAAGCTCTTTTTACTGAAAATCAGCATTAGAAACACCTTCGTTTATTTTTACTTCTTTTAATTTGAAGTTCATTTTCATAGGTCCCATTGATTGGATTACTAAATGAGGAAATTTAATTCCGTTTACTTCTTTATAATCAGAGAATTCTAAAGGCACTTTTACCTCTCCTTGAGGTCCTTTAGCTACCGATACTTCTTTCACTTTTAAGCCTGATTTTACATCATAAAAAATTTCTTTTTTATGGAAGATAATTACATAGGCATTTTTACCGTTAATAGGTTCTATTCTGCTTAAAGTACCATTTTTATAGGCTGCATCAGTAAAAGGAGCTGCATTATTTTTTGCATCTTCAAGTTCCTTACCTTTTAATTGTTTCTTTTGCCCACGAGCTTCTTGATAGCCATTTACACCATCAAAAACTTCTTTTTGCATTACATTTCCTGCCATTGAAACAATTGTTGAAGTTTTGTTAGGTGCAGCACTTTTTTTAACTAAAGTTAATTGCATTCCTTGAACTTTAGCTTCTGAAGTAGTTTTTAATGTTCTAACACTTGCAATTTTATCTTTACCACCAATGGCTTTAAAATAGTTGTCAATTACCGAAGTAGAAGTAATACCTTTAGGAATAGGTAAACTCATTGCAGGTTTTACAGTAGCATTTCCTTCTTTATCAAAATATTGAATGCTATATTCTTTATTTTTTTCTAAGTTTTCTAGAACATCTGTTGCTTTTCCTGTAATTATAATTCTAGCATTGTTTGCTTTAAAATATTTTACAGCAGCATTTTGAATATCTGTTATTGTTACTGAATTGATGTTTTCTAAGTAGTTTTCATAAAAATCAGTAGGTAAATTATAACGTGCAATATTTAAAGCATAACGAGCAGCAGTTACAGGTTTTTGAACTTCCATTACAAAATTACCTACATATTTTGCTTTGGCATTTTTCAATTCTTCATCAGATACTTTTTGTGTTCTAATTTTGCGAATTTCTTTTTGAATTTCAACTACTGAACTATCAGTAACAATGTTACGAACACTAGCGCTAGCTCTAAAGGTAGCAGCATCTCTGCTTTGTCTAATACTAGAATATGAACCATAAGTATAGCCTTTGTCTTCACGTAAATTTAAAAATAAACGAGCCGTTCCGCCACCACCAAGAATGGTGTTTGCTAATATTGCTGCGTAGTAATCTTTATCGCCTAATTTTAAATCGATATTATTTGCTACTACAATTTCCGATTGTACCGCATTAGGCATATTGATAAAGTTAATTTCGGTTTTATTTACGTTTTTTGGTTTATCAAAAGCAACAGCAGGTACGTTTCCTTTTTTCCAATTACTAAATAATTTAGTAACCATTTTTTTAGTTTTTGAAGTGTTAATATCTCCAACAATAACTAAATAAGCGTTGTTTGGTTTGTAATAAGTATTGAAGTTATTTTTAACATCAGCAAGGGTAATATTACCAATTGATTTTTTGGTTGTAAACTCTCCGAAAGGATGTTTTTTTCCATAGATTAAAGCACTTTCAACTCTTCTTGCTATAGCAGTTACACTTTTTTCATTTGATTTTAAACCGTCTAAAGTAACGGCAATTTCTTTATCAAATTCTTCTTTAGTAAACGCTGAGTTTTTAACGCCATCAGCCATTAATTCTAATACTTGAGGAAAGTATTTAATTAATGAACTTGCCGATGCACCTGAGCTATAAAAGTCAACATAAGCACCTAAATAATCTACTTTTTCGTTAAATTCATCTTTGGTAATGTTTGCTGTTCCACGTCCTAACAAACTTCCCATAACACTTGATAAACCTGCTTTTTCACCTTCAAAAACGGCTTTATTATCAATAGTTAAGCTAGCAGATGCTCTTGGTAATTTATGGTTTTCAACCATAATTACCTGTAAACCATTAGGTAGTGTAAATTTTTTCACTTTACCTAATCGTACTTTTGGAGCTGGTCCTGGTTTTGGTTGTACGCTTCTATCTATTTGTGCAGTGGTAGCAAAAGACATTGCTAAAATTGCGATAAGTGATACTATTTTTGTTTTCATAATATATTAATGTCTTTTGATTTATTTCTTTTTTGGTAAATATTCTAAAACTAATCGTTGATTTGGGTTTAGGTACTTTTTTGCAGCAGCTCTAATTTCTTCACGAGTAATAGAACGAAAAATATCAATTTCGGTATTTATTAAATTGGTATCGCCATATAATACGTTAAAACGAGCTAAAGAATTTGCAACACCTTCAACACTTGCGTTAGCATTTACAAAATCATTTTCAAATTTATTTTGTAATTTTTGATAGGCTTTTTCTGAAATTAAATTGGTTTGTATTTTTACAATTTCTTCATCAATTTCTTTGGTTAAATCAGTTAAAGAAGTTTTTCCTAAAGGAAGCCCATACACCACGTAAGTTCCGTAATCTTCTTGGCTAAGACTAAAAGCACCTACTTGTAATGCCATTTTTTTAGTATCGACTAATTTTTTATATAAAATAGAGCTTTTTCCATCGCTTAAATAGGTTGAAATCATGTCTAAAACTCTCGCTTCTCTAGTTTTCATAGAAGGAGTTCTGTAGGCATTTACAATTGCAGGAATTTGAATATTTGCATCATACGCCTTGGCATTTATTTGTTTGGTAATTGGGGCTTCTTTTACAAATTTTCTTGTTACTTCGGCACCTCTAGGTATGTTTCCAAAATAAGCTTCTACCAATTTTTTAGTTTTTTTGATATTGATATCACCAGCAACAACTAAAGTAGCATTATTAGGAACGTAGAATTTTTTATTAAAGGCTAAAAACTCCGCTAAAGTAGCGTCGTCTAAATGCTTCATTTTTCCGATAGTAGTTCCTTTATAAGCATGCTTTTTAAAAATATTCTTTTTAACATTTTCTAAGAAGCTTCCATACGGCTGATTGTCAACACGTAATCTTTTTTCTTCTTTTACAACTTCGTTTTGAGTGTCAACACCGCCTTGATTAATTACAGGGTGTAATAAACGTTCCGACTCCATCCATAAACCTAATTCTAGGTTGTTTGAAGGAAATACTTCGTAATAATAAGTTCTATCATCGGTGGTGTTGGCGTTGTTTTTTCCTCCATTAGATGAAACAATTTTAAACCAGTCTCCTTTTTTAATGTTTTTTGTTCCTTCAAATAATAAGTGTTCGAAAAAATGTGCCATTCCTGTTCTGTTTGGCTGTTCATCTTTAGCGCCAACATGATACATTACTGCTGTTGTTACTACAGGAGCAGACTTGTCTTGATGCAAAATTACGTGCATTCCGTTGCTTAAATCGTACTCTTTAAATTCGACTTTTTGAGCAGTAGCATAGAAGCCAACAAGTAAAGCCATTGAAAGAGTTATCATACTTTTTTTCATGGATATTTTTTTTAGTTTTTAACTGATTTTTATATAGGACGTGAAGTTAAGATGTTTGTTACATATTATGATATCTAGATTTTAATAAGGTTATTTTTTAACATTTTTTTGTGATTTTTATGTTAGAGTCTGTTTAAAAATTAAATGAACTGTGAGTTCGAGTGATTTTTTTCCTTCAAAAAAATTGTATTGAGAACTTTTTTAGCATGAAATTCATTAACATAAAAGAATTCAAATTCTCGATACAATTTTAATTCCTTCTAGTCATTAAAATCACTCGAATTGACAAGAATCATCAAAAAAAAAGGGGGAGAACTACGGCAAATCAGGATGCGAACCTGAAATGAATTCAGGTTGACCGATGCGATTTCTTATTATTCTGTTACAATTTTTTTCAGATGAAATTAAACAGGTTATTAGGTTATTTAAGTTGAAAAATGATTTTAAAAGTTGTAAAATAATGTTGAAATATCTTAAATATGATGGTGATGCTTAGCCCCGATTGTAGCAATTGTTTGAGCTCCTTTTTTGATTTTTTTTCAAAAAAGAGCGAGTGCGGAAAGCGGGAAATAGCTCCAAACAAAAAGTAAGTATCAATTGAAATGTTTTGATAGATAGGTTATTATTACTTTTTTAAGAAGTAAATACTTGTTTTGATGCAAATTAGTAGTAATTTTCTGAGCTTTAGATTGTTTGTTATTTTTATACAACGTATATTTGCAGCCTCATTTTCATGAGGAAAATGTAAACTAATAACGCAAAACAAAAAGTATGTACGCAATCGTAGAGATAGCAGGGCAGCAATTTAAAGTAGCAAAAGACCAAAAAGTATTCGTACACCGTTTACAAGACGCAGAAGGATCAAATGTAACATTTGAGAACGTTATGCTAATTGCAGACAATGGTAACGTAACTATTGGCGCCCCAGCTATAAAAGGTGCAGGAGTAACTGCAAAAGTATTACGTCACTTAAAAGGTGATAAGGTAATCGTTTTCAAGAAGAAAAGAAGAAAAGGTTACAAAAAGAAAAACGGACACAGACAGTATTTAACTGAAATTCAAGTTGAATCTATCGTTGCTTCTGGAACTTCTAAAGCTGCTCCAAAGGCTGCTAAAGCTGCACCAAAGAAAGCTGCAAAAAAAGCTTCTAAAGCTGATGATTTAACAAAGATTGAAGGTGCTGGACCTAAAGCTGCTCAAGCTTTAGTGAACGCAGGAATTGATACTTTTGCGAAAGTTGCAAAACAAGACCCAGCTACATTAAGTAAAATTTTAGTAGAAGCTAGTTCTCGTTTATCTCACTTAGTTACTACTACTTGGCCAAAACAAGCACAATTAGCTGCTGATGGTGAGTGGGATGTATTAAAAGTGTTACAAGACAAGTTAGACGGAGGAATTGAAAAATAATCTCGTACAAGTTTAATCTAAAAAAATCAAAATAAGATGGCTCATAAAAAAGGTGTCGGTAGTTCGAAGAATGGTAGAGAATCAGAATCGAAACGATTAGGAGTAAAGATTTTTGGAGGACAAGCTGCTATTGCAGGTAATATTATTGTTCGTCAAAGAGGTACAACGCACAATCCAGGTAAAAATGTTTACATGGGGAAAGATCATACTTTACACGCTAAAGTTGATGGTGTTGTTGCTTTTAGAAAGAAAAGAAATGACAGATCATACGTTTCTATAGTTCCTTTCGAGGCTTAAGAAATTTCTGATTACATATATTAAAGCTCAAACAATTTATTGTTTGAGCTTTTTTATGTGCTAAATTTAAAATTTTTTACATAAAAAAGCATCACTCTAAAGTGATGCTTTTATTTATTATCATTTTTGATTAATCCCCCAATTTATCAAAATTGATTTTCAAGTATATTATATGTGGCGCAAATATCTTTTAAAAAGACATCAGAAAAAAGAACTTATGTATAAATGGTATCAATTTATGTATAATTGGTTTCTATTTTAATTTTTATCTCAACCTCTTTTTTTAAATAGTGTTTTTCAGCTTTTTGTGTTTTTATTTAGCCTAATATCGATTATATTTGAGGTAAATTTTGATGTATGTTACGAGCTGTAATTGTTGATGACGAGCCTAAGGCAATAGAAGGATTTTTGTGGGAATTGTCTAGTTTTAACGATGATTTAGAAATTATACAAACATTTACTCAAGCAGAACAAGCTATAAAATATATTAACAATAATCCGATTGATTGTCTTTTTTTAGATATTGAAATGCCAACAATGGACGGTTTTCAATTGTTAGAAAAATTAGATAAAAAAGATTTTGCCATTGTTATTACAACTGCTTATAGTGAATATGCTATAAAGGCTTTAAAAAATGATGCAATTGATTATTTATTAAAACCCATAGATTCTGATGATTTAGAGGTAACATTAAATAGGGTTAAAAATTACCATGAAAAAAGTAATAGCAGTGAAAAAATTGAACAAATACTTTCTAATTTTAATAAAAAGTTCAACAAAAGAAAAATTACAATCAATACCGATGGAAAACTAATTTTTTTAAAACAATCGGAAATTGTGTTTGTAGAGTCTGATGGTAATTATTGCACAATTCATACTATTAATAATAGAAAAATTGTAGTAACAAAAAAATTAAAAGAAATAAATGCACTACTTCCTGAAGAGCATTTTTTTAGAATTCACAATTCATTTATTATCAACTTAAATAAATTAAAACAGTTTATAAAATCGGACGGATATGTTATTTTAGAAGATAACCATAGAATCCCTGTTTCTCGTCAAAAGAAATCAGATTTTTTAGAAAAATTTTAGAACTGCTTTTATGAAAATAATCGGTTTTATAGTTTTCTTTTTCCTGTGTACAATATATACTTGCTTCGCAGAAAAAAATAGTGACACTATACTTTCAAATACTATAGATAAAAAAGAACTCACTTTTTTTAAAATTAAAAAATACCTTAAAGATAAGCTATTTACATATGAAGAAATAGAAAGACTTGAAAGAGCATTAAAAGAAGCTATAATAGCAAAAAATAATGCAAAAAGACTTGAAATATTAAATCAGATAGGGAATTTTTATAGCCAACAAGATAACCTTCGAGAAGCCTTAAATTATCATCAACAAGTGTTAGATATTGTACCTAACACAAAAAATCAAAACAGCGATGTTAAACGAAGTACTAGTATTGCAATAAATAGTATTGCTATCATTTATGTATCTTTAAAACAATATGAAAGAGCTTTAGATTTATTTAATCAATCGATTCCTATACAAAAAAATATAGGAGATATTAGTGGTTTAGCAGTCACTTATCAACAGCGAGGAGTTACATATCAAAAAATTGGAAATTTAGATAAAGCATTAGCTGATTTTAAAAAATCGTTAGCCTATAATACAGAGGATGAAGATAAGCTAATTACAGTAATTTGTCATAATAGTATAGCTAATGTTTTAATTTTAAAAAGGAAATATAAAGCAGCTCATACTTGTTTAATAGAAACTTTAACACTTGCTGAAAAATTGGCTAATAGTGATATTTTATCAAAAGTATATAATAGTTTAGGTTGGGTGTTTTTAAAATTAAAAAAATATAAAAAGGCTAATTATTACTTAGATAAATCATTAGAAATAGGATTGAAAAACAATAACGTATCAATTTTAGAAAGTTGTTATGAGCATTTATCAGAATTAAATAAACAAACAGAAAATTATAAACAAGCACTAAATTATTATCAAAAATCAATAGAAATAGCAAAAAAAACATTTAATGATAAGAATATTCGGTATGTAAATAGTCTTATTAATAAATACGATGTTGAAGTAAGTGCTAATAAAATAAAAAAATTAGCGATTGAAAATAAAATAGCTAAAATAAAACACATTCGAAATAGAAATATTTTAATTATAGTATTAATGTTGCTTGCTTTTTTTGGCTTTTTATTATATTCAATATACAGACAGCGTTTGTTGAAAAATGAAAAACAAATATTACTGTTAGAGCAAAAAACGTTAAGAATTCAAATGAATCCTCACTTTGTGTTTAATGCCCTGAATTCGATTAAATTATATATTATTAATAACGAACAAAAAAATGCGGTGTATTATTTGAATAAATTTTCAAAATTAATGCGTAACATTTTAGAGTCGACCATAATAAAAGAAGTTACTTTAAATGAAGAACTCAAAACAATGAATTTGTATATGAGTATTGAAAATATTAGACTTTCAAATGCTATAACATATACTCAAAATATTAACGAATCTGTAAATTTAGATAGAATTAAAGTTCCTCCATTAATCTTACAACCTTTTCTAGAAAATGCAATTTGGCATGGATTATCGTCAAAAAAAGGAAGTAAAAAATTAGAAATATCTATTTTTAAAATAGGTGAAGAGTTTATTAAAGTTGAAATAGAAGATAATGGTATTGGTAGAAGAGAAGCGCTTAGAATTAAAAATAATAAAACGTTAAATAGAAAATCAATAGGAATTTACTTAACCAAAGAGCGATTGAAAAACTTTTCCACACAATTTCAAAATGATTATTCGTTAATTTATATTGATTTGCTAGACGAAAATGGTAAGGCAAAAGGCACAAAAGTTTCTTTAAAAATACCTTTGTATTAAGAGTCTATTTAAATTTTATTTTAAAAAAAATGTAACAAAAAATAAGAAATCGAATCTGTCAAACTCAATTTAGTTAGCTTAATTTTTACATTCTGATTTGCCGTAGTTTTTAGCTTTTTTTTTGATAACTCTTGTCAATTTGATTGATTTTAATGACTAAAAGGAATTAAAATTGTATCGAGAATTTCAATTCTTTTATCTTTATTTAGATGATAAAAAAGTTCTCGATACAATTTTTTATTTTAACGTTGTTTTACTTCAATAATTTTAACAGGACAAGCTTTTTTAGCTTCTAATGATGCTTCAAAAATACTATCGTCAGGATTTTTTATCGTAAAAAAACCTTTTTTTTCTAAAGAATGTAACAGTACTGATTTCCCATCTTTTTTAGACATTTGAAACTGTGCAGGTGCAACTTCTACACAATAGTTACAACCAATACATTTCTTTCTTTGCAATGTAATTACAACCATTTATTGTCTTTTTTTTATCTTTAAATTATATAAATTTATCTTGTTAATTTTTAGCAAATTCAGTTTTTACAATTTTATATAATTTATCCGAAGCACGAATTTTGAAGTCTAATTTCATGGTAACTTCATCTCCTTTAGTGGCTGTTTGTGCTTCTTTATCATCAACAAACATACTTTTTAATTCCATTTCTTGAGCGCCTGTAGTAGGTCCTGTAATTAAAATGGTATCGCCAATTGTTAGGTCGTAGGCTTCAATTTTAAATTGTCCAATTTCAGCTTTTGAAAAATAGTGCATTCCTTTACCAAGATATACTTTTTTCTGAGTAGCATGTGAACCAGGTTCTTTACTCCATTCGCCTAATTTTTGCCCTAAATAATAGCCATTCCAAAACCCACGATTGTATACTTTTTCAAGTTCTTGCATCCAGCCGATAACTTTTTCTTTGCTGTAAGTTCCTTTGGCAATATCATCAATTGCTTCTCGGTAACATTTAATCACTTTCGCTACATATTCAGGCGCTCTTCCTCGTCCTTCAATTTTTAGGACTTTAATTCCTGCATCGGCAACTTGGTCAAGAAAATCAATAGTACATAAATCTTTTGGCGACATAATATATTCGTTATCTAATTCCATTTCGAAACCAGATTCTTGGTCAATTACGGTATATTTTTTACGGCAGTTTTGTTTACAAGCACCTCTATTTGCTGATGAATTATGCGAATGTAAACTCATATAACATTTACCCGAAACCGCCATGCATAAAGCACCGTGTCCGAATATTTCAACTTCGAGTAAACGTCCTGCAGGTCCTTTGATAGCTTCTTTTTCAATTTGTTCAGTAATACTTTTTACCTGACGCAAACTAAGTTCTCTACTCAATACAATTGTATCGGCAAACATTGCGTAAAACTTCACAGTTTCAATGTTTGTAATATTAATTTGTGTTGAAATATGCACTTCCATTTGTGCAGTTCTTGCCATGGCAATTACCGCTTGATCCATAGCGATTACGGCTGTAATATTTGCTTTTTTAGCACTATTTATCAAGGTTTTTACAATTGATAAATCATGGTCATATACAATAGTATTTAAAGTTAAATAGGTTCTAACTCCTTTTTCTGAACAACGTTTTGAAATTTCGTCTAAATCATCTAAGGTAAAATTCACGGTTGCTCTAGCGCGCATATTCAATTGCTCTACCCCAAAATAGATAGAATCACAACCATTATCTAAGGCAGCCTGTAACGATTCGAAGTTACCAGCAGGTGCCATTAATTCTATTTTTTGCATTATTTCTTGAATTTTAGCACTTCAGAGCGTCCTTTTTTGAAGATTTTATTACTAGCATGTGTACCTTTTCGCAAGGCTTTTTGTTCTTCCCAAGATAATTGAATAATTTCCTGACAATCGGTTGAACAGGTATTTTCTGTTTTTTCAGCACATTCATCACATTGAATAAACAATAAATGACAACCTTCATTGGCACAATTGGTGTGATTATCGCAAGATTTCCCACATTGATGACAATTAGAAACTACATCATCGGTAATTCGTTCAGCTCTTCTGTGGTCAAAAACAAAATTTTTACCGATAAATTTATTTTCGATTCCCTCATCTTTTACCTGACGCGTATATTCAATAATTCCGCCTTCTAGCTGAAAAACATTTTTAAAACCTTTGTGTTTGTAATATGCCGATGCTTTTTCGCAACGGATTCCACCAGTACAATACATCAATAGATTTTTATCTTCTTTGTTATCTTTTAAATCTTGTTCAATAATATCTAATGAATCTCTAAAAGTATCAACATCGGGTGTTACTGCACCGTCAAAATGACCAATTTCACTTTCGTAATGATTTCGCATATCTACACAAACCGTGTTTGGGTTTGCTAGCATTTCATTAAAATCTTTGGCATTTAAGTGCACACCTTTGTTGGTTACATCAAAAGTTTCATCATTTAAACCATCAGCAACAATTTTTTTACGAACCTTTACTTTTAGTTTTAAAAACGATTTATTGTTATGTTCAACAGCTACATTTAATCGAATATCTTTCAAAAATGAAATAGCATCTAATTGCTCTTTTAATGCTAAGAAATTTTCAGAAGCAACAGATATTTGGGCGTTAATTCCTTCGTAAGAAACGTAGGTTCTACCTAAAACATCTAATTCGTTCCATTCTAAGAACAATTTATCTCTAAAAAGTTGAGGGTTTTCTATTTTATAATACTGATAAAATGAAATAGTAATACGGTCTTTCCCTGCTTCATCGATTAAAGCAGCACGCTCATTAGCGCTTAATTTATTGTACAGTTGCATGCTATACTTGTTTTTAAGTGATACAAAATGTGATGATTTATATAAAAAATCAATACAAATGTACTATTTTTTTATACTTTACTGTTTAAAAATAGACTTTTTGAAGTAATTTGATATTTTTTAAGGTTTTTTTAAAAATATCAGAGTAAACTATTAAAAGTGATTTGTTTTTTTTAAATCTTTGTATAAAAATAGTAACTTATTATAAAATAATAAAAATGAAAGTAGCAGTTGTAGGAGCCACAGGAATGGTCGGTAATGTAATGTTACAAATATTAGCAGAACGTAATTTTCCTGTAACAGAATTAATTCCTGTTGCATCGGAACGTTCGGTAGGAAATCAAATTGAATTTAAAGGAAAAAAATATTCGGTTGTAGGTTTGCAAACAGCCGTAGCTATGAAACCCGATGTAGCATTGTTTTCAGCAGGAGGCGAAACCTCTTTAATTTGGGCACCTAAATTTGCCGAAGCAGGAACAACCGTTATTGATAATTCATCGGCATGGAGAATGGATGATACTAAGAAATTAGTCGTTCCTGAAATTAACGGAAATGTTTTAACTGCTCAGGATAAAATAATAGCAAACCCGAATTGTTCGACCATTCAATTAGTGATGGCGTTAGGACCTTTACATGAAAAATATAAGATGAAACGTGTGGTTATTTCTACCTATCAATCGGTTTCAGGAACGGGCGTAAAAGCGGTTCAGCAATTAGATAATGAAGAGGCAGGGATTGATGGCGAAATGGTATATCCACATCCAATTGGAAGAAATGCCTTGCCACATTGCGATGTGTTTTTAGAAAACGGTTATACCAAAGAAGAAATGAAATTAGTCAAAGAACCAAAAAAGATTTTAGGCGATGATTCTTTTTCTGTAACAGCAACCGCAGTTCGAATTCCTACGGCAGGCGGACATTCAGAAGCTGTAAATGTGCAGTTTGAAAATGATTTCGACTTAGCAACTGTACGTGAAATTTTAGGTAAAACCGACGGTATAATTGTACAAGATGATGTGCAAAATAATGTATATCCGATGCCAATTTTGGCACATAATAAAGATGAAGTTTTTGTAGGACGAATCCGAAGAGATGAATCGCAACCAAACACCTTAAATATGTGGATAGTTGCTGATAATTTACGAAAAGGAGCCGCCACAAACACCATTCAAATTGCCGAATATTTAGTGGCTAATAAGTTACTTTAGTTTTAAGAGATAATTTTATAGGTTGATTAATTTTATCGCTTGTTTTATATATAGTTAAAATCCTGTGTTTATAGCACAGGATTTTTTTATTTTTGAAAGATGAATGAAAATCAGATAATAGAAAACACGATTTCCTTTGTAAAAAAAAACTTGCAAGGGGCAGAAGCCGGGCATGATTGGTTTCATATAGAACGTGTTTATAAAAATGCGTTGTTAATTGCTAAGGATGAAAAGGTGGATGTTTTTATAGTATCGTTAGGTGCTTTATTACACGATATTGCCGATGCTAAATTTTATAATGGCGATGAAACAATTGCTCCTAAAATGGCGCGTCAATTTTTAGAAAATCAGCAATTAAATGAATCAATAATTCTTCATATAGAAAATATTATTAAACATATTTCTTTTAAAAGTAGCTTAGATAAGTTGTCATCAGCTCAAAAATTTAGCTCCCCAGAATTGGCGGTAATTCAAGATGCCGATAGGTTAGATGCAATTGGCGCTATCGGAATTGCCCGTTGTTTTAATTACGGCGGCTTTAAAAACCGTGGTTTGTACGACCCTGAAATACCTGTAAATTTAAAGATGACAAAAGCCGAATATAAAAATTCAACAGCTCCAACAATTAATCATTTTTATGAAAAACTATTGCTTTTAAAAGATAAAATGAATACTAAAACAGCTAAAAAAATTGCCCTTGCTAGGCATGAATATATGCAGGATTTTTTAACTCAATTTGATGCTGAAATTAATGGTGTATTGTAATTTTTAGAGCTTATTAGAATATAAAAAAGCAGCTAGAAAACTAGCTGCTTTTTAAAAATTAAACAGGTTCTTATTCTCCTGGAAAATTAGGTTTTCTTTTTTCTAAAAATGCTGTTGTTCCTTCTTTAAAATCAGCTGTAGAAAAAGAGTCACCAAACTCGGCAATTTCAGTTTCGTAGCCATTAATTCCGTCTTTAAAATTATCGTTAACAGCTCTAATTGCAGCGCTAATTGCTACCGATGAATTGCGCATTATTTTACCTGCTAATTTTTCTGCCAAGGGTAATAATTCCTCTTGAGGAACTACATAATTTACCAAGCCCCAATTTTTTGCTTGTTCAGCAGAAATCATAGCTGCGGTCATAATTAATTCCATTGCTTTTCCTTTACCAACTAATTGAGGCAAGCGTTGTGTGCCTCCGTAGCCAGGAATTACCCCTAAAGAAACTTCAGGTAAGCCCATTTTTGCATTGTCAGAAGCAATTCTAAAATGACAAGCCATTGCCAATTCTAATCCGCCACCTAAGGCAAAACCATTAATAACTGCAATTACAGGGGTTGATAAATTTTCAACTAAATCAAATAACGATTCCTGCCCAAATTTAGCTAATCTTTCACCTTCTTCTGTAGTAAAATTTGCAAATTCTGAAATATCTGCACCCGCTACAAAGGCTTTTTCTCCGCTTCCAGTAATAATGATTGTTTTTACGCTAGTATCATCTTCTAAATTTTCAAAAACAGTACTTAATTCGTTAATGGTAGCGCTGTTTAAAGCATTTAACTTTTTAGGTCTGTTAATGGTAATTGTTGCTAATCCGTTAGTGGTTTTTACTAAGATGTTTTCGAAATTCATATGATTAAGTTTTTGGTAAAATTACAGTGAAAACAGTTCCAATTCCTTCTGTTGATGTGAAGTTAATAGAACCATCATAGGCTTCAATTATATTTTTTATCATGGCTAAACCTAAGCCCATTCCACTTGTTTTTGTGGTAAATTTAGGTTCAAAAATTAACTCTTTATTTTTAGTTGTAATACCTTTTCCGTTATCAGAAACGGTAATTTTTACGTTATTTCCTTCGGATGTTACTTTTACTTCAATTCTCGGATTTTTTTCATCTTCTTTAATTGCTTGTGTAGCGTTTTTAACTAAGTTTGTTAAAACTCTAATTAATTGTGTTTTATCTAAATAGGCAAATAATTCGGGTTCTTTGGGAACAAAATAAATGTAATCTTCGGTAAAAATATCTAACGAATGTTTTACAACATCTACGACATCGAGTTTTTCACGACGCTGTGTGGGCATTTTTGCAAAATCAGAAAATGCAGAAGCAATAGCGCTCATTACATCAATTTGTTGAATAAGTGTTTCGCTGTATTCGGCTAATTTTACTTTAATTTTTGGGTCTTCAGGATTAAATCTTCGTTCAAAACTTTGTACTGAAAGACGCATCGGTGTTAGCGGATTTTTAATTTCATGAGCCACTTGTTTAGCCATTTCTCGCCAAGCTTGTTCTCGTTCGCTTCGGGCAAGTTTTACGGCACTTTCTTCTAATTGGTCAATCATATTATTATACGAATCAACTAAAGAATTTATTTCTGAACTTGCCGAATTTAAAGTGATTTTTTCGTTTCGTTGATTTAAACGTGTTTCTTTAATTTTTTCAGAAATCGTTTGAATAGAGCGTGTAATATAGCTCGATAAAAAATATGCCAATGCAATAGCAATAACAAACATCAGTAAATAGACAAGCAATAAACGTGATATAAATTCTCGTAATTCCTGCTTTTGCTCTTCGTTATCTTGGGCTATTTGCAGCTCTAAAAGTCCAATTCGTTTAAAGCGGGTATCGTTTATATAGGTATATGATGATTGATAAGTAATTCCTTTATTATTTCGGCTTTTTAAAATTTTATGATTGGAATTATTAGCCAGTTCAGTAACAATTTCTGTGGTTAAATTGGGTGCTTTTTTTTGATCAAAATTATAGGGAATTGACGATTTTAAAAGCCGCCCATTCATGTCGTACATTGACACGGTTAATTTATGAACATAGGCGATATCGTAAATTCGGTCTTGAAATATTTTGGCTAAATTATCGGTGGTAATCGGGTAGGTTGTTTTGCGTTTTAACTCAATTTCTATATCGTGTTTTGTGGCGCTTTCTTTTCGGTTAAATCGCTGAATATTATAGTCTTGGGTTTGTTCGCCGTATTGAATTATGGTTACTGTAACAATTAAAACCGATGCCAATAATACCAATAATATCATGGAAAGGAAAATTCTAATCTGTAGTGATATGTTATTGATTTTTAGCAAATTGTGTGGTTTTTAGGGTTTACGCTTTTTCTTCCTTACTATGTAAAAGTCGGGTTAATTTAATTGATAAATCTAACAAAATAATTTTAGGATTACCGTTTCTCTCAATATGATATTGCGCATCATTTAGTTCTTTATCAATAATTAAAATATTTCTGCTATGTATAAAAGGAGCAAATTTTGCTAATTGAAAATTAGGCGTTTTTGTTTCTAAAAAGACCAAATCATTTGCGCCATAATTTAACAATAATGCCTGTCTAAAAAATTGTAAGCAATATTGTAAAAACTGTTTTTGTGTTTCTCGTCCTGTTTTTGCAATGGTTTCCGACCAGTCTATTAAATCTTGAATAACAGCCGCATTTCCTTTGGCTTTAAAAGCGGCACGAATCCAAGTAATAAACCATTGTTCAAAAATTAAATCGTTCGAATTATTGTTTAAAATATGCAGTGCTTTGTTGTAATTTCCTTCGGATTGATGCGCTATTTTAATGGCTTCATTTTCTGATACCTGTTTGTTTTTAACCAAGGCGTTGGCAATATCAGCTTCGCTTAAAGCAGGGAAATTTAATGCCTGACAGCGCGATTTTATGGTGTTTATAATTTGCTCTTCATCTTCGGTTATCAGTATAAAAACTGTTTTTTCGGGCGGTTCTTCAATAAGTTTTAATAATTTGTTTGCCGAAGCGATATTCATTTTTTCTGCCATCCAAATTATCATCACTTTAAAACCACCTTCGTATGATTTTAATTGCAGTTTTTTAACAATATCAAAAGCTTCATCAACTCCAATTTGACCTTGTTTATTTTCAACCCCAATTTGTTGTGACCAATTAAAAAGACTTCCGTAGGGTTGTTTTTCAATAAAAGAACGCCAATCGGCTAAAAATAAATTACTAACAGGGTGTTTTTTTACCGCATCGTTGGTGGTTACAGGAAAGGCAAAATGCAAATCAGGATGTTGTAATTTGTTGCATTTTAAATTGCAAGCATCCGCATTATTTGACGAATTACATAGCAAATACTGGGCGTAGGCAATTGCCATGGGCAGCGTTCCTGAACCCTCTTTACCAACAAAAAGTTGTGCGTGAGGTATTCGGTTGTTATCCGCGGATTGCTGTAAATGTTTTTTAATATGTTCTTGCCCTATAATTTTATCGAAAGTCATGCAACAAATATAAGATTTCAAATAATAGCACAATACACCAAGCAATCAATAAAAAGAAATAGCAAGATTGTTACAGGCTAATTGTTTAGAATCGTTCTATTTTAGTATCTTTGTTAGTCAATATTATACGTATTATTTTGAGTTCAATTGCAAGTTTACAAATTGGTGAGAGTGGAATTATATCCGAAGAATCATTAGATGTTATTCCTTTAAAATTATTAGAAATGGGCTGTTTGCCTGGAACAGAAGTCGAATTACTGCAAATTGCACCCTTAAAAGATCCGATATATATCTGCGTAAACGGAAGCCATTTAGCAATTCGAAAAGAGATGGCGAGCCAAATTTTAATTACCAAAATTTAACGGATATAATCAATGAGTAAACGTATAAAAGTAGCATTAATAGGAAACCCGAACACAGGAAAAACTTCTTTATTTAATCAATTAACAGGCTTAACTCAAAAAGTAGGAAATTATCCTGGGGTTACAGTTGATAAAAAATCAGGAACTTGCCAATTATCAGAAAATAGCACAGCAATTATTACCGATTTACCAGGAACTTACAGTATTAATCCAACTTCGATGGATGAAAGCATTGTTTTAAAAAGTTTGCTAAATTCAAATGAAGACGAAAAACCAGATGTAATTGTAATTGTTGCCGATGTTGAAAATTTAAAGCGAAACTTATTGCTTTTTTCTCAAATTCAGGATTTAGAAATTCCAATTATTTTAGCCTTAAATATGGCGGATCAAATGAAAACTAAAGGGATTTCTATTGATATTGAAAATTTAGAAAAAGAATTACATACCAAAGTGGTTTTAATATCTGCTAGAAAAAATCAAGGAATTGATGTTTTAAAACAAGCAATAGAAAAGTATGATAATTTAGAAGTATATTCTAATTTTAAGGAAATCACCACTAAAATTGATGCTGATTATTTTGAAGAATTAGCTCAAAAAAGCACTAAATTTTCAGTCTATGAATTATGGATGATGCTTACAAAACAGCATAGCTCTTTACTTTGCTCAACTGAAAAAAATGCCTTAGAATTGTTTAGCCATGATGTATCTAAACAAAAAAAATACCAGCACAAAGAAACCATTTATCGCTATCAGAAAATAAATGATACTTTAAAGAAAACCTATCAAATTGACGCTTCAAAAGCAACAGATATTCGTTCAAAATTAGATACTATTTTTACCCATAAAATATTCGGATATTTCATTTTCTTCGGATTATTATTATTGATATTTCAATCGGTTTTTGAGTGGGCATATGCTCCGATGGATTTTATTGACGGTTTATTTGCGAGTATTTCAGACCTTGCCAAATCGAATTTACCAGCAGGAATGTTTACCGATTTGTTATCCGAAGGAATTATCCCTGGAATAGGCGGAGTGCTTATTTTTATTCCGCAAATAGTTATTTTATTTTTTTTTATCGCCATTTTAGAAGAAACAGGCTATATGAGTCGGGTGGTTTTTTTAATGGATAAAATTATGCGTCGTTTTGGAATGAGTGGTAAAAGTGTTTTTCCATTAATTTCGGGAACAGCCTGTGCAATTCCTGCAATTATGGCAACCCGAACAATTACCAGTTGGAAAGAGCGTTTAATAACCATTTTAGTAACACCATTTACCACCTGTGCGGCACGTTTGCCGGTATATGCTATTTTAATTGCCTTGATAATTCCTGATACTAAATTGTTTGGTTTTATAGGTTTACAGGGTTTAACTTTGTTAGGATTATATGCGCTTGGTTTTGGTTCGGCAATTATTGGTGCGTATATTTTACATAAAACATTAAAGATAAAAAACACCTCATTTTTTGTAATGGAAATGCCTAATTATAAAATTCCATCAGTAAAAAATGTATTTTTTGATGTATTGGAAAAAACCAAAGCCTTTGTTTTTGATGCAGGGAAAATTATTTTAGCGATTTCAATTGTATTGTGGTTTTTAGCATCTAACGGAGCTTCAAATTTTAAAAATGCCGAAAAAAATGTTACAGAAAATACAGCAAATAAGCAGTTATCAAAACAAGAATTGTCGCAAAAAATAGCTTCTATAAAATTAGAAAATTCCTACATCGGAATGGCAGGGAAAGCAATTGAACCAATTGTAAAACCGCTTGGTTATGATTGGAAAATAGGTATCGGATTAATTGCTTCTTTTGCAGCAAGAGAGGTTTTTATCGGAACCTTGGCAACTATTTATAGCGTTGAAAATAATGATGATAATATCGCTACGATTAAAGCAAAAATGGCCTCTGAAATAAACGAAGAAACGGGAGAAAAACGCTTCAATTTTGCTACAGGAATGTCATTATTATTGTTTTATGCTTTCGCAATGCAATGTATGGGAACTTTAGCAATTGTTAAAAGAGAAACTAAAAGTTGGAAATGGCCAATGCTACAACTTTTTGGAATGGGATCTTTGGCATATTTATCGGCTTTTTTAGCCTATCAAATACTACGATAGATAATGCAAGAAATTATAACGTATATAGCTGTTGGTTTTGCAGTATTGTTTTTAGTAAATAAATTTTTTATTAAAGATAAACAGCAAAAAGGCTGCGCTACGAATTGCGATTGTTCTTCATAGAAAAGAGTGTCTAATTTTGTTTTGAAATAAACAATTAATGTATTTTTGTGGTATTATAATTGACTATTTAGTTAAAATACAATTCATTTAAAATTAAAACATGAAAAAAACACTTTTAATAGCGGTCCTTTTTATCGGTTCATTTGCACAGGCACAACAAGAAGTTAAGGTAGATCTTTTAGATGCTTTGGCGCTTAAAACAGTAGAAGTTTCTTATGAATATTACACTACCGAACGTTCATCAGTAGGGCTTTCAACATTGATTAATTTTGAAAAAAAATCCAAAGATTTTAGATATAATGAAAACTGGATGATTACGCCTTATTTCCGTCATTATTTTACAGATAATAGCAATTGGAATTATTTTGGAGAGGTTTTTATGGGAATTAACGGTGGCGAAAAAGACAAAAAAGTTGAAACAGCGGGAGTTGTTGAAAACATAGAAGAAAAATATACCGATGGTGCTTTAGGTTTGGCAATTGGATCTAAATATGTGTCATCAGGTGGTTTTATACTTGATGTTTATGCAGGTTTAGGAAGAAATATGTTTACCTCAAAATCGCCAGTTGTTGTGCCTAGAGTTGGTATCAATTTAGGATATAGATTTTAGGAATTGTATCTTTTTTGATAAAAAATCAACAATAGAAAGTTAAATAAAAACCCCGATATACATCTTTTGAAAGATGTATATCGGGGTTTTTATTTCTAGTGGTAAAAGTCTTTTTTTAAGCGCTTTTTTGCTTTTTCATCTGAAAAATATTCGCAATAATAAAACTGATAATTGCTGGTAAAACCCATCCTAAATTATGGGTTGCTAGTGGAATAAAATTTTTGATAGGCGCTAAATGTTCTTTATCAATAATAAAATCTAAAACATCAGGAATACTGAAAATTAAGGTAATATAAACTACTGCTTTAAAAACAATTCCTGAAGCATATTTATCAGCCAATAAGTTTAAAATAATTAAAACAATAGTGGTCGGATAAACAAGCATCAAGGCAGGTAGGGCAATATTTATAATATATTTTACGTCAAACTGCCCAACTAAAATACCTACAACACAAGCAAAAATAGCGGTTGCCATATAGGCTTTATCTGAATTTTTGCAAATCCCTTTTATATAATCTGCTGTTCCTGTAATAAGCCCAACCGCTGTGGTAAAACATGCCAAGGCAACTAAAACACCTAAAAATAAGGTTCCAATATTTCCTAAAGTTTGCGAACTCAAAGTGCTTAAAACCTCTGAACGAGTGGCGTCATCGGCAAAAACAGTGTTAAATAATGCGCCGTTATAAATAAGCCCAGCATAAATAACTAAAAGCCCTAAACCTGCTATAAAACCTGCTTTGGTAATTAAATCTTTTTTAACCTCGAAAGAGGTATTTTTATTAAAATTCATCGAAACAACCAGCACGCCACCAACAACCACGGCACCAATAGCGTCAAAAGTTTGATAGCCTTCAAGCAAACCACTTACAAAAGGCGCATCGAATATTGAGGGGTTCATAGCGCTTGGCGTGGTAAATATACCCACAATAATAATGGCTAATAATATAAATATAATTAGAGGAGTTAAAAACTTTCCTAATAAATCTAAGACTTTATTTCTGTTCATTACAAAAATAAAAACCAAGCTGAAATATAGTAAACTTGTTATTAAAGAACTGCTTTCAAAATAAGGAGCAATTGCCATTTCGTGAGTAACCGAAGCGGTTCTTGGTGAGGGTAAAGCCACCGCAATAGCATAGACAATTAGGCAGTAAGCGCTACTAAAAATAGGCGATACTTTTTTACCAAAATCGTACATGGTTCCTTGTAGTTTTGCGTGGGCTAAAATTCCTAAAATAGGAATAAAAACGGCGGTAATAAAAAAACCAAGAGTTACCAAACTCCATAAATCAGCGGCATTTTTTCCTAAATAAGGAGGTAATATTAAATTTCCTGCGCCAAAAAACATAGAAAATAAAGCGAAACCTGTAACGTATATATCTTTCGTTTTGTTCATTTTTAAGTACTTTTATAAATATAAATAAGGGTGAAATTAAACCTAAAATCAATTAAAAATTAAAGGGGTTCAAAAGTATTAAAACTCTTCAAAAAACAATGCTTTTTTTTATATAAAACACCCTAAAATAGTAGTATTTTAAAATTTATGGAAAATTATATAATTTATAAAAATATTAAAATTTTTTATACCGAATCAGGTAAAGGAAACCCCCTTGTTTTATTGCATGGTTTCTTAGAAAGTTCCAAAATGTGGGAAGATGTGGTTTGTAATTTATCAAAAACAAATCGGGTAATTTGCATTGATTTATTGGGGCATGGAAAAACCGATTCTCTTGCCGAAATTCATACAATGCAAGCAATGACTTTGGCGGTAAAAGCCGTTTTAAAAACCTTAAATATTGAGCAATTTCATATAGTTGGTCATTCTATGGGAGGTTATGTGGCATTGGCGTTGGCTGAAAAATATCCGAAGAAAATAAAAGGAATATGCTTGTTAAATTCAAGCGCATCAGCCGATGATCAAAACAGAAAAAAGTTGCGTGAAAGAGCTTATAAAATGGCAAAAACAAATTATGAAAGTTTGCTGAAAATGTCTATTTCTAATTTATTTACAGCAAAAAATAAGGCGGAATTTCCAGTAGAAATAGCACAAACAAAAAAAGAAGCCTTCAAAATTACGGCTCAAAGTTATATTTCGGCAAGCCAAGGAATGCGCTTACGAGCAAATACCGAAGCCGTTTTACAACGCATTGAAAATCGTTTAATTATTGCAGGAAAAAACGATGCAATATTAAATTTTAAAGAAATTAGCGAACAGGCAAAGCGCACAAATACGCCTTTATATGAGCTTAGTGGCGGGCATATGAGTCATATCGATAATAAAAAAAACTTGTTAAAAATCCTTCATAAATTTATTACAGATTAAGTTTTTTTGAAGCAATTTCCCGCTTTACGCACTCGCTTTTTTTGTTTTTTAAAAGGAAAAACAAAAAAGAGCTCAAACAAATGCTGCAATCGGGGCTAGGCATTGTGCTTTATTTTATAGTAGATTTTGTAAATTAGCATCAAACTATTTTAAACATGCACATTGATCACTTAGCCAAAGAAACTTCAATTTTAAATAAATTTTTAACAGAAATAAGAAGCGTTGAAATTCAAAAAGATTCCATGCGTTTTCGTAGAAATATTGAACGAATTGGTGAAATATTAGGCTATGAATTGAGTAAAAAATTAGCCACTAAAACCAATCAAGTTACAACACCTTTAGGCGTAAAAGAAATAGAAACACCTGTTAACGACATTATTTTATGCTCTATTTTAAGAGCAGGATTGCCTTTGCATAACGGATTGTTAAATTATTTTGATGATGCCGAAAATGCTTTTATATCGGCATACCGTCATCACCCGAATAACGATGACGAATTTGAAATTGTAGTAGAGTATTTTGCCTCGCCATCAATTGAAGGAAAAACCTTGTTATTGGTCGATCCTATGCTTGCTTCGGGGCGTTCGTTAGTAGCGGTTTACGATGCTATAAAAAAATATGGAACACCAAAAGAAATTCAAATAGTATCGGTTCTTGGTTCATCGGAAGGGGTAGAATATATTAGTAAATTTTTTCCTGAAAACACCCATTTATGGATTGCCGATATCGATAATGAATTGGACGATAAAGGATATATTGTACCAGGTTTAGGCGATGCTGGCGATTTAGCTTTTGGTACAAAAATGTAACATTATAAAAAATTAGCGATTATTGAACAGCTAAAAAACAACAATAATAGGGCATCGGAAATCCAACTTTTTTGAAATAATTCTATTCCATTGGCTAAAATAATGGCTATCGGAAAAAAAATAAATAACAATTCGGTGCCTGTTTTATGTGGTATTAAAAGTATAGTAATTAAAGCAATAAATAAGTGAATACAAGTTAAAATCCAATTTTTTCTAAAGGTGTTTAGTACCGATAATGCTTTTGGTGTTTTCAAAATTAGTGCATAAAAGACTAAAATAGCGATAAATAATATTGAAAATAAATGCTTTGTAGTTAAATAAAAATCAATATTATACGATAAATCCCAATCAAATAATTGGTAAAAAAGGGGCATTTCATTATTCCAAAAACAATAGCTGAAAAATAAAAAAATAACACTTGTAAAGCCTATAAAAGGAATTAATAATGTTTGATAATTAAAGTGCTCGTATAGGTAAATAGCGGTGTATAATAACACTGCAAAAAGTAGTGAATAAGGTTCTATTAAAAAAGAAATACCAAGCCATAACCCACCGTCAAATAGTTTAAATAAGCTGTTTTTAGCAGATTGTAAGCTGTAAACTTTTCGTAAAAAAAGTAAGATACTGAAACTTGCTAAAAAAGTTTTATCAAGGTGAATAATTTCAGGAAAAAAACCAGTAAGTAATACAAAAAATAAAAAGGCGTAAGAGTTATCAAAGGTTAATTTATTTTTAGTAATTATAAAATTAAAAACACTAAAAACAAGCAAGATACCTAGTAGTTCTTTTGCTGTTTCTAAGGAAACATCTTTGGTTACTAAGTTAAATGAAAAGTAACTTAAAAACAGTGCGAAAAGCACCATAAAATTAACAGGTTTTGATTTACCGAAAAAATTGGCTAACATAGTTTCTTTTTATACTTTTGCAAACATAAAGATAATCAAGTTATGTTAGGATTAAATATTTTCAGATTAATTGCAGATTTATTTACTTTTATATTACAACCTTTCAAATGGTTGCGATTAGAAGTTGCAAAAGGTGATTTAGGTTGGTGGACTTCAAATGCCGTAAACTGGGTGTTTGTTTTTATTTTAATACTATTATTCGGATACTGGATGTGGCAATCAGCTACTTTCTTGAAAGAAGGAACTGAAGATAAAGCTTAATTTACAGACACATTGGGAAGCAAAAATAAACTGAAACGTTTCAAAGAAAATGAAACGTTTGAAAACGTACTTCAACCTACGAGAGAAGAAGTAATAGGAAATTTTTCTTTAAAAGGAAAATGGAATACATTCTTTAAAAACGACAACCCTATAGTTTTAGAACTTGGTTGTGGTAAAGGAGAATATACCATTGCCTTAGCAGAAAAAAATCCAAATAAAAATTTTATAGGTATTGATATTAAAGGGGCTCGTTTTTGGCGTGGTGCTAAAACAGCTATCGAAAACGATATGCAAAATGTTGCTTTTATTAGAACCCAAATAGAATTAGTTGACCACATTTTTGCTGAAAATGAAGTTGATGAAATTTGGATAACTTTTCCCGATCCACAAATAAAATATCAACGTACAAAACATAGAATGACTAATACCGCATTCTTAAAAAGATACAATCATATTTTAAAACAAGACGGTATCATGAACTTAAAAACCGACAGCGAGTTTATGCACGGTTACACCTTAGGTTTATTACATGGTGAAAAACACGAAATTTTACATGCAAATCATAACGTTTACGTAAATGAAGGGGCACCAGAAGAAGTAACTTCTACGCAAACTTTTTACGAAAAACAATATTTAGAAAAAGGGAAACCTATTACTTATATCCGTTTTAAGTTAAAGTATTAACTTTATTTGCGTGAGTAGTAATCAAAATTTTTTCGAAAGAGTTTACCAAGTATCAAGGTTAATTCCTTATGGAAGAGTAACAAGTTATGGTGCTATTGCAAGGTATTTAGGAGCAGCCAAATCTGCACGAATGGTAGGTTGGGCAATGAATAATTCACATACCAAAGATGTTCCTGCACACAGAGTTGTAAATCGAGTTGGTTTGTTGACAGGAAAACATCATTTTGATGGAACAAACCTGATGCAGCAATTATTAGAAAGCGAAGGAGTTATTGTTATTGACAATCAAATACAAAATTTCGAAACTGTTTTTTGGAATCCAACAGATGAATTGTAAGCGGCTTTTACTTAAAGCTCAAAAGAATATAAATGATATAAAAATAGGATTAAATCAATAATGATTTAATCCTATTTTTGTTTTTATAAGAATAATTAAGTGCTTATTTTAAAACAATTTTCTTTGTGATAGAACCTAAGTCTGTATTTAATTTAACAATATAAATTCCTGCTGATAAATGAGGAAGTAAAACCTGATTAATACCATTAGAGTTAATTTGTGTTTGAACTAATTCTTTTCCTAAAGTACTATATACTTTAACAACAGCTTTTCCTTGTAATCCTGAAATACTTATTTCTTTATCATCAGAATTGTAAATACTGATATTATTTAAATCATTTAAAATAGTATCAGTATTTAATTTTTTAGCCTGAGTATGTATGTAAAATTGCCCAATACCATTACTTTTTTCATCTAAAGAAATAGTATGTTCATTTTTAGAAAGATTAATAAAGGTCTTATTTTTTCTATCTTCTAAATAGATAGTAACATCTGTAGGTAGGTTTTTAGAATTAACAGCAAAGGTGATTTCTTCTTTAGCTTTAGCAATTAAACCAACAGGTATAACCGTGTTTTGGTAATTTGCATTGGGTAAAGTTTGAATTGCTAATTTTTCTCCTTTACTATCTGAAACTAATTGGGTAAAAACAGCAAACTTATTTTTAACACCACTAAACATACTACTATCATAACCATTATCAAATCCTGTAGTTTTATTATCGATAAAAAATACTTTAGTCGATTTTTTAGCTTTATTATTAGCCACAGATAATTCAAAAGAAGGCGTAGGCGCTTGTCTTAAAAAAGTATCTGTTGTTTGATGAGATAACATCGCTGGATAAACATTTATAGACCCTATAGCTCTAACAAAAAAACCTTGAGTTGGCGCTACTTTAATCGGCTCTGCTAAGTTTTTTGTAATATACTCAGTACCATTCCATAGCCAAATTGTTTTTTCTTTAAGAAGAAGTGAATTATCCATATTGCTAAAAAAAAGATTTGAATCTAAGTAGGCTAAATATGGGTTTCCAATTAAGGTAAAATCAGTAATTCCGTCAACAGGTTTGGTTACAGCTATATCATTAAATGCTTTTCCTTTAAAAACAATAGTAGAAGAATTTGGCTTTAACTTAACCGCCATTCCTAACTTATTATCTATTGCTCCAGTAGCGATTTCACTTTTGTATTGCCAAGGGGTAGCAAGACTATTGTCATGTAAACCAATACCAATATTCGTTCCTGTTCCTGTGGCAAAATCGTTATCAGCAATAAGTGCTTCAAAAGTATGATCTTTTATAGGAGATGCTATTAAATGCCAGTTAGAAGTAAGATTTCGTTTGTAAGTAATATCACTAAAAATATTACCACCTTCAAGCAATATAGAACTTCCTGATTCAAAAATAAGGCTATTAAGAAAGATAAAACCACTTGATTTTGTAGGGTAATTTGTTAAACCACTAGGAATAATTACATCCGTTGAATTTGGAGGAACAATATTATTACTCCAGTTTGTATTGGTATCCCAATCATTATTAGTTGCCCCAGTCCAAGTATGTTGTCCGTAGGTAGCACTAAAAGAAGATACACTAATGGCTACTGAAAATAATAATTTTAAAAAGTCTTTTTGTTTCATATTTTATTTATTAGATATCACAAAATAAGCAAATAATGACCAAACCAAATAATTTTTAACAGTATTGCTTCTATTATATTTAATAATAAACTATAAAATAGAATTATTGCATCATAAATTTTCACAATCTAAAGCCTTTATTTTCTGCGGGCTAAAATGTATCTTTGTAACTTAGCATTAATTAAATTAAATACTCAAATGAGTTTTAAAAAACAAGATATATACAAAGCTTTAGAAACAATTACAGCTCCAGGAGAAGGTAAAAGTTTAGTAGAAAGCGAAAACATAAAAAACGTCGTTACTTTTGGTAAAGAAGTAATTGTTGATGTAACCATTTCAAACCCATCTTTACAAGCAAAAAAGAAAGCTGAGGTAGAAATAACCAAAGCAATTCACACAAACGTTGATGCCACTATTGATGTAAAAGTGAATGTAAAAGTGGAGGTTGTTCAAAAAGAAAACCCGAACGAAATTAAAGGAAAAGTAATTCCTAATATCAAAAACATTATAGCAATCGCTTCAGGAAAAGGAGGTGTAGGAAAATCGACCATAACCTCTAATATGGCAGTTTCTTTAGCTAAAATGGGCTTTAAAGTAGGTGTTTTAGATGCCGATGTTTACGGACCATCACAACATTTAATGTTTGATGTGGCTACTGAAAAACCATTGTCAGTAAAAGTAGATGGGCGTTCAAAAATGAAACCTATTGAAAACTACGGCGTGAAATTATTATCATTAGGTTTCTTTACCGACCCTAATCAGGCAGTAATTTGGCGAGGACCAATGGCATCAAAAGCATTAAATCAATTAATTTTTGATGCAGATTGGGGCGAATTAGATTTCTTATTAATCGACTTACCTCCAGGAACAGGAGACGTACATTTATCAATCGTACAAGCAGTGCCAATCAATGGAGCCGTAGTGGTAAGCACCCCACAAAACATCGCCTTAGCAGATGCTAAAAAAGGAGTTGCAATGTTTCAACAAGAAAGCATTAATGTACCTGTTTTAGGAATTGTTGAAAACATGGCATATTTTACACCAGCCGAATTACCAGACAATAAATATTACATTTTCGGTCAAGGCGGAGCTAAAAATTTAGCAGAAGATATTAAAACAAGTTTCTTAGGCGAAATACCATTAGTACAAAGCATCCGTGAAGCAGGTGACGTAGGTCATCCAGTAGCCTTGCAAGAAAACACGCCGTTGGAAAATGCCTTTAAAGAGGTAACAAAATCAATGGTTGCCGAATTGTTAAAAAGAAATGAAAATTTACCAGCTACCGAAGTGGTTCGTATAACCACTATGAGTGGTTGTAGCACTAAATAATAATAATTCAAAAGCAAGAGTATGACAGCAACAGAAATACAGCATAATGTAGAGAAAGCTTTAGAAGAAATCCGTCCTTTTTTAATAAGCGATGGCGGAAATATTAAGCTTTTATCTATAGAAAATAATATTGTAAAAGTTCAATTAGAAGGAGCTTGCAGCGGTTGTTCTGTAAACCAAATGACCTTAAAAAATGGTGTTGAAGCAACTATAAAAAAGTACGCACCAGTTATTGAACAAGTAATTAATGTGGCTTAAAAAGCTGATTTTTATCATTTTTAGAGTCCTATAAACGTATTATTTTTGGGCGTTCGGGCGTGCTTTCGCTACTCGCTTTTTTTAAATAGAAAAAATTTAAAAAAGAGCTCAAACAAACCGCTCAATCACTAACGCATTCAATAGTTACCAAAAAATAAAATCTCACAGAATTTAAAGTCTGTGAGATTTAAAACAACAACAAATGATTACAACAGATATCTTAATAATAGGAGCAGGTCCAACAGGATTATTTACTGTTTTTGAAGCAGGACTGTTAAAATTACGCTGTCATTTAATTGACGCATTGCCACAACAAGGTGGGCAGTGCTCGGAAATTTATCCAAAGAAACCGATTTATGATATTCCTGCATATCCAGAAATTTTAGCGGGCGATTTAACTCATAAATTAATGGAACAAATTAAGCAATTTGAACCAGGATTTACCTTAGGAGAACGTGCTGAAACTATCGAAAAACAAGAAGACGGAAGTTTTGTGGTAACCACCAATAAAGGAACAAAACACCAAGCACCTGTAGTAGCAATTGCAGGAGGTTTAGGAAGTTTTGAACCACGAAAACCACCCATTCCAAACATCGCCGATTTTGAAGATAAAGGTGTGGAATACATGATTAAAGAGCCAGAATTATATCGCAATAAAAACGTGGTAATTGCTGGTGGAGGAGACTCTGCTTTAGATTGGTCAATTTTTTTAACTGATGTTGCAAAATCGGTTACTTTAGTACACCGAAGAAATGAATTTCGTGGCGCTTTAGATTCCGTAGAAAAAGTACAAGAATTGAAAAATGCAGGAAAAATTAACTTAATAACACCTGCAGAAATTAAAGGAATTGTTGGGCAAAATCATGTGGAAGGTGTTGTAATTTCTGAAAAAGATAAAGAAGAATACACGTTAAACTGTGATCATTTTATACCTCTTTTTGGTTTATCACCTAAATTAGGACCTATTGGAAATTGGGGCTTAGAAATTGAAAAAAATGCTATCAAAGTAAATAATGCCTTAGATTATCAAACAAATATTCCAGGAATTTATGCCATTGGCGATGTAAATACCTATCCTGGGAAATTAAAATTGATTTTATGTGGTTTTCACGAAGCAACTTTAATGTGTCAAAGTGCTTTTAAAATCATTTATCCTGATAAAAAATACGTAATGAAATACACCACAGTAGGCGGTGTTGACGGTTTTGATGGAACTCGAAAAGAAGCTCCAAAGGCGGTGATTAAAAAAATAGAATAAACATTTTTTAAACATGATTTTTATAGAATATATAGCGCAATTATCAGAAGATAAACTCTTGTATTTTGCCCTGCCTATATTTTTTATAAGCATGTTTGTTGAATATCAATTCGCAAAAGAAAAATACCAGCTAAAAGATACTGGAATATCGCTATTAATGATGGTTTTTTCGGCTATTATAGAATTTATTCCAAAGGTTTTAGCTTTTATTGTATTTGTATATATATATGAAATCAGCCCATTTAAAGATGTTGTTCAACGTCAATGGTGGGCTTGGATTTTATTGCTGTTTGCCGATGATATTTCGTACTATTGGTTTCATCGCTTAAACCATGAAGTGCGGTTATTTTGGGCAGGACATGTACCGCATCATTCATCAATATATATGAATTTAGGAACAGCATTGCGCCAAGGTGTAGGTGAGCGAATTCATAAATTCTTTTTTTGGTTGTGGATACCGTTATTGGGTTTTGATCCATTAATGATGTTTACCGTGATGGGAATTAGTTTGATATATCAATTTTTTGTACATACAGAATTGATTGATAAACTACCTAAACCAATCGAATTTATATTTAACACACCCTCACATCACAGAGTGCATCATGCCTCTAATATTCGATATTTAGATTGTAATCATGCAGGTATTTTAATTATTTGGGATCGACTTTTTGGTACTTTTTCAAAAGAATTAAAAGCTGTTGAAAAACCTGTTTATGGGTTAACAGTAAATATTGAAACTAAAAATCCGATAACAGTAGCAACACACGAATATGTTGCTATTTGGAAAGATGTTAAACGCGCCAATAAGTTTTCAGACAAATTAAATTATATATTTAATTCACCTGGTTGGTCACACGATGGTGAAGATCATCGAGCGAAAACGTTACGTAAAAAAATGAATTTATAAAATGGAAGTACAAGATATAACGATAAATATAACAGACCGAGAAGGAGTATTACACGAAGTTGTTGCACCAACCGATATGGCAATGAATTTAATGGAGCTTGTACGTTCATACGAGCTAGCTCCTGAGGGAACTATTGGAATTTGTGGCGGAATGGCAATGTGTGCTTCTTGCCAGTGCTATGTAAAATCAGCACATGAATTGCCTGAAATGGGCGATGATGAAGATGCTATGTTAGCCGAAGCTTTTTATGTAGAAGATAACAGCCGTTTAGGGTGTCAGTTACAAATAAAACCTGAAATGGATGGTTTAGAAATCGAATTAGCTCCTGAGAGTTAAAAAATAAAATTTAGATGTCAACAAAAGTATTTAGTCCCGAAGAAATTGTAAATCAAACATTAAACTCAAGCGTTAAAAAAGTTGAAAAATCATTTTTAACCAGTTTGTTATTAGGAATATTAGCAGGTTCTTTTATTGGTTTAGGAGCTTTATTTTACACTGTTGTAAAAGCTGACCAAACCTATAGCTTTGCTACCAAGCAAATTTTGGGAGGCTTTGTATTTTCTTTAGGATTAATTTTGGTGATAATTGCAGGTGCTGAATTATTTACAGGAAATAATTTAATTGCAATTGCTTGGGCAGAAAAAAAGGTTTCTACTAAACAAATGATGCGTAATTGGGGCATTATTTTTTTTAGCAATATGATTGGTGCTATAAGTTTAGCGGTTATGGTTTATTTTTCAGGACACCTTGATATGAATAACGGAGCAATAGCCGAAACTTATTTAAAAATGGCAGATGCAAAATGTAATTTGCCTTTTATGACTGCATTTTTTAGAGGAATATTATGTAATATTTTAGTCTGTTTAGGAGTTTGGATGGCAATGGGCGGAAAAACAATTACCGATAAAATATTGGCAATAGTCTTTCCGATAACCTTATTTGTAGCCGCAGGTTTTGAACACAGTATTGCTAATTTATTTATTATTCCGCTAGGTTTACTGATTAAAACTTTTAGCGATATTCAAATTACTACGTCGTTTTTAAGTATTTCAGGGATGATAAAAAACCTGATTCCTGTTATTTTAGGAAACATAATTGGAGGAAGTGTTTTTATTGGATTAATGTATCATTTGATATTTTTAAACAACAAAAAAACAGCCTAAATTAATCGTTAACCTAAAAGCTCTTTTTGAAGCTGATGTATCCATTGATGCACACGATTTTGTGTTAAATCAGCTTCATTATCTTCATCGAGAGCTAAACCATAAAATAAGTCTCCAGGGGATATTAAGGCTTTTGATTCTGAAAAATCGTAGTCTTTAGTGGGCCATTTTCCAATTATTTTTCCACCATTTTTTAAAACTACTTCAGCAAGCATTCCTACGCCATCTATAAAATATTCACCATACCCGTATTGATCGCCTAAACCAAAAAGAGCAATGGTTTTATGGGTGAAATTAATGGTTTTAAACTCGTCAAAATAATCTTCCCAATCACTTTGTAAATCGCCATCATACCAGGTAGAAAGTCCTAAAATGATAAAATCAAACCGCTCAAAATCGGCAGGGCTTACATTACTAACTTCTATAACTTCTAGTTCTGAAAGTGTCCATTGATCAACAATTGTATGGGTAACTTCTTCGGTCATTCCTGTGTCTGAACCGTAAATTAAACCTACTTTTTTCATTGCTTATTTTTTTAAGGTTACTAATGTATATTTTTTATGATTATTTTCTTCTTTGGTCAAAAATATTTTGCTTTTTTAGATATTAACAGCTTGTTTTCTCCATTGATTTAGGTTAATAACTAAAAGAATACTAGCAATAGCGGTAAGTAATAATATCCATATTTTTGAAAGTTCATCAGGGTGTCCTATTGCTTCTTCAATAACATGATAACAGTTAAAAATTGCAACAATTACCCCCCAAATTAACGAGGTTATTTTAAACCATTTTTTTGATAATTGAATGGTTAATAAAGCGAATAAAAAGACTGTTCCTTCCATTAAAATACGCCATTGATGCGCCCAAAATGGGGTTTCACCTGTTGACCCTTCAATAAACACGGTTTGATTAAAAAATACGGTTGCTAATCCGTAAATATGATGAAAAATATATCCGAAGATAATAAGCATCCAAAGGCTAATAATTTTTGTTTTCATAGGTAGTTGATTGTTGTTTTGATGGGCTACAAGAGCTTGCTCTTTTATAATATTTTGCTTTTTTAAGGCTTTAATTTCGTTGTAATTAATGGGGTTTTTAGCCAGTGAACTTTTTTCTTGAACAGCTGGCTTTAATTTTACGGCAAAAATAATAGCGGTTATTGCTAAAAATATCCAAAGTAAATCAATAGTTAGTATATCGTATTGTTGGGCTTTGTAGGTTTTCCAAATCCAATTGTTGGTTACAAATCCGTTTATTAAAGGGATTAATAATCCTAAAATACCGCCTGTCCATAGGGTGTATTTGTTTGTTTTATAATTATTTCGAACATATCGTAAAATAATAATTGCAATAAGCCAACTGATAAAAAAGAAATAATAAATCAGCGATTTCCTGTCATTATTATACGCTTGTGGAAGTAATTTTACAAAAATAAAGGATAGGGCTATTACAGGAAAAAGCGACAAACAGATAGCCATATATATATGTCCTACTTTGTTGGTGTATAGTCTTTTTGATAAAGGAATGCTTTTTTTATTTCTTGCTTCGAGCCAAATAAGTACGCCTGTAATAATAACAAAACAAGTAATTAAAGCCAGGATAAAATAAATGATTTTTAAGCCAATACCACCGTAATGCCCAAAGTGTAGTTTTCCGATAGATACCTGAATGTTTTCAAGATAGACTTCTTTTTCAGGTGCTTTTATGTCTTCTATTTTATTGGTAAAAGCATCTATAGTAATTCGACCTTGTGCTAAAAAATGTATTTTTTCTGATTGATTTACCATCAATTGATACTTCATATTTGTACCGCCATAATTTTTAATGGTAAATCGTTTTATCTTAGTATTTTTCCATCTTTGGGCATTTTTTACCACAAAATCATTTGCACTTGGTATTTGTTGGGTAGTTTTAGCAACCCAAGGATAGGTTTTTAATTGTGGTCTTAAATCTTCTAGTAGTTTATCTTGATTATTATTGTATAAAAAATTAGCAGGTAGTAGGACTAAAATACTTAATCCGAAGTAAGCACCTGTTAGTGCGTATATCAATTGAAAAGGCAAACCAATAACGCCTAAAGCAGTATGTGCATCAGCCCAAACTCGTTTTAAAATTAGCTTGGGATTAAATGTGTAAAAATTTGAGACTATTTTTTTCCAATGAACAATAATTCCTGTAACAATGGCAAACAGAAAAAATACCGAAACAAGCCCTGCTAAATAAATGCCGATATAGGGTAATTGCGAAAAAAAATGAAGTCGGTAAATAAATTCGCCTAACGAATAAAATTCAGTATATGATTTTCGCTCGTAGGTATTGGTGTTTAACGAAAAATAAGCAGCTGTTTTAGCTTTTTTAGAAGCGAGTGAATCTTTAGAAGGGCTAAGAGATATAAACGTTTCTTCACCTTTTTTTTGAAGCCTGAAAAGAATATCCCTACCTTCTAATTGATATTCGTTTTTTAAGGCGTTTAAAATGCCGTCATAATTAACATTTTCTTTAGATGTTTGCTTTACAAAAGTTCCTTTTTCCCAGTTAATTATTTCTTCTTTAAAAAAAGAAAAAGCGCCTGCAAAAAAAATAACATACAAGGCAACACTAATAACAATACCACTTACGGTATGGGTGTTAAAAAAAACATTGTAATTTCGTTTACTCATAGTGTGGTTTTTTAAACAAGAGGGTAGTGTATTTTTCCGTAGTAAACAATGCTAAATAATACGAGTATTACTAAGCTATAAAGTAAAAATACTTTCCAGGCATTTTTAAATAAAAAAGGAACAATAATTAGGGTTACCCATATAATAAATAAGGTATATATCGAGGTAATTAATAGTTCTTTTTGATACGGTAAAAACAGTGTTAAAGCCAAATGTAGTAAGGCACTTATTATATAGCCTCCTAGTATTCCTGAAATAATTTTAATAGCTTTTTGCCAGGTAGATGTTGTTAAATATTTTGTATTTGCAGGCATAATTATTGAATTAAAAATTCTAAAGCAGTTATGATTATCAAAATAATTAAAACACTTGTATAAAATATTTTTTTTAAAGGATTTATTAAAATAAGCAAACTTCCTGCTAAGGTTATAGCTAGTAAATTAAATAGAATACCCGCCGTAGTTCCGTTTGTTTTTATAGATATGTAAAAAGAAATTAGTAGAAAAATACTTCCGATTATTTTAGAGATAAAATTATTTTGTTGCATCCATTTTTCTAAAAAACTACTATTTAAAATGGCTTTTTTAGAGGTGTTTAGTAAGAAAATAAAACCTATAATGTTTAAAAATATAGCTATAATATTCATTCTTTTTTGCTTTTAAAATAACACAGCCCAAAGCATGAGAACTATGGACTGTGCTGCATTTAAAGATAAAATAATTCAAAATAATTCAACACAATAAAATATAAAGTAGGGGGAACTTTATATTAAAAGTTATAAGAAACACTTCCTAAAAAGGCTCTTGAAGGTTGTGCATTAATTGTAGTCCAACCAGTATAATATGTTTTGTTTGTTAGGTTGTTTACTTTAAAACCTACTCGAATTTTTTTAAGATTATAATAAGCCGAAGCATTTAAAATAGTATAGCTAGGTAGGGTAAAAGTTCCTGATGTTTTATTGTTTACTGTTAGGTTTTCAGAAGCTCCATTAAAACCAAATCCTAAACCAAAGTTTTTAGCAAAGCTATCTTCTTGAAAAGCATAATCAGCCCAAAAATTATACAATCCTTTTGGTCCTGCAGCTTCAGGTCTTCTGTTTTTAAATTCGGTAACCTCTCTTTTTGCTTTTTGGCTATAGACATTAGTATATTTCATATCGTTAAAAGAGTAAGAACCTCTTAAATTTAGCCCATTAATAGGGTTTGCATTTAATTCGAATTCGAATCCTTTACTTACCACCTCTGCAATATCAATTGTTTTAGGAAATAAAGGTATTGTTGGATCGGAGGTTGTAAAATCTTTAACGGTTATATTGTAATAACTAGCACCTATATTTAATTTATTGTTAAAGAAATTAGTTTTTATTCCTCCTTCAAATTGCTTGGCTTTTTGTGGTTGAAAAACATCAACAGTTCCCGAAGCATTTACAACAGGATTTACGTTTACAAAACCAGTCTGATAGTTGGTAAATACCGATAATTTATTTTTTAATGCCTGATACGACACTCCAAAATTAGGTGATAAGGTAGTTTTGGTATAGTCGTCTTCTTTTCTAGATAACTGTCCGTCTTGAATAAAATGATCTAAACGCAAACCAACATTAACAATTAATTCAGGTGTAATATTTATTACATCAGAAACATAGGCTGCTAGTGTTTGTTGTTTTGTTTGATTTTTAAAAGCGGGTATTTTTTTAAAATCAGCATCTAACTGAGCTTTATCAGGGCTGTAATTTGCGGTAGGTGTAAATGAATTATTCGCGATTGTTCCATTACCATTTAAAAAGGCATCAATATATGGAAATCTGAAAAAGCTAGCGGTTATTCCATCAGAAACGGCATTTAAACCTAAGGCGTTTAAAGTTCCAATTAATTGAGGAAACTGGCTTTGCTTGGTTAAATTTGGATTTCCATTTTTATTTCGATTATTTCGATTATTAGAAACATAATCAACACCAAAAACAAGCCTGTTACGCAATTGACCAATATTGAAATTTCCTGTAAAATTTTGCTGTAAATTAAACCTTGTTTCGTTGGCATCTCTTTTACTGTAAGTTCTAACAAAAGAATCAGTAGCTAACATTTTTCCTGCTTCGGTTGTTATTTGAGTAGTAAACGGGTTTATGTTGGCGTTAATAAAAGCAAGTTGAGGCGCTGTTATTAAACCATTTTTTTTCGCATTTTCTAATTGATTATATACTTGGTTTATTTGTAAAAGTGCTGCAACACCACCATCAAATTGATATTGATAATAGCCTTTAGTTTGGGCGTAACTACTCGAAAATACTGTTTGAGAAGTCCAAGTATCCGATAGTTTATAATCAGCAATAGCTCTTGTATTAAATGTCGGATTGGTTAAATTAATGTCGTTATTGGTAAAAGATTTTTTAGGATCGACTCCCATTTCTTTAATGTTTTTAGATATTAAAGGCAGTCCTCTACGTAAAAATAGCATTGAAGGATTGGTTTGTTTTGTTTTAGAAAACTCTAACCCTGCCGATATATTTAATCGGTTATTTACTCTTAAAGAAAGCGAAGGCGCTATAAAATAAGTGTCTTTAAAACCAGCATCCTGAAAACTACCCTGCGTTAAAAACGAAGCATTAACTCTAAAGAACGCTTTTTTAGAAGCGTCTAAACTTGTATTATAATCAACCGATGCTCTATGAAGCCCAAAAGAACCTGCGGTGTACGAAATACTTCCACCAGTACCTTGGTAAGGTTTTTTAGTTACGATATTAATTAAACCACCTAAAGAAGTTTCAGTACTACCAAACAGCGTAGCAGCAGGTCCTTTTATAACCTCAATACGTTCGATATAAGAAGGATCTATGGCGCTAAAAGTAACACCAGCAATACCATCAATAAGTCTTGGTTGTACAGAAAATCCTCTAGTAGAAAAAAAAGAAGTTCCATTTCCAGGACCTCTTCCTGTAGCTTCCCAAAGTTTGTAAACCCCTGTAGCATTCGCCATTGCTTCATCTAAATTAGTTACAACTTGAGATTCTAGCATTTCCGAAGTAACCGTAGTATATACTTGAGAATTTTCTATATCTTTTAAAGGTAATTTAGATACATAAGCTGTTTTTTTACGAGAAAATTTGTTGTTTCTGCTGGTTAAAAGAACCTCTTGAAGCAATTCATTTCCTTCATATAATATGATATTAGAAAGGTTTACAGGTGCATTTACTAAAATTTCTCTGGTTTTAAAACCAATATATGATACGATTAAGGTGAATTTTCCTTTTGATGTTTTAATTTCAAAACTTCCATCAAAACCTGTTTCTGCTCCTATATTTTTTTCTTTTAATAAGATATTAACACCAACTAAAGGTTCGTTATTATTATTTAATACATGACCACTAATGCTATTTCCTTGCGCTACTGTATTTATTATTCCAGCTAATAATATAAAAAACGCTATTATAATTTTATTCAATTTGATTATTTAGATTTAATAAACTTTACTTTAGCAAAAGTATTAACTAGAAATCAAATTTCAAAAATTTATTTAGATTAGTTTTAAATAAAAAACAGCAAAGTTGCATCTATTTGTAAATCAGTCGTTATAAAGCAGGTAAATAATCAATAGTTAAAATAATCTATTTTTTAGCATTATGTATATCTTTGTATAAAAATTTAATTGATGACAGCTAAAACACCTATAGAATCATTAACTGTATTAACCGACCTTGTTTTACCAGGAGAAACAAATTATTTAGACAATCTTTTTGGAGGAGAATTATTAGCTCGTATGGACAGAGCTTGTAGTATTGCGGCGCGCCGTCATTCAAGAAGAATTGTGGTTACAGCTTCGGTAAATCATGTAGCTTTTTCAAAAGCAGTACCTGTGGGAAGCGTTGTTACTGTAGAAGCAAAAGTTTCAAGAGCCTTTAAATCATCTATGGAAATTTATGTAGATGTTTGGACGGAAGACCGTCAATCAGGTGTAAAAACAAAGGTAAATGAAGGAATTTATACTTTTGTTGCAGTAGATGAAACAGGAAGACCTGTACCTGTAGCACCTATTTTTCCAGAAACTGATTTAGAAAAAAAGCGTTTTGAAGGGGCTTTACGTCGAAAACAATTAAGCTTGGTTTTAGCAGGGAAATTAGATCCGAAAGAAGCTACCGAATTAAAGGCATTATTTTTAGGTAAAGAAGAATAGCTTTGTGAAATTTTATGATAATTATAAAAAACATTAGCCTGTTTAAAAATTTTAATCAGGCTAATGTTTTTTATATTGTATCAATTTCTCCGTTTTCAGATAAAAAGATAGCTACTGTTTTTGTTCTTTCAAATTGAGAGAAAACAATAATCATAATTACGGTAATTGGCACACTTAAAACCATACCTGTAACACCCCATATTTTACCCCAAATAGCTAAAGACAAAATGGTTACCAAAGGGCTTAAATTTAACGATTTCCCAAAAACTTTAGGTTCTATAAAGTTACCAACAACTACCTGAACCGCCCCAACGGCAATTAATACAATTAAAAATGGCGAAAGTTCTCCAAATTGAATTAAGCTAAATACGGCTGGGAAAATGGTGGCAATTAATGAGCCAATAGTTGGAATATAGTTTAATAAAAAAATTAAAAAAGCCCAAAAAGGAGCACTATCAATACCTACTAATAGTAAAATAAAGTAACTTAAAATACCAGTAAGCAAACTTACATAAGTTTTTAATCGAAGATAATTTGATATAGAAACTTCAATTTTAGACAAAATAAATTGTATGCTAGTATTTTTAGTTTCTTTTCCGTTAAATAGCTTATGAAGTTTCTTCTTGAAGCTACTTTCTTCTAAAAACATAAATAAGGCATAAATTATAATCATAAAAGTATCACCAAGCAAGCTACTAATAGCGTTTGCTGTTTCTGCTAAAACAGCTCCGTAGTTAAAGTCACCAACAATTAATTTTGCCGATTTGATAATATCAATATGAAAATAGGTATTTAAGTTTTTTATAACAACATCAATATTTGGTTCATATTTTGAATAGGAAGTAGATAAATTAACAATACTATTGGTAATAATTTCAGACATAAAACTAAAACTCAAAATAATAAAACTAAAAACAAAAATATTACTCAACCAAATAGGGATGAATTTTTTAGCAAAGGGTATTTTATAGATGTTTTTACGAATTTCACGAGTTAGAAACCAAAAAATTAAGGCAAAAATAAATGGAATTATAATTCCTTTACCAATAACTAAAGTGGTAATAATAACACTAATTATGATGATAAAATTTGCTGAATTTTTCATGTATGTATTTTATTTTTTGCGAATCCATTTTGCGGGGTTTAATTTTGCGGTATCTTTAAATAAAACAAAAAGTAACTTGGTTTTTCCTGAAATTTTATTGGTAAAAACCCTACCTATTTTATCGCCAGTTTTTATGAGCGTACCTTTTGTTACATACACTTTTTCAAGATTGTTATAAGCCGATATATAATTAGCATGCTGTATTAATACCGATTTTTTACCACCAGATTGTGATTGTATAGCAAGTACTTTACCATTAAAAATACTTTTAGCATCTGTATTTACCTTGGTTACAATGTGTAAACCAGGGCTATTAATATTAATTCCTGAAAATGTTGGATGTGGTTGTACACCATATTTTCGTGTGATAATTCCTTTTACAGGCCAAGGTAAATTTCCTTTATTTTGTTCGAAGTTGTGTAATAATTTCTTTTCATCAGCATCTAAAACAAAGCTATTTGCTGTTTTTTTATTTTTTCTATCTAGTTCTTTTTTCTCTGCTTTTTTCTTTGAAACTGCAATTTCTTTTTTTGTTGTTTCGGCAAGTTCTTTTGCTTTTTGAAGCGCAATTTCTCTTTCTTTTTTATCAGCAAGTTCGTTTGCTTTTTTTCTTGCATCAGCAATTGCTTTGAGTCTTTCTTTTTTTCTTTTTCTGGCTTTTGCAAGTGCTTTTGCTTTGGCTATTGCTCGTTTTTTTTCATTAGCTTTCGCAATTTCACGTAAAATTAATTTATCAATACGTGCTGTAATTTGTTTCTCTTCTTTTATTTTATTGCGTAAATTTTGCTTGTATTTTTTTTCAGCTCCTTTAATTTTAGTAACTAAGGTTTCTTGATTTTTTTTATCGGTTTCAATGGCTGATTTCTCTAATTTTTCATCAGAAATTAATATTTCTTTTTTCTTTTTCTTTTTAATTAATATGTTATTAATTTTCTTAATTTCATTTAATTTTACAACAATTGCAAGTCCTTGATTTTTTCGATACTCATTATATTGTTGCATATATTTTAAGCGTTTATATGCCTGATAGAAGCTTTCAGAAGATAATAAAAACATAGTTTTACTCTGTAAAGACCTACTTTTATAGGTTTTTACAACCATATTTGTGTATTCTTCTTTTAAATTTGTTAGTTGTTTACTATAAGTATCTAGCTGCTTTTGATTGCTGTTTATTTCTTTAGAAATTTTCTGAGATTCTAATTCAATTACTTTAATTAATTGAGCTCTAGTATCAATTTTTTGTGTTAAATCTTTTAAATCATCTAAAGCATTTCCTTTTTCTTTTTTGGTTTCAAATAATAAATGATTAATCTGTTTAATTTCATTTTTTAACTTCTTGTGCTTTCTTTCAAGTGTTTTCCTTTCTTGGCTAAACGAAGAAAAACTCCATAAAACGAAGCATAAAGAGGAAAGATATAAAACAGTTTTTTTCATTATAATTTAATTTCTTTATAGCCTTTTGGCATGCTAAAATTAATATTTAGTTTGGTGTTAAAATTTACCGAACGTGTAGTAATATCAATTGCAGTAAGCGCTTGGTTTTGTTTAGCATTTATGATTATTTTCTTAGGAAATAAAACACCATTATTTGTTGAATAAGCAGGATATTTAATATCTAAACGTTGTTTTTGGGCAGTATTTACAATCGATTGTTTGTTTAGTTTATAATGTACTGGGTTTATAAAAAAGAATATATCAAATAATTTTGATTGTTTTTTAGGCGAAAGTTGATACGCTTTATTAGCAATCACAATTTTTTGCCTTTTATCTTTTACGTTTAATAACGACTGCCCTAATAACATATTTTGCAATTGTTCAAAATTAATAGCTGTTCCTAATAATTTTTCAAGCATTTTAAAATCTCCATCAAAATAATTTTTATAAAATGGCGAATAAAATTGGACTCTTGTAGGGGTAATTTTAGCTTTAAAAACAGTGATAAATTTAATACCTTTTAGCCATATAACATTCCCTTTTTCTATTTTCATTCGAACAGAAAGTCCTACTTTTTCTTTTGTTGTGCTGTAGTTTACTTTTAGGCGAGCATCAATTGTTTTTTCATTAAAATTAGCTGCAATATGTTTTTTAGCTACTTTTCTTGCGGATATTTCTTTAATTGTTGTTGAGTTATTTGTTAAATTTTTACTTGATTTACAAGCTGTAAAACTTAAAAATAAGAAACTAAGTGCTACAAGGTATTTCATAAGTGTTATAATTCGGAAGAAAAATTATTTTAAAATTTTAATTGCTTTATTTTTAAAATCAGCAGCTTTTTTTAATTGCTTCAAACTTTTATAAGCCCTTGCCATTTCTAAATATAATTTTGCTTTAATTTGAGGATTATCAATTACAAAATCAATGCCATTTTGCAAACTTTGTAATGCTTTTTTATGTTTTTTATTGTTATTTAACGCCTTTCCATTCATTAAATAAACAAAAGGCTGTGCAGGAAATAAGGCTACACCCTGAGTACTGTATTTTAATAAATCGATGTGTTTATTTGTTGCTAATTTCAGTAATAAAGGTCGTAAGTTTTTAAATGATTTTTCTTTTTCAAAAATAGCTCTGATAGTAGTGTTTGCTAATTTTTTAGGTTGTTTTTTAATTGTTGTTTTATCATTTTTTTGATTTTCTTCGAGCCTTTTTAAAATTTTCTGTAACCTTGAGTTTAATAATTTAGCCTCTTTTAACTCTAATAAAACTCTTTTTGCACCCAAAATATCGCTATTTTTTAAATGCAGATATACTAATTCTTGTTTTTTATTCGGATGTGTTTTTGCAATTTTTTCCTGTATATCAATGGCATTTTCAAAATCAGCCATTTTTTTAAAAATAGTAACTTTATGTGTTAGCATCCATAAGTTATCGGGTGCTATATGTAGGCCTAATTCAATGTATTCTAAAGCCTCAATGTATCTACCTAACTTTAGGTTGTTTTTAGAAAGTTCAAAAAACACTGCTTCATTATTAGGTAGTAATTTATTGCATTTTTCTAAATACTCAATGGCTTTTTTATGATTAAAAAGTGCTTTTTGAGAAAGTGATTTAAAAAAAACATTTTGAAATTGAATATTATCTTTTTCACTTATATTTATTATAGGAGCAACATTATTTTGAGCATTTAAAATGAAAGAAAATAGCAACAAGAAAAAAGGCAATAGCACATGTTGCACTATTGTCTTTCCTTTTTTTGGCTTACTTTTTTTATGTAAGATCTGTATAATCACCTATACTTACTGATGTATAATTAGCATTATATTTGGCATGATTACCAATCATTGCATTGTCTAATTTTGCATTTTGAATGCGAACATTTGTTTGAATTAATGAATTTGTAATGGTTGAATTTTCAACAATACTATTTTCACCAATAGAAACATAAGGTCCTATTTTTGTGTTTTTTAAAATTACATTTTTACCTACATAACAAGGCTGAATAATTTCTGAATTTTCTAAAATAACATCATCAGAAACTAAATTATTACCATCGGCTTGTTCAAAACCTAACACTTGTTTGTTGGTGTCAACCGTTGGGTCTTTTCTACCGCAGTCCATCCAAGTTGTTACTTTTCCAGGGATAAATTTAGCTCCTTGTTGTTTTAAAGATTCTAAAACTTCTGTTAATTGAAATTCACCAGTAGGTCTGATATCATTATCAATTAAATGTTTAATTTCTTCACGAAGTTTATCACCATCTTTAAAATAATAAATTCCTATAATTGCTAAATCAGAAACAAATTCTTTTGGTTTTTCAACAAAATCGGTAATAAAACCATCGTTTAATTTTACCACACCAAAAGCGCTTGGGTCTTCTACTTGTTTTACCCAAATAGCACCATCAGCATTGGCATCTAAAGTAAAATCTGCTTTAAATAAAGTATCAGCAAAAGCTACCACACACGAACCGTTTAAGGCTTCTTTAGCACAATAAATAGCGTGTGCAGTTCCTAAGGCTTCTTCTTGAACAAATACAGAACCTTTAGCGCCTAAGCTTTGGGCAATGGCTATTAATTTATCTTTAGTATCCGAAGGAAAACCCTTTGCAGTACTTCCAATAATAAAGGCAATTTCATCAATTGGTTGGTTTACAACTGCTGTAATATCTTCTACTAAACGTTGTACAATTGGTTTACCTGCAATAACGGTTAATGGTTTTGGAGTTGTTAAACTATGAGGTCTTAAACGTGACCCGATTCCTGCCATTGGAACTATAATTTTCATATTTTTTTGTTTTTTTAACGCTGCAATATACCATTAATATAGGTTTGAAAAAAGTTACAAAGCTTTTGGTATTGCTGTAATTAATGTTTTTGTATAGCTTGTTTTTGGATTGTTGTAAATTTCATCGGCATCTGCAATTTCTTCTATTTTTCCTTTGTTCATAACAATTAACTGATCTGACATATATTTTACCACCGATAAATCATGAGAAATAAATAGGTATGTAAAATTAAATTCAGCTTTTAATTCGTTTAATAAGTTTAAAACTTGTGCTTGTACCGAGACATCTAAGGCAGAAACTGATTCATCACAAATAATTAATTTTGGTTGTAAAGCGATTGTTCTGGCAATTCCGATTCGTTGTCGCTGTCCGCCAGAAAATTCATGTGGATACCTATAAAAATGCGCTTTTTCTAAGCCTACTTTTTTTAATAAATTGAGTACATATTCTTTACGTTCTTTAAAGGAATTTAAAATATTATGTACTTTCATTGGTTCGACAATTGCATTTCCTACGGTAATTCGTGGGTTTAACGATGAAAAAGGATCTTGAAATATAATTTGAATATCTTTTCGCAGTTTTTTTAAGGATTTTTTAGAAAGCCTTGTAATATCTTCTCCTTTATAAATTATTTGCCCTGAAGTTGCTTTTTCTAACTGTAAAATAGTACTGCCAAGTGTTGTTTTTCCACAACCACTTTCGCCAACCAACCCAACAGTTTCGCCTTGGTAAATGTTAAAAGAAACATCATTTACTGCCTTTACAACAGTTGTTTTTGAAAACCAACCCACTTTTGATACATATTCTTTGTGTAAATTTTTAATTTCTAAAAGAGGTGTTTGTTTGTATACTTTCTGATGAAAATTCTTGCGTTCTTCATCAGTATATAATTCGGTTTTTACGGTGTTTTTGATAAAATCAATAACAGTTGGTAATATTTTAAAGCGTTTTTTTAGAGTTGGTTTTGAATTTATTAAGGCTTTTGTATAATTTTCCTTCGGATGTAAAAAAAGTGCATTTGCTGTGCCTTGTTCGACTACTTTTCCTTTGTGCATAACCACTACGGTATCTGCAATTTCTGATACCAGCCCTAAATCATGAGAAATAAAAATAATGCCCATTTTATATTCCTGTTGTAGTTCTTTTAAAAGTGCAATTATTTCTTTCTGAACCGTAACATCTAAAGCTGTTGTAGGCTCATCAGCAATTAAAATTTTGGGTTTACAGGCAATTGCCATCGCAATCATGACACGTTGTTTTTGTCCGCCGCTAATTTGATGCGGATAGGCATTAAAAATAGCACTTGCTCTTGGTAATTTAACCTTTTTAAAAAGTGAAATTACGGCTTTTTTTATTTCTTTTTTAGATAAGTTAGTATGTAATTCTAACACCTCAGTAACTTGAAAACCACAGGTTAATGTTGGGTTTAAAGAGCTCATAGGTTCTTGAAAAATCATGGCTATTTGACTACCTCTAATTTTTTGAAAATCACTATTATTATAATTTAAAATATTTTGTTCTTTAAATAAAATTTTGCCTGTTATTGTAGCGTATTTGGGTAATAAGCCCAAAATAGCTAAAGATGTTATTGATTTTCCGCTACCACTTTCGCCTACTATACCTAGTATTTGGGTTTGTTTTACATCAAAAGAAATATTTTGAATAACGGGAGGAGTATTTTTAAAACTTATTTCTAAATTTTTTACCTGTAGCATTTTGTAAAATTTTAATAAAAATACGATTAATATTTTTCAATTTCTTTTTTAAAACGTAGTCATAATTCAAATTGTTTAATGTAGCCTTGTAAATGAAGAATCCATTATTTCTATATATTTAAAGTATTTTTTATGTGTTTTGTTTAATGAATTATTGTTTTTTTTGAATTAAAATCATGGTATAGTCTATTTTTTTATATATTTGCTACTTGAATAGTAGCTTTTTATTGTTTTTTTATCAAAAATATAATACGTTAAATAGTTATTTTTTAATTCATAAATTAATTTTTTAAAACTCTTCAATAATGAAAAAAATTACCCTAGTACTTATGTACTTATTAGTAGCAAGTGTATCTTTTGCTCAAAAAAAACAAGTAATAAAACGTACTTGTGATGCTGCCGAATTTTTAAAAGATAAAATGGCAAAAAATCCTGAAATTCTTACTAGGATGAATAAAATAGAATCGTTTACTCAGGCAAGAATAAGTAATTTATCTAAACATTCTTCTAGAATTTCTGATGATGGTATTTATCAAATTCCAGTAGTTGTACATATATTACACACGAATGCTACAAATAATATCAGTTTAGAACAAATTCAATCACAATTAGATGTTTTAAATGCCGATTTTCGTAGAACAAATGCAGATAGAACTGATAAATGGGCTCAAGCAGCTGATACTCAGATTGAATTTAAATTAGCAACTATTGATCCTAGTGGTAATGTTACTACTGGTATTACTCGAACAAGAGTTGCTACCTCTACATGGTTATCAGGTTTAGATAATATGAAAAGAGCTAAAGATGGAGGTGTTAATCCTTGGGATACTGCACTATATTTAAATATGTGGGTTGTTGATAATATCGAAAAACCAAATGGCGATACTATATTAGGATATGCACAGTTTCCTTGGGATACTGATGCAACTACAGATGGTGTTGTAATGGCAGATCAATACTTTGGTACATCAGGTACTGCTTCAGCTCCATTTGATGGAGGTAGAACAACAACTCATGAAGTAGGGCATTATTTTGGTTTACGTCATATTTGGGGTGATGGAGCTTGTGGTGTTGATGATTTTGTAGCAGATACACCAGAGTCAGATGATAAAAATTATGGATGTAAAGTAAATCATGTATCATGCGGTTCTGAAGATATGATAGAAAACTATATGGATTATTCAGATGATTCTTGTATGAATTTATTTACTTTAGGTCAAAGAAATAGAATGCATACATACTTGGTTAAAGGAGGTGCTAGACATGCCTTGGCTACTTCTGATAAATTTGGAGAAGTAGTGGTTGTTCCTGTTTCTTATTGTGTATCAAAAGGAAAAAACATAACTGATGAATCTATTCAAAAAGTAACGTTAGGAGCAATTAATAATACTTCAACACTTGATACTGGTTATACTGATTATACTTCAATTTCAACTGATTTAACAAAAGGTGAATCAAATATAATTACTATTACACCAAAATGGTCAGGTACAGTTTATAAGGAAGGATATGGTGTTTGGATAGATTATAATAAAGATGGAGATTTTGACGATGCAGGAGAAAATGTTTTTACAAAAGCACCATCAAAAGAAACAACAGTAACAGGAACTTTTACAGTACCTTCATCAGCAATAAATGGCGCTACAAGAATGCGTGTTGTTTTAAAATATAATAAGACACCAAAAGCATGTGAAACAAGTATTAAATACGGAGAAGTAGAAGATTATACCGTTGTTATTGGAGAAGATAACGCCGATACAACAGCTCCAACAGTACCAGCAAATTTAGCGGTGTCAAATGTTGATAAAACAAGTGTAACTTTAAATTGGTCAGCAGCTACAGATAACGTAGCAGTAACAGGATATAATGTATATCAAGGAGCTACTAAATTAGGAACAACTATAAATACAAGCACTGATATTACTGGTTTAAGTCCAGCAACAAGCTATACTTTTTCAGTAAAAGCAATTGATGCAGTAGCAAATGAATCAGAAGCAAGCAATGTAATAAATGTAACAACGCTAGCAAATCAACTTGTTTATTGTGAATCAAAAGGAACTAATTCATCTTATGAATGGATTGATGCTGTTTCTTTAGGAGGAATGGCAAATACATCTGCTAGTAATGGAGGGTATGCTGATTTTACTTCAAAAATAGCTACTTTAGGACAAGGAAGTTCAAACGAAATAACTCTAAGTGCAGGTTTTAAAAATACGGCATATACAGAACATTGGGCTGTCTGGATAGATTTTAATCAAAACGGAATATTTGATACTTCAGAAAAAGTAGTAAAAGGTTCATCATCAAGTGATAAATATTTAACATCTACATTTGAAGTTCCTGCTTCAGCACTTTTAGGGCAAACAAGAATGCGTGTTTCAATGAAGTATAATTCGAGTCAAACTGCTTGTGAAACATTTAAAGATGGTGAAGTTGAAGATTATACAGTAAATATAACAGCTACAACTACAAAAGAAGCTTTACTAAGTGGTAATAGATTAGTAAATGAACCAAGTACAGCATTGCAAGTATATCCAAACCCTGCAGTAAATTTCATACATGTCAATTTAGCTTCAAAAGCAAAAAACATTAGCTATAAAATTATAAATATAACAGGAAGTATTGTGCAAAAAGGTCGTTTAAATAATACTAAATTAAATGTTACAAACCTTAGTTCAGGAATGTATATTTTAGAAGTTTATGATGGGCAAAAAGTACTAACAACAAAATTATTAAAAAAATAACAAATCTATAAGTTTTTTTATAACCCCTTTAAATACAATAATTTAATTGTTTTAAAGGGGTTTTTTGTTTTTTTTATTAAATTCATTTAATTAAGTCTTTTTTATTGATAATCTATTATTTTTTAGATACATTTGTTATGTAGGTAATGTTATTTTATCATGTTTGGTAGAAATATTACTTAGAATAACTCATTTAAACTCTTCAAAAAAATGAATCAAAATTATTTAAAAACGATGTTTTTATCTTCCTTTTTATTGGCAGGATTAACATCTATGACAGCTCAAGAAAGTAGAGAATTAAAACAAATTAAACTCGAAAAATCTTCAAAAATGCCTTTACAAAAGGCACCCGATTTAATTAGGTCAAAATTAAAATTAACATCTAATGATAACTTACAAAAAATTAAATCAGAAGTTGATAATTTAGGGTTTATTCATGAAAAATTTCAACAAAAATTTAAAGGCGTAAAAGTTGAATTCGGAACTTACACAGCACATGCGAAAAATAGTACATTAAGAACTATGGATGGTGAGTTATATGATGTAGGAAAAGTAAATATTAGACCAAAATTATCTAAAGAAGCTGCTTTTAAAAAAGCAATTGCTCATACTGGAGCTCAAAAATATCTTTGGGAACAACCAAAAGAAGCAAAAAATTTAGGAAATTATAAAAAACCAACAGGAGAATTATTAATTCTTCCAAGAGAAGTTATAGGAACAAAATCAGCAAGATTAGCTTATAAATTTGATATCTATACAACAAAACCTTTAAGTAGAGGTGATTTATATATAGATGCACATACAGGTGAAGCATTATTTTTTAATGCTACAATTAAACATTTAGGCGAACATGCACATTCTTCAAAAAATTTAGGTGCTGTTAATGCTTTGGCTGAAAAATTGACAGCAACATTAGCAACTGGTAATGCAGATACTAGATATAGCGGTACAAAATCGATAATTACAAGGTTGGTTGGTAATAGTTATGTTTTAAGAGATAATACTAGAGGTGGAGGTATTAATACTTATAATAGTGGAGCGCAACCTAGTTATTCTACAACAGATTTTACAGATTCAGATAATAATTGGACTGCAGCCGAATTTAATAATTCAGCAAAAGATAATGCTGCTTTAGATGCACACTGGGGTGCTGAAATGACTTATGATTATTTTCAAAATAAACATAGCCGAAATAGTTATAATGGCTCAGGAGCTGCAATTAATAGTTACGTACATTATGATAATGTAGCTGGAGGTACTGGTTATGATAATGCTTTTTGGAATGGATCAGTAATGACTTATGGAGATGGCTCATCAAATGGAAATGAAGGAAATGGTTATTTTGATGCCTTAACTTCAATAGATGTTGCAGCACATGAAATAGGGCATGCTGTTTGCTCTAACACAGCAAATTTAGCGTATCAAAGAGAGTCAGGAGCAATGAATGAAGGTTTTTCTGATATTTGGGGAGCAGCTGTAGAACACTTTGCAAAAGGAAACGGAAATGATTTAGCACCTGATGCTTCAATTTGGTTAATTGGAGATGAAATAGATAGACGTAACGGCTCTTCAGCTCTGCGTTCTATGAGTAATCCTAATGAAAGAAATCAACCTGATACTTATGGTGGAGTAAATTGGAAAGAACCTAACTGTGGTACACCAAGAAGATCGAATGATTATTGTGGAGTACATACAAATTCAGGAGTCTTAAACTATTGGTTTTACTTACTAACAGTAGGTGGTTCAGGAACAAATGATATAAATAATGTGTTTAATGTAGATGCTATTGGTATGGAAAAATCAGCCAAAATATCATATCGTTTAGAAGCAAATTATTTATCAGCAAATTCAACATTTGAAGATGCAAGAGTAGGCTCTATAACAGCTGCCGAAGATTTATACGGTGCAAATAGTATCGAAGTACAATCGGTAACAAACGCATGGCATGCAGTAGGAGTAGGGCAAGCTTATGTTGAAGATTGTGACTTAGTAGCTCCATCTAATCTTAATGCCACTAATATTAATGATAATGGATTTACTGTAACATGGTCTGCTGTTTCAGAAGCAGTATCTTATACAGTGACAATAAATGAAATAACAAGTGTAGTAACTGATACTTCAAAAGTAATTACAGGGTTAGTTTCAGGTACAATTTACAACTGTAGTGTAGCCGCAAATTGTGTGTCGGGAGAAAGTGGTACAATCACAAGTAAATTAATTACAACAACAGGAGAAATCCCATTAAATTACTGTGTATCAAAAGCAAATAATGCTAGTGATGAGTATATTCAGAAAGTTGTTTTAGGAACAATTAATAATAGTTCTACTGGTGGAAATGGATATTCTGATTATACATCAATTTCGACTAGTTTAATTAAAGGTGAATCAAATACAATTACTATTACTCCTAAATGGAATGGAACAGTCTATACTGAAGGATATGGTGTTTGGATAGATTATAATAAAGATGGAGATTTTGATGATGCAGGAGAAACTGTTTTTACAAAAGCAAAATCTAAAACAACACCTATTAACGGAACTTTTACTATACCAGAATCAGCTTTAAACGGAGCTACAAGAATGCGTGTTGTGTTAAAATACAATGCAACGCCAACAGCTTGTGAAACAAATATTCAATATGGAGAAGTTGAAGATTATACAGTTGTAATAGAATCATCTCAATCAGATACTACTGCTCCAACAGCACCAAGTAATTTATTAGCATCAAATATAACACAAACAAGCTTAATTTTAAATTGGACAGCAGCTACAGATAATGTAGCGGTAACAGGTTATGATGTATATCAGGGAGCAACAAAAGTTGCTTCTACTAATACAACAACAGCAACTATTACAGGTTTAACTTCAGAAACAAACTATGCTTTTTCAGTAAAAGCAACAGATGAAGAAGCAAATATATCGGTATCAAGTGCTATCTTAAATGTAACTACATTGGCTATTCCAGTTTCTTATTGTGAATCAAAAGGAACAAAAGTTAGTTATGAATGGATTGATTATGTTGCATTTGGAGGTATGACTAATACAACAGGTGCAAATAGTGGATATGGCGATTTTACATCAAAAGTAGCAACAGTTGTACAAGGAACTACAAATCAATTAGTATTAAGTGCAGGTTTTGCAACTAGTACATACAACGAATATTTTACTGTTTGGATTGATTACAATAAAGATGGTGATTTTTCAGATGCAGGCGAACAAGTTACAACGGGAAATTCATCTAGTGCAACAAACAGAGTTGCAAATATTGTAATTCCTGAAAATGCTAAATTAGGAAAAACAAGAATGCGTGTTTCAATGAAATATAATTCAGCATCAACTTCATGTGGAACTTTTAGAGATGGAGAAGTAGAAGATTATACCGTTAATATAATTGCTACATCAGTTATAAATACAGTAGCAACAATGAGTGTTTCAGGAGAAAATATTAAAACTCAAGAAGCATCAAACTTATCGATATATCCAAATCCATCAGTAAATTTTGTAAATGTAAATTTAGCTTCAAAAGCAAAAAATACTAGCTATAAAATTATAAATATAACAGGAAGTATTGTGCAAAAAGGTCGTTTAAATACTGCTAAATTAAATGTTACAAACCTTAGTTCAGGAATGTATATTTTAGAAGTTTATGATGGGCAAAAAGTACTAACAACAAAATTATTGAAAAAATAAGAAGCCTTTCTTATTAAATAAATAAAACCCGAGCATTTGCTCGGGTTTTTTGTTTCTTTGCATTAAAATATACAATATGAATTACCTATCAGTTGAAGGCATTGCAAAAGCATATGGAGAAAAAGTGTTATTTGAAGACATTTCTTTCGGAATTAATAAAGATCAAAAAATAGCTTTTGTTGCTAAAAATGGTAGCGGTAAAACGTCTATTTTAAATATTGTAGCAGGAGTTGACACCGCTGATACTGGACAAGTTGTTAGCCGAAAAGATATTGACATTGCTTATTTATCTCAAGCCGATAATTTAAACCCTGATTTTACTATTGAAGAAACTATTTTTTCAACCGATAATAAAGTTTTATCAGTAATTAAACAATATGAAAAAGCGGTACAAAATCCTGACAATGTAGATGCTTTTCAAGAAGCTTTTGAATTAATGGAGCAGCACAATGCGTGGGATTTTGAAACGCAATACACACAAATTTTATCAAAATTAAAATTAGATAACTTACAATTAAAAGTAGGAAAGTTATCTGGAGGGCAAAAAAAGCGTTTGGCATTGGCAATCGTACTAATCAAAAAACCCGATTTATTAATTTTAGATGAGCCAACAAATCATTTAGATTTAGAAATGATTGAATGGTTAGAAGCTTTTTTCGCCAAAGAAAAAATTACCTTATTTATGGTTACACACGACCGTTATTTTTTAGAACGTGTGTGTAATGAAATTATCGAATTAGATAACGGAAAATTATATAAATACAAAGGAAATTACTCGTATTATTTACAAAATAAAGAAGAACGTTTAGCCCTTGAAGCAACTAATTTAGGGAAGGCAAAAAGTTTATTCAAAAAAGAATTAGATTGGATGCGTCGTCAACCAAAGGCACGTACTACAAAATCGAAATCTCGTACCGATGATTTTTATGAAATCAAAGAAAAAGCACACAAACGACGTAACGAACACGAAGTTCAGTTAGAAATTAATATGGAACGCTTAGGAAGTAAAATTTTAGAGCTTCATAAAATGCACAAATCCTTTGATGATAAAGTAATTTTAAACGGTTTCGATTATGTTTTTAAACGTGGTGAACGCATCGGAATTATCGGTAAAAATGGTACAGGAAAATCATCTTTTTTAAATATGCTTACTGGCGGAATTGAATTAGATGGTGGAAAAGTGACTATTGGTGAAACCGTTAAATTTGGATATTATACCCAAAACGGAATTGTTATAAAACCAGGGCAAAAAGTAATTGACGTTGTTAAAGAATTTGGAGAATATATTCCGTTATCAAAAGGACGTAAAATATCTGCAGGTCAATTATTAGAACGCTTTCTTTTTGATAGAAAAAAACAACACGATTTTGTAGAAAAATTGAGTGGTGGAGAACAAAAGCGATTGTATTTATGTGCAATTTTAATTCAGAACCCAAACTTTTTAATTTTAGATGAACCTACCAACGATTTAGATGTTGTTACCTTAAATGTATTAGAAAATTTCTTGTTAGATTATCCAGGTAATTTAATGGTAGTTTCTCACGACCGTTACTTTATGGATAAAATTGTAGATAACTTATTTGTATTTAGAGGCGAAGGAGTTATTGATAATTTCCCTGGTAATTATTCTGATTTTAGAGCTTATGAAGATTCTAAAGTAAAAGAAGCTAGAGAGGTAAAAAATGATGTGAAAAAAGTAGTTGCAACTTCCGCTAAAACAACTAAAAAAGCAGTATTAAGTTTTGATGAAAAACGAGAATGGGGATTGTTAGAAAAAGATATTGAAAAACTTCAGAAAAAGAAACAAGTTATTGAAACAAAGTTTATGAACGTAGAATTTTCTACAGATGAAATTAACGATAAATCAAAAGAACTTCAAGAAATTATAGAGACTCTAGAAACTAAAGAAGAACGTTGGTTTGAGCTTTCAATGAAAATGGAAGGGGAATAATTTTAAAAGAATAGTTGTTTAGAAACAGTAAAAAACCACGTTTAAAAATATTTTAAACGTGGTTTTTAGTTAATTTATTAGATACTTTACACTTTTATAATATCCGATTTTTCAAGTAAAGGTTTATTTAAAAAACGCAAAATAAGTTGAGCTACTGCAACAGTATCACGTTCACAATATTCAACAATGCGAGGCATATTTTTTTCTTGATAATACACTTGGGCTACTTCACTGCCGTCAATATCTTGCTTTGGCGAAGGAATATCTAAAATAGCAGTTAATAATTTTAAGGAAGTATAATGTTTATAATCGCCAAACTTCCATAATTCTAAGGTGTCTAAATGTGGTATTTCCCATGGCTTTTTTCCAAATAAATTTAGTTTTTTAGGCAAGTCAATTCGGTTTATAATCATGCGACGAGCAATGTACGGAAAGTCAAACTCTTTTCCATTATGAGCACATAATAGATATTTATCTTGGCTAAAATGCGTGTCTAATAAATTTTTAAAATCAGTTAAAATACGAGCTTCATCATCCCCAGAAAAAGAGGTGATTCTAAGCTGGTTTTCGGAAGTTTTATTGGTTAAATACCCTACGGAAATACAAATTATTTTACCAAATTCAGCCCAAATTCCTGCTTTGTGATAAAAATCTTTGGCATCAATACCATCATCTTTTCGTTTATAATCGGTTTTTAAAGCGTAAAGTTCTTGTTTTTCTTCGGATAAATCAGAAAAAAATTCAGTTTCAGGAACAGTTTCAATATCTAAAAATAAGATGTTTTGTAAGGCTATTTTATGTAACATTTTTTTCGATTAAAAGCGAGCGTTATTTTTGGTTAAAACACTTATGTTGTTTGTATATTATATGGGGTATATATGATTATTAATCAGTCCAGTCAAGAATTAGCTTTGGCATTGTTATTTTGGTATTTAAGTTTATTTCTTGAATATCAGCTACCTTATATCTAAACCATTCAGAAAATTCAGAATTGTCATTTTTGAAATTTTTCATAAAATGCTCATCTTTTGCTTCTGTATAAATTACTACATCATATCCAACCGTCGTCTTTTGTAGATACCAACTTTCTTTTGTAACACCTATTCTCTCATGCATTTCTGTAAACTCTAATTTTCTAGTTGTATTTACTTCTTTTGCAAAATTTAACCATTCTTCTATTTTATCTGTTAATATAGGAAAACTATATGCAAATTTTTTCATGATATCATTGTTTTAGAGTATAAAGTATAACTGTTTGATAAAGATACAAAAAACAGCTAAGTAAATAAAAATAGTGTAATTAAGACAATGAATAACATTTAAGCAAATGTTTATGAATAATTAAATGAACGTTAAGTTAAAGAACAAGAGGGATGATTTATAATTTTATCGTTACTTTTGGATAACATAATATAAAATGACCTATGAACACGAATGATGTTAAAATTTTACTAGTTGATGATGAGCCAGATATCTTAGAAATAGTAGGATATAACTTAAAATCAGAAGGCTATCAGGTTTTTACAGCCAACAACGGTGCGGAAGCAGTAAAATTAGCAAAAAAAGTAACTCCGCATTTAATATTATTAGATATTATGATGCCTCAAATGGACGGTATTGAAGCCTGTGAAAAAATCAGAAATATTAAATCGTTAGAAAACGTAATTATTTCTTTTTTAACCGCTAGAGGTGAAGACTATTCGCAAATGGCTGGTTTTGATGCTGGTGCCGATGACTATATTACAAAACCTGTAAAGCCAAAAGTTTTAGTAAGTAAAATAAAGTCGTTATTAAGACGCTTAAAAACCGAAGATAAAACCGATACAACAACAACACTAGGTGATATTATTATCAACAGAGATGAATATGTTGTATTAAAAGGCGATAAAAAAATAGCTTTACCAAGAAAAGAATTTGAATTGTTATCATTATTAACATCAAAACCAGGAAAGGTATTTAAAAGAGAGGTAATTTTAGATAGTGTTTGGGGAAATGAAGTAGTTGTAGGAGGAAGAACTATTGATGTTCATATTCGTAAGCTTCGAGAAAAAATAGGAGATGATTTTTTCAAAACTGTAAAAGGTGTTGGGTATAAATTTGTTTTAGAAGAAGATAAATAAATAAAACTTAATAACTATATAGATTGCTGAAAGGCAATCTATTTTTTTATCATGAAAAAAATTAAAAAAACATACCGTTATGCGCTTTGGTCAGCGTTTTATTCTACAACAATTTCATTGGTTATTGCTTTAGTTTCTTATTTTGTTTTAATAGATTCATTAGGTGTTTGGGCTGTTTTTATCTTTGGGGTTTTAATGTTTATGGTTTCTTTTTTTATCATTCAATATAGAGCCGAACATTTCATTTATCAACGTGTAAAAAAGTTATATGAAGATATTTCTATTCTAGATGTAAACGATTTAGAACGAAAAGAGGTAACCACCGATGTAGAAGCGTTAACCAAAAGTTTGCAAACTTATGTAGAAGATAGAAGTAAAGAAATTGTTGTTTTAACACAAAGAGATTCTTTTAGAAGAGATTTTTTAGGAAATGTAGCTCACGAATTAAAAACGCCACTTTTTACTATACAAGGCTATATTTTAACTCTAATTGAAGGCGCTGCCGAAGATGAAGAAATTCGTACTAAATATTTAGGAAGAGCCAATAAAGGTGTAGAAAGATTGACCTCGATTATTAAAGATTTAGATATGCTTGCTAAATTGGAAACCGAGGGTATGAAAATGGACATTCAAACTTTTAATATTATAGAGCTTATTCAAAATGTTTTTGATTTGTTTGAAATGAAAGCCAAAAAACGAAACATTACCTTATTATTTGATACTATTTATGAATTTCCTCGTTTTGTTAGGGGTGATGTTGAACGTATTGAACAGGTGTTAATTAACTTGGTTGTAAATTCGATTAAATATGGTAAAGTAGGCGGTGTTACTACGGCAAGTATTGAAAGTTATAACCCAAATAAATTTATCATTAAAATAATTGATAACGGCGAAGGAATAAAAGAAGACCATCTTTCTCGTTTATTCGAGCGTTTTTACAGAGTAGATCAAAGCCGTTCACGCGAGCAAGGAGGTTCAGGTTTGGGGCTTTCTATTGTAAAGCATATTATTGAAGCTCATGATGAAACTATTTTGCTAAAAAGTGAATATGGTAAGGGTTCAGAATTTTCGTTTACCCTTGAAAAAGCCAATTAAAAAGTTATAATAGACTGTAATAAACAAGTACAAAAAAAAAGGAGCTGATTAAATCAACTCCTTTTTTAGTTTATAATAATTTCGATTATTTATATTAAATCAAAACCAATATCTTTTCTGTAATTCATTCCTTCAAAAGAAATTTTGTCAATGCTTTTATATGATTTATCAAGGGCTTCTTGAATAGAATTTCCAAAAGAAGTAACCGCCATAACTCTTCCTCCGTTTGAAACTACTTTACCATCTTTATCTGTTGTTCCTGCATGAAAAACAGTAGAATCTGTTGCCAATTCAAAACCTGTAATTTCTTTTCCTTTTTCGTAGGCTTCAGGATATCCGCCAGCAACTAACATTACTGTTGTTGCTGTTTGAGAGGTAACTTGGTATGATTTTTCATCCAAAGTTCTGTTTGCCACACCTTCGAATAAATCAACTAAATCAGATTCAATTCTTGGTAAAACAACCTCTGTTTCAGGATCGCCCATACGAACATTATATTCAACAACAGATGGGTTTCCGTTATCGTTCATTAGTCCGATAAAAATAAAACCACGGTAATCAATTCCATCTTTTTGTAAACCATCAATTGTTGGTTTTACCACTAAATCTTCTACTTTTTCAAGGAAATCATCCGTAGCAAAAGGAACAGGAGAAATAGCACCCATTCCACCAGTATTTAAACCAACATCGCCTTCGCCAATACGTTTGTAATCTTTTGCTGAAGGTAAAATTTTATAATTTTTTCCATCGGTTAAAACAAATACCGATAGTTCAATTCCTTTTAAAAACTCTTCAATAACAACAGTTGCCGAAGCCTCTCCAAATTTTTCGTTTGAAAGCATTTCTTTTAATTCTGATTTTGCCTCTGCTAAATCATTTAAAATTAAAACACCTTTACCACCGGCTAATCCATCAGCTTTTAAAACATACGGAGGCGCTAAGGTTTCTAAAAAAGCTTGTCCTTTTGCTAGTGTTTGGGCAGTAAATGATTCATACCTTGCGGTAGGAATATTGTGCTTAATCATAAATTGTTTCGAAAAATCTTTACTTCCTTCTAGTAAAGCACCATCTTTTTTAGGACCAATTATAGCAATGTCTTTTAATTGCTGATCAGCTAAAAAGAAATCGTGAATACCTGCTACTAAAGGCGCTTCAGGCCCTACAACAACCATATTAATTTGGTGTTGTAAAACTACTTCTTTTACTTGATTAAAATTGGTTGGGTTGATAGCAATATTTGTAGCTACAGCGCTTGTACCTGCGTTACCAGGAGCTACAAAAAGCTTTTTTGTTTTGGTACTTTCTGAAAGCTTTTTTGCAAAGGAATGCTCTCTTCCTCCTGATCCTAAAATTAAGATATTCATGGTATGTTGTGTTGTTGTGTTATCAATGCAAATATAAAATAACAAAAAAGGCTATTTAAAAAAATAGCCTTTTTTGTTGAAATAATTATTAAAATATCTGTTCTAGTATTTTTTGTGTAATGGCATAAGTTGGTGTAACGCCACTCATTCCTAAACCTCCAGAGGCAAGAGTTGCTCCTGTTTCTAGTGGGTTGTCAGATGCGTAATAAGCATATCGAACTTTTACATCTTCACGGATATTTCCTCTAATTTTAGAGGCCGATTGAATGGCTTTCTGATAATGTGCGCCTTCCATTTCTAAACCAATTACATTCCAGGTAGAATCATGGAAAAATTCAAGTAAATCTTTATTTTGTAAAGAGGTTCCTAGTACACTAACCATCGTTCCTTCAAAAACATTTACGCCAAAGCCTTCTAAATCTTCTTTAGTTAATTCATTTTCAAAAGGATAATTATCGGCAGTACCTTCAAAAATATGTGCCGAAGGAATCATAATATCACCTTTTCCTCCTTCTAAAATTCCTGCTTTCCCCATAATAGAAACCGAATCAACATTTAAATGAACTGTTTTTTCAGCGGTTTTATAAGGTTTTAGTAATTCATCCATTGTTTCAAAAGCTTGTTCACCAAAAGCATAATCCATTACAATAATAACAGGTTTTTGCTCGGCAGAATTTACTTTCTTAAAAGAAGTTGTTTTAATATCTATTTTTTCAGTATCAATAATTTGAACATTGATATTTGTTCCTGAAGTATCTTTTAAATAAATTAATCCATTTTTAGACGCATAGTTTTTAACAGTTTTTTGTAAAGACTCACTGTTAGAATTACTCAATACTTCAAAAATTTCAAAACCTTTGTGTTTTTTAAATTCTTGAGGCAAGGCACTTTTAGCATAAATGCTATTCATAACACTGTGCATATTTGCACTAATAATATGAATAGGACGCTCTAATAAATTGTTGTCAAGTAATGTTTTTTTAATGCTATTTGCCCAAATTTCACCATAAAAATGATGCCCAATTTCTTCAATTAGAGCGGTACTAAATTTTACAGAACGTTTTTGTTCGTTCGCAGTTTCGTTAATAGCTAATTTACCTAACCAGTAAATTAAATGGAAAAATCTGTTTGGTTTTTCTTCGGATGCAAAGGTATTATAGGCTTCGTAAACCTCATCGTAAGTTCGTCCTAGAATGTTTCCAAGATGTACCACAATTACGTCTTTTTCTTGGTCTGAAAGCGTTTTGTTATAAAGAACAACATCTTCTAAAAGATGCCATTCTCTAATAAAACCATCTTCGTTATCAGAAATAACACGGTCTTTTATTTTGTGAGATTCAATAAATAAAAAGGTAATATGAGTAAGAATATCGTAAATTTCAGAACGCCCACGTGTAATTTCGATATTCATTTGATCTTTATCAATACGGTAACAATTTCTTCTTCTTTTAGGAGGAATAATTGTTTCAAATTTTGAATTTCGATATCCTTCATCGGCAGTTAAATTGATAAACTGACACTCTTCAATACCTTCAGGTAATCGTTCAATAATGTAAACCAAACCATTTAATTCGGTTTTATCTTCGGCAATTGAACCATAAATTTCGGGTCTTAATTGCAGTAATGATTTACGCAATGTTTCTCCTGAAATTCCCATGGGTTTATAAAAACCACGACTAAATAAATGACGCATTGAAATGTATAATTTTTCAATAGCGTTGGTTGATTCTTGCGCTCTACTACGTTCTTTATGGTTGGGTTTTGACATTTTTTTTGGGTTCAAAGATACAAATATGTTAGAGATGTTATCTTGTTAAAATTTTGTTATACTTTTTTTGATTTTTTAATAGATGTACTGCTTTACTTATGGTTTTGTCATTTTGAAGCTGATGTGCAAATAGTCCTTGTTTATAAACGTATCTTTTTATAATTTGATTTTGTATTTCGGCACTTAAAAAAGCTTGGTTTAGGCTAATTTGATCAACTTTATCTGCCTTTAATTTGTTGATTATTTTTTGATATTCCGATACAATAGCATTGTTCTTTTTTACAGAAAGATAGGCTTTTTTAAATAATTTTTCTTGAGTTGTTACAAAGCTAGTATCGATTGTAAGTAAGTAATTTTTAAAATCATTAAAATTCGTAGCTTTAAAAAGAAAGTTATCTGTGTTTAGGTTGGGGTTTTTATGGGTGAAATCGGTAACAAAATTAAAAATAGCTTTTGATTTTAATAGCTTTTTTGTTTCTGTTGATTTTTTAGAAAACCCTGTTTTTACATCAGGTGTTACCCCACCGCCATCATAAACTGTTCTTCCGTTTTTTGTTTTGAATGTACTTACAATTCCATCAGAAAATTTAGGAACTTTGCCTGTTTTAATATTTCTGTTACTATAATCTAATTCTTGAATACAACGTCCGCTAGGTGTATAATATTTTGAAATAGTGGCTTTCATTTGTGTGCCGTAATTTAGTTTAAAATAACGTTGCACTAAGCCTTTTCCGAAAGAACGTTCACCCATAATAACGGCACGGTCATAGTCTTGCAAAGCACCCGATACAATTTCAGAAGCCGAAGCCGAACGGTCGTTTATTAAAACAACAACAGGAATTTTAGTGTCTAAAGGTTCTCTTTTTGTTTTATAAACTCTAGTATTTTTTTTAGTTTTTCCACGAGTATCGACAACTTTTAAACCTTTATCTATAAATAAATTGGTAATATTTACAGCATCGAATAATGAACCACCAGGGTTGTTACGCAAATCAAAAACCAAGTTTTTCATGCCTTTTTCCTTAAGCTCGTTAAAGGCTTTGGCAACTTGTTCGGTGGCTTTTTGACTGGTGAATTTTGTTAAAACGATATAACCTGTTTGAGTATCAATCATTCGGTAAAACGGAACGGGGTTTACTGTAATCCTATCTAGTTTTAAGCTGATTTTTTTGGTGTTTCCGTTGCTATTAACGCCTAAAGAAAGTGCTTTGTTAGGCGTTCCTTTTAGCATTTGCGCGTATTGACTTTTGGCTATTTCTGTTAAATTTTGTCCGTTGATAGTTGTAATAATATCGCCTGCTTTTAGCCCAGCTTTATCAGCAGGAAACCCCTTGTAAACCTCTGAAATAAGAATGCCTTTTTTAGTGTAATAAACAGCAATACCAATGCCTCCGTATTCTCCTTCACGACCAATACGAGCGTCTTCAACATCTTGCTCGTTGTAAAAACGGGTGTAAGGGTCTAAGTTTTTAAGCGTATTTTTAATGGCTTTATTAGTCAATTCTCCAGGATTAATTTCATCAATATAATTGATGTTTAATTCTTTGAATAAATTGTTGTAAATTTCTATTTGTTTTGCAATTTCAAAAAATCGTGATTGAAACGAAAAAAAAATAGCAATAATTACAAGTAAACCAAAAAAAAGCGCTTTTTTATTCTTCATTTTTATGAGTTTCAGCGACAAATAGTGTTAATAATTTTTTCATTTTAACTTCCAAATCGGCATAAGTCCATTCGTCTCTTGCAATATAAGAAATCATAAATACATATGGCTTATTTACAGCATCATACACGGTGTATTTTTCTTTTCGATAGGTTTCGCGTAGTAAGCGTTTTATGCGGTTTCTGTCTACCGCACTTTTAAAGTTTCTTTTTGGAACAGAGACTCCTACCTGAACAGGGAATTTTGAAGTGTGTTCGGTTTGTATATATACCATTCGAAGTGGAAAAACTTTAACTGATTTCCCTTCTTCATAGAGCTTGCCTATTAGCTTTTTGCTCTTTAATCTTTCTTGTTGTCCTAGTGTAAATTTCATGTGCTACAAACATACATAAACCTACACAAAACAGCACAAATCTATTGTAAAAACCTTTTTTAAGTATTTTTTAATTCTTGCTTTTAATTTTTTTATATTTATAGCTATAAAGTACTTTGTAAAGTTCAAAACTTTATAGTGATGCCTAGCCCCGATTGTAGCAATTGTTTGAGCTCCTTTTTTGATTTTTTTCAAAAAAGAGCGAGTGCGGAAAGCGGGAAATAGCTCCAAAAAAAAATCGTTTAAAAAAACCTTAAAACAACTGTATGAAACCTGATTTATTTCAAGCTCCTGATTATTATCAAACCGATGATTTATTAACAGATGAACATAAACTTATTCGTGAAACGGCTCGTAATTGGGTTAAAAAAAAGGTATCGCCAATTATTGAAAATGCAGCGCAAGATGCTAAGTTTCCTAGCGAATTGATAAAGGGATTGGCCGATGTTGGTGCTTTTGGCTCATATATTCCTGAGCAATATGGCGGTGCTGGTTTAGACCAAATTTCCTACGGATTAATAATGCAAGAATTGGAGCGTGGCGATAGCGGTATTCGTTCTACGGCTTCGGTGCAATCGTCATTGGTAATGTTGCCTATTTATAAGTATGGAAATGAAACGCAGCGACAAAAATATTTACCAAAATTAGCGTCGGGTGAGTGGATTGGAAGCTTTGGTTTAACCGAGCCAAACCATGGGTCTAATCCTAGTGGGATGGAAACGAAATTTAAAGATATGGGAGATCATTATTTGTTAAATGGTGCAAAAATGTGGATTTCGAATGCGCCAATTTGTGATGTTGCCGTAGTTTGGGCTAAAAATGAACAAGGACGGGTTCATGGTTTACTTGTTGAAAGAGGTATGCAAGGTTTTTCGACTCCTGAAACTCATCATAAATGGTCGTTAAGGGCTTCGATTACTGGGGAGCTTATTTTTGATAATGTAAAAATTTCGAAAGAAAATTTATTGCCTAATAAATCGGGGTTAGGAGCGCCTTTGTTATGTTTAGATTCTGCTCGTTATGGAATTGCTTGGGGCGCAATTGGAGCGGCGATGGATTGTTATGATACCGCCTTGCGATATGCAAAAGAGCGTACACAATTTGGTAAACCGATTGGGCAGTTTCAGTTACAGCAAAAAAAGTTAGCCGAAATGATTACCGAAATTACCAAAGCGCAGTTATTAACATGGCGATTGGGGGTGTTAAAAAATGAAAATCGGGCAACGTCGGCGCAAATATCAATGGCGAAAAGAAATAATGTAGAAATGGCAATAAAAATAGCTAGAGAAGCACGACAAATTTTAGGTGCTATGGGAATATCGGGTGAATATTCGATTATGAGACATGCAATGAATTTAGAAAGTGTAATTACCTACGAAGGAACACATGATGTGCATTTGTTAATTACAGGCTTGGATATTACTGGTTTAAATGCTTTTAAATAAGAAGAAATACGCTAGAAATTAAGCCCCCCAGCTTACATTGTAGTTATTTCTTCTTATGTAATAAAGCACACTAAATGAACTATTTTGAAAAAGAAGAAGTACTATACACGTTAAACCACCAACATATATATAGGGAACTTCTTCTTAAAATCAACTATTAAAAATTTAAATACAATTTCTTATTCCTTTTTCTTGCCTGTACCTATAAGGATTAAAAGAGTGGCTACTAAGCCCACACAAACAAGTGCAAAAAAAACTATTATAACAGTACCGTATGTCCAAGAAACTAAAGGTAAATTAATCAATTGTATCATATTACTTACTTTTTGCGACAAAAATAGCAGTACTGTTTTGTTTAAAATATGACATTTATCATGTTTTTAATAAGAACTAAGAAAGGTTGTTTTTTATAGAATGAAAAAACACTAGTAAGTTTTGCCTTTTTAAGTATTCGTATGAGTTATATCTATGAAAAAGAGAGAAAATTAATCTTCTTTTTTCATTAGTCCTGTGTTGTTCACTTTTTTTGTGTTTGTTACAAAGTTTTTTTATCGACAATTATTTTTAATAAGTCTAAATAATTATTAAATTAGCACTGAAATTAACATTAGAAACAGTAAACCACCCGTATTATGAAAAATTTATTAGTATTAATTTTGACTGTTTCTTTGTCAATAAATATATGTGCTCAAAAGGTGTGTGAATCTTCAAAAGAAATTGTGGAAGATTTAAATAGTATTAGCATTGCTAAATGTGATATAAAAAAAACGAAAAAGAATCAAGCTAAAAAAAACAGAGAAATTCCTGTTAGTAGAAGAAGTTTAAAAAAACGAAAAATAACCAAGGGAGTAGGAGCAGGTATTGCTAAAATTCATATTACTCCTCAAAATGAAAATAAAAAATTAGCGCTTGAAAAAGAACCTTCTTTAGAGCAAAATATAATTAAAATCACCAATAAACTATCAAAAGAAGAGTTAGATATAGCGGTTAAATTTAATAAGGCAGATAAAATTCCACTATTTAATGCTTGTAAAAATGTACGTAAAACAAGACGTGCTTTTTGTTTTAATAAAAATATGGTAAATCATATTTCGACACATTTTAAGTATCCAGCCGATGCTATTCGAAAATCAATACAAGGAAGTATTTGGGTAAGTTTTATTATTGATAAAAATGGTGAGGTAAAAAATATTAAAACACTTGTACCTAAAAATGGGACTTTATTACATAAAGAAGCGCTTAGGGTTGTAGCTAAATTACCGCAATTTATTCCTGGAAAAAAACAGGGTAAACGTATTTCTGTAAAGTATGGTTTTCCAATTTCATTGGCGTTAGAATAATTAACTCGTAATTATAAACCAAGTAAAAAATTAAAAACAATATAACATGTTAAAAAAAATACTGTTCTTTTTTTTGATGATTTTTAGTGTTGCTTTATCGGCACAAATTAATTTAAAAGGAAAGGTTTATGATGAGTATTTAGATCCTTTACCTAATGTAAGCATCAGATCGTTAGAAAGTATTGCAGCTACAACTTCGACTATTTCTGGAAATTTTACTTTAATAATAGCCCGAAAACTTCCATGTATTATTCAAGTTTCTACTACTGGGTATAAAAAAGAAGTGATTCAAATTAAAAGCTTAGATCAAGAATTGAATATTGTTTTAAAAGAGCTTAAATAGTAGTAGTTTTCTCTTTTCTATATATTTTATTCTTCATAAAAAAACTGATCATTTTTATCTTTTTTAAGAAAAATAACCTACTGATTAACAATATATTGCAAATCAACAGGTTGTAAATATGTACTCGAGGCGGGAATCGAACCCGCACGACCTAAGTCACTGGATTTTGAATCCAGCGCGTCTACCAATTCCGCCACTCGAGCATTGTATTGGTGCTGCAAATTTATATAATTTTTTTTAATTAAATTCACTTAAAATAACTTTTAAAGTATTAAAATAGTTTTACTTTTGCGGTAACAACAACATTAACTTTTAACAAAACCTTGTAAATGCCTAAAGATCAATTAATACCAAAAATTTTTGCATGTTCTCAAAGTACTGAACTTGCAGAAAAAATTGCTAAAGAATACGGAATACCACTAGGAGACGTAACAACTACACATTTTAGTGATGGTGAATTTCAACCAGCGTTTGAAGAATCTATTCGAGGAAGAAGAATCTTTTTAATTGGGTCTACTTTTCCATCAACAGATAATTTAATGGAAATGTTATTAATGTGTGATGCTGCGAAACGTGCTTCTGCAAGACATATTACAGCTGTTATGCCTTATTTTGGATGGGCACGTCAAGACAGAAAAGACAAACCTCGTGTAGCTATTGGTGCTAAATTAGTGGCAAAATTATTAGAATCAGCAGGGGCAACTAGAATTATGACTATGGATTTACATGCTGATCAAATTCAAGGTTTTTTTGAAAAACCAGTAGATCATTTATTTGGTTCTACTATTTTCTTGCCATATGTAGAAAGCTTAAGATTAGACAATCTTACTATTGCTTCACCTGATATGGGTGGTTCAAAAAGAGCATATGCTTATTCTAAATTTTTAGAAAGTGATGTAGTAATTTGTTATAAACAACGTCAAAAAGCTAATGTAATTTCTCATATGGAGTTAATTGGTGATGTAAAAGGTAAAAATGTGATTCTTGTAGATGATATGATTGATACAGGAGGAACACTAACAAAAGCTGCCGATTTAATGATGAAAAGAGGTGCTTTAAGTGTACGTGCAATTTGTACACACCCTATTCTTTCTGGTGATGCTTATGAAAGAATTCAGAACTCTAAACTAACAGAATTAATTGTTTCAAACACTATTCCGTTAAAGAAGAGTGTGTCTAAAATAAAAGTTGTAAATTGCGCTCCCTTATTTGCTGATGTAATGCGTAAAGTTCATGACAATGTATCAATTAGCGATGAGTTTTTAATGTAAATAAATTAAATAAATAAATAAAGTAATGAAATCAATTACAATCAACGGATCAAAAAGAGAAAGCGTAGGTAAAAGAGCAACTAAAGACCTACGTAATGCTGGAAAGGTTCCTTGCGTATTATACGGAGGAGAAGAACTTGTTCATTTTTCAGCAGCTGAAAAATTATTCAAGCCTTTAGTATTTACTCCTGATGTATTTACTGCTACGATTGAATTAGATGGTGCAAAATACAGTGCTGTTTTACAAGATATCCAATTTCACCCAGTAACAGATGCTATTTTACACGTAGATTTTTATCAAATTTTTGATGATAAAGAACTTACTATGGATATTCCTGTACGTTTAGTAGGTACTGCTAAAGGTATTATGTTAGGTGGTGCTTTACGTCATAACTTACGTAAGTTAAAAGTAAAAGGTTTACCTGGTAATTTACCTGACTTTATTGAAGCTGATATTACTGAATTAGCTATTGGTAATAAATTATATGTTACTGAGTTAAGAAATGATAAATATGCTTTATTACACCCAGATAACACTGTGGTAGCTCAAGTACGTATGTCTCGTAATGCAGCTAAAGCAGCAGCAGCAGAAGAAGAAGCTTAAAAAAAGCTATTATAGTTTTACTATAAATAAAAAAAGCGTTACATTATATGTAACGCTTTTTCTATTTTTGGAATTTAATTTTAATATTTTTTAGAAACAATCTTGATGAAAAAATTTTTAATCGTAGGCTTAGGAAATGTCGGTGAACAATATAATAATACACGTCATAATATTGGTTTTAAAATAGTAGATGCTTTTGTAAAAGAACATAATGCTAGTTTTGAAACTGAAAAATTAGGAGATATCGCCAAGCTAAAAATCAAAGGAAAAACTGTTGTTGTTTTAAAACCAAGTACCTATATGAACTTGAGCGGAAAAGCCGTGATGTATTGGATGCAACAAGAAAATATTCAAGTTGAAAATATATTAGTTATTACTGATGATTTAAATATAGACTTTGGAAAAATACGCATAAAACCAAAAGGAAGTTCTGGTGGTCATAACGGTTTAAAAGATATTCAAGCTAAATTTAATACAGGTGCGTATCCTCGTTTTCGTTTTGGTGTTGGCGCAGATTATGGTAGAGGTCGTCAAGTTGATTATGTTTTAGGACAATGGAGCAAAGATGAAGAAAGTGAAATGATTGAACGAATTCCTACTTCAGTAAATGCTGTTACCTCTTTTATTTGTGCTGGAATGGCAAATACTATGAATGAATTTAACGGTAAATAAACATAGAATATATTATTTTCTAAGCTTATTTTTTAGCTTTATTTTTTTGATGAAAATTATTTGTAATTATTATAAATAAAGAGTTATTTTTTTTAAAAAATAGTATTATTTTAGAACCTTAAATACCTGACTATGAAAATACTATTACTAATCTCTTTTTTGTTTTTTTCAAATTGTTTTGATATCGGCTGTGTAGGAGGGGAGAGTTTTAAATCATCTTACGAACCTGTAATTATCAAAAGAGCCGATTTAAATGCTTCTATAGCTTTTCAAGATACAGAGGTAATGAGCGAATCGTCTAAAATTTATATTTTTAACGATTATATTTTTATCAACGATAAAAGAAAAGGCTTTCATATTTTTGATAATTCCGACCCTAAAAATCCTGTAAAGAAGAAATTCTTAAAAATGCCAGGGGCAACGGATGTTGCCATTCGAGATAATGTTTTTTTTATCAATCAAGCGACTGATTTAGTATCGTTAAGCATCGATTTGAACACTTTTAATTTCAAGATTAATAAACGATTAGAAAATGTTTTTCCGAAATTAGAATCGCCAGATGGTTTTTATGGTAATGTTAAAAATGAAGAAATTATTGTTAATTGGATAAAAAAATAAAGGTTATGAAAAAGATATATATATTATTAATTACTTGCCTTCTTATTTTTGCCTGTAGTCAAGATTCAAATGATAATTCTAGTAATCAATCTGGAGATGGAATGGGTGGTTCTTTAGCTACTTTTATTTTAAAAGATAATTATTTATACACTGTTGATTTTTTTAAACTGACTGTTTTTAATATTTCAGATACTAAAAATCCTGTAAAAGTAAACACTATTGAAGTTGGCTTTAATATTGAAACTTTATTTAGTTTTGATAATTATTTATTCATCGGTTCACAAAATGCAATGTTTATTTATGATATTACAAACAAAGAATTACCTGAAAAATTAGCGCAATCTAATCATTTTACTTCCTGTGATCCTGTGGTTGCAAATGGCACAAATGCTTATGTAACTTTACATACGAACACGAATTGTCAGGGTATGGTAAACGAATTAAAAACCTATGATATTACCGATATAAAAAATCCAATTTTATTAAACAATAGAGGTTTAACTCAACCTAAAGGATTAAGTTTATATGGCGATAATTACTTATTAGTTTGTGATGATTCAGTTAAAATTTTTGATATTTCAAATCCTAAAGATTCAAAATATATTAATGAAATTCCTACAAAAAATGCCATGGATATTATCATAAGAAATAACCATGCATTTATTATTTCTGAAAATAGTATTGATCAATATGAACTAAACACAACTAATATTGAAAGTTTTACAAAAATAAGCACCTTCAATTTTTAAATAAATTTTTAATCAAAAAAAAATGGATATAGTTTTATAAAACTATATCCATTTTTTTACTTCAAATTAACCTTTATTCATTATCACTTGCAATCCACTCTGCAAAACTAGTATCGGTTTCTTGTAATTTTATTCCGTGAAGTTTAATATTTTCAGGAAGTCTATCTTTAATTTTTTTAGCAAAATCAATTGCCATCATTTCGCTTGTTGGTTGATAATCTACCAAAATAACATGATGCCCTCTATCTTTTAACTCTTTTGCTAATTCAACATGTGGCGTATTTTGATTAAACACGGTTGCGTGATCAAAAATATCAACAATTTCTTCTTTAACAATTTTCTTTAAATCGCCAAAATCGATGACCATACCAAATTTCACATTGGTCGTATCCATAATTGGCTGACCTGTTACAGTAACAAAAAGTTTATAACTATGTCCGTGTACATTTTTACATTTTCCATCATAACCATACAACGCATGCCCTGTTTCAAAAGTAAACTGTTTTGTAATTCTTATATTATTCACTATCTCTTAAATTTTTTGTTTGCTCTGTATTTATTGTAAAAATACACGATTGCTACTCCTGCTGCTAAAATGGCAAATAAATAATCTCCACCCATAATTTTATTTTTTATTTGCCGAAAGTACGAATTTGTTTTGCAACTTTTGTTAATATCCATACGAAACCTACTGAAAACAATACTCCTACTAGTAAAAACACTATTTGATTCTCAAGTATCCACCTTGCAATTTCCTGTCCTGTTGTTTTATTTTGAATATTTTTTATATCTTGAATTAAAAACATTTTTTATTTTTTGAATTTTGATAATGCTTTTTTAGTCGCTTCTGATAAAACCAACTTTCCTGATATTTCGGCATTTTCTATTAATAATTCTTGCCAATGTTCTGTACCAATCCACAAGGTTTTTTTCATTTCTGATAAAGCTTCATAATTATAAGATGCTAATTTTTCAGTAAAAATTTCAACTTCTTTATCTAAATCTTCTATCGATTCAAAAACACGAGCGTATAATCCTTTATCTTTTGCCCAATACGCATTTTTCCAACTAGTGGCATCTAAAGTTAATTCGGCTAAACCGCTTACATTAATTTTACGAGTAACCGCAGGAGCAATAACAAAAGGACCAATTCCGATACTTAATTCTGATAATTTAATACTAGCACTTTCGGTCGCAAAAACATAGTCACAAGCTGCAACTAAACCAACACCTCCGCCAACGGTTTTACCTTGTACACATCCAATAATTAATTTTGAACAACAACGCATTGCATTTATTACATTGGCAAATCCTGAGAAAAATTGTTTACCAGACTCTAAACTATCAATAGCAACCAATTCATCAAAAGAAGCACCAGCACAAAAAGCTTTATTTCCTTCGGATTTTAAAATGATAATTGCCACTTCATCATTATTTGATAAAGTATTAAATTCATTCGCTAAACGTGCTAATAATTCACTTGGAAATGAATTACTTGCAGGATGTCCAAATTCAATAGTTGCTATTTTTTTATCAATATGAGTATATAAACTTCCGTTTTCTCTTGTTGTTGTCATGCTTAATATTTTATTCTCAAATTTACTCATTTTGAGAGTGTGATAAAAAAGTATTTCTAAATTTAAGAATTAAAGGAAGTGCACGTGCAATTATCCATGCATAAAAAGCAATCCAAATGGCATGTAATTTATAATCTAAAAAATCAAAAAATAATAAAATAGGTATAAAAATAACCGCTGTTGATATCAATAATAAATTTCGTAGATACTTCATTTTCCCCATTCCTTTAAACATTCCATCATAAATAAAAGCGATAGCACAAATAGGTTGCATTATTAAAATAATCCAAAAAGTATTATAAAAGTGTTCTAATACAGCTTGTTCTTGTGTAAAAATTCTTCCTATAAAATCATAAAAAACAAACCCAATAATTGCTGAAAAAACACCAAAGACAAATCCATAAAGAAGCAAATTATTCCCTAATTTAAGTAATGATTGATAAGCTTTTGCTCCTAATAATTTTCCTGATAAAATATTTCCTGCAGATGAATATCCATCAATCATAAAAGCACCCATTAGCCATATATTAAAACCGATGGTGTAGGCTGCAATGTATTCTTTTCCGTAAGAAACGGCATAAGAAGTAGCAAAATATAAAGCTAGATTTAAAGCAATAGTTCGCACAAATAAGTTTAACATCATATTGATAAACTTCGGAATTTCTTTATTAAAAGGAAGCTCAAATTTCAAAGATATTTCTGTTTTAGTTAACAGTAAATACACGGAAACAAGCGCCATAACTATTTGTGCAATTACACTTGCATACCCAGCACCTGAAATGTTCATTGCAGGAATATATCCTTCAATTCCGTACACAAAAACAACATCTAGTAGAATATTTACAACTGTACCAATTATAGCAATTATCATCGGGTACAACGTGTTTTGCAAACCTCTAAATGTTCCAAAAATAGCAATTACAAATAATGTAAACGGAAAGCCAAAAACACGTATTTTATAATATTCAATCGAATAATCTAAAATAGCATCAGAAGCATTATAAAACTGAAATATTTCTTTAGCAAACGGATACGTAACACCTAAAATAACCAAACTTGTTACTAAAATAATAGCGATAGCTTGAGCAGGTAAATTTTTTACTTCGGATAATTTATCAGCACCAATATATTGTGAAATAATTGACGAAATACTACTACGTGCTTGCCCAAAAACCCAAATTAACATCGATAAAAAAGCACCTACAATTCCAATAGCGGCAATACTTTCAGTTGCATTATGATTGATATTTCCTACAATAGCTAAATCGGTAGTTGATAATAAAGGTTCGGCAACTCCTGCAATTAAAGCAGGAAAAGCCAATTTATTTATCCTTTTAAAACTAATGTCTTGTTGCATTAAAAAAATTATTTTTTAATAAGCATTCGCTTAATTTCGTTCAACTTCATTAAAGCTTCAATTGGCGTAAGTGTATCAATATTTGTAGCTAAAATTTCATCTCTAACATTCTCTAATAAAGGGTCATCTAATTGAAAAAAGCTCATTTGCATATCTTCTTTCTGTGTTTCTTTTAAAACCTCTTTAACTTCTTTTTGAGCGTTATTTTCTTCTAATTGTTTTAAAATTTTCTGAGCTCTATTAATTACCATAGCAGGCATTCCTGCTAATTTTGCTACATGAATTCCAAAACTATGATTACTTCCACCTTCCACTAATTTTCGTAAAAAAATAATACTATCTTTTAATTCTTTTACCGATACATTAAAGTTTTTAATACGTTTAAAACTGCTTGTCATTTCATTTAATTCATGATAATGCGTAGCAAATAACGTTTTTCCTTTTGATGGATGTTCGTGTAAATATTCGGCAATAGCCCAAGCAATTGAAATTCCATCATAAGTAGAAGTTCCACGCCCAATTTCATCTAATAACACCAAACTACGTTCTGATATATTATTTAAAATTGATGCTGTTTCATTCATTTCTACCATAAAAGTAGATTCTCCCATCGAAATATTATCGCTTGCCCCTACTCTGGTAAAAATTTTATCTACCATACCAATTCTGGCACTTTGTGCAGGAATATAACTTCCCATTTGAGCTAATAAAACGATTAAAGCCGTTTGACGTAATATTGCCGATTTACCCGACATATTTGGTCCAGTAATCATAATTATTTGTTGATTATCTCTATTTAAAACAACATCATTTGCAATATATTCTTCGCCAATTGGAAGTTGTTTTTCTATTACAGGATGACGCCCATTTTTAATATCAATATCCGTAGTATTATCCATTTCTGGACGTACATAATTATTATCCATCGCCAATTTGGAAAATGATAATAACACATCTATTTTGGCAATATTTTGAGCATTTTCTTGTATCGGCTTAACAAAACCAATAATAAATTGAACCAATTTTGCAAAAAGTTCAGTTTCTATTTGTTGAATTTTTTCTTCTGCTCCTAAAATTTTTGTTTCGTATTCCTTTAGTTCTTCAGTAATATATCGTTCTGCATTTACAAGAGTTTGCTTACGAATCCATTCTTCAGGAACTTGGTCTTTAAATTTATTTCTAACTTCAATATAATATCCAAAAACGTTATTAAAAGCTATTTTTAAACTTGTAATTCCTGTTCTTTCTGTTTCACGAGCCAACATCATATCTAAATATTCTTTTCCAGAATTAGAAATATTACGAAGTTCATCTAATTCATCAGAAACACCACTTGCAATAGCATTTCCTTTATTGATGTTTACAGGCGCATCTTCTAAAACAGTTTCAATAATTTTAGCAATTAAAATTTCACAATCGTGTAATTTTTTTCCTATTTGCTTAACTGTTTTATTCGTACTTTTTTCTGCGGATGTTTTTATCGGAAGAATAGCTTTTAAGGAGTTTTTCAATAAAATAACTTCTCTAGGCGATACTTTTCCTGTGGCAACTTTTGATATTAATCGCTCTATATCAGAAATTTGTTTTAATTGATAGGTTACTGTTTCGAAAAAACTTTCGTTATCAATTAAAAAAGCAACCAACTCATGACGTTCTTGTATTTGCGTCAAATCTTTTAACGGCAATGCCAACCAACGTTTTAATAATCTTCCGCCCATAGGCGAAATTGTTTTATCAATAACATTTAATAATGATACTGAATTTAACGAATTTCCGCCATATAATTCTAAATTTTTAACGGTAAACCTATCCATCCAAACATAATTATCTTCCGCAATTCTGCTGATAGATTGAATATGTTCTATTTTATTATGTTGTGTTTCTGATAAATAATACATAGCCACACCACCAGCTACAATACCTTGTTTTAAATCTTCAACACCAAATCCTTTTAAATTATTAACTTTAAAATGATTTGTTAATAATTCATTTCCATATTCTTTTTGAAAAACCCAATCATCTAAATAAAAAGTATGAAAACGGTTTGTAAAAAATTCTAGAAATTGCTGTTTATGCTTTTTTTCAACTAAAACTTCACTTGGCGAAAAGTTTTGTAAAAGTTTATCAATATATTCTTGATTTCCTTGAGCTATTAAAAACTCACCTGTAGAAACATCTAAAAAAGAAACTCCTATTATTTTTTTATCAAAATGTACAGCAGCTAAAAAATTATTAGATTTTGATTGTAAAACTTCATCATTTAAAGCCACACCTGGAGTTACCAATTCTGTAACACCACGTTTTACTATTTTTTTTGTCATTTTAGGGTCTTCTAACTGGTCGCAAATAGCAACTCGTAAACCCGATTTTACTAATTTAGGTAAATACGTATTTAATGAATGATGCGGAAAACCAGCTAAAGCAGTTTCACTTTCACTTCCTGCACCTCTTTTAGTTAAAATAATACCTAAAACATTAGATGCTTTTACGGCATCTTCACCAAAGGTTTCGTAAAAATCACCTACTCTAAAAAGTAACATTGCATCAGGATATTTGGCTTTAATTCCGTTGTACTGTTGCATTAATGGAGTTACCTTTTTTGCCTTTGTTTTTGCCAATTTTTTAGTTTTTTTAAATTAGTTTTGCGAAGATAAATATTCGATTTTAAAGTGAACATTTTTTATGAGAAAACTAAAAAATAGTGAGTTAGGTAGAATTACAGTTGACCAATTTAAAGAAACTAAAAAAACACCTATTATTGTAATCTTAGATAACATCAGAAGTTTAAATAATGTTGGTTCGGTTTTTAGAACTTCGGATGCTTTTTTAATTGAAAAAATATATTTGTGCGGAATTACTGCAACTCCTCCTAATAAAGAAATTCATAAAACTGCTTTAGGTGCTACCGAATCTGTTGCTTGGGAACATGTTGAAAATACTATTGAGTTAGTTGAGAAACTAAAAAAAGATAATGTTACTGTTTTATCTATCGAACAGGCTGAAAATAGCACGATGTTAAATGAGTTTATTCCAAAAGCAAATCAAAAATATGCGGTTGTTATGGGAAATGAAGTAAAAGGTGTGCAACAAGAAGTAGTTTCTGCTTCGGATTTTTGTATTGAAATTCCGCAATTAGGAACAAAACATTCTTTAAATATATCAGTTACAACAGGTATTGTAATTTGGGATTTATTTAGTAAGATGTCATAGTTTTTTTGAAAAACAACAGTATTTTTCTTTATTAATATAAATAAATCCCCTTTTATTTTATGAAAAAAAATCTTATTTTTTTTTTATTATTTACTACGTTTTTTGTTTACTCTCAAGAAGAAAAAGATTCTATTTCTTTTTATTTAAAGAGTGCTAAAAAGGTTAAAGGAGTCAATAAATTACCATACCTGAAAAAAGCAGTAATACTTTCAGATAATTTAAAGAAAGATACGCTTTTAAAAAAAGCAAGTATGAAGTATGGTAAACAAAGCTATTTTAGTAAAGATACCTTAGGAATAACATTCTCAAAGAATAAACTACTAAAACACTATTCCGTAAAAAAAGACTCTTTCTCTTTGGCAAAAGCGTATCATTTTGCCGCTTTAAATAATAAAATAAAAAATAATTTAGATAGTACTTTTTACTATTATCATAAATCAAAAAATATATCTATTGCTTTAAAAGACTCTGCTGAAATAGGTAGAAGGCTCTTGTCTATGGCAATTCTTCAGGTAAAAGAGCTAGATTTCTTAGGTTGTGAAATAACAACAGTTGAGGGATTAAAATATATAGAACCTTTAAAGAAATATCGTATTTTAATTTCGTTATATCAAACTTTAGGAAACACTTTAGCGAGTTTAAAAAGACCAAAAGAAGCTCGAATTTATTATTACAAAGCACAAAATATTGTAAAGTACAATAAAGTAAAACGTAAAAGAGAACGAAATTATTTAAATCTTTTGAATAATATAGGGATGACTTATAAAGATGAAGGTAATTATGAAAAAGCAACTTATTTATTTCAAGAAGGTTTAAATACAGATAATTTAGAAATAAAATATCCTAAAAATTACCAATCTTTTTTAGGAAACTTATCGTCAATTTATTTTTTACAAGGCGATACAAAAAAAGCAATAGAAGGTTATAAAATAGTTTTAGAAAGTAGAAAAAAACTTAAAAATGCCTATGCAGAAAGTTTTTCTCATACTTTTTTAGCAGAAGCATATATAAAAAACAAAAACTATACACTAGCAGAAAAACACGCAAATATTGGATTAAAACTAGCTAGAAAAACAAGAAATAATAAAAAAGTTTTAGAATGTTTAAAACTTTTATCAGACCTTAATAAAGGACAAAAAGCTAAAAAATATTTAGAACAATATATACAACTTAACGATAGTTTATTTGAAAAAGAACGCCGATTAAAAAATCAGTTTGCTAAAATTAGGTATGAAACCGATAAAAAAGAGAAAGAGAATACATTTTTAAAAACAGAAAATAAAAGTAAACAACTAGAAATAGTATATCATAAACAACAACGAACTATTGGTAGGTTAGTTGCCGCAACTGGTTTATTATTATTTATTAGTAGTGTTTTGTTCTATTTTTATCGAAAAAGAAAATTGTTGTATCAAGCGCAATTAGAAATAATAACAGCTAGAGAAGATGAACGACAACAAATTGCAAAATCATTACATGATGAAGTTGCGGGTGATTTAAGTTTATTACATCAAAAATTAAAAAAATCTAACTTATTAGAAGAAGCTAAAAAACTAAATGCAGTTAAAGAAAATGTTCGAAATCTATCGCATCAATTAAGTAGTATTAGCTTTAATAAAGTTTCTTTTAAAGATCAAATAATTAATTTAGTAAGTGATTATTTTGAAATTAATTTTAGAATAAGTGTTACAGGTTTAAAGGAACATAATTGGCAAGAATTAAATAACGCTATTAACAGATTATTGTATTTAAGTGTACGGGAAACTATTCAAAATTGTAAAAAACATGCAAAAGCTAGTAAAGTAATAATAACATTTGCAATATATAAAAATCATGTATTTTTACAAATTAAAGATAATGGCATTGGTTTTGATGCCAATATCAATAAAAAAGGAATTGGTTTACAAAATCTACAAGAACGTATTGAAGAGTTAAACGGAACTCTACAGATAAAAAGTGAAGTAGGTACTGGAACCTTAACTAGTATTCAAATACCCCTAAATGCTTGGACCAACAAAAATACTCTTAGTTGATGATCATCAATTAATACTCGAAGGAATACTCTCCTGCCTAAAAAATATTGATAATTTAGTTATAGAAACAACTAATTGTTGTGATGAAGCTTTTTCTAAAATAAAAACAGCAATTCATAGCAAGCCTTTTGATATTGTTTTTACTGATTTAAGTTTTGAAGATACAAAAGGATGTACTGTATTAGATGGTGGAGAAGCTTTAATAAAAGCTATTCAAAAAGAAAACATACCTATTAAAACAGGTGTTATTACAGGGCATTTTGAAACCAATCGGGTTTTTAATGTTATTAGTAACTTAAGCCCTAATGCTTATATTTTAAAAGGAAGCTGTAATACAGATGAATTAACATTTGCTATAAAAAAAATGCTAAAAGATGAGCTATATTATACGCATGAAATACATCAAAAATTGTTAAAAAGAGCTTTAATTGAAATTCAAATGGATGATGTTGCTATTCAAATATTAAAAGAATTACCAAAACATGCTAAAATTACAAATTTAGAAGGATTTATAAAAAAAACAGATGGATCTTTAGTTAAAACAAGGTCTATAGAAGCTAAATTAGCAAAACTTCGAGGAGATTTACAAGCATGTAATAATACTGATTTAGTATTAAAAGCAAAAGAATTAGGTGTTTTAGATTAGAATATTGCGGTAATCTGCATTTTTTATTGCGGTAATCCCTTTTTAAAGTTAATAAACTGCTTGTATATTTGCAGTACAATTCAATATTATTTGGGGAAATATTTTGAAAAAGAAAAAAGTTAAAAAACCTTTCAGTTTACTCTGAAAGGTTTTTTTGCCAATAATGTTACTATTTACTATAAAAAATGAAGCTTCTTATTAAAATTTACCTTTTTTTTAATAGCCAAACTTTAAATTGTAGATTGCTATTTAATTATATAAATTTTAAATGGCTAAATATATTGTCGCCCTAGATCAAGGAACTACTAGTTCTCGTTCGGTAATTATTAATGAACACGGGGCTATTGTTGGAATGAATCAGCAAGATTTTGAACAAATTTTTCCAGAATCGGGTTGGGTAGAACACAATGCTCTACAAATTTTAAAAACACAACTTTCTACCTTAAAAAAAGCGACTAAAAAAGCGGGAATTCATCCATCAGAAATAATGGGTATTGGTATTGCAAACCAACGAGAAACTACTGTAGTTTGGAATAAACACAACGGGGAACCTATTTACAATGCTATTGTTTGGCAAGACAAACGAACAGCAGATATTTGTGAAAAATTAAAAGAAAAAGGATTAGAAAACCATGTGAGTAAAACTACGGGGTTGGTTATTGATAGTTATTTTTCGGCAACAAAAATACATTGGATTTTAAACAATGTTCAAGGAGCAAAGCTAGAAGCTGAAAATGGAAATTTATTATTTGGAACGATTGACACTTGGTTACTTTTTAATTTAACTAAGGGTAAGGTACATGCTACCGATTACAGTAATGCTTCTCGTACTATGTTGTACGATATTAAAAATTTATGCTGGGATAAAAAAATATTAGCAGCTCTTGATATTCCTATATCAATGTTACCAGAGGTAAAACCGTCTTCTCATTATTTTGGCGATTATGAATTAGATGGCTATAAAATTCCGATAGCAGGAATTGCAGGCGATCAGCAAGCAGCACTTTTTGGGCAGGCTTGTTTTGAAAAAGGCAATGCAAAAAATACTTACGGAACTGGTTGTTTTATGCTAATGAACACTGGCGAAAATCTTGAATATTCTAAAAATGGATTGTTAACGACAATTGCTTGGGGAATTGAAAATAAAATATATTATGCCCTTGAAGGAAGTGTTTTTGTTGCAGGGTCGGCAATTCAATGGTTGCGAGACGGTTTAAAAATAATTGAAAATGCCGAAGAAAGTGAAATTTATGCAAAAAAAATTACCGATGAAAACCCTGTTTATGTAGTTCCGGCTTTTGCTGGTTTAGGCGCTCCTTATTGGGATATGTATGCCCGTGGCGCTGTGTTTGGTTTAACGCATAGCACAGGTAAAAACCATTTGATAAAAGCAACCTTAGATTCCCTTGCCTACCAAACAAAAGATATTTTAGAGGTAATGCAAAAAGATAGTCAGGTTAAACTAACATCATTAAAAGTAGATGGTGGTGCGAGTGCAAATAATTATTTAATGCAGTTTCAAGCGAATATTTTAAATGTAAAAGTTGAACGTCCCGAAATTATTGAAACCACTATTATGGGCGCTGCGTATTTAGCAGGTATTTGCGTTGGTTTATGGAAACAAGAAGATATTTTAAAAAAACGAAAAATTCCTGAAACTTTTCAGCCTACTTTTAGTTTAGAAAAACGTGAAAAATTATACTCAAAATGGCAAAAAGCAGTGGCACGTACTAAAGATTGGATTGATTGAAAACACCCTGTTTTAAGACAGATTTTTGCGTTTACATAGTTTTTATAAATACTGTATATTTGTAAAAAGCATCTTAAAAACACAAAAAATGTATGTAGACCTGCTATCATATTTAAAATACCTGATAAAGCGTAATCCTGAATAAAATTAATAGCGCACTGTAATTATTACAATAATCTATTAATTTAAAACATTAAAATTATGCCATTTTATCATAAACTAGGGAAAATACCACCCAAGCGTCACACCCAATTTCGCAAAGAAGACGGAAGCTTATATTACGAGCAATTATTTGGAACAATAGGATTTGATGGAATGTCAACAAATTCTTATCACGAATTTAGACCAACCATGGTTAAAGAAATTCGCAGACAATATTCGGTAAAACCAAAAATAGCCAAAGCTAATAATATTCAATCGTATCGTTTTAGAGGGTTTCAGGTAGCCCCTGAAAATGATTATCTAGAAAGTAGAAAAATCGTTTTAACAAATACTGATTGTAATATTATTTTAGCAGCGCCAAAGGAATCAACAACAGACTATTTCTATAAAAATACCGATGCCGATGAGGTAATTTTCATACATAAAGGAACAGGAAAGTTGCGTACCATGCTAGGGAATATCAACTTTAAATATGGCGATTATTTAGTAATTCCACGAGGTATTATTTACAAACTAGATTTTGACGATCAAAATAACAGGCTTTTTATTGTCGAATCTTATTCGCCTGTTTACACGCCTAAACGATATCGAAATCATTTTGGACAATTATTAGAACACGCCCCTTTTTGCGAGAGAGACATCCGCCGACCACAAGAATTAGAAACCCATAATGAACTTGGCGATTTTTTAATCAACGTAAAAAAACAAGGCGAAATTATAGAAATGATTTATGCCTCACACCCTTTTGACGTGGTTGGTTATGACGGTTATAATTACCCATATGCCTTTTCAATTCATGATTTTGAACCTATCACAGGACGTGTGCATCAACCGCCACCAGTGCATCAAACTTTTGAAACAAACACCTTTGTAATTTGTAGTTTTGTACCTCGTTTGTATGATTATCATCCAAATGCAATTCCTGCGCCTTACAATCATAGTAACATCGATTCTGATGAGGTTTTATATTATGTTGATGGCGATTTTATGAGCAGAAACGACATCGATCAAGGGCATATTTCATTGCATCCAGCAGGGATTCCTCACGGACCACATCCAGGAGCCGCTGAAAGAAGTATTGGGCATAAAAAAACCGAAGAATTAGCCGTTATGGTAGATACTTTTAAGCCCTTACAAGTAACCGAAGAAGCCATGAAAATTGCCGATGAAAATTATTATAAATCGTGGTTAGAATAATAAAACTAGATTTATAAAAATAATTATTAGAAGCTAATCCTGCTTTCACTACTCGCTTTTTTTTGAAGAAAAATCAAAAAAAGAGCTCAAACAAACCGTTCAATCAGGGCTAAACTCCTCAACAAAGTTTAGTACTAATTGAATAATTTATCATTTATAGAAAAGATAGATATCTATTAAAAAATAAAAGACCTCACAGCTTTTAAAAAGCTTTGAGGTTCATAAAAATATAAAGAATGAGTAAAAAAGAAGTAACATCAGTAAACTACGGTTTAGAAAAAATATTTGAAGGAGCACAAGATTTCTTACCGCTTTTAGGAACAGATTACGTAGAATTTTATGTTGGTAATGCAAAGCAAGCGGCACATTTTTATAAAACAGCTTTTGGTTTTCAATCGCATGCTTATAAAGGTTTAGAAACAGGCTCAAAAGACACGGTAAGTTATGTGTTAAAACAAGATAAAATCCGTTTGGTATTAACATCACCATTAAACAGTAAATCAGCAATTAACGACCATATTGTAAAACATGGAGATGGCGTAAAAATAGTCGCTTTATGGGTAGAAGATGCTCGAAAATCCTACGAAGAAACCATTAAAAGAGGTGCCAAATCATACCTAGAGCCAACCGTTGAAACAGACGAACATGGTGAGGTAATTCGTGCAGGTATTTACACTTATGGCGAAACAGTTCATATGTTTGTAGAGCGTAAGAATTATAAAGGTGTATTTTTGCCAGGATTTACTCAGTGGAAATCCGATTATAATCCGCCAAGTGCTGGTTTAAAATACATTGACCATATGGTAGGAAACGTAGGTTGGAATCAAATGGACGTTTGGGTAAAATGGTACGAAGAAGTTATGGGATTTGTTAATTTTTTATCTTTTGATGACAAGCAAATTCACACTGAATATTCGGCTTTAATGAGTAAAGTAATGAGTAACGGAAACGGTCGAATTAAATTCCCAATTAACGAGCCTGCAAAAGCTGCAAAACGTTCACAAATTGAAGAATATTTAGATTTTTACGAAGGCGAAGGTGTACAACATATAGCAGTTGCTACCGATGATATTATTAAAACAGTATCGCAATTAAAAGCAAACGGAATAGAATTTTTACCACCACCACCACAGGCATATTATGACGGTATTCCTGAGCGTTTAGGCGAACACATGAGCATGATGAAAGAAGATATTTCTAAATTACAAGAATTATCAATTATGATTGATGCCGATGAAGAAGGATATTTATTACAAATTTTCACAAAACCAGTAGAAGACCGTCCAACGTTATTTTTTGAAATCATCCAACGAATGGGAGCTAAAGGTTTTGGAGCAGGTAATTTTAAAGCCTTATTCGAATCTATAGAAAGAGAACAATCAAAAAGAGGAACCTTATAATTAGAATCTAATTATAATATAGATAAATCAAGAGCCATTATAATAAGTTAAACAGCTTATTTTAATGGTTCTTTTAATACTAATTTTTATATAAAATATAAAAATGAATAAAGAAGAAATTTTAAAAGCAATAGAAGAAAAGTCTAAAAGGATAGGTGTTCCGTTAGAAACCCTACTAGAAGGATTGCTTCATGGTATTCCAATTACCTATTGGGATTATATTCAAACAGATGCTTTATTAAGTTTACAAATTCCAAGAACAACTCAAAAAGATGAAATGGTTTTTATCATGTATCATCAAGTAAATGAGTTGTTATTTAAAATGGTTTTGTGGGAAATTGACCAAATTTCATTTGCTAAAGAAACAATTACTGCCGAAAAATTTTCAAAACACCTAATGCGTGTAAGTCGTTATTTTGACATGCTTTGCAATTCTTTTAGCGTAATGCAAGACGGAATGGATGTAGAGCAGTATTTGAAATTTAGAAATACTTTAACGCCAGCAAGTGGGTATCAAAGTGCACAATATCGTAAAATTGAATTTGCATCGACAGAGCTAATTAATCTAATTGATGCACGTTTTAGAAATACGATGGATAAAGAATCATCTTTAAAAAACACCTTTGACCATTTATATTGGCAAGCTGCAGGAAAAGATTATAAAACTGGCGAAAAATCAACAGTATTACGTTTATTCGAAAACAAATATATGGATAACTTGATAGACTTTATGGGGAATTATAAAGAGTGTAATTTATCTAAAAAATTTCAAGAATTACCTAAAGAAGCTCAAAATAATACTGAATTAATAGCAGCAATGCGTCATTATGATTATACAGTAAATATAAAATGGGTAATGGCACATTACAATGCTGCAGGAAAGTATTTAGGTGGTGGCGATAAAGATTTAGAAGCTACAGGCGGAAGTAATTGGCGCAAATACATGCACCCAAAATACCAAAAAAGAATATTTTTTCCTTATTTATGGAGTGAAGAAGAGTTAAAAAATTGGGGTGTTTTTTAATCATAATAAAAATAAAAAAGAGACTGTTCGAATTTTAAATTCAAGTAGTCTTTTTTTTTGGAATAATATTTGTCTAACTTTAGATACAAGTTTGAATATTATGAAAAAACACTTATTATTTATTTCCGTATTATTTTTTAGCATACTGATGTTTAGTCAAGAAAAAAATGAACCGTTTAAAGATGGTGAGTTTCTTAAATTTAAAATGAGCTATAGTGGTTTTTTAAAAGCAGGGAATGCTACCTTAGCATTAAAAGAAGAACAATTTAAAGATAAAAAAGTATTCCATGCTACAGGTAAAGGTTGGACTACTGGTATGATTAAGTGGTTTTTTAAAGTAAATGATGATTATCAATCTTATTTTGATGAAAAATCAGGAAAACCATATGTTTTTAAAAGGAAAATAAATGAAGGTGGACATAAAAAACACAAACAAATAACCTTTAATCAGCAAGAAAATACGGCATATGTTCAAAACTTTCGGAACAAAAAAGATACACTAATTAGCGCTGTAAATGTGCAAGACATGATTTCTGCTTTTTATTTTTTAAGAAGTTATGGTACCAAAAAGATGAAAAAAGGAGAAGAGATAAAAATTGATATGTTTTTTGACAATCATACTTATCCCTTTAAATTACGCTTTTTAGGAAGTGAAATACTAACAACAAAGTTTGGAAAAGTAAAAACTCAAAAATTTAGACCCATCGTAAAAGCAGGGCGAGTGTTTAAAGAACAAGAAAGTGTTACCGTTTGGATAACCGCCGATGAAAATAAAATTCCTGTCAAAATAAAAGCATCTTTAGCTGTAGGTTCACTCCGTGCTGAGCTTTCTTCTTATAAAGGATTAGCAAATCCATTCAAAACAGTTTTAGATTCAAAATAATAAGTTATTTACTTATTGTTAAAGTACAATAATCAATTGTTTTTATTTGTATTTTTGCAGATGCTTATAATTTTAAATCATCTTTTTTGAAAAAATATATTCTTTTACTACTTGTTTGTTGTTTGTTTTTCTCTTGTAAAAAAGATGTTGAAAAAAATGTAAAACTTCCTGTTGAAATAATAAAACCTAAATCAGTTTATGCCTACGGTTTTAATTTAGATAATTTTAAAATTATTAATGATACCATAAAAAAAGGAGAAAGTTTTGGTGTTATTTTAGACCGTCATCATGTAATGTATCCTAAAATTAATGAAATTGCTAGTACAATTAAAGATACTTTTGATGTTCGTCGTATTCGTTCAGGTAAAAAATATACAGTTCTTACTTCAAAAGATTCGCTAGAAAAAGCACGTGTTTTTATTTATAAACATAATAAAGTCGATGCAACAATTATCAACTTTAACGACTCAATTATATCAGCTTATAAAATTCAGAAAAAAATTACAACTAAAGAAAAGCAAGTGACAGGTAAAATTTCATCAAATTTATCTGTAACTATGGATAGCTTAGGTTTAAAAGCTAGTTTAACAAATACCGTGGCCGATATTTATGCTTGGACTCTTGACTTTTATAGCCTACAAAAAGGAGATAGTTTTAAATTAATTTATGATGAAAAATTTATTAATGATACTACTTTTGTAGGTTATGGTGCAGTAAAAGCAGCTGTTTTTAATCATAAAGGAGAAAATTTATATGCGTATAAATTTGTAGGTGATTCTATTTCTAAAACACCAGAATTTTATAACGAAAAAGGAAATATGCTTCGTAGGGCATTTTTAAAATCACCAATCAAATTTCAATATCGAATTTCATCACGATATAATTTAAGAAGAAAAATTGCGCTTTATGGAAGGGTACGCCCACATAAAGGAACAGATTTTGCAGCAAAATATGGTACGCCAATAATGACAACCGCAAGTGGAACTGTTGTAGCTTCTGCAAGACGAGGAGGAAACGGTAATTATGTAAAAGTTCAGCATAATACTACCTACACAACACAGTATTTACATATGAAGAAAAGAAATGTACGTGTAGGCGATTATGTAAAACAAGGCGATATAATAGGCTGGGTAGGTATGACAGGAAACACTAGTGGTCCTCATGTTTGTTATCGTTTTTGGAAAAATGGCAAACAAGTAGATCCTTTTCGTGAAAAACTTCCAACAGCCGAACCTTTAGACCCTAAAATTAAACCAAAATATTTTGAGTTTATAAAACCCTTGAAAATAAAATTAGATGCTATAAGTTTAATTGAAAAAGATACAATTTAGACATCTTCAAACAAAAATAAAAAAGCTATAACATAAATTATGTCTCTAGAGAACATTAACCCAACTGAAACTGATGCTTGGAAAAAATTAACGACTCATTTTACCAAAGCAAAGGAATATGAGCTAAAAACGCTTTTTAAAAAAGACAAAAATAGAAAAGAATGTTTTTCTATTTCTTTAGATGATTTTAAAGTTGATTATTCAAAAAATCACATTACCAAAGAAACCATCGATTTATTAGTATTATTAGCTGAAGAGGTAAAACTTAAAGACGCGATTTCTAAATATTTTTCAGGTGATAAAATTAATGTAACAGAAAATAGAGCTGTATTACATACAGCTTTGAGAAGTAATTCGAAAGAACCAGTTTTAGTTGATAAACAAAATATAAAACCAAAAATAAAAGCAACATTAAATAAAATGAAGGCTTTTACTGATACTGTAATTTCTGGAAATTGGAAAGGGTTTACTGGTAAACCAATTACCGATATTGTTAATATAGGTGTAGGAGGTTCTGATTTAGGACCAAATATGGTAGTAGAGGCATTGCAATTTTATCGAAATAAATTGAATTCACATTTTGTATCAAATGTAGACGGTGATCATGTATTTGAAATCTTAAAAAAACTTGACATTGAAACAACATTATTTGTAATAGTTTCAAAATCATTTATGACTGATGAAACAATTACAAATGCAAATACAATTAGAGATTGGTTTTTAAAATCGGCAACAATTACTGATGTTTCAAAGCATTTTGTTGCTGTATCGTCTAATATAGAAGAAGCGATAAGTTTTGGAATTAATCAAGAAAACATTTTTCCAATGTGGAATTGGGTTGGTGGTAGATTCTCTCTATGGTCAGCTGTAGGATTATCTATTAGTTTATCTATCGGATATGATAATTTTAAAGAGTTATTAAATGGTGCCGAACAGGTTGATGAACATTTTAAAACAACCGACTTTGATAAAAATATTCCTGTAATATTGGCTCTTATAAGTATTTGGTATAATAATTTTTTTAAATCAGAAACTGAAGTCATTTTACCATATAGTCAATACTTATGTAAATTACCAGCATATTTACAACAAGCAATTATGGAAAGTAATGGTAAAAGTATTGATAGAAATGGTAAAGAAATTAACTATCAAACAGGTGGCGTTATTTGGGGAGGTGCTGGTACTGATATTCAACACGCTTTTATGCAGTTATTACATCAAGGAACAAAATTAATACCCGCAGATTTTATTGGTTTTGAAGAACCTTTACATGGTTTAACAGCGCAACATAAAAAATTAATGGCTAATTATTATGCACAAATGGATGCTTTGGCATATGGTAAAACAAAACAAGAAATACATTTAGAATTAAAATTAGCAAATAAATTAGATAAAATAAATCAATTATTACCTTATAAAACTTTTGAGGGTAATCGACCGAGTACTTCATTTTTATTTAAAAAGTTAACACCAAAATCGTTAGGAATGCTTATTGCAACCTATGAACATAAGATTTTTACACAAGGAGTTTTATGGAATATTTTTTCATATGACCAGTTTGGAGTTGAATTAGGTAAGGAATTAGCAAAAAAAATGCTAGTTAATTAGTATAAATATAATTTAAAATCTGTTTGTTTCTTTTTTTATTAGTTGCTACTTACTTAAAAGCTTAACATTAAGTTAATATTGACAAGGTGTAAAAGCAAGACCTTTGCAGCGCATTTAATAATAATTTAGATTAGAAATGAAGAAAATTAAAAATGTTTTACTAATAGCGCTGTTCTTTGTGGCTGCAACAGTTTTAGGACAAATTCAACTTACAGGTAAAGTAGTTGACGAAATGGGACAACCCCTTCCTGGAGCTGGTGTTATCGTTAAAGCAACTGCGAACGGAACAGCAACAGATTTTGATGGGAATTTTAAGCTAAGTGCTAAATCGAAATCAGGAGTTGTAATCGTATCATTTATTGGATACGTTAATCAAAAAATAGCTTATACAGCTTCAAAAAGTAACTTAGGTACTATTAAATTAGAGCCTTCAAATGTTTTAAACGAAGTTGTAATTACAGCAACATCTTTTGCGGTTGGTAGAAAAACTCCAGTAGCAGTATCAACCCTTAAATCGGCTGATATCCAAGCAAAATTAGGAACACAAGAATTTCCTGAAATTTTAAAATCTACCCCTGGAGTATATGCTACCAAAACAGGAGGAGGTTATGGAGATTCTCGAATTAATTTACGTGGTTTTGCTTCTGCAAATGTAGCGGTTATGATTAATGGAGTTCCTATTAATGACATGGAAAGTGGTAAGGTATATTGGTCTAACTGGGCTGGTTTATCAGATGTAACTGCAGCAATGCAGGTTCAAAGAGGGTTAGGTGCTTCTAAAGTAGCTGTGCCTTCTATTGGTGGTACGATTAATATCATTACAAAATCTACTGATGTTAAAAAAGGTGGGAGTATTAATAGTTCAGTAGCGAATGATGGGTACCTTAAATACGGAATGACACTCTCTACAGGTTTATTAGATAATGGTTTAGCTGTTACTGCTTCTTTAAATAAGATGTCAGGAGACGGATACGTAGATGGAACGCAATTTGAAGGGTTTAATTATTTTTTAAATATCTCAAAACGTATAAACGCTAAACATAAGTTATCTTTTACAGGTTTTGGTGCAAAACAAGAGCACGGACAGCGTTATAATAGAAAATCTATTAAATTTAATAGAAATACCGAACAAGGGGGAAGAAGATTTAATCCAGATTGGGGATATAGAAATGGAAAAATTGAAAATTCATCTTATAACTTTTACCATAAACCTCAGTTATCATTAAACCATGATTGGACTATTTCTGAGAAGGCATTTGTAACGACTGCTTTGTACGCTTCTGTAGCTTCAGGAGGAGGTAGAAGAACTCAAGGAGATGCTCTTAGAGCTAATCTTGATGATTACAGATTAGGTGGTGTTGATCAGCCTATCGGTTATGATAAAATTGTTCAAGAAAATATTGCAAATGGTGTAAATGGATCTTCTAATGTTTTTACATCTTCAATGAACGATCATAAATGGTATGGAGTATTATCTACCTTAAAATATGATATTGATGAAGAATTTACTTTCTCGGGAGGTTTAGACGCAAGATATTATGTAGGTTCTCACTATTATGAAGTAAACGATTTATTAGGAGGTGACTATTGGTTAAACAATAACAAAGCCTTAAAAGTTGGTGATCGTTTTAGTAAAGATTACGATGGTTATGTAAAACGTAACGGAGTATTTACACAATTAGAATACTCTAATGGAGATTTATCAGCATTTTTCTCTTCTTCTGTATCAAATACAAACTACAGTAAAGAAGAAAATATGAATGCTTTAGGAATGTCTGATAATTATAATTTTATTGGTTTTGGTAATAAAGGTGGTGTTAATTATAATATAGATGAAAAGCATAACGTATTCGGAAACATCGGGTATTTATCAAATGCACCATTTATGAATGCCGTATTTACAAATCAAAGAAATAATGAATTCAATAAAGAAGCTGTTAACGAAAAAGTATTTAGTGCAGAATTAGGCTACGGTTTTAAATCGGAAACCTTTTCAGCTAATTTAAATGTTTATAGAACTTCTTGGTTAGACAAGTCGGTTACCAGCTCTATTGTAGACCGTGTTACAGATGAACGTTTGTATGGTAACTTTACAGGTTTAGATGCATTACACCAAGGTGTAGAATTTGACTTTGTTTATAAAGTAACAGATAAGTTAAAGTTAACAGGTATGGCATCTCTTGGAGATTGGACATGGCAAAGTGATGTAAAAGGAATCATTGAAAATGAATTAGGAACTCAGCGATATGAAAAAGAAATTAACGCAAAAGGGTTAAAAGTAAATGATGCAGCACAAACTACATATGCAGCAGGATTATCGTATGAGCCAATTAAAAAGACAAAGTTTTTTGTTGATTATAATTATGCAGGTGATATCTATTCTAAATTGAATATAAGCGAAAGTACAGACAGACAAGATTCTTGGAAAATGCCAAATTATCATTTATTTGATTTAGGTTTTAGACATGGATTTAAAATAGGAGACTTTAACGCTACTGTAAACGGTAAATTAAATAATATTTTAGATACAGAATATATTTCAGATGCTTTTGATGGATTAAACCATACAGCACAAGATGCTACGGTATATTACGGAGCAGGAAGAACGTTTAGTTTAGGATTAAAAGTTAAATTTTAAAAAATAGAATCATGAAAAATATATTTTTATTAGTAGCTGTTTTTGCAATGGTTTTTACTTCATGTGAACCATTGGAAGATATCAATGCAGAAATTGATGCACAAGAAAATGCTATTGTAGCAGATGTAGAGTATACTCTTGAAGATGCCGATTATACAAACAAAATTACAAAAGGAGGATTAGGTTTTAAATACCCTAATTTTAATTCGGAAGCAGATGCAAAAGCAGAATTACCTGCATTTTTAGCAAACAAGTATCCTGTTTTTGGAAAAAAATCATCAGCAGTAGTAACTTTTAAAGTTTATAGCAAAAAAAATACTGAAAAAAGTTTAGAAAGCTATGAAGTAACAAAAGCAGATTATACTGAATCAGGACAGAAATATGGTAACTTTAGTAAGTTTTCTCATATTACTGATTTTTTAAACCGTAAATACACAAATCCAGCAAACAGATTATTAGTTTCTTTAACTTATAAATATTATTCTGGGGCTGTATCAACATTAAACAACGGTTTTTTATTTAACAATGGTGCTTGGGAATTAGTTACAGGTTTTTCAAAAGAAGAATACAAGCAAATGGGGGAGTCTCATCCTAATTTTTCTAGTAAAGATGAAGCCTATGCTAAAATTCCAGTATTTTTATTAGATAAATATAAATACGAGCCAAAAGAAGCTGGAACTATTCAAGGATTTATGTACAAAATGTATCTTGGTGGAGGTGTAACAGATAGTTCAGTAATTTATTTTATCTATGATGGAACTAAATGGGCTAAATATACCAATACTATTGAACAAACAGTTAAGTTTGGGCATGACGGAACTAATTGGGTGCCTGATAATACTATCAAATATACTTTAACAGCAGCTGATTACGCTTTAATTGGTAATGATAGATACAATAACTTTGATGTAAGAGCAGGTAAAGATGACGAAACAGAAGCTGTTCGTTTAGATAAAATTAATACAATTTTATTAAACAATTTCCCTACAGATCTTGAAGGTCAAAAATATATTGTTTCATATTCAGTATATGATGGATCTAATAAAGTTTTTACAATGAAACTTATAAAAGAAGGTACTGTTTATGTTATTCAAAAAGAACAAGCATAAAAATATTCAATAAAACAATTTAAAAACCACCTCAATCGGGGTGGTTTTTTTATGCTTAAAATTCACTAAATTTGCCAATAACAAAAATAAACACAGACACATCATGATGAAAACATTACACTCTTATTGGGCATATATTGTGCTAGCAGTATTAATTTTTACAGTAGTAAATGCCATTATAGGATTAATTCAGAAAAAAGAATTTACACACAAAGAGTTTCGTTTAGGATTGTTTAGCTTAATTACTACACATATTCAATTATTATTAGGTTTTTTTGTGTATTTTATAGGTGGTTTTCAAAAAGGGTTAGGTGAAATGAAAGATGCTCCTGTAAGATTATTAGCTTTAGAGCATCCATTAATGATGATTATCGCAATCGTATTAATTACTGTAGGATGGTCAAAACACAAAAAACAAGTAAAAAGTGAAGATAAATTTAAAACCTTTACCATCTTTTATGGGCTAGCATTAGTAGTAATATTATCAAGAATCCCTTGGAATAATTGGTTTTAATAGTACTTAATTCGTTTTAATTGAAATATATAGTCCCACTTTCGTGGGATTTTTTATTTTTGTATTATACTAAACTATAATACTAATGAAATTTATAAGTTATATTATCTCTTCAATATTTGCAGTAGTTTTCTTTTCACTACTATTAATATTTCATCCTATACAATGGTTAGGATTGAAATTTTTTGGGCAGAAAGGGCATCAAAAAGTAGTGAATATTATGAATTGGTTTTTAATTAAATCATTATTAATTTTAGGGATTCGAGTACAAGTAGAAAATGAGCAAGAATTGCCAGAAAACACCAGTTTAATATTTGTATCAAACCATCAAAGTACTTTTGATATATCGCCAATTATTTGGCATTTTAGAAAGAACAATCCAAAGTTTGTTTCTAAAAAAGAATTAGGAAAAGGTATTCCAAGTATTTCATTTAATTTAAGACACGGAGGAGCAGCTTTAATCGATAGAAAAGACCCAAGACAAGCTTTAACCGAATTGGCAAATTTCTCAAAAACTATTGATAAAAATAACTGGTCTGCGGCTATTTTTCCTGAAGGAACAAGAAGTGTAACAGGCGTGCCAAAATCATTTTCACCAAACGGCTTAAAAATGATTGCAAAATACAATCCCGAAGCTTATATTGTTCCGTTAACCATAAATAATTCATGGAAAGTGTTTAAATATGGGAAATTTCCATTAGGCTTAGGAAGTCCTATCAAAATTAAAACACATACGCCAATAAAAGTGAATAGTTTACCGTTTAAAGAGTTGATAGATAGTGTGGAAAACACCATTAAAGAAGCAATCGATTACTAAAATAGAAACAAAACAAACAACTATAAAATATATATTATGTCAATACAAAACATCCGAAAGGAAGTAATGAAAACGCTCGAAAAGAACATTGATCTTTTCGTAGATAAATTTTTAATCCCTGCTGAAAAAATTTGGCAACCAACTGATTTTTTACCAAACTCACAAAAAGATACTTTTATATCGGAAGTAGAAGAAATCAGAGAATTATCGAAAGAATTAGACGATGATTTTTGGGTGGTTTTAGTAGGCGATACTATTACAGAAGAAGCTTTACCAACTTACGAATCGTGGTTGTTAGATTTAGATGGAGTTACACAACACCCCGATAACGGCTGGGCAAAATGGATTCGTGCTTGGACGGCAGAAGAAAATCGTCATGGCGATGTGTTAAACAAATATTTATACCTTTCAGGACGTGTAAATATGCGTGAAGTAGAAATTACCACACAGCATTTAATTACCGATGGATTTGATATTGGAACTGCTAGTGACCCGTATAAAAACTTTGTTTATACGAGTTTTCAAGAATTAGCTACTTATATTTCACACTTAAATGTTGGGAAAATAGCAAAAAAACAAGGGCATAAATCGTTGGCTAAAATGTCTCGAATTATCGCTGGAGATGAAATGCGTCATCATTTGGCATATACCGAGTTTATTAAGCAAATTTTTGCGATTGACCCTAGCGAAATGATGTTGGCTTTTCAACACATGATGAAGCATAAAATTGTAATGCCAGCTTATCATTTAAGAGAGTCTTTTGCTGCAAAAGGAACTTTATTTGATGATTTTTCAACAGTAGCACAAAGAGTTGGCGTTTATACAGGTTTTGACTATGTTGATATTCTTAAAAAGTTAAATGCTGCTTGGGAAATTGATAAAATTACAGGCTTAACGCCAGAGGCTGAAAAAGCCCGTGATTATTTAATGAAATTACCAGACAGAATGTACCGAATTACAGAACGAATGATAATTCCTGATACAAAATTCAACTTTAAATGGATGATTCCAGCATAAAAAATAATTTTAAAAAGCAACCTTAGGGTTGCTTTTTTATTGATAATTAATTAAGAGTAATAGTATCTTTATCATTTAAAAACCCAAAATTAGTACGAATTTTATTTTGCTCTTCTTTATTTAATTCGATCTGTAAAGATATTTCTTCTCCGTTATTATTTTTATCAATGCAATTCCCAAGCATATCATAACAAACAGAATTTCCGTTATATTGATGTCCATTAGCATCTGTTCCAACTCTGTTTACACCAATTGTATAACTCATATTTTCAATAGAACGAGCTTTTAATAAAGTATCCCAAGCGTCAATTCTTGAAGTTGGCCAACTTGCTACATATAGCAATAAATCGTAATTATCGGTGTTTCTAGCCCATGCAGGAAAACGTAAATCATAACAAATTAACAGACAAATTTTCCAGTCTTTATAATTAACAATATTTTTTTTAGTTCCAGCGGTAAATATTTTTTGTTCTCCAGCAAGGGTAAATAAGTGTTTTTTATCATAAAAATCAATTTTACCTGAAGGATACACAAATAATAATCTGTTATAATAAAGCTCTTTTTCTTCGGAATTAAAGGCTTTTTCTTTGATAATAATACTTCCTGTAATAGCACAATTTTTTTCTTTGGATAGTCTTTTCATCCAATTTACAGTATCGCCACTCATGGTTTCTGCTAAATGATTTGCTTTCATGCTAAAACCAGTTGTAAACATTTCAGGTAAAATAATTAAATCGACATCCGAAGAAAGTTTATTTATTTTTTCTTCAAATTTTATTCTGTTTTCGGTCGGATTTTCCCAAACTAAATCAGATTGTATAAGTACTGCTTTAAGTTTATTATAAGTATTCATTATTCAAAAAATGAAGTGGTTATTCTTATCAAAAATAAGATAAAATTTGTACTTTGGGTTGATTAAAAAAAAGCTATGAATTCGTTTATTTCTGAAACTTTAGATGCCATTTTAGAAACCACTAAATCATTTGAAGATGTTGTATTTATTCTTCCTTCTCAAAGAGCAGGGGTGTTTGTAAAACAAACATTTAAAGATAAAATTTTTGCAGGTTTTTTACCTGAAGTTATTAATATTGGAGATTTAGTTGAAGATATATCTGAAATTACAAAAGTAGATTCGGTACAATTATTATTTCATTTTTATACGATTTATAAACAAGTAGAAGAAAATCCAGTTTCTTTTGATATTTTTTCTACTTGGGCTTTTACTGTTTTAACAGATTTTAATGAAATCGACCAGCATTTAATTGATCCGACTAAAATATTCGTGTATTTACGAGATATTCATCGCTTACAAAAATGGTCGGTAAAAGGAGAGTTTAAAGAAACCGAATTGATAAAAGATCATTTCTCTTTTATAGAAAGATTAGAAAAATTTTATAAAGTATTTTATAAATTTTTATTGGAAAATGAAATAGGATATCAAGGTGTTTTATATCGAGAAGCAACGAAGAAAGTAGCTGGTTTTTTAGAGAAAAATCAACATAAAAAATATTTTTTCATCGGATTTAATGCCTTAAATACTGCTGAAGAATTTTTGTTTCAAGCCTTTTTATCCGAAGGAAATACCAAAGTATATTGGGATGTTGATAAATCATTTTATCAAACAAATCATCAGGCGGGAAGTTTTTTAAGGAAGTATAAGAAAAACTGGAAATATTACGAAAAAAGTACAGGAAATAAGCTTGAAACCATTAAAAATTATTTTGCTGAAACTAAAAATATTCAAGTAATTGGCGCTTCAAAAAATATAACACAAGTAAAATATGCAGGCGAAATTTTAGCAAAATTACCAAGCTATAATAATACTGCTTTGGTTTTAGCAGATGAAACTTTACTACCTATTACCTTAAATTCATTGCCAGAAAGTGTGAAGGCGATTAATATTACCATGGGATATCCGTTAAAAGATATTCCTACAACTACTTTAATTTTCGCTATTTTTCAGCTGTTCAATAATCAAGAAAAATTACAAAAACAAACTGAAAATCTGTTTTATCATAAAGATGTGGTTCGTTTTGTAAAAGATGCGGCAATATATAAACTATTACAAATTGATGATCTTGAAAATGTAGCAGAAATTATAGCATCTGCAATTGTTAAAGAAAATAATACGTTTATAAGTAGCACTAAAATCAATGATTTTTTAGCGCCTTTAGATGATGAAATTAAACAAATTATTGGGCTTGTTTTTTCGAAGTTTTCAACAATATCAGAATTTTTATCAAGAATATTACAGTTAATAAATGTTTTAAAAGATAGGGCAAACGATTTAGAAAAGGAATATTTATTCCGTTTTTATACCGCTTTTACACAATTACAAACCTTACATAATCAGTTTAATTATGTACAGGATTTAAAAACTTTACATCAGTTTTTTAAACAATTAATTCAATCTGAAAGTTTATCATTTCAAGGAGAACCATTACAAGGATTACAATTAATGGGAGTTTTAGAAACCAGAATGTTAGACTTTGAAAATGTAATTATAACATCTGTAAATGAGGGTGTGTTACCTGCAAGTAGTCAACAAAATACGTTTATTCCTTTTGATGTAAAAATTGAATTTGGCTTGCCTACTTACAAAGAAAAAGATGCACTTTTTTCGTATCATTTTTTTAGATTATTACAACGAGCTAAAAATATTTATATTCTATATAATACCGAACATGATGTTTTTGGAAGTGGTGAAAAAAGTCGTTTTGTAACACAGTTAGAAATGATGCGAGATGATATTACTGAAAAAACAATTACTCCTAAATTAGTAACATCACCTGTAAAATTAAAACAGATAAAAAAAGATACAAAAGCATTAGAATGTTTGCGAGAACTTGCTCAAAAAGGAATATCTCCATCGGCTTTAACTAATTATTTATACAATCCGATAGCATTTTATAAGCAGAAAATTTTAAAAATAGATGAGTTTGAAAATGTAGAAGAAACTGTTGCTTCAAATACTATGGGTAATGTAGTTCATGATGTTTTAGATAATTTGTATAAACCATATGTGGGTAAATTTTTATCAGTTGCCGATATTGCTAAAATGCAATTAAAAACAAAAAAATTAGTCGTTTATTATTTTTCACAACATTTTAAAAATGGAAATATTATTACAGGAAAAAATAGACTAATTTTTGAAGTAGCAAATCGTTTTGTTGAAAATTTTTTATCCAAAGAAAAAGAACTGTTAAAGGATGAAAATAATCGCCTAAAAATTATAGGAGTAGAAGATTTTTTAGCTACTGAAATTATGATTGAAGGTATTGATTTTCCTATAAAAATACACGGAAAAGTAGATAGAATAGACGAGTTAAATGGCGTTATTAGAATTATAGATTATAAAACAGGAATGGTAAATTCAGCTAACTTAAAAGCTTCTGATTTTACAAATATCAGAGATTTAAAACATCATAAAGCAATTCAAGTAATGTTGTACGCTTTTTTATATACTAAAAATAAGAATTTTGATTTTTCGAAGAATTTAGAAGCAGGAATTATATCCTTTAAAAATTTAAATAATGGGTTTTTGAAGATGAATTTTTCACCTAAAAGAGGAGGTGTTGATAACTTAGTTACAGAAGAAAAATTAGCCGATTTTATGGATGAAATAAAACAGTTTTTACTAGAAATATACAATTCTGAAGTTGATTTTATTGAACCAGCTGATTTGCCTTACTAATAAAACTATATTTTAAGGATGTGCATTTACCCAAACTTCACCATCTTCAAAATACTCTTTTTTCCAGATTGGTACGGTTTCTTTTAAAGTATCAATGGCAAATTGACAAGCATCAAAAGCAGCATTTCTGTGAGGAGAAGAAACAGTAATAATTACAGGTATATCTTTAATTTGTAACATTCCTTCGGCATGATGAATAGCAATTTTTTTGATGCTAAATTTAGTCATTGCTAAATCGGCAATTTTTTGCATTTCTTTAATTGCCATGGGTCTGTAAGTAGAAAAATCTAACTGTGTAACATTTTTATTTTGGGTTGCATCTCTAACAGTTCCTACAAAAGCAGCAATGCCACCGCAAGCAGAATCTTCTACAAAATTATAACATTCTTGTAAATTTAGTTTTTGGGTACTTACTTTTATATCGGTTGTATTCATATCAAAATAATAAACGACCACAAATATATCTATTTGAAAAGCTAAATAGTGCAAACGAATCAGATTTAAATAATTATTTTTGTAGATAACAAAAACGAACACACTTTAAAAAAAATATGAAAACATTAAACGATTTTAATTTCGAAAATAAAAAAGCCTTAATCCGTGTAGATTTTAACGTGCCTTTAAATGATAAATTTGAAGTAACTGATGCTACAAGAATTCAAGCAGCAAAAGCAACAATTATTAAAGTTTTAGAAGATGGTGGAAGCTGTGTTTTAATGTCGCATTTAGGACGTCCTAAAGCCCAAGAAGATGCCTTTTCACTACGTCATATTGTTGCTGAAGTAACTAAAAATTTAGGCGTTCAAGTAAAATTTGTAAATGATTGTATTGGTGATGAAGTTGCTGATGCCGTAGCAAATTTAAAAAGTGGCGAAATTTTATTATTAGAAAACTTACGTTTTTATCCAGAAGAAAAAACAGGAGATATTGCTTTTGCTGAAAAGTTATCAAAGTGGGGAGATATTTATGTAAATGACGCTTTTGGTACAGCACACAGAGCGCATGCTTCAACAGCTGTAATTGCTCAGTTTTTTACTGATAATAAATGTTTTGGTAATTTATTAGCTACTGAAATAGAAAGTATTGATAAGGTTTTAAATGATTCTGAAAAGCCTGTAACAGCTATTTTAGGAGGTGCAAAAGTATCATCTAAAATTGGAGTTATTGAAAATATTATTGAAAAAGTAGACCATATTATTGTTGGTGGAGGAATGACTTTTACTTTTATAAAAGCATTAGGTGGAAACATCGGAAATTCATTAGTGGAAGATGATAAATTAAATTTAGCATTGGCTATTTTGAAACTAGCAAAAGAAAAAAACACAGAAATTCACTTACCTGTAGATGCTGTAATTGCTGATGCTTTTTCGAATGATGCAAATATGCAAACAGTAGATACTACAAAAATTCCTGAAGGATGGATGGGACTTGATTGTGGACCTAAAACTTCAGGAAATTTTGCAACAGTAATAGCTAAATCGAAAACTATTTTATGGAATGGTCCTTTAGGTGTTTTTGAATTAGAAAATTTTTCAAAAGGTACTATTGAATTAGGAAATGCTATTTCAAAAGCAACTGAAAACGGTGCATTTTCTTTAGTTGGAGGAGGAGATTCTGTAGCCGCTGTAAAACAGTTTGGTTTTGGTGATAAAGTAAGTTATGTTTCTACAGGTGGTGGAGCAATGTTAGAAATGTTAGAAGGAAAAGCATTACCAGGAATTGAAGCTATTTTAAAGTAAAAATTAAAATATGAAATTTTTGAATTTAAAATATTTTCTTTTACTAGGGTTTATCTATTTTATGATGAGCTGTTCTAGTTTTAACCTTGGATATACCCACGGTAGAGCTATAAACAGTTTTATTTTGATAAATAAAAATGATAAATTTATTGGTAATAGAAGAATTAAATACCATTTAGGGTATCATGGAAAAACAGATTTATATAATTTTTTAAATAAACGAGAATATCCCGATTTTATTTATGAATTTGAGGATGATAAGAAAAGTCAAACTCTTGTTTTATTTTACCCAAAGATAGATTCAGCTTTTGTATTTAAGCCTTTTAATAGAAGATCTATCGGTTTAATTCTAAGAGAAAAAAGAGTAATAACACCATACGAAAGAGTAGTTTATAGTAAGTTAGTTAGAAGTAAATGTGGTCAATTATATAAATAATCTAAAATTAGTATGAAATATACAACACTACCAAATACCGATACCAAAGTTTCTAAAATCTGTTTAGGAACCATGACTTGGGGAAATCAGAACACAGAAGCTGATGGACACCAGCAAATGGATTATGCTTTATCGCAAGGTGTAAATTTTTTTGATACAGCCGAATTATATTCCGTTCCTGCAACTCCTGAAACTTATGGAGCAACGGAAAAAATCATTGGTTCTTGGTTTAAAAAAACTGGAAATCGTGATAAAATAGTATTGGCAAGTAAAATTGCTGGTGGTGGCGATTATACCAAACATATTCGTACCGGCGGATTTACAAAACAAAATATTATTGATGCCGTTGAAGGAAGTTTAAATCGTTTACAAACCGATTATATGGATTTGTATCAATTACATTGGCCTTCTCGTGGCGTAAATTGTTTTGGTGTGCGTGATTATCCTTATAAAACATCGGCAGAAGAGGCTGAAAATCATTTAGAAATTTTAGAAACTTTAAATAATTTAGTAAAGCAAGGAAAGATAAAACAGATTGGTTTATCAAATGAAACTCCTTGGGGTACAATGAAATATTTGCAAACTTCTGAGCAATATAATTTACCAAGAATGAGTACAATTCAAAATTCGTATTCGTTAATTCATAGAGGTTATGAGCAGGGAATGAGCGAGGTTTCTATGCGTGAAAATATCGGTTTATTGGCATATTCGCCATTAGCACAAGGTGTTTTATCAGGAAAATATTTAGATGGAAAACATCCCGAAGGGGCAAGAGGAACCTTATTTCCACGCTTTATAGCACGTTATATGAGTGAAGGTTCATTAAAAGCGGTTGCCGAATATTTGAAAATTGCAGAAAAAAATGGTTTAACACTTGCTGAATTATCATTAGCATATATTAATCAATTACCTTTTGTAACAAGTAATATTATTGGAGCTACTAAAATGAGTCAGCTAAAAGAAAATATCAATTCTATAAATATTGATTTATCCGAAGATATTTTAAACGAAATTGAAGCTGTTCATGCTTTAATTCCGAATCCTGCACCGTAATAAATGCGGTTTTAATAGAGTTTTATAGATAAAAAAATCCGAAGTAATTTTACTTCGGATTTTTTTATGTTTTTATGGAAATACTTTATAAATATCATTTCGTTTTACAAATCGAGCAATTGATACTTCATTTACTTCTGTAAACCGAGCAATTGATAGTTTATTTTCATTGTAGTAAATTCCTAATCTATAATCGCCAATTCGTATTCTATAAGCATCTGGATGACCAGAGAGTTTTTTTACACTAGAAATTTTTAATAAATCATCAACATCTTCAAGTTTTATAAAAACGGCAGATAAATTTTTTAGTAGTTTTTTATCTTTTATTTTTTTCAAATCTTTTTTTAAGCTTTCTAGATAAATTACGTTCATTTTATTCTAACATTTTAAAGATATCTTCTCTAGGAACTGTTTTAGTTCTATCGGCTTGTTGCATTAAAAGTAAAAGACCTAAATCTTCTTTTTGCTCATTGGTTAAACCATCTAATTGTTCTTTTTCTTTGTTTTGAACAAACAATTCAATGGCTTTTTCCATCAAAGCTTTTACACTTAATCCTTCAAAAGCAGATAATACTTTGAGTTTTACAAGAATTGTATCATCGATTTCTATTAATTTTTTCATAGTGAGACGTTTTGTATATACAAAATATGATAGATGCAAATATATATAGTATATACTATATATGCAAAAAAATCGCAGCCGTCAGGCTGAATTTATTTCAGATTCGCATCCTGATTTGCCTTAGTTCTCCTGTTGATGCGATGCTGAAATAAATTCAACAGGACGTTTATCTTTTTTGAAAAATATTTTTTTTTATCAATTAAAATAGGGGCTAATAATAACTATATTTTATGATAAGAGTTCTATTGAGTAAGTAGTTGATTAAAATATAATGTATATTTTTGCTTTAAATTTAAAATAAAAATGAAAAAAATAGGACTATTCGGATTTCTTTTATGTAGTAGTTTAATTATGAAAGCACAATCGTATGTTGGCTTTCATTCTGATAATTATAACGGGGTGCATGGTGTAATTTTTAACCCTGCAAATATTGTAGATTCTCGTTTTAAAACCGATGTAAATATAGTGTCGGCAAGTGCGCTTTTAAGTAATGATTATTTTGGACTTAATCTAAATAAAATAGATAGCAATACTTTTGATGAAAACACCTTTGATAACGATAGAAACACCTTGAAAACACCAACAAACAACAATAATTTGTTTGCAAATGTAGATGTTATGGGACCTTCGTTTATGTTTAATATCAACAAAAATAATTCGATTGCTGTTTTTACTAGAGCCCGATCGGTTGCAAATATATCTGAAATAAATGGAAATCTTTTTGATGAATTAAGTAATGATTTTGATGATGAAAAAGACTTTAATATTAATGAAGGAGACTTCAGTGGAAGCGCTCATGCTTGGGCAGAAGTTGGTGTTTCTTACGCAAGAGTAATCTTTAATAATCAAGAGCACTTTTTAAAAGGAGGTTTGTCGTTAAAATACCTTCAAGGTATAGGGTTTTACACAGCTCAAGGTAATGATGTTCAATTTGAATATGATGTAGATGGAATTGCTTTACCAGGCGGGCAAACTACGGGATCTATTGAATCGAAAGGAGCAGCATCCTATTCAAGAAGTAGTAATTTAATAGACGATTCAAACGATTTTGAACTTATTGATGGTGCTACGAGTTTTGCTGCTGATTTTGGTTTTGTATATGAATGGCGTCCTGATCATAAAGACTATAAAGTAAGTAATAAAAATGGGAAATCATTTGACTTTAAAAATAAGAATAAATACAAATTAAAAGCGTCATTATCGGTAACTGATATCGGTGGAATTTCTTATAAAGGATCAGAAAAAAACAGCTATAATTTATTAGGGCTTAATATTAATGAAGACACTTTTAATAGTTATGACGATTTAGAGGCTGCTTTAGAGAACATTTATACTGAAACAACTACTACAGAAGATGTTCGTATTTCACTTCCAACGGCTTTACATATGGCGGTTGATTATAATATTAACAACCTATTTTATGTAAATTTAAACTACGATGCAGGTTTAAGAAAAGTAGCAGAAAACACCAATAATATTGCAAGTAGTATTACTTTAACACCACGATTTGAATCAAAATGGTTTAGCTTTTATTCACCTATCGGAATTAATAAACACAATAATTTTTCATGGGGAGCAGGGCTTCGTGCAGGACCTTTATTTGTAGGGTCAGGATCTGTTTTATCAAATTTAATTTCAAAAGAATCGAAGTCAGCAGATGTATATGTTGGTTTAAAAATTCCTATTTATCAAGGGAAATTAAAAGATAAAGATAAGGATGGTATTTTTGACAAGTTAGATATGTGTCCTAAGCAAGCAGGACCTCTTGAAAACGATGGTTGTCCTTGGAAAGATACCGACGGCGATACTGTTTTAGACAAAGATGATACCTGCCCAGAAGTAGCAGGACCTCTTGAAAATGATGGTTGCCCTTGGAAAGATACCGATGGCGATACTATTTTAGATAAAGATGATACTTGCCCAGAATTAGCAGGAACAGCTGAAAATAATGGTTGCCCTGATACTGATAAAGATGGAATTTCTGACGATAAAGACGCTTGTAAAGACCTTGCAGGACCTCTAGAAAACAAAGGATGTCCATGGAGCGATACCGACAAAGATGGCGTTGCCGATAAGGATGATAAATGCCCAACTGTAGCAGGATTGTTAGAAAAGCAAGGATGCCCTGAGGTAGTAATTACCAAAGCAGCAAAAGCGAAATTAGATGAATTTGCAAGAGCTATTTATTTTAACTCAGGTAAAACAACTTTTAAGCCAGGCGTTACATCAAAACTAGATTTAATGGCTAAAATTATGCAAGAATATGCTACGGCAAAATTTAACATTGAAGGACATACAGATAGTGTAGGTTCAGCAGTAACTAATCAACGTTTTTCTGATAAAAGAGCCAAAGCAGTTTTAGATTACTTAGTAAAAACAGCAGGAATTAAAGCCGATAGATTAACCTCTGTAGGTTATGGTGAAAACAATCCGATTTCAACAAACAGAACAAGAGCAGGAAGAGCAGAAAATAGGCGTGTAGAAATAAAATTAGTAAAATAATTAAAACGCTTTACTTTATAAAAAAAGCCTTGAAGAAATTCAAGGCTTTTTTAGTTTATAAGATTAAATTTAAAACTATTCTACTATTTTAATAGCGCTTGCTTTAAACCGATTATTTTCAATTTTCCCTGTAACCGATACCTTTCTGATAACGTTACATAAACCAATATTTTTATCGTGAGCATCACCAAAATCATCAATTTTAGCACCGTCAACAAAATAGGCTTTATCGTCAACTTTTATGGCTAAATCACAGCCTTTTTGACTATCAATTCCAAACTGACATTGTCCGCAAGAAGCTTCTGTAATAAAGGCTTTTTCAGCAGAATTTGAACAAGAAGCTATTATTGCGAATAAAAATATAAAAAGTAATTTTTTCATGTTATTTTAAAATTTTCATCAAATTAATATCCTATTTTTTTACGAACTCTTTGTAAAACATCAGTAGCTACAACACGGGCTTTTTCGGCACCAATTGCTAAGGCTTTATCTATTTCATTTCTGTTTTCCATATAGTGAGCATATTTTGCACGAACTTCAGCAAACTCTTCAATAATTAACTCGTATAATGCTTGTTTTGCATGACCGTAACCATAATTTCCACCTTCATAATTAGCACGCATTTCAGCAATTTGAGTATCCGAAGCTAATAATTTATAAATAGCAAAAACATTATCTGTATCAGGGTTTTTAGGTTCTTCAAGGGCTTTGCTATCTGTTTGAATTCCCATTATTTGCTTGCGTAATTTTTTATCTGCTAAGAAAATATTGATAAAATTATTTCTTGATTTACTCATTTTTTCACCATCAGTACCAGGCACTAATTTGGTGTTTTCGTTGGTTTTTCCTTGAGGTAAAATTAAGGTTTCGCCAACAGTATTATTTACTCTACTAGCTACATCACGAGCCATTTCTAAATGTTGTAATTGGTCTTTTCCTACGGGAACAATTTCGGCATCATATAATAAAATATCGGCAGCCATTAACATAGGATATGTAAATAAACCACTATTTACGTCTGATAAACGGTCAGATTTATCTTTAAAACCATGTGCCAATGTTAAACGTTGATACGGAAAATAACAACTCAAATACCAAGATAATTCTGTTACTTGAGGAATATCACTTTGTCGATAAAAAACAGTTTTATTAATGTCAATTCCGCAGGCAAGCCAAGTAGCCGCCACACTATAAGTGTTTTCTCTTAATTCGTTTCCGTCTTTAATTTGGGTTAACGAGTGCATATCAGCAATAAAAATATACGATTCATTTTTAGCATCATTTGCCATTTCAATGGCTGGTAAAATAGCACCTAATAAGTTTCCTAAGTGTGGAGTTCCTGTACTTTGTACTCCTGTTAAAATTCTTGACATATGGTTGTTTTGAAAAAATTATATAGTAATTTTTACGATTATTAATTACTATTTTTATACTAGCAAAAATAGGCTTAAAATTGTTCAAACAAAAGAAATTACTACATTCGCATTTATGAAATACATACTTTTTCCTTTTCGATTAATTTGGCGAGTTTGGTTTTACTTATTAATGATTGTTTCGGTGCTTGTAATAGCGCCTTTTGTATTGGTGCTTTTATCTGATGAAAAATATTATGGTTCTTTTTGGAAACTAATGCGAGCTTGGTCATTTTTTTTAATTTACGCTATGGGTTTTAGGCTTAAATTTGAAAGACAAGAAAAGCTTAATCTTGAAAAAAGTTACATATTTATAGCAAATCACACTTCGTTATTAGACCCGTGGATAATGATTGCATCTAGTAAAAATCCGATTTTATTTGTAGGAAAAAAAGAGTTGTCAAAAGTGCCTTTATTTGGTTTTTTTTATAAAAAAGCGGTAATTATGGTTGACAGAAGCGACCCTAATAGTAGAAAAAAAGTTTATGCCCGAATTAAAAAACGATTAGATAGCGGCTTGAGTATTGCCATTTATCCTGAAGGATTAGTGCCAACCGAAGAGGTGGTTTTAGCGCCTTTTATGAATGGTGCATTTAATTTAGCAATACAATATGAAATGCCAATTGTACCACAGGTATATTTTGATGCAAAACGCTTGTTTTCTTGGGATATTTTTAAAGGACACCCAGGTGTTTTTAGAGTAAAACAACTTCCTTTTATACAGGTAAAAGGCTTAGTGATAAAAGATAGAAAAGTTTTAAATCAGCAAGCTTTTGATTTGTTAGAGAATGAATTATTAAATGATAAAAAGTATATGAAAGATACTAATTTAGCAAATAATGAGCGAAAAATTAAATCATAATTATAGCAATATCGAAGAAAAATTAAACGTTTTAACCCATGGTTTTGGCTTGTTATTGGCAATGATAGCCTTGCCTTTGTTAATTTTAAAATCAGTTTTTTACCAAGGATTTTGGCAAATTGCTAGTTTTAGTATTTTTGGTTTTAGTTTAATTATTTTATATGCTGCTTCTACTTTTTACCATGCCGCTAAAAACTCTAAAATCCGCCGAAGGCTTAATATTTTTGACCATGCGGCAATTTATGTATTAATTGCAGGAAGTTATACGCCTTTTTGTTTGGTCGTATTGCCCGAAAAAACAGGTTGGTATTTATTCGTTTTTGTATGGTTATTTGCTTTGATAGGCGTTATTTTAAAGTTGTTTTTTACAGGGAAATTCGATAAACTATCAACGGCTTTATATTTGATAATGGGCTGGCAGGTTATCTTTTTAATAAATCCATTAATGGAAAATTTACCCTATAATGGGTTATTTTATTTAATTGCAGGTGGTGTTTTTTATACGATTGGCGCTGTTTTATATTCGATTAAAAAAATGCCGTATAATCATGCTATTTTTCATGTTTTTGTGCTTTTAGGAAGCTTTAGTCATTTTTGGGCAATTTATAAATATGTGTAATTTTACCACTTGCAAAAGGGTAGTTTACTTAAATTAGAATTGTAATATTTTACAATTCCTGTAACTTCTTTTCCTAGCCAAGTTGGTTTTTCAAAGAGTTCATTTTCTTCGGATAATTCTATTTCAGCAACTACTAAACCTTTATTATCGCCTAGAAAATCATCAATTTCATACGTGTGGTTATTGGCTTTTACTAAATAGCGATATTTTTCAATAATTCCTTCTTCGCATAAATTAAATAAATCTTTTGCTTCTTGCAAAGGAATCTCTTTTTCCCATTCATAACGAGTTGTTCCGCTTTTATTTGATGTACCTTTGATGGTTAAAAAACCGCTATCATCTTTTATTCGAATTCGTACAACACGTTCTTTTTGAGAGTTTAAAAAACCTTGTTTTATATAGCTTTTTTTGTAAGCAACTTGCTTATAAGCATCCGAAGTTACTAAGAATTTACGTTCTATTTCAAAGGTCATAATTTTTTTTGAGGATTGGTAATCGTTTGTAAATAAATCAAAGATAGTGTAGCGAAACAGATATTCCAATTCAAGTTAAACAGGTTTGTCACTTATAAATTTATTATCGCTGTAACGTGTTTTTTATCAAAAGTAAAATACTTGTGAATACTCCGTGTGTTGGTTTATAATGATTCACGTGTAATTAACATTTAATTAACATTTGTGTTTTCTTATTTTCAATTAGGGTTAACCCTAAAAACGTTAACATTTATTTAACTTTTTAATTGTTTGACTTAAAGGTGTTTGTGTTTTTGAGAGGTGTTTTTTAACATTTAATCTCATTAATCTCATTAATCTCATTAATCTCATGAATTTATAATTAGGGTTAACCCTTAAAACGTTAACATTTTTTAAATAAAAAAAATTTAGTTTTACAACAGTATTAAAGAAGTAATTATTTTTTAATACTTGCTAGCTAGTAAAAAGAAGAAGGATGTTTATAAATTGCGCGCATTTTTCTTTTTAATTTTTTTGATGTAATACCCTTGTTTTTAAAATAACAGGAGTAAAAATTAATGAATAAACTTAAAATTTAAAAAATGAAAAAAGTAATTTTAGTAGTAGCAATGGTATTTGCTACAGGTAGTTTAGTAAATGCGAATACGAGTGAAGTAAGTGAAGCTATGTTTAATGATTGTGCTTCAGAGGCATGGAATTATGGAATTAAAAATGGAGGAGGAAATGAGAAAATTGAATATCTATTAATGGATGCATATTATGTTGGATGTGTAGGTTAAAGATAAATTTAATAAGGGAATATGCTAAATATTATTTAGCATATTCCTAAACATATATATTATGGATAAGATAAAATTAATAACAATAATAACGCTATTTTTTATAAATAATATCATAGCTCAATCACAACAAGGAATTGTTACTTATAAAAAAAGTATTGAAAGAAAAATACCAACAGAAAAAGATAAAAAAGCTTTAAATTTTAATAAATTTGAAAGAGTAAATAAATCAATTGATAAACTACTTAAAAATATAGAATTTGAGCTTAAATTTAATGTAAAAGAAAGTTTTTTTGCGGTTATTCCTTCTTTGGCTTTGGAGGAAAGTCGATGGGGTAAATTAGCTTTGGCAGGTTCTGGAAATAATAAGTTTTACAATGCTAAAAATGAAAGATTATCAGAGGAAAATATTTTTGGAGAAGATTTTTTAATCAGTAATGAGCAGTTGAATTGGCAACTAAAAAATGAAACAAAAAAAATAGGAGATTATTTATGTTATAAAGCAATAGCAATAGAGAAAAAAATGTATAGAGGTAAAATGAAAGAGTATCCTGTCATCGCTTGGTATTGCCCTGAAATAAGTAGTTCTTTTGGCCCTATTGGTGTTGCTGGTTTACCTGGTTTAATTTTAGAAGTTAATAAAGGGAACACAAAATATATGGCTACTAAAATTAATTTAAATCCTAAAAAAAATATAAAGATTACAAAACTAACAAAAGGTAAAAAAATAACTCGTAAAAAATTGGGAGAAATGATAAGTGAAGCTATGGGTAATTTTAAGAAAAATAAAGGGTATTAAAAGGCTGGCTTATTGCAATTTGTTATTAAGACTATTTTAATGATTTATAAGATAAAATAATATATGTTAGAAAAAAAAATGCTGTTTATCTTATTGATTATCGCTAGTACTTTAAACGCTCAAACTATCGTTTTTAAAGGTGTTGTAAAAGATAGTTTACAAAATCCGTTGTCTTATACCAATATCATAGCAAAACCAAAAGATATTCGTAAAAACATCAGTTTTGCTATTACTGATCAGCAAGGGCGGTATCGTTTAGAGCTTAGCAAAAATAAAAAATACACCATTGATATCAGTTATTTAGGCTATCAAAAAAAAACTTTGAAATAACACCAACAGAAAACACGCTTAAAAACTTTATTTTAAAAGAGGCTAAAAATCAGCTAGACGAAGTTGTTATTGAACTCCCAGTAATTACAAAACAAGACACAATTATTTATAATACCGATAAATTTGTAAATGGTAGCGAGCGTAAACTTCAAAATATACTTAAAAAATTACCAGGTGTTGAAGTCGATAAAAATGGCGGGGTTACTGTTCAAGGAAAAAAAGTAACCAAATTATTAGTTGATGGAAAAGCTTTTTTTGGTGGCGCAACAAAATTAGGTGTTCAAAATATCCCTGCCGATGCAGTGGCTAAAGTTGAAGTTATCGATAATTATAATGAAGTGTCATTTTTAAAAGGATTAACCGATTCTGATAAAATGGCAATGAATATTCAGCTTAAAGAAGATAAAAAACGCTTTATTTTTGGGGATGTTGAAACGGGGTCGGGTGTTGGTTATGAATCTTCTTATAAAGCCAATGCCAATTTATTTTATTACTCGCCTAAAACCAATGTAAATTTTATAGGAAACTTAAACGATATCGGTGAAAAAACCTTCACTTTTAAAGATTATATGAGTTTTCAAGGAGGTGTAAATGCTGTTTTTAGCGGTAATTTTAATTGGAAAGGTGGCGATTTCACGCAATTTATAGAAAACAAAGATATTTTAAAAAGTACACAACGTTTTGCGGCTTTAAACATCACAAAAACCGTTGCCGATAAATTTGATGTTTCAGGATATGCTCTTTTTTCTGATAATAATACTACGAGTTTTACAGAAGAACATCATCAATATACTACTTTTTTAGAAGATAAAAAAAATGAAAATACGTCAAATAATATTTTAGGAATCGGGAATTTAAGTATTGAATATACACCAAATTTTGAAGAACGATGGATGCTAAGAACACAGGTTAAAAAATCAGGTGTACATAATAACAATGCTATTTCTTCATCAATAAACAATGCTATAAATAACATAGAAACAACCAAAGAAAATGATATTTGGTATGTAAATCAAAATATAGAATGGCATAAAAACCAATCGCAAAATCATACTTTTTCATCCGTAGTAAATTATACTTTTGATAAAAATAATCCAACTACTTTTTGGAATGCTTCAAAAGCATTTTTAACGCGAATTAAACCCATTATTCAACCTTTAAATAGTAATCAGGATTTACTGAAAATTCAGCAATTAAACGAAACTGAAAAGCATTATTTACACAGTGTTTTTAAAGATTTTTGGGTGTTAAATAGAAATCACCATATTTATACGACTATTGGAAATACACATCAACAAGAAAAATTTAGCAACCATAATTTTCAAATATTAGATGATACTACAATTAACAATTTTTCAACAGGAGGTTTTAACAATAATACAGTTTTAAAGCATAACGATTTTTTTGCAGGAATCCATTATAAATTTAGAACAGGGATATTTACCTTTAAACAAGGTGCTTATTTACATAATTATAAGTGGAAAATAAGTCAAGAAAATATTTTTAAAAAAAATAAATGGATTTTATTACCCGATTTTTTAATGAAAATCGCCTTTAATAAATCGAGAAAAGTGGAATTAAGTTATAATTTAAAAACCAATTTTTCGGACGCCTCTAAACTCGCTAATCGATTTTATTTACAATCGTATAATTCGGTGTTTAAAGGAAATTCAACTTTAGAAAATGAATTATTTCATTCGGCACGTATACGATATAGCCGTTTTAGTATGTATCGAGGTTTAATGTTACATGCCAGTGCTAATTATACTAAAAAAATTAAAGGCTTTAATAATTCGGTTAATTTCGATGGAATAAACAGGTTTATATCGCCCGAAATTTTAGACAATCCGAATGAAAATTGGCGTGGTAGAGCATCGCTTAAAAAGCGTATTAAAAAAATAAGATATAAGCTTGTAGGAAGTTATAGTAGTTCAGTTTTTACACAAAAAATAAATACTATTTTGGCAGCTAACAAAAGCGATAATTATTCTTTTGATGTAGGTTTTGAAACTTTATTTGATAAATTTCCAACCTTAAAAATGGGCTTTAAAAAGAGTATCGGAAATTACACTTCTAATAATTTCAAAGCTAAATTTACGACCAACGAACCTTATATAAACATCGATTATGATTTTTTAAACGGTTTCATTTTCAATGCCGATTATACGCATTATAACTATCAAAATAAAGCACAAAAAGCTTATAATAATTATGAAGTTGCCAATGCAATGTTGTCGTATCAAAAACAAGATAGCCCTTGGTTATTTAAGCTGACTATTCAGAACTTATTTGACACCACATTTAAGCAAAGTAATCGATTTTCTGATTATTTAATTACTGATGCTAAAACCTATATGATGCCAAGAGTTATATTATTTAGTATCGGTTATAAGTTGTAAAAAAATATAGGTTTATCCGCCACTAACAGGAGGAATAATGGCAATAACATCATTTTTTTTAATAAGGGTTTCTTGCTTGGCATAACTTTCGTTAATTGCCACGGCATATGCGCTAATTTTTACTAACTTCGGATATTCTTCTGTAAGTAATTCTTTAAAATGGCTTACGCTACAATTTTCAGGAAGTGTTATTTCTAAAGAAGTATTTCCTATCAAATCGGTAGCAATACCAAAAAGTAGTACGGTTATGTTCATATTCGTATTTTTATTTTTTTTCGCTTATAACCTCTATAAGCAGATTAAAAGTCTAATTTACAAATTAATTCCGAAAAGTATTCTATTTTCAGATTTTTCATTGAAATTAGATTTGGCAAAATCTACACGTAAAAATCGCCATTTACCAAATCCGATATTACCTAAACCAATAGCAAATTCAGAATAAGGTTTGTTTTCTGCTGTAAATAATCCTTTTGCACTAGTAATTAAATGAATATTTAATTTATTAATTAATGGAATTTTACTTAGTAAAGCACCTTTGAAATTGTATTCTCCATGTAGTTCTCCATATTTATTATTAGTACTTAATTGATAATAAGGTAGCATATAAAAGTTATCTAAATAATTATCTTTTGGAGCAATTAATAAGCGATTTCCATTAAAATGGGTATAATCTATAAACGGAATGTCTTTTTTCTTTAAAAACACGCCCCCTTTAGTTTTATATTTAAATTCCCCCCAATTACTTAAATTCATTTTTTGAGATAATTGAGAATAGAATATATCAGAATTTAATGTAGTATTTCCTGAACCAAAATTTTTAGTATATCCGACAAATAAAGTAGGATATTTATTAGTTCCTATATTATATTTTCCATCAGGATATGACATATATTTTTGTTCGAAATTAATATTTGCTCCTAACTTAAAAGACCACATATGATGTGGTGTAAATGAAGTGGTGAAATTTTTAGGTTCTTGCGGATTATTAGCTATATAATTAACATCTTTATTAGAAAACATGACATAATCACTTGTATTAAATAAAGGTTTTCTATCTGCGTATTCTAAGGAAGAATAAAAACGAATACCATTATTTATTTCTTCTGAAAAAGCAATTTTAGTAAATGTTTTCTCATAAATTTTAAGGTAATTTTTTTTAAAATAAGTGCTACTAATTGTATTCCATAATTTTGAAATAGGTTTTTGGGCATTAAATTGAGAAGTAGTAATACCTACTGAAGCAGTTAAAATAGGTTTATTTGTATTATTCCATTTGTAAAAAAAGTTTGCTGTTGGTCGTACTTTTTTATCAGAAAAACCATAATTTATTTTTGTACCAATATTAAATTTTTCTCCTTTTTTATTGACTGTTTTAGAATATTTAATTCCAAGAGATGAATTCCATCCTTGTACCGTGTTAAAGTTTAAATCTTCAATAGGAGAAGAAATATCTATTCCCCATTTATCGTAAGTATTATAATAAGAATAACCTGAAACAATATTTATAAGATTAAATTTATTATGTTTTGTATCTGTAGAATCTAAATATTTTTTAGAATTTCGGACAGTTTTAATGCTATCTTTTAATTTATAATCTGCATTTTCTTCGGATGTTAAAGTAACAGGACGAATTTTATTCCAATATAAACTATCTTTTTCGGTGGCATTTTCAGCAAAAGATAAAACTTCATTACTAAATGATTTTTTAGTGAAATTAGGTGCGAAGTTATAATTTGAATATGCTGCCGAAAAACGACCGTTAAAATTAAATCCAAAGATACCAGCTTTAAAATCGATTATTTGTGTAACAGGAATCCAAACGTTGTTTTTTAGCGAATAATTATAGTTTTGTTTGATGTGTAAAGTATCAATCATAGGTGTATTTGCTTGTGCACCTGTAACGAAAACATCAGTTCCGTAAATAGCCCAATCATCTTCTGATATATAAATAAATCCGTTAAAAACACGGTCGTTTTTTCTTTTCGGAAGTAATTTTATTTTACTGATTAATTTTTCGTTTTTATCATAAAAACTTCCAGTTAATTCATACTTATAATAACTAAAAGCTTCGTTAGAAATTGGCGAAATCATTTGAGCATCTGCTAAATTAAAGGAGTTTTTATAAAAGTTAAAATCAACTTCTTTAGCTTGATTAAAACTAATTCCGTTATTACTTCCCGAAACTTTAGAAGCAATAATATGTTCTTTAAAATTTGTTGGTTTTTTCTGATATGAAATTTTAGAAATGGTTTCAGAAAGATACACAATTCCACTTCTTGTAGAATCTAAGCCACCGCCCATATCATCAATTTTATTACCTAGAAATTTTTTTGGAAGATTTTTAACTTTAAATAATCCACGAGAATAAAAATCGGCGGTGTATTGAGAAAATTTAGCTGTATTTTTCTTTTTAGAAGCAATTACATTTCGAATAATTTTATTTGCAGGATTTTCTTCGGATGAAATTAATACTTCATCTAAAGTAACTTCTTCTTCAGAAAGAACAATGTTTAGAATAGTAGGGAAATTTTTAACAATAATATTTTTCTTAATTGTTTTGTATCCTAAAAGTTGAAAAATAACGATGTATTCTCCTTTTTTATTTACTGATAATTCATAATTACCGTTATTATTTGTGGTAGTTCCTGTAATTGTATTTTCTAAATAAATACTAACAAAAGATAAATTTTTATTATTTGTATCGGTAACTTTTCCTTTAATTTGAGCAATAGCGATATTAGTAAATACTACAAATAATAGTATAATTAATCTTTTCATGTTTTTTATTACAAACATAAAAAAACAGGTTTCAACTAACTGTTAAAACCTGTTAAATATTTTATTTAGAGTGTTTAAGGTCTAAAATAAATGTTTTGTTATTTCTTCTTTTTTCCAAATAATCCGCCTAAAACATCTGTTACTTTTTTAACTGTTTCTGTTGTTTTTTCTTTTTTAGTGGTGGTGGTTTTGGTTGAATCTGTTTTTTTATTACCTAATAAATTATTAATTGTATTAACGGCGTTTCCAGTTTTATTTCCTGATATTTTACCAAGTGCATTGTTAATTAAATTGTCTTTTTGCTGTTGAATTAATTTTTGACTCAATTTGGTTACTGATGATGATAAATCTGTTTTTACAGCAGGACTTTTCATATTTCCTGTAATATTAGCGGTAACAGGTACAGTTGTATTTTGGTCTTTTGCACTTACTTTAGAAAGTAATCCTTGAACTTCGCTTCCTAAATATTTAGCAGGTACATCTAAAGTTACGTTATAATTCATCTTTTGATCAAAACTATGACTTCCGCCAACATTTATATTGATGTCTTTATATTTTAACTTAAAAGGTTTTACAGATACTTGACCTTTATCAAAAGAAAGCTGTGTTTTTATGTCTGATAAATCTAACTTACTTAAATCTAAAAAAGATAATTTATTATTTAATAAACTTAAAGCTTTACTGTTTTTAGGTTCAATTTTAGTGCTTAATAATTCTGCTAAAGCTTTTCCTGAAACAGATGCTAAATCGGGTGTAAAGTCGCCGTTTAAATTCCCTGATAAATTAATATCAGAATTTAACTTTCCGTTTAAAGCGGTTGCTATCGGACTAATCGATTTTAATAAATCTAATCCGTTAAAAGACTCTGAAATATCAAAAGATTTCATTCCTAAATTCATATTAAAAACAGGTGTTTTTTCTTTGGTATTTACTTCACCGTTAAAAGAAATTTGACCTTTAAACATATTTGCATTTACATTCTGTAAAATTGCTTTTTCATCCTTTATTAATAGAGTTCCTTTTACATTTTTTAATGTTAAGTTGTCGTAATAAACTGTTTTTGCATCTGCTAAAATTTTACAATCTAAAAAAGCAGGAATTTTTAAAACGGTATCAGGTTGTTGTTCTTCTTTAGTATTTTCTTCTTCTTTTTGATTATCATCAGTGCTTTCTTGCATAAAATCGCTAATATGAAAAGCGTTCGATTTTAAGTTAAAAGTTCCTTTTAATTTTTTATCAGCAAGTAAAAATCCTAATAAATTATTAATGTTTCCAGTAGCGTTTAAATCACTTTTACCAGTAGTTGCATTGAATTTATTTAAGGTGATTTCAGTAGGAGTAAAACTTACTTTGGTACTTTTGATACTAATAGGATTTGCAATATCTTTCGATGCGTACACAAAATCGTTTAGCTCAATATTTCCATTATTTTTAATACGACTTAATGTGTTATTTTCAATTGCTTTTAAATCGAATTTAGTATGTAAATTGGCTTTTAAAATTCCTTGTAATTCATTTTCTAAATCAACAGGATATGCTTTATTGATGTTGGCTAAATTTAAAGTTCCGTTTAATTTAGCATCAATAGTTGGGTTAGTGGTAATATTGTATGCTTTTCCGTTACCAGAAAAAACATCTTCATCAATTTTAAAAGATAATTTGTTAATATCAACAAAGGTTTTATTAAGATAACCACTTGTGTTTTTTAATTGTACATCAATATTAATATCACGTACACTTTTAGGTAAATCGGGATATTTAAATGAAGCATTGTTCGATTTAAGGCTGATATCTAAAAGCGGAATTTTCTTATTTGTAATAAGTCCTTTAACAGTTCCTGCAACGCTAAAATCACCACTTGTTTTTACATTTTCAATACTTTTAGTGTATGTTTTAGGTACTAATCCTAAAAAGTTTTTAAAGTCTGATGAAGGCGTTTTAAAGTTAAGGTCAATTTCTTGATTATTGTCATTTATTTGAACGTAACCATCAAATATTAAAGGTAAATTATTAAGTTTAGCTTCGTTTTTTAGGAATGAAAATTTGCTATTAACTAAGTCCATTCCTAAAATAGCATCTAAAGTTATTTTTTGATTTTTGGCATAGGAAGCGCCATCCATTTCAAAAGAAACTAATGTTGATGTACTCGTGTTTAATTCTGATTTTTTTTGAGAAAAATCGCCACTTCCGCTATGATTAAAATCAGTTAATTTTACTTTTAACTTTCCTTTTTTATCATGGTATTTTATTAATGCATTGTTAATTGCATACGAATTTATAGAAAGTCCGAAATTAGAAGGAGTTTCATCCGTATTTTCAGTTTTTACATCCGAAGGTTTTGCAATATCATAATTAGCAACACCAATTTCATTGACTAAAACAGTAACGTTTGCATCATCAATAGAAAAAGACTGAATATTAAGTTGTTCTGATGTTTTTTTGAATAACTCAGTAAGTTTTAACTCTAAGTTAATCTTTTTAGCAAATAATAAGGTGTCTCCTTCAAAAGGTTTTTTGTTGATAATTGACACATTAGAAAGTTGGACAGAGGCATTTGGGAAATCTCTAAATAAACTAAGGTTAGAGTTTGAAAAATCTAACTGAGCGGTAATGTTGTTATTAACCGTTTTTTTAACCAGTGTAATAATTTTATCTTGAAATAAAAACGGTGTTAAAATAAGTAACATTAATAATGCAATAAATATGGTTAGCAGTATTTTATATATTTTTTTCATGGATAAAAAATTTAGACTATCGATTATTATAAGTTACAAAGTTCCGAAATTATTTGTTAAGAAAAAGATAATAAATAGCTCTAAAAATAAGTTTTTTCGAGTTGTTTTTAACAATAAAAGCCACCTAAATTCATGAACTTAGGTGGCTTTTATATTTTGAAAATTTAATTAGTTTTTAGAAAAAAACCAACTTAACCCTTTTTTAGGTTTTGCTACTTCTTCAGTAACTATTTTTTCATTTTTCATAGATTCATCAGTAAATAAATCAACAACAAATTCATCGTAACTTTTACCAATTTCTTCTTTTAAATAAGCTTCAAAATATAATTGACTAGCAGGCTCTCCTTTTATTTTTTCTATTTCTAAAAGTGTTTTATAAAGAGGAGCTATTTTTTCGATAACACTATTTGGTAATGCTTTTCTACGACCAGTATAACCAGCTACATTGCCTTTTTCATCTTTATCAATTGTAAAATCGGTAATTACCCAGTAATACCTACCTGTTCTGGTAAGGTTTTTAACAATTGCATGAAAGTTTTTTTTCCCTTTTAAATTTTCCCATAATACTTTGAAAATAACTTTAGGCATATCAGGATGCCTAATAATATTATGAGGTTCACCGATTAGCTCAATTTTATTATATTCAGAAGCTGTTTCAAAAGCATCGTTCATATATAAAATAGTACCAGAAGCATCGGTTTTACTAATTATGGTTTGTGTTTTATCCCATTTTATTTCTTCATCAAGAATTTGCTGGGGGCGAAGTGGGTTTTTTATCATGGTTTTTTTATCTTTAACGTTGCGAAATTATAACATTTACTTAACACGGCAATGTTAAATTAATTATTTGTATAAGACAGAAAAACTGCTTATATTTTAAGTAAGCAGTTTCTTGTTTTTTTAGTAGTCTTATTACTAGTTGATTAATTAATATTTTTAGATAAAATCACCAAAGAAAAACCAATTTAAACCTTTTTTAAGTTTACTTTCGTGTTCAGGTTCTATTTCTTTTATTTCTGCTATTTTTTTAAGTTTTTGTTCATTCAAAGCTTCTTCTTTAAATAAATCAACCACAAATTCATCATAACTTTTACCAACCTCTTCTTCTAGGTAGGCATTAAAATATAACTCACTTGCTTTTTCACCTTTAAGCTTTTCAATATCTAACAATATTTTATATAAAGGTTCAATTTTTTTAACAACACTAGTAGGTACCGATTTTCTTCGAGCAGTGTATCCTGTAATATTTCCAGCATCATCTTTATCGATAGTAAAATCAGTAATAACCCAGTAATATCTACCTGTTTTTGTTAAATTTTTTACAATTGCATGATAATTTTTTCCTTGTTTTAAAGCATCCCAAAGTGCTTTAAAAGCAACTTTAGGCATATCTGGGTGCCTAATAATATTATGAGGCTCACCAATTAACTCAATAGCAGTATATTCACAGGCATCCGTAAAAACACTATTTGCATAAAGAATTGTTCCTGCAGTGTCTGTTTTACTTACAATTGTTTGGTTTTTATTCCATTTAACTTCTTCATCAATGATGTGTTTTATAGGAGGGGTTTCCATATTTAGTAGTTTAATTTATATAATATATACAAATTTAAGAAGAAAATTATTTCTATAGAGATTCTTTTACTAATATTTTAAAGTTTAAACTAAATAACAAAAATGTATATTTGTGAGTTCAAACAAACAAGAACGAACCTATGAGTGATTCTAGAAAAAGGCGTGAAGCTTTGTTATACCACGCCAAGCCAAAACCAGGGAAAATAGCAGTAGTACCTACTAAAAAATATGCAACACAACACGATTTAGCATTAGCATATTCACCTGGGGTTGCAGAACCTTGTTTAGAAATAGCAAAAGATAAAAACAATGTTTATAAATACACTGCTAAAGGAAATTTAGTAGCTGTTATATCTAACGGAACAGCAGTGCTAGGGCTAGGAGATATAGGTCCTGAAGCCTCTAAACCAGTAATGGAAGGAAAAGGATTGTTATTTAAAATTTTTGCAGATATTGATGTTTTTGATATTGAAGTAGATACTACTGATGTAGATAAATTTGTAGAAACAGTAAAAGCAATAGCTCCTACTTTTGGAGGGATTAATTTAGAAGATATTAAAGCTCCTGAAGCTTTTGAAATAGAACGAAGATTAATTGAAGAATTAGACATTCCAGTAATGCACGATGACCAGCATGGAACTGCAATTATATCTACAGCTGCCTTAAAAAATGCTATCGAAATTATTGATAAAAACATTGCCAATATTAAAATTATTGTAAACGGAGCAGGTGCAGCAGCAATTTCATGTACTCGTTTATACCTAGCGCTAGGAGCTAAAAGAGAAAACATCGTAATGTGCGATAGTAAAGGAGTTATCCGAAAAGATAGAGATAATTTAACGTCACAAAAAGCCGAATTTGCAACCGATAAAGACTTAAATACTTTAGAAGAAGCAATGCACAATGCCGATGTTTTTATAGGTTTATCTAAAGGAAATGTGGTAACACCAGAAATGTTATTAGCAATGGCAAAAGACCCGATTGTTTTTGCAATGGCTAATCCTGATCCTGAAATTGAATACCAAACAGCCATTGATACTCGTGATGATATTATTATGGCAACTGGAAGGTCTGACCATCCGAATCAAGTAAATAACGTACTTGGATTTCCGTTTATTTTTAGAGGAGCTTTAGATGTTAGAGCCACCAAAATTAATGAAGAAATGAAAATGGCAGCCGTACATGCTTTAGCCGATTTGGCTAAAAAATCAGTGCCAGAGCAGGTAAACATTGTGTATGATGAGGTGAGTCTTTCATTTGGGCGTGAATATATTATTCCAAAACCATTTGACCCTCGATTAATTTATGAAATTCCACCAGCAATTGCAAAAGCAGCGATGGAATCGGGCGTTGCTCAAGAACCAATTACCGATTGGAAAGCCTACCGTGAACAATTAATGGACAGGTCGGGTAATGGAAATAAAGAAATCAGGTTATTACACAACAGGGCAAAGAAAAACCCTAAACGTGTTGTTTTTGCTGAAGCAGATCATATAGATGTATTAAAGGCTGCACAACGTGTTTCTGATGAAAAAATAGCAATCCCTATTTTATTAGGTAGAAAAGAAGTTATTTTAGAATTAAAAGAAGAACTAGGTTTTAATGCCGAAGTTACTATTATTGATCCTAAAACAGATGAAGAATCAGCTCGAAGAAATAGATATGCTGAATTTTTCTGGAAAACAAGACAGCGTAAAGGAATTACGTTTTTAGAGGCACAAAAATGGATGCGTGAGCGTAATTATTTTGCCGCAATGATGGTAAATACTGGCGAAGCAGATGCTTTAATTACAGGATATTCTAGGTCATACGCATCGGTTGTAAAACCAATGTTAGAGTTAATCGAAAAAGACAAAGGTGTTACTAGGGTTGCAGCAACAAATATGATGCTAACCAAACAAGGACCTATATTTTTAGCCGATACAACCATTAATATTAATCCAACGGCAAAAGATTTAGCTAAAATAACACAGTTAACCTCTGTATTGGCAAAAATGTTTGGAATGACACCACATATTGCTATGTTAGGTTTTTCAAATTTTGGGTCATCAAAATCAGAAAGTTCTGTAAAAATTAGAGAAGCCGTTGCTTACATACATCGAAATCATCCAAATGTAATTGTTGATGGAGAATTACAAGCCGATTTTGCTTTAAATCCAGAATTATTAGCCAAAGAATTTCCTTTTTCTAAATTAAACGGAAAAAGAGCCAATATTTTAATCTTCCCTAATTTAGAATCAGCAAATATTACTTATAAATTAATGAAAGAGGCGGAGGGTGTAGAATCTATCGGACCTATTTTATTAGGAATGAGTAAACCTGTACATATTTTACAATTAGGTGCAAGTGTTGATGAAATGGTTAATATGGCAGCAGTTGCCGTTGTAGATGCTCAAAATAAAGAGCGAATAGCTAAGGTATAACAATTTAATGTTCAAAAAACCACCTATATTTATAGGTGGTAAAACTTATTTAAATGATTACACAAATAAAAGGGAAATTAGTAGAAAAAAGCCCTACACATGCCGTTATTGACTGCAATGGAGTAGGCTATTTATTACATATTTCTTTACATACATATTCCAATTTACCTGCGGATGAAAATGTGTTGTTATACACACATTTAGCTATCCGCGAAGATGCGCACACTTTATATGGTTTTTTTAATAAAGTAGAGCGAGAAATTTTTAGATTGCTTACCTCTGTATCTGGTGTAGGACCAAGCATTGCCCGAACCATGTTATCGTCAATGACATCCGAAGAAATACAACAGGCTATTGCTTCAGAAAACGTAAAAGCAATTCAATCTGTAAAAGGAATCGGAATTAAAACAGCGCAACGTGTTATTGTTGATTTAAAAGATAAAATTGTAAAGATTTTTGATTTAGATGAAGTTTCAATCACACAAAACAATACAAATAAAGAAGAAGCGTTATCAGCTTTAGAGGTCTTAGGCTTTTTACGCAAGCAAGCAGAAAAAGTTATTGGAAATATACTAAAAGAAACACCTGATGCAAGTGTTGAAACACTTATAAGACAGGCGTTGAAAAATTTATAAAACGGGTTGGAAAAAAAAATCATCAATATATTCTTAACAACACTTGCTTTATTGGTAAGTGTTGTTTCGTTTTCGCAAAATACAGGAAGTACTGCCAATAATATTGTAAAAAAAGATACACTTATACCTTTAAAGTATCGTTTTAGCAATACTCAAAAAGGGGCACTTTTTTTAAATAATCCATCAGAAAAAATTGTGCGCTATGACAAGGCAATCAATAAATTTGTGATGGTAGAAAAAATTGGTGATTATACTATTGGTACACCCATTTTTATGACGCCTAATGAATATAAAAAGTATCGCTTAAAAAACGATATTAAAGCATATTTTCAAGAAAAAGTAGCCGCAACAAACCCAAAGAGTAAAGGGAGTAAAAAAGCTCGAAAAAATTTACTACCAAAATATTATGTAAATTCAAAGTTTTTTGAATCTATTTTTGGAGGAAATACCGTAGATGTTAAGCCAACAGGACAGGTAAATATTAAGTTGGGTGGGGTTTATCAGAAAAATGAAAACCCGCAAATATCTATTGAAAATCAAAGTAATTTCACCTTTGATTTTGATCAGCAATTAAGTGTTGGTTTACAAGCAAAAATAGGGGAACGCCTAAAAGTAACCGCAAATTACGATACCCAATCTACCTTTGATTTTCAAAACATTATCAAGTTAGAATATACCCCAACCGAAGATGATATTATTAGAAATATCGAAGCGGGAAATGTTAGCATGCCTATTAAAAACTCATTAATAAACGGTGCGCAAACATTGTTTGGAGTAAAAACCGAACTACAATTTGGTAAAACACATATAACTGCCGCTTTTTCGCAGCAAAACTCACAATCTAAAACTGTAGTAGCTCAAGGAGGCGCTACCATTGAACCTTTTGAATTACGTGCTTCTGATTATGACAATGACCGTCACTTCTTTTTAGGGCATTATTTTAGAGAAAATTACAAAGAAGCCTTAGTTAATTATCCGCTAGTAAACAGTCCGATAAATATTACAAGGGTTGAGGTTTGGGTAACAAATACCTCTCAAAACGTAACCGATTACCGAAGTATTGTAGGACTTGCCGATTTAGGAGAGTCGAATACCAAGAGTTTAGTAAATACTGAAGTTAAAAAATTAAACGGTAGTCCTGTAACTGCAAATGGTTTTAACATTCCTGATAATAAGGTAAATAAATTAGCAAATTTATTAACAGAATCAGGGCAAATTAGAGATGTAGCTACCATAGATGCCGCTATAAAAAGCGAAGGAATTATAGCAAAACAAGGCTATAATTATTCGTATTTACAAAATGCTCGAAAGTTACAACCCAATGAATTTAGAGTACACAATCAACTAGGATTTATCTCTTTAAACAGACGTTTAAATGATGGTGAAGTTTTAGCGGTTGCCTACGAATATACTGTTGTTGGAGCTTCAAATGGTGAAACAGTTTTTAAAGTAGGAGAATTTTCAAACGATGGCGTAGTTGCGCCGTCTAACTTAGTGGTAAAATTACTGCGTAGTGAAATTTTAAACACCATTCGCCCTAATACAAGTGCGCCTGGTTTTTTAGGAGAAGCATTTCCTACCTGGCAATTAATGATGAAAAACGTGTATGCTTTAGGCGCTTTTCCATTACAACGTGAAGGTTTTCGTATTGAATTATTATATAGAGATGATCAAACAGGAACCCTACAAAATACTTTACAAAATGCCGAAACCGATAAAAATGATGCCGATAAAGCAGTGCGAAAAAAACCATTACTGCGAATATTCAATTTAGATAAATTAGACCAAAGTGAATATGCCGTACCCAAAGGAGATGGTTTTTTTGATTATGTAGATGGAATAACAGTAAATTCTGAAAGAGGATATGTTATTTTTCCAGAGCCAGAACCTTTTGGAAATGGTTTAAAAGATGCTTTGACCAATACAAGCGATCAAAAAAAATACCTTTTTGAAGAACTATATTTAACTACTAAAATTCAGGCAAAAAACGAATATCAAAATAAAGATAAATTCTTTTTAAAAGGGTATTTTAAAGCTGCAACAAGCCGTGGAATATCGCTTGGCGGATTTAATATTCCTAGAGGTTCGGTTCGTGTTACCGCAGGCGGACGACAATTAGTAGAAGGAATTGATTATGTGGTAGATTATCAACTAGGGCGTGTACAAATTTTAGACGCAGGATTAGAAGCATCAGGGATTCCTATTAATGCGACTACCGAAAGTAATAATTTATTTAGTCAGCAACGAAAAACATTTATTGGAATTGATGTAGAACATCGTTTTTCAGAAAACTTTACCTTAGGAGGAACGTATTTGAATGTAAGCGAAAAACCAATAACACCAAAGGTAAATTTTGGAGGTGAACCAATTAACAACACCATGTTAGGGTTTAATTTAGCGTATTCATCTGAAGTGCCTTTTTTAACAAAATTAGCCAACAAATTACCCTTTGTAGAAACGGATGCTCCGTCAAATGTATCGGTTCGAGCCGATTTGGCATATTTAATTCCTGGTTCGCCAAGCGGAATTAATGTAGATGGAACAGCAACTTCTTATTTAGATGATTTTGAAGCGTCTCAAATTCCTATTAATTTAAGTTCGCCACAGCAATGGTTTTTGGCAAGTACGCCAGAATCACAACAATTAAATGGTAGTTCAGGCGATTTATCATACAATTATAATAGGGCAAAAATAGCTTGGTATAATGTAGATCAGCTTTTTTATGCAGGATCAAACAGACCAGGAAATATTGATGAAAATGAACTGTCAAGAAGTGAAGTGCGTCAAATTCGTTACAATGAATTATTTCCAAATACAGATTTAGATATTACCCAACAAAACTTAGTAAGAACCTTAGATTTGGCGTATTATCCATCAGAAAGAGGTCCTTATAATTACAATGTAGGTCAAGAAACAGCAACAAAACGTTGGGCAGGAATTATGCGCCCGTTAACAACCAATAACTTTGAACAGTCAAATGTGGAGTATATTCAATTTTGGCTGATGGACCCGTATGAAAATTACTCGATTACTCAGGAGGAAGGTTTGCCAGTAGGTGTAAATCCTCAAGATTTTAGCAATCAGGTAGGAAAGTTATTTATCAATTTAGGAAATGTTTCTGAAGATATTTTAAAAGATGGTAGAAAGCAATATGAAAATGGTTTACCTGAAGATGGTGATAAAACCGACGGGCTTAATGTAAACGAAACCGCTTGGGGAAATATACCAATTAATCCATCGATTTTATATGCTTTTGATAATGATAACAACCATAGAAAAAATCAGGATATTGGTTTAGATGGATTGAATGATGCCGAAGAAACAGCTTTTCTTAAAAGAAAACATAATTTAACAGATCAGCAAATAGCAAGCTTTGGAAATGACCCTGCGGGCGATAATTTTCAATATTTTAGAGGAGGCGCAATAGAGGCGTTAAATCCGTCAATTTTATCACGATATAAAAACTTTAACGGTACACAAGGAAATTCGCCAACGGCAAGCCAATCGGGGGAGTCATATCCTACATCATCAACAGCATATCCTGATACTGAAGATATTAATAAGGATCAAACAATGAACCCTGTTAATAGTTATTTTGAATACGAAGTTTCATTAAATAAAGCCGATTTAATAAAAGGTCAAAATCATATTATTGATGTTAAAGAAGGAGTATCGGTTAGTTTATCAAACGGACAAAAAATAACTCCTAAATGGTATCAATTTAGAATACCTATTCGAAATATTACTGAAGATCAAAAAATAAATGGAATTTCTGATTTTAATAGTATTCGCTTTATCAGAATGTTTTTAACCGAATTTAAAATGCCTGTTGTTTTACGATTTGGTGAATTAGAATTGGTGCGTGGCGATTGGCGACGTTACACCAAAACATTCCCAGAAAATGGTGTTCCTGTTGCTTTAAAACCGAGCGAACTTAATAAGTTTGAAGTGGGTGTTGTTAGTATTGAGCAAAATCAGGAAAGATATCAATTACCTCCAGGAATTCAACGAGAAGAATTACAAGGAACAAACAGAATTCAACGTCAAAATGAGCAATCGGTAACCTTAAAAGTAACCGATTTGCCTGCCGATCAGGTAAGAACAATTTATAAAAATATTAGTATTGATATGCGTAGGTATAAAAAACTACGAATGTTTTTGCATGCCGAAACTCCTACGGGTAGCGGTACTCAAAGTGGCGATATGGTTGCCGTTATCCGCCTAGGTACAGATTTGAATGATAATTATTACGAAATTGAAAAACCGTTAAGTTTGTCAACTTCTAATACAACATCTGAAGATGTTTGGTTGCCAGCAGAAAATAATTTAGAAATCTCTTTAAAAGAGCTTGCTAACTTAAAATTATTAAGACCTTTAGATGCGAGTATTACCGAAATATTTTCATCATCAAAAGTAGCTGGTTTAAAAATATCAGTAAAAGGAAACCCAACATTGGCACAAATAAAAACGGTAATGTTAGGGGTAAAAAACACATCGAATTCAACCAAAACAGCTGAGGTTTGGTTTAACGAATTACGAGCAGTTGGTTTTGATAATAAAGGAGGATGGGCAACGGTTGTAAATGCCGATGCCAACCTTGCCGATGTAATGGATGTATCTTTAGCAGGTAGGATGTCAACCATTGGTTTTGGTAGTATTGAAGATAGAGTTCAGCAACGAAGTATTGAGCAAACCAAGCAGTATAGCGTTGCCACGAATGTTCAATTAGGTAAAATGATGCCTAAAAAATGGAATATTCAATTGCCGATGACTTACAGTTATGGCGAAGAATTTAGAGATCCTAAATACGATCCTCAATTTCAGGATATTGAACTAAAAGAAGCGTTAGATAAAAATCCAAATAGTAAAAATGCGCAAGACTATACGCGTAGAAAAAGTATTAGCTTTATCAATGTTAAAAAGAATAAAAATCCTGAAAGTAAAAAAACGCCAAAGTTTTATGATGTAGAAAATGTATCGGTTTCTTATGCGCATAATGAAGAGTTACATCGAGATTATAATATTGAAAAATTTGAAAACACCAATGTAATGGCAGGTGCGAGTTATAATTTTAATTTCAAGCCTTTTGTTATTGAACCGTTTAAAAAATCAACAGTATTTAAAAGTAAGTATTTAAAATTGATAAAAGACTTAAATATAAATCCTGTTCCTAAAACAATTGCTGTTAATTCTAAAATTAATAGAAGTTATAATACTCAACAATCACGAAATTTAATTGAAGGTTTAACTGCACAGCCCGAATTAATTCAACGTAGATTTTTATTTAATTGGGATTATACTGTTGGTTTTGATTTAACAAAATCATTGCAATTGAATTTTAATGCAACCAATAATTATATTTATGATAGTTTTGGAACGGAAGAAAATTTAGAAATCTACGATCAGTTTTTTACCGTTGGACGCCCTGATAATTATCATCAGAAATTAAATACCACCTATAAATTACCGCTTAAAAAAATACCGTTTTTGAATTTTGTAACTGCCGATTACGGCTACACTGCCGATTTTGATTGGAAAGCAGGTTCGCAGAGTGTCATTAATCAGAAAGATGAATTAACGGGTGAAATTACCACTATTGATTACCAAGATGTTGTTGGTAATATGATTCAGAATGCCAACACGCACAACTTAAATGCTACGATTGATTTTGGGCGTTTTTATAAAACCTTAAAGCTTGATAAACTACTATTAAAAGGAACTAAAAAGAGCCCTGTTAAAAAAGCAAGTTTAAAAAAGAATGCTTCTTTTGGGCGTAAAATATTGAAAGGAACCTATAATATTTTAACATCAGTAAAAAGAGGTAAAATTAGTTATTCTCAAAATAATGGAACTTTATTACAGGGGTACAAACCTTCAGTTGGTTTTTTAGGAAGAAACAATTATGCTGGTGGTACTGCGCCATCTTTAGGGTTTGTATTTGGTAGTCAAACAGATATTTTAAATACTGCTATTGAAAACGGATGGTTGGTTACAAGAACAAGTCAAACAGATAAAAAACAACCTTATTATAGTAAGAATTACGGGAAAACAGCCTATAAAAAGTTAGATTATACACTGTCTGTAAAACCTTTTAAAAATTTAACGATTGATTTAAGAGCAAATAAAATTCATACCAGTAATTTAAATCAACAGTTAGATATAATTTCTGATGGAGCTGGCGGTTTTGAGCAAGACCCAAAAATTAAAGCCTTCGAAACAGGTAATTACAGTAGGAGTCATTTTATGATGGGAACTATTTTTACAAACAATGATGCGTTATACGATACCTTTTTAGCAAACCGAGCAACAATTTCAGAACGCTTATCTGCTGCATCAAAATTACCAAACACGCCAGATGCAGGATATAAAATAACAGGTCAACAAGTAATGCTTCCTGCATTTGTAGCAGCATATTCAGGAATTAATGCCAGTAAGGTAAGTACCAATGTGTTTAAAAATATTCCAATTCCTAACTGGACATTGCGTTTTAATGGTTTAATGCAATATAAGTGGTTTAAAAAATCATTTTCATCATTTACCGTATCTCATGGGTATAAATCATCTTATACAATAGGAAATTACACCAATAATTTACAATATGATACATCGGTAGCAACAAATACAAATAATTCTGGTAATTATCAGTCAGAACTACTACTTTCGTCAGCAACTTTAATCGATGAGTTTTCTCCTTTGGTAAAAGTCGATTTTAGAATGAAAAATTCATTTTCATTTAAAGGAGAAATACGAAGAGATAGAAGCTTAACTTTAAATTTTAATAATAATACTTTAACTGATGTTAAAGGAACAGAATATGTTGTTGGCTTTGGATATAAAATTAAAGATGTTAAATTTGTAACCAAATTTACTGGGAAAAAGCAAACCGTAAAAGGAGATATTAATTTAAGGGCAGATGTTTCTTTAAGAGATAATTTAACTTTAATACGAAGTGTTGATAAAGAGAATAGTCAAATAACAGGAGGAGAGAAATTATTTGGGTTAAAATTTATTGCCGATTATAATTTAAGTAGTAGTTTAACAGCGTCGTTTTATTACAATCATCAAACGTTTAAATACGCGGTGTCAACTACATTTCCAAGGCAGTCAATTAATGCGGGAATCAATATTATATATAATTTAGGAAATTAAAACAAACACAATAAAAATAGTACAATGAACATTCCATCAGAATTAAAGTTTACAAAAGACCACGAATGGGTTAAAATTGAACAAGGTGTAGCAACAATTGGTATTACCGATTTTGCACAAGGAGAATTAGGTGACATCGTTTATGTAGATGTTGATACTTTAGACGAAACTTTAGATATTGAAGAAGTTTTTGGTTCGGTAGAAGCAGTTAAAACGGTATCTGATCTTTTTATGCCTTTATCAGGAGAGGTAATCGAATTTAATGAGAAATTAGAAGACGAGCCAGAATTAGTAAATTCAGATCCTTACGGTGATGGTTGGATGATAAAAATTAAATTATCAGAAACTTCACAAACGGAAGATTTATTAAGTGCTCAAGCGTATCAAGAGCTTATTAAAGGATAATTTAACGATAATAGCAATACTGATAAGCATCGGTATTGCTATTCTTAGTTTAATTAAAATTGGAAAACCACCCGCTATTATTCAAATAAAAAATTTAGACAAATACGAGCATGCTTTTGCTTATTTTGTTTTATGCTTTGTTTGGTTAATTGCCTTTGATAAAACAAAAATAAATAAAATTATAATTGTTTTATGCTGTTTGTTTTACGGCATAATTATTGAAGGGCTTCAGGTAACAATAACAACATACCGATCAGGTGATGTTTTAGATATTGTAGCAAATACGACGGGTATTTTAATAGCTTATATGATGTACTTTCTTTTTTTGAGAAAAATGTAACTATTTAAAGAATTAGCTTGTAAAAGTTGAAATAAATTAATTAAATTAGCGAACTATTAAAAAACATTTAGGATGGAAATTAAGAAGAATCCAAAGTCAAATTTAGAGAATTATAGTAAACTGTTTATGCAGCTAGGTTTGGTTTTAGCTTTATTTGTAACATATGTTGCAATTGAAAATAAAACATATGATAAAACATATGGCGTTTTAGAAGGTGTTGAAATGGCATCTGAAATTGAAGAAGAAACAATTGAATTAACCATTGAGCCACCAAAACCAAAACAAAATACTCCACCACCACCAGCTCCAGATAAAATTGAAGTTGTAGAGGATGAGAAGGAAGTAGAAGAAACTGTTATTGAGTCGACTGAAACTGATGAATCTGAAGCTGTTGAGGTAGAAGATATCGAAGAAGTTGAAGAGGAAGAAGTTGTAGTAGAAGATGTACCTTTTGCTATTATTGAAGAAGTGCCAATTTTTCCAGGTTGTACAGGATCAAAAACAGAAAAAAAAGCTTGTTTAAATAAAAAATTACAGAAACATGTACAACGTAATTTTGATGCTGAATTAGCAAATGAGTTAGGTTTATCACCAGGTAAAAAACGTATTTATGTTCAATTTAAAATTGATAAAGATGGTTCTATTACAAGTGTAAATGCAAGAGCTCCTCACCCAAGATTAAAAAAAGAGGCTATTCGTGTAGCTAAAAAAATACCTAAAATGAAACCAGGTAGACAAAGAGGTAGAGCAGTAAGAGTAGGGTATACATTACCTATTACTTTTAATGTAGAATAATTTACTTCTAGTAAAATATAAAAAAGCAATCCAATAGGATTGCTTTTTTTATGGTTAATAATTTATTTAAATTGAAAATAAATAAATTAAGATGTTTGTTTTCAGTTGTTTAGTTTTGTATATTTGTATAGTGATTTAAAAATCACTAATTTTTCTTTTTCATAGCAATTTTTCCCATTCATTTTTTGAATGGGTTTTTTTATACTTATTTTTTAAAAAGTATAAAAAAGCCTATCAAAATTATTTTGATAGGCTTTCTCTTAATAGGTTACTTTTAAAAAATAATGTTATTTTTTATTAACATCTTTTATATATTTATCTAAAGCCATAGTCATTGAAGGAGTTTCAGGTGTTGGTGCAGCAATATCTACACGCAAGCCTCTATCTTCAACAGCTTTAACAGTTGAGTTTCCAAAAACTGCTATTTTTGTTTCGTTCTGTTTAAAATTAGGAAAATTTTGGAATAAACTATCAATTCCTGAAGGGCTAAAAAATACTAAAACATCATAAAAAACACTTTGTAGGTCAGATAAATCACTAACAACTGTTTTATATAAATTAGCACGTTTCCAGTTAACTCCTAGTTTGTCTAATTCAGCAGGGATTAAAGGTTTTAATTTATCCGAAGATGGTAATAAAAACTTTTCATCTTTATGTTTTTTTATCAATTTAATTAGGTCAGGAAAAGTTCTACTTCCAACATAAATTTTACGTTTTCTGTACACAACATATTTTTGTAAATAAAAAGCAACTGCTTCTGATTGACAAAAATACTTCATTGAATCAGGAACTGTAAAACGCATTTCTTCGGCAATTCTAAAAAAATGATCAACAGCATTTCTGCTTGTTAGAATAATTGCAGTATAGTTTTTTAAATCAATTTTTTGAGTTCTAACCTCTTTTCCGTCGATACCCTCAACATGAATAAAAGATCGAAAATCAATTTTTACTTTTTGTTTTTCTGCTAAATCAAAATAAGGAGAAGTTTCCGTTTTGGGAGCAGGTTGAGAGACTAAAATAGTTTTCACTTTCATATGTTTTTCTCTTTTACGTAGTAGTTATTTTATAAACAATTAGTAGGGGTGCTATTTCAAGGGTGCAAAAGTACAAAATAAAATAAAAGAACTTACGTATAACTATTTTTTTGTTATTAATAAAGATTAAAAAAGCCCTGAAAATAAATAAGATAAGGCTATAAATAAGTAAAAATAAAGGAGAGTTAAACGCATACTGATAGATAATTATGGCTGGAAATAACCATAAGCTAAGATTGCTTAAATAACCTGATTTTGTAGCTAAGAAATAGTTAGTATTATAATTAGCCTTAATAATATTAGCCAAAATAGTTTCTAAAGAATATTTTAATACATAATAGAGAACCACAAAACAGAGGGCTATCGTATAGTTGAAAAAAGTAGGCAAATAATATTTTTGAAGTAGCATTAAAAACAAGAACAACGAAATTGTTATTGTAGAGAAAAAAAATAGGAGCATATAAAATACGGAAAAAACACTCGGATTATCTTCTACTTTTTTTTTGAAAAATCCCGAAGTAAAAAAAGCAAAGGTATAATCTCGCAATTTATCAGGCGCAAGTAGTTTCATTATCGCTACTAAAATAATAGCAAATAAAATGACTAAGGTAATCCAGTTATTGTCGGTTATAATGCGTTCAATTGCTTGCAATCGTATTTGTTTTATGCTTTAATTTAACACAAAATTAGTGATAATTTAGTGTATATTTGCTTAGTTTTAGATGAAAATTACATGAAATCAGACGCTTTAGTTATAATACCTACTTATAACGAAAAAGAAAACATAGCGGCAATAATACAAGCAACTTTTAGTCAAGAAAAAGAGTTTGATATTTTAGTTGTTGATGACAATTCACCCGATGGCACTGCTAATATCGTAGCGAATTTACAAAAAGAATATCCGAACAGGCTTTATATTGAAAAAAGAACCGGAAAAAATGGATTAGGAACTGCTTATATTCATGGTTTTAAATGGGCAATTATCAAAAAATATGATTTTATCATTGAAATGGATGCCGATTTTTCACACAATCCTGCCGATTTAATTAAATTATACAATGCCTGTGCTATTGATGGAGCTGATGTTTCTGTCGGATCTCGATATTCGGTAGGTGTAAACGTGGTTAATTGGCCCATGAAACGAGTTTTATTATCGTATTGTGCCTCTAAATATGTGCGTTTTATTACCAGAATACCAGTGCACGATACCACCGCAGGTTTTGTATGTTGGAAACGAAAAGTTTTAGAAACAATTCGCTTTGATAAAATTAAATTTATAGGATATGCTTTTCAAATTGAAATGAAATTTAAAGCATGGAAGCATAAATTTACCATTAAAGAAGTATCGGTTATTTTTACAGATAGAGTTTTAGGAACTTCAAAATTAAGTTCTGGAATTATTAAAGAGGCCGTATTTGGAGTGATAAAAATGACATTAAAAGGCTTACCAAAATAACAACACAACTACAACTATGAAATCATACTTAATTAAAAATGCAAAAATCGTTAATGAAAACAAGGTTTTTAAAGGCGATGTTTTAATCGAAGGAAATTATATCAAAGAAATTTCAACTCAAATAAATACAACTTCAGCTATTCAAGTGATCGATGCTCAGGGGAAGTATTTAATTCCTGGAATGATTGATGACCAAGTGCATTTTCGTGAACCAGGTTTAACGCATAAAGCAAATATTGGTACCGAAAGTAAAGCCGCTATTGCTGGTGGAATTACCTCATTTATTGAAATGCCAAACACCGTTCCGCAAGCAACAACGCAAGAATTATTAGAAAGTAAATTTCAAAGAGCTGCCGAAACATCGTATGCAAACTATTCGTTTATGTTTGGTGGAACAAACGATAATTTAGACGAATTATTAAAAACAAATCCTAAAAATGTAGCTGGAATTAAGTTGTTTTTAGGTTCATCAACAGGAAATATGTTGGTTGATAATGAAGAAACTTTAGAAAAAATATTCTCTTCTACCGATATGCTAATTTCGGTTCATTGCGAAGATGAAGCAACTATCAGAAAAAATACAGCAGAATATGTGGCTAAATATGGCGATGATATTCCGTTAAAATATCACCCAATTATCAGAAGTGAACAGGCGTGTTATTTATCTTCATCAAAAGCCATTGAATTAGCCAAAAAAACAGGAGCAAGATTGCATGTTTTTCATTTATCAACAGCAAAAGAAACGCATCTTTTTAGAAACGATATTCCGTTAGAAGAAAAGAAAATTACCGCCGAAGTTTGTGTGCATCATTTATGGTTTACCGACAAAGACTATGACCAAAAAGGAACACATATTAAATGGAATCCTGCGGTAAAAACTCAAGCAGATAAAGATGAATTATGGAAAGCTTTATTAGATGATAGAATCGATGTAATTGCTACCGATCATGCACCACATACTTTAGAAGAAAAAGACAATGTGTACACCAAAGCGCCAAGTGGAGGACCATTAGTACAGCATGCTGTTACAGCAATTTTTGAAAAAGTAAAAGAAGGTGTTTTACCAATTGAAAAAGCGGTTGAAAAAATGTGTCATAACCCTGCGAAATTATTTAGAGTAGAAAAACGTGGGTTTATAAAAGAAGGTTATTTTGCCGATATAGTTTTGGTAGATACCAATCAAAAATGGACGGTTTCGAAAGATAATATTTTATATAAATGCGGTTGGGCTCCTTTTGAAGGGACTGAGTTTTCAAGTAAAATTACTCATACTTTTGTAAACGGTAATTTAATGTATGAAAATGGTGTTTTTGATGAAAATATCAAAGGAAAACGTTTAGAATTTAAACTTTTATAAAAGATAAACAAGAGAAATATGAACAATGATTTTTTATCTTATTGGGAAGAAAAACGTAAAAATAAAATAAAGTTTCTTTTATTAAATAATTTTAAAGTTTCTTTATTTTTACTAGTGCTACCTATTTTATTTGCGCTAAGCGATAACGCTTTTTTGGTGGATCAAAATTTAATAATGCCTTTATTTAAAAATATAGTATTTTTTATGATACTATGTATTGTTTTAAATTTTTATCAGTTTAAAACCAATGAAGGTTTATTTAAAAAATCATTAAAAAATGAAAAATAAGATACTACTTGTTTGTGTTTTAATTTTAGCGTCTTGTAGCACAAGTAATACGATGTATGAAAAGCCTAAAAACCTGATTCCAAAAGATTCTATGGTTGCTTTATTAACCGATATGTATATTGTATCGTCGGCTAAAAATATAAAGAACAAGTTTTTAAAGCGAGATGAAAATTATATGTATTATGTTTATCAAAAATATAGTATTGACAGTACTCGTTTTAATCAAAGTAACGTATATTATACCTCTAAGCCAGAGGAATATACCGATTTACTGAAAATAGTAAAGTCGAATATAGATTCATTGGCTTCTTTTTATATGGAAAAAAGAAAAATAAAAGATTCTTTAGCTAAAAAAGAGTTGATACCTTTCGATAAAAAGTTAAGAAAAGGTTCTAAAAATTTATCAATAGAAAAAAGACCTCAAAGAAAGCCTTATTTGATTGAAAAATAAAATTAAAACGTTTTGCTAATTTTAGCAATTTGCGAACTAATTAGTTCAAATTTAAAGGCTAGTGCTTTTTCTATTTTAGAAGAAGAATAGTACGATATATTATGAGAAGCCCGCGCTGTATGTTTAGTTAGCAACGGCTTCTTTTTTGTTAGTAACGACACTAAGAAACTAACCCGCCAAGCCAATGCGCTTAGGGTTTTTGATACCTTTATTGTAGGAGGTTTTTTATGTAAACTATCGGCAATTGTATCTAAAATTTCTTTAAACGATTTGTTTTCTGAAACCAAAATAAACCGTTCGTTTTTAACATTTTTATTGTCTGATTTCATTAATAAAAGCATGGCTTTTACTACGTCTTGCACGCCTACAAAACCTGTAATTCCTTGGGTATAAAAATTAAAACCATTGTTTATTTGGGTAAATAATTTACCAGATCCTTCTTGCCAAAAACCGCTTCCTAAAATAACGCCTGGGTTTACAATTACAACCTCTAAACCTTCTTGACTGCCTCGCCAAACTTCCATTTCTGCGCCATATTTTGTAATGGCATATCCGCTGTGCGTATCGCTATCTGACCATTCATTTTCTTCATCGATTGGTTTGGAGTTTATGGCATCGCCAAATGCAGCGATTGAGCTTACAAAACAGAATTTTTTAACCTTATTTTCAATAGAAAAATTAACAATATTTGCGGTTCCTTCAATATTTACTTGACGCATTTTTTGGTAATCTTTCGGATTAAAAGAAACTAAAGCTGCACAATGATATACTTGGGTAATATCTTTAAAAACAGATTCTAATGAAGGGGTTTCGGTAATATCTGCTTGAATCCATTGTATTTTAGAAAAAAGATGTTCAACATTATCAGTATAAAAAGAAAATATTTTTTTTACATGTTCTCGTTTTTCATCGGTTCTATAAATTGCCCGAACCTTATCCTCTTTTTGAGTTAGATGATATAATAAATGTGCGCCTACTAAGCCTGTTCCTCCTGTAACTAAAATCATGACTCAAAGATAAATTATTTTAAACAAAAAAAGAGGTCGAAATATCGACCTCTTTTTATTTAACTATTTTATTAAATTATAATTTAAGAAAATTAGCATTTTGAACTTTTACGCTAAATTTGATATTATCATCATTACCATGAGTTCCATTAATAGCATTAACTTTAATGACTCCTTTAGCACCAGATTTACCATCAACAAATTCAATCACATCATTTACTTTAACATTCTTAATATCTTGAGAACCTTTAGTAACACTTTCTAAATCAGAATTTTTAGTAATAGCATCAAAATCTAAAGAAGATTTTTTGAAGTAAAATTTATTTAATTGCTCTTGATTTAATCCAGAAATTTTATTAATATCAATAAATTCGAATTTATCAGAATATACATTTGTAGAGGCAAAATTTGCACCGCCTACATAATAATAACCAAAATCCCAATAAGCTACATTTTCAGCATTTTTTTCTTTTTCAGCATCTGTAAAAGTATGCGTTGCAGAATTTACGTTTTGTTGTGTAATTTTATACGTTTTTCCATTTAAAATAGAAACGAAACTTTGTGTTTTTCCATTACTATCAGGAGCATTTAATTGAATAGAATTAGATAATTCCGTAGTAAATTCGGTTACAGCTACATCGCCAATTCCATTTCCTGTATTGATGACAATCGTACCAAGAGCTCCCTCATCATAAGAGTTTTTATGATATGGGTTAGAAATATCTCCTTTACTATTTAAGTTTGCAAATCCTCCGTGAGTAGTCCATAATTGATATACATAAGTTTGATTATTTCTTACTGGAGTATCAAAAACAATGTCATAGGTAAAGCCTTGTTTTGCTTCATCTCCTAAATTTAAAGAACTGTCGTCATTATTTAATTTAACAGTAATATTTGATGCCGAAATATCGTATAATTTAGCATCAGCACCATCAAGACTTTGCGTAATGTATAGGCGTCTCATTTTGTTTTCAGCACCTTCAAAATGTACTTTTACAGTTTCAAAACTGTTTGCTGTTGAGTTGATTTTTAAAACAGGGTCTAATTTAGTTGCAGTTACATCTAGCTTATATTCTGTACTTGTTTCTCCACCCTCAATTAACCCTGTATCATCTTGACAACCCGTAAAAGTCGTTCCGATTAAAAATGCACTACAGGCAATAAATAATGGTTTTAATAAATTTTTCATTCTTCTTTTAGTTTAAATTATTTTTGATAAAACTATATATTCTTTTTCAAAATATATGCCAAAGAGCTTTATATTTGTGTTAAAACATAAATATTTCTAAATAGTAGAAACATTTTGTGTTTTAAAGTCACATTTTTAGCAAATTTTAACAAAGTAATAAAATGAATAACTTAGTAGAAGAATTACGTTGGCGTGGAATGATTCACGACATGATGCCAGGAACTGAAGAGCAATTACTAAAAGAAATGACGGCAGCATATATTGGTTTTGATCCAACTTCTGATTCGTTACATATTGGAAGTTTAGTACCTATTATATTACTTGTTCATTTAGAAAAAGCAGGGCATAAACCCGTAGCTTTAGTAGGTGGTGCAACAGGAATGATTGGTGATCCGTCAGGAAAATCAGACGAACGTAATTTATTAAACGAAGAAGCATTAGCCAAAAATGTAGCAGGAATTCAACGAACTTTAGCACGTTTTTTAAATTTTGAAAGCACTGCTAAAAACGCTCCATTATTAGTAAATAATTATGATTGGATGAAAGATTTCTCCTTCATCGAATTTGCTAGAGATGTAGGGAAACGAATTACCGTAAACTACATGATGGGAAAAGAATCTGTTAAAAAAAGAATTTCAGGTGATACTACCGGAGGGATGAGTTTTACCGAATTTACCTACCAATTAATTCAGGGATACGATTTTTATCATTTATATAAAAACCACAACTGTTTATTACAAATGGGAGGTTCTGACCAATGGGGAAACATTACTACAGGAACGGAATTAGTTCGTAGAATGAACGTTGGACAAGAAGCAAAAGCCTACGCAATGACCTGCCCATTAATTACCAAAGCTGATGGTTCAAAATTTGGGAAATCAGAAGGCGGAAATGTATGGTTAGATGCCGATAAAACATCAGTTTATAAATTTTACCAGTTTTGGTTAAATACTTCGGATGAAGATGCGGCTAAATATATTAAGATATTTACATTTTTAGATCAGCAAACTATTGCCGACTTAATTGAAAAACATCAAGAAGTACCACACGAAAGAGCGCTTCAAAAAACATTGGCTAACGCAGTTACTACTTTTGTGCATTCGCAAGAAGAATTAGAAAAAGCTATTGCAGCGTCAAATATTTTATTTGGAAAATCAACAGCGGATGATTTAAAAAGTCTAGATGAACAAACTTTTTTAGATGTGTTTGATGGTGTGCCACAAGCCGAAGTTTCTAAAGATGATATTCAAGCAGGTTTATCAATGATTGATGCTTTATCAGGAAAAACAAGCTTTTTAAAATCGAACGGAGATGCTAAAAGAGCTTTAAAAGAAAATGCTGTTTCGGTAAATAAAGAAAAGGTAAAAGAAGATTTTTTAATTACATCAAAAGATTTAATAGCCGATAAATACGTGTTATTACAACGTGGAAAAAAGAGCTATTTTTTATTAAAAGTTCTTTAATTAAGAAGCAATTTTTATATCAAAAGTTAAAGGGCATCGCTTACAGTTGATGCCTTTTTTTTGGTACTTATTACAACACCTAGTTTTAGGTTTTATACAATTAGAAGAGCAAACACTACTACAAGAAGTTGCTGTAAGTACTTTTGCTACTGCTTTTGGTTGTATTGGAATAATCGGCGTTAATTTCGTAACATCCTTATTTTGAGTATAAAATATAATCATTTTGCTGTAATTTCGTTGCAAATGTAATGATTATTTAGAACAAATAAAAATAATATTATATTCTCTAAAAAATGTAGTAAAAAAAATACTTAAACTATATTTGCTCTTTATATTTTAAAAACACGTTTTGTTACAAAAGTTAAGTATCTATTTTTTTATTTTATTGTATCTGGTAGCTATGTTGCGCCCAGTGGCTCCGTTTGTGGAGTATGCAATAAATTATGATTATATTTCTAAAGTTTTGTGTATTAACAAAGACAAGCCTGAACTTGCCTGTAATGGTAAATGTCAATTAATGTTAAAAATAGAACAGCAGCAGCAAGACGATTTTGAATCGCTTCAAATTGTTCTTAAAGATTATCCGATAGGTTTTATAGAGTTGGTTAATTTACCAAAAAACACTTTAACAGCTTATCATAAAAAAACATTATTTACCTACAATCAAACATATTCTTATCTGTTTGAAAATGCTACATTTCATCCGCCCAACACTTCTTTTTTATATCGGTTAGCCTAATTTATACTTGTGTTTTTAACATAGGTTTTATAGGCTGTTTATTAAATTGATATTATGATGGTTAAAAATATCTTAGAATAATTTAAAGATATTTATTTATCATTACTAATAATCAATAATCTCACTGTTTTACAACGCGTGAGGTTTAAAAACAGATCATTACGTTAAAAGTAATGAGATCAATATATTAAAAAAATAACATGAACATAGTTTTAAAAATAGTTGCCGTTACAGCAATTTTATTTACTTCTTGTAGTGAAGAAAATACAGGTAAAGAGCAACCAAAAATAGACAGCGTTTTAGTGGAAGGTGGTTCTTTTTTAATGGGTCGTAAAAAAGACGATAACAAACCTGTAGAGAACTGGGAATTAGATGAATTTCCTGAACATAAAGTTTCCGTTGCTACCTTTTATATGGGTACATATGAGGTAACAAATGCCCAATATGCTGCTTTTTTGAACGAGAAAGGAAATCAAATAGAAGGACAAGATAATCAAGGAAACGCTACAACCTGGTTAAATATTGAACGAAAAGAATGCCAAATAGAACAGATAGATGGCACATTTAAAGTAAAAGAAGGTGCTGAAAAACTACCTGTTGTCGTAGTTACTTGGTATGGCTCACGTGCTTATTCTGATTGGGTTGGCGGAAGGCTTCCAACAGAGGCAGAATGGGAATATGCCGCAAAAGGTGGTGCTAAAACAAATGACTATTTATATGCAGGAAGTAACAATTTAGATGAAGTAGCTTGGTTTCGTGATAACTCGAAAGTTGATGCACATCCCGTAGGGCAAAAAACCCCAAACGAATTGGGTATCTATGATATGAGCGGAAATGTAACCGAATGGTGTCAAGACAAATGGTACAATCAAGGATACATTGGTACGCCAACAGATGGTAGTGCTATGTTAGGCGGAGAAGATGATAATCGTATTATCCGTGGTGGAAATTTTCATTTTGGAGAGCATCTTTGTCAAGTATTTTCACGTCTTGGTTATCCACGTTCTGCGAGTGGTAGTTTAAGCGGATTTCGTGTAGCATACGATAAAAAATAATGCAGTTTTTTTATAAAAACATCAATAAAATTAAAAACATCAATAAAATTAAAAAATGAATAAAATTTTAAGTTTAGTTGCAGCAGCAACACTATTAGTATCTGTATCATGTAGTAATAATGATGATGAATTAGTATTAAAAGGAAAAAACGACATTTCAGTTGAATTTGACCATGCAATGGCCGATGGCGATTTTATATTAGGGACTACCTATACTTTAAATGATGAAAAAATAACTCCTGATGCTTTAGATTATATTGTAGGGAATTTTACATTAACTAACGAAGAAGGAAAAGAAGTAGCAGTACCAGGTTTTTATATTATTAGTGAAGGTGGCGGTACAAAAGTGAAAAATTTAAAAGTTGATTTAAAAGATGTTCCTGCTGGGAAATATACCAAAATGAAATTTGGAATCGGTGTTGATAAAAAAACATATTTAAATCACGAAGAAACGTATAAAGCAGATAAATCAGGTGATAATATTGACCTTTGGGTAGCTGCAAGAAAATACGGTTTAACTTGGAGTTGGACAGCAGGTTATAAAAATTTAGCTTTTGAAGGTTCTTTTACTTCTCAAACGAATAAAGAAGAAACAGGCTATGCTGTACACCTTGCAAACACTGTTTTATATCAAGAAATAACCTTAGCAATTGAACATGTGGCGGTATCTGAAGAAAATGCACCTCAAGTACATTTAAAAGTAGATGTTTCTAAAACTTTAGCAGGAAAAAATACTATAAAATTATCAGAACAAAGTAGTATTATGGGCGGTGTAAAAGCAGGAAAAGTTTTTGACAACTTATTAGACCATATGTTTACTGTAGATCACGTGCATAATTCAGGAGCACACCATTAATTAGCTCCTTGTAAAATATATATTGATCAACCTCATCGGCTTTAAAAAAACGATGAGGTTTCTAAAATGTTTTTATGAAAAAAACACTGTTTTTTTTTAGTTTCTTATTGATGTTATCGTGTAAAGAAGCAGAAGCACCTTATGTGAAAATTCCATTAGTTTTTGAAAAACCTGCTAATTTCCCCGACTTAGCATATAATTTAGAGGCAAACCCACCAACCGAAAAAGGTTTTGAATTGGGTAAAAAGCTATTTTATGAAGGTAAATTATCTTCGGATGGAACTATTTCATGTGGTTTTTGTCATCTGCAAGCAAATGCGTTTACACATCACGGGCATCAATTTAGCCATGGTATTGATGATCAGCAAGGGGTTCGAAATACGCCGCCTATTCAAAATGCTGCTTTTTTAAAGCAGTTTATGGCCGATGGAGCCACCGATAACCTTAATCGTTTTTCGATATTACCAATAACAAATCCTGTTGAAATGAATGAAACAATAGGAGGCGTTTTAGATAAATTAAAAGCCGATAATGAATATCAGAGATTATTTGAACAGGCTTTTGATGATGGTGAAATTAATATGTCAAATATGCTTAAAGCCTTATCGCAGTTTATGATGATGATGGTTTCTTCAAATTCTAAATATGATAAATATGTAAGAAATGAAGAAGGTGGAAATTTTACAGCTCAAGAAAAACAAGGATTAGTAAGCTTTAAAGAAAAGTGTGCTTCTTGTCATCAAACAGATTTATTTACAGACGATTCTTTTCGAAATAATGGTTTGGCGGAACATCCGATACTTAAAGATTTAGGAAGGGCTAAGGTTACTTTAAATGAAAAAGACAATTTTAAATTTAAAGTGCCAAGTTTACGAAACATCGCCTTAACAAAACCATATATGCACGACGGGCGTTTTTATACCCTAAAAAGAGTGCTTGATTTTTATAGCAATGATGTTCAAAATACGCCAAATTTAGATCCTATTTTAAAACATTCAGACGGACGCTTAGGAATTGCATTATCCGAAGAAGAAAAAGAAAATATTCTTGTCTTTTTAAACACATTAACCGATTTAGAATTTATAAACGATGAACGTTTTTCAGAATAAAATTATACTAACAATAGTAGTATTAAGTATTGCAATACAAGGTTTTTCGAATACGATATTTCCAAAGTCATACAAAGCTTTTTTAGAAGAAGAATGCGATGCCTGCGGATGTAGCAATAACGGTGGAAGCCTAGGAATGGGCGGGATTATCGACAATAATTTTGTAGGAGTTCGGTATTTGTATCAACAATATGAATCGAAAGATGGAATTTTTACAGATTCGCCTAAAATTGATGAATCTTTTAATACGATTCAGCTTTGGTCAAGAATTCCTGTGGCTACAAATTTAGAATTACAGGTATTTGTGCCGTATCATGCACATCATAGAAATTATGTTGATAAAACAACAAATATAACGGGCTTAGGCGATATTACATTGCTTTCAAATTATACCATTCTTGATAAAAAACAAGGTGATTATAACGAGAAAACCGAAAAAACATCGATGGTAAATCATGTTGTAAAAGTGGGTGTTGGTGTAAAGCTTCCTACAGGAAAATATACCCAAGAAATTAACAATTCAACAAACCCAAGTTTTCAATTAGGAACTGGTAGTGTTGATTATATGTCGAACCTACAGTATGTTTTTAAATATAATGATTTTGGTGTAACAAATTACCTAAGTTATTATTATAAAAACACGAATAATAAAAAATACCGTTTCGGGAATCAATTTAATTTTAATAGCACGCTTTTTTACGTTTTAAAAGATACTAAAAACAATGTATTTATTCCATCATTAGGAATTTCAGGAGAGTTTTACAATGTTAATAAACAATTTAACATGGAGGTAAAAGGCTCTGACGGACACGTCTTGTTTTCGAGTATTGGCTTAGAATATAATACCAATAAAATAACTTTTGGAGCATCAGGAATGTATCCAATAAATCAAAATTTAGCACAAGCAAAGGTGGAGGTGAAATTCCGAACAAGCTTATACTTAAACTATAATTTTTAAAAATAATAATAAAAATTTATTAATAAAATAATAATGAAAAAAATATTACTAATTCTAGTAATAGCATTTCTTATGCCTATTTCTAAGAATTTTGCACAACAACATCAGCAAAAAATATATAAGGGAAAAATTATTGATAAAAATAATAATCCAATAGTTGGAGCGTCTGTTATTTCAATAAATAATAAAAATATAGGAACTGCCTCGGATTTAAATGGAGATTTTTCTATTAAATTAACAAGCTTAAAAAATCAGAAAAATGTAAAAGTAAAAATTACAACAGTTGGGTATCAAACAAAAATTGTAACACTTTTAAATAAGTTAAACACAATTCAATTAGAAGAAGATTTAGAAAGTTTAGAAGAAGTTATTGTTTCGGCTTCTCGTGAAGCTCAAAAACGTAAATACATTCCTGCAGCAATTGGTTTGGTTAGTGAAAAAGATATTGAGGAGTCTAAAGCTTTTGGAATAGAACAGTTAGTAAATCAAGTTCCAGGAGTGTACATGAGTACTTCAATGGCGGCAAGTAACGAGCAACATATGATGGCAATTCGTACGCCAATATCAACAAAATCATTGTTTTTATACTTAGAAGATGGCTTGCCAATCCGCCCTGTTGCGGTGTTTAATCATAATGCGTTGTTGGAAATGAACAGCACTGCTTTTGGTAGGGTTGAAGTGGTAAAAGGACCTGCATCGAGTATTTACGGAAGTGAAGCAATTGGAGGAAGTATTAATTTTATCACCAAAAATCCTAGAAAAGAATTTGGCGGTTCGTTTGCTATGGAAGCCAATACTTTGGGCTTACAAAAAGTACAAGCAGAAGTATCTACAACGGCTTTAGACAAGCATGGTTTTTATGTAGGAGTTCATAAGGTGCGCCGTGTAAATGGTTTGCTTGAACATTCCGATTATGAAAAATTTGCCATTACTTTTAAAAATGTAAATGATTTTTCTGAAACCTTACGTTGGACAAATACTGTTTCGTTTATCGATTTTCGTTCTGATATGGGGTCAAGCTCTTTATCCGAAGAAAATTATTTGGCAGGAAAATATAAGAGTAATCATACGTTTGCTGAAAGAGAAGCAACGGCATTGCGTTTTCGTACGACTTTAGATAAAACATGGAATGACAGCAATAAAACGTCTTTTAATTTTATCTACAGAAATAATGAAATGAATCAAATTCCTTCTTACAGAATGTCAACAAGAAGTAATTTTGGTGAAATTAATTCGAATAAATTTACCAGTGCAGTAGCGTTGGTTCAACATAAATTAGATTTTAATTTTGCAGATGCTTCTTTAATTGTGGGAGGTACGGTTGATTATTCGCCACAAGATTATTATGCGAAAAAAATAAAGGTGAATTATGATAAAACAACCAAGAAATTTACTGATTATCAGCAAACAGAGCTATATAAAATGTTTTATCAGGCTGATATTTTAAATTATGCAGGATATGCACAGTTTGAAATTTCGCCGCTAGAAAACTTAAAGGTAACTGCTGCGGTGCGTTATGATGGTTTTAACTATGATTACGATAATAAAGATGAAGGAAAATCGGGTGTAAAAGACCAGAAAGTAAGTTATAATAATGTATCTCCTAAAATAGGAATGAATTTTAATGTTACCAACAATATTGGTTTTTATTCAAATTATTCAAAAGGATTTACACCGCCACAAGTAGGGTCGTTGTTTAGAAATAGTGGTGTTGATGAGGTAGTTTATGCCCTAAAACCTGCCAATTTTGATAATTATGAAGTTGGAGGATATGTAGCTATAAATTCTGATATAAAATTAGATGTTACCGCCTACAGATTAGATGGTAAAAACAGGCTGGTTACCACTTCGGATGCTAGTGGAAATTATTTAAAGCAAAACGCAGGAAAAACGCGTTCGCAAGGAATTGAGTTAGGGGTTAATTGGAAAATTTTAAACAATTTAACTTTCGATTATAATGCAAGTTACGCTACACATAAATATCTGGAGTTTTACAAGGCTGTAAAAGATAAAAAAACAAAGGCATATTCAAAAATTGATCATTCAAATACCGATATGCCAACGGCACCAAATTACATTGCTTCGATGTCGTTAAAATACACGCCAATCGATAATTTATTAGTAACACTTCAGCACGAACAAATAGGAGCGTATAATACGAGTCTTGAAAATGAAGCTGTTATAGCAAAGGATGCTGCAGGAAATAAAATAATGGGAACAAGTACTTATGACGGGCATCAGATTTTTAATTTGAAAGCAAATTATACCTACAAAAAATTTGATATTTGGGCACAGGGCTTGAATATTTTTGACACGTTATATTCAACAAGGGCTTCTTATAGATATGGAAGTACCAAATATGGTGTAGGTGCTCCAAGAGCATTTCATTTTGGAGTGAAGTACAATTTTTAATATCAAATTTTTAAAATAAAAAGTCTTTTTACTCCCTTTTTATTTTTTTAATAACTAAAGTAAAAAGACTTTTAAAATTTTATAAAATGAAAAATAGAAAACTAAATCAATGGCTTTGGAAATGGCACTTTATTGCAGGGCTAGTTTCTTTGCCTTTTATATTGGTGTTGTCTATTACTGGCGCTATTTATTTATTTAATCCAGATGTAGAAAGCAAAGAGGTTGCAAAAATTCAAGACGTTGAGAATTTGCATAAAACACCAATTTCGTATCAACAACAGTGGGAGAATGCTAAAGAAAAATTAAAAAAGAAACCAAGTTCAATGGTTATTAATGACAATCCTGAAAAAGCTACAGAATTTGTAGTTGGAAGATTCAGTCATAAAACAACAGTTTTTGTAAATCAATATACAGGTGAAGCTACAGGAACTTTTAGTCCTAAAGATACTTGGATGTACATCGTTAGAAAATTACATGGTGAGTTATTAGGAGGCAAAATAGGAACTAAAATTATTGAGTTAATTGCCAGTTGGATGGTGGTTTTAATTTTAACAGGAATCTATATTTGGTGGCCATTTTCTAGTGGAATAAAAGGTGTTTTTACAATCAGATTTAAAGAAGGAAAAAGAATTTTATTTAGAGATTTACATGCTGTTACAGGTTTTTGGATGTCCCTTTTATTATTACTTATTTTAGCGGGAGGTTTACCGTGGACAGATGTTTTTGGAAGTAATTTTAAATGGGTTCAAAAAGTAACCAATACAGGATTTCCTAAAACATGGAGCGGACGTGGTTTAACATCCGAAGTAAAAGAAAAAAGAATGACCATTGAAGAAATGGTTGCTATTGCAAATCAGCAAAAATTAAAAGGAACTGTTAGTATTGGTTTGCCAAAATCAGCAAAAAGTACTTTTAGTGTGGCTAATAAAACTTTTCCGTTAACTGCTCAAAGAAAATTGCATTTCGACCAGTATTCAGGTAAATTAGTAAAGGAACATACTTGGAGTGATGTCGGTTTTTTAATGCGTGGCAGAATGTGGGTTATGGCATTTCATCAAGGGCAATTTGGTGGTTGGAATTGGTGGCTAATGTTTTTAGTTTCTTTAGGACTGACCTTAATGACTATTGCAGGTTTATTATCCTATTTATATAGAAAAGAGAAAGGAAGTTGGGGTGTTCCAAAAGTATCATCTCAATTTAAAGTTGGTAAATTAATTATTTTTATACTTGTTTTATTAGGTGTTTTATTACCTATGTTTGGTATAAGTATATTATTAATTTTGTTATTTGAACAAGTATTTAAAAGAATAAAAACCGATTAAGTACGTTGTAAGTTTAACATAAGTATAGGTAATTATTAAGATTTTTTTTCTGTAAGGATTTGTAATTTTGAAGATAAAAATTTTAATAATACCTACTTTAAAATAAGTTATAATGATAAAAAGAATTTTAGGAATAGTAATTTTAATGATAACTGTATTATTTTCTAATCAACTAAATGCACAAAGTTTTCCAAGATTAGATAAAAGTCCTATGGATGTAGCGGCATATCCTAGTAGTTATCGTATTTCAGATAAGCTAGTAAAAGTAGTTTATAGTCGTCCACAATTAAAAAGAAGAGCTATTTCTAAATTAGCACCAAATGAAAAAGTTTGGAGAACAGGTGCTAATGAAGCTGCAGAAATTACGTTTTATAAAGATGTAAATTTTGGAGGTAAAGAAGTAAAATCAGGAACTTATACATTATTTACCATTCCTGGAGATAAAGAATGGACAGTAATTTTAAGTACAGCAAAAAATGTTTGGGGTGCTTATTCTTATAGTGAATCGGAAGATGTAGTAAGAGTATCTGCTAGTGTATCAAAATCAAAAAAATTGATTGAAGCATTTTCAATTGCATTCAACGGACAAGAAAATGATGCAACCATGTATTTAGGATGGGGAAAATTAATAGTATCTGTGCCAGTAAAAGGATAAAAAATTAACAACAATATATAGTGCATTAAATAGGTTTTTAAATCCCCCGATTTTTAAACCTATTTTTTGTTGCTCTATAGTATTATGTTTTTATTGATGAAAAATAAACAAATATATTATTTAAAATAAACGTAAATTTGTAGCTTCTTAAACGAAATACAATGCAATATAATCATCAAGATATAGAAAAAAAATGGCAACAGTTTTGGGCAGATAACCAAACATTTAAAGCCAGTAATGAATCAGAGAAACCTAAATATTATGTGTTAGATATGTTTCCTTATCCTTCAGGAGCGGGTTTACATGTTGGGCATCCTTTAGGATATATTGCATCTGATATTTATGCACGTTATAAGCGTCATAAAGGATTTAATGTTTTGCATCCGCAAGGGTATGATTCTTTTGGTTTACCAGCAGAACAATACGCAATTCAAACAGGTCAGCATCCAGCAATTACTACCGAAACAAATATTAAAACCTACCGTCGTCAGTTAGATAATATTGGTTTTTCTTTCGATTGGTCTCGTGAGGTGAGAACTTCTAGTCCTGAATATTATAAATGGACACAGTGGATTTTTATCCAATTATTTAATTCTTGGTATAATAAAGATTCTGATAAAGCAGAAGATATTTCAACTTTAATCTCTGTATTTGAAACGCAAGGAAATGCATCTGTAAATGCTGTATCAGAAGAAGATATTACTGTTTTTTCTGCGGAACAATGGAATGTATTTTCTGATAAAGAAAAAGAGACTATTTTATTACAATATCGTTTAACTTATTTATCTGATACCGAAGTAAACTGGTGTCCTGATTTAGGAACGGTATTAGCAAATGATGAAATTATAAATGGCGTATCAGAACGAGGAGGACATCCTGTAATTCGTAAGAAAATGACCCAATGGTCTATGCGAATTTCAGCATATTCACAACGTTTATTAGACGGATTAGAAAACATCGACTGGCCACAACCTTTAAAAGATAGCCAAACAAATTGGATTGGAAGAAGCCAAGGAGCAATGGTAACTTTTAAAGTTGATGCTTTAGAAGTAGAAGCTGGTGTAAAATTATCATTCAAAGAATTAGAGGCATTAAAAGAAATGCGTTTAAATTTATCAAAGGCGGAAGAAGTACTTTGGAATGAATTAAAAAATAAAAAAGGAGCATCAAAATTTAGAAAAAAATATACTATTGGTACATTTTTAGTAGATTATGTATGTTTAGCAAAAAATATTGTAGTTGAATTTTCTGGTAAAGAAGATGAAACAGCAAGAACAGCGTATTTTACAAACGAAGGATTTCATATAGTTCGTTTTACAAATGAAGAGGTTTTAGAAAATGTTTTAGGTGTTGTATCTAAAATTAATAATACCATTCAATTTGCAAAACCTATTGAAAAATCAACAGTTGAGGTAGCAGAAACAGCAGTACAAAACGATTATAAAATAGACGTTTTTACTACAAGACCTGATACTATTTATGGAGTATCTTTTATGACATTAGCTCCAGAACATGAATTGGTCACTAAAATTACAAGTGAAACTCAAAAGAAAGCTGTTTATGCGTATATAAAAGCAACTGCAAAGCGTTCTGAAAGAGATAGAATGGCAGATGTAAAAACTATTTCAGGAGTATTTACAGGAGCGTATGCTTTACACCCATTTACAGGAAAACAAATTCCTATTTGGATTGGTGATTATGTATTAGCAAATTACGGAACAGGTGCTGTTATGGCAGTTCCTTGTGGTGACCAACGTGATTATGATTTTGCAAAAAACTTCGGATTAGAAATTCCTAATGTTTTTGCTGATGTTGATATTTCTGAAAATGCTCATGCAGATAAAGAAGGAACTAAAATTGCAAATTCTGATTTCTTAGATGGTTTATCATATAAAAAAGCCATGAAATTAGCTATCTACGAAATGGAGAAGCAAGGTTTCGGTTTTGGAAAAATAAACTACCGTTTACGTGATGCTGTATTTAGTCGTCAGCGTTATTGGGGAGAGCCTTTTCCTGTATATTACAAAGATGGCATGCCACAAATGATTGACGCAAAATACTTGCCAATTGTTTTACCAGAAGTTGAAAAATATTTGCCAACCGAAGATGGAAAACCACCTTTAGGAAATGCTGAAGCTTGGGCTTGGGATACCGAAAAAAATGAAGTAGTTGCTAATGATTTAATTAATAACGAAACTATTTTTAATCTAGAATTAAATACAATGCCAGGTTGGGCAGGAAGTTCTTGGTATTTTAACCGTTATATGGATGCTACAAATGATGGAGAATTTGTAAGCAAAGAAGCGGTTGATTATTGGAAAGAAATCGATTTATATATTGGAGGTTCTGAGCACGCAACAGGTCATTTATTATATGCACGTTTCTGGCAAAAATTCTTGTTTGATAAAGGAGCTTTACCTGTTGATGAGTTTGCTAAAAAACTAATCAATCAAGGAATGATTTTAGGAACTTCAGCACTTGTTTACGAAGCATTGTTTGATGGTAAAAAACATAATTTATATGTTTCATCTGATTATTTCCAAGGAGAAAATCAAATAGAAGATACTGAAGCTGATGATAAATTAGGTTCTCGATTACATAAAAAATTAGTAGAAGCAGGTTTAACAGAAGAAACTGAAGCATCGTTAACGTACCGCCCAATTCATATTTGTGTAAGTACTTTAGAAGGAGATATCAATGTAAATATTGATAAATTAAAAGCTTGGAGATCAGAATTTGAAACTGCTGAGTTTGTTTTCGGAAGAGATAAGCAATTTGTATGTCATAGAGAGGTTGAGAAAATGTCTAAATCAAAATATAACGTAGTTAATCCTGACTTAATTTGTGAAGAATTTGGTGCAGATGCATTACGTTTATTTGAAATGTTTTTAGGTCCTTTAGAACAAACTAAACCTTGGAAAACTTCAGGTATTTCAGGAGTATATTCTTTCTTAAAGAAATTATGGAAATTATATGTTGGCGAAGAAGGAGTTATTGTAATCGAAGCTGAACCAACTAAAGATGAATTAAAAGTTTTACACAAAACAATTAAAAAGGTAGAAGAAGATATTGAGAATTTCTCTTTCAATACTTCGGTTTCTACTTTTATGATTGCAGTAAACGAATTAAATGCTTTAAAATGTAATAAACGTGCTATTTTAGAACCTTTATTAACATTAATATCTCCGTATGCACCACATATTGCTGAAGAATTATGGAATCAATTAGGGCATGAAGGTTCAATTTCAACTGTTGATTTCCCTAAATTTGAAGCTTCTCATTTAGTTGAAAGTTCAAAAAATTACCCTGTATCATTTAACGGAAAAATGCGTTTTACTTTAGAGTTACCATTAGATTTATCGAAAGAAGAAATCGAAAAAATTGTAATGGCAGAAGAAAGAACACAGGCTCAATTAGGAGAAAGAACACCTAAAAAAATAATTATAGTTCCTGGGAAAATAATTAATATTGTAGGGTAATTTCCTTATAAATAAGTAACTAAATTTTTATATAAAGCCACAAATGATTAATTGTTTGTGGTTTTATTTTTTAAGCTATTTTTGAATCATAAAAATATATAAAATGAATTTATTTAAAACAATTTCTATTTTAGTATTACTATTTTTAGCAACAAGCTGTGCTTCAGGTTATAAGATAATTAATCCTGAAACACTTAATTATGTATCAAAAAGTACCGATAAAGGGGTTATTCTTGAATATAAATACGAGTTATTGAAAAAAAAATATCATCAAAAAGAACTTTTAAAAGATATTCGGTTAATTGCAGTTAAATTGACTAATAATTCTGATAAAGATATTATTTTTGGTAAAGACTTAAAATTAACCTACGACGATGGCGCAGGTTTATATATTATGGAAAATGAAATGGTTTTTAAATCATTAAAACAAAGTGTAGCCTCTTTTATTTATGGTATTTATTATTAACACCTTTAAGATTTTACACTACCGATTCTAGCAATGGATACAATCAACAAACAAGCTCAACACCTGTTGGTTTAATTGTAGGACCAGGAATAGCAGGAGGAAATATGATTGCTGCAAATTCGGCAAATAAAAAATTTAAAAAAGATTTATTCGACTATAATATAACCAATACCACCATTAAAAAAGGCGCAACAGTTTCAGGGTTAATCGGCGTACGATCTGATGGATACCACGGAATTAAAATAGTTGTTTTAAACTAACTGAATATTTGTTTTATAATTTAAATTCTGATAAATACCCCGTTTGTTTATCAGAATTTATAGTTTTAATTATTAATAACTTATACTAAAAAATAGTAAATGCAAAAATTACTCTTCAAAAGTTCGTGGCTTTTTTTATTGATACCTATCGGAATGATTTATTTTGTATTTGTACCACAAATTCAAAAGCAATATGAAAGATATAACAATAATCAAATAAACCTTCAAAATGATATTCGAACTTTAGATTCTTTAAAATACGCAAAAAAACTAAATAGAAAAGGCACACATTTACTTAAAAAACTAGAAATAACTGTGCCTGTTCATCAAAAAGTGTATGGTAAACAAAAATTTTTATATTATAAAACAGGCGGAATGTTACTTGTTTTAGTTTTTATGGGAATCGGTATGCTAGTAACAATTTATTTTTCTAATAGAAAAAAAACATCCTCTAAAAACAAACAAATTGACTTTATTTTTGATGATTTTACTACCGATAAAGTAGGAAGAACTATTTCGTGGAATAGTTTAGAAAATTTGAGTAGTAATTTTGCTAGTGAAACCTTTAAAAAAACAGCACAAGGTTATAAAATAACAGGAAGTTCGTTTACCAAAGTTTTTGCATGGAGTTTTTTTTTAATAGGATTAATTTATTTAATTGTTTCATTTTATGAATTTTATCAAACTTCTGATATTCCACTTACTTTTATGAAAGGCGGAAAATTATTTTTTATATCAGGTGGTCCTTTTTTAATTGTAGGGATTGTTTTATTATTTATGTTTTCGCCAAAAGTATATATATATACTCGAAAAAGAAAAATTATTGTTGGAGGAGAAGTATTAACATTTCAACAAATATACGCTTTACAGATTTTAGAAAAATTTACATCAGGAAATAGTTCTTCAGGAAGTTATTTTTCTTATGAATTAAACCTAATTACTAAAAATGGCGAACGTTATAATTTATTAAATCACGGCGATAAAACTTATATTTTAAGCGATATGATAAAAATTAGTAAACTCTTAAAATTACCTGTTTGGAATAATGGTGTTGTATAACATCGATTACATAAACTTTTAGTAATTTCGATTTTAAATAGAATCAAAACCTGTGTGTATTTTATCTTGTAGTAAATCTTCTTTAAATGTTCGATATTTTTATAATATCAACGAAATATCAACTAATATTTGGAAAGAATTAAACTGTACGAATAACTGGTATTTTCATCCGAAGTATTTAGAAGCATTACAGCAAAACAACTCAAAAATACAATTTGGATACATTGTTTTGTTTGATGAAAAAAATAAAGCAATTGCTTTAGCAACTATTCAAATTGTCGATTTTTATTTAGATAGCGTCCAAAATGAGATGCAATCTATTGTACATTGGGTAAAATGTATAGGACGAAAATTCAAATTTTTACCTCCTGAAAAAATATTTAAAATTCTCACTTGTGGAAACACTTTTGTAAGTGGAGAGCATGGGGTTTTTATTAAAGAAAATCAGAATAGAAATGAAATTCTTCCTAAAATAGCCGAAGCAGTATTCGTATTTTCTACTTTAAAACCTGAAAATATAGCGGATGCTTTTATGCTAAAGGATTTTGAAAATAAATCACTGTTTAGTAAATCGGTATTAAAAGAAGAAAGTTATAGTGCTTTTAATGTAGAGCCAAATATGGTTTTACATATAGCCCAAAACTGGAATTCGTTAGATGATTATTTAGCAGATTTAAAAACGAAATTTAGAGTAAAAGCTAGAAAAGCATTGAAAAATAGTATTGTTTTAAAAACAGAAGATATTACTGCAGATAGATTGAAAGATTTATTTCCTGAAATGACTTTGTTATATAAAACAGTTTCAAGCAAAGCTAGTTTTAATTTAGGCGATTTTAACTTACAAACTTTTCAAACTTTAAAAGATAATTTAGGCGATGCTTATTTTTTAAAAGCATATTGGTTAGAAGATAAATTAGTTGGTTTTTTATCAGGGATTTTTAATCAAAATTCACTAGATGCTCATTTTGTAGGAATCGATTATCAGAACAATAAAGAGTACGCTATTTATCAGCGAATGTTATATGATTATATTTCTTTAGGAATAGAGAATCAAGTAAAATCAATAAATTTTGGAAGAACAGCTAGCGAAATAAAAAGTTCGGTTGGTGCTATTCCTCAAGATTTAACTATTTATTTACGCCACAAAAAAACGATTACAAACAAGATTTTAAGTTTGTTTTTGAAAAAAATTCAACCATCTGAATTTAAACAGCAATATCCTTTTAAAAACAAAAAAATATTATCAGAAATAAGTTAAATTGTAGCTATGAAAAATACAGCAGAGTTATTAAATATTTTAATGTTAGATGATATTGGTAATAATAATTTTAACGGAATAAGTAAAGATATTGGAAGCCCTATTGTATTTGGCGGACAGGTTTTAGCACAATCATTAAACGCTGCATATCGTACAGTTTCTGATGAGCGTATTTTACATTCTTTGCATTCGTATTTTTTAGAAGCTGGAAATTTAGAAGTGCCGATAAAATATAATGTACAAGTAATTCGTGATGGCGGAAGTTTTTCTACTCGAAGAGTTACAGCAATTCAAGAAGATAAAACTATTTTTATTTTAGCGTGTTCTTTTCATAAAAAAGAGGAAGGTTACGAACATCAAAAGCCAATTAAAAAAGACATAAAACAGCCTGAAGAATTGTTAAGTTGGTCGGATATGTTGGTGCAATTCAGCGATTTTTTACCTAAAAAATTAAAAGCTTTTTTAAGTATCGAGCGACCTGTCGATTTTAAACCTGTTCATATAGTAAATCCTTTCGATTTAAAAGATTTGCCTCCCGTAGTTGATGTTTGGTTTAAGTTGAAACACGCTTCTCAAGATTTAAACTTAGCTTTAAAGCAACAAATTTTAACGTATATTTCTGATTATAATATTTTAACGACTTGTTTAAACCCAAATGCGAGTGTTGCTCATTTCGGAAATACGCAAATGGCAAGTCTAGACCATTCTATGTGGTTTTATCGTGATTTCGATTTTAACGATTGGTTATTATTTTCAATAGAAAGCCCTAGTGCATTTGGCGCTCGAGGTTTTGCAACTGGTAATATTTACACTCGAAAAGGTGTTTTAGTGGCTTCCGTAGCGCAAGAAGGTTTAATGCGAGCTATTAAAAAGAAGTAATAATAAAATCAGAATTATATAAAATAGTTTAAATATTTTTTGAAGCAATTTCCCGCTTTCCGCACTCGCTTTTTTTGTTTTTTAAAAAGAAAAACAAAAAAGAGCTCAAACAAATGCTTCAATCGGGGCTAGGCATTTGTACTTTAAACTAAATTTTGAAAATAAGAAATAACATTCGTCAACCTGAATTTATTTCAGGTTCGCATCCTAATTTTCCGTAGTTTTCATATTGATGTGATGCTGAACTAAATTCAGCATGACGATAATTATTTTATATCCTTTAAAAGCAGTTGAATACTGGTATTTCCGTTCCAAGTATTTTCATCTAGTGCGTATGCAATATCAAATTCATTTTGAATTAAAGGAAGTTTTTTTCCTAAACTAAAACCAATAGAATTATAAGTTCTATTATCAGCTCCATAAATAATATTTAGTTTTAAATGTGTTTTATCAGCACCAACTTGTTTTCCAAAACCATTATCTCTAACGGCAGTTGTCGAAAAAGTAGGTCTCATATTTAAAGGTCCAAAAGGTGCCATTTGTTTAATAATTCTAAAAAATTTAGGTGATATTTCTGATAAATCTAACTCAGCATCAATACTAATTTCAGGAATTAATAAGTTTTTATCGATAGTATTTTTTACTACTTCTTCAAATTTATTTTTAAAATTCTCGTATTGTTCAGGAACTAAAGTTAAACCCGCAGCATATTTATGTCCACCAAATTGTTCAATAAATTCTGTACATTGTTCTAAGGCATTATATACATCAAATCCTTTTACAGAACGAGCAGAGGCAGCAAGTTTATCGCCACTTTTTGTAAAAACTAAGGTGGGTCTGTAATAGGTTTCAATTAATCTTGATGCTACAATTCCGATAACGCCTTTGTGCCAATTTTCATCAAAAACAACTGAAGTAAATTTTTCAGTTTCATTATTATTTTCAATTTGAAGTAAAGCTTCTTCTGTAATTTTTTTATCGAGACCTTTTCTATCAGCATTAAATTTTTCAATTTCTGAAGCAAATTCAACAGCCGAATCAAAATTTATTTCTGTTAAAAGTTCTACGGCATGAATTCCGTGTTTCATTCTACCAGCTGCATTTATTCGCGGAGCGATGATAAAAACAACGTCGGTAATAGTTAATTCTTTTTTATCTAATTGTTCAATAATGGCTTTAATTCCGTTTCTTGGTTTTGAATTGATAACCTGTAATCCGAAGTACGTTAAGGTTCTATTTTCGCCAGTCATTGGAACAATATCGGCTGCAATTGCAGTGGCTACCAAATCTAAATAAGGAATTAAATCATCAATAGTTTGATTTCTTTTTGAAGCTAAACCTTGAATCAGTTTAAAACCAACACCACAACCACATAATTCATCATAAGGATAAAAACAATCTTCTTGTTTTGCATTTAAAACAGCAACTGCTTTCGGAATTTCTTTACCAGGTTTATGATGGTCGCAAATAATAAAATCGATATTTTTTTCGGAAGCGTAAGCAACTTTATCAATAGCTTTAATTCCACAATCTAATGCGATAATTAACGAGAAATCATTATCATCAGCAAAATCAATTCCCATGTAAGAAACGCCGTAACCTTCGGCATATCTATCAGGAATATACGTAGCAATATTAGGGTGAATTGTTTTTAAATAAGAAGAAAGTAACGAAACAGCTGTTGTTCCGTCAACATCATAATCGCCGAAAACTAAAATATTTTCATTGTTTGCAATCGCTTTTTCAATTCGTTGTACAGCGATATGCATATCTTTCATTAAAAAAGGGTCGTGTAAATCATCTAAAGAAGGACGGAAAAATTTTCGAGCTTTATCAAAAGTATCAATATTGCGTTGTACTAAAATTTTAGCCAATGTTTTTTCAATGGATAATTCTTTAGCCAATTCATTTACTTTTAATAAATCGGGTTCTTTTTTTAAAGTCCAACGCATATTTTCTGATATTTATTTGTTATTGATTATGAAAATGAGATGTAATTTTTACTTCGGAAAATTTTCTAAACATTTCCATTACACCACAATATTTATCTACAGATAATTTTACGGCTTTATTAATTTTTTCTTCATTTAAATCTGTTCCATAAAAATGATAATCAACAGTAACTATATGATAATATTTAGGATGTTCTTCGGTTAATTCGCCAGTAACTTCCATTTTAAGGTCTGTAATAGAAGTTCTCATTTTATTTAAAAGAGGAATAATATCTAAACCTGAACAACCTGCTAATGCTGATAACATCATAGCTTTGGGTCTTAAACCTTCGCCTTTTCCACCACTTTCTTCACCAACATCTATAAAAACTTTATGCCCGCTAGGGTTGTCGGTTTCAAATTGCATGTTTTCTTTCCAAACTGTTGTAACTGTGTGCGATGCCATATTTTGTGTATTTTGATACAAGCAAATTTAAGGAAGCGATAATAATACTTGTTCAATATTCGAATAAATTTATCTTAAAAAATCATTTAGAATATTTGTAGAAAAGTAAAATATCTTATTTTTTATCAAATAAAAAGGCGATAAAAATAATTTTATCGCCTTTAATATAGTAGTTAGTGGTTATATTACTTTTTTAATAAGTCTCTAATTTCAGCTAATAAATCTTCTTGACTTGGTCCTTTTGGAGCTTCAGGAGCTGGTTCTTCCTTTTTCTTTAAAGCGTTCACACCTTTTACAACCATAAACATTACAAAAGCAACGATGATAAAATCAATAATGTTAGTTAAAAATTCACCATAAAGAATAGCAACTTCACCAGTTACTTTTCCTGCTGCATCGGCAACACCTTCTTTAGCGATGTATTTTAAATCTTTAAAGTCAGCATTAAATAATAACCCGATTAATGGAGATACAATTCCGCCTGTAAAAGAAGTTACTACTTGTTTAAAAGCAGCACCCATAACAAAACCGACAGCAATGTCAACAAGATTACCTTTCATAGCAAACTCTTTAAATTCTTTAAGCATACTCATAATTTTTTGATTTAATAGTTAATACTTTGCAATTTAAGTAAAATTTAGTATTTAACCATTCTTTTTACACGTTGTGAAATAGCAGTAAGTGTTTCATACGGAATGGTTTCACATTTATGAGCCATATATTCTATATGTTGCTGATGGTTAAAAAGAATAACTTCATCTGATTCATTGCAATCAATATTGGTTACATCGACCATAATCATATCCATGCAAACATTTCCAATAATAGGCGCTGGTTTATTGTTGATAAAAACAAAGCCTTCTTTTTTACCTAGTTTACGTGAAATTCCATCGGCATGACCAATAGGGATTGTTGCGCTACGGGTAGGTTTATTTGCTACAAAAGCACGGTTATAACCAACAGTTTCACCAGGTTGAATAAGATGAATTTGTGAAATAATTGATTTTAAACTATGAGTGTTTTTTAATTGAGCAGTTTCTTTAGGATTACTTCCAAAACCATATAAACCAATGCCAATACGCACCATGTCAAACTGGGCTTGTGGGTAATTAACAACGCCTGAGGTGTTTAAAATATGAATCATCGGTTTGTAGCCTAAGTGTTCATAAATTTGTTTTACAATATAAGCAAAGTTATTAATTTGTCCGATGGTAAATTCTTGTTCATTAGGGTCTTCACTAGCAGCTAAATGCGAAAAAATAGATTCTACCTTAACATTATTCGATTTTTTTAATTCAGAAATAAGCTTTGGTGTATCGGTATGCCAGAACCCTAATCTATTTAAACCCGTGTTAAATTTAATATGAATAGGATAGTTCATCAGGGGTTTTTGATCTGCTAATTTTAAAAAAGCATCAAATATTTTAAAATTGTACAAGTTTGGTTCTAGCCTATATTTTACAATATCGTCTAAATTTTGAAGCTGAGGATGTAATACTAAAATAGGTGTTTTAATCCCTGCTTCTCGCAAAACAATTCCTTCATTTGAATATGCTACGGCAAAATAATCAACTTTATCTTGTACTAATTTGGCAACTTCTGTAGCTTCACTTCCGTATCCAAAAGCTTTTACAACAGCTAAAATTTTAGTGTCAGGATTTAGTTTTTGCTTAAAAAAAGCAAGATTATGCTCAATTGATTTTGCATCAATTTCTAAAATAGTTACGTGATTATTCATCGGATAAATTTTCGTTCTTTTTATGTTGTTCTTGCATAGCTTTGTAATAAGCAGCTCTGCTTAAAGGCTCGTATTCTTGTACTTCACCTAATAAAACAAGGTCATCACTGGCTGCTTTTCGATGACTATAATGTGCTAAGTTACCCGTATGTGTACAAACGGCATGTACTTTTGTAACATATTCTGCGGTAGCCATTAAAGCGGGCATTGGGCCAAAAGGATTTCCTTTAAAATCCATATCTAAACCTGCCACAATAACTCGAACACCTCTATTGGCTAGTTCATTACAAACAGCAACGATGCCTGAGTCAAAAAATTGTGCTTCATCAATACCAACAACATCAACATTGTTTGCTAGTAATAAGATATTGGAAGAACAAGGAACGGGAGTTGATCTAATTTTGGTCGCATTATGAGATACTACTTGTTGATTGTCATAACGAGTATCTATAGTTGGTTTAAAAATTTCAACACGTTGTTTTGCAAATTCGGCACGTTTAAGTCTGCGGATTAATTCTTCAGTTTTTCCTGAAAACATTGAACCACATATTACTTCAATCCAACCAAATTGCCCTGTATGATTTACTGTATTTTCGAGAAACATTTTGTATTTTTAGGCGCTAATTATTGATTTTTGTCTTACTTTCGAGTAAAGAACAAATTTATTAAAATTAAACAGTAAAAATTAAAATCAAAAGAACAACTTATGCACAAAAAGCTAGCGTCAGATTTAACCAGTTTAGCACACGCTATTTTACAGATGAAAAATAAGGAAGATGTGTTTGAGTTAAAGCAGAAGGCATATGAGGTTTATGAAAAACTTTCGGTTTTAGTTTATATAGAAGAGTATATAAATAATACGCCTAATCCTTCGAAATCAAAAGAAGAATTATTGAGTGATGTTTTATTAGCGGAGCAAAAGAAAACTAGGACTAAAATTGAAAAAAGAGACCTTGAAATTTCTTTATTAAAACAAGAAACCGTTGTTTATCATTTAGAAGAAGAAATTGATGAGACTCCTAAGTTTAAAATTTCTGAAAATAAGATAATTGAAACAAAAATTGCTGATACTACTGTTTTTGATAGTAAAATTATTAAAGATACCTCTGTTAAAAATCATTTAGCAAGTCCTTTTGAAAAAATTCAAGAGAAAACAACAAAAAAACTTGATGAAAAATTTGAAGAAAAGATTGAGGAAGTATTCGTTAAAAAAACAAAAGAAATAGCCGAAAAAAAGGAGGCTATATCGGTAAAGGATACTTTAAAAGAATCGATTGATTTAATATCCGAAGAAAAATCAGAAAAACCAATTGACTTAAAGCCTGTCGAAGAAATTATAGAACAACCTTTCGATGAAATAGCTCGTTTGCTATCTGAACCTAATAACGAAGTTGAAAATGACACAGGGAATATTGAGGAGTTAAAAACAAAAACCCTTGAAGAAGAGTTAGATGGAACAATTTCTGTTGATGTTATGGCTGATTTATTTGAAAAAGCACCACCAAAAAAATCGTTAAACGATTTCTTGCAAAGTACTATTAAAATAGACCTAAACGATAGAATTGTTTTTGTAAGACATTTGTTTAATGGCAATCAAAATGATTTTAATAGAGTAATTTCGCAGCTCAATACTTTCAAAACAGAAGTAGAAGCTAAAAATTTTATCAATCAAATGATAAAACCAGACTATAATTGGTCAGGTAAAGAGATGCACGAAGCGAGATTATTTGAAATTATTGAAAGAAGATTTGCTTAAAAAAAACAGTACATTATGAGTAATAAGAATACAGGAATGAAGTATATATTTTGCATGAAATGGGGTACGTTGTACGGTCCTGAATACGTAAACAGACTACATGCTATGGTAAAAAAGAATTTATCATATGATTTTAAAATGGTTTGTTTTACTGATGATAGCACAGGAATTATCAACGATGTTGATTGTTATGATATTCCCGAAATGAATATCCGTACAGATATACCTGAAAGAATGTGGAAAAAATTAACAACACTTAAAGATGATTTATACGGGCTTGAAGGAACTGCCTTATTTTTAGATTTAGATATTGTTATTGTTGATAAAATTGATTGCTTTTTTGACGTTGAGGGTTCTTTCAGAATTATCAAAGACCATAGTTGGAGAACCTGGAGAATAACAGGAAACTCTTCTGTTTATAGGTTTGAAATAGGAAAACATGGCTATGTTTTTAATGATTTTATCAAAAATTTTGACGAATTAAGAAAAATTCATCGAAATGAACAAGAGTATTTAACACATAGTATTAACGATAATTCAAGCCTTCAATATTGGGATAAAAAATGGTGCCCTAGTTTTAAGTATGATTGTGTTTCAAGATTTCCTTTAGCTTTTTGGAAAAAACCAACAATTCCTGAAGGAGCTAAAATTATTATTTTTCATGGAGAAATCAACCCTCATAATGCGATAAAAGGAGGTCGAGGTAAGTGGTATAGGTATGTTCGTCCTGCACCTTGGGTAGCAGATTATTGGATTGAGTAATTTAAAACAAAGTAAAAAAAGTTAAGGGGGGACTTGAAAAACTTAACATCACTTTATTTGTTATTACTATACCTTAAAAGTAAGTATTGGCTTTAATACATTTTTAGATAAATCAATAGAAACACTAGCATTGAAAAACTGAGATAAACCACTTCTTCCATGTGTTGCTAAAGAAACTAAATCAACGTTATTTTCATTTGAAAAATTTAAAATCCCCTCTTGTATTGAAGTGTCATTATATACTTTTATGGTGTGCCCGACTATTTTGTAAGGTTCAATAAAAGCTTCAACTCTCTTTTTTGAATCACTTGTGTTTTCAAAATTATCGGGAGTGTTAATTTTTAATAAGTAAATTTTACATTTAAACTTTGTTGCAAATTCTAGGAAACCTTTAAATGCTTTTGCTTCTTTATTTTCAAAAGAAGAAGCAAAAACAAGTTTCTTCAATTTAAAATTATCGTTATCTTTTTTAGTAATAATAACAGGTATTTCAGAATTTCGAACTGTTTTTTCAGTGTTAGATCCAATTATAATTTCTTCTAAAGCTGTTTGTCCTTTAGAGCCCATAACAATTAAATTGGCATTGATTTTTTTAGAATAATCACGAATACCTTCATACGGATTTTGAAAACGTATTGAATGATATACATTGTCAAAATCAGCAAAGAAAGTATTTTTGTAATCGAGTAATTTTTCTTTAATCATCTTAATGTATAGCATGCTTTCAGGGATACTAATATTAGCACCAGACCCCATACCTTTAAAACCGGTAGGTAGTTCAATCATATGAATTAAGTGTATTTCACCGTCTGTTTTTTTTGCTATTTTAGCAGTTAGTTTAGCAGCATATTTAGAATGCTTAGAAAAATCGATAGGAAGTAATATTTTTTTCATAATTAAAAGATTTAAAGATAGATACTGCTGTTAAATTACGAAAATTATTCTGAATTAGAAAACGAAAAGACATTTGTATGTTAATGAATAACTTACTATATTTGCACCAAATTTATTAATTAGATTGATACAGGGGACGAGAGTCCCCTCTTTTTATACCTTAGCATGAATCAAGACAAAGTCAAAGAATTATTAAACGAAGCATTATTAGAAAATGAATCATTATATTTAATTGATTTACAATTCTTAGCAAACAGTAAAATAAAAGTAATTATTGATGGTGATTCAGGAGTCCCTTTAAACGAATGTATGCGCATTAGTAGAAAAATAGAGCATAATTTAGATAGAGAAGATGAAGATTTTTCTTTAGAAGTAACAACACCAGATATTGCACACCCCTTAACTGTTAAGCGTCAGTATAAAAAGAATATAAACAGAATTTTAAAGGTTAAAACAACAACCGAAGAATTTGAAGGTACGTTAATTCAAGTAACAGATAACGATATTACCCTGTTTTGGAAAGCAAGAGAGCCTAAACCAATAGGTAAAGGAAAGCATACGGTAGAAAAAACAATGGTTTTGTTGTATCAAGATATTAGTGAAGCAAAAGTGAAGATCATATTTTAATAAGAGAATGAAATGGAAAATATTGCGTTAATTGAGTCATTTTCAGAATTTAAAGATAATAAAAGTATAGATAGAGTAACTCTAATGTCTATATTAGAGGAAGTATTTCGTGCTGCATTAAAACGTAGGTTTGGATCAGATGAAAACTTCGATATAATTATTAATCCTGATAAAGGAGATTTAGAAATTTGGAGAAATAGAATTGTAGTAGCAGACGGTTTTTCTGAAGATGATAATGAAGAAATAGAACTTGCTGAAGCACGAAGAATTGAGCCAGATTTTGAAATTGGTGAAGACGTATCTGAAGAGGTAAAATTAATAGATTTAGGAAGACGTGCTATTTTAGCTTTACGTCAAAACTTAATATCTAAAATACAAGAACACGACAGCACGAACATATTTAAGCAATTTAAAGATTTAGAAGGAGAAATTTATAGTGCTGAAGTACACCATATTCGTCATAATGCCGTAATTTTGTTAGACGATGAAGGAAACGAAATTGTTTTACCTAAAAGTGAGCAAATTCGTTCAGACTTTTTTAGAAAAGGAGATTCTGTTCGTGGAGTTATAAAATCGGTAGAATTAAGAGGAAATAAACCTGCTATTATCTTATCAAGAACTTCACCAGCATTTTTAGTGAAGTTGTTTGAACAAGAAATTCCTGAAGTTTTTGATGGACTAATAACAATTGAAGGTGTTGCAAGAATTCCTGGTGATAAAGCAAAAATTGCCGTAGATTCATACGATGATAGAATTGACCCTGTAGGAGCTTGTGTTGGTGTAAAAGGGTCTCGTATTCACGGAATTGTACGTGAATTAGGAAACGAAAACATTGACGTAATCAATTACACTAAAAATGAATCGTTATTTGTAGCAAGAGCCTTAAGTCCTGCAAAAGTAACTTCTGTAGATATTAAGCCTTACGAAGAAGAGAAAAATGGTAAAAAAGGACGTGTAAGCGTTTTATTAAAACCAGAAGAAGTATCAAAAGCAATTGGTCGTTCAGGAGTAAATATACGGTTAGCAAGTGAGTTAACAGGGTACGAAATTGATGTGCAACGTGAAGGGTTAGAAGAAGAAGATGTAGAGTTAACAGAGTTTTCTGATGAAATAGAAGACTGGGTAATTGCCGAATTTAATAAAATAGGTTTAGAAACTGCGAAAAGCGTACTTGAAAAAGATGTTTCAATGTTAGTGCAAAGAACTGATTTAGAGGAAGAAACAATATTAGATGTTCAGAGAGTTCTAAGAGAAGAATTTGAAGAATAATCAACATAAAGGAAATCAGTATCCTGAAAAATTGATAATAATCAATACAAAATCTGATAACCAAAGAAAAAAAACGTAACTATACTAACGTGTAAAGTGTGTTTTTTGAATATAAAGTATAAAATAATTTATGGCTGAAGGCAACAAATTAATAAGACTTAATAAAGTATTAAGAGAATTTAACATTTCTTTAGATAGAGCTGTAGAACACTTGGCTAAAAACGGTCATAAAGTAGAATCACGTCCTACTGCTAAAATTTCTGATGCGGAATATCAAATATTACTTGATGGATTTCAAACAGATAAATCTAAAAAAGTAGCCTCTAAGGAAGTAAGCGAAGAAAAGCGTAAGGAAAAAGAAGCTAATCGCCTACGTGTAGAGGAAGATCAGGAGAAGAAAAGAGTAGAAGACGAAGCTAAAAAACAAGAAGTTTTAAAAGCCAAAGCTAAAAGATTAGAGGTTAAAACCGTAGGGAAAATTGATATTAAAACTGGAAAATCAGTAGAAAATAAAAAGCCAGCTACGCCTCTAAAAGAAGTACCAAAAGTGGTGATAGAAACACCTAAAAAAGAAGTGCCTGTTCAAGAAACTAAAGTTGTTGAAAAACAAACTATAAAGGTAGCTGAAAAGAAAATAGAACCAATTAAAGTTAAGGTTCAAGAACCTAAAGAAATTAAGATTAAAGAAGTTAAGCCCGAGGTTGTGAAAGCAGAAACACCTAAGAAAATAGATATTAAGGAAGTAAAAAAGGTAGCGGAAACAAAACCAGAGGATGTAAAGGCAGAGAAACCTGTTGAAATTACTGCCGAAAATGCTGTGAAATTAAAAACACAGTATAAAAAATTAGACGGTCCTAAAATTACAGGAATTAAAATTGATTTAAAACAATTTGAACGTCCTAAAAAGAAGAAACCTGATGCTAAAACAGACGCAGATAAAAGAAAGCGTAAACGTATTAGTAAACCAGGAACTTCTACAAAACCAGGAACTACTAGAACAGTTAGACCTGCTCAAAATAGAAGTGGTGGAAATCGTACACCTTTTAGAGGTAGAGGAGCCCAAAGACCAGCCGTTAAAAAAGAAGAACCAACTGAAGCTGAAGTACAAAAACAAGTACGTGAAACTTTAGAAAGACTTCAAGGTAAATCTAAAAGAGGTAAAGGTGCTAAGTATCGTAGAAATAAAAGAGATGCTCACAGAGAACATACCGAAGCTGAATTAGAAGCTCAAGCGTTAGATAACAAAATATTAAAAGTAACAGAGTTTGTTACTGTAAGTGAAGTTGCTACAATGATGGATGTTCCTGTAACAAACATTATTTCTTCATGTATGATGTTAGGAATGATGGTAACAATGAACCAGCGTTTAGATGCTGAAACATTAGTTATTGTTGCTGAAGAATTTAATTATAAAGTAGAGTTTGTTGGAGCTGAAGTAGAAGAGTCTATTGAAGAAGTTGAAGACAAACCTGAAGATTTAATAAACCGTGCGCCAATTATTACGGTAATGGGTCACGTAGATCATGGTAAAACATCGTTATTAGACTATATTCGTAAAGCGAATGTAATTGAAGGTGAATCAGGAGGAATTACTCAACATATTGGTGCATACGCTGTACCAGTTGGAGAACAAAAAATTGCCTTTTTAGATACACCAGGTCACGAGGCCTTTACAGCAATGCGTGCCCGTGGAGCTCAAGTAACCGATTTAGTAATTATTGTAGTTGCTGCCGATGATGATGTAATGCCTCAAACAAAAGAAGCAATATCTCACGCACAAGCAGCTGGCGTTCCAATTATATTTGCTATCAATAAAATTGATAAGCCTAATGCGAACCCAGATAATATTAAAACACAATTATCAGCTATGAATTTATTAGTTGAAGATTGGGGAGGAAATATTCAATCGCAAGAAATTTCTGCTAAAACAGGGCAAGGTGTTGAAGAATTACTTGAAAAAGTATTATTAGAAGCTGAAATATTAGAATTAAAAGCAAATCCTAATAAAAATGCTAAAGGAGCAGTTGTAGAAGCTTTATTAGATAAAGGTAGAGGATATGTATCAACAATTTTAGTACAAGCAGGTACTTTAAAAATTGGAGATTATATTTTAGCAGGAAAACATAGTGGTAAAGTTAGAGCTATGTTTGATGATAAAGGAAATAAAGTAAAAGAAGCAGGGCCATCTACACCAGTATCAATTTTAGGTTTAGACGGTGCGCCACAAGCTGGTGATAAGTTTAATGTATTTGAAGATGAGCGTGAAGCAAAGCAAATTGCTGCAAAACGTTCTCAATTACAACGTGAACAATCTGTAAGAACTCAAAAAACATTAACCTTAGCCGAAATTGGTCGTCGTATTGCTTTAGGAGATTTCAAAGAATTAAACATTATCTTAAAAGGAGATGTAGATGGTTCTGTAGAAGCCTTAACCGATTCTTTCCAGAAATTATCTACTGAAGAAATTCAAGTAAATATTTTACATAAAGGAGTTGGAGCAATTACAGAATCTGATGTATTATTAGCAACAGCTTCTGATGCAATTATCGTTGGGTTTAATGTACGTCCACAAGCAAATGCAAGAGTAATTGCTGATAGAGAAGAAGTAGATATTAGAACATATTCTATTATTTATGACGCTATTAACGATCTTAAAGATGCCATGGAAGGAATGTTGTCTCCTGAAATGAAAGAAGAAATTCTTGGTAATATTGAAATTAGAGAAGTTTATAAAATTTCTAAAGTTGGTAATATTGCAGGATGTATGGTAATGAATGGTAAAGTAACCAGAGATGCTAAAATCCGTATTATTAGAGATGGTATTGTAGTTCATGATGGTTTCTTATCTTCATTAAAACGTTTCAAAGACGATGTTAAAGAAGTAACAAAAGGATACGATTGTGGTCTTCAGATAAAAGGTTACAACGATATTATTGAAAGAGATGTTATTGAAGCTTATACTGAAATTGCAGTTAAGAAGAAGTTGAAATAAAACATTCTAAAATATATAATTAAAAAAAGACACCTTATTAAGGTGTCTTTTTTTTGTTTATAAGAAGTACTAAAAATAGCGTTAATTTTATTTAGAGTAAATCTAAATAAGATGTATATTTGTTGCCGTAATAACTTTAACTATGGAAAACATTATAAAAATATACGACAATGAAATAGGTATTTCATTTTGTTGGAAAGACACAACGAACACTTTAATTCAAATAATTTTTAGAGATACAGGTTTTCATTTAAACGAAAACCAAATTGAATCATTTCTAGAAAAAGTTCTCGATTCTAAAAGTCAAAAAAACTGCGCCACTTGTACTAAGGGAAATAACTGTAAATCTATTTTACTACAAACCCCGTCAGATAAAGTAAGCATGGCAGTATCACATATTGAGTTAGGGCAAATAGATGATTTATTGAAAGGAACATTATTTCAAATGCGCATGAATAACTATTTAGACGATTTGTGTAAAAATTAAAAAATAGGAGCTTGTATTTCTACAAGCTCAATCTTTTTTATCAAACAAAATTAGTCTTCTTTAATTAAGTACATATAAACAGGATAATGATCGCTATAGCCGCCGCTGTATTTACCAAACGAAAAACTTCTAAAAGGATAGCCTTTGTAGCGCCCTTTTTTTTGTGTTAAAAAATGCTTATTAAAAACCCCTGTTTTAAACATCTTAAAGCTCGTAAAATCTTTTTTTCTTTTACTAGAAGAAACTAATTTATTGCTGATAATTATTTGATCAAATAAATTAATATTATCGCGATACCCTAAAGTATTAAACCCTCGGCGAAACATATTTTCAAAAGGATTATAAAGATCTTCTTTTTTTAAATTTTTCTTTTTCGCTACCGTTTTTAAAACTTTTTTAAAGCTACTATTAATCGGATCATCATTAAAATCACCCATAATTAAAAGCTTAGGGCTCGGGTCATTTATTTTAATTTTTTCAATAATTTGGATAACTCTGTAGGCTGCTTTTTCTCGTAAAGGTCTACTTTTTGCTTCGCCACCTCTGCGAGACGGCCAATGATTTACAAGTATATGAATCAATTCATCATCTAAATATCCGGCAACCCACAAAATATCACGGGTATATACTTTTCTATTATTTTTATAAATACGAGGATTGAAAGCTTCATAATGAATCGGTTTAAAATATCTTTTCTGATATAATAAACCAACATCAATACCTCGTTTATCAGGAGAATCAAAATGAATAATGCCGTACTTTTTATTTTTAAGATTTTTCGATTCTATTAAATCTTCTAAAACCTTTTTGTTTTCAACTTCGGCAACGCCTAAAATAGCAGGGCTTGTTTTTGTTTTTTCAGCCCCTAATTGTAAAATAACACTGCTAAGTTTATCAATTTTATCCCAATAAATCTTTTGTTTATTTCCTTTGATAGCCATGATAGGGCTTGCTTCATCATTTTTTGAAGTATCATTAATCGTATCAAATAAGTTTTCAAGATTGTAAAAACCAATAGTTCTTATTTTATATTTTTTTTGAGCATATAATCTGTCAGAAAATAAGCTAATAAACAGCATAATTGTAAGTACTATTATTTTTTTCATCATAAGAAATTTTACATCAAAAATAAATCAAATTTTAAGCTTAAAAATACCGCAATTAAAAATACCTAAATTTCTTAATAATAGCTTAACAAATAAAACAGCTATACCACTTAATTTACACGCTATAATCTAACGTGTTTTGTACTAGTAGTTTAATATGTGTAAAGGGCTATTTATGAAGAAATTTACAATAACAATTTTATTATTATTTTTAAGTTTATTTGACTTAAATGCACAAAATAGTGTAAAAGGAATCCTTGTACATGCCGATACTGAAATAGCATTGTCAGGCGTTAGTATCCATATAAAAAAAACAGCTATTACCAGTGCAACCGCTGTTGATGGTACTTTTACTTTACATAATTTACCCAAAGGAAATCAACTCCTTGTTATATCATTAAATGGGTTTGAAACTCAAACTTTTCCGTTGCAAGTATCCGACACTCCTATAAATTTAGGGACTATTTTTTTATATGAAGCCACTACGCAATACCAAGATTTAAGCACTATTATACTTACAGATGATGAATTAAGCGATGATGCAAATACGGCCGATAATATTGCAGGTTTATTACAGGCATCAAAAGATGTTTATTTACGAACTGCCGCCTACGAATGGAGTGCTTCTTTTTATAGTATTAAAGGGCTGGCGTCTGAAAATTCAAAAGTGCTTATCAATGGTTTTGAAATGAATAAATTATACAACGGTCGTCCGCAATGGAGTAATTGGGGCGGTTTGAATGATGTGTTGCGAAATCAAAATTTTAGCAGTGGTTTATCGCCTTCAAATTATACGTTTGGCGGTGTTTTAGGCGCAACAAATATGAATACTCGAGCTTCGGATTATAGAAAAAGTGCCCGAATTTCCTACGCTTCTTCCAACAGAAGTTATTCCCATCGTTTTATGGCAATGTATGCTTCAGGGATTTTAAAAAATGGCTGGGCAGTTACCGCATCAGCAAGTAAAAGAACGGCATCCCAAGGATTTATTAACGGCACAATGTATAACGCAAACTCCTTTTTTATCTCTTTAGAAAAAATAATAAATGAAAATCATAGTATCAATACCACGGCTATTTATGCTAAAAATAGCAGAGGGAAATCTGCCGCAAATACACAAGAAGTGTACGATATTAAGGGCATTAAATACAATCCGTATTGGGGCTATCAAAACGGGAAAATTAGAAATGCACGCGTAAAAAGAATTGAAGAACCTATTTTGATGTTAAATCATTATTGGAATATGACAAATAAAACGACTTTAGAAACAGGAATTGCGTATCAATTTGGAGAAATGGGCAATTCTCGTCTTGATTTTAACGGAGGAAATGATCCAAACCCTACTTATTATCGAAAATTGCCAAATTATTTTTTAAAAGATTCTTATTACGGTAAAGATTTTGAAAATGCCTATAAATCATTAGTGAATTTTCAAAATGATGGACAGCTAAATTGGAAAAATTTATATGTAGGAAATGAAAAAACTGCCGATAATGCATTGTTTTCACTTTATGAAGATTGTACCGATGATACTCAATTAAGCATAAAAACAATTCTAAATACCCAAATAAATGAGAATATTACCTTAAATGGTAGTTTAGATTATACGATATTGTCTTCTGAAAATTATGCACGTATTGTTGATTTATTTGGCGCAACGGGGTATGTAGATATCAATAAATTCGGAAATTTAGGTGAAGATGATTATCAAAATGACTTATTACACCCCAATAAAATAGCAAAAGTTGGCGATAAATTTAAATATAATTATGAAATAGCGGCAAAAGTATATGGCGGTTTTGTGCAATTACAATTTAAATATAATAAAGTAGATTTTTTTATCGCAGGAACTGTTAATAGTAGCAGTTATCAGCGAAAAGGTTTGTTTAAAAATGGTATTTATCCTGGTGATATTACAAATATCAAAATTCCAAACTCATTAGGATATTCTGAAAAGCTAAATTTTATGGGCTATGGCGCAAAAGCGGGGGCTACTTATAAAATTTCAGGACGGCATTTGTTAAATTTTAACGGGGGTTATACTAGTAAAGCACCTTCAATTCGAAATTCTTTTGCCAATTCAAGATCAAATAATTTAACTGTTGCTTCGGTTAGTCGTTTATTAAATGAAAAAATAAGCACTTTTGATGCCAGTTATATTGTAAGAATGCCCTTTTTAAAAGCAAAACTTACAGGATATTATACTACAATTAAAGACGCTAGTAATATTGCTTTTTATTTTACAGGTTCTGAGAATCTTTTTGTTCAAGAGGTTTTAACAGGAATAAATAAGCAACATTTAGGTGTCGAATTAGGTGTTGAAGCACCCATATTATCAACGTTTAACTTACGGGCAGCCGCAAATTTAGGACACTATATTTATGCTAATAATCCAAACATTACGTTAGCATCAGAAATAAGTACCGATTCACAAAAGGCAGGTTTTGATAAAAGAGGTATCAAAAACTACGGAAAAGCAAGCCTTAAAAATTATAAAATAGCCTCAGGACCGCAAAGAAGTTACTCTTTTGGTTTTGATTATCGAGACCCTGATTATTGGTTTGTAGGGCTAACAGGTAATTATTTAGATAAAATATATGTTGCTCCTTCGGCGATAAAAAGAACGACTTCTTTTATTTCAGATGATACTCAGCTTTTCCCAAATTATGATGCCGATTTGGCTAAAAAACTATTAACTCAAGAACAATTTGACGGATATTTTACCTTAAATGCCATTGGCGGTAAAACCTGGCGGGTTGGTCAAAATAAGTACATTGGTTTTTTTACAAGCGTTAGTAATTTGTTAAATAAAGCCTATAAAACAGGCGGATACGAGCAAGGACGAACCGCTAATTATGGCTTAGAAAGTACCGATAATACTAATGGAACACCTGTTTTTGGTACAAAATATTGGTACGGAAGAGGGGCGAGTTATTTCCTGAATATCAATTATAGGTTTTAAAAATACTTCTAAAAATTCAAAAAATTAAAACATCAAAAATGAAAATAGTTAAGCTAAGTATCCTGGTTTTTATCATTTTTATAGTAGTGCCTTTTTCTTCTTGCGTAGGAGATGACGATTTTTCACTTCCAACTTTATCAGTGGAAAAAGAATACGAAAATTTAAAATCATTAACGCAAATTGCTAGTTTATATCAAGGGAGTTTGGTTGAAATTAAAGAAGAACTAACAACATCGGGCTATGTGGTTTCTAGTGATAGGGCAGGAAATTTTTTTAAATCTATCTTTATTCAAGATGCACCTGAAAACCCAACAATTGGTGTTGAAATGAAAATTAACGCGACCAATTTACATGAGCGCTATGCTGTTGGGCGTAAAATTTTTATCAAACTAAAAGGTTTATTTTTAAGTAAAAGTAAAGATGGAAGTTATCAAATAGGTGTTCGAAATAGCTTCGGGAACGGCATTGACAGAATTGGGGTAAACGATTATGTTCGTTTTATAGACAGAGGCGCTGAAATTGCAAAAATTACGCCTGTTCTTTTGAAAATAAATGAATTAAATGAAAAACATCAAAATATTTTAATCAAAATTAATAAAATACAAGCCGAAACAAAAGGTTTACAATATGCCTGGCCAAAAGCAGGAAGTGTCGATTATTCAATTGATAGAACATTAATTTCCTGTGACTCATTGCAAAAAATAATTTTCAGAAATAGTATTTTTTCAGATTTTAAAGGATTATTAATTCCTGATAAAAAAGGAAGTATTACAGGGATTTTTACCATGTTAGAAAGCGAAAAAATACTAACGATTAGAAATACTTCGGATGTTAATTTTACAGAAGAATATGGCTGTTTTAATAATCCTACACTTGCTGATGTTGCTACGATAAAAGCTTTTTTTAAAGAAGAAGAAACCGTAATTTCTGATAATTTAAAACTAAAAATAAGTATAACTTCGGATGCTTCTAAAGGCAATATTTCAACTAAAAATGCTTTTGCACAAGATGCTTCCGCAGGAATTTCATTAAACTTTACTGATATTCCTACTTTAAATATAGGCGATGAACTAGAAATAGCCATCGGCGGATTAAAATTAACCAATCCAAATGGCGTACTTACTTTAAATGTTGAAAATTCAAATATAATAAGCTCACAACCAGGCACATTACCAACGCCCGAAATTATTACTTTTGAAGAGGCTTTATCGGGTGTTTATCAAAGCAAGTTGGTTAAAATTGAAGATGTTCAGTTTAAAGATATTACTAAAAATTATCAAGGTGAAAACATGCTAACTACTAATTGTGAAAATGAATTAGCGCTTTTATCCGTAGAAAAAGAAGCAGTGTTTGCTAATAATTTAGTCAGCACTAAAAAAGGGGCTATTACAGGAATAATAACCCAAAATAATGGTGTTAAATTATATATTAGAGATGAATTGGATGTGAATTTTACTGAAACTTACGGATGTACGCCTGTGGTTATTCCTCCGCCAATTAATCCGGTACCAACGGGCGATTTATTCTTCTCAGAATATGCCGAAGGGTCAAGTAATAACAAGTATATTGAAATTTATAACGGCACAAATATCGATATAGACCTGTCTAATTATACGGTAGAATTACATATTAATGGATCAACAGATAAGCCTAAAATTTTAGCATTAAGTAGTTTGGTAAATGTTGTTTTAACGAAAGGTGGCGTATTGGTAATCTATAATTCGAGAGCTTCAGATGTTATTAAAAACAATGGAACTAGTAGCTCATCGGTAGCTTCTTTTAATGGTGATGATGCGCTTGTTTTAAAAAACAACGATACTGTTATAGATGTAATCGGTTTATTAGGAGAAGATCCTGGCAAAGGTTGGGCGGTTGCAGGTATTGAAAATGCGACTCAAAATCATACTTTAATTAGAAAATCGAGCGTGGTTAAAGGGAGTATTACTTGGGATGCAAGCGCTGGCACAACTGCCGATAATTCTCAATGGGAAGTAAAAGAGCAAGATGATTTTTCATCCGTAGGAAAAAAATAAGCCCAAAATCAGAAAAAATGCCATCGAAAATAAGGGTTTTAGGGGTGTTTTTTATTAAGTAATTACAGTAATAATAAAAATAACTGAACCTATTTAACAATACATTTAAAGCATAAGTAACAATTTAGTAAACCTCTCTTAATACCAAATTGTAGCTAAAGGAATATTTTTGGTGCCTCTTATTATGAGAAATAAAGCCATTGGGTAAATATTAGTTTTTGTCGACTATTTTATTAGGCTAGCTGCCTCTGATCAAGGCAGTTTTTTTATTTAACACCGTGTTTACGATAAGTTAACATTAGTAGTGGTTATTTGCAGCGACAAAAATTAATACTTACTAATGAACATCAAAATAGCACTTACAATTGTAAGTATGCTTGTGTTATCGCATGCCTACACACAAGAATCAAATGCTCCTAAATTTGGTAAAGGACTCTTTAATTTAAAAGGAAATGACAACTCTTGGTCAATGAATATTGCTGCAAGGGTACAGTTTTTAACAACTGCACAATGGCATTCAAATTCCAATGGTTTATCAAATCCAAAATCTTCATTTTTAATAAGAAGAGCCCGTTTAAAATTTAATGGTTTTGCATTTTCTCCAAAATTAAGCTATAAAGTAGAGTTAGGACTTTCTAATAAAGATATTGGTGGTGCATCGGTATTTACAAACAATGCGCCTCGGTATATTTTAGATGCTGTTTTAAAATGGAATTTTCATCAAAATTTTGAATTATGGCTAGGGCAAACTAAATTACCAGGAAATAGAGAGCGAATTGTTTCTTCAGGAAACCTTCAAGGAGTAGACAGGTCTTTATTAAATAAGCGCTTTAATATCGATAGAGATATGGGGTTGCAATTAAGGCATCATTTTAAAATAGCAGATACTTTTGTTGTTCGTGAAATTTTATCGATAGCACAAGGAGAAGGACGAAACATTACCACTGGAAATATTGGAGGGCATCAATATACGGCACGTTTAGAATTTTTACCTTTCGGAAATTTTAAAAGTAAAGGCGATTATAAAGGAAGTGATTTAAAAAGAGAAGAAACGCCAAAATTAGCTATTGGTACGAGTTATGATTTTAACAATAATGCCGTTAAAAATAGAAGCAATCAAGGAGCTTATATGTATATTGATAATAGCAAAGACCATAAATTAGCCGACAGAATATATCATAAAACGGATATTTCAACCTTGTTTATTGATGCAATGTTTAAATATAGAGGATTTTCTTTTATGGGTGAATATGCCTATAGAGACGCTAAAAACCCTATTGCAAGAAATTCTGACGGAACTTCAACAGGATCTATTGTTCAGATAGGTAGTGGTTTAAATTTACAAGCAGCTTATTTATTAGCAAAAAATTGGGAAGTATCTGGGCGTTACACCAATATTGATTTAGATAAGGTTACCAAAAGAAATTTAGAGAATCAATACACCTTAGGCGTATCAAAATATATGGTAGGGCATAAGCTTAAGGTACAGACAGATATCAGTTATTTAGACGTAGTTAATAGTGGCAATAAGCTAGTGTATCGCCTACAAATAGACATACACTTTTAAAAAAATAACATAAACCTAACATAGGCAGTATAGTACTGTTTGTAATTTTGCAAAAAAAATAAAAACCAAAAATGGGAGATCCATATATTTTGATGTTAATCGGGCTAGCTATTTTAGCTATCATCGATTTAGTAGTAGGTGTGAGTAATGACGCTGTAAATTTTTTAAACTCAGCAATTGGTTCAAAAGCTATTCGGGTTCGTAATATTATGATAATTGCGAGTGTTGGTGTATTTTTTGGAGCCGTAACCTCGAGTGGTATGATGGAAGTTGCTCGTAAAGGGATTTTTAATCCGAACATGTTTATGTTTCAAGACATCATGTTTATTTTTATGGCGGTGATGATTACCGATGTTTTATTACTCGATATTTTTAACTCCCTAGGGATGCCAACATCTACAACGGTTTCTATTGTATTTGAATTACTAGGAGCAGCTGTTTGTATATCATTACTAAAAATTTCAGCAAACGATTCACAATCATTTGCCGATATTTGGAATTACATTAACCATAAAAAAGCAGTAGAAATTATACAAGGAATACTACTTTCGGTAGTAGTAGCATTCTCTGTGGGGGCAATAGTTCAGTTTATATCAAGATTAATATATAGCTTTAACTTCGCAAAAAGAAAAACATATATAAGTGCTTTATTTGGTGGTTTTGCAATTACAGCAATTACTTACTTTATCATTATAAAAGGAATGAAAGGTACACCTTGGTACGCTGATATTAAGGGCTCTATAGAAGGAAACACCTTGTTAATTATATCTGGAAGTTTTGTAGTGTGGAGTTTAATTTCTCAATTTTTAATTAGTGTGTTTAAAATAAATATTTTAAAACTAATTATTGGTATAGGAACTTTTTCATTAGCAATGGCTTTTTCAGGAAATGATTTAGTAAACTTTGTTGGAGTACCAATTGCGGCATTAAACTCTTATGATGCTTGGAAAGCTTCAGGAGTTTCTGCAGACGCATTTTCAATGGGTATTTTAGCAAAAAAAGTACCATCTAATGTGTGGTTATTATTAGTAGCTGGAGCGATTATGGTTGTTACTTTATGGACCTCTAGTAAAGCACAAGACGTTATAAAAACAGGTATTAATTTATCAAGGCAAGGAGAAGGGCATGAAAAATTTCAACCAAATCCATTATCAAGAATTGTTGTTAGAATAGCCATGTTAATTAACGTTGGTATTCGTAAAGTATTTCCAGCAAAAACACTTGCTTTTGTCGATGCTAAATTTCAAAAACCAGTTATAGATTTATCTAAAGATAAAACATACGAAATGCCTGCTTTTGATTTAGTAAGAGCAGCAGTAAATTTAATTGTTGCAGGTATTTTAATATCAATAGCAACTTCAATGAAATTACCATTATCTACAACTTATGTAACATTTATGGTAGCAATGGGTACTTCTTTAGCCGATAGAGCTTGGGGGCGTGAAAGCGCAGTATATAGAGTTGCGGGTGTAATTAATGTAGTAGGAGGATGGTTTTTAACTGCAATAATAGCTTTTGCAGCAGCAGGAATTATCGCTTATTTAATTAGTTGGAGTATGGTAATGATTCCTGTATTATTATTAGTAGTAATATTTTTAATAACAAGAAACACATTAATCCACAGAAAAAAATCAAAAGAAGAAAAAAAGCAAATCCATATAGAACGCGCAGAATTAATTACCATTAACGGAGTAATTGAAGAAAGTGCCGATCATATTGCAGGAGTAGCAAGTCGTGTAAATAAATTATATACCAATGTTGTAAATGATTTAGCGGAACACGATTTAAACAAGTTACGTAAAACAGATAAGCACGTAGCCAAATTAAACGATGAAATTGACGGGTTAAAAGATGGTGTTTTCTACTTTATTAAATCATTAGATGAAACTTCGGTACAAGCCAGTAGATTCTACATTTTAGTATTAGGTTATTTACAAGATGTTGCGCAATCTATTAGTTATATTTCTAGAGCAAGTTTTAAACACGTTAATAATAATCATAAAAATTTAAAATCAGGGCAATTAGCTGATTTAAAGAATATTGACGATAAACTTTCAAAGCTTTTAGACGATATTAGTACTACTTTCGACAATAGAAGTTTTGATAATTTAGAATTAATTATTAATGAAAAGAAACAGTTATTAAAAGACGTATCTAATTCTATTGAAAAGCAAGTAGCACGTATTAGAACAGACGAAACAAGCCCTAAAAACACTACATTATACTTTAGTGTTTTATTAGAAACACAAGATTTAGTTTCTGCGCTTATGAGTTTGTTAGAAACCTACGAAGAATTTCATATAAGTAGTAGAAATAGTTAATTAGTTTTTACTAAAATTCATTAAAACCCTCAATTCTAATTGAGGGTTTTTTTATTGATTTTTTTTCTAGAAGCAATTACCCGCTTTCCGCACTCGCTTTTTTTTGAAGAAAAATCAAAAAAAGAGCTCAAACAAAGCATCAATCGGGGCTAGGCATTTGTACTTTTTTTAATAATTCGAGAACTTAACTATAATTTAGCTAAAGTTTATACTATCATTTCGAGCAGTAAAACTTAAACCTCACAGGTTTTTAAAACCTGTGAGGTTTGTTTTTGTTTGGATAATTCAAAACGAAACTCCATTTCCGAAAAACCACCACTGTCAGTTCGAGTGATTTTTTTTCCTTCAAAAAAATAGTATCGAGAACTTTATCAGTATTAAAATCAAAAAAACAAATAAAAATCTATTACTAAAATAGCAAAACAAAACATTCGAAGCGGTTTTTAACCACTTTTCACAGGCCAAAAAACCATAATTTCAGATATTAATACGTGCTAATTTTAGCAGAATCCTACTTTTTAAAACCAATAAAACATAAAAGATAAAAAAAACACACAAATCAATCTCTTGATAATCAGTGATTAATAAAATACTTTTAAAATAAACAAATAAAAGCCCTTGTCAGTCCAATAAAAGGACGTAGATTTGCAACCGCTAACAACAAAACGCAAGTTTAAAAGTTAACAATTGTTCCTTAAAATATCGTTAAGTATCATTTTAATAAAATGTAAAAAATAAGTTAAATTTTACTTGTTTAAAACAAATAAAAGAATGTATATTTGCAACCGCTTTCAGAAAGCGTAACGATTAAAGAAATTTGGAAATGACAATTTAAAGTCAGTTAGTTCGATTCTAACGTTTCTACAAAAAATGATAAGTTTAACTTATCTCTGATTTTAACAAATCAGGTTCATTGAAAATATTGAAATTGACAGCGTAAATAAGAGTAGAATAACCACAACTTCTAACGAAGTTAAATTCTTTTGAAACTTATTCATTAAATATTATTTAAAATATACAATGAAGAGTTTGATCCTGGCTCAGGATGAACGCTAGCGGCAGGCTTAACACATGCAAGTCGAGGGGTAACATTATGCTTGCATAGATGACGACCGGCGAACGGGTGCGTAACGCGTATAGAATCTGCCTTGTACAGGAGGATAGCCTTTAGAAATGAAGATTAATACTCCATAATGTAGTGTCTCGGCATCGAGACACTATTAAACATTTATGGGTACAAGATGACTATGCGTCCTATTAGCTAGATGGTAAGGTAACGGCTTACCATGGCAACGATAGGTAGGGGGTCTGAGAGGATTATCCCCCACACTGGTACTGAG
>NZ_OESZ01000004.1 GCF_900239345.1 Tenacibaculum dicentrarchi | reverse complement strand
CTAAATTTAAGAAAACCTGCAGAAGTACATTTAAACCCTAATATAAAATATAAATCATATCGAAAAAATAATGTAAATTTACCCGAACTAACTATTTAAAAACAAAGCTAGTTCAAATTATTTTTTGTATTATAAACGGCTAAAAAAATAGTTTGAACGATATAAATTAACCTAAAAAAAGGTCAACCTATATCAGTATAATACACAAATTACACGGAATATTAACGTAATTAAGCGTTTTCTAAAAGTAAAATTCTGACAAAGATTACGTGAATCTGTTTGTAATGAGAATAGCGGACTTTCTAGCTCCTTTGCGCAATAGAAACGGAATCGTAAAACAGCAGATTTTGAAAAATATTACGTAAGATTTTACTTATAATTCCGAAATGAAAATGGCGGACTTTTTAGCTCGTTTACGCAATCGAAAATAAAAATGAAAAAATGTTCGGAATATTCCCAATTTTAGATTTTTTAGCGTAAGTTTATATGAAACTTTAGACAAGTTAAACGCCGAATAAAAACGCTGAAAAATATGTGATTTTATAACGGTATTTTAATTAAAAAACTCAAGTTTCGCACTTAAATATATTTACGCAACCTCTTGGTAATTAAACTTATGGGTATTTGTCAGAAATCCAAAATCCTGAATATTTGCTATTATTTTACTTGTAATTAATTCAATATCAATAGATTCAATCATTTTTTCCAAAACATCAATTATTAAACTGACAACTGCTAATATCCTGATATTTAGCTTATTCTCTACATAATCTTGTTTTAAATCTTTAAATAAACCTCCAATAGTTTCGTAGGCTTCCATTCTGTACCGAATACTAGTGAGTAAATATTGAACCATTGTAATGGTTATTTGTGCAACTTGAACATCAAAATTAGTAGACTGACATTTTCCAAGACCAAACAACTGTTTAGCTTCTTTGAAAAACACTTCAATAGACCATCGGATGCTATATATTTCAATAGCTTTTACAAATTTCAGTGCTGTATCCGTAGATATTAACGTGTGCCATTTGCCGTTTTTTCCTCGTTTTGAAATAAATACAGCAACCTTAAGTCCGTCAATTTCAGTAATGTAATGATGATAGTAATAATTGAATTTACGGCATCGTTTTGGTTTTATTTTCTGTTTTTTGAGCTGTGACAAAGTCTTAATCTTTGATTTAACTTCCATTTTACTGTTGTATTTATACATCCCAATAACATGGGTTGAACTACTAATATCTCGTAACTTTCTAAGTAATTTAACACTTGTAAACCAGCTGTCTATTAAAATATAATCGATAGGTATCTTACGTTTTACAAGTCTTGAGAACATTTGAACTAGCAAGTCTGTTTTCTTTTTATTGAGTTCTTGATATCTTTTTGCAGCAATTGTTCTACTACATCTTGGTGTTTTCTTTTGAAGCCTACGTTGCTTTGCTGTTAGTCCGTATTTTAATTTTGATGTTTTACTTTCACGATGCAAACTAAAATCAACAGGAATCAAGACACTTACGTTCCAATAACCAGCTACAAGTATTTTAAAACCTAGGTAATACGTTTTTGATACATGGTTGTATATTTTTGAAATACCTTCAATTGTCTTTCCTGTTTTAGAAAGATCTGTGTCATCAAAAATCAAGCACCTTGTAGCGTCTTCAGATGGAGTAAATAACGTTTCTTTCAATAGATATTTATTCACAAACTGCGCTAGAAAACCCCTCCAATTTATCTTTTGATTTGCTAGGATTCGATAATATGAATCTTTACCCGACTGACCTAATCCCTTGTCTTTACTGTTTGTAAGCTCATGAATAGAATTAAATCCGAAAATAGGTAAAATTAAAAGTGTAGAAATCAAATTACCAAATGAAATCCCCGATTTCTTACACCAACTAAACTTGTTTTTAATTTTATTGAACCCTAAAATATTTAGATGTGCTTGTAGGTATTCTGAACTAAGCCAAATCTTATTAAATTTTCCTTTTATCTCTTCTACTTTTGTAATATCTTCGTGTTTTAGCATGTTTTGTACTTTGTGTGTCGTAGCTTAAAAGTACAACAACAAAACCAAGGGTTTACCTTGGTTTTCATGCTATTTATTTTTACTTAAAGACCTCTAAATCATGGGTGCGAAACTTGAGTTAAATGATATAAATTAACCTAAAAAATACTATCCTTATTTATAAAAAACAAGGATAGTTAGTTTTGTATAAATTTCAACCTATAAAGCTATTTATAAACTTTTAGGTTTATCGCATTTTCTAAAACTAGATTTCCATTAAAAGCAAGTGCTTCTAATTCGTCTTCACCTGGATATATTTCTGTAGTTGCAATGTAGTTTGTGTAGTCTTTTAATTGTTCCGTAACGTATTTACTATAAGCAATTCCACCGGTTAATAAAATAGCGTCTACATCTCCTTTTAACACTGTTGCCATCGCTCCAATGTATTTTGCTATTTGAAAACACATCGCATCTAAAACAATTTTATAATTATCATCTGTAAGCGCTTTGTTTTCAACAATTCTCATGTCGTTAGTTCCCAAATATGCGTTTACACCTCCTTTTCCTACAATGAATTGCTGCATTTGCTCTAGCGTATATTTACCGCTCATTGCAAGCTTAATTAAATCGCCCGTAGGTAATGTTCCTGTACGTTCAGGAGAAAAAGGGCCTTCACCATCAAAACCTTGATTTACATCAATAACTTTTCCTTTTTGATGTGCACCAACAGTTATTCCCCCTCCCATATGTACTATAATAAGGTTTAGGTTATCATATTTTTTAGCATTTTTTTCAGCAAATTTTCTAGCTACTGCTTTTTGATTTAAAGCATGAAAAATAGAAATTCTTTTCAATTCTGGGTGTCCTGTAAATCGTGCTAATTCACATAATTCATCGACAACTACAGGATCTGCTATATAGGCTTTAATACTGTTTTCGGTAGCAATATCATTCGCTATAATTGCGGCTAAATTACTTGCGTGTTGCTTTGGTGCATTTACCAAATCGTTAAGCATCGCTTTATTCACCTGATAAACTCCTGAAACAACAGGCTTTAAAAGGCCTCCTCTAGCCATCACTAATTTTAAAGAGCTTGGCGTTATGTTTTGTTTTTTTAAGAAATTTAGAATCAAGGTTTTTCGATATGGAGCTTGGTCTAAAATACTTGAAAATTCTTGTAAATCTTCGGGGTTATGATGAAAATTTTCTTCAAAAACAGGCATATCTCCGTTAAAAAGTCCAATTTTTGTAGAAGTAGATCCTGGGTTTATTACTAAAATATAGTTTTTCATTTTTTTATTCATTAGAAGCAGCAGAAGCTAATAAAATACTATTATATTTCGTATCTTTAGAATCGGCTCTAGAGGTTAATACTATTGGAAAAGGCGCACCTAATACGATACCACATAATTTTGCATTTGCAAAAAACACAAAGGATTTATACAACATATTTCCTGCCTCGATGTTAGGAACTAAAATAATGTCGGCATCTCCAGCTACAGGACCTTCTAATCCTTTTGATTTTTTACTTTCAAAACTAATAGCGTTGTCAAAAGAAAGAGGTCCATCAATTAAACAGTCTTTAATTTGTCCACGGCGTTGCATAATAGACAGTAAAGCTGCATCGGTAGTTGCAGACATTTTTTCGTTTACCATTTCAACAGCGGCAACAGCGGCAATTTTTGGGTTAATAACTCCTATACGCTTAGAAAAATTTACGGCATTTTTTACGATTGCAACTTTTTCTTTTAGCCCAGGAGCAATATTAAAAGCAACATCTGTAATTCCTAAAAGTTTGTGGTATTCTGGAATTTCAAAAATTGCGTAATGCGATAAGAATTTTCTTGTTTTTAATCCCCATTCTTTATTAAGTACACCTGATAAAAGTTCTGCCGTAGATAATTTACCTTTCATTAAAATATCTGCTTTTTTAGCAGTAACCATAGATATTGATTTTTTAATAATAGCAGGTAAGTCACGTTCAAAATGACACTCAATATCTGTTAAATCAAAATTTAAATTTTTAGCACAAGCTAAAAGGTCTTCTTTTTTAGCTACTAATACTGGCGTAATAATTCCTTTTTCATAAGCATTTTTTATAGCCTCTAAAGCATGTTCATCTGCCGCAGAACACAATACTATTCTTTTCTTAACAGCTTGTTGATCTACAATTTTTTTTAAATCAGATAATTGGGTAAATTCCATTTGTGTTTGTTTTGTTTTGCAAAAATAGTCTTTTAGATACGTTAATTCTAGTACTGAAATTGGTTTTATAGAATCATCTAAAAAAATAAGAGTTTCCTTAATAAAAACAATCTATTAAAGAGATAACAAGAAAGTTGTTAATAAAAAAATGTATATTTATTAATTTTATTTATATTTTAATTAAAACATAAATAAAATACTCAGAATCTATTATTTAAGAACATATCTGTAAATGAAAATATATTATATAAAAATCCTTGAATCTGTTATTACCATCATATTGTATTTTTTTCTAAGAAAAAATGCTATAAAAATTATCAATAAAACACTTTCAGATAAATTTATTCATAGCTCAAGAGGAATGATAATTAAGAAAATTATTAACATAATTTTATCTTTAATTTTTCTTATTTTTATTTCACTAATTTGGGGAGTAAAACAATCTGATTTAGCAGTGTTTATAGGTTCAGTACTTACATTTGTTGGAGTTGCATTTTTCGCACAATGGTCTTTGCTTTCTAATATAACGTCTAGTATAATCTTATTTTTTAATCATCCTGTAAAGTTAAATGATTCTATCGTTATTTTAGAAGCTAAAGACTATGTAATTGAAGGGAGAGTTATTAATATTGGTTTATTTTTTATAACACTTCAAACAAAAGAATCGGGAGAAATAACGTTACCTAACAATATTTTTATTTTAAAAAGTATTAAAAATATTACCAAAGAAACCAAAAAAGAAGCCAATATCACTAATGAAAATCATATAAAATAATTATTAATTTCAAAAAACATAACAAATGAACGAGCATAAAGCTAATGTTGGACTCTTAACCAAGATGATTTTTTTAGTTATAATTATTTGGAGTGCCTCAACAATTTTAATATTTTTTGGGCTTGACAATTGGTCTAACAGAGGTAGTTTTGGTGATTTATTTGGTGCAGTAAATGCGTTATTTTCTGGATTAGCTTTTGCAGGATTAATTTATACAATCGTATTACAAAAACAAGATTTAGAATTGCAGCGGAATGAAATTGGCTTAAATAGACTAGAATTAAAAAAAACAGCTAAAGCACAAAAAAATTCAGAAAAAGCATTGATTGAGCAAGTAGAACAAATGAAAACTGCATCGAAATTAAATGCACTCAAAACATTAATTGATTATTATAATATTCAGATTGCAAACCCTAATAACACGACTGAAATAATACTGAAAGCAAAAGAAAAAAGAAAAGCTACAATTAAAGAAATAGATACCTTAATTGACAGAATAGAAGATGATGATTTGGAATAAAGACAATAATACAACCATAAAAACCACTATTTTCGAAACAGTATTGCTTTTACAATTAAAAATTGCGCCAATACATAGAGTATAATTATAGTGATATCAAAAAAATGCTTTGGGTTGTAAAAATTATTTAAAGCAATACAACTATCTGAAGCAATAAATAAAATTGCACCTAATAACAATACCGTGTTTTTTATTGATTTTTCTTGCTGGTAATTTAACAAAGTACAAGTTCCAAAACCTGAAATTGCCGTTCCATAAACTAATACAGGCACTAACATTTCGCCTAAATTATCTTTTATCAACAAAAAAACACTTACAAATAAAGCTACAAAAATAATTGCTGATTTTACAATTTTTACAACGGCTGTTTTCCTTAAAAAATTTGCGGTCATTTTTATATACATAATGTGTGCAACTAAAAAAGAGCCTAATCCGAATACAAAATAATTTGTTTTATCTAATAAAAATACATCACCCAAAAAAGAAAAAAACAATGCTGAAAACAGCCATAAATTAGCTTTTCCATCTTTTTTTATACTTACTAAATATAATACAACTAAACTTGGCATCAATAAAGGTTTACAAAAAAATTCTAAACTTTTATTTTGTGTAATTACTGCATAAACATCTAAAATTGCAATTATTAAAAAAATAATTGATACTATTTTTATTCTCATTTGTTTAGTTCTAATTTTAAGGGAAATTACAACAATTTATAATTATATTAACTGTAATAGTTTTAAATCAATTAGATTTGTTAAAAAAACAATGAAAGAAAATATTAAAATAGCAGTAAAAATAAGTGGTAAAACAGCTCTTAAATGGATTTTTATTTTTTCATTAGGAAATATAGTAACCTTAATAACATTTCTTATCGCTTTATATGGAAATATTGGGTTATCAGGTGGTGGTCATGGAAGTATTATAGGTTTATTTACAGGACTAATAACAACAAATATATTTGCTTTTCTAATTATTTTTGGATCTCCAGTTTTTATTGCTATCTATTTTGTAATTGCAAATAAAATTTCAATTCAAAATGCAATATATCTATTATGGGAAGGAAAAGCGGGAAATTATATTTCTTCAAAAGTAGAAAATGTAACTAAAAAATTAACAGAAAAAGAAGGGTGGAAAAAAGAACTTACCGATAAAGCAATTTTAAAAGCAAAAATATTGCAGTTAACAAAAAATGACAATGATACGTCTAAATTACAACGTAAGATTATTAACTTTGGATTTAATAAAATAAAACTTGATGAAATTGATTTTCAAGATGAAAATTTAAATTTATCTGATTTTTTGACAAACAAGTTTAATGATTTTATCGAAGAAACCACAAAACCTTCATTAAAATTGCTTTGGATATTAATTATTACTCAAATAAGCCTTCTAATTTGCTCTATGATAATTAAATAAAACTACCTCCAAAACCAGTAATCATTATATATATATATATCATCAAAAAAGCCTAGCAAACATATATTTTAAATAAGAAAGGGAATTCTCCCCTTCTTATTTAAAATATAATTCTACCTCTACCCAATCATATGAATAAATTCCTGTTCTGAAATTATCAATATACCTAAACTTTCGGCTTTCGCTAATTTACTCGGTCCCATGTTATCGCCAGCAACAATAAAACTTGTTTTTTTAGATATTGAACTACTTACTTTTCCACCGTTATCTTCAATGGCTTTTTTAAGTTCGTTTCTTGTCATCTGATGAAAAACACCAGAAACAACAAATACTTTTTCGGCAAGTTTATCGGTTTGATTTTCTAAACTTTCCGCAGAAACTTCTAATTGTACGCCGTGTAATTTTAACCTGTTAATTAATTCAATATTTCCTACATCATTTGAAAACTCGGTAATACTTTCTGCAATTCTATCACCAATTTCATCTACGGAAATTAGTGTTTCTAAATCGGCAGTCATTAATTTATCAATAGATTTAAAATATTTTGCTAGTTTTTTAGCTACTGTTTCACCAACAAATCGAATTCCTAAAGCAAATAATACTTTTTCAAATGGAATTTCTTTTGATTTTTCAATTCCTGCAATTATATTTTGTGCTGATTTTTCTGCCATTCTTTCTAACGGAATAATCTGTTCGATTTTCAAATCGTATAAGTCGGCATAATTTTTAATTAAGCCTTCTTTACGTAATAAATCAACCGTTTCACCGCCTAAACCATCAATATCCATGGCTTTTCTGCTGATAAAATGCTGGATTCTCCCCGTTATTTGTGGCGCACAACCAAATTCATTTGGGCAATAATGTTTGGCATCGCCTTCGCTTCTTACCAATTCAGTATCGCATTCAGGGCAATTGGTTGCGTATTTTGTAGGCTCAGAATCAGCTGGTCTTTTAGATAAATCAACGGCTATAATTTTCGGGATAATTTCCCCGCCTTTTTCTACAAAAACAGTATCGTTTATTCTGATGTCTAATTTTTCAATTTGATCGGCATTATGTAATGATGCTCGTTTTACAATGGTTCCCGCTAATTGTACAGGCTCTAAATTTGCGACAGGTGTAATAGCTCCTGTTCGCCCAACTTGATAGCTAATTTCATGTAAAACTGTAGATACTTGCTCAGCTTTAAACTTATAGGCAATTGCCCAACGTGGGGCTTTTGAGGTGTATCCTAGTTCTTCTTGTTGCTGTAAATTATTCACTTTTACAACAATGCCATCGGTTTCGTAAGGCAAATTATGACGTTCGATATCCCAATGATTGATAAATTCAAAAACCGCATCAATAGAATTTACTAGCGTAATAGTTTTAGGCACTTTAAAGCCAATATTTCTAGCATTTTCTAAAATTTCAAAATGTGTTTTATAGGTTCTATCTTCTGTTACAACTTGATATAACAAACAATCTAACGGACGCTTTGAAACCTCAGCGCTATCTTGTAATTTTAAACTTCCACTTGCGGTATTTCGTGGGTTTTTATACGGTTCTTCATCATTTTTAAGGCGTTCTTGGTTCATTTTATGAAATCCTTCAAGCGGTAAAATAATTTCTCCACGCATTTCAAAATCGCTTAAAAAACTTTTATTTACCTGCAACGGAATTGATTTTATAGTACGAATATTAGCCGTTACCTCATCTCCTTGAAAACCATCGCCACGGGTTACTGCTTTTATAAATTTACCATTTTCAAAAGTTAAATTGATAGATGCCCCATCATATTTTAACTCACAGGTATACTCTATTTCATCCGTTCCTAGCATTTTTTGAAGTCGCTTTTCCCAGTCTAATAAATCATCTTTTGAATAAGAATTATCTAAAGAATACATTCTGTTTTTATGGGTAACAGTATCAAAGTTTTTGGTAATTTCTCCGCCTACTCTTTGGGTTGGTGAATTGGCATCAAAATACTGCGGATGCTCGGATTCTAAATTAGCTAATTCTTTTAGTTTGATATCAAAATCATAATCTGAAATAGTGGCATTATCTAACACATAATAATTATAATTATGCTGGTTTAGTTCATCGCGAAGCGCTTGTATTGTTTGTTGAATATTCATGGTTTTACAATTTACAAAGTATATTTACAAGAGTATTTTAAACTAAAAAACCGAAACAAAAGTTTCGGTTTTTTTATTATTTATTAATATAAACCATTAATAATAAGTAAATCTACGAACTTTAGCAATATGTTTTGCTAAACGCATTACTTGGTGCGAATATCCGTATTCGTTATCGTACCATACATAAATAACAATTGTATCGCCATCAGCGATGGTTGCTTTACTATCAAAAATTGATGGCGCTGTAGTTCCAATAATATCCGAAGAAACTAATTCGTTATTCATTGAATATTGAATTTGCTCTACTAAATTACCCTCTAAAGCATATTGCTTCATAATAGCATTTACCGCATCAACAGTAGTTGTAGTATTTAATTGTAAGTTTAAAATAGCTAACGAACCATTAGGAACTGGTACACGAATTGCATTCGAAGTTAATTTCCCTTCTAAAGCTGGTAATGCTTTTGCAACTGCTTTACCTGCACCTGTTTCAGTAATTACCATGTTTAAAGCTGCTGCTCTACCTCTACGGTATTTACCGTGCATATTATCTACTAAATTCTGGTCATTAGTATATGCGTGAATCGTTTCTAAGTGTCCTTTTTTAATTCCGAAGTTATCTTCTAAAACTTTTAAAACAGGTGTAATTGCGTTGGTCGTACATGAAGCTGCTGAGAAAATATCAACAACATCAGGATTATTTTCTTCATGATTTACACCGTGAACAATATTAGGAATTCCTTTTCCTGGTGCAGTTAATAATACCTTACTAGCTCCTTTTGGAGTTAAATGACGGCTTAATGCTTCTTTATCTTTAAACGCTCCTGTGTTATCAATAATTAAGGCATCGTTAATTCCGTAAGCAGTATAATCGATATCTTCTGGTTTCCCCGCAGAAATCATATGTACGGTAGTTCCGTTGATAATTAAGGCATTGTTATCGGCATCTACCTCAACAGTTCCTAAGAAATCTCCGTGAACAGAATCGATACTTAATAATGACGCTCTTTTTTGTAAAACTGCTTCGTTAATTTCACCACGAGTAACAACAGCTCTTAATCTTAACTGAGAACCTTTACCCATTTTACTCATTAACTCACGAGCTAATAAACGACCGATACGTCCAAAACCGTATAAAACAACATCCTTTGGTTCAATTTCTGATGCTTTTGTTGCATCTTTTAATTTATTTTTTACAAAAGATAATTTATCGGTAGTCGCATCATCTTGTAAATGATATTCGTACGCTAATTTACCGATATCTAATTTTGATGCTGGTAATTCAATCTTTTGTATTGCTTTTGCTATTTCTAGAGCATCGTTAATTGAAATTGGCTTTGCTACAAACTCTTTAGCATAGTCGATTAAGTTTAAAACCTCACTCGCTCTTTTATCTACTAAAGGATTTCTAAATAAAACTAATTCGATTGATTTATCGTACCATAAATCGTTCACGATATTAATAAATTCAACGGTAGCACGTCTTACTTGCGCTTGATCTACTACTTCTTTTTCGTAATTTGTTATTGTTGACATAGTTGTGTGTTAACTAAATTTTAAAAAAATTTCCTACAAAAATAAGAATTTCAAATGGCTTACTTAGGGTTTTATAAAATAAAAACATCTTTTAAAAACGATAGCGTTCAATTTTTCCACTAGGGCTTAATAACTCTAAATACATTTGCGCTTCGCCTGTATAGGTATCTAATATTGAAACCGCCTGCGAAGCTCCCTGCACCTCTTTTCCGTTTATTTTTGTTAAAATATACCCTTCGCCTACTTTATAATATTGAAATCCTTTATTATTTGTCCTTGTTATTTTCGCCCCACTTTTTAGCTTGTATTTCTTTTTTTCTTCGGGTGTTAAATCCTTTAGCTGTACGCCAAAAGAAAGCGATGTAAAAGTATCTTTTTTACCTAATTTTACATTTTTAGTTAAAACCTTGTCATTTCTAAGCACAGTTACACTCACATATTCCCCTGGTCTTTTTGCTGTTAATTGTCCTTTTAAATCAGAAAACTTCGCTATTTTAACAGCATTTACTTTGGTAATAATATCGCCCTGTTGCAAACCTGCTTTTTTAGCCTCACTATTATTTGTAATTGCGCCTATTTTTACCCCTTCAATATCTTTAACAGTTGCATCAATACTGATGCCTAATATTGCCTGTTGTACAATCCCGAATTCTAATAAATCATCTACCACCTTTTTAGCAATATTAGAAGGCACGGCAAACGAATACCCTATAAAAGAACCTGTTTTTGATGAAATTGCCGTATTAATTCCAATTAATTCACCACGAGTGTTTACCAAAGCTCCTCCACTATTTCCTGGATTTACAGCTGCATCGGTTTGAATAAAAGCTTCTATATTTTTATTTCCATCTAAATCACGCCCTTTGGCGCTTACAATTCCTGCCGTTACAGTCGATGTTAAATTATATGGATTACCAACGGCTAAAACCCACTCGCCTATTTTGGCATTATCGGAATTTCCGAAAGCTAAATTAGGCAACGCTTCATCCGTTTCAACTTTTAATAAGGCGATGTCATTGCTTTTATCGGCACCAATTAAAACTGCTTTTAATTTTTTTCGATTATTTAGGGTAATTTCAATATCTGTAGCCCCTGCTATTACATGATTATTGGTAATAATATAGCCATCGGGCGAAATAATAACCCCACTACCCGTTCCTACTTGCTGATATTTTTGTGTTTCATTTCTTCCAAAAAGTTGCGCATACGGATTGCGTTGTGTTCTTACCGCCGTATTTTTAACATGCACCACAGCATGCACCGTTTTTGATGCTGCCTGAGTAAAATCGGTTGGAGCTGCTATTGAATTAACCACTGTTGGCATATAATTTACAGGCGTTGTTTGTAAAGCTTCTGCTTGATTTTCAATTTTATTTTCGGCAGTATTTATTAACTGCTGTTCAAGTACTATTTTATAGCCTGCAAGTGTTATTACACCGCCTATTACTGCTATCCCTAAGGTTTTAAGTGTTTTTATCATCTTTTTTATGCGTATAATGTTTATCCAAAGATAAGATTTAAACAACTGCAACAAATCTGTTTAACGTCATTTTAACGGAGTTTAACCTGTATTTAACACTTCTATTTAGTTGATAAAATATGTATATTTGCTTTCTATGAATTTACAATTTTACAAATACCAAGGAACAGGAAACGATTTTGTTATTATCGATAATCGAAACGAGAATTTCCCTAAAAACGATGCAAAATTAATTAGCAAACTATGTCATCGACATTTTGGTGTTGGTGCCGATGGTGTTATTCTTCTAGAAAATGATGCTATCACCGATTTTAAAATGTTTTATTTTAATGCCGATGCAAGCCAAACCATGTGTGGAAATGGCGGACGCTGTGCAGTGGCTTTTGCCAAAGAATTAGGTATTATTGATACAGAAACAACTTTTACCGCTTTTGATGGCGAACATTATGCCCAAATAAATAACGGTATCGTTTCTTTACAGATGATAAATGTAAATGAAATTATTATCAAACAACATGCTGTTTTTGCCAATACGGGAACGCAACATCATGTTGAGTTAGTCGATAATTTAGACAATTACCCTGTTTTTGAAAATGGTAAAAAAATCAGATATAACGACTACGGAGCTCAAGGAACTAACGTAAATTTTGTACAGCAAATAAACAAGAATACTTTTAGAGTTCGAACCTACGAAAAAGGTGTAGAAGATGAAACCTTAGCTTGCGGAACAGGTGTTACGGCTGTTGCCATTGCTATGCACGCTACCAAAAAAACTACAGATAATATAATTAGCTTACCTGTTCAAGGTGGTTTATTAGAAGTTAGTTTTAATGAAAAAGACGGAAATTATACCGATATTTTCTTAAAAGGAAAAGCCGAATTGGTTTTTAAAGGAGCAATTAAAATTTAATTTAAAATGACAACTTTAAAAGGCGATGTTCTAAATTTAAGAGCCATCGAACCCGAAGATTTAGCCTTTCTTTTTGCTATAGAAAACAACGAGTCTTTTTGGGAAGTTAGCCACACACAAGCGCCATTTTCACGATTTATTTTAAAACAATATCTCGAAAATGCACATTTAGATATTTATCAGGCAAAGCAATTGCGGTTGGTTATTGAAATAAGTACTAAAAGTGAAGATAAAAAAGAAGCTATCGGAATGATTGATCTTTTTGATTTTAATCCGCAGCATAAAAGAGCGGGTATCGGTATTTTAATTCATCCGAAGTATCAAAAAAAAGGACTTGCCTTTGAAGCACTAAAACTATTAATAAACTATTGTTTTACACATTTGCAATTGCATCAATTATATGCAAATATTACTGCGGATAATAAAAATAGTATTCGGCTGTTTACAAAACATAATTTTAAACAAATCGGCATCAAAAAAGAGTGGATTTTTACTAACGGAACTTATAAAGACGAAATTTTATTTCAATTGATACATGAATAAGAAAATAATATACGGAGTTATTACTACTATCTTTTTAATTGGTGGTATTGTTGGTTTTAATTTTTATCAAAAAATTTACGGAAAATCAATTACAAAAAGTGGCGCAATCTATATAAAATCGGAAGATACCTTTAATGATGTTAAAAAACAATTGACAACATACATGGATACTCCTGAAAATTTTATTTGGGTTGCCGATAAAAAACGTTTTACCAAACCTAAAGGAGGAAAATATCTTTTAAAAAAAGGAATGAGTTTAAACGATGTAGTTAATTTACTTCGAAATGGAAATCAAACTCCGATAAAACTTTCTTTTAACAATCAAGATTCATTAGAAAAATTAGCAGGAAGAATTGCAACACAAATTGAAACTGATTCGATTTCTTTAGTAAAAGTAATGAGAGATGTTTCTTTTTTAACTAAAAATGGGTTTAATCAAAAAAATGCTTTAGGAATGTATATTCCTAATAGTTATGAATTTTACTGGAATACATCCGCAGAAAAATTTCGTAATAAAATGCTTACCGAATATAATCGTTTTTGGAACTCATCAAGATTAGAAAAAGCGAAAAAATTAAACTTATCAAAAAAAGAAGTGAGTACCTTGGCATCAATAGTTCAAAAAGAAACTGCGCAAAAAAGTGAACGCCCAATTGTGGCTGGGTTGTATTTAAACAGGTTAAGAGATGGTTGGCCATTACAAGCCGATCCTACGGTAATTTATTGCATCAAACAGCTAAAAGGAGACGATTTTGTCGTAAAACGTGTTTTAACTAAAGATTTAGAAATTGAATCAGCTTATAATACGTATAAAAAGACGGGCTTACCGCCTACTTTAATTGCGATGCCTGATGTTTCGGCGATTGATGCGGTTTTAAATTACAAAAAACATAACTACTATTATATGTGTGCGAGTGTTACAAAAATTGGTTTTCATGATTTTGCAAATTCATTAGCGCAACACAACAGAAATGCGGTTAAATATCAACGTTGGATTAGTAAACGAGGAATAAATAGGTAGTTTATTTTTGATAAAAATGTTTATAGGGTTTACCTGTTATTATTTTTAAAATATCTTGTTCTAAAGTTTCTTGAGGAAGTTCAACAAATCTTCCTAGTTCTTTGTTATTTTTATAAAAGATAAAAGTTGGTACCCTAAAAATAGTAAAACCTTTTTCTAACCCTTTTGCTTTTTTCTTATGATTAACGGCTATGATTTCAATATTTTTTTCAGAGATATTACCTTCTTTTACTATTTTAAGTAAAGAAGGTATTTCTCGTTTACTATCGCTACACCAAAGACCTATAAATGCTTTAATTTTAACATCTCTAAAATATTTTTGCACACTAATTTTTAAGGAATCATCTAATTGATAAGCTTCATAACGCGATTTAAACCATTTTCCATAAGGCTCTTTTAATAATTTTGACATTGTTATAATACCTGTAAACTCCTCTTTACTATTTTCTTCAACGATTATTTTTTTTACTGAACCACAAGCTATAAATAAGACCAAAATACTTATTACTATATAATATCTCATATATTATTTTAAATTTTATAAACCACTTTTGCCAAAATAGTTCTTGGAAAAAGTCTTGTTTTTGTTTCGTAAAATAAAATATCGGATAAGCTAGACGATATTCTATGTGTATTATTTCCAATATTGGTTGCCTTTAGTTCAAAACCCCACATACTATCTTCTTTTTGATAAAAAATAGAAGCATTTGTTTCATTAAAAATATTCGTTGTTTTTGAAGTTTTATTCTTAAAATACGAATACCTAGTTTCTGCTTTAAACTGCCAATCATTTATATCATAATCTAATGCTAAATTAAATTTTGTTTTATCTGAAATACTGTTAAAAAATAAATTTTTATTGGTATTATAATTATGATTAAAAGAAACATCTATATTAGGACCTTTTATATACATCGATTTAAAGCCTCCAAAAACTGAAAAACTATTATTGGTTGCCAAAATTTCTTTATTTGCATTAAAACTTACATAATTTCTATTTACATAGCTTGTTCTTAAACTTGCCCTCCAATATTTATAACCATATACAACCCTTGTAGAAATATTTAATTCCTTTTCAGGAAGAATCGTATTAACAGGAGTATTTATATAATAAATACCTTTTGATAAATATTTATTTTGAAGCCTACTTTTTATAATTTTATAGTTTATTCTAGGGTAAAAACTCCAACCATAACTTTGATATTTTCTAAAATAAATCCTAAACGTATGATAATTACTTTCTCTCAAATTGATATTTCCTAATCTTACCGAATTAAAATCATGTAAACTATTATTAATAAAAAAATCTTGATATCTAGGGAACTTATTCTTTAATAGATAACTAAATTTTAAACTTCGCTTATTATCAATTTCCCAATTTGCTTCAAACTGGGGTAGTAAAAAAAAATTATTATATATTTTATCTTCTAAAAACTGACTGGTGCTTCGTATATAATTTAAATACTCTAGTTGGGTTGTAAAAAAAACATCTCCTAACAAATATTTATATTTAATACAAACTGATGAAAACAATTGCTTATCTAAACTATTATTTTTAAAATTGTCAAAAATTTTATTTTCACCAATTAAAAGCTGTTGTATATTATTGTTATAATCTGTTGCAAACAAATTATTCTTTAGCGAAAAAAATAAATGATTAACTGGGTTTACAATCCAAAAATGTTTTAACAAGCTTTTAAATTCATATTTTTTATTTTCAATATTCTGAGTTACATTTAAATTAGCACTTGGTGTAATAGGTATTTGTGATGAAAATATATTGTTATTCGCTAACCACTTTTGGTTTTCTGATACTTTAGAAAATTTTACATGTAACTTAGCTTGAGAGGTATGATATTCATTAATTTTTCGCTCTATTTTAAGTCCTGATTGTAAACTCAAAGTATTTACATTATTGTTTTTTGAGAAGATTAGATTATTGTTATTTATTAAATTACTTTCATTTTCTAGATTGTTTAATCCTGAAATTATTTCTAGCTTATTTTCAAGTTTTATTCTTAATTTTTTAGAAGGGGCAGATTTTAATTGTAGTTTACCCAATAAGACCGACTGATTAAGGTTTTCATGAGTAACACGTTGCTCTTGAATATCATCGATAATATAATCATTATTTTGTTGTTGTGCTACATCCGTTTTATCTTGTAAAGCAATAAAAAAAGCTGTCCAACGATTCTTAGGATTAGTTTCATATTGAAAATTCAAACCTCCAAAATAATGTTTATTGTCATAAAATTTTTTATTTCTTAACAATTTAGCTACTGAAGAACTAAAAATTTCACTTAAATTATCGGTATCTAAACCACCTTCATAATTTATATAGTCTTTTAATGTGAATGATTTATTACTAGTATTATTTGCATCTCCTATAAAAGAGTAACTAGTTTTTTTACTATACTTAAATAATGTAGGATGAAAAATATACCTATCCTTTATACCTGCACCAATTTCCATATCACCAAAAGCAAACTGCTTTTTATCTTCTTTTAAATTAATATTTAAAGCAACTTCTTCTGATGTTTCAAAACCTTTTAACAAATCACTTTCGTGATAATCTTCTATTACCTGAATCTCTTTAACTACATCGGCTGGAATATTATTAACCGCTAATTTAGAATCTCCTGTAAAAAACTCTTTATTTTCAACCAAAACAGTAGTAACTTTTTTCCCTTTTACAGTTACATTACCATTTCTATCAACTTCTACTCCTGGTAATTTTTTAAGTACTTCTCGTAATTTATGCTCTTTACCATTGACAAACGATTTTACTCTGTATGTTGTGGTATCTTTTTTAACAACAATAGGTTCTTTATAATTTATAATTATCTCTTGTAATTCATTTGGGTCTTCTTTTAAATTAAAATTTTTAGTTAATTTAGAGGTATTCAATAAAATATCTTCTTTTAAAGTTATACACCCTACAAAACTAATTGTAAACTTATACAATGCGTTTTTAGTTAGTTTTAATGTATATTTTCCATTGACATTTGTAACAGCATAAGAAAATTTAGCTCCTTTTGTTAAAGGTTTTGCTAATATATTAGCTCCTACTAGTACTTCGGTTTTACTTTTTATAATACCCGAAACTATAGTTTGACTATAGTTTTTAATAAAAAAAAAAAATAAAACTAAGACTAAAATGTATTTTCTCATAAAAAAATTAGAGTAATTTTTATTTTTTGTAGTATTTTAACTAATCAATAGTAACTTTTCTTGCTTGACGCTTCAATTTAATCAATGTTGCAACATCTATTTTCTTTGAATTTTCAGGAAGAGGAACTTTTATTTGTTTAGGATTCAGAATTATTTTATCTACTGTATATGTCCCTTTCCTGACTCTATACAATTGTAATATTAACCCTGGTAAACCACCATTACCCGCAGGGCCGTATGAAACAGGAATTTCTGGCGTGTACCAAGCTGTAATAATATTTGTTTTTTTATTTCCATATTCTAATTCTTTTCTTATAGCTTTATAGCAAGTATATCCTTCAATAATTTTCGTATCCCCTAATAACTCCCAATTAGAAAACTTTTCATCATGTATTACGGCATAAGTTTTATTCTTTATCTCTTCTTTATAAACAACCTCTTTGTTTTTATTATTCTGAAACCAAGGTCTGTGTCCTTTTATTAAAACTGATGCAATATTAGCATATAACTTATTTAGAGGAATGTGTTTATTCATATAAAAATAAGAATGTTCCTTTTCATATTTTAAGGTAAAAGACATTAATTTTATTTCCTTTCTATATATATCTAATTTCTCACTGTTTTTAAGGTCTGGTATTACCTTATATTTTATAATCCCTGATTGAGAAAAACAAAAAAAAGGGAGTATAATTAAAATAAATAGTATTCTCATAATTACTTTATTAAATATTAAAACCCACTAGCTTTACACTAGTGAGTTAATAAATTATTTTTTAACAACTTTCATATGCCATATCATAAATAGCATCTGCATCCTCTAAAGATAATTCTCCTCCATTATTGCTTTCGTAAGATTCAACCACACTACAAGCGTACGAATGACAATTCTCTCTTCCATCTAATTCTACAGCATTCGCTGATACAAAAGCACCTAAAAATAGTGCTGTTAACAATACTTTTTTCATAATTTAAAATTTAATAAAATATTTACTTAACTTATGAATTATTTATAGTCAACCATAAGATTGCACACTACATTGCAATGTGCCACAAAGCTATTTAATTAGAATCATTATAACTAAATAATCTAACTCCTTTTCCGATTAAGGGTTAACCCTATTTAAAAATAGGGTTAACCCTTAATCGGAAAAGCTATTTTTATAATAATAATACCTTTACTTTGAATTAAAATAAAAAAAACATGAAAAACTCAATAGAAACTAAAATGAGTTTAATTTTAAATAAATTAAAAAAAGAACGCTTAAAAACAGGCTTATCTCAATGGGATTTTGGAGAAAAAATTGGGCTGAGTCAAAATGCGTATTACAAGCTAGAAACAGGAAAAACTAAGTTAGATTTATATCGATTTTTAAATATTTGTAAAGTACTAGATATTGAACCTTCATCTTTTTTCTAAAAAATTGCAAACGCAAATTATACGTTAGCAAAACATTAAATAAAAATTACATATACCCAAAACACCCTGAAATACTTTAAGTAATTTCAGGGTGTTTTATTTAAAAAAAATATTAAAATCTTAAAACTAAACACTATTTTATTAATAATCAATCAAAATAAGTTCTTTTTATTGCGTTTTTATAGCAAAAACACAATTTAATATTACATATAGATAATATTGTATTAATGTTAATATTATATTAAAACTAAATTTACATCAAAATAAAATACCTTTTATCAATACTCTTTAAAATACCTTTCAATTTATGATTTCTTCTAAAAAAAATCTTCAAAAAAAATTTTTAGCCCTACTAGTATTGTGCTATTCTTACGGTTTTAGCCAACAGGCAGCACCTGCACTTCCTACATCTAAAGCAAAAGAAACAGTCGCCTGTACTAAAGGATATAATCATAAAGGTCATAGCAAACATACTAGCTCAAATAAAATGTCTAGAGCAAATTCTCCTGATACATTTGCTGGTTGGGCATCTTATAGCGGCGAAAACTTAGTTGCTAAACTAAAAGAAACCACCGATTACGATACCAATTTAAGACCGCTTTTTGACTACGGTCAATACGGTGGATCTTTATTTTCTAGTTCCAATATAAAAGCTGTTGCCGATGCTGTATATAATATGTCAGCCTCTTATGATGGTAGCGAATCAAGCGGAATGCTTGGTTTAGTTACCTACTTACACTGTGCAAGTTATCATGAGTTTTTTCAATCAGAAATTGCACTAAATACTGATGCTAAAAAATCGTATAAATATGCTATTAAATACCTTTCTACAAATTCTCATTTATGGGATAATACAGAATATAATCTAGCTGTTTTAAACGAATTCCTAATAATGTGTGATTACAATGATATAAGAGATAAAGATTTTGTCTTAGATGTTGTCAAAACAGCCATTCGTAATTTAACTGAAAACGATACTTGGAGAGATGTTGTTGATAACCAACAAATGCTAACAAAATATATTACCGCATACAACAGAATATTCTTTTTAATGTTTAGAGGAATGCAACCTGTAGATGTTGCATACGAAGCATCACTTAATAATGATCCTGAATTTCTACAATTATTGTCAGATTTAGCTATGGATACTGAATTACGATATGAAAATGAAGATTTAGCTTTAATGGTAAATAACGCTATTGGAGAAATGACTAGAACTTCCGATAGTTCAGATGTTTTAAAAGATCAAACAGAGCCTTTTATTGCAGAAATTGCACAAAGTTATGAGCGATTAACGCCTAACTGGTACAAATCTATTAAATCTATCAATAAATCAGGAAATTGTGCGAAATACAACTTATGTGTAAATATGGACGACATAACAGCCGAAGTTGAAGCAATGCTTTTTCCTAATACCTTTACCTTTGACGATGGACGCTTAAAAGTAAGAACTCCGTTAGACTATAAAACAGTTCAAGAATTATACTACGCTTCGAAACAAGTACAAACACAATTTTTTAGAGCTTTAGAAACTGATGAACCTGTGGCTAGTGACCCTAACGTAAACTTAAATATGGTGGTGTATGGTACAATGAAAAACTACCATGACTGGCAAACAATTTTAAACGGTTTAGCGACCAATAACGGTGGAATGTACATTGAAAGAGGTGCTACTTTTTACACCTACCAAAGAACTTTTGCAGAAAGTACTTTTAGCTTAGAGGAACTATTCAGACATGAATATGTACATTATTTACAAGGGCGTTATATTGCAAACGGTTTTTGGGGTTCAACTGATTTTTATAAAGATGGACGTTTAATTTGGTTTGAAGAAGGGATGGCTGAACATTTTGCAGGTAGTACCGATAATGACGGTGTTAGAATTAGAGAAAGCCAAGGTCGCAATGTGAAAAACGAAGGTGCTAGTGAATATATGACTGTAAATGAAGTTTTAAACGCTAGTTATGCTGGTGGTTTTAAATTTTATAGATATGGAAATATGTTATGGTCATATTGGTTTAAAAATGATATCAATACTGCTAGAAAACTTATCAACCTTGTTAGAGCTGATGATGTTGCTGCTTTTGATACTGAAATTAATCGATTAAAATCAGATTACACCTTACAAGCAAACTACTTAAAATACTTAAATAATGTAGTTATTAATCAAAATAATTGGTGGGAAGTTCGTACCCCCTGGGAAGTTGATGACTTTTTTGTCGTAGGAAATATTGCTGATATTGAAACCGAATTTGAAGCAATTACGGCAAAAGATGTTACTGTAACCTTAGACGCCTCTACTTCGATTAGACGATTTAAAGTAACAGGAAGTTTAAATTCTGGACAGTTTGAAACAGAATTAAACGATTTAATGACCCAATTAAAATCAAGCCCAACAGTTAATAATTTTGATTATATCGGCGGTTATTACAAAGAAGTATCAGGTTCAAATGCAACCTTTGTTATTACAGGTTCTTTAAGAGATGCTACCATAAGTGATGCTCCTATTGCTGATTTTTCAAGCGATTTACCTTCAACAATTGTTGGCGGAACTATTCAATTTACCAATGAATCTATAGGATATATCAATTCATATACCTGGTCTTTTCCAGGAGGAACACCTAGTACAAGTACAGAAAAAAACCCTACAGTAGTTTATGATACTCCAGGAACTCATGCGGTAACCTTAACTGTTAAAAGTGCAAAAAGTGGTAACAATATAAGAACCAAAAATAATTTTATAAAAGTTCATGCTAAAAGTAGCACTACTTATTGCAGTACAAGTTTTGACTCAAAAGGAACTGGAATACAAAGGGTTAAGTTCAGTAATTTAGACCATGAAGATCTTATTTATAATGATGAAAGGTATTCTGATTATACATCATATGCCGCAGAAGTAAATTTAAACAAAACATATTCTATTGCCATTAAAACAGAAATTTCTACTTGGGAAAAAAATAGTATAAAAGCTTGGATTGACTGGAATCAAGATGGTGATTTTGATGATGAAAAAGAAGAAATTTTTGCACATAGAGGTGCCTTTAAAATAGGAAGTGTAACAGTACCTTCAAATGCGAGTTTAGGGGCTACAAGAATGCGAGTACGTTACGGGTATGATAAAGAAGTTTTCGCTTGTGGAAATGATACTTATTTTGGTGAAGTTGAAGATTATTCAGTAATTGTAGGTGTTGAAGCAACTACAATTACTTGGACAGGAAGTACAAATACCGATTTTGCAGAAGCTAAAAATTGGGATACAAATACTGTTCCAACAAATTATGACGATGTAATTATTCCTGCAGGATTAACAAACTACCCTGTAATTTCAACAGCGACCGAAGTAAAAACGCTTACAATTGCTTCAGAAGCAACTTTAATTGCCAATGCCGCATTAACAGGAACGGTTACTTATACGAGAAATTTACCTACAGACAATTGGTATTTAGTTGCATCGCCTTTAAAATATGAAACTATTGAAAGATTAAATCAGAATAATACTTTTGCTTCAGGAACAGGAACTAATATTGGGCTTGCTCCTTATAAAAATAACGGAACAGCTTGGAATTATTTATCAAACACAAGCAAAGGAAATATTACTTCTGGACAGGGATATTCTGTTAAGTTAAAAAATGCTGCTAATTTAGTTTTTACAGGAAGTATCAATTCAACAGCCGTTAATTATAGTATCACAAAAGGTGCAAATAATTTTAATTTAATCGGAAACCCTTATACTTCGTATGTAAAACTTGGTGATTTCTTTAAAGACAACGCTACAGGAACTGTTTTATCAGAAGCTACTATTTGGCTTTGGAATCAAAACACCAATAGCTATGATTTAAAATTAGGTGCTGCTGATGCAAATTATCAAATAGCACCAGGACAAGGATTTTTTGTAAGTGCTAATGCCAATACTCAAGTAACTTTTAGCAAAGAAAATCAAAGTCATCAATCAGCAACTTTTCAACGACAGGCAAAAACTCAAATCAATTTAAGTGTTCGTGAAAATCAAAATAATACGGTAAAATCTACTAAATTATACTATCTTAATGGTGTTACCAAAGGTTTTGATAATGGTTATGACGGTTCTGTTTTTGGAGGAACAACTACTAATTACGCCCTTTACTCACAATTAGTAAGTAATACTAACGGTAAAAATTATGCGGTTCAATCGTTACCTATAAACGATTTAGAAAACACTATCGTCCCTATCGGATTAAAGGCTAAGGCAGGAAAAAAGATGGTTTTTTCAGCAGAATCAATGAATTTACCTGAAAATATAAGTATTTATTTAGAAGATAAACAAAACAATACATTTACCAATTTAGGTAAAGAAAATTATACCGTAACCTTAACAACTGATGCGAGTCAAGTTGGGCAATTTTACCTTCATACAAGCTCTAAAGAATTAGATGCTAGTATTCAAACACCTGCTAATTTTAGCGAGTTAACTGTTTACAAATCATCTAAAACAACACTAACAGTTAATGGTTTACAAGCTAAAAAAGCGAGTGTAATTATCTATTCGATACAAGGAAAACAAGTATTTTCAACAGATATTATTTCAAAAAATACAGCAACTGTTACTTTACCAAAAGTAGCGGCAGGGGTTTATTTAGTAAAAATAATTTCAGAATTAGGAACTATCAATAAAAAAATAGTTTTATAATAAACTTAATACAAACATTATTTTTTATTACAAATACAAAACAGGTTGCTTTTAGCAGCCTGTTTTTATTTTATAAAACACTCATTTGCTGTTTCCATATAAAAAACACGATAAATAATATAACAAAAAATTTAGTTTTAGTTTCGTGAAATTAATGTACATTTGCAACCGCAAAATAGAAAGATAACTAATTATCAAGTATTTAGGATTTACATTTATAGGATTTGCACTACTAGCTAGTTTTACAAGCCCGAAATTTGAAAACGAAAAAACAACAAACATACCAAAAAGAATCGTACCTTCTATTAAAGAAATTAACGTTCCTTTTTTATTAAGAAACTTTGTTGGTTTTAAAGAAGCAGTAGCTTTTAAAGAATCGCAAGGAAAATACAGAGTTGTAAATAAATTGGGCTACTTAGGTAAATACCAATTTGGAAAATCAACCTTAAAAAGATTTCAAATTTACAATACTACGAATTTTCTTAAAACACCTGAATTACAAGAAAAAGCATTTGTCGCTTACTGTAAAGTAAATAAATGGATTTTAAGAAAAGATATTAAACGAAGTGTTGGAAAAACCATAAACGGTACTAAAATTACCGAATCTGGTATTTTAGCAGCAGCGCATTTAGGTGGGGCTGGTAACGTTAAAAAATATTTACGATCAAATGGTCATTTTCAATTTAAAGATGCCTTTGGAACCTCTATTAAATCTTATATCAAAAAATTTGCAGGCTATGATGTATCAACTATTAACGCCAATAAAAAGGCTAGTGTTTAACATCATCTTACAAAAATCTATATCAACTAAAAAAGACAGCTTTAATAGCTGTCTTTTTTATATATAATTTATACCTTACTATTTATGAATAATAAAAATAGTTGGGCGTTTATGCAAATCTGTTTTTATATGCTTCCATTCTTTAACGGTAAAGGTTTTTATATACTCTGAAGGAAGTGTAATATCGCAGGCAACACAAACACGTGTATCTGCCGATAAAACATTTCTTAAATCATCTAACATTTTTTCATTTCGATACGGCGTTTCTATAAAAATTTGTGATTGATTTTTAACACTAGAAAGCTTTTCTAAATCTTTAATTGCACGTTTTCTATCTGATTTATCAATAGGTAAATACCCATTAAAAGCAAAGCTCTGACCATTCATTCCTGAACCCATCATTGCCATTAAAATAGATGAAGGACCAACTAAAGGTACTACCTGAATGCCTTTTTCGTGCGCTAATTTTACAATCATTGCACCCGGATCGGCAACCGCAGGAACACCCGCATCTGATAATAATCCAATAGAAATACCTTTTTCACAAACATCTAAATAATTTTGTGTTTCAATATCATTCGAATATTTGTCTAACAATAATAACTCTAAAGAAGGTTGCGATTTATTAGGCGTAATCTTTTTAATAAACCCTCTTGCTGATTTTTCATTTTCTACAATAAAAAAATCAAGATGCTCTATTACTTTTTTAACAGAAATCGGCATTACCTCTAAAGGCTCTGTATCTCCTAATGTTGTTGGTATTAAATATAATTTACCTTTCATTTTGTCTTTTTTAAATTGCCTATTTTGAAGAAATATTTTAACCTGAATCGCTTTATTAAAAAGTTAATTTAGCGGTTAATTCCTCTACGTATTTTTTAAATTTCTTATCTGTTTCTGTTAAATTATCAACAGTTTTACAGGCGTGTAATACCGTAGCATGGTCTCTTTTACCTATTTGACTTCCAATACTCGCTAATGATAACTTTGTTAAACGCTTTGCAAAAAACATGGCTAATTGACGCGCCTGAACAATGTGTCTTTTACGTGTTTTAGACTGTAACATAGCTACATCCATATCAAAATATTTAGCTACAACTCTTTGAATATAATCAATTGAAATTTCTCGCTGGGTTGTTTTTACAAATTTATCGACAATTTCCCTTGCTAAGCTAACAGTAAAATCTCTTTTATTAAATGATGCTTGGGCAATCATAGAAATAATAACCCCTTCTAATTCACGAACATTCGCCTTTACATTTTTGGCGATATATTCAATTACATCTTCAGGCATTTCAACACCATCTTGATACAATTTATTATGAAGTATTGAAACACGAGTTTCAAAAGAAGGTGCTTGTAATTCGGCTGATAATCCCCATTTAAAACGAGACAATAAACGCAATTCAATATCTTGCATATCTACAGGGGCTTTATCCGAAGTTAAAATTACCTGTTTTCCATTTTGATGCAAATGATTAAAAATATGAAAAAATACTTCTTGTGTACCTGTTTTACCAGATAGAAACTGAATATCATCAATAATTAATACATCGACCATTTCATAAAAATGAATAAAGTCATTTCTAGTGTTCGACTTTACCGAATCAATAAATTGCTGGGTAAATTTTTCCGAAGAAATATATAAAACGGTTTTATCAGGATATTTATCTTTTACCTCAACCCCAATTGCTTGTACTAAATGTGTTTTACCTAACCCTACAGGACCGTAAACCAATAAGGGGTTAAACGACGTTCCTCCAGGTTTATTTGCTACTGCCATACCCGCCGAACGAGCTAATCTGTTAGCATCACCTTCTATATAATTGATAAAATTATAGTTTGGGTTTAATTGCGACTCTATTTTAACTTTTTGTAAACCAGGAATCACAAAAGGATTTTTCAACTCTCTTTTAGACTCTGTCGGTACAGTAGTTTTCGGCGATTTTACCGCTTTCCGATTTGAACTCGGTATTTTAACTATTTGAGGACTGTTACTACTATAGGTGTTTTCTAAACGTACATCATAAATTAACCTAGCATCGGCCCCTAATTCTTTAACCAAAGCAACTCTTAATAACTTAATATAATGCTCTTCTAGCCATTCGTAAAAAAATTTACTAGGCACTTGAACTGTAAGAGCTTCTTCAGCTAATTTAACAGGTTTAATTGGCTCAAACCAAGTTTTATATGCTTGGTGTTTAATGTTATCTTTTATAAAAGATAAGCATTCCTTCCAAACTGAATCAGCAGTTTTAGTCATTTATTTGGGTTAAAAACAATTTTAGTTGTTAATTTTTATTCTTTTGTAAGGGCTAAGAGGATTTCGCCTTGGTACGAGAGTGCAAAAATGTGAATAAAATTTAGGATAAAAAAATTCAGTACCTATTGCTTCTTAATTATTTTATACGTAACGTTCGTGTAAATTTAAAACAAAACACACTTTGAAAAAAAATAAAACCACAGTTCGTGTTCGTTATGCCGAAACAGATCAGATGGGCGTTGTATATTATGGTAATTATGCACAGTATTTTGAAATAGGCCGTACCGAACTACTACGCTTTTCAGGAGTTACTTATAAATTTATGGAAGAGAATGGTGTTATGTTACCTGTTATTTCATTATTGTGTAATTTTAAAAAATCGGCACTGTATGACGACGAATTAATTATTACAACAAGTATTAAAAAAACACCCGCTGTTAAAATTGAATTTGAATATGAAATTACCAATCAAAACAAGCAATTAATTTGCACAGGAAGTACTGTTTTGGCTTTTATCAATATGAAAACAAAAAAACCAATGCGCTGCCCTGACTATATTTTAGAAGCATTAAGTTTACAAACCACATAAAAACCACTACTATTTATGAAAATATACACTAAAACTGGCGACAAAGGCAGCACAGCTTTATTTGGAGGAACACGTGTACCTAAACACCATTTGCGTATTGAAAGCTACGGAACGGTTGACGAATTAAATTCTTATATCGGCTTAATTGGCGATAAGACAACCGATAAAACCATCAAAAAAAGCTTGCTTAAAATTCAAGGCGATTTATTTACCCTAGGCGCAATGCTTGCCACACCCCCTGAAAAAGAAACCTTAAAAAATGGTAAAGAGCGCTTAAATATTTATAAAATAACAGATACTTCTATTGCTTTTTTAGAAGATGAAATTGATACCATGAATACTCATTTACCACAAATGACTCATTTCATATTGCCTGGCGGGCACGAAACTGTGTCATTTTGTCATATAGCTCGCTGTGTTTGTCGTAGAGCGGAACGTTTTGTGGTAGCTTTAAACGCTCAGGAAACAGTTGATAGCAATATTTTACGTTATTTAAACCGACTTTCTGACTATTTATTTGTAGTGGCACGAAAATTGAACCAAAATTTAAACATCACGGAGGTTAAATGGACTCCTGAAAAACTATAAAAAAACACTTGGCTTATTACAAATAAAAATTTATGTTTGTGATAATCTTACTTAAACAGATAAAAAATGTATTGGACACTTGAACTAGCTTCTTATTTAGCAGATGCACCTTGGCCTGCAACGAAAGACGAATTAATTGATTATGCTATTCGTACCGGAGCGCCTTTAGAAGTGGTTGAAAACTTACAAGATATTGAAGACGAAGGTGATTCTTACGACTCAATAATTGAAATTTGGCCTGACTATCCGACCGAAGAAGATTATCTTTGGAACGAAGAGGAATACTAAGAATACCGACCCAAAAAAAGCCTCTATTAAGAGGTTTTTTTTTTACATACTAATACCTACTTTAAATATAAACATATAACTAGCTCTATTAACCAAACGTTAAAAAGCTACCTAATAATATTTTAAAAATGAGCGTTTTAAATTCGATTCTTAAAATTTTTGTTGGTGATAAACAACAAAAAGACTTAAAACTTTTACAACCAATTGTTCAGAAAGTACAATACTTTGAAAAATCATTCAATAGTTTATCCAACGATGGGTTGCGAACAAAGACTATCGAATTTAAATCAAAAATTAAAGAAGCAACAAAATCTTTTACAGATACAATCGCTACTCTAGAAAAAGAAGCTTTAACTGCTGATATTGACCGTCAAGAAGAAATATATTCTCAAATTGACAAGCTAAAAGACCAAGCATACGAAAAATCGGAAGCTGTTTTACTAGAAATTATGCCGGAAGCTTTTGCTTTAGTTAAAGAAACGGCAAAACGTTTTACCGAAAATGATGCTATTGAAGTTACCGCATCTGCTTTCGATAGAGAATTATCTGCTACAAGAGCACATGTTACTTTAGATAATGACAAAGCAAACTGGGCTAGTTCATGGGATGCCGCTGGTAAAGAAGTTGCCTGGGACATGGTACATTATGACGTACAATTAATTGGTGGTTCTGTTTTACATCAAGGTAAAATTGCCGAAATGATGACTGGTGAAGGGAAAACCTTAGTATCTACCCTACCTGTTTACTTAAACGCCTTAACTGGTAACGGAGTACACGTAGTAACTGTAAATGACTATTTAGCAAAACGTGATAGAGCTTGGATGGCTCCAATTTTTGAATTCCACGGATTATCTACTGATTGTGTTGATTTTCATCAGCCAAATTCAGAAGAACGTAGAAATGCTTATAACGCCGATATTACCTACGGAACAAATAATGAATTCGGTTTCGATTATTTACGTGATAACATGGCTTCATCAAAAGATGATTTAGTTCAAAGAGCACCTAACTATGCTATTATTGATGAAGTAGATTCTGTTTTAATTGATGATGCTCGTACACCTTTAATTATTTCGGGTCCTGTAGCACAAGGAGACCGTCATGAATTTAACGAATTAAAACCTTTAGTTGCCGATTTAGTTTCTTTACAAAACAAATATTTAGTAGGAGTTTTAGCAGAAGCTAAAAAATTATTAAAAGCTGGTGATGAAAAAGAAGGTGGTTTCTTATTATTTAGAGTTTACAGAGGTCTTCCTAAAAACAAAGCATTAATTAAGTTTTTATCTACTGAAGGAATTAAACAAATTCTTCAAAAAACAGAAAACTTTTATATGCAAGACAATAATAAGTTAATGCCTGAGGTAGATAACGAATTATGGTTTACTGTTGAAGAAAAAAATAATCAAATTGATTTAACTGATAAAGGAATTAATCATTTATCAGAAAAAACACAAAATAACACCTTTTTCGTTTTACCAGATATCAGCGTTATTGTTGGTCAAATAGACAATAGTCAAGATAGCCCTGAAGATAAAGCTAATAAAAAAGAAGAATTATATCGTGATTTTAGCGTAAAAAGTGAGCGTATTCATACTATGAATCAACTTTTAAAAGCATATACTGTTTTTGAAAAAGATGTGGAATATGTGGTTATGGACAACAAAGTAATGATTGTTGATGAGCAAACAGGGCGTATTATGGACGGTCGTCGTTACTCTGATGGATTACACCAAGCATTAGAAGCAAAAGAAAACGTAAATATTGAAGATGCTACGCAAACTTTTGCAACGGTTACTTTACAAAATTACTTTAGAATGTATCGCAAATTATCTGGAATGACAGGTACGGCGATTACAGAATCGGGTGAATTTTGGGAAATTTATAAATTAGATGTTGTTGAAATCCCTACCAACAGACCTATCCAAAGAGATGATAAAGACGATTTAGTTTACAAAACTACTCGTGAAAAATACAATGCTGTTATTGAAGATGTTGTAAAACTATCGAACGCAGGTCGTCCAGTACTTATTGGAACAACATCCGTAGAAATATCAGAATTATTAGGTAGAATGTTACAAATGCGTAAAATTCCGCATAATATATTAAATGCAAAATTACACAAACGTGAAGCTGATGTTGTTGCTGAAGCTGGAAAACCTGGGATTGTAACCATTGCTACAAATATGGCAGGTCGTGGTACCGATATTAAATTATCGAAAGAAGTAAAAGATAATGGTGGTTTAGCTATTGTTGGTACAGAACGTCATGATTCTCGTCGTGTTGACCGTCAGTTACGTGGTCGTGCGGGTCGTCAGGGAGATGTTGGTTCGTCACAATTTTATGTTGCTTTAGATGACAATTTAATGCGTTTATTTGGTTCTGACAGAATTGCCAAAATGATGGACAGAATGGGATTAAAAGATGGGGAAGTAATTCAGCATTCTATGATTTCAAAATCTATTGAAAGAGCGCAAAAGAAAGTTGAAGAAAACAATTTTGGTATTCGTAAGCGTTTATTAGAGTATGATGATATTATGAACGCACAACGTGAGTTTATTTACAAACGTCGTCGTCATGCCTTAGATGGTCAGCGTTTACAAATTGACATTGCAAATATGATTTATGATACTTGTAATTCAATTGTAAAGCAAAATAAAGCGAGTAATAATTATAAAAACTTTGAGTTTGAATTAATTCGTTTCTCTGCAATGACTTCACCTTTTACTGAAGATGAATTTAAAAAATTCACAGAAGAAGAATTAACAGATAAATTATACGTTATTGTTTCTGCTCATTATAAAAATGATACCGAAAGACATGCACATACTGCCTTTCCTGTTATTAAAAATGTTTTTGAAACCGAAGGAGATCGCTATGAACGTATTGTAGTTCCTTTTACCGACGGCGCTAAAACAGTACAGGTAGTTACCAATTTAAAACAAGCTTATGAATCGGAAGGAAAATCATTAGTAAACGACTTTGAAAAGAACATCACGTTATCTATTATTGATGAAAACTGGAAAGATCATTTACGTAAAATGGACGAATTAAAACAAACCGTTCAAAATGCAACCTACGAACAGAAAGATCCTTTATTAGTGTACAAATTTGAAGCTTTTGAATTATTTCAAGCTACTGTTGATGTCATTAATAAAGAAGTCTTATCTTTCTTATTTAAAGGACATTTGCCAAGCCAAGACGCCGATCAGGTATCGGAAGCTCCTGAACAACAAGAAATTCAGCAATTTGACACCCATAAAGACGAGGTTCAAAACTCTTCGCAACAAGCCATGAGTAATGCTCGTAATCAGCAAACTCAAGAACAACAAGTTGTTGAAACAATTGTTCGTGAAGAGCCAAAGGTTGGGCGTAACGAAAAAGTTACCATCAAAAATGTGATGTCTGGCGAAGAAAAAGAATTAAAATACAAACAAGCAATCCCTTTATTAGAATCAGGGAAATGGGTGGTTTATCAAAAATAAATAACCTTTAATACACACTTTAAAAGACGTAAATACTTGGCTAAAACCATGTTTTTACGTCTTTTTTACATTCTAAATATTTACATTAATAATACACAGCGTTTACCTTTGTTTAAAGATTTGACTGCGAATACTTCACAATTTGCTTAAGATTAAAACACATTTGAAAAGTATGTTTGTATAAATACATTAGGATACTTTTTAAAATGATAAAAAACAAGAAACGAAAATTAGATATTGTTGTTATTTCTGATGTTCACTTAGGTACTTATGGATGTAAAGCTAAAGAACTTCATAGTTATTTAAAATCTGTAGAACCAAAAATTTTAATTTTAAATGGCGATATTATTGATATTTGGCAGTTTAAGAAAAGTTATTTTCCTAAATCTCATATGAAAATAATAAAGCAACTAATGTCTTACATTACCTCAAATACTAAAGTATATTACATAACCGGTAATCACGATGAAATGCTTCGTAAATTCAAAGGTTTTAGTCTTGGTAATTTTGAAATTGTAAATAAAGTAATATTAAATATTGATGGTAAAAAAGGTTGGTTTTTTCATGGTGATGTTTTTGATGTAACCATGCAACACTCTAAATGGTTAGCAAAACTGGGTAGTATTGGTTATGATACTTTAATTCTGATAAATATTGCTGTAAACTGGTTTAGTCAAAAACTAGGTTACGGAAAATTATCTTTTTCTAAAAAGATAAAAAACAGTGTTAAAGGGGCTGTGAAATTTATCAATAATTTTGAAACTACCGCTTCTGATATTGCTATTTCTAATGGATATGATTATGTAGTATGCGGTCATATACATCAACCTGAAATGAAAATAATTAGAAATGAAAGCGGAGAAACTACCTACTTAAACTCTGGTGATTGGGTTGAAAACCTAACAGCCTTAGAATACACAAATAAAAAATGGTCGTTATACGAATATGAAAAAGATGAAATAGCTCAAAAAATTAACAATGAAGTTATTGAAAATAATGAAGAATTTATAACAGCAGAAAGTAGTAATAGTAAACTTTTTGAAGACCTTTTACACGAATTTAATATAAAAAACTAAACTCTTATGAAAATATTATATGCTTTTCAAGGCACAGGAAACGGACACGCAAGTAGAGCTATTGAAATTATACCTTACCTAAAACAAAGAGCTGATGTTGATATATTAATTAGTGGATATCAAAGTGAATTAGCACTCCCTTTTGAAGTAAAATACAAATATTATGGGCTGAGTTTTATCTTTGGAAAAAAAGGAGGAATTGATATTTGGGAAACCATAAAAAAAGCTAAAATTAAAAATTTATTTAAAGAAATTAAAAATGTTCCTTTAGATGAATATGATTTAATTATTAATGATTTTGAACCGATTACTGCTTGGGCATCAAAAATAAAAAAAAACAATATTATATCATTAAGTCATCAAAGTGCTGTTTCAGATAAAAGCTCACCAAAATTTGGAACATTACGTTTTGAACGTTTAATTTTGAAATACTATGCTCCTATAAAAACAAAATTTGGTTTTCACTTTAAAGCATATTCTTCTGATATTTTTACACCAATAATTCGTAAAAAAATAAGAAATACACCTATTACTAATAAAGGACATTACACTGTTTACTTACCTGCTTATAGTGATAAAAAAATAATAAAAGTACTTTCTAAAATTGAAAATATTAAATGGGAAGTTTTCTCTAAACACACCAAAAAAAATATTATTAAAAAAAATATTATTATCAAACCAATAAATGGTGATAGTTTTATTAAAAGCATCAGTTCTTGCAAAGGAGTTATGTGTGGTGCTGGATTTGAAACCCCTGCCGAAACTTTATTTCTTCAAAAAAAGCTATTGGTAATTCCTATGAAAAACCAATATGAACAACAATGTAATGCACTTTCTTTAAAAAAAATGGGCATACCTGTTTTAAAAACTTTTAACAAAAAACAACTTTCTAAAATTATTACTTGGGTTGATACTAAACAAAATATTAAAGTTAATTATCCTGATGTAACTGAAGATATTTTAGATACTATTATTTCACCTTATTATAATCAAACTATTTTACCTGTAACAGCTACCATTTAATCGGTTTTAAGTTTTCACTTTTCAAAAATTCATTAGTTTTTGAAAAGTGCTTACTACCAAACCAACCTCGCCAAGCACCTAATGGTGATGGATGTGGTGCTTTAAAAATAGTATGTTTTTTAATATTGATGACACTTCCTTTTTTTTCAGCAAATTTACCCCAAAGCAAAAATACTACGCCTGTTTTTTCTTCGGATATTTTTTGAATAACGGCATCAGTAAATTGTTCCCAGCCTTGTTTTTGATGACTTCCTGCCTCGCCTTCTCTAACTGTTAAAGTTGCATTTAATAATAAAACTCCTTGTTTTGCCCAACGAGATAAATCGCCAGAAATAGGATATGAAACTTGTAAATCTGTTTCAATTTCTTTAAAAATATTTACTAATGATGGCGGATGCTTTATACCATCGTTTACAGAAAAAGATAAACCGTTTGCCTGACCAACTCCATGATATGGGTCTTGACCAATAATAACCACTTTTAAATCATCAAAAGAACAATAATTAAATGCTGAGAAAATATTTTCTTTTTTAGGATAACAAGTGTTTTTATTAAATTCATCATCAATAAAATTAGATAAATCTTTAAAATATGGCTTCTTTAACTCTAAATTTAAAATATTTTTCCAATCATCATTCATCATAACTTTTATCATCATTTATATATTTTATCAAAAAAACAAAGATACAGTTTTCATATATTTTAAATTAAAATACTATTTCATTTAAGGTAAAAAAAAGATGCACTATTTATAAAACCAACAAAAAGAATTTATAAATTTGTTACTTATATAAAAACTTTTTTTTTGATTAAGAATATTTCAGATAAAACGCTTCAAGATTTAGAATTTACAACCGTTTTAGAGCAAGTTTCAGCACATTGTATAACCAATTTAGGAAAAGAAAAAACTCTAACAGTTGAACCTATTTCTAATAAAAGAAAATTATTTTTCGAATTAAACCTAGTAAACGAGTATCTTTCTTCTTTTGAAAGTGAAAATAGGCTTCCTAACCATTTTTTTGAAGATATTACCGAAGAAACAAATAGGTTATCTATAGAAAATAGTTTTTTAGAAACAGAAGCTTTTTTAAGAGTTGCAACCGTTACAGAAACAGTAAATGAACAAAAAAAATTCTTAAAAAAATTTAACATCTACTACCCTACTTTATTTGTTTTAAGTGATAAAATAGAGTTTACATCTTTCGTTTCTGATAGTATTAAAGAAATAATTACATCTTACGGAAAAGTTGCTGATAATGCTTCGCCTGTTTTAAAACAAATTAGAAAAGATATTAATAATGTTAGAGGTAAAATATCTGAAAGTTTTTCACATGCTTTAACTCGAAATATTTCAAGCGGTTATTTAGATGATATCAAAGAAACTGTTATTGATAATCAGCGTGTTTTAGCAGTTACTGCTATGCATCGCCGAAAAGTAAAAGGAAGTTTATTAGGAGCTTCAAAAACTGGAGCAATTGTATATATTGCGCCTCAAGCAACCTTAGCATATAGCCGTGAATTACAAAACCTAATTTACGAAGAAAAACAAGAAGTTGTTAAAATATTAAGAGCTTTAGCAAGTAAAATTCACCCTTATACTCCTTTATTAAAAGAATATTTAGTGTTTTTAACGCATTTAGACACTATAGGTGCAAAAGCTAAATATGCCAAAAGCATCAACGGATTATTACCTAAAATAAGTAAAGAGAAAAAGGTGTTTTTTAAAGATGCTTTTCATCCTGTTTTATGGAAAAAAAATAAAGAACAAAATAAAGAAACCTTTCCGCAAACCATCCGACTAGACGAAAAACAACAAATTATTGTTATTTCAGGACCTAATGCCGGTGGAAAAAGTATTACTTTAAAAACTATTGGTTTATTACAATTAATGCTTCAAAGCGGTTTATTAATTCCTGTTCATGAGCGTAGTGAAACAACATTGTTCAATACTATTTTAACCGATATTGGAGATAATCAATCTATAGAAAATCAATTAAGTACCTATAGTTATCGTCTTAAAAATATGCGTTCATTTTTAAGAAAATGTAACGATAACACCTTATTTTTAATTGATGAATTTGGAACAGGTTCTGACCCTGAATTAGGAGGTGCTTTAGCTGAGATTTTTTTAGAAGAATTTTACGAACGTAAAGCCTTCGGAATTATTACAACACATTATGCTAATTTAAAGGTTTTAGCCAACGAATTAGATAATGTTACCAACGCAAATATGCAGTTTGACGAACGAACTTTAGAACCTTTGTATAAATTATTTATCGGGCAAGCAGGTAGTTCGTTTACTTTTGAAGTAGCTCAAAAAAATGGAATTCCATATAGTTTAATTAACCGAGCTAAAAAAAGAGTTGAAACTGAAAAAATTAGACTAGATAAAACAATTTCTAATCTTCAAAAGGAAAGAAATAGACTGCAAAAAACATCTGAAAGTTTAGTTAAGCAAAAATCAAAAGGACAAGAACATATTGAAAACCTCCAAGAAAAAGAAGAAAAAATACAAAATAAACTTGCTGGTTTTCAAGAATTATATGACAATAATCAACGAATGCTTACCTTAGGTAGAAAAACTAACGAGCTACTAAATAAATATTTTCAAACAAATAATAAAAAAGAATTATCTGCCGATTTTTTTAAATGGGTTGCTTTAGAAAAAACAAAACGCATCAAAAAAGCACCGCTAAAAAAATTATCTAAAATAGAAAGAAGACAAGATAAAATTACAAATCAAAAACAAAAAGAAGCTATAAAAAGAGTTGAAAAAGAAGTGCTTCAAAAAGTAGTTAAAATAAGAGAAGAAAAGAAAGAAGAAGCTAAAAAAATAGCTATTGAAAAAGCTGCTTATGTTTACAAAATAAATGACCGTGTACGTTTAATTGATGGAAACTCAGTAGGTACTATTGATAAAATTGAAAAGAAAACCGTTTTTATCAACTACGGAATATTTACTACCAAAGCAAAATTGGAGCAATTAGAATTGGTTGAACGCGCTAAAAAATAATTTTAATGCTTTTTAGCCACAAAAAAATGCGTAAAATAATTATTTTACGCATTTTTTATTGATTTTATAAAATAGTAAATTTATTCTAGCCCTTCCATTTCTTTGTCATAAAACTCTCCTGCTTTATCCATTAAATCGGCAAGTTCAGTGGTAATATCTTCTTCTTTTTCTCCTGTTAAATCTTCAAACCACTCTACTTCATCATCTTTTAAATTGATTAAAAAACGTGGATATTCCGTATGTAATACGAAAATATCTTCTGGGTGATTGCTATTATCTGCTAATAAAAACTTAGGTAATTCCATAAAAAATGTAGTATTAATATTTTATTTATCCCCAATAATTTCGGGATTTTCTTTAATTAATTTTAATGTTAATCTATTAAACCGAATAAATAGTAAAATAGATGCCGTGGTTAAACCTGCTAATAATCCTAACCAAATTCCAAAACTTCCGTAGGTTTCTTTTGTTCCTAAAAAATAACTAATCGGAAAACCAATAATCCAATACGATATAAAGGTTATTATTGTAGGTATTTTAACGTCTTGTAACCCTCGCAAAGCACCTAAAACAACTACTTGAATACTGTCTGATATTTGAAAAATTGCAGCAGCTATTAGTAAATTTGCAGCGGTTTTCATTACTTCCATATTGTCGGCATAGTTTTCGGCGTCGCTTAAATCTATATATAGATTTGGTAATGACTTATGAAATAAGTAAAATAATGTTGCAAAAATAATGGCTAAAATAATCCCTAATAAAAAAATTGAAAAGGCAATTCTTCGTAAATCTACAAATTTTTGCAAGCCTTTTTGATTTCCTACCCGAATCATCGAAGCAACACTTAATCCCATAGCAACCATAAAAGTCATCGATGATAAATTTAAAGCAATCTGATTTGCTGCCTGTGCATTTCGCCCTAATAAACCACTCAACCAAATGGCAGCGGTAAAAATACCTACTTCAAAAAACATTTGCATAGCACTTGGCGTACCTAAGTTAATTATTTTTCGAAGCATTAATTTATCTAACACGAAAAATTTAATGTTTGTTACAAATTTCTTAGAACGTTCTTTTTGAGTTAGCATCCACCAAAGGTGAAAAACCATTACAAACCTAGATAATAACGTTCCGTAAGCTGCACCTACAATTCCCATTTCTGGAAAACCAAATTTCCCAAAAATTAATAAATAATTTAAAATTACATTTAAAATATTCCCTAAAATGGTAGCATACATCGGATAACGAGTCATCGATAAACCATCGCTAAATTGCTTAAACGCCTGAAAAACAATCATCGGAATTAATGAAAAAGCAACCAAATCTAAATACGGAATGGCTAATTTTACAACCTCAACTGGTTGTTTCATTAAATACATTAATGGTTTTGAAAAAAACACCAATAAAAACATTAAAAGCCCGATTACAGTACATAAAAATAAACCGTGTTTAAAGGTCGATTTTGCTTCTTTAAAATTATTAGAAGAATCTGCCGAAGCAATTAATGGAGTAATTGCTGTTGAAAAACCAATTCCTAATGACATAGCAATAAACATAAAACTGTTTCCTAAAGAAACTGCCGCTAATTCAGCCGTTCCTAATTGCCCTACCATTATATTATCAATAAAACTCACAAAAGTATGACCTAACATTCCGAGCATTACAGGAGCTGCAAGTTGCCAATTATATTTAAATTCTGATGTATATTGTTGTAAATTCAAATCTTATATTATTTCAAGGTGCGAAGATAACTTTTTTAATACGCTAGGTCTTTATCTTCTTCATTTTTTAATTAATTTAATTATCTTTGGTTTTCTAAAAAACATATATAAAATGGCTTCAATAACATTACAAGGAAACCCAATAAATACCACAGGAAATTTACCAAAAACTGGTACTAAAGCAAGTGATTTTGCTTTGGTGGCAAACGATTTATCTATTAAGAAATTAGTAGATTTTTCAGGTAGCAGATTAATTTTAAACATCTTTCCTAGTGTCGATACAGGAACTTGTGCTACTTCTGTAAGAGAATTCAATAAAAAATTAGCTGATTTAGAAAACACCAAAGTTTTATGTATTTCTAGAGATTTACCTTTTGCTCAAGGTCGTTTTTGCGGTGCTGAAGGCATTGAAAACGTACTTATGTTATCTGACTTTTCAACAGGAAGTTTTGGTAAAGATTACGGTTTAGAAATAGAGAATGGTCCTTTAGCAGGCTTACATTCTCGCGCTATTGTTATTATTGATGAAAATGGAACGGTTACTTACACAGAGCAAGTAAATGAAATTGCTGATGAACCAAATTATCAAGCTGCTTTAAGTAGTTTATAAAATTCATGAAAAATTCTAATGATGGTTTTATAAAAGGAAGGTTGCGTAGTTTAACTTTTGCTTTTAAAGGGATTTATCTATTAAGTACCACGGAAGACAGTATTAAAACACAACTATTTTTAGGATTTATAGCAACTAGTTTAGGATTTTATTTTAACATATCGATAACCCAATGGTTAATTCAATGTTTGGTTATCGGTATTGTTTTAGTTGCAGAAGCATTAAATACCGCTGTTGAAAAAATAGCTGATTTTATACATCCTGATTATCACGAAAAAATAGGTTTTATAAAAGATATTGCTGCAGGTTCACCTGCTTTTGCAGCAATAACAGCACTCATTGTTGCTGGTATAATTTACATTCCTAAAATAATAGCTATATTGTAGCGTTCAATTTATTTCTAACATTAATACATGGCAAAAAGAAAAATACCAAACTTGAAGAAACAACCTAGAAAAAATTCATTTATAAAACTCGCTTCTTTTTTTTTAATAAAACATAATCTAACTATTTTAGGTGCATTTTTAGTCCTTTTTTCAATATTCTTAACCGTTGCTTTTATCTCCTTTTTCTTTTCATGGCAAGAAGATCAAAGTACGTTATCTGAATTTTCAAACAGAACTATTGTTACTCAAAACTTACTAGGTAAAATTGGTGCAAAACTAAGTAATTTCTTTGTTTATAAAGGCTTTGGATTAGGAAGTTTTGTAATACCTATAACCCTTTTTTTAACGGGAGCTAGAATTTTATTACAAACAAATTTAAAAAAAATAATAACTTCTTGGAATTGGGGGTTATTATCTATGATATGGATTGCAGTTACCTTAGGGTTTTCTTCTGCTCAAAATGCTGTTTTACCTGGAGTTATCGGTTTTGAATTAAATGCTTATTTTCAAACTTTTTTAGGCAAAGCAGGAGTTGTTATTTTATTGATTTTTTTCTTAGTAGCATATCTAATTATCAGGTTTAAAATTACTCCTGAAAAAATTAATGAAAGAATAAAAATAGCCAAAGAAAATCAACTTAAAGAAGAAAAAATAAAAGAACAACAACTTAAGGAAGCGGAAATAAATGCCGAAAAAGAACGTATTTTAAATACACAGAAAAACACTGATTCTTCTGATAAAAAAATCAGTACAAAATATAAAAATCACATAGTTGAAAACCTACAAGAAACTTCTAATCCTATTTTTGAACAACCTATTGAAAATACTCAACATAATATAACATACTCTAACGAAACTCTATATCAAGAAGAAGACCATATTTCTTTAGATACTCTTCCAGTTAATGAAAGTCTTTTAAACGAACAATTAGCCGATAGAGCAGCTATAAATGAAGCTTTAATAAACGAACATTTAATAGATAGGTCATCTATAAATAAAACACTTACAAATAAACCTTTAATAGATGAAACTCCTATTGTTGACAAGGAAACAGAGTTCATAAAAGAACCTGAAAAAACAAAACCTATTGCTAAAGAATTTTTAATAGAAGAATCGCCAATACAGGAAAATATTACTACAAAAAAACCTATTATTGAACCTAAAATAGCTCCTATCATTAAAGAACCTTTAATCGAAGAAGCTCCAATAAAAGAAAAAACAGTTACAATAGAACCTGTTATTGAAAAACCCGTAATTAAAGAATTTATACTTGAAAAAACTTCCGAAGAAAAAATTAAAGAACCTATAGATGAAGAAATTGAAGTTTCGGTTGAAAAACCTTCTGAAGAAAAAAGTGTTACTGAAAATTTATCAGACGCTTTATTAAAAGATTTTGGCGAATTTGATCCTACATTAGATTTAGGACATTTCAAATTCCCTACTCTCGATTTACTTAAACAATACAATGAGGTTATCTCTATCGATGCCGATGAACTTGAAGCAAATAAAAACAGAATTGTAACCACGCTTCAAAACTATAAAATTGGTATTTCTGACATTAAAGCAACCGTTGGACCTACGATTACCTTATACGAAATTGTACCAAATGCAGGAGTTAGAATTTCAAAAATTAAAAATTTAGAAGATGATATCGCTTTGTCACTGTCTGCTTTAGGTATTCGTATCATTGCACCAATTCCTGGAAAAGGGACTATTGGTATTGAAGTTCCAAATCAAAAATCGACCATTGTTTCAATGTATTCTACTATTGCTTCTCAGAAGTTTCAAGATAGCGAAATGGAACTTCCTATTGCCATAGGAAAAACGATTTCAAACGAAACTTTAGTTGTTGATTTAGCTAAAATGCCTCACTTATTAATGGCAGGGGCAACTGGACAAGGAAAATCGGTTGGGTTAAATGCTGTTTTAACATCGCTTTTATACAAAAAACACCCTGCAGAAGTAAAGTTTGTTTTGGTTGACCCGAAGAAAGTAGAACTAACCCTATTTAATAAAATTGAGCGTCATTATTTAGCCAAGCTACCTGATTCCGAAGAAGCTATTATTACCGATACCACCAAAGTTGTACATACTCTAAATTCACTTTGTATGGAAATGGATGCCCGTTACGACTTACTTAAAAATGCTATGGTTCGTAATATTAAAGAATATAATGCAAAGTTTAAAGCTCGAAAACTAAACCCTGAAAATGGGCATAAATTTTTACCATATATCGTATTGGTAATTGATGAATTTGCCGATTTAATTATGACAGCAGGTAAAGAAGTGGAAACACCAATTGCACGTTTAGCACAATTAGCTCGTGCCATCGGTATTCATTTAATTGTAGCAACCCAACGACCATCTGTAAATGTTATTACAGGTATTATTAAAGCAAATTTCCCAGCTCGAATTGCTTTTAGAGTAACTTCAAAAATTGATTCAAGAACAATTTTAGATGCCCCAGGAGCTGACCAATTAATTGGTCGTGGAGACATGCTTTATTCAGGAGGAAATGAATTGATTCGTGTTCAATGTGCTTTTGTTGATACACCAGAGGTTGAAAAAATAACCGATTTTATAGGCTCACAACGTGCATATCCGAGTGCTTATTTATTACCAGAATACGTTGGTGAAGAAAGTGGCACAAATGTTGATGTTGATATTGCTGACAGAGATAAATTGTTTAAAAACGCTGCCGAAGTAATTATTACTGCACAACAAGGTTCAGCATCGTTATTGCAACGTAAATTAAAATTAGGATACAATAGAGCTGGTAGAATTATTGATCAATTAGAAGCAGCTGGTATTGTAGGTCCTTTTGAAGGAAGTAAGGCCAGAATGGTTTTAGTTCCTGATTTTATAGCACTTGAACAATTATTAGAAAATGAAAAAAAATAAGTGTAACGATTCTGGAAAACAGAAGAAAAAACAAAACATGAGAAAAATATTATTATTATCTATCGGATTATGTATTAGTTTACATACCATAGGTCAAAATACTGCTAACCAAGCAAAAACCTTATTAAACGATGTTTCTACAAAAATGGGGGCTTACCATAATATGGTTATCGGTTTTAATTCCTCTTTAATAAATAAAGAAGCTGGTATTACGAATGACCCTCCTATACGAGGAGAAATTACACTTTCTGGTGAAAAATACAACTTAAATTATTTAGGGAATACCTTTATTTTTGATAATAAAAAACTTGTTGTTATTAATCAAGATGAAAAAGAAATAACTATTTCTAATAATGACTTAAATGAAGAAGATGGTTTTATTTATCCTTCTAAATTATTAACTTTTTACAAAGAAGGTTATACTTTTTCAATGGGTAAATTAAAAAATAATAACGGACGTAAAGTGCAATACGTAAATTTAACACCTATTGATAGTAATTCTGATATAGTAAAGGTTCAATTAGGAATTGATGCCAAAACAAAACATATTTACAAGTTAGTTCAAATAGGTTCAAACGGAGCTGAAACAACCTTTACAATTACCAAATTTAAAAGTGACCAGCCAATTTCAAAAAATTTATTTATTTTTAATAAAGATAAATACTTAAAGCAAGGATACTTCATAGACTAATCCTATAAAATAAAGTTTTGTTAATGCCTTTAAAAATCATTAACAAAACTTATTGTTTTATATACCTAACTACTATCTTTGCTTTTGTGAAAACATTAGACAAATACATTTTAAAAAGCTTCTTAAAGCCTTTCTTCGCTACATTTTTAATCATACTTTTTGTATTGGTAATGCAAGTTTTATGGCTTGCTTTTGATAGCTTTGCAGGTAAAGGAATTAGTATTGGGATTATTTTAAAATTTCTTTGGTATACAACACTACTTGTTACCCCACAGGCATTACCTATTGGAGTATTACTTTCTTCTATAATGACTCTTGGTAGTTTATCCGAAAATTACGAATTTGCTGCTGCAAAATCTGCAGGTATTTCTTTACCTCGAATGGTACGTCCTTTAGTATTTTTAACCTTCTTTTTAAGCAGTTTAAACTTTATTTTTTTAAATAATGTATATCCGTATGCCATGTTAAAGCAATTAAATATGCGCGTTAACATTAAAAAAAAACAACCTGCTATTGCATTAGTTGCTGGTAGTTTTAATACTGAATTACCAAATTTCCAAATTAAATTCAAAAAAAAATACGGAGAAAAAGAGAATCTTCTAGAAGAAGTAATGATCTATGATTTATCTGCTAAAAAAGGAAACAACAAAATTATAACAGCTAAAAAAGGAACAATAATTTCGGAAGAAGGAAGTAGATATATGACCTTAATTTTAGAAAATGGCTATTATTTTGAACATCATATAAGAAATGGTTCGCCGCTTAAAGAGCGCCAAAAAATGCCTGCTTCATATGCTAATTTTGACCAATATACCATTAACATTGATATCTCATCTTTAAGTGGTGATAACCTAGAGGAAGAGCGCTATAAAACGCAATACAACATGCTTAGCCTGTCGCAACTAAAAGACACTATTCCTACTCTTAAAAACAATTATGATGCTTTTATTAATAGTAGGGCTAAAAATTTATTTTCAGGAATTAAAGTAGAAGATTTACATACCTACCCTGATTCATTAGTTAATAAAAAACTATCAAAAAATACCTTAGACAACTTTAATCTTATTGAAAAAGAAAACATATTAAATACTGCTAGTTCTAAAATTGATCGCAGTATAAACAACAACAATTCAAACAAAGAAACCTTAAAGAGAAAAAGAAAATACTTAAACTTGTATGATATTGAATTTTACAATAGAGTTGCCTTTTCACTTTCTTGTTTGTTGTTATTTTTTATCGGTGCTCCGCTAGGCTCTATTATTCGAAAAGGAGGAATGGGCTTACCCATGATTTTAGCCATTGCCATATACGTCCTTTATTTTTTTACGAATACCTTTGGAAAAAATTTAGCTGAAGAAAGTTCAATCACAGCTATAACAGGTTCTTGGTTAAGTCTCTTTTTAATGCTACCTTTGGCTATAATATTAACAATTAGAGCCACTAAAGATAAAGGCTTATTTGATTTTAAAAGTTTTATTTCACCACTTAGTAACTTATTTAAAAAACTATTCTCGAAAGAAGAGAAAACCACATAAAAATGACAACACAAACCTCCGCTACTAAAGTTCAATTAAATACTATTGAAGAAGCTATAAACGACATCAAAGACGGAAAAGTTATCATTGTAGTAGATGATGAAGACCGTGAAAATGAAGGTGATTTTTTAGCTGCTGCCGATAAAGTAACTCCTGAAATGATTAATTTTATGGCAACTCATGGAAGAGGCTTAATTTGTACGCCACTTACCGAAGACCGTTGCAAAGAATTAGAGTTAAACATGATGGTTAACAACAATACCGACCCTATGGAAACAGGCTTTACTGTTTCGGTAGATTTACGAGGTAAAGGAGTTACCACTGGTATTTCTGCTTCCGATAGAGCTATTACTATAAAAGCTTTAATTGATGCTGATACAAAACCTGCCGACCTTGCACGTCCTGGGCATATTTTTCCTTTAAGAGCAAAAAATGGTGGTGTATTAAGAAGAACTGGACATACCGAAGCAGCTATTGATTTTGCGCGTTTAGCAGGCTTACAACCCGCAGGAGTTATTGTTGAAATAATGAATGACGATGGTACAATGGCACGTTTACCTCAACTCTTAAAAGTAGCTAAAAAGTTTGATTTAAAAATTGTTTCTATTGAAGATTTAGTTGCCTACCGAATGGAGCACGATTCTTTAATTGAAAAGAAAGAAGATTTTAATATTCAAACCCGTTTTGGTGAATTTCGCTTAAGGGCTTATCAACAAACAACCAATAATCAACTTCATATTGCCTTAACAAAAGGTACTTGGACTAAAAAACACCCTGTTTTAACAAGAATAAATTCGACATTAATTAATAATGATATTCTTGGAACATTAACTAGTAATGCTGATAAAAAACTAGATAAAATGTTTAAAGTAATGAATGATGAAGGTAAAGGAGCTATTCTTTTTATCAATCAACAAAACCAGGCATTAAATTTATTAAACCGTTTACGTGGTTTAAAAGAAAACCAAGCTAATGGAGAAATGAAAGCCCCAAAGGTTAGCATGGATAACAAGGATTTTGGTATTGGAGCACAAATATTACACGACTTACATATTAGTAAATTACGTTTAGTTTCTAACAGCCAACAAACCAAACGTGTTGGTATGATTGGTTACGGTTTAGAAATTGTAGATTATGTAAATTATTAATAACATATTTTTAATATTATTTTACACAAAAAAAGGAAGCTTTAAATAGCTTCCTTTTTTGTTTACTGATATTTTTTATTTTTGAACTTAATTAAAATAACTTACAAAAAAGTTAAAATAAAACTCAAATGCCTAGCCCCGATTGAAGCTTTGTTTGAGCTCTTTTTTTGATTTTTCTTCAAAAAAAAGCGAGTGCGGAAAGCGGGAAATTGCTTCAAAAAAAATTACAAAAACTTTAAATTTTCTTTAACCTGATTAAATTCTGTAACAATTTCTTCTAAAACTTCTTTCGCTGATTTAATTTGATGAATTAATCCTGCTACTTGACCAATTTCAAGTTCTCCTTCGTTTAAATCGCCTTCAAACATTCCTTTTTTTGCTCTTGCTCTTCCTAATAATTCTTTGATTTCTTCAATGGTCGGATTTTGTTTATACAAATCTTGGACATCATTATAAAACTTATTTTTAACCAAACGAACAGGCGCTAACTCTTTTAATGTTAAATGTGTATCGCCATCTTTAACATCAAGTATAGTTTGCTTAAAATTTGCATGCGCTGACGATTCTAAAGTTGCCGCAAAACGACTTCCTATTTGAACTCCATCAGCTCCTAAAATCATGGTTGCTAACATCGCTTTTCCTGATGAAATTCCACCTGCCGAAATTACAGGAATATTAACTTTTTCTTTAACCATCGGAATTAAAGTAAGCGTTGTAGTCTCTTCTCGTCCGTTATGTCCGCCTGCTTCAAAACCTTCACAAACAATAGCGTCTACTCCTGCTAATTCTGATTTTAAAGCAAATTTCACAGAGCTTACTACGTGTACTACTGTAATTCCTTTTTGTTTTAAAAAGGTTGTCCAAGTTTTTGGATTTCCTGCGGATGTAAAAACAATTTTAACACCTTCTTCAATGATAATATCCATTATTTTTTCAACATCAGGATACAACATTGGCACATTTACACCGAAAGGTTTATCGGTTGCTTTTTTACATTTTTGAATATGCTCACGCAAAACATCAGGATACATAGAACCTGCGCCGATTAAGCCCAAACCGCCAGCATTAGAAACTGCGGATGCTAATTTCCAACCAGAAACCCAAACCATTCCGCCTTGAATAATCGGATATTTTATATTAAAAAGTTCTGTTATTTTATTTTTCAAAATTATTTTTTAAGTTTTAAGAAATTACCCCCGAACCTAATAATTCTTCGTTAATATACCAAGCTACAAACTGCCCTTCTTGAATTGCAGATTGTTTGTTTTCAAACTCAACATATAAACCGCTATCAACTTTATGTAAGGTTGCTTTTTCTAATTTCTGACGGTAGCGTATTCTTGCTTCTACTTCCATAGTTTCACCTGATTTTAAAGCCAAATCTTCACGAACCGAATGTAATTCTTCATTAGAAACAAACAATACATTTCTATATAAACCTTTATGATTTTTACCTTCACCTGTATAAATTATATTTTCATTTACATCATTTTCAATAACATATAAAGCTTCTTTAGTTCCACCAACATTTAAACCTTTACGTTGTCCTTTAGTGAAATAATGCGCACCTTGATGCTTTCCTACAGTTTTTCCGCTTTCTTTTTTGTAAGAAAATTTTGTTGCGAAATATGCTAATTCAGCTTCTTTATTTTCAAACTCTGGAACTGTACGGTTATACTGATTAAAACTTGTTGGTACTTGAACAATAATTCCCTCTTTTGGCTGTAATTTTTGCTGTAAAAAATCAGGTAAACGAACTTTACCAATAAAACATAATCCTTGAGAATCTTTTTTATCGGCAGTAATTAAATCGGCTTTTTTAGCAATTTCTCTTACCTCTGGCTTTGTTAATTCGCCAATTGGAAACATCGCTTTTGCTAATTGTTTTTGAGATAATTGACATAAAAAATACGATTGGTCTTTATTGGCATCTTTTCCTGCTAATAATTTATATACCGCTTCACCGTCAATTACTTCTTCTGCTTTTCGGCAATAATGCCCTGTTGCTACGTAATCGGCTCCTAAACTTAAAGCGATGTCCATAAAAACATCAAATTTAATTTCTCTGTTACATAATATATCAGGGTTTGGTGTGCGTCCTTTTTCGTATTCATTAAACATATAATCAACAATACGTTCTTTGTATTGGTCGCTTAAATCGACAGTTTGAAAAGGAATTCCTAATTTTTCGGCAACTAACATTGCGTCATTACTGTCTTCTAACCACGGGCAATCGTCTGAAATTGTAACCGAATCATCATGCCAATTTTTCATAAACAAGCCGATAACTTCATATCCTTGTTCTTTTAACAAATAAGCGGTTACACTACTATCTACACCTCCCGAAAGTCCTACTACTACTCTTTTCATTTTTTACTTTTGTAAGCTACAAATTTACGAATAAGTTTCTGTTTTTATAATGGATATTTTTAATAGCAACATCAATTAAATTGATACCTAATTTCAGACTATTATTTTTTAAAATCAGACACTTTCATTTTCTTTTTCTTATTTACTTTTTCGCCATCCATATAAAATTCCCACTTCCCTACTCTTTTGCCATTTTTATACATTCCTTCTTCTTTAATACCACCTTTTAAATCGTAATAAGTAGCTTTTCCTTCTAATTTTCCGTTTACATAAAGAGTTTCTTCAATTAAAATAGCCGAATCGGTAAACGTTTTAGACACACCGTTTTTCTTTCCTTTTAAATAGTGTAATTCTTGTGTCAAATTTCCATTCGGATAATAATTCTTAAAAATTCCGTCTAGTTTTCCGTCTTTATAATTTTCTTGAGAAACAGGTTTTCCATTTGAAAAATAATACACCCATTTTCCAACACGCTTTTTACCAATCATTTTACCTTGGCTTTTTAACTTGCCAAATTCGGTGTAAAATTTTACAGTAGCAGTACCATTTATATAGGTTTTTGTACTTATTGGTGATCCTGACGATGTAATTGAATAAAACTTAAAAACACCTACTTCTTTGCCATTTTCAAATTGCCCTGTATACCTTACTTTCCCGTTGGAATATAGTTTTTTCCAAGCGCCAATTCTGTTTCCGTTCGCATCTATTTTATTTAATTCCTGAGCTTCTATAAAAGTCATAAAAAAAATGGAGAATAAAACTGTTATTGAAAATATCCTTTTTATATTTAACATTGATACTTCTTTTTTTATTGATTAAATAATTTTTTGAATTCAAAAATACACAAACCGTACCAATATGAATCTTGATTTTTTAATTTCTGTTCTAGATGATATGAAAACTCCTACTAAAATAAACAGAAATAAGGCTGCTAATAGTGTATTGGCACATCCAAAATTAATAAAACAACTTGTGCATTTAACTTTTGATGTAAATAATAAGCAATCTATTAAAGCTACATGGATTTTAGAGTGGATTTGTACACAGCACAGCATTGATTATATTTTACCGTATATCAATTTTTTTGTAGCTAAAATTTCAAGCTTACATTTTGATAGCGCTATTAGACCCTGTGCTAAAATATGTGAAAATTTAGCTATAGAATATACCTCAACAGCTCAAAATAAAACGAAAAATACAGTCACAGCAAAACATATTGATAGCATTATTGAAACAGGTTTTGATTGGTTGCTTACCGATCAAAAAATAGCGGTATATGCTTATAGTATGACTTTTTTATTTTTCTTCGGATTAGAAAAAAACTGGGTACATTTCGAATTAAAACACTTAATTACGACAAAAATAATTCACAAAAGCAAAGCCTGTAAAGCGCGAGCAAAGCATATTTTAAAATTGATGGAACAAAAAAAATGAGGCTATAAAGCCTCGTTTTTTCACTATATTTTTCTTGATTTAGAAAGATAAGTTTTATAACCTTTATCGGTCTTTAATTTTTCATACCAAATTTTGGCATTTTCTTTATCTTTTAACTTATTATAAGCTGTAAAACCTATAAAATCAAACAATACTTTATTTTCAGGTAAAATTTCAACTTCTTTAAAGTTTTTATCTAAGTATTTTAATGCTTTTTCATTTTTACCTTTAATTAGTAACTTGTATGCGCCTGCTAATAAATTAACTTTTTGCGAATATTTTTGTTTATATTCTTTTTTAGAAGTCAATTTCTTTATTTTTTTAAAATAAACCCCTCCTAATTTTAAAAAATCATATTTAATTTTTCCCTTTAAATAAATAGAAGCATCTAAATACTTTTCACCTAAAGATAGGGCAATTTCTGGAGTTTGTTTTTTATAAAAAGATGCAAAATCATTTTGAAATACCTTAGTATTAATAGCGTATTTTTTTAGAACTTTTAACATCTGTTCTTTGGTTTTATAGCCTGTTTCATTGAAAAAAACCTCACCATAAGCATCAACAATTAAAACATAAGGAATTCTATTTGCCGAATATTTATTTGAAATTTTTCTAAAAACATCAATATCTATTTTTAAAGGAATGTAAGCACTTAATAAACTCTCAATCTCTGGAGTGCGCCAAGTATCAGCTTCCATTTTTTGACAAGGATAACACCAAGTAGCCCAAAAATCAATCAATATTAACTTATTTGTTGCTATTGATAATTTTTTAGCATCTTCAAAAGAAGTCATCCAAGTTGTTGCCTTGGCATGTTGTGATATTGAAATTAATAATACAAATGTTAAAATAATTTTTTTCATAAAGTCTTTTATTTAAGCTATTTTTAAACTCAAAAATACATTAATATCATTTATAAATAGGCATCAATTCCTAAAATACTGTTTTAAAAATCCTAAAAAATTAGTGTAAAAAAAGAAATTCCGCTTTACTATTAAAAATAGTAAAGCGGAATTTTTTAAAGAATATTACATTAAAATACTACCCCAATCTTTTAATTTTTTCGTTAGAACGCACTGGCAAACGTTTTTTTAACTCTTCAACAATTCTATACGTTGCTGGGCAAATAGCAGTGTTTGCAATGGTTAAATCTGAAATTTGAATAAATTTCTTACGGTTTGTATGTGGGTATTCTGAACACGCTTTTGGACGAACATCATAAATATAACACGAATTATCACGCTCATCTAAAAATGAACATGGCGCTGTTTTTAATACCATAAAATCATCTTGATCACGCTCTAAATATTGCGCTTCAAAATCACGTACTTTCATCTTTAAATACTTCGAAATACGCTCAGTATCTTTATCTGTAAAAATAGGACTGGTTGTTTTACAACAATTTCCGCAGTCTAAACAATCGGTTTTTGCAAACTCTTTGTCGTGTAAATCTTGTGCTACAACATCAAAGTTTTTAGGTACTCGTTTTTTTATGGTTGCAAAATATTTTTTATTTTCTTTCTCTACTTCGTTTGCTAACTTTTCTAAGTTCTCTAAATCTCTATCCATGCTACAAAAATAGTCATATAAACAGTTAGAATGAGTTTAAATATTATCCAAATAAATTATGTAATTTTGTTGTTCAATTTTCAATAACTAATGAGCATACAAACCTTAATTGAAGCAAAAGTAAAAGAAGGATTTTCAACCTTGTATAATGTAGAAATTCCAAGTGTCGAATTTCAAGCAACCCGTAAAGATTTTGAAGGAGATATCACTGTGGTGGTTTTTCCTCTTTTAAGATACAAAAAAGGAAATCCTGTTCAAATTGGCGAGGATTTAGGGAAATACCTTGTTGATAATATTAATGAAATTACAAACTATAACGTAGTTAAAGGCTTTTTAAATTTAGTTGTAGATAACAGTTTTTACACTAATTTTTTTAATCAGATAGCCACAAATACTTCTTACGGATTTATTTCGCCTTCAGCGGATGATTCTTCTCGTATGGTTGAATATTCATCGCCAAACACCAATAAACCGTTGCATTTAGGACACGTTCGTAATGTTTTATTAGGATATTCAGTTGCTGAAATATTAAAAGCATCGGGTAAAAAAGTATATAAAACTCAAATTATTAACGATAGAGGAATACATATTTGTAAATCGATGTTAGCTTGGGAAAAATTCGGAAACGGAGAAACTCCTGAAAACACAGGTTTAAAAGGCGATAAATTAGTAGGAAACTACTACGTAAAATTCGACCAAGAATACAAAAAAGAAATAGCAACTTTAATTGCTACAGGTATTTCTGAAGATGATGCTAAAAAACAAGCACCTTTATTTATTGAAGCACAAGAAATGCTTCGTAAATGGGAAGCTGGTGATGAAAAAGTGGTGACACTTTGGAAAGAAATGAATTCTTGGGTTTACAAAGGATTTGATGTTACTTATAAAAATATAGGTGTCGATTTTGATAAATTATATTACGAAAGTAATACCTACTTATTAGGAAAAGACACTGTTGATGAAGGATTAGAAAGTGGTGTTTTCTTTAAAAAAGAAGATGGTTCTGTTTGGTGTGATTTATCTGAAGATGGTTTAGATGAAAAACTGGTTTTACGTTCTGATGGAACTTCCGTTTATATGACGCAAGATATTGGAACAGCTATTCAACGTGCAAAAGATATGCCCGATGTTGGCGGAATGGTTTACACCGTTGGTAACGAACAAGATTATCACTTTAAAGTTTTATTCTTAATTTTAAAGAAATTAGGATATTCTTGGGCTGAACAATTACATCATTTAAGTTACGGAATGGTAGATTTACCTTCTGGAAAGATGAAATCTCGTGAAGGAACTGTTGTTGATGCCGATGATTTAATGGACGAAATGACCGATACTGCTCGTACTATTTCTCAAGAACTAGGAAAATTAGAAGGGTATTCTGACCAAGAAAAAGAAGAATTATATAAAGTTATCGGTTTAGGAGCTTTAAAATATTTCATCTTAAAAGTTGACCCGAAAAAACGTATTTTATTCGACCCGAAAGCCTCTGTAGATTTTCAAGGAAATACAGGACCTTTTATTCAATATACATATGCTAGAATTCAATCTATTTTAAGAAAAGCTGATTTTGATTATTCAAACGCTGTTTCAATTGAATTACACGCAAAAGAAAAAGAATTAATTAAACAATTAGAATTATATCCTGAAGTAATTCAGCAAGCTGCTAATAATTATTCGCCTGCCGTAATTGCTAACTATACGTACGAATTGGTAAAAGAATTCAATTCTTTTTATCAGAATGTACATATTTTAGGAGAAGAAAACGAAGACAAGAAAGTATTCAGAGTTCAGTTATCTAAAAAAGTTGCTGATACTATTAAATCGGCATTTGCTTTATTAGGAATTGAAGTTCCTGAAAGAATGTAATAAAATGTAGCTTCTGCCCTATTTATTTTTTGATAAAAGAACTAAAATTCAAAAAATAAAAAATAAATAGGGTTGAAAAAACGAAAATTCGCGTTAGGGATTGAACGGTATGTCTGAGCTCTTTTTTTGATTTTTCTTCAAAAAAAAGCGAGTAGTGAAAGCCCGCTCGAACGCCCAACTTCTCGATACGATTTTGAAAATAAAATCACTCGAAGTGACAAAAATATATAATATAAAGAAACAATAAGTAAAAAATTAACGACATGAAATACGACGTATTAATAATCGGAAGTGGTCCTGGAGGTTATGTAACTGCTATTAGAGCATCGCAATTAGGATTTAAAACTGCCGTAATTGAAAAGGAAAATTTAGGTGGAATTTGCTTAAACTGGGGGTGTATTCCTACAAAAGCATTGCTAAAATCTGCTCAGGTTTATGATTATTTAAAACATGTTGACCAATATGGTTTAAAAGCGGAAGCAATCGATAAAGATTTTGAAGCAGTTATTAAACGTAGTCGTGGTGTTGCCGAAGGAATGAGTAAAGGTGTTCAGTTTTTAATGAAAAAGAACAAAATTGACATTATTGACGGTTTTGGTAAAATTAAAACTGGTAAAAAAGTTGATGTTACTGCTAAAGATGGTTCTGTAACTGAATATTCTGCTGATAATATTATTATCGCAACTGGAGCACGTTCTAGAGTTTTACCAAATTTACCTCAAGATGGTAAAAAAGTAATTGGTTATCGTCAGGCAATGAGCTTACCTAGTCAACCAAAATCTATGATTGTTGTAGGTTCTGGTGCTATTGGTGTTGAGTTTGCACATTTTTATAATTCAATGGGAACAGATGTTACTGTTGTTGAATTTATGCCAAATATTGTACCTGTTGAAGATATCGACGTTTCGAAACAAATGGAACGTTCTTTCAAAAAATCGGGTATTAAAGTAATGACAAGTTCATCTGTTGAAACTGTTGATACTTCTGGCGATGGCGTAAAAGCTACCGTTAAAACTAAAAAAGGCGAAGTTGTTTTAGAAGCAGATATTTTATTATCAGCTGTTGGAATTAAAACAAATATCGAAAACATCGGTTTAGAAGATGTTGGAATTATTACCGATAGAGATAAAATTTTAGTAAACGATTTTTATCAAACAAATATTCCTGGTTATTTCGCTATTGGTGATGTAACTCCTGGACCAGCTTTAGCACACGTTGCTTCTGCTGAAGGAATTACTTTAGTTGAAAAATTAGCTGGTTTACATACCGAAGCTATCGACTATGGAAATATCCCTGGTTGTACGTATGCTACTCCTGAAATTGCATCTGTTGGAATGACAGAAAAACAAGCAAAAGAAGCTGGTTACGATTTAAAAGTTGGTAAATTTCCTTTTTCTGCCTCTGGAAAAGCTACTGCTGCCGGAACTACAGACGGTTTTGTAAAAGTAATTTTTGATGCAAAATACGGTGAATGGTTAGGATGTCATATGATTGGTGCAGGTGTTACCGATATGATTGCCGAAGCTGTTTTAGGTAGAAAATTAGAAACTACTGGTCATGAAGTTTTAAAAACAATTCACCCTCACCCAACAATGAGTGAAGCAGTTATGGAAGCTGTTGCTGATGCTTATGATGAAGTAATTCATTTATAGAAAAACTAAGTCTTAATAATATTAATTAAATTATCTTGATATTTTATAAAACCTCGTCAAATTTGGCGAGGTTTTTTTATGTATTATATAACATAAACACCTATTTAGTAAATATTTAAAATTAAAATAGTCTAAAAAAAATCATATCAAACAATAAATACATATTATTATCATAATCCAATAAAATAAAAAAAATAAATCTGTTTAAAATTTTTAATTATAGATTCTATATTCAAAAGCAAAACACACCTAAACATTCTCAATAAAAGGTGTAAATACTCATAAACATATACAATATTATCAATAATAAAGCTAAAACAGTACTAATCAAACAATAAACACTATATTACCCACAAATTAACATTTAATTAACTTTAAACTACCTCAAAGTAGTTCTAAAACATCAAAATGAGAAATAAAATTACACTGTTGTTGCTAATTTTGGTTACTTCTTTACAGTCCAAAATTTTTGCACAAAAATCGGAACACAATAAACATGCTTGTAAAGCAAGTAGTCAAAATGAATTAATATTCAAAAAGCATCCTAAAGCAAGAAAGGAATACCTTGAATTTAACAAAACCACCAAACAATTAGCGAGAAATAAAAAATCTCAACGTGCTAGAACCTACACTATTCCTGTAGTTTTTCATGTGTATGGAGAAAATCAAAATGGAAAAACCATTACTGTTGATAAAATTCAAACAGCTTTAGAAAAACTTAATCTTGATTTCCAAGGTTTAAATGATGATTTTGCAGGTGTTGACCCGTTATTTGACCCTATAAAAAGTAGCTTAGATATCGAATTCAAATTAGCAAAATTAGACCCAAACGGAAACTGTACTAGTGGTGTTGTTTTTTACGATGAAAAAAATGGTTACGGTAATGGTGGTGGATATGATAATCAAATTGCTGCCGATGCTTGGGATAATTATAAATATATGAATGTGTATATTCAGGCAGAATTATATGCTGATGGTGATAGTGGTCAATCTGGTGTTGCTTGGTATCCTAACAGCTCAATGTCGAATGCAAATACTGCAAGAGTTGTGTATAACGGTGCTTATTTACACGGAAATACGGGAAAAGAATTTGCTTCTGTATTTACTCATGAATTTGGTCACTTCTTTAACCTTATACATACATTTCAAGGAGGTTGTACTGCTACTAATGATGAAGTAGATGACACGCCTGCCGAAGATAAAGATGTTGTTGGTGCTAATTGTTCTCCTACTAAAAACTGTAATGGAGAATTTATCAATTATGAAAACTACATGGGATATAATGGTGCTGCTGATGGTTGTTACAGAATGTTTACCAAAGGACAAACAGACCGTATGTTAGCTGCTTTACAACATCCTGCTCGTAAAACATTATGGCAAGATCAAAACTTAATTGATACTGGTGTCAATAATACTGGTGGTACTATTGCTTTAAACAATAATACAGTTAAAGAGTTAGTTACAAACGATGGTAGCTTCAACCAAGAAATAACTGTAACTCTTGACAACACCACCTTTAATACTTCAAGTGGTAACTTAACTCAAGGTAATCAATATAGTATTGCTTTACCTCAAGGGTTATCTTCTACAGTAGCAATTACCTCTACAACAACAGCGACTCTAACAATATCAGGTATTGCAACAAACCACCTAGAAACCAATAATGAAACAGTAAACTTATCTTTTGACACTAGTGCGTTTAGCCCAGGGCAAACCTTAAGTTGTACTTCTATCGGTTTAGACTTTAAATTTTATAGTCCTTATGAAATTATTTATCATGATATTACAGATATTTCTGCAACTACAGGTGCTATTTGGGATAATTTAAATTTAACCAAAATAAATGGTTCTAATGCCTATGGTACTTGGGCATATAAAACAGGACAGTTAAAATTAGAAACTTACGGAAAAAGGTTAGTTACCAATACAGGAACAAGAGATATTACACTTTTAACCAAAAATACATTAATTTCTACAGTAAGTAATTTTACCGCTCCTGAAGCTTATCCTGGTCAATTAGATATGAGTTATGATACTTATACTGATTGGGATGGAAAAACTGGATATATCGGATTTGAAGCAGATCATAATGGTGAAACTATCCACGGATGGATGAAAGCTAGTGTTTCTACTGATGGTGAAACCTTAACCGTTTACGAATACGCTTTTTCTACCCAGCCTAGTGGTGATATTTTAGCAGGACAAACTTTATTTGACACCTCGGCATCTGAATTACTTTTTGTATCTAAAGAAATTAAAGAAGCAACGGATAATACAGGAGCATTTAATTATTCAACTAAAATTACACTTTCTGGAACTGCAGAATTTTCGAATAAAACATTTGTAAAAGGAACTGATTTTACAACTAATTTTCCAAGTGATTTTACAGTTGCCTTCAATTACATCAGTAAAGATGAACTTGAAGTAACCGTTACAGGAACAACTACAAACCATGCTATAGCTGATAATTCTAATTACAATATTAGTTTAAATAGTAGTGCATTTACAAATGGATTTAACAGCATTGTAAATAAAACAAATATTTTTAATGTTGTATTTAGAGATCCTTATGAAATTATTTATGATGACATTGCTGATATTACAGCTACCACAGGAAGTGGTTGGGATAACTTAAATTTAACCAAAATAAATGGTAATCATGAGTATGGTACTTGGCTTTTTGAAGCAGGTAAATTAAAATTAGAAACCTACGGAAAAAGATTAGTTACCAATACAGGAACAAGAGATATTTCATTTTTACCTAAAAATACAGTAATTTCTAAAACAGATAACTTTACTGCTCCTACCGCATATCCTGGTCAATTAGATATGAGTTATGATACTTATACCGATTGGGATGGTAAAACTGGATATCTTGGATTTGAAGCTGAACATAACGGTGAAATTATTCACGGATGGATGAAAGCTAGTGTTTCTACCGATGGGGAAACTTTAACTGTTTATGAATATGCTTTTTCTACTGAACCTAAAGGAGATATTAAAGCTGGACAAAAATTATTTGATTTAGATGCTTCTGAATTAATTCTTACTTCTAATGAAGCTAGAGAAACAACCGATAATGAAGGTTCTTTTAATTTTTCAACTACTATTACTATTGATGGAGTTGCTAATTTAACCAATAAAACGTTTGTAAAAGGAACTGACTTTACGACTAATTTCCCAAGTGAATTTAATGTAGAAATCAATTATATAAGTGCAAAAGAAGCTCAAGTAACAATTATAGGAACTACTATTAGTCACGCTAAAAGTGATAGTAATAACTATAATATTGCTTTTAACAGTAGTGCTTTTACTTCTGGGTTTGACAAAGTTCAAAACAAAGAAAACAACATTACTCTTAAATACAGAGATCCTTACGAAATTATTTTTGTAGATAATGCTGATTTATCAGCAAACAAAGCGAATAATTGGTTTAACTTTAATTTAACAAAAATAGATGGTCCTCATTTTTATGGTATTTGGGCACATACTGATAAAGATACTCAAAAAGAATATTTAAAATTTGAAACCTACGGAAAGAGATTAGTTACCAATAATGGAACAAGAAATATTACATTTTTACCACAAAATACATTAATTTCTACTGCAAGTAATTTTACAGCTCCTGAGGCATATCCTGGTCAATTAGATATGAGACATGAAACTTATACTGATTGGGATGGTAAAACTGGTTATATTGGTTTTGAAGCAGTTCATAATGGCGAAACCGTTCACGGATGGATAAAAGCTAATATTTCTGCCGATGGAAAAACATTTACCGTGTATGAATACGCTTTTTCTACACAACCAAACGGAGATATTGAAGCAGGACAATTAGTATTTAGAGGAAACAATTCTGATTTAGAATTTAGTTCTAAAACTGTTTCTGAAAATGAAGAAAACACAGGAATTATTAATTTCACTTCAACAATTCGTATTGGAGGTGTGGCTAAATTTACAGATAAAACATTTGTAAATGGAGCAGACTATACATCTACAATTCCTAATGATTACAATGTTGAAATTATCTATTTAAATGAAAAAGAAGTACGTTTAACAATTACAGGAACTTTAAGTAATCATGGAAACGACGCTACTGCCAATTATGATATTACTTTCAATAGTACTGCTTTTAGTAATGGTTATACTGAAATCAATAATAAAGTAAATACTCTTAAATTTAAATTTTCTGATCCTTATCAAATTATTACAGGAACTTTAAATGCTAGTACTCCTTGGGGGCCTTTTAATCTTTATGATTTAGATGCTGATAATAGTAATCAATCATTTGGTGCTTGGAAATCTGGAGATGATTTAAAAATTGAAAATAACGGTAAAAAAATAATCCTAAATGGTAGTACTGATAATATTACACTTATCAATGAAAATCAATTAATTTCAGAAAATGATAATTTTAGTCTTGGAATATCTAAACCTAATATATATACCCCTTCTTATACTGAATGGGCAGGAAAAACAGGATATGTTGGTTTTGAATCATTATACCAAGGCGCTACCGTATATGGTTGGTTTAAAGTTACTGTTCTAGCAGATGGTAGTCAATATTCTATTACAGAGTATGCTTTTTATACCAAACCAAAAGGAGCAATTTTAGCAGGTGCAACTACCTTACCTACAAAAATTACATGGTCAGGAACAACAAGTAGTGATTGGAGCAACACAAATAACTGGGTAGGAAACATCATTCCTACAAGTGTTGATGATGTTATTATCCCTCCAAATGCAAGTAATTTCCCTACATTAACACAAGAAGTTACTGTAAATAAAATTACAATTGAATCTGGTGCTACATTAATAACCAATAGTAAATTAAATGCAAACGTTACTTATAATAGAAACTTAGAAACTGATAACTGGTATTTAGTAAGTTCACCTTTAAGTAATGAAACTTTGGCAAACATTATTTTGAATAATAATTTTGCTTCAGGAACATCTAAAAATATTGGTTTGGCTCCTTATAAAAATGATGGAACAGCTTGGGATTATCAAACAACAGCTGCTACAGGGAATATTGTTTCAGGAAAAGGATATTCCGTTAAATTAAAGGCTTCAGCCAATTTTAAATTTACAGGTGATGTTAATTACCAAACTGTAAAAAGCCCTGTAACAACAGGAACTAACAATTATAATTTAGTTGGAAATCCTTATACTTCTTATATTAATTTAGAAGAATTTTTCAATGCAAATCCTTTAAATACTGTTGTAAAAGAAGCTACAGTTTGGTTATGGAATCAGGCAACAAATAGTTATGATTTAAAATTAGCAGGTATTGATAATAACTTTCAAATTGCACCAGCACAAGGTTTTTTTGTAAGTGCCAATGTAAATACTAATGTAACTTTTGATAAAAATAATCAATCACATACTGCCGGAACATTCCAAAGACAAGCAAATACAAAAACACAAATAAACATTACAGCAACTTCAAGTAAAGGAACTGCTAAAACAGCAAAAATCTATTATTTAAATGGTGCAACCACTGGTTTTGATAATGGTTTTGATGGAAGTGTCTTTAAAGGATCAAAAAGTAATTTTAGTGTGTTTACAAAATTAGTAAACAAACAAAATACCACTGATTACGCTGTTCAATCGTTACCAATTGCTGATTTAGCTACAACAATTGTTCCTGTTGGAATTAAAGCTAATACAAACCAAACCATTATTTTTTCTGCCGAATCTTTTAATTTACCAGCAAATACTAGTGTATTTTTAGAAGATAAAGAAAATAATAAATTCATTAACTTATCAAAAGAAGATTATAGTGTAACATTAAAGAAAACGACTAATTCAGGGCAGTTCTTTATACATACAACTTCAAAAAAAGTAAGTAATGAAGCGCAAATATTAAGTGATATTTCAATTTCTCAATCAGCTACAAACCAGTTAACTATTACAGGATTACAATCAGAAAAAAATACGATTGTTATATATTCAGTAATAGGAAAACAACTTTTAAGCAAAACCTTTAAATCAAACGGAACAACTATAATAAACTTACCTAAAGTATCTGCGGGCGTTTATATTGTTAATCTAACAAGTGATTTAAAGAAAGTAAACAAAAAAATTATTTTAAACTAAAAATTTAAAAAACAAAACACCATGAAAAAACAAGATATATCAAAAAATACGAATATTACCCGTAAAGAGGCTTTACAAAAAATTGGAAAACATGGAAAATACGCTGCTTTAACAGCGCTTGGAACTTATATGATTTTAAGCCCTCAAAAAGCTCAAGCACAAAGCCCTATAGCTCCTGAATCTCCAGGTAGTGGTGGATTTTAATTAATTAAAACACTTTAAATTAAAAATCTCTAAGAAATATTCTTAGAGATTTTTTTATTTGTAATAAATATTGTCAAGATTTTTTAGTGTAAACCTTGCGAGCATACCTAAAATTATGTAACTGAAATCCAACTCATATTTACTCTTTTTTATCAAAGTTTTAACCCTTAATCTTTTGAATTCAAAAAAAGCTTGTTCAATTTATAAATGCACTATACTGATATAGGTTGACCTTTTTTTAGTCGTTTATAATGTAAAAATAATTTGAAGTATATTTGTTTTTAAATAGTAGTTAGTTCGTGTAAATTTACATTATTTCTTCGGTATGATTTATATCTTATATTAGGATTTAAATGTGCCTCCACTGATTTTCTTAAATTTAAGCTAAAATGTGTTCTTAAATTATTGTATATATCTACGGCTTGTTTTATCATTTATTGAGCAATAGCTGTGTTTTTAATTCTTTTTTGTAGGAGGCTTGTTTAGTAATCCCAAAACACTGATAGAACCATTTTCTTTTAAAATGTTTTTCTTCTTTATTTCTATCTCTTTGGCTAATATTTCGGGCAACGACTTTTTTGACATATCAACTCCAATTCTTCAATTCGTTCCTTTAATTTTTTAATTTCATCTAATTTAGTCATACCTTTATTTTGTTGAGCTAAGGTACTATATTTTCTAATCCAATATGTAATAGTAGTTCTAAGAACATTATATTTTTTGGAAGAAAAGTTTGTAGATATTTGACCATTTTGAATTTGGTAAACGATGAATAATTTGAGCTCTAAGGTTATTTTTAAAATCTATCTTTTATGAATTCATTTGAAGCTTTTTGGTTTTTATCCGACATCAGATACATAAAAATCCAATCTAAAAATTAAGAAAGTAACTAAAAATTATTTTGATTTTTGATATTATTTTTCAATAAATAAATTGTTTTTAGCTATTTTTTAGATCTAAGAACCTATTTAGCTCTATTTCCAACAACAACTAGACCTCACTGGTTTTAAAAACCTATAAGGTCTGGTTAAGTATTTATACTTAATTTAGAAGTTCTCCAATAATTATACTTGATTCATTTTAACTTCGAATAAATAAGCTAATTCTTAGATATTTTTAAAGAAAAAAAATTAGCACAAAAAAAACCTCAATCTATAAAGATTGAGGTTTCAAAGAAAGGCAACGACCTACTCTCCCACCATTGGCAGTACCATCGGCGCAAATGGGCTTAACTTCTCTGTTCGGGATGGAAAGAGGTGAGCCCCATTGCGATAATCACCTTAAATCGTTTCAGTATA
>NZ_OESZ01000020.1 GCF_900239345.1 Tenacibaculum dicentrarchi | reverse complement strand
CTAAATTTAAGAAAACCTGCAGAAGTACATTTAAACCCTAATATAAAATATAAATCATATCGAAAAAATAATGTAAATTTACCCGAACTAACTATTTAAAAACAAAGCTAGTTCAAATTATTTTTTGCATTATAAACGGCTAAAAAAATAGTTTGAACGATATAAATTAACCTAAAAAAAGGTCAACCTATATCAGTATAATACACAAACATACTCAAGTGCCAGATTTATATATACCAAGTGATAAAGTATTCGAAAAAGTGAGAAGTTTAGTTCAAGGATTCTGGCTTGAAATAGATGATGAAGGAATTATCGTGCTTTTAATGAAATTTGAAGCATCTATATTAACAAGCTTAATAGCTGGTTCAAAAATTGAAATTGTTGTTAGAAATCCTAAATTAGAAAATAGAAGTTCTACACTTTACCTTTATGATAGACAAAAAGACCCATTATGGATTACTTGGCAAAAATTTGGAAAAGAACACAAAGAATATATTGGATTTGATGAAGTACTAATTAAACTTATACAATCAAGTAAGATTAGAGTAGCATATTTCAATACTCATAGTGAACCAATTTTTACTACAGTTTTAGAAAAGAAAAATACATTTAATTCTTTCAAAGAATGGGTAATAAATATTTACAGCTCTACTGAGTTATTAGAAAAAGTAGATGATGGATATTATGCACCTGAAACTGAAAACAAAGGATACACAGTTAGTATTGACAATAGAGACTCTTCAAGCGAAGAAAAAATGACAATTTTCAATCCATTAAAGGATATTGAATGGAGCGGAGATTTTAATGAAAGTGGTTATAACTTTAATGATTATTTAAAAGATGGAAAACACGGCTACAATCAAGAAATATCAATAAAAGGTAATCTCATTAATTACTTCACCGCTAATGAAGAACTATATCATTCACCTAAAAAAACAGATGGAACTGAACTCATTGATTTTTTAGTTCATTACAAAAAAGCGACTATTTTAATAGAATCCAAATTCATTCTAAGCGAAAAACAATCAAAATTAAATCAAGCATTTTCAAAGGCTGTTAAACAACTTAAAGATGCTGAAGAAATAATTAAAACAGACCTAACAAAAATTGAAAATGAGCACGGAATTATCGAGAAACTTGCCAATAATGAAGTAATTATTAGACTATGCCTTTATAATGACAGTAAAACAGTAAATAGCAAAAACCTAAAAAATATAATTAAAAAGTATTCTAAAAATGATTTGCCAGTATTTATCTCTTGCACTAATTTTTTTCAACTTTTAGGAGATATCAAACTTAAGAATGAGGAGCTTTATAAATATAATACAATTCAGAATTTGATTTTTCTTTATAACGATTTTTTAGACGATAATGAACGAGATATTCTAATTATCAAAGAATACACAATGAAATTTAGAGGAAAAACTGCTTAGAACAACGTGTATAAGTAATAAGGGTTAAGTGCTAAACCGAAAGTTAGTGCTTATTTACAAAGTCCGCCAAATTTGCAATTTGACGATTAAATTAAAAAAGGTAATAGTAAAATTACAAATTTGGCTAAGTGCTAAACTGAAAATTATTGTATATTTATTCCCTTACTACTCATACACAAACCGTTAGGCAAAATTTAAAACCAACCGTAACAAATGAAAGAATTAGAATATATTAATGTTAGAGACAAGATTAAAGAATTATCTCTGAATAATGGAAATGGATTAATTTTTCTGCCTTATAATTTTGAAAACACAACTGATGTCAAAGAATTTATTTATGATGATTCAGTTAAGGTTGTGAACAAACTTTGGCGGAATGAAAATATAAACATAGAAAGACTAGAAAATGATATTTCCGAAACAAAATATTACCAAGAAAATGACATAACTTGGATTGGACCAACTGTATTCATTGCCTATACCTTTTGGTCGGAAAATCAAAATTTAATGGCTATTAGTTTATCTGTTGTAGCTAATTATTTAACTGATTTCTTTAAAGGCAAAACAGGTTCACCAAAAATAAAATTGGAATATATTGTTGAAAAGAATCCGAAAACTAAATCTAAAAATGTAAGATTCAGTTACGAAGGAGATATTCAAGGATTAGATAAATTACCAAAAATTCTAGAAAAGCTAAAAGATGAATAACAAATTACTAGAATTTCGAGAAATTGCTGATGAAGTGTTTAAAAATGAAGGTAAATATTTGAACTTTACGTCAAAAGATGAAGACAAAAATAAAGCAATAGAGAATCTCAATAATTTGAAAGAAAAAGCTGAAATAGAAAAAAAAGAGGCAATAAAACTTTCTGACAATGATTTAGCAAACGGATTTGTAAGTTTTGAACTTGTAATTGATTCTATGCGTTCTGAATACAAAATGTGGTTATCATTGAACGAAAAAGATTATAATAAAGCTTGGGATTTTTTAGTTGATGCACAAGATTTTGCAATTTTATCAATGCAAGCTCATAAAATAAATGGTCATTTAGAAAAATACAACCAAAGATTATTAATTATAGAAAAATTACTATTTCCACCACAACTTTTTTTTAGTGACAGAACTATTATTTCAAAAAGTTCTTGCACAATTTGTGATAAGGATATGCAAGAATGTGAACACATAAAAGGAAGATTTTATTTGGGAGTTCAATGTTGTGAAAGAGTAGAAAAAATTGAATCTATCAAAGGAATTGATATAGTTAAAGAACCTGCGAACAAAAAATGTAGAGCAGTATTCTGAAAAAAAACTTTGCCTAACACCGTGTATAATTAATGGCTGGTTCTAGCCTACTTACGAAAATCCTCGCGGATTTTCTATTCGGTTTTTATTTGCTAAATTAGGTGCTTAAACACGCCACTAATCATACACAAACACGTTGCCAAACATAAAGTAATGAATACAGAGATAGAAAAGGGAATAGAAGAGGACATATTGGAATATTTAGAAAAGTCTGAGAATTTTTGGACTGACTTATATCCTTTTATCAAGAAATCTCAGTTTACATATTCTGAACTTTATGATGTATTAAGCGAATTAAAGAAAGAGAATAAAATAAAAATAAAAGGAGAAAACAATATTGCTGTTGAACAATTAAGAACAACAAGAAAAGGAAGATTAATAAATAAACACGGGCTTTTGTTCAGAATAGAACCTGAATATCAATCTCGATTACGGAATGATTTGAACAGCTTAAAAGAGCAATCAATCACGACATACAAAGATAGTCCTACTTCTACTAAATCTACAAATGCAATATTGCAAAACATATTTTGGATTGTTTTAATTATTGGTGGAATTATAACCATTCATAAGTTCATTGAAGAACAATTTGAATTAAATATAATTAAATGGGTTTCTAATAAGTTTAAGTAATAATTTGAAAATAATTAATAATAATAAAAAACAAACAATATGAAATTTATAAAAGTTACAGCAAAACCTTGTACATCAGAAGGAGAAACAAGAGGAGGAATAATACTTGAACTTAAAATAAACGCTGACATAATAGGTGCTTTTGACGGCAAAGAAATAATGTTAAAAAACGGAAACATAATTAATCTTGGCGGAAAATGGTTTACTGATTTTCGTCTTGCACAGGAAATAGATTAGTAGTATCTATAACTAAAGAATTACTAATTTTATTTTTAACATAACGAAAACTTTCAGTAATTTGGTCTAAAGAATACCCATTAATTTGTTTTAGAACTTTATCTGAAAGTTCTTTACTTTTTTTTGAGTCTTCATCACCAGTAAATAGTTGAAATTTAGAGCTTGAATTGATATCCATATTATTAAAAATTACGTTTGGCAACACCGTGTATAATTAATTTTTGCTTCATTGCTTAAACTTAATTACTGTTTCTTTACATTATGTATTTATAATTATGAATATTTATTTACTTTTTATTCAAAAACTAATAATACACAAACACGTTGCCAGTAATATGAAAAAAACTCCAAATGAATGATTATTAATCCAAAAAAATGATTTATGAAAAAAATATTATTAGTCATATTTATATGCTTAATATCTACAATTATTTATTCTCAAAACAATTATGATATTAGAAAAGTTAATTGGGGAATGACAATAGAAAGTGTAGTCAGTTCTGAATATCCTTTACAACCTAAACGAAGTGATGGAAAACTTGAGTATTCGAAAGTTAATATTGGTAAAGGCTTTTTAGCAAGTATTACCTATACATTTACAAATAAGCGTTTGTCTAGATTAAATTATTCTATTTATAGATTAAACCAAAATTCTAAAAATAAAGCCCCTTCAATTGTTCCTTTACATAGAAAAGTATCTATGGTTGATTATATATTTAATAGTTTTCTAAATAAAGGATATAGTTGTTGGCTAGGTTGGCATATGAACGCTGTTAGTGCAAAAAAAATGGTAGAAAAATATGGTGGTTTAAAAAATTGCAATTTAGATGAAATTCTTGTAAAAAAAATAGATTTTATAGCGAAAGAAAATAATTCACTTGATGCTACTGTTACATTTGAGAACGAAAGAAGTAGAGCCTCGTTTAGATTTAATGAATATCAAAATGAGTTGAATTATGAGTATTATACTAAACCAGATTGGCTAACAGAAGGCTCAGATTTTGTATTAGAGGATGTTTATCTTTGGCTTACAATCGAACCTAATACTAAAACTGAAAAGAAGTTAAATAGTAACAGATTCTAAACACTACTGGCAACACCATATATAATTTATTGCTAGTAATCGCCTAATTACGAAAATCCTTTACGGGTTTTCTATTCCGTTTTTATTAACTAAATTAGTTACTTCAAACACGCAACAAACCATATATAAACACGTTAGCAACAACCTAAAAAAATCCGTTTGAAAGAAAATACAGCAGAATATTACGTTTATGTTTACATTGACCCAAGAAATTTTGAGGAATTTTATTACGGAAAAGGAAAAGCGAATAGAAAAGATGCACATCTAAAAGACAACTCAGATTCTGAAAAATCTAAAAGAATTAAAGCTATTCAAAAAGCAGGTTTAAGTCCAATAATTAAAGTAATTGCAAAAGAACTGACCGAAAGACAAGCGTTTTTAATAGAAAAAACTTTAATCTGGAAATTAGGGAAAAACTTGACAAATCAATCTTCAGGGCATTTTGCAGAAAAATTTAGACCTCATGATACAATGCATCTTGACTTAGCTCATTTCGACTTTAAAAATGGACTTTATTATGTTAATGTTGGAGAGTGTGAATTTAGAAATTGGGACGATTGTAAAAAATATGGTTTTTTATCAGCTGGACAACATAAAAAATATAGTGACCCTATTAGGTCATTAGTAAAAGGAGATATAGTTGTAGCTTACCTCAAAGGAAATGGTTATGTTGGGATTGGTCGAGTAAAAGAACAAGCAGTAAGAGTTAATGATTTTAAAATTAAAGGTAAGTTATTAAATACATATGATTTAAAAGAAATTGGGATTTATAATAATTGTGACAATGACAGCTCTGAATTTCCAATAAGAATTGAATGGCTAAAAAGTGTTAATAGAGAAAATGCAAAGTGGAAATCTAAAGATGGGATTTTTTCTTCTCAATTAATTAAAGCTTCTTTACAAGCACAGCCGAGAACTATTAATTTTTTAGAAGAAAAATTTGACATAAATTTTAACGAAATAATGTTAGCGGAATAAGAAAAAGGCAGTTGCTAACACCATATATAATTTATTGCTAGTACTAAACTACTTACGAAAATCCTTAGGGGATTTTCTATTCCGTTTTTATTTACTAAATTTAGTGCTTCAAAAACGCAACAAACCATATACAAAACGTTAACCTGCATTAAGCCAAATTACACGGAATATTAACGGAATTAAGCGTTTTCGAAAAGTAAAATTCTGACAAAGATTACGTGAATCTGTTTGTAATGAAAACAGCGGACTTTCTAGCTTGTTTGCGCAATAGAAACGGAATCGTAAAACAGCAGATTTTGACAAATATTACGCA
>NZ_OESZ01000002.1 GCF_900239345.1 Tenacibaculum dicentrarchi | reverse complement strand
TATAAAATATATAATATCGGAAATAATAATTCAGTAAAATTATTAGATTTTATATCAGAAATAGAAAAAAACCTTTGTAAGGTATCTAAAAAAGAGATGTTACCAATGCAATCAGGTGATGTACAGAGAACATGGGCAAATGTAGATGAATTAATAAAAGATTATAATTACAAGCCTAGTACATCTTTAGTAAAAGGGATTAAAGAGTTTATAAATTGGTTTAAAATTTTTGAAATTGAAAAATAATAAAATAGTAAAAGTGATAAAAGTTGTTTTTATACTTTTTATTTCTTTTTTTAGTATGGTAACATACGCTCAGTCTACACAATTAAATAATTTAGAAGTTGATAGTCTTTCAGATAAACAAGTAGCAAGCTATCGAGATAAAATTAAAAATCAAGGATATACCTTAGAGCAAGCCTTAGTCATTGCAAAAACGAAGGGTATGTCTGAAATACAGGCTGATAAATTAAAAACTAGAATTCTTAATTTAGGTACTGTTAATAGTGAAAATTCAAAAGAAACTGTTAAAAAAACAACAGGTGTTCAAGATGATATATATTTTGGTTTAACAGGAAAAAAAGGCGAAGCGCAAGAAACAACTAAACTTTTTGGGTATGATTTTTTTAATAATCCAAATATATCATTTACACCAAATTTAAATATAGCAAGCCCTGAAAATTATATTATAGGATCTGGCGATGTTATTTCTATAGATTTATGGGGAGCATCAGAGGCTAATTACGAGAAAAAAGTAAACAAGCAAGGAGCTATAAATATTCAAGGAGTTGGTTATATTCATTTAGTAGGTTTGCCAATTAAAGCAGCCAAATCAAAAATCAAAAATTATTTAAAGAGAATTTATGCAGGAATAACATCTTCTTCAACTAGTTACAATAAAGTGAATATAGCTGTTTCTATAAAAGAGGTCAGAAATGTTCAGGTGAATATTGTAGGAGAGGTAAAAGTACCAGGTTCTTATTCATTAAGTGCTTTTTCAACAGTTTTAAATTCATTGTATGCAGCTGGAGGTCCAACGAAAAATGGAACACTTAGAAACATTAGACTTTTTAGGTCGGGAACTAAAATTGCCGATTTTGATTTTTATAATTTTCTATTAAACGGAGAAGAAACAGGCAACATAACGATTCAAGATCAAGATGTTATTATTGTTAAACCTTATGAAAAGTTAGTAACTATTGAAGGAGCTGTTAAAAGACCTGGTTTATATGAAATGAAGGCTAGTGAAACAGTTTCAGATTTATTAAACTATTGTAGTGGATTTGCATCAAATGCCTATAAACAAAATATCGTTATAGAAAGAATAAATGGTATTCAAAAAGAAATAGTAGAAATACCAGAAACAAAATTATCTATAGAAAGTTTAAAAGATGGAGATTTTATAAAAATTAATAAAGTTTCCGATAATTTTTCAAATAAAATTAGCATAAAAGGAGCTGTTTTTCAACCAGGGAATTATGAATATATTGAAAATTTATCGATAACAGCTTTATTAAATAAGGCGGAAGGAATAACAAAAGATGCTTTTTTAGATAGAGGAATCATTACAAGAACTTATGATGAAACAAATAAAGAGACTATTTCTTTTTCGTTAAAAGAAAATAATGATAAGTTATTTTTAAAACAAAATGATGAAGTTTATATCTTTAGTAAAGAAGAGTTAAAAGAAAAAGAATTTATCACTATTAATGGTGCTGTAAATAAAGGTAGTAAGTTTGATTTTACACAAGGAATGCAAATAGAAGATTTAATCGTACTTGCAGGAGGGTTAAAAGATGGTGCTGATGTAAAAAAAATAGATGTTTCAAGAAGGTTAAAAGATGGAAGTTTTGAAACAATAAGTAAAAACTTTAATCTTAGTGCAAATACAAGCCTAGAAGGAACAGCTAGTAATCATTTTATATTGAAGCCTTTTGATATAATATCAGTTCGTTATTTAAAAGGATATACTAAGCAAAAAACGGTATTTATCAAAGGAGAAACAAATTTTGAAGGTGAGTATTCAATCGGTTTAAAAAATGAAAAAATATCGGATTTAATTAAAAAAGCAGGAGGCTTAACTAAATTTGCCTATGTTGAAGGAGCTTTTTTAACTAGAAAAAATAATACAAAAGAAGATAAAAAGCAATCAGAAATGCTTGCTGAATTTGCTAAAAAAGATACAATAGGTATTGTAAATAATGGTATAAAGAGTAAAAAAACATTTAAAATCGGAATTAACTTACAAAAGATTTTAGCAAAAGGCGGGGCATCATCAAAATATAATTTAATTTTAGAAGAAGGAGATGAGCTTTTTATTCCATCAGAAAGGCAAACAGTAAAGGTAGAAGGTGAGGTTTTATCGCCATCTTTAGTTAGGTATGATAAGAGAAAAGGTTTTAAATATTACATAGAAAATTCAGGAGGTTTTTCTGCAAAAGCAAAGAAAAATAGGGCGTATGTAATTCATGCTAATGGCGATATTAAAACAACAAAATACTTTTTATTTTTTAAATCATATCCAAAAGTAAAGCCAGGCTCTATAATTTTAGTTCCTAATAAACCTCAAAATGTTAAGAGAGTTTCAACTCAAGAAGTTATTGCAATAACTTCAGGTTTAGCTACTTTAGGAATTTTAGTGAAAACATTAACAGATAAAAAATAGTACCTAACATATTATAAAATAGGAATAAAAAAAGTAACATACAGTTTTTAATGTATGTTACTTTTTTATGGTAATAATGAATAAGTTTTTAAGGTTAGTATTATATTAGTGAAATTTAACGTAATAAAAAAAAACATTTTTATATAGTTCTTTTTAATTATCTGAGGATAAAAATTCTTATCATTTATTTAAATAAAAAGTTGATAATCTTAAAATAAAAAAATGAGTAAAGAAATATGTATTGTAGGATTAGGATATGTAGGTTTACCTTTAGCACATGCTTTTGCTGCAAATAAATTTAAAGTTGTAGGTTTTGATATCAATAATGAGAGAATAGAAGAGTTAAAAAGAGGATACGATCGAACCTTCGAAATTAATGAAAATCAACTAAGTGCAGTAAAAAAATCAATAAAATACACTTCTAAAGTAGTTGATATTTCATCGGCAACTATTTTTATAGTAACAGTTCCTACACCTATTGATAAAAGTAATCGTCCCGATTTAACACCTTTAATTAATTCATCACAATTAGTGGGAAGTGTTTTGAAAACAGGAGATATTGTTATTTATGAATCTACAGTTTATCCTGGTGTTACCGAAGAAATATGTGTTCCTGAACTTGAAAAAATATCTACTTTAAAATTTAATAAAGATTTTTTCTGCGGATATAGTCCTGAGCGAATTAATCCAGGTGATAAAGAACGTACTGTTACTAAAATTTTAAAAGTTACTTCGGGGTCAACTCCTGAAATAGCAACTGAAATTGATGAGTTGTATAAGTCAATAATTGTTGCAGGCACACATAAAGCGTCTAGTATTAAGGTTGCCGAAGCGAGTAAAGTTATTGAAAATACACAAAGAGATGTAAACATTGCTTTAATTAATGAATTGGCATTGATTTTTGATACCATGAACATTGATACCAACGAGGTTTTAGAGGCAGCAGCAACAAAATGGAACTTTATAAAATTATCTCCAGGGCTTGTCGGCGGACATTGTATTGGTGTAGATCCGTATTATTTAACCTTTAAAGCTGAAGAATTAGGCTACAAACCAAACTTAATTTTAGGTGCTAGGCAAATTAACAATGGTATGGGGAAATATATTGCTGAACATACGGTTAAAGTAATGATTTCCAGTGATAAAAAAATAAACAAATCATCAGTTTTAGTTTTAGGAGTTACTTTTAAAGAGGATTGCCCTGATATGAGAAATACAAAAGTGGTAGATATTATTTCTGAATTAAAAAATTATGGATGTAATGTAGATGTGTATGATCCGTGGATAGATCCTAATGGAAATTATAATAGCTACAAACACGGTATTATTGAAAACCCTTTTAAAGGAACTAAAAAATATGATTCAATTGTTGTGGCGGTTGCTCATAAACAATTTAAAGAATTAACAAGGGCTGATTATCAAAGAATATCAAAAGATATACCTGTAATAATGGATATAAAAGGAATAGTAAAAAATCCAAGTTGGAGATTATAAAATGAAAAATTTTGCATTAATAGGAGCTTCAGGATATATTGCTCCAAGACACATGAAGGCGATAAAGGAAACAGGAAATAACTTAATTGTAGCCTTAGACCCTTACGATGGCATCGGAATAATGGATAGTAATTTTCCGCAAGCAGATTTTTTTACAGAATTTGAAAAATTTGATAGCTTTATAGATACTTGGCATAGAAATAATAAAAGCAAACGAATTGATTATATATCTGTTTGTTCACCTAATTATTTACATGATTCTCATATTCGATTTGCTTTAAAAAATGGTGCTGATGCAATTTCAGAAAAACCGTTAGTTTTAAACCCTGAAAACATCAATCAGTTAAAAATTATTGAACAAGAAACAGGTAAAAAAGTATATAATATTCTTCAACTAAGATTGCATCCTTCAATTATAGCATTAAAAGAAAAAGTTGCTAAAGAATTAAAAGAAACCCCATCAAAAATATATGATATTGATTTAACTTATTTGACCTCTAGAGGTAAATGGTATTTTGCTTCTTGGAAAGGAAATCAAGAAAAATCAGGTGGTATTGCTTCTAATATCGGGGTTCATTTTTATGATATGTTATGCTGGGTTTTTGGCGATGTTCAAGAGAATATCGTACATTTAAAACAGGCAGATACCAATGCAGGAAGTTTTAAATTAAAAAATGCCAATGTACGTTGGTTTTTATCAATCAATTATAAGTATCTTCCAAAAGAGGTTAAAGCAAATGGATTAACTACTTTTAGATCGATAACCATTGATGGTCAAGAAATAGAATTCAGTGGTGGCTTTACAGATTTACACACCCGTAGTTATGAAGAAATTTTAAAAGGAAATGGTTTTGGTTTAAATGAAGCTTATGGTTCTATAAAAACAGTTACTAGTATTAGAAATTCAAAAGCTATTGGTTTAAAAGGAGATTATCATCCATTTTGTAAAAATGTAATTAATGAATAACTTTTTTATACATAAGTCTTCATTTATAGACGAAGATGTGCAAATTGGTAATGGTACTAAAGTATGGCATTTTAGTCATATTTTAGCGAAGACGAATATAGGTTCAAATTGTTCTTTTGGGCAAAATTGTGTTGTTGGTCCTAATGTAACAATAGGAAATGGGGTAAAAGTACAAAATAACGTATCTATTTATGAAGGCGTTGAAGTTGAAGATGATGTTTTCTTAGGTCCTTCTATGGTTTTTACCAATATTATTAATCCTAGGAGTTTTATTGTTCGAAAAGACGAATTTAAGAAAACATTACTAAAAAAAGGTTGTTCAATAGGAGCAAATGCAACGATTATCTGTGGTGTTACTATTGGAGAATATGCCTTGGTTGGTGCAGGTACGGTTGTTAATAAAGATGTTAAGCCATACGCGCTAATAGTAGGTGTGCCAGGAAAACAAATAGGTTGGGTGAGTAAAGCAGGAAATACTTTAAAATTTAATAAAAGTGGTAAAGCTGTTGATTTATATGACAATAGTGTGTATTACATCATAAATAAACAAGTAGTTCAACAATAATCATAATTTATTTTAACAAAAAAAATGATTATTTTATCTGTGATTATTAGTGGGGTATTGCCTATAATTTTACTATTTTTATAAATTATATTTTTTGTTTCTTTCATGAATTATTATTTATATTTGTCTCAATTACTCATACTGATTTTATTGAGCTTTTCATTTTTTAATATTCTATAAAATATATAATATCGGAAATAATAATTCAGTAAAATTATTAGATTTTATATCAGAAATAGAAAAAAACCTTTGTAAGGTATCTAAAAAAGAGATGTTACCAATGCAATCAGGTGATGTACAGAGAACATGGGCAAATGTAGATGAATTAATAAAAGATTATAATTACAAGCCTAGTACATCTTTAGTAAAAGGGATTAAAGAGTTTATAAATTGGTTTAAAATTTTTGAAATTGAAAAATAATAAAATAGTAAAAGTGATAAAAGTTGTTTTTATACTTTTTATTACCTTTTTTAGTATGGTAACATACGCTCAGTCTACACAATTAAATAATTTAGAAGTTGATAGTCTTTCAGATAAACAAGTAGCAAGCTATCGAGATAAAATTAAAAATCAAGGATATACCTTAGAGCAAGCCTTAGTCATTGCAAAAACGAAGGGTATGTCTGAAATACAGGCTGATAAATTAAAAACTAGAATTCTTAATTTAGGTACTGTTAATAGTGAAAATTCAAAAGAAACTGTTAAAAAAACAACAGGTGTTCAAGATGATATATATTTTGGTTTAACAGGAAAAAAAGGCGAAGCGCAAGAAACAACTAAACTTTTTGGGTATGATTTTTTTAATAATCCAAATATATCATTTACACCAAATTTAAATATAGCAAGCCCTGAAAATTATATTATAGGATCTGGCGATGTTATTTCTATAGATTTATGGGGAGCATCAGAGGCTAATTACGAGAAAAAAGTAAACAAGCAAGGAGCTATAAATATTCAAGGAGTTGGTTATATTCATTTAGTAGGTTTGCCAATTAAAGCAGCCAAATCAAAAATCAAAAATTATTTAAAGAGAATTTATGCAGGAATAACATCTTCTTCAACTAGTTACAATAAAGTGAATATAGCTGTTTCTATAAAAGAGGTCAGAAATGTTCAGGTGAATATTGTAGGAGAGGTAAAAGTACCAGGTTCTTATTCATTAAGTGCTTTTTCAACAGTTTTAAATTCATTGTATGCAGCTGGAGGTCCAACGAAAAATGGAACACTTAGAAACATTAGACTTTTTAGGTCGGGAACTAAAATTGCCGATTTTGATTTTTATAATTTTCTATTAAACGGAGAAGAAACAGGCAACATAACGATTCAAGATCAAGATGTTATTATTGTTAAACCTTATGAAAAGTTAGTAACTATTGAAGGAGCTGTTAAAAGACCTGGTTTATATGAAATGAAGGCTAGTGAAACAGTTTCAGATTTATTAAACTATTGTAGTGGATTTGCATCAAATGCCTATAAACAAAATATCGTTATAGAAAGAATAAATGGTATTCAAAAAGAAATAGTAGAAATACCAGAAACAAAATTATCTATAGAAAGTTTAAAAGATGGAGATTTTATAAAAATTAATAAAGTTTCCGATAATTTTTCAAATAAAATTAGCATAAAAGGAGCTGTTTTTCAACCAGGGAATTATGAATATATTGAAAATTTATCGATAACAGCTTTATTAAATAAGGCGGAAGGAATAACAAAAGATGCTTTTTTAGATAGAGGAATCATTACAAGAACTTATGATGAAACAAATAAAGAGACTATTTCTTTTTCGTTAAAAGAAAATAATGATAAGTTATTTTTAAAACAAAATGATGAAGTTTATATCTTTAGTAAAGAAGAGTTAAAAGAAAAAGAATTTATCACTATTAATGGTGCTGTAAATAAAGGTAGTAAGTTTGATTTTACACAAGGAATGCAAATAGAAGATTTAATCGTACTTGCAGGAGGGTTAAAAGATGGTGCTGATGTAAAAAAAATAGATGTTTCAAGAAGGTTAAAAGATGGAAGTTTTGAAACAATAAGTAAAAACTTTAATCTTAGTGCAAATACAAGCCTAGAAGGAACAGCTAGTAATCATTTTATATTGAAGCCTTTTGATATAATATCAGTTCGTTATTTAAAAGGATATACTAAGCAAAAAACGGTATTTATCAAAGGAGAAACAAATTTTGAAGGTGAGTATTCAATCGGTTTAAAAAATGAAAAAATATCGGATTTAATTAAAAAAGCAGGAGGCTTAACTAAATTTGCCTATGTTGAAGGAGCTTTTTTAACTAGAAAAAATAATACAAAAGAAGATAAAAAGCAATCAGAAATGCTTGCTGAATTTGCTAAAAAAGATACAATAGGTATTGTAAATAAGGGTATAAAGAGTAAAAAAACATTTAAAATCGGAATTAACTTACAAAAGATTTTAGCAAAAGGCGGATCATCATCAAAATATAATTTAATTTTAGAAGAAGGAGATGAGCTTTTTATTCCATCAGAAAGGCAAACAGTAAAGGTAGAAGGTGAGGTTTTATCGCCATCTTTAGTTAGGTATGATAAGAGAAAAGGTTTTAAATATTACATAGAAAATTCAGGAGGTTTTTCTGCAAAAGCAAAGAAAAATAGGGCGTATGTAATTCATGCTAATGGCGATATTAAAACAACAAAACACTTTTTATTTTTTAAATCATATCCAAAAGTAAAGCCAGGCTCTATAATTTTAGTTCCTAATAAACCTCAAAATGTTAAGAGAGTTTCAACTCAAGAAGTTATTGCAATAACTTCAGGTTTAGCTACTTTAGGAATTTTAGTGAAAACATTAACAGATAAATAAATATATAAATAAATAAACAAATAAAAATGAAAGAAGATAGATTAGATATATCTGTATTTGTATTAAAATTTCACAAGGAAAAAAAAATAATAATAAAAATATTTACGTTGTTTTTTTTGTTAACTGTTATTTATGCTTTCTTTATTCATAAAAAAAGTTATCAATCGAAAATAGTATTTATACCTCAAGTTTCTCAACAGAGTTCTTTATTATCTAGTTTAGGTGGGGTTGCTGCTTTAACAGGTATTAATATTGGAAGTAGAAAAAGTGAACTAATATCACCATTAATATATTCAAAAATAATTACAAGTAAACCTTTTTTAGACAAAATGTCTAGAAGTAAAATTTCAATTATAATTGAAGGTAAACTTAAGGGAATTTCTTACAGGGAGTATTACAAAAGTTTACCTGTTTCATTTATTTCTAGAATAAAAAATATATTTATCTCTGAAAAAAAGAAAGAATCACATAATAACTTAGTTGATGGTAAAATAAAAATTTATAGTAAAACAGAGTTAAATATTTTTAAAAGCATCAGTCAAATATTAAGGTTAGAGTATAACTCGAAAGAAAATATAGTTTCAATAGAGTCTTCTTTTGCTGAAGCTTTACCTTCATCAGAATTGGTGTTTAATGCTGTTAATATTTTAAAAGATGAAATAAGAATATTTAAAACACAAAAAAGAGCTAATGAGTTAGAATTTATAGAGCAAAGATATGAGGAAAATAATAAAAAATTTAAAATAGCTGAAATTGAATTAGCCTCTTTTGAAGATAAAAATCAATATTTAAAAAGCTCAAGAGCTAAAATTAAGTTATTACACTTAAAATCTAAATATAATTTATTATTTAATATTTGCAGTGAGTTACAAAATAAAATTGAAACAAAAAAAATTCAGTTAAAAGAAGAAACTCCTTTTATTTCTGTAATAGAGCCTATTTCTATCCCGACTAAAAAATCAGGATTAAGACTTAGTTTAATTTTAGTTATAGGTTTGTTTTTAAATTTATTTATAATCATCTTCTATGTTTTTATAAAAGATTTCTATGCTAAAGTAAAAAATAATTTGAACTCTGATAAACAATAATATTTCTTTAAAATAAAAGTTTTATTAGCAATAAATTTGATGAAGAAAATAACCAAAATAATAAAATCTAATTCCTCTATATTTAAAAATTTTTCGTTTTTAGCAGTTTTACAAATTTTTAATTTAGTATTACCATTATTAACATACCCTTATCTAATTAGTATTTTAGGTGCTGAATATTTTGGACTTATATCATTTTCCATTGCTACAATTACTTACTTTAATGTTGTTGTAGATTATGGTTTTAATTTAACAGCAACTAGAGAAATTTCAATAAATAGAGATAACTTAGATAAGCTTACAGAAATTTTTAGTAGTGTTATTTCAATAAAAATAATATTAATGACAATTTGTTTTTTAATATTACTAATACTTATTTTATTCTTTGAACTTTTTAATTCAAACACAAGTATTTACTTATGTACTTTTGGAATTGTTGTAGGTCAGGTATTGTTTCCTGTTTGGTTTTTTCAAGGAATGGAAAAAATGAAATATATAACCTACCTTAATGTTATTTCTAAAACTATTTTTACAATAGCAATATTTGTATTTATTAACGAAAAAGAAGATATTTTATTAGTCCCTATTTTTAATTCATCGGGAGCTATTTTATCGGGTATTTTATCTTTTTTTATTTTAAAAAAATATTTTAAAATAAAATTTAAATTTCAAAGTTTTTTAACCTTAAAGAAATATTTAGTTGATGGTTGGAATATTTTTATAATAGATTTTTTGCCAAATCTTTATAATAACTTTTCTGTTTTTTTCTTAGGAATTTTTGCACCTCTTGAAATTGTAGGTTTTTATGCCTTAGCTATGAAGTTAGTAGGTGTTCTTAATAGTTTTATTTATGTAATTAGAAATGTTACTTATCCTTATTTAATTAAAGATCAAACAAAAATTAATGTTATTTCAAAAATAATAATAACAGTTGGTCTTATTTTTTCTGTTTGTGTTTTTATTTTTTCTAAATTAATTGTTCCTTTAGTTTTTGGGGTAACAGGAGAAGAAAGTTTAATTTTCTTATATATATTAGGATTAAGTCCTTTATTCCTTTCGATAACAATTTCTTATGGTGCTAATAGATTACTAGTAATGAAAAAAGATAAGATAATGAGAAATATTACCATACAATATTCTTTAATAGGTTTTGTTTTAGCTTTAATACTAATACCTATTTATGGAGCTTATGGAGCAGCATTTACGGTTGTAATAACAAGATTAATTATGTCAGTTTTAACGTATAAAAAAGGTGTGAAAATATGAAAAAAGAAATAATAACAATAGTTGGAGGAGGAAGTAGTGCTCATGTATTAATACCCTTTTTAACAAGTCCTTCCCGCACGATAAATTTATTAACTAGACAGCCTGAAAAATGGAATCATAATATTGAAACAGAATTACAGAATAATGAAGGTGATGTATTAAATGTTTATCACGGAGATATAGATACTATTTCAGATAAACCTGAAGATGTAATAACTAATGCTGATATTATAATATTATGTATGCCCGTTTATCAATATTATAATGCTTTAAATAGAATAGCTCCACATATTAAAAAAAATAAAGCTCTTTTAGGTACTATATATGGGCAAGGAGGTTTTAATTGGATGGTTGAATCAATAAAAAATAATTTTAATTTACCTAATTTAAATTATTTTGCACTTGGGTTAATACCTTGGATATCAAGAACTAAGTTGTATGGGGCAAAGGGTATTACTTATGGTTCTAAAGAATTAAATTGTATAGCATTTAATGATAGTACAGAGTTTGCCAAAAGAAAGGATTTTTTAAATGATTTGTGTTATAATTTTTTTGGTAAAGGTAAATTTGTAGAGTCGGAAAATTTTATATCCTTAACACTTTCTGTAGATAATCAAATTATACATCCGTCTAGAATGTATGGATTATTTTTAACTGATGGAGGCGTATGGGACTCAGAAAAAGATGTACCTTATTTTTATAAGGATTATAATAAAATATCAGCAGACTTATTAGAAGGATTAGATAGTGATTATACTCTTATAAGAGAGAGAATAAAAAAAATATTTAGAGATAAAAATTTTGACTATATGTTAGATTATCTATCACTTGAAAGGCTTTCTTATGGTTCAGAAAATACGAATGTCATATCTTCTTTCGTTAATTCAAAGACTCTTGGAGCAATAAAAACACCTGTACAAAAAGAGGTAAATGAAACTTATAGTTTAAATAAAAATCATAGATTTTTCTTTGATGATATATACAATGGTATTATTATAGCTAAATGGTTTTCAGAAGAACTTAATATTAAAGTTGAAATGATTGACAAAATTTTAAGATGGGCAGAGGTAGTGCTAGATGAAAAGTTTTTAACAGAGGACGGAAAAATTAATTATGAAAATAAAAAATTAGGAGTTCCAACTTATTATGGTATCAATAAATTGGAAAACGCTATAAATTAATTATGAAATTAGGTATTTTAACAGATTTTTATAAACATCACGAGTTATACGAGAAGAGTTGTATTGAATTAGGAATTGATTATGTTATAATCGATTTTCTATCATCAAATTGGCTAAATAATATTAAAGAAAATTTAGACTGTGATGGATATTTAGTTCGCCCATCTCATGATTTTCAAGAACACAATGATGTGTATATGGAGCGATTGTTTTTTTTAAATAATACTTTAAATAAAAAAATATATCCTAGTTATAATGAATTAAAGCTATATGAAAATAAAAGAAATATGGCTAGTTGGTTACAAATAAATGATATTTGCCACCCAGAAACAAAAGTTTTTTTAAATAAAGAAGAAGCTTTAAATTATATTGATAATACTGAATTACCTGTTGTCTTTAAATCAAATACAGGTGCTGGTTCGACAGGTGTTGAAATTGTCAAAAATAAAAAGAAGGCTTATAAAATAATTAAAAATATTTTCGGCAGGTTTAATCCTTTATTAACACTGGGTAATCCTAAGAAAAAGAAAAAATTTAATATTACGATACCTCTCTATGGAGATGTGCAAAAACACGTTGTTTTAATCCAAAAATTCCATGAAATAAAGTGGGAATGGAGAATTATAAAAATTGGAAACTCTTACTTTGGACATCAGAAATTATTAGATGGAGAGTTTGCTAGTGGTACAGGAAAAGTTGGTTGGGTAAAACCTCCAATACACCTTTTAAAATTAGTTAAAAATATTTGTGAAAAAGGTAATTTTTATTCTATGGCTATTGATGTTTTTGAAACGAAAAAAGACGAGTTTATGGTTAATGAATTGCAATCTATTTTTGGGTCATATTTAGAGTATCAGATGTTAGTTGATGGAAAAAAAGGAAGATATAAATTCATTAATAATGATTTTGTTTTTGAAGAAGGAATCTTTAATAAACTTGGAAGTAATTTGTTAAGAGTTGAACATTTTGTTAAAATAATAAAAGATATTGAATAAATATAGATGATAGCATATTTTGTATATAAATTAGATAGTTATAGTGGAGCTGCTCAGCAAGCTTTACTTTTAGCAAAAACGATAAATCAAAAAATTTTAATATTTAATCATAATAATGGTAAATACAAAGTATCTAAAGTAGATGATTTAATAGAGGTTGTTGATTTACCGTCAAATAGTTTAATAAAAGCTATAATTATCTTGTATAAAACTATTACAAAAAAAATTAATATATATCATTTTCATGGGTTTTTTACGATTGGTTTATTTTTAGGTATTTTTACAAAAAGAAAATTAATTCTAAAAACAACATTATTAGGTAGCGATGATTTTAAGTCATTAAAAGAAAGTAAAAGATGGCGGATTAATAAGTTTTTATTGAAGCATATTGATTTTAATATCGTTTTATCAAAAAAACTTAAGGAAATTAATTCAAATTATATAGATAAAACTAAAATTAGGTTAATACCAAATGGAGTTTTACTTCAAAATAACTTAATGTCTATAGAACAAAAGAAACAAAACTTCTGCTACGTAGGTTTAGTTTGTGAGCGTAAGCGTACATATGAAAGTATATTATACTTTATTCAAAATTATTCAAAAATAAATAATGCTTTTTTTACTATAGTAGGACCTTATAAAAATGTAAAAAATAATCCCGAATTTGATGAAAACTATGTTAAGAAATGTTTTGATTTAATAAAGGAAAATAAAATGGAGGATAGAATAAGTTTTACAGGACTTATTTCTAAAAAAGAAACACAGAATATTTTAAATAAATCAAAATGTTTATTGTTTTTTTCTTCAAAAGAAGGGTTACCTAATGTAGTTTTAGAGGCTATGTCTAATAACTGTGTTCCTATAACAAGTGAATTAGATGGTGTAATTTCAGAAATTTTTAATCATAAAGAAGCAGGGTTTATTTTAAATGATACTTTTGATAAAGTACCTATTAATTTAATAGATCAAATTTTATTGAAAAAAAAGCCATTTTTAGTAATGAAACAAAAATATGATATCAACTTAATAGCAAACCAATATAAGTTAATTTATGAAAATAGATAAGATTAATTTTAATTTATTGATTTTAATCTTTATATTATTTCCTTTTTGGCAAATAGTTACAGCACAAATCAACTTTTTTTTGAAAATACCTTTATCTGTTTTAACATCTATAAAGTATCTTTTAGTTTTTTTATCTATCTTTTTATTTTTGTTTAAAATTTATATAAATAATAAAATAGATATAAGAAGAAATTCTATTTTACTAGGAATTTATGTTTTTTATGTTTTTTGTCATTTAATAGGCTCTGGTAGTTTATTTTTAAAAATGGATGGATTTAAATTTGAGTTTATATTTCCTTTTTTAGCCCTTCTTATTTTTAATAGTAATTACTCTGAAACAAGAAATTTTGATATATTAATAAAAATTCTTTTTTATCAAGGTATAATTACTTTAGTCGTTGGTTTTCTCGAGTTTTTTGATCAAAATATTTTAACTTTTTTATACAGAAAAAGCTTAGATGATATTCCTCATATTAATTGGTTTTCAGTCCAACGATTAATGTCTACCGCAGGAAATCCAATTAATTTAGGAGCTACTTTATCAATATGGATAGTAGCTTATTTATATATATTAAATAATCGAGGTAAACTTTTAATAAAAATATTTTATCCAGTAATTTTATTATTAACTTTTTTTATTGTTTCTATGACTTTAAGTAGAACATCTTTAATTGTTTTTATTCTTACAGCTTTTTTATCTCTTTTTCTCATTATAGAAGGGTTTTTTAATAGGGTAGTTTTTGTAAGTTTAATATCTTTAATATTACTTTCAATTATAGGGTTTTTACTAGAAGGAGTTAATATTGATTTAGTATTATCAAGGTTTCAAAACCTTTTTGAAGCTAAAGAATATACATCTAATGCAAGAGTTATTAACTGGAATAATGCTTTTGATAAGATGGATTTTATAGAATATATATGGGGTAAAGGTATAGGTACATCTACACCAAAAGCAGAGTATGTTAAAAATTATAATGGGGTTATGATTGAAAACGGATTCATATCGACCTTTATTAATTATGGTATAATAGGATTATTGATGTATTTATTATTAACAATACGTTTTTTTTATTTATCAATTAAGTTAAAAAGTAAAAATAAAGGACTAGGTTTATTCTTATTATTATTTTTAGTTGTATTTTGTTTTTTTAATATGTCTAATGATTATAATAGAAACTTACCTTATATGATGTATTTTTGGGTTTTTTATATTGTATCTGAAATAGAATTTGAAAAAATAAAAAATAAAAAATAAATAAACTAATGACAGTTGATATATTAATATCTACAATCAGTTCAAATGTGAAAAATATTCCAATGATTTTATTAAATCAAAGAGAGGATGTTTTCTATATTGTTTCAATTCAAAAATTAAACGACACTTCTTATGATATTCCTAGTATTTTAAAAGAGAGAGAAGATGTAAAATTAGTTTTTTGTGAAAAAGGAGGATTGTCTTTGAATCGTAATAATTGTCTTAAAAGCGCAAAATCAGATATTTGTGTAATTGCAGATGATGATGTACGTTATAAAGACTCTTATATTGATGAGTTAAAAGATAAGTTTATAAAAGATGCTACATTAGATATTTTATCAGGGAAAATTAAAACAAATTTAAATGAACCTGAATTTAAAAAATATAAGGAAGTAATAGAACCTATAAATATCTTTAATTTTAAAAATATTTGTAGTGTAGAAATTGCTTTTAAAAGGTCTAAAATAATAGATAATAATTTATTATTTGACACCCGTTTTGGGTTAGGTTCTCCTAATTTTTCAATAGGAGGAGAGGAATCTATTTTTATTAGAGATGCTATAAAAAAAAAGTTAAAGATAGTTTATTTTCCAATGTATATGGTAAACCACAAATACGAAAGTTCAGGGACGCTTAATGTGTTTAATCATAAGTTTATGAATTTTTTAGGGGCTTATTCTAAAAGAGTTTTTGGTGTTTTTGGTGTTTTTTTATTTTTTTATTTCCTTTACAGATATAGAAAAGAAATTAAATCAAGAATAGAATTTTTTAATTTATTCTTGACAGGATTTAGATATATAACTTAATTTAAATGAATAATGAATAATGAATAATGAATTTGAAATAAATTTTTCAGTTTTAATAACTATATATTATAAAGAAAATCCTATTTTTTTTAAAGAAGCGATAGATAGTATTTTAGTAAATCAAACATTAAAACCGAAGCAAATTGTAATAGTTAAAGATGGACCATTAACCTTAGAACTAGATAAAGCAATTGATAGGTATTTAAAGGAATATAAAGATGTGTTTAAAATTGTTTCTTTAGAGAAAAATATGAAACAAGGATTTGCGGCTAACGTAGGTGGTAAATATTGTGAAAATGAGTTTATCGCACGAATGGATGCTGATGATATAGCTTTTCCAGATAGATTTGAAAAACAGTTTAAACATCTTATTGATAGTGATTTAGATATTGTAGGGGGGCAGTTACTTGAATTTGTAGGGAATAAAAAAAATATTGTATCTGAGAGGAAAGTTCCTAAAAAACATGAAGATATTGTTTCAATGTTGAAGTATAGAATGCCTGTTTCTAATCCAACAATAATTTATAAGAAAAAGGTTTTTGATGATATAAATGGATATGATGGTAAATCTTTCCCTGAAGATTATGATTTTTTTGTTCGAGCTTATCTAAAAGGATTTAAATTTGGTAATGTAAAAGATAATATTTTATTTTTTAGATTAGGAGAAAATATTGATGATGTTTTAAAAAGGAGACATGGATATCAATATGCTAAAAATGAATTTAAGTTAATGAGAAAATTTTATAGAATAGGTTTCTATAATTTTTTTGAATTTCTAAAAATAATTATAATTAAAATTCCTGTACGATTACTACCTTTTAAAGTTTTTAAATTTTTGTATTATAGATTATTTAGGAAGTTATAATTTTTACTTAGATTTACATGTAAAAGTAGAATAAATTATTATTTAAAACTTATTAATGATAAAGAAAGTTTCCATAATAACGCCTTCTTACAACTCTGAAAAATTTATTTCAGAAACCATTGAAGGAATACTAAATCAAAGCTATACCAACTGGGAATTATTAATAACAGATGATGGTTCTACTGATAAAACAATCGATATTGTAAAAGAGTATCAAAAAAAAACAGATAGAATAAAACTTTTTCAGCTTGAAGAAAATGGTGGAGCAGGAATAGCTAGAAATAATTCTATTAAAAATGCTACAGGTAGATTTATTGCTTTTTGTGATAGTGATGATGTATGGAAAAGTGATAAACTAGAAAAACAACTAAGCTTTATGCTTAAAAAAGATTTATCTTTTACCTACTGTGCATATCAAAAAATGGATGAAAAAGGTGTTAAAGGGACAGAAATTTTTCCACCTCAAAAAACAACCTTTAATAGTTTATTAAAAAGATGTACAATAGGATGTTTAACAGCTATTTATGATACTGATAGGCTAGGTAAAAGATATATGCCTACTATTAGAAAAAGACAGGATTACGGCTTATGGCTTACTATTTTTAAAGATATAAAACACACTGAGGGTATTTATGATGAAGTTTTAGCCTATTATAGAGTAAGATCAAATTCTATATCGAGCAATAAATTTAAAGCAGCTTCATATCATTATAAAGTTTTAAGAGAATGTGGTGAAGTTAGTTTTATTAAATCGGTGTATTACTTTATATACTATTCAATTAATGGGGTAGTTAAATATTTAAAATAATAAATGAAAGGCATAATTTTAGCAGGCGGATCAGGAACACGCTTATACCCCATAACAAAAGGCGTATCAAAACAATTACTTCCTGTGTACGATAAACCGATGATTTATTATCCGTTATCCGTTTTGATGCTTGCAGGAATTAAAGAAATTCTTATTATTTCAACACCTGATGATTTACCTAATTTTAAAAAATTATTAGGCGATGGAAGCGATTTAGGAATCAATTTAAAATATGCTGAACAACCATCTCCAGATGGATTAGCACAAGCTTTTATCATTGGTGAAAAATTTATAGGAAATGATGATGTTTCCTTAATTTTAGGCGATAATATTTTTTACGGTCACGGATTGCCAGAAATGTTAGCATCCGCAATTCATAATGTTCAAAATGATAAAAAAGCAACTATTTTCGGCTATTATGTAAAAGATGCAAAACGTTACGGAGTCGTTGATTTTGATGATAATGGAAACGCAATATCAATTATTGAAAAACCTGAAAATCCGAAGTCAAATTATGCAGTTGTTGGATTGTATTTTTATCCGAATAATGTTATCAAAATAGCAAAAAAAGTAGTTCCTTCAGAAAGAGGAGAGCTAGAAATTACGTCTGTAAATCAACAGTATTTAGAAGATAATCAGCTAAAAGTTCAACTTATGGGACGTGGTTTTGCTTGGCTCGATACAGGTACACACGATTCATTATTAGAGGCAAGTCAATTTATTGAAACCATCGAAAAACGACAAGGTTTAAAAGTAGCTTGTTTGGAAGAAATTGCTTTATATATGGGGTATATATCCAAAGAAAAAGTACGTGAACTTGCCGAACCTTTAAAAAAGAATGGCTACGGACAGTATTTATTAAACTTAGTAAAATAATTAATATAGTCTAATGAAGTTTATTAAAACAGAAATTGCTGGTGTAGTTATTATTGAACCAACTATTTTTAAAGATGAAAGAGGTTATTTTTATGAATCGTTTAGTCAAGAAAAATTTGATGCCAATATAGGCGAAAATATAGAAACGACTAATTTTATTCAAGATAACGAATCAAAATCTACTTTTGGAGTTTTAAGAGGTTTGCATTTTCAAAAACCACCCTTTGCACAAGCAAAATTAGTGCGATGTAATAAAGGAAAAGTATTAGATGTTGTAGTCGATTTACGTAAAAAATCAGCTACTTACGGTAAACACGTTAGCGTTTTTTTATCCGAAGAAAATAAAAAACAATTATTTGTTCCAAGAGGTTTTGCTCATGGTTTTGTGGTGTTATCCGAAGAAGCTATTTTTTCATATAAAGTAGATAATAAATACGCTCCTTCGCATGAAGATGGTATTTTATGGAACGATAAAACACTTAATATTGATTGGAATATAAGCCAAGAAAAAATAATTTTATCAGCAAAAGATGAAATTTTAGGAACATTTGAAAACTTTAATTCTCTTTTTTAATTAAATACTTTAAGAATTGTAAATTTGAAATCTATCTTATAAACAATTCTTTTAATGAAAAGTATTTTAATTACAGGCGGTGCAGGATTTATTGGTTCACATGTTGTTCGATTATTTTCGAATAAATATCCAACATATCAAATTATTAATTTAGATGCTTTAACCTATGCAGGAAATCTAGATAATTTAACAGATATAGAAGATAATGTAAACTACACTTTTATACAAGGAGATATTTGTGATGAAGTTTTAGTCAAAAGTATTTTTGAAGATTATAAAATTGATGCTGTAATTCATTTGGCAGCGGAATCGCATGTTGACCGTTCTATTTCAGACCCATTTTTGTTTGTTAAAACCAATGTTTTTGGAACTTTAAACCTGTTAGAAAATGCCAAAAATAGTTGGAAAGATAATTTTGAAGACAAATTATTTTATCATATTTCTACAGATGAAGTTTATGGGAGTTTAAAAGAAACAGGTTTTTTTACTGAAAAAACTGCGTACGACCCTCATTCGCCTTATTCAGCATCAAAAGCATCTTCTGACCATTTTGTAAGAGCTTTTAATGATACGTATGGTTTACCAATTGTAATTTCTAATTGTTCTAATAATTATGGACCAAATCAATTTCCAGAGAAATTAATTCCTCTTTTTATCGATAACATCATCAATAAAAAAACATTACCTGTCTACGGAAAAGGCGAAAATATTAGAGATTGGCTATATGTAGAAGACCATGCAATGGCAATTGATGTAATTTTTCATCAAGGAAAAACAGGTGAAACCTATAATATAGGAGGCGATAATGAATGGAAAAATATCGATTTAATTAAGTTATTAATTAAAGAAGTAGATTTTGCTTTAAATAATGAAGCGGATACTTCAGATAATTTAATAACATATGTTACTGATAGGGAAGGACATGATTATCGATATGCTATTGATTCATCAAAATTACAAAAAGATTTAGGTTGGAAGCCTTCTTTACAATTTGAAGAAGGTATTCAAAAAACAATTCAATGGTATTTGAATAATCAAGAATGGTTAAAGAGTATAAATGAAAAGAATAGAATTTTTTAAGAATTAAAAGATATAATATCATTTATTTTTAAGTTAAAATTAACTTACTTTTGTGTTTAAAAAAATTAGTTATGTTTTTTACCTATTTAAGTTTATTTCTTATAAGTGCTTTTTTTATTACTTATTTAGTTATACCAAAAATTATAAAGGTTGTTTTTTATAAAAAATTATTTGATGAGCCTAATAGTCGAAGCTCTCATAAGAAGATAACTCCAACGTTAGGTGGTGTAGCTTTTTTTATAACAATAATTATCTCTTTTTTCTTCTTGAAAAAATGGGACACAGATGGTTTCAGTACTGGTTTAATGGTTAGTTTAACGGTCTTATTTATTATAGGTTTAAAAGATGATTTAATAGAAATATCAGCAAAAACAAAGGCTTTAGCTCAAATATTAGCAATTTCATTTTTAGTTTATGACAATAACTTAGAAATAGAATCATTAGGTGGTTTTTTAGGAATAACACAAATTGATTACTGGATTTATATTATATTTATTTATTTTTCAATTTTTTTCATACTAAATTCATATAATTTAATAGACGGTGTGGATGGTTTAGCATCATCAGTAGGTATAACTATTTTTACTTTTTTAGGTGTCTTTTTTTATTTATTGAATCAAGATTATTATTGTTTTTTATGTGTTGTTATAGTTGGTACTTTATTGGCTTTTTTACGTTTCAATTTATCTGAGAATAAAAAGATTTTTATGGGAGATACAGGTTCTATGATTATGGGATTTTTAATAGGAGTATTAGCTTTTAAAGTATTAACATTTCAAGCAGAAATTGAAGAGTTAGGTATACCATCAGAAAATCTATTTTTAATACTATTATCTATAATATCAATACCTGTTTTAGATACAGTAAGAGTTTTTATTATTCGTATAATAAACAAAAAAAGCTTCTTTATAGCAGATAGAAATCATATTCATCATATTTTTGTTGATCAAGGCTTTTCTCATAGAAAAACAACTTTATTTATTGTTTGTATTAATTTAATATTTACTATAATTATTTATTTTTTATCATTGATACTTAATAGTTTTTTCTTATTAATTATCTTTTTTTTATTAAGTATTTTGTTTTATTCTATTATTTATCGTTTAAAATTAAAACAAAAATTGAAATTACCTAAGTAATAAAATTTTTAAATATCATAAAAAAAAGCGCACATTTTAAATGTGCGCTTTTTTATGTTGCTTAATTTAAATTGTTTATTTTAGTCTAGTTAAGCTAAGATCTTTATTATATTTTACAATAAACAAACCTTTATTACTCATAATTTCTGAGCTTTTTTGATAATCAAATTTGTTTTCTAAACGCAGTGAAACACCTTCTTTAAAAGTATCGGTTAAGGCTTTTCCTGAAGCTAAACGCATTAAAACATCATAGGTTATATCAAAACCTTTAATGGCATAATCTGAAGGAATTGTATTGTTTTTTTTGTAATATTTTTTATTGAAAGTTATTACATCTTTTGAATATTCATCAGTAAAAGCATCTGATACATATGTAAAATCAACACTTGCTAGTTTATTATTTTCTATTTTATTGTAAGATTTATGTTTTTCTACAGCAAAAACATGCACTTTTACATTATCAGGAATACCAATCATACTGTTTAAAACATCGGCAATAGCAACATTATCATCAGAAGTTATAAGTACCCAGTTGTCTTTTTTGGCGCTCATTTTACTAGTAAATAATGTCTTTTTAATATAACCTTTCTTAGGTTTTAAAACATGTATGTTTTTAATAGAATCGTGGCTTTTTAATTGGGCTACAATTTTATTTATTTTACTATTAGAAGCTATTTTTCCATCGCCAACTACAAAAATTTGCTGTCCGTTATAGGTTTCTTTTAAGTAAGAAATTAAATAATCGGTATAGTTATTTTTATCGGGTGCTGTTTTAATTAGTTTTTTTGCTGAAAATTTATGTTGACTCTTAGAAAAGTGAGGAAACATAACAGGAACATTAATTTTACTAGCAACAGTTTCTGCTTTATCAGCATAAAAAGGACCAATAACCACATCAGTATCTTTTAATTTATCTTTAGCTAATATTGAAGTAATATTTTTACCTCTATTTCCGGTATCAAAAATATTTACATGTACACTAATTCCTTGTTTTTGAATAGAATCGATGGCTATTTCAGTACCTAAATAAAATTCAGTAACCATATTGGCTAATTTAGCTGAACTATTTTTTTCTTTACTAAAAATATCAGTAGCGGTAGTTTCAGTGTATTCTTTTGCTTTAAAAGGAAGTAAAATAGTTAAGTTAATACTTGTATTTTCTTCAATATTATCTTTGTAAAAAGAATAATTTTCGTTTGGATTTATTTCTTCAATTGGTTTTATTTTTAATAATTGGCCAACGGTTAATTCGTTGTTTGCTATTTCGGTATATTCAGGGTTTAGTTGAACTAAGTTTTGCCTAGAAATATTATAAAAACGTGTTAAGCTATACACTGTTTCTTTACTTTTTACGGTGTGTGTTAAAAAGTTTTTAAGAACTGTTTCTTTATCAATAGCTATTGTTTTGGCGATTGCTTTTACTTTTAAAACCTGTCCAACACTTAAAATATTTTTTTCAATACCAGGGTGTTTTGGGTTCCATTTTATTAAATCATCTTTAGAAATACCATATTTTTTAGTAATTCGATACACTGTTTCTTGCGCATTAACTGTATGTGTTTTGTATTCATATACGGTTTGTTTAAAAACAGTTTCACTAGGAGTGGTAGGTATGTTTTGAGTATCGGTTTTTACAGAGGTAGCTGAATTTTCGGGTTCAGTACTACTTGTAACAACCTCTTTAGTACTATTAGACGAAGGAGTTCCTTTTTTTATTTCAATATTAGGAATAATAATAACTGTATTGGCACTCGGTCGTCTATCAACATGAGGATTTAAACGTAATAAATCCCTGGTTTTCATATCCAATCGCTTGGCAATTTGGCGTATTGTTTCACCTTGCTGAACCTTATAAGATACATACCTTTTCTGCTGACCACAAGAAACGGTAAAGGTTAAAATGCAAATTAAAAGTAAAAATTGTAACTTCTTCATCTAGTAGCTTTTTAGTGTAAGGAATTTATTCCCATTCAATTGTAGCAGGTGGTTTAGAGCTTATATCGTACACAACTCGATTAACACCTTTTACATTATTTATTATTTTGTTTGATGTTTTTTGTAAAAATTCATAAGGTAAATTTACCCAATCAGCAGTCATACCATCAGTACTTTCAACAGCACGTAAAGCAACCACTTTTTCATAAGTTCTTTCATCACCCATAACCCCAACAGAGTTTACTGGTAATAAAATTGCTCCTGCTTGCCATACTTTGTCGTATAAACCGTCTTCTTTTAATCCGTTTATAAAAACAGCATCTACTTCTTGTAAAATACGTACTTTTTCTTCGGTAATGTCACCTAAAATACGAATAGCTAATCCAGGACCAGGGAATGGATGACGACCTAATAAATCTTTATCAATACCCATAGAAGCTCCTACACGACGAACTTCATCTTTAAAAATCATTCTTAAAGGTTCAACTATTTTTAGTTTCATAAAGTCAGGTAAACCACCTACATTATGATGACTTTTAATAGTTGCTGATGGACCTCCGTTTACAGAAACAGATTCAATTACATCAGGGTAAATAGTTCCTTGTGCTAACCATTTAGCATCATCAATTTGGTTTGCTTCATCATCAAAAACATCAATAAAAACTTTACCAATTGCTTTACGTTTTTCTTCAGGGTCACTTAATCCTGCAAGTTCATTCATAAAACGTGCCGAAGCATCAACACCTTTTACATTTAAGCCCATACCTTCGTATTGTTTTAATACATCGGTATATTCATTTTTACGTAATAAACCATTGTTAACAAAAATACAGTGTAAGTTTGCACCAATTGCTTTGTGTAATAATACTGCTGCTACTGTAGAGTCTACACCACCAGATAATCCTAAAACTACTTTGTCATTTCCTACTTTTGCTTTAATATTAGCTACTGTTTCATCAACAAAAGAGTCAGGTGTCCAAGTTTGTGCTACTTCTGCAATATCTACTAAGAAGTTTTGTAATAATTGTTTTCCGTCAGTAGAGTGGTATACTTCTGGATGAAATTGAATAGCGTATGTTGATTCACCTTCAATTTTATAAGCAGCATTTTCTACATCATTTGTGCTTGCTAATAAAGTTCCGTTAGTTGGTAAGTTTTTAATAGTATCTGAATGACTCATCCAAACTTGACTTCCTATTGAAATTCCTTTAAGAAACGCTTCTCCTTCTTTTACAAAAGATAAATTCGCTCTACCATATTCTCTGGTATTTGAAGGCGCTACTAATCCACCTGAAAAGTGGGCTAAGTATTGCGCTCCATAACAAACAGCTAATACAGGTTTTTTACCTCTAATTTCTGTTAAATCTGGATGTAAAACAGCTTCTGAACGAACAGAATTTGGGCTACCAGATAAAATTACGGCTTTAAAGTCGTTTAAATTTGTTGGAATTTTGTTATACGGATGAATTTCACAGTAAATGTTCAATTCTCTCACTCGGCGGGCAATAAGCTGTGTGTATTGCGATCCGAAATCTAAAATAAGTACGTTGTGTTGTTGCATGCGCAAAAATAGTACTTAGATTTCAGATTTTAAGTATTTGATTTTAGATTTTTTAAACTTTTTTCAAGGTTTTTTAATAGCGATACACAATAGCGTTTATATTCATTCCTGATCCTACGGATGCAAGCATAATTACATCACCTTTTTTTACTTGCTGATGTTCGATATTTCCTTTTAAAACCAAGTCTAATAGTGTTGGTACGGTTGCCACAGAGCTATTTCCTAAGGTACGAATACTCATTGGCATTATTTTTTGGGGCACAGGTTTTTTATAAAGACGATAAAAACGTTTGATAATTGCTTCGTCCATTTTTTCGTTAGCTTGATGGATAAATATTTTTTTAACCTCGTCAATTTCAACCTCACTTTTATCTAAAGCTGTTTTCATGGCTTTTGGTACATTATTAAGTGCAAATTCATAAATTTTACGCCCGTGCATTTTTATGTAACGAGTATTTTCTTCAGAATTATTTTTTTTCTGATTAAAAGATTTTCCAAAAAATAAAAAATAGGCTTCTTCTTTGGTGAATGTTTGGGTAGCGTGGCTTAAAATTCCGCTACTAGAATTTTCTTTCTCTTCTAAAATACATGCTCCAGCACCATCACTATAAATCATAGAATCTCTGTCGTAAGCATCAATAACTCTTGATAATGTTTCACTACCAATAACCAAACATTTTTTGGCAATTCCTGCGTTAATAAAGGCTTGTGCCTGAATAACACCTTGCACCCATCCAGGGCATCCGAATAAAAGATCGTAGGCAACACAGTTTGGGTTTTCTATTTTTAATAAATGTTTTACACGGCTTGCTAAACTAGGCAACATATCACTTTGAACAGCCTCTTTTTTAACATCACCAAAATTATGAGCAAAAATGATATAGTCTAAACTTTCAGGGTTAATATTGGCATTTTCTATGGCTTTTTTAGCCGCTAAATAACCTAAATCAGATGATTGATAGTCATCATTGGCATATCGACGTTCTTCAATACCTGTTATTGATTTGAATTTTTCAATAATGATATCGTTCGGGCTACTAAAAGATGTTCCATCAGCATTTAAAAAAGAATTTTCTAAAAATTGATTGTTTTCTTTTTTTATAACAGGGATATATGAACCTGTTCCTGTAATTACTGCTGATGTCATCTTAATTATTTTAGTTATTTTTTCTGTAAAATTGTAAAAACATACAAGTAAAGCATTTTAAGTGTAAAAAACACTTTAATTACTTTTCTATTTATTATAATTATGTTTTCCTTATAAAATAATCTTTTAGTTGCTTATTTCATAGATAAATAACGTTTTTTTTACATTTTCAATATTATTTTTTTATAGGTATTCACTATCAAAAGAAAAAGGAAGTAAAGAAAGTAGTGAGGTTGTTTTTATAATTTTTCCAACTTCTCCCATAAATAAAACTTCCATCGGTTCTTTTTGGTTAATTTCATACTCCGATAAGGTTTGCCTACAAGCACCACAAGGACCTATAGGTTTGTCTACTGTCATGTTTTGAGAAGCAGCAGTAATGGCAAGTTTTTTAATCTTGACCCCAGGAAATTCAGATCCTACACGCCAAACACCAACTCTTTCAGCGCACATTCCTGAAGGATATGCTGCACTTTCTTGGTTGTTTCCTAAAACAATTTCATCGTTTTCTAGTAAAAAAGCGGCGCCAACGTTAAATTTAGAATAAGGCGCATAAGCTTTGGCTCTTGCTTCTATGGCTTTATTCATTAATAAGGTATCTTGTTCTGTTAATTCTGTTGTGTTTTCAAAAATGGTAACAGTTGTTTTTAAGTCTATTTTTTCCATAAAAAAATTATATTAGTCAAAAAAGCAGTCTAAACGACTGCTTTTATAGTATTTGATACGAAGCTATTTAATAAAATTGAAATTTATAAGTTGTCATAAATTTCTCCTAAATCAAATGATAAAGAAAAACGTAACGTATTTTCTAGAGGGTTATTAACCTGTGATGTGTTTACTAAATAAGACAAATCTAAGGTAAAGGCTTTGGCGGTAAAACCTGTTCCTAAACTTAAAAATTGTCGTTGTCCTTTTTCTTTACTTTCATGAAAGTAACCAGCCCTAAGAGCAAAGGCATTATTGTATATATATTCAGTTCCTAATGCCCAGGTAGTTTCTTGAAGTTCTTCACTAAAGTCTCTATCGCCTAAAGAAGTAAACATTCCTTCTATCCAGCCTCTACTAGAAGCAGCACTACTTGAAGGAACTAATAATTTGGTAAATTCTAAGTTTAAACCAACGGTATTTTCACTATTTAAGATGAAGTCAAAACCACCACCAAACTTAGCATTTGTAGGTATAAAATATTCTTCACCAGGAGTATAGGCAACCTTTGGGCCAATATTTGCAATATTGAAACCTAAACGGTATCGTCCATTAAAATTCCCATAATTTCTTTCTTCAGATTGATAAAAACCAGAAATGTCTACAGCAAAAGCACTAACAGCACCTGTGTTATTGTCATTAACATCTAAGTTTGAATTGATGTATTTTAAGCCAACTCCCATTGAAAATTTTTCACTTAATTTCATTGAATAAATTCCTGTAATTGAAAATTCATTCGGGTTTTTGTACCCTAAGTCACGTATTCCTCCGCCTACTTTTACTTCATTAAGATCTATTTGACCAAGAGAGAAGTATTTAAGATCTACTCCAAAAGCAGCGTTTTCTTGAAACCTATTTACATAGGAAATATTCCCTACAAAAATATCGTCGGTTAAATTTCGTAGCCAAGGGGTATAGTTTAAACCAATATTTATTTTATTTTTATTAAAGGCTGTTTTAGCTGGGTTATGAAAAATAGAAAAAGCATCTGCTGAGGTTGCTACTCCTACGTCTCCCATACCTCCTGCACGTGCATCAGATGAAATTAATAAAAAAGGGGTTGCTGTTGTAATTTGTGCTTTTACTTGAGGGGCAAAGAAAGCAAGAAACAAAAAAAATGATAATTTTTTCATGTAAGGGTTTGGTTATTAAATTTAACAAATATAGAATATATTTATCAAAAGTTAAATTTGTTTTTTATAAAGCTTAAACGTCATAAAAAAAAAAAAAGTATGTAAACAGTAATTATTTATTGTTTTTATAATAAAAAAAGTTACTTTTATATGAAATTTTGATATTAATAACATAATAAATATATAAAAGGAACGTTTGTACTCTATAAGAGTAAGGCTCTTTTATGTTTCAATTTATAAATAAATTAGTTGTTAGGAATTAGAAATATTGTAAATTGCGCCAGCCTTAAAATAGTTAAAAACACATGAAAAGCACGTTAAAATTATTTAGTTTATTGGTTATCACAGTATTATTGGTTGCTTCCTGTAAGAGCAATAGTGGTGGTTCAAGTAAATCTTCATTAACCGGATGGAATTTTAATGACCCTAATTACGGAGGTTATATAAAAGGAGAAGATAAAAAAGGAAAAGAAACTCCTCCAGGAATGACACATATAGAAGGTGGAAGCTTTACTATGGGGCTAGTGCAAGATGATGTAATGTTTGACTGGAATACTACTCCTCAAAAAATGCACGTTCGGTCTTTTTATATGGATGAAACAGAGGTTACAAATGCAGAATATGGTTTGTTTATGCAATATACCAAAGATGTTTTCCCTCCAAAAGACCCTCAGTTTAAAAATATTTATCAATCTGTTTTACCAGATACGTTAGTTTGGAGAAAAGGATTAGGTAATACTAATTTACTGTCAGAAAGTTATTTAAGACATCCTTCGTATGCCGAATATCCTGTTGTAGGAGTAAGTTGGTTACAAGCTAGTAAATACTGTAAATGGCGTACGAATGCCGTAAATTTAAAAATATTAATGGATAAAGGTGTTATTAAAAATATCTTTAAAGAAGATTCATTAAGCTTTAAAGGTAAGAATAATTTTGATACTGATACTTATTTAACTAATCCTTATGCGTTGTTCGATGGAGATTCTACTATTTATAAAAAAGGAATTCCTGTACCAAGAAAAAAAGGAGCTCCAAGACCTGATAAAGATAAGTTTTCAGGAAGACAAGTTACTTCATCAGATGGTATTTTAGCACAAAAATTTAGACTTCCAACAGAAGTTGAATGGGAATATGCTGCAAAAGCAATTTTTGAAAACCGTGAATATAACAATATCCGTGGAAGAAAAAAATACGCTTGGAACGGTAAATATACACGTGATAGAGATAAAAGAAGAAGAGGAGATCAATTAGGGAACTTTAAGCAAGGAAAAGGAGATTATAGTGGTATCGCAGGTTGGAGTAGTGATATGGCAGATATTCCTAATGCAGCAGCAAGTTACCCTCCAAATGCTTTTGGTTTATTTGACATGTCAGGTAATGTAGCCGAATGGGTACAAGATGTATACCGTCCTATTATTGATTCTGAAGCAAATGATTTTAACTATTTTAGAGGAAATATTTTTACTAAAAAATTAATAAATCAAGATGGTAAAGTCGTTATTGTTGGCGATGAAATGGGCGAAATTGAATACGATACTCTAGAAAATGGAAGAATCGTACCTAAAGAATTACCTGGTAGTGTTAAGTTTATCCCTATTACAAAGGAAGATACTTACATGAGAAGAAACTATAATTTAGCAGATAATTCAAGTTTAGGTGATGGAGATCAAGCTTCTTCAAAAGATTATCAATTAGAAAAAGACCAATTAGGAGAGATGTCAAGAATGTACAACTCACCTGAAAAGCCTGAAGCAGATAGAGATTCGTTAGGAAACGTAGTTAATAACTATAAATACGATTCAAAAAACAGAGCAACTTTAATTAGTGATAAATCTAGAGTTTATAAAGGTGGTTCATGGGCAGATAGAGAGTATTGGTTAGATCCAGCTCAAAGAAGGTATTTCCCTGAATATATGGCTACGAATTTTATAGGATTTAGATGTGCTACTGATAAAATGGGACCTATGATGTTAAATAAGCGTAAGACTGCTACACCAAGGTATTCAATGAATAAAAGATAAACAATTAAATATTTTATATACTAAAACCTCATTGAATTTTCAATGAGGTTTTTTATTTTTACACAATGAAAATAGCTGATTTATATACCCTATATATTCAACATGGTTTAGTTGATACCGATACTAGAAATATTAGAGAAAATACCTTGTTTTTTGCTTTAAAAGGGATGAACTTTAATGGTAATAAGTTTGCAGAGCAAGCCTTAAAAAAAGGCGCTAAATTTGCTATTATTGATGAAGTAGCATTTAAAACATCTGACAAAACTATTTTAGTTGAAGATGTGTTAAAAACCCTGCAAGATTTATCGAGTTATCATCGAAAAAAATTAGGAATACCTATCATAGCAATAACAGGTAGCAATGGAAAAACAACTACTAAAGAGTTAATTAACGTTGTATTGTCGTCAACCTATAAAACGATTGCAACAATCGGTAATTTGAATAATCATATAGGAGTTCCTTTAACGTTATTATCAATGACGAAAAAGACTGAAATAGGTATTGTTGAAATGGGTGCAAATCATCCTAATGAAATTGCTTTTTTAACGAAAATTATACAGCCAGATTTTGGATATATTACTAATTTTGGAAGCGCACATCTAGAAGGTTTTGGGTCGTTAGAAGGTGTTATAAAAGCAAAATCAGAATTATATGATTTTCTTATCAAGAACAATAAAAATATTTTTGTAAACCCGAAAGATGCTATTCAAGTAGCTAAAACTAAAGATGCAAATGCTGTTTTGTTTGAAAAATCTATTGGTTTTATAAGGGCAAATCCTTTTGTAAAATTATCTTTTGCATCATTAGAAATACAAAGTAATTTAATAGGAGCATATAATTTTTCAAATATATCAGTCGCTATTACAATAGGAGATTATTTTAAGATATCTAAAGAAAAAATTAAAGCGTCTATAGAGAAATATACCTCATCAAATAATCGTTCACAAGTTATTAAAACTCAAAATAACAGTATTATTTTAGATGCCTATAATGCCAATCCAACGAGTATGAAAGTGGCGTTAGAAAGCTTTAATATTTTAGATGCAAAACATAAAACGGTTATTTTAGGAGATATGTTTGAGTTAGGAAATTACAGTAAAAGAGCCCATCAAACTATTGTAGATTTAACGCTTAGTTTTAATTTTGATAAGGCATTTTTTGTAGGTGAAAATTTTAATAAAACCGAAATTAAGTGTCAAATAAAAGATGAAATAAAGTGTCAAAAATGTATAAGTTTTGAAGTACTGAAAGAATATTTACAAAAAATCCCTGTAAAAGAAAGTACTATTTTAATAAAAGGTTCTAGAGGTATGGCGTTGGAAAGAATTGTAAAATATAGTTAAATAGTGATTTTATTGTAAAAAAATAAAACTCCATTAAAGTGGAGTTTTATTTTATATAAAGTAACATTAAATTTTAGTCATTTGTTTCTTCATCATTTGCATTTGCTCCTTTAACATACCATGTTTGTCTAACTTTTTAGCTTCATTCATTAAAAGAGTTGCTTCTCGTTTTCGACGTTTGGTCATGGCTATTCCTGCTAATTGTAATTTTGCCATAGCTAAATCATGATCCATTGCTAAGCCTAATTGAACAGCTTTTTTTAAGAATTTTTCAGCCTGTGTTATGTTTGTTTGACTTAACATAATTCCTTGCAGATAATTAAAATATCCTTCTTGTTTTTGAATTAATGCTGTTGATGGTTCTTTAATATAGTCTAACCATTTTTTAGTTCCTTCAAAATTTTGTTTACGTAATTGCATAAATGCAAGTAAAATAAATTCATTTTTAAAGTAGAAAAACACGAAAATACCTGCTAATAAAAGAATCGAAATTCCATTCATTATATGAAATTGAGCAAATTCATAAATAGCCCATAAACTGATTACACCTGCTATAATTAATTTTATATTTTTATTAAACATTTTAATTTTTGTTTTTTATTAATTTGTAAAAGTACATTTTTTCTGTTAAAATAATTGTTGCTTTATTTTTTATAAAACTTTTTATATTTAACCCATGCTAAAGAGCCTATTATTACAACAAAAGCAATTGAATAATAAATAGAGTTAGGGGTAATTACTTTGTCGCCACTAGCGTAAGAATGCAGCCCTGATAAATAAAAATTAACACCAAAATAGGTCATCATAATAGAGGCGAAAGCCATTATTGACCATAAATTAAAGGTATATCTTGATCTTAATCCAGGAATTAAACGCATGTGTAGTACAAAAGAATAAATCATAATTGATATTAACGCCCAAGTTTCTTTCGGATCCCAGCCCCAGTAACGCCCCCAACTTTCATTAGCCCACATACCTCCTAAAAAATTTCCGATTACCAGCATAATTAAACCAACAGTTACTGCCATTTCGTTAATTACGGTAAGTTCTTTTAGGTGAATATCCATTTTCTTTTTATTCTTTTTATTGGTGAAAATGATTAAAAATAAAGAGAAAATACCTAAAATCATCCCTAAAGCAAAAGGTCCGTAACTTGCTACAATAATTGATACATGAACATATAGCCACCAAGAATTTAATACGGGTACTAAATTAGCAATTTCAGGATCTAACCAGTTTTGATGCGCAAAAAATAAAATAATAGATGTTAAAAATGTGGTAGCAGTAATTGTTAATGCTGATTTTTTTCCTAATAATAAACCAAATAACATGGTTGCAAGTCCTACAAATATAATTGATTCATAAGCGTTACTCCAAGGGGCATTTCCACTAATTTGCCAGCGAGAAGCTAGCCCTAAAATATGCAGTATAAAAAGGATAATAACAATACCAATTAAGATTTTTATAACGTAATTTATCCAAGGCTTGTTGTTAAATATTTGAAAAAAGACAAAAACAAGCATTAAAAAACTAATAAATCCGTAGTATTTAGATAATTTTACAAATATATTGGTTTTATTATAGGCTATTTCTAGGCTTATTTTATTTTCAGAAGGAATAACTTCTTTACCAAATTTTCGTTGGAATTTTTTAATTCCATCTAAAATTTTATTGGTTTCTGCGTAATTTCCTGTTTTTTTAGCTTCTTGTAATAATTGAAAATATACAGGCAATGATTGTCTTACAAAAACAGAATCTGTTCCTTTAAAATTTGCTTGTGAAGTTTCAGGTTGCGATACCCATTTATGTTGTTCATCATTAGGAATAGGGAAAATTTTTAAAATTCCACCACCCAATGCTTGCGATAACAACCAAACACGATGTTCTATTTTTATAACATCTTTTTCAAATTTACTTTGAATTTGTTTTTTTTGTGCTTCAATAACAAGATTACTAATTTTAGAAGTTCCGTTTTTATCATAAAAATCTACAAAACAAGCGTATTTAGCCTCTTTTTTAACGCCTAATATTTCACGAATTTTGGTATTTCCTTTCTCTAGATAAATAAAAGGAACATTTAACCAAAACATTGGCGACTCGGTAATAGAAACTAAAATTTGACTTGGTGTTAGGTCTTTAAAGTTGTTGGTATGGGCTACTTTTCGAACCAATTCTGAAGCAAAAGTATGTGCGGGCTTCATACGTCCACCTGTATCTTGTATTACCAATTCACTAAATAAAGCAGCGTGTTCTTTGTTTACAACCGATTTTTTTAAAACCGTTTCAATTTCGTTTTCTGATAATTTTTTAGCTTGTTGATGTTGTTGCTCTTGATGCTGTGAAAAACTTAAAAAACTACTTGCTAAAAATAAGATTGTAAGGGTCGCTTTTTTTGTTCTAATTTTAATTAATGATTTTTTCAAATAATCAAAACGAGTATTTTTAACAAACAATGAGGCAATTAAACCAAAAAATAATAAAAAATAACCTATATAAGTAACTAAAGTACCCATATAATCATGGTTTACAGATAAGTGAGTTTGTTCTTTATCTCCTTCAATTTTATAGCTAGATTGAAATAATTTATAGCCTTTATAATCTAAAATATTGTTCATAAAAATTCGATAATCAAATGTTTCTTCCTTGTCGATAACCGTTACTTCACTAGCAAAAGAAGCGGCATTTTCTGAGCCAGGGTATTTTTGTAATTGAAAGTCATTTAATTTAACACTAAAAGGTGTTTTGCGTTGCTTTGCACCGTACCAAGCTCTAAAATTTAAGCCATCAATACTAAATTGTTTTTTTCCTTCAACATTAAAGCTACCACCGGTTAATTTTACACGTTCTGTTTTGTTATTAAAAGTAACGTCAAAAACAACCATGTCAAATTTTTGGTCATTTTTTTCACCTCTAAGGATTTTCATTTCTCCTTTAACAGCAGGCTGAGGAACTACAAAAGGAAGCCCCGAAATTTGGTATAAAGATCGAAGGTTAAAATTCTGAATACTATCTTTTTTAACCAATCCTTTGCGTTGGGTTGCCATTACTTGATAACTACCTGCCGATTTGGTTTGTATTTTTAAGGTATCGTTTTGTTTAAAAATATTAATATTTGTGTCCTCTGATTTAGCATCAAAACCAACTAAAATATTATGAATGTTTTCAATTGTACCACGTTTAATATAGTGCTCGTGTCTGCTTCCGCTAGAACTCTCTACAAATAAAAGATGCTCAGTACCATTTTTATCTTCAACCAATTTTTCTTCAGCCCAAGGAATATAATCGACTAAATTAAATGTTATTTTATGATTTTCACCATCTTTTTTTGGCTGAAAATACTCGGTAAAACTTGCCGAATTATTTCCTAAAGCAGTTAGTAATAGCTTGTTATTTGTTTCTTTTTGAAATTCGTTATTATCAATAACTACGTTTAAATAATTAATATCAGATAAAAAAGTATTGGTAGTTTCTCCTTCATCAATAATCATTAATCCTTCATAACTAATATAACGGGTAATTCCTGCGCCAATTAAAATCAATAAAAAGGCTACGTGAAATAACAATACCGACCATTTTTCTTTTTTGTATAATCGATACCTGAAGATATTTCCAAAGAAATTAACCACGAAAAATACTTGAATTAACTCAAACCACCAGGCATTATATACCAGGGCTTTAGAAGTTTGTGTTCCAAAATCATTTTCTATAAAGGTTGCAACTCCCATTGCTATTGCGAAAATGAAGAATAATACGGCTGTTAAGCGGGTAGAGTAAAGAATGTCAAAGATTTTTTTCATTTGTAAATCTGCTATGTGTAAAACATGGCAAATTTACATATTAATGCGTTAATACGTTTAAGATTTTAATCATTTTTAAACAAAGAAAAAGTTAAAATAAAAGCAATTATAAGCCTATTTTTTCACCCATTTTAACAAAGGTTTCAATACGATTTTTAGTGTTTTTTAAAATATCTGCATCTATTTTAATATTTTTTTTATCAACAATTAAAACAATCGTTGAGCCTCCAAAAGCAAAATAACCCATTTCATCTCCTTTTTTTACAGGTAGATTAGCTGTATAGGTTTCTATAATACTTCCAACCATTGTAGCACCAACAGGGGCTACAATAATATCGCCTTTTACTTGGGATGATAAAATACAGTACTCTCGCTTGTTTTCACAAAAAACTTTGGTAAAATTAGCGGCTAGGGCATAGGGTGAAACGGAAAAATAACTACCTTTTATTTTAGTCATTTTTGAAGGTGTTCCTTTAAACGGAAAATGATAACGATGATAATCGTTAGGAGCTAATCGTAAAATAATTAACGATGAATTTTTGTGTTTTTCGGCTAAAGCATCATCGGCTAAAAACTCTTTTAGTGTAAATTGTCGTCCTTTTATAAAGAAATTATCAATATCAGCGATATTTTCAAAAGCCAACATTTTTCCATCGCCAGGCGAAACAAATCCATTTTCAATAGGACGTGCGCCTCGTTTTAGTTTTCTATAGAAAAAATCATTAAAAGAAACATAATCTTCTATTGGTTTTTGGGCTTCATTCATGTCGATAGATAAATCCTTTACAAAACCATCAATTTTAGTAACCGAATTGGGTTTGTTCATTAGTTTGCCATACCAAGAAGATAAAAATTTGCGTTTTGCAATTGGTAAAAGCGCCATTTTACCAAACGGATTATGATATAATAATTTTAAAAAACCTTCACCTGGAGGTGTTTCTGTAATTTTATTTCCTGATTTTCTGTCAATAAACTGTATTTTCATAACTTTTACGCTTCTGTGCGATCAATTAAAATAGTTAAAATATCAATGGCTGCTTGTGCAATTTTGGTTCCAGGACCAAAAACACCAACAGCCCCCGTGTCAAATAAAAATGGATAATCTTTTGTAGGAATTACACCACCAACAACGACCATAATATTTTCAGAATCGTGTTTTTGTAATGCTTTAATTACTTGTGGAACTAAAGTTTTATGCCCCGCAGCTAATGAAGAAACGCCTAAAATATGAACATTGTTTTCAATAGCTTGTTTACTAGCTTCTTCAGGTGTTTGAAATAAGGGAGTAATAAATACTTCAAAACCTAAGTCAGTAAAAGCGGTAGCGACTATTTTTATGCCTCTATCATGCCCGTCTTGCCCTAATTTAGTTAGCATTATTCGGGGTTTTACGGCTTGTGTTTTTATGAATTTAGAAACTAATTTAGCGGCCTCTCTAAATGTTTTATCGGTTTTAATTTCGTCAGCATAGACTCCCGAAATAGTTTTAGGTATTGCTTTATGTCGTTTAAAAACACGTTCTAAAGCTGTTGAGATTTCTCCTAAAGTAGCCCTGTTTCTTGCCGCTTTTATGGCTAAGTCTAATAGGTTTCCTTTATTTGATATGGCACAGTTGGTTAAATTAGTCAACGATTTTTGAACACGATCGTTATCTCTTTTACTTTTGATGTCGTTTAATCTTTTTATTTGAGATAAACGTACCGCTTGGTTATCAACCTCTAAAATAGCAATTGAAGTTTCTTTAGTTAAGGGGTATTTATTAACACCTATAATTACATCTTGACCACTGTCAATTCGTGCTTGTTTTTTAGCTGCTGCTTGTTCAATACGCATTTTAGGAATTCCTTTTTCAATGGCTTTTGTCATACCACCGAAAGCTTCAATTTCTTGAATTAATTCCCATGCTTTATTGCTAATATCTTGGGTTAATTGTTCTAAATGATAACTTCCCGCCCAAGGATCGACTGTTTTGGTAATATGTGTTTCTTCTTGTAAATATAGTTGGGTATTACGAGCAATACGTGCCGAAAAATCGGTAGGTAAAGCCATCGCTTCATCTAAGGCATTGGTGTGTAAACTTTGTGTGCCGCCAAATACAGCTGCCATTGCCTCAATAGTGGTGCGTGCTACGTTATTAAAAGGATCTTGCGCAGTTAATGACCATCCACTTGTTTGGCAATGTGCTCGTAAAGCTAATGATTTCGGGTTTTTAGGATTAAATTGTTGTACTATTTTAGCCCACAACATTCTTCCTGCACGCATTTTTGCAATTTCTGTAAAATGATTCATGCCAATTCCCCAGAAAAAAGACAGTCTAGGAGCAAAAGTATCAATATCCATTCCTACGGAAAGCCCTTTTCTAAGATACTCTAAACCATCGGCAAGTGTGTAAGCTAATTCAATTTCGGGGGTAGCACCTGCTTCTTGCATGTGATAGCCAGAAATAGAAATGGAATTATATTTAGGCATTTTTTTAGCCGTATATTTAAAAATGTCAGCAATAATTTTCATGGAAGGGGTTGGTGGATAAATGTATGTATTACGCACCATAAATTCCTTTAAAATATCATTTTGAATAGTTCCTGATAATAATTCAGGAGCTACACCTTGCTCTTCGGCAGCAACAATATAAAAGGCTAAAATGGGCAAAACTGCACCATTCATAGTCATGGAAACAGACATTTTATCTAACGGAATTTGGTCGAATAGTATTTTCATATCTTCAACCGAATCAATAGCTACACCTGCTTTACCAACATCACCTTGCACACGCTGATGATCTGAATCGTAACCACGATGTGTTGCTAAATCAAAAGCTACAGAAAGTCCTTTTTGACCTGCCGCTAAGTTTTTTCTGTAAAAAGCATTGCTTTCTTGTGCAGTAGAAAACCCTGCATACTGACGAATCGTCCAAGGTTTATTAACATACATTGTAGCGTAAGGACCTCGCAGATTTGGAGCAGTACCCGCTACAAAATCTTCATGTTTTTTGTGGTCAACGGATTGTTTTTCGTTTAAATTTAACTGTATGTTAGCGATGTTTTTTCTACTCATTGCTTAACCTTTTTTGTTCTAACTTTTCTGCTAATCTTTTTTGTATAATAGGTAGAATAAGTGTTTGATCATTTCTGATTTTTATAAAAGGATAAAGAGATAATTTGTTACTCATTAAATCTTTATCGTTAGCCATTTTATTAGCACCTATTAATACGATTTCGCCAGCATCAAATTTTGCTTGTTCTTTATCCGAAGAATCTTTAATTTTTCGTTGAATAATGCCTTCTTTTAATTGTTTTAAAAAACCACCACCTTTTTCAATGGTTTTAAAGACTACTAAAGCATTTTGTGAAAGTTGCTTTGTTATCGATTCAATATAATATGCACCATCAGCAAAATTTTGAGCCTCTGACAATTCGGCTTCTTGTTGTAAAATTAACAGTTGATTTCTTGAAATACGCTCTCCAAATTCATTTGAATGATGAAAAATATCATCATAAGAAATATTACTAACGGTATCAGCTCCTCCTAAAATAGCACCCATACATTCTGACGTGCTTCGAAGCATATTTACATTATAGTCGTACATAGATTTATTTCGGGAAGTTGGCTTTACAAATACATGTGCTTTATTATTAATAACGTCATATTCTTTTAAAAGTGCTTCCCATAAAATTCTGAAAGCCCTAAGTTTTGCAATTTCGAAGAAATAATTACTACCTACCGAAAAATTAAAATGAATTTGATTGGCTATTTTACCGCCAAAATAATTTAAATATTCATTAGCATGGGCTAGGGTATAGGCGAGTTGTTGGGTAATCGTTGCCCCTGAATTTTGATATATAGAAGCATTGATACAAATACTATTATTGCTATGCTCTATAATTTTTTTAAGCTCTTTAATACCGTTACTCGAATGGCTAAACCAATTTCCGGTACTTGCTAAATTACCAATAAGATCAATATTGAAATAACAATTTTTAGAGTTTATAAATGTTGATAATTCAATGACAAAATCAGCCGTTAAAAACTTTAAATTAAAGTACAATAAGGTGTTTTTTACATCGATGTTTTTTAAAAGTATTTTATAATCAAAAGGAGTTTTTGCTTTGAATTCAATGGCTTTTGCCCCTCTTTTTAAAGAGTCGATTGCAAAATTATTTGCTTTTTTAGCATCTTCAATATAAATTGATTGACAAATGGTAAATCCTTTTTCAGGCGTATTTATATTGGTGTTTGTTTGGTCGTCTTTTGTGTAAAAAGGTTTAACTGTAATCCCTTCATCAGTTTTCCAGAGTAGCGTGTTATTGTAGTCATTCCCATTAAGGTCAACTTGAATTTTTTGCTTCCATTGCGCAGCGCTACTTTTTTGAAACTCGTTAAATAGGTAATTACTCATTATTTAGGTATCGTATCAAATTCTATAATATAAATATCTTCATTCTCTTTTTTCATTAAATACCTTTCACGGGCATAATGCTCTAGCTGTACAGAATTTTGAAGCTTATTTATGGTTTCTTTATCTTTTTTGATTTTATTTTCATGATAAGTTATCCAAAGATTTAATTTTTCAATCTCATGATTAAACTCTCTATGTGTAAGATACGAATTTTCATCAAAAAAACCCATCCAAATTACAAATACGGTTAAAATAAGAACATAAGGATTTGTTATTATTTTATAATAAGGACTGTTTTTTATCGATTTTAAATTCATAACTATAGGCGATTAGTAATTACGGTTCTAACAATATTAACAGCTACAGTATTGTATTTATCGTTAGGGATGATAATGTCTGCATAGCTTTTTGTAGGTTCAATAAATTGTTGGTGCATTGGTTTTAAGGTGTCTTGATACCTGCTTAAAACTTCGTTAACATCTCTTCCTCTTTCTTTAATATCTCTACGAACACGTCTTATAAGACGTTCATCAGCATCGGCATGTACAAATATTTTTATATCACAAAGATCTCGTAATTTTTCGTTATTAAAAATTAAAATACCTTCAATAATAATCACTTTTTTAGGAAGTGTTTTTACAGTGCTATTAATTCTATTGTGCTTTTCAAAAGAATAAATAGGTTGTTCAATGGTTTTATTATTTTTTAAATTACTTAAATGTTCTGTCAGTAATTCAAAATCGATAGATTTAGGATGGTCAAAGTTTATTTTTGAGCGTTCTTCATGGCTTAGACCATCTGTTTGGCTGTAATAAGAATCTTGTGACAGTATACAAACTTCGTTTTGAGGAAGTTCGTTTATTATTTGGTTTACAACGGTTGTTTTTCCGCTACCAGTTCCGCCAGCGATGCCGATTACAAATATATTTTTCATAGTTTTTCTTAAGGTATAATAATGACAACAAATTTAGGGAAATAACTGCATAAAAAAAGTGCTAACTTTACAGTTAGCACTTTTTATTTTGAGCCAATGGAGGGACTCGAACCCACGACCTGCTGATTACAAATCAGCTGCTCTAGCCAGCTGAGCTACATCGGCTTGTTGCTCCTAAGAGCGCTGCAAATATATGACCTTTTTAAGGATTGACAAAATTTTTTTTAACTTTTTTTGAAGTTTTTTTCGGGTATTTTTCTAACTTATTGATTTACATACTTGTATGTAGTCTTATTTATTTAAAAAAAAATAATAAAATTATTAAATTAATAAATAATAGAAGATGAAAATTGGCTTTTACTCTTCTTTTTTAACTGATATTGTCTTTGGATTTTTTAAAAACTTTAAAATTCTTGTAAATTTTATCTAAAAAAAGTTTTATGACATGTTAAATAAATCGAATTAGTGAAGTTTAATTCAAAATATTTAGCCTTTTAAAGTTTTATCTGAAAAAATATTGTAGAAAAAAAATCGAATTGGTTAACCTAAATTTATTTTAGGTTTAGATTCTGATTTTTTATAGTTCTCTTGTTTATGAGATGCTGAGCTAAGTTCAGTATGACGTTTATCAAGGCTTAGTTGTTTTGAAAAAGTTTTATATCAGAAAAAAATGAAATCGAATCCATCAACCTGAATTTCGCTTAAGTTTCGTATCCTGACTTGCCGTAATTATTCTCTTTTTGATTGACGTCCCTTATCAATTCAACTGATTTTAATGACTAAAAGTAATTTGAAGAGGAAAAATTATTCGAGTTTTAAATAAATTCATAGGTTCCTGATATTTATTAAAACTATTTTGAACAAAAAAAGCTCTAGCTTAACTAGAACTTTTATAGAGAATATAAATTATCAAGAATAAATTTAAAAAATTATTCTATTATCATATAACGAGTAATTACATAATTTATTGTTGTAATAAATTATGCAGTTAAAGGTTTTCCTTTTAATCGTTTTTCAATTCTTTGTTTTACTACTGTTAATCGCTTCATAGCATCCATTAACGCAACATCTTTGGTTTCTTTATATACTTCATTTATCTCTAGTATTAGAGATTTTACTTCTCTTGAAGCTAATATTCTATCGCTAGTAGTAATAAATTTGAATTTTCTGTGTTCAAATTCGTCTGCTTTACTAATTAATTCTGAATTCATAAAATACTTACTTATTTAATTAAATTATCCTTTTAAAATTCCAGTTTCGTATTTATTTTGGTCAAAAAAAAGATTAAAACTAAAATGGGGGGCAAATATATAGTAATCTTTTATTAACCTGTCATAAAACAATAAAATTGTTTTATTTATATATAAATTTTCTTTATATAGTTCTTAATATGTAAGAACAGGCTTTTTAGTACGTAACTATTGATTTTGTTAAGATAAATATAACGATTTTATATTTAAATATCAAATTTATTAGCAGAATTTTAACAGGTTGTAATTAATTTACATTAAAATTATGAATTTTTAACTTAAAAAAGTAGAAGTTCTGGGGTATATTTACATGTGTTTTGTAAAATTCTTAATAAAAAATAATTAAAATGAGTGTTAGTGTAAGAAAAATTTTAATACTGATAATTGTAATTATATTACAATCGTGTAGCAGTAAACAGAAAAGAAAACCTCTTGGGAATTCTACTTTTCAAAAAGAAATGAATTCGGAATTTAAAGATGCGTCAAAATCGCCTTTAACAAAAAGCGGGTTGCGAAAATTTAAAGGCTTAGATTTTTTCAAAATTGATACAACCTATAAAGTAACCGCAAAACTTATAAAAACACCCGACGCTCCAAATTTTCATTTTCCAACCACAAAAGGTACTGTGGTTGTCTATAAAAAATATGGAAATATTTTATTTAAAATTGCGGATAAAAATTTTAAACTAGCTATCTATAAAGATACAAAACCAAGCAAAAAATATGAAAATAATTTGTTTTTGCCTTTTTTAGATAAAACAAATGGAAAAACTAGTTATCAAGGGGGGCGTTTTATTGATATTTTAACCACGGATGAAACGAAAAACAATACTATTATCATTGATTTTAACAAAGCTTATAACCCTTATTGTGCATATAGTAATCGGTATTCTTGCCCAATTACACCGAGAGATAATTATTTAGATATTCAAATAAAGGCAGGTGTAAAGGCGTATAAAAAGTAAAAAATCACTCGAACTTAGCGTTTTTATGATTTTTACTTTTTGGCGATTTTTTTTAATTATTTTTGATAGCAATACTACTCGAAATTTCTTTGTGTATTTTCCAAGCCCAAGCGATAAATAAAAATTGAAAAGGCAATCGAATTAACGCTGCCGTATGTGAACCGATGGCAGGAGTTGCAGAAAACACATCCCAAATATGAACGGGTAAAAATAAAAGCATCAAATAAAATACTCCTAAAGCGCCAAGTTTAGCGTATTTAGTATTCAAAAATAATAATACCCCTAAACCGATTTCTAAAATTCCTGACAGATAAATAATCATGATCGGAAAGGGTAAAAATGTAGGAACAAAAGGTAAGTAAAAAGTGGGTTTAATAAAATGCTGTACTCCGCCAAATATCATAAATACGCCAAGTATTATTTTTAATACATTCCAAAATAGTTGTTTTTTTGTCATTATAAGATAGATTTTATAGCGCAAGGTACAAAAAAGAATGATTATTCATTTTTTTATTTATGTTTTTGGAATTTGCTTGATTTTTTTATAAATTTAAGTAAGAATATCGCTCTCAAATAGTTTATTTTTAAAAGCTGTTTTTAAATTGAAAAAAAATCAATAAAACGCATTAATGAAAAATCATAAAAATTACGAAAATCTACAAGACACCCTTTCTTTTTTTAATATTGATTGTCATAACTCCTATTATATATCGACTGGGAAATCCATTTTTAAATTTCCTGAAAACCCATTTCGCATGGATTATTATGCCTTTTGTATTTGCACAGATGGCGAAATCGATTTAGAAATTAATGCCATTAATTATAAAATTAGCAAGGGGAGTATTTTTTGTTCTGCGCCTTCTACGATTGTCCATTTTTTAAATGCAAGTGCTAATTTTAAAATTCAAATTGTGTTTTTTGAAAAGAATTTTTTACTAACCAATATTTCCGATCCATTTATTATCGAAAAAATGGCGCTGTTTCAGCAAAATTCTTATTCTGTTGTAAATACATCCAAAAAAAATACACAGATTTTATTAAGTATTATCAATAATTTAAAAGAAAAAGAACAGCGTAACGGGAATTTTACCAAGCTTATTCAAACCTTAATTTTTAATCTTTTACTAGAAATTGCCGAAATTATTCATTGCACTACATCAAATATAATTGCAAATAAAGACATTAAAATAAATACCTATTTACGGTTTAATAAATTAGTGCAAGAGCATATTCTACAAGAAAAATCCGTTGGTTTTTATGCTAGTGAGCTCTGTGTTTCTAATAAATATTTAATTGAAATTACCAAGAAAATAGCAGGAAAAACACCGCATCAAATTATTGAAGAAGCCTTGCTAAAAGAGGCCTTAGTATTGTTAGGAAACCCTGTTTTAGCAATTTCTGAAATAGCCTATCAACTTCAATTTAATTCGATTTCGGCTTTCGGGCGATTTTTTAAACGACAAACTGCTATTTCTGCTTCGGAATATCGAAAAACCAAAAAATAAACCCTTTCTATTTGCTCTAAAAACACTTTTACGTCTTCGGATTTTTTGTTTTTTTACTATCTTTTTTTTGAAGCAATTTCCCGCTTTCCGCACTCGCTCTTTTTTGAAAAAAATCAAAAAAGGAGCTCAAACAAAGCGTCAATCGGGGCTAGGCATTGTGCTATTTTATAAAATATTTTACTTCGATATAAAAATAGCGCCATAAACTAAAGAGAACAACTTACTTTTCATACCATACTAAAACACAGTACAAAAAATCGACTTATAATTTAAGGATACTTTTGCTGAATTTAGGGACACAAGTTAATTTAAGGATAGTGGTAACTTTGGATAACAAAGAATTAAACAGTCAATTAAAAACTATCTGAAATGAAAAAAAATATCTCAAAATTCGATAAAGTATTAAATGTTTCTCCTTTTTTAGGAAATGTAAATCACACTCCTGATGCGAGTAAAGATGTGGTTCATCATTCAAAAGATATTCCGATGCCTTTTGCCGATTTAACAGGAAATTATCAGCGAAATAAAGGGATTCCTTCAAAATCATTTAAAGACAGTAAAGTTTATATTGTAGGAAGTGGAATTGCAGGTTTATCGGCGGCCTATTATTTTATTAGAGACGGACATTTTTCGCCAGAAAATATTGTTTTTTTAGATAAACTATCGGTAGAAGGCGGTTCGCTTGACGGTGCGGGAAATGCCGATGACGGTTATATTATTAGAGGAGGGCGAGAAATGGAAATGACCTATGAAAATTTATGGGATATTTTTCAAGATATTCCAGCCGTTGAAATGCCTGCTCCTTATAGCATTTTAGACGAATATCGTTTGTTAAACGACAATGACCCAAATTATTCAAAATCTCGATTAATTCATAATAAAGGAGAAGTTCAAGATTTTAGCAAATTCGGTTTAGATAAAAAAAACCAATTAGCTATTGTAAAATTATTATTGAAAAACAAAGAAGATTTAAACGATTTATCGATTGAAGATTATTTTAGTGAGTCGTTTTTGCAGAGTAATTTTTGGTTTTTATGGCGTACCATGTTTGCTTTTCAAAACTGGCATAGTTTATTAGAATGTAAATTATATATGCACCGATTTTTACATACTCTTGATGGAATGAAAGATTTATCCTGCTTGGTTTTTCCGAAATACAATCAGTATGATACCTTTGTAAAACCTTTAACCGAGCATTTAAAATCGAAAGGCGTAAGTATTGAGTTTGATACTTTAGTAAAAGATTTAGACATCAGAATTAATACCGAGGGCAAACTTGTACAAGGAATTATCACCGAACAAAACGGAAAAGAAGTTGTTATTCCTGTAACCAAAAACGATTACGTAATTGTAACCACAGGTTCTATGACCGAAGATACATCGTATGGAAATAACACAAAACCTGCGATTGAAACTATTGATAACAGCCAAAGTGGTAAAAGCGACGGTTGGAAATTATGGCAAAATTTAGCCTCAAAATCACCTGATTTCGGAAACCCTGAAAAATTTTGCGAAAATATTGAAAAATCGGCTTGGCAATCGGCAACTTTAACCTGTCGCCCTTCCGATTTGACCGAAAAATTCAAAGAATATTGTGTAAACAACCCATATTCAGGAAAAACTGCTACGGGAGGAATTGTAACCATTACCGATTCCAATTGGTTGATGAGTTTTACCATCAATCGCCAACCACATTACCCAACCCAGCCCGATGATATTTTAGTGGTTTGGCTGTACGCTTTATATATTGATAAAGAAGGAAATCATATTAAAAAACCGATGCCTCAATGTACAGGGAATGAAATTTTATCAGAATTATGTTTTCATTTAGGATTAGAAAATCAACTTGAAAACGTGATAGAAAACACCATTGTTCGTACTGCTTTTATGCCATATATTACATCGATGTTTTTACCTAGAGCCACTGGCGATAGACCTCAAATTGTGCCTAACGGATGTAAAAATTTAGGGCTTGTAGGGCAATTTGTAGAAACGAATAATGATGTTGTTTTTACGGTAGAATCATCGGTAAGAACAGCAAGAACAGCGGTGTATAAATTGATAAATTCAAACAAACAAGTGCCTGATATTGCTTCAACTCAATACGATATTCGTCAAATATTAAAAGCCACCAAAGCTTTAAATGATAACAAACCTTTTCCGGGAGAACGTATTTTAAAACGTGTATTAAAAGACACCTATTTTGAACATATTTTACCTGTTGATATTCAAGAAGAAGCAGAAGAACATCATGAATCTTTTATTGCAGAACAATTTGAAAAATTACAAGATTGGGCAAAAAATCTTTAATTAATTTTTAGCGCCTGTTTTAAGTTTCATCTTTTGATAATTCTTGTCAATTCGAGTGATTTTAATGACTGAAAGGAATTAAAATAGTATCGAGAATTTGAATTGTTTTCTTTTGATATTTAAAAAGTTCTCGATACATTTTTTTGAAGGAAAAAAACACTCGAACTGACAGTTATTTTTGATGATTCTTGTCAATTCGAGTGATTTTAATGACTAAAAGGAATTAAAATAGTATCGAGAATTTGAACAGGTTTATTCAATTTTAGTTGAAAAATAAAGTTTGATGGACTAAATGCCTAGCCCCGATTGAAGCTTTGTTTGAGCTCTTTTTTTGATTTTTCTTCAAAAAAAAGCGAGTGCGGAAAGCGGGAAATTGCTTCAAATAATTTTTATTTTTTTATAAGATTACTTTTAAACTAAAAACCCATCACATTTTTGAAATTGCGATGGGTTTTTAAAAATTATTAAAACGTATTTTTTATTTTGATGGTGGATTTAAACCATTTTCTGCATCTTTTTTAATCGCTTTTTTTAAAGACCTTAAAGCTGTTTTTCTAACCTTTAATTTGGTTTGATGATGTGCTTTTAGGTTTAATTTAGCAAACATTTCTGCAATTTTAATAGCTGTTGGCAATACCTGAATTTCAGGAACTATTTTGTCTAAAAAACCTGCGGTAACAGCATCTTTGGGACTGTACATTTCAGCATTATTTACACTGCGATTTACATAATTAGGCGTTAAGCGACCTTTGGCAATTTGAACCCCTGCATTGTGCATAGTCATGCCTATTAATACTTCGTTAAATCCTATTTTAAAATTTCCTTCAGCGCCTAATCGGTAATCGGCAGAAAGTAGTAAAAATGCGCCTTTTGCAATAGCATGACCTGTACAGGCGGTAATAATTGGCGTAGGAAACGATAGCATTCTATGTGATAATTTTGAGCCTTTTGTAACCAGTTTTAAAGCTGATTCGGGCGAGGTAGTCATGCCTTTTAAATCGTATCCTGCCGAAAAAATACCTGGTTGCCCTGTTAAAATAACTACTTTTTTTTGGGCTTCGGCTTTATCTAGCAATTGGTTTAATGAATCGATTACTTCGTGCGATATGGCATTTACTTTACCATTATTAAGGGTAATAATTACGTAATTTTCTTCGGATGTATAGTCGATTAATGCGCTCATAATAAAATATATTTTTTAGTGAAAATTAAATGAATTTAGTTAAAAATATTCCTGCGAAAACGGCTAAAAAACCCAGGATAAAACTGGCAATGGTATAAAAGGCAAAGGTTGTAAAATCGCCTGCTTTTAAAAAGACATGATTTTCATAAGCAAAGCTCGAAAATGTGGTAAAACCACCACAAAAACCTGTGGCTAATAATAAGGTGTGATTTTGGGTTAATGCGTTATTTTTAGCGGCGAATCCTAAAATAAAACCAATCAGTAAACTTCCTAAAATATTTGCTGTAAAGGTGCCGTACGGAATTCCTGTTTGGGGGTTATTTAAAAATTTTCCGATTAAAAATCGTAAAACACTTCCAAGGCCACCGCCCATAAAAACGAGTAGTAATTGTTTCATAGTACTGCTAAAATAAGAAAACCTCGCTATTTTAGCGAGGTTTTATATTATAAAAATAGTTTTAAAATATGGTGATAAAATATTATTCTTTTAAAGTAACATCTTGAGCATCTGTCCAATTCCATTTCCCTGCGATAATACCTTTTTCAACGGTAACAATTCCTGGGTTGGCTCTGATGACTGTTTTTAAAGCAGTTTCATCACAAAAACCGAAGGTATATGGCAGGTTAAATTCTTTTTGAGTAGCAGCTAAATCTTCAATATACGACGCTGTTAATACATAAATTTCATAACCATTTGCCTTTGCTTTTGCAGCAGCTTTTGATACGGCTGCAATTCCTTGTTTTTCAGTTTTATCAAAATTATACATTAAAACAAGCATTGCTTTGTCTTTTTTTAACATACTTTCTAATAAATCACCATCATCGGTTTCAATCATAAAATCATGAATTGGCGGCACATCATCGCTACCTTCTTGGTATTCCATTCCTTTGGCAATATCTTTTCCTATAGCGTAGGCCCTGAAATCAATAATAGGTAAATGATGCAATACATGATAGGTAATTCCTAATGAAAAGAACAGGGCTATAGCAGTAAATAAAGCGCTTACTTTGATTGAAATAAGCGGTTTTATATATTTTAAACCAATAATTAAAATGATAATAAAAACCATAAAAACCACGTTTTTATAGAAGGTTTCTTTGGGTGTTAATTTTAAGGCATCTCCAAAACAACCGCAATCGGTTACCTTGTTGTACACGTATGAATACCAGGTTAAAAATAAGAATACTAGGTTTAAACTAAAAATACTCCAAACGGTAAATTTAGGTTTGTAGCCCACCAATAACATAACACCTAAAACCAATTCAACAACAATTAATAAAATTGAAAAAGGTAGGGTGTAGGGAATTAAAAATTCTAAATTTAAGACGTCTTGGCTAAAATATTCTTGAAATTTATATTGAGAACCAATAGGGTCTACTAATTTTACGAATCCGGAATAGATGAATAAAAGCCCGATTAATATTCTTGAAACATGTGTTAAAAGTTTTAATATCATTTTTTAAGGTTTAAGTTTAACTGTTTGACTCTGAATGATGAATCAATGCAAAAATAGCATAATTAATCATGTCTTGGTAATTTGCGTCAATTCCTTCAGAAACTAAGGTTTTTCCTTTGTTGTCTTCAATTTGTTTTACACGAAGTAGTTTTTGAAGAATCAAATCTGTTAATGATGAAATTCGCATTTCTCGCCAAGCTTCACCGTAATCATGGTTTTTATTTTCCATTAATTCTTTGGTGATTTTGATGTGTTTATCATATAAAATAGTTGCCTGATTGGTGTTTAAATCGGGCTGCTGAACAACACCTAATTCTAATTGAATAAGTGCCATTATTGAATAATTAATAATACCTATAAATTCTGGTTTTTCACCTTCATCAATTTTTCGCTGGGTATTTTCTTGTAATTGACGAATACGTTGTGCTTTGATAAAAATTTGATCGGTTAATGAAGGAAGTCTTAAAATTCGCCAAGCGCTTCCATAATCGCTCATCTTTTTGATAAACAAACTTCTACATTGATCTACTACTACGTCATATTGTTCAGAGGTGTGCTGCATCTTTTTTATTTAAAAGTAATACTTCAAAAGTAATAAATATTACAAGCTTTTCTTATTTTTACTTTTGAAAATTTTAACTTTAAAAGTTGGATTTTTATAACGAAGATTTAGAATTAATGATGATGACAATTAATTGCAAAGGAAATTTAATAGACTTTACAACCCCTAAAGTAATGGGGATTTTAAATGTAACTCCCGATTCTTTTTTTGATGGAGGAAAATACAAGGATGAACAAGCTATTTTGAGTCAAACAGCTAAAATGCTAGCTGATGGAGCTACTTTTATTGATGTTGGAGCGTATTCATCAAAGCCAGGGGCAAAGGAGGTATCTGAACTAGAAGAATTAGCTCGAATTATTCCTGTAATAAAATTATTAGTGCGTACTTTTCCTGAAATAATTATTTCTGTAGATACCTTTAGAAGTGAGGTTGCAAAGCAGTCCGTGCAAGCAGGGGCGGCACTTATAAATGATATTTCTGGCGGTGTTTTAGATGCTAAAATGTTTGAAACTGTGGCAAAATTACAAGTTCCTTATATTATGATGCACATGCAAGGAACGCCTCAAAACATGCAATTAAACCCTGTTTATACTGATATTGTAAAAGAAGTAATCTTATTTTTTGCAACACAATTAGCTAAACTTCGTGCTTTAAAAGTAAACGATGTTATAATTGATGTTGGCTTTGGTTTTGGAAAAACAACCACACATAATTACGAATTATTACAAAAATTATCGCTATTTGAAAGTTTAGAAGTGCCTATTTTAACAGGTGTTTCTAGAAAATCAATGTTGTATAAATTATTAGATATTTTACCTGCCGATGCTTTAAATGCAACAACGGTAGCCAATACCATCGCTTTGTTAAACGGAACTAATATTTTAAGAGTTCATGATGTAAAACAAGCAGTAGAAGCAGTAAAAATTGTAAAGCAAGTGGAGTAGTTACGTGTTTTAAAAGGAGTACATTTACTAAAAAAACACTATAATTAATGAATTTAGATTTTATTGATTTTTCATTTCTTGACTTGCTGGATATTATTTTAGTAGCGATATTATTGTATTATATTTACAAGTTACTAAAAGGAACAGTTGCTGTAAATATAGTTATAGGTATTACTTTAATTTTTGTAATTTGGCAAATAACACAAGCGCTTCACATGGAAATGTTGAGTGGTATTTTAGGATATTTATTATCGGGAGGAGTCATTGCTTTAATTATTGTTTTTCAGCAAGAGATTAGAAAATTTTTATTGATGATAGGAACGACTAATTTTTCTACTAAAAGAGGTTTTTTAAATCAATTGACCTTTTTAAAGGCAGAAATTAATTCAGAAACAGATATTAAAACAATTTTAAATGCATGCATTAGTATGGCAAAAACTAAAACAGGTGCTTTAATTGTTATCGAAAAAACAAATAATCTTGATTTTTTAATAAATACAGGTGATCAAATGAATGCTTTGGTAAATGAAGCTATTTTAGAAAGTATTTTTTATAAAAACAGTCCACTACATGATGGAGCTACAGTTATTAGAGATAATTTTATTGTAGCAACACGTGTAATTTTACCTATTTCTAATAGTACTAAATTATCTGCTCGTTTTGGTTTACGTCATAGAGCGGCAATTGGTGTAACCGAAAAAACAGATGCTATTTGTTTGTTAGTATCGGAAGAAACTGGTGAAATATCGTATATAAATAATGGTGAATTTGTATTGTATAAAACATTAGAAAATTTACTAATAAAGCTTCAAAATGATTTAACTACATAAAAAAAGCTCGTAAATTACGAGCTTTTAATTTGTATGGAAATCTAAAATTATTTAGCAGGAGCCATTTTAGCCATAATAGCGTTCATAACACCGTTATATTTTTTAACACCTTCAGCATCTAAAGAAGCAACAATTTCTTTTCCTTTAGCAGCTAATTCAACACCTTTCTTAGCTAAAGAAGCATTCTTTAAAACATCACCTTTAGCAGCAATATAATCGTTTGCGTAAGAAGCGTAGTTGTTTAAATGTTCAGCAACTTTAGGGTCTTTAAATGCAGGAATTGAAACTCCAGCAAGTTTAGATGTTACAGCTTCAGTAGCAGCATTAACAGCTTTTGTTGCAGCGTCAGTAGTAGCGTCAACAGCTTTTGTTGCAGCGTCAGTAGTAGCATCAACAGCTTTTGTTGCAGCGTCAGTAGTAGCGTCAACAGCTTTTGTTGCAGCATCAGTAGTAGCATCAGCAGCTTTTGTTGCAGCTTCAACAGTTGCATCCTTAGCATCAGCAGCTTTTTTACAAGAAGTTGCTAATAAAGAAGCAGCAACACAGATAGTTAAAATTACTTTTTTCATCGTTTTATGATTTTTAGTTTATAGATTGATAGGGCAAATGTATTGTATTGCGATTTGTAAACAAACTAATTACGAATTAATTTCAGTTTTAAATTGTTTTTTATATAAATTTTTGTAGTAGCCACTTTCTTTGTTTAGTAACTCGGTATGACTACCTTTTTCAACAATATTACCTTTATCCATTACAATAATGGTATCTGCTTTTTTTATAGTTGCTAATCTGTGGGCAATTACTATTGATGTTCGGTTTTTGGTGATTTTATCAGTGGCATATTGAATCATTTTTTCGGAATGAGTATCAACCGATGAGGTAGCTTCATCTAAAATTAAAATACTTGGTTTGCTAACATAAGCACGTAAAAAGGCTATTAATTGTCGCTGTCCTGAAGATAGCATTCCTCCACGTTCTTTAACATTATACGAATAATTATTAGGCAAGCTCATAATAAAATCATGAATACCAATTTGTTTAGCAGCTTCTTTTACTTCATCTAAAGTAATATGTTCATTTTTTAAAGAGATATTATTAAAAATAGTATCAGAAAATAAAAATACATCTTGTAAAACAACGGCAATTTTTTCACGCAAAGCATCTATTTCGTAATCATTAACAGATATATTGTCTAAGCAAATAGTACCGCTATCTATTTCATAAAAACGATTGATTAAATTGATAATAGTTGATTTTCCTGCACCTGTAGCTCCAACAATGGCAATTGTTTCTCCTTTTTTAACATCAAAAGAAATGCCTTTTAAAATTTCTTCTCCTTTAATATAACTAAAATGTACATCTTTAAAAGAGATAGTTCCTTCTAAATTATTTGTAGTAATTGTTCCGCTTTTGGTTATTGAACTTTCGGTGTCAATAATATCAAAAACACGTTCACCAGCTACAATTCCCATTTGTAGTTGATTAAATTTATCGGCAATTTGACGTAGCGGTCTGAATAACATTTGTGCCATTTTTATAAAACCAATAATGGCAGCAACCGATACTGCGTTATCTGCAATAACTTGCAATCCGCCGTACCAAACGATTAAACCAATAGCTATTGATGATAAAATTTCGGCAATTGGAAAAAAGATAGAGTAGTACCAAACCGTTTTTATGTAGGCTTTTTTATGTTTATCATTAATGCTAACAAAGTTTTGATATTCTATTTTCTCACGATTAAAAAGCTGTACAATTTTCATTCCTGTAACTCTTTCTTGAACAAATCCGTTGAGGTTTGCTACTTGATTTCGTACATCCTGAAAAGTTGATTTAATCGCTATTTGAAATATTTTTGTAGCATAAATTAAAATAGGTAAGGTTACTAGTGCAATAAGTGCTAATTTCCAGTTAGTGTATAGCATTACTATAATAACAACAATCATTTTTAAAATATCACTAATAATCATAAAAACTCCTTGCGAAAAGAAATTTGCAATTGTTTCAATATCAGAAACAACACGAGTAACCAATTTTCCTACCGATGAATTATCAAAATAACTCATTTTAAAAGATAAAATTTTCCGAAATGTTTTCTTTCGGATATCTCGAATAATATGTTGTCCTACCCAGTTTGCGTAATAAATAAAGCTAAACTGAAATAAAACTTGTACTAATAAAGTAATTAACATGGCTATTGTGTAGTACAATAATCGAGTTAAATCTTTATGAGTTGTAAAATCATCGATAGCCATCATTAAAATAACAGGATTCAACACTGCAAATATTGCTAAAAGTATGGTAGAGGTTGCTGCTATAATAAATCGTGTACGGTAGTGTTTTGCAAAACTCATAAGTCTTACAAAAATTTTCATATCGAACGCTTTTCCTGTTTTTTTACTCACTATATATAGGGATATACTACTTTAGTTAAAAATAATCCTTTTGCTGGAACTGATGTTCCTGCGTTGCTTCTGTTTTTACTAGCGATAATTTTATTAAAATCATCAATTGTTGTTTTGCCTGTTCCAATATCGATTAAAGTACCAACGATGGCACGAACCATATTTCTTAAAAATCGATTTGCGCTAATATGAAATGTCAATTCATTGCCATTTAACTCCCATACGGCATTGGTAACATCACAATTAAAGGTATGCACATCAGATTTTACCTTCGAAAAACACTCAAAATCTTCATGTTCATATAAAATTTCGGCGGCTTGGTTCATCAACTCAATATCTAATTTCTGATTATATAATTGCCAAGAGGTATCTAATGAAAACGGATTTCTACCAAGCCAAATTTTATATTCATAACTTCTGCTACTTGCATCAAAACGAGTATGTGCATCATTGTGTACTAATTTACAGTTAAAAATTACAATATCATCAGGTAAAAGTGCATTTAATCGGAAGGCAAATTTATTGGTTAAAACCACATCGGTATCAAAATGCGCAAACATTTGCGATGCGTGTACGCCAGCATCTGTTCTTCCTGCGCCTGTAATACTTATGTTTTCTCTTAAAACAGTGCTAATAGCCTTGTTTATTTTTTCTTGTACCGAAACTGCATCAGGTTGTATTTGCCAACCATGATAATTTTTTCCTTTATACGCTAATTCAATAAAATATCTCAAAAAACTACAAAATTTAAGTGGCTAAATTATGAAATAATAGCTTGATTTGTTGTGGCTATTCGAATAAATATCTACAGAATTTTTATTTTAGATAATTATTTTTTGAAGCAATTTCCCGCTTTTCGCACTCGCTCTTTTTTTGAAGAAAAATCAAAAAAAGGAGCTCAAACAAATGCTTCAATCGGGGCTAGGCATTTGTGCTACTTTTTATAAATTCAAAAAGAAACTAAAATTTACTTCACATTGATTAGTTTTGTTATAATGAAAAAAATACTACTACTTTCTGATACGCATAGTTACATCGATGACCAAATATTAAAATTTGTAAAACAAGCCGATGAGGTTTGGCACGCAGGTGATATTGGCAATTTAAAAGTTACCGATACCATAAAAAAAATCAAACCTTTACGAGCCGTTTACGGTAATATTGATGATAATAATGCCAGAGCAGAATTTCCGTTAGACAACAAATTTACTATAGAAGGTGTTTCAGTTTGGATTACGCATATAGGCGGTTATCCGAATGCTTATAAACCTAGAGTGAGGGAGGAGTTACAAAAAAAAACGCCAAAAATATTTATTAGTGGTCATTCACATATTTTAAAAGTACAATACGATAAAAAATTTAATTTATTACATTTAAACTCAGGAGCAGCAGGAAAGCATGGTTTTCATAAAATAAGAACTATGTTAAGGTTTGAGTTAGATAAAGGAGAAATAAAAAATATGGAAGTTATAGAATTAGCTAAACGTTAACTTATTGATGAAAAATCAAATGTTTCTTTATGTTGAACAGGTACAATAATAGTTATTTTTGTGCCTTTATTTTTATCCGACTTAATGGTAAATGTACCTTTCATCATTTCAATTCTTGTCGATATTTGCTTTAAACCGATACCGTTATTAATTGCCGAGTTAACCATAGAAAATCCAATTCCATCATCATTAACAAGAATACTTAGTGCATCATTATGTTGTTTTATAATTATTTGTGCATAGCTAGCTTCACTGTGTTTTAGAATATTATTTATAAGTTCTTGAATAATATTATATATTTTCATTTCAAAATCTTGTTGATATCTATCAATATTTTGAGCAGAAACATCAAACCTTAATTGATGGTTAGAGTATTTTTTAGTAATATCTTTTAAAGCGTATTCTAAACCGAATTTCAATAAAACAGCTGAAACCAAATTGTGTGATAAATCTCTAACTTTTTTAGAAGCTTCTAATATAATTGCTTGTGTTTTTTCAATTTCAACAGGAACATTATTTTTAAATTGTTTTTTTGAGGCACCTAAGTGCATATTTGCCGATGATAATAAGGCACTAACATTGTCGTGTAAAATTTCTGCTATTTGTTTTCGTTCAGATTCTTTACCATCAATAGTAGCATTTAATATTTTTGTTTGTGTTTCTGATTTCAGTTTTTCAATAGCCTGTTGTTCCCGTAAGTTATTTTCAGAAAGTTTTAGTTGTAAGTTTTTCTGACGAAGTTTGTAGTTATAAACAACACCTGCCGATATAATGATAACCAATAAGCTTAAAGCACCAAATAACCATGTTGTTTTATTATCTTTAGCTTCTACAAGTTTTCTTTGTTCTTTTACTAAGTTTACTTTTTGTTGTTCTAAAGTTTCTTTGTGTTTTACGGTTATCTCTTCAATAATACTTCGAACTTCTTTCTCTCGTTGATTGTCTTCAATATCGTATGATAACTCTTGATAATCGTAGGCTTTATAATCTTTTAAATTCCGCATAGCCCACGCCAAATTGTAGTATAATGTAGATTTATGTTTAACAGCTACGGGGCTGTTATTATCTTGTATTAAGCTAATAGCTTCTAAGTAGGTATTTTTAGCTTTTTTGAATTGATTTAAAGATAAATAAATACTAGCAAGGTTGTTTAAAGAACTTGCATGCTTTACATTATCAGCTCTTTTTTTATGAATTTTAATTGCTTTTAAAGCAAAGATTTCGGCTTTTTCAAAAAGAGAATCTTGTTGATATATTGCTGATAAATTAATATAAGACAGTGCCTTGTTTTTTAGGCTTTTTTCGTTAACTAAGTTTAAATTTTGTAATTTTTTATAAAAAAAAATAGCGGAATCTTTACTGTTTTCTTTTTTTTTAAGTGAAGAAGTATTTTTTTGAATTTTGTAATTTTTTTGATAAGCACTAGCAATTCTTAAATAAACTTCAGTATAAAGACTTTCTATCTTTGTTGCAGTATTTTCTTGAGAAAAATAAGAGTTGTTTTTCTCAAGAAAATGAAGTGCTATTTTGTAATATTCTAAAGATTTGTTGTAGTTGTTTGTTTTATCATAAATATCAGCTATTAGCATAGCTGTTAAATATGTAAATTTGTGGTTTTTATTTTTTTTACTTTTTTGAAATAGTAAAAAACTACTTTTCAAAGAAGAAATATACGCCCCTTTATTATATTCTTTAAATATATTTTGATACTTTTTTTTTAAAGTATTATTATTTTGAATAATAAAACGCTGTTCTAAACGTAAATGTTTATCAATATTTGCATTTACATTACAAGAAATAAATAGAATTAACCAAGTAATTAATAGTTTTGTTTTTATTTTTTTTTGAACATTTTTTTTCAAATGAAAATATTTTAAGAGTACTAGCTCAAAAATACTGATTTTATATAAGACGATTAATCATTACCATTTTCAATTATAAGTCTTGGTTTTCTACCATAAGCTCCCATAGCTTTACGAGAACTCGTAATTCCTTTATTTATTGTTGAATATTTATGATTTACAAAATCTATTCTTAAGGTATTTTCATTAGGAGAAAGAGCAATAGTTTCTGAGAAATCTTTTTGAGTAGTATTTCCTTCAGATAAATGAACTTCGTAGGTTGCTATTTCTTGATTATAGGTAAACGTTGTAGCAACATTGTTATTAACCTTAAAAGAAAGTAAATAAGTACCATCGTTATTTTCGGTAACACTATAAGAATTTAAAAATTCGGTAATATTCCTTTTAGAAAGGTTACTATTTTGGTCTTCAATAGTTATTTTTTTTCTATTTCCTTTATTAGCATCTAAAAACCCAATAACTAACTGCTCATTTTCTATTAAAAAATTATTACTGTATTTCTTAGCCGTTTTGTTGCTTGCTTCTGATAAAATAATTTCATTAGTATTTTCGCTATTTTTAAGGCTAGTTATATCGGTATAATTTGTTGTTTTTAAATCGATAGAATATGCGCCATTTGCATCTCTTTTAAGACTGTAAGATTCTAATAATTTTTGTTGTGGAGCACTAGGAGCTTCTGTTTGGTTAGAAGAACACGATGTTAAAATTAAGGTTGAAGCTACTAAAAATGGGATTAATTTAATCATAATTTACTAATTTATTAGGTTTAGTTTATTCTTTTTAATAGTATAAAAAAGCGATGCACTAAAAAAACATAGTACGATAATCAAAACAAAATGAAGGGTTTTTTAAAAATGTTAGGTATTACTAACAAGTACATCGCTAAGTTTTATTTCATATTTATTTAATTTAGTAGTCATTAACGATGTACTTTTATAATGTATAGTGCTATATTACGGGGGACTATTACTTTATATTATATTGTTTCTCACAGCGTACATCGCTAAACCTACTACATTTTTTACTTTTAATTTTCTATATAAACTCTTACGATATGTTTCTATCGTTTTTACACTCACTAATAAATGTAGTGCTATTTCAGAGGAGTTTTTTTCTAAAGCTATTTGCTTTAATACTTCAATTTCTCTTTCTGTTAATTCTTCTTTATTTAAAAGATTTTCTTCAATTTTTGCTTCAGAAACATACAATTCCAATAGGTTAGTTTTAATAGTATCACTAAAATATTGTGCACCATTATACACATCTTTTATGGCTTCTATAATATGTTCACTAGCACAACTTTTATCGATAAATCCATTAGCACCTAATAAAACCATTTGTTGCACTAATTTAGCATCACTTAAGCCAGATAGAATTATTGTTTTAATTTCTATATTACGTTTTTTAAACGTTTTTAAAACTTCAATTCCATCCATTTCAGGCATATTAATGTCTAAAATTAGTACATCGGCATTGTTTTTAGTCGACCAATTTACTACCTGTTTACCTGTTAAAGAGTATCCTTCTATTTCAAAGTTATCCTCTGTATTTAATAAGGCGATGACTCCATCTATTAAGATTTTATGGTCATCAGCTATGTGAACTTTAATCTTTTGATTCATTGTTATTTCGTTTACAAATTTATAGCATGTATTTATTGTACACAATACCCAATACCCCTAATTAATTGTTAGGGTTAACCCTAATTCAATTAGGGTTAACCCTAATTTCGTTAACATTTCTTTAACATTTTAGGTGTTGGCATCTTGATTAGTAGGTTTTTAAAAATAAAAAAACCGAAATCAAAGATTCCGGTTTTTTTTCGCACTAAATATACTAATATAATAGGTTTATCGTAATCTATCTACAGATTTTACAAGATCTTCATCCTTCTTGATGGCTTTATTTGCTAAAACTAACAGCAAAATAACAAGAATTGGAAAAAACATCCCAATACCTTTCTCAGAAACTAAAGTTTCTCCAGATAATGTTTGTGAAAGATATATTAATATCCCTAATAAAAAAAAGTTAATCAATATGTTAACACGCCCTAAAACAAATTGCAACTCACGATTTTTAAATAAAAAAAGCGTTACAGCCGATAATAAAGCAGAAAGAAAAAATAATACGGGTGTTATTTTTTCTAAAAAACTAGCTCCCGAAAATAAATTTATTATGTAAACAGGTGTATCTGCTTCTGATTTAGTCCAAATACTACAAAAAGCAGTTAAACCAGCAGAAATTAATACCGCAATTAATAAATATATAGATTGTTTTCTTTGTATCATGTGATTTATTGGATAGCAAATGTAATATTTATTTTTTTAAAAAGAAATATTACAAGTTAAATTATTTGTATATATTTGTAATAATAAGACCTGCACACAGTAAAATAATTATATAGTTCCTATATAATTGAAACCATATAAAAATTTAAATACAATTAAATCCTTTTTCTTAAAGGATTGTATAACTTAATTATCTTATCAATGCTCGATATTTCAGAATTAAAAACTAAAAAATTAATAGATTTACAAGTAATTGCAAAAACAATAGGTTTAACCAAAGTAAGTCAATTAAAGAAATTAGATTTGGTTTATAAAATTTTAGACGCACAAACAGAAGTTGGTGTTAGCGCTAACCAAGCTAAGCCAATAGCTGAAAAACCTAAGCGAAAAAGAATTGAAAAATCAGAAGAAACTATCAAGCAACCTGTAAAAAAAGTTGTTGAAAAAGTTGAAGAAGAAAAAACAGAAAATTCTAAAAAAAAGATTGTTAAATCAGTTGAAAAAAAAATAATTAAAAAAGTGCCTCAACCAGCTGTAGATATTAAAGAAGCTGTTGAAACAACTTCAAAAATAGTTATTAAAAAAACAACTTCAAGACCAAGACCAAGGGCTGAGGTTGAGGCGGCTAAAAAGCAAGGGACAAAACCTAGAACCCAATTAGAACCCAAAAAAACAGTGCCACGACCAAGGGAATCTGTTGAGGTAGGTAAAAAACCACAACATAAAAATCAGTATCAAAATAAACCAAAACATAAAAGCGCTAACAAATACCGAGACCCTGATTTTGAATTTGACGGAATTATAGAAAGTGAAGGTGTTTTAGAAATGATGCCTGACGGGTATGGGTTCTTACGCTCATCAGATTATAATTATTTATCATCGCCCGATGATATTTATGTTTCACAATCTCAAATAAAATTATTCGGACTAAAAACAGGAGACACTGTTCTTGGAAATGTTCGTCCGCCCAAAGAAGGTGAAAAATACTTCCCTTTAATTAGAGTATCAAAAATTAACGGTTTAAACCCGAATATTGTTCGTGATAGAGTTTCTTTTGAACATTTAACACCATTGTTTTCAGATGAAAAATTCAATTTAGCCGAAAGAGGAAGTTCTTTATCAACTAGAATTATTGATATATTTTCTCCCATCGGAAAAGGGCAACGTGGTATGATTGTATCGCAACCAAAAACGGGTAAAACAATGTTATTAAAGGATGTGGCAAATGCAATTGCGGCAAATCACCCTGAAGTATATCAAATTGTTTTATTAATTGATGAAAGACCCGAAGAAGTTACCGATATGAAACGTAATGTTCGTGGAGAAGTGGTTGCATCTACTTTTGATGAACCTGCCGATAAACATGTTCGTGTTGCAAATATTGTTTTAGAAAAAGCAAAACGTTTGGTAGAATGTGGACACGATGTAGTTATTTTATTAGATTCAATTACGCGTTTAGCAAGAGCGTACAATACGGTTGCACCAGCTTCAGGTAAAATTTTATCAGGGGGTATTGATGCCAACGCTTTACACAAACCAAAACGTTTTTTTGGAGCGGCTCGTAATATTGAAAATGGAGGTTCGTTAACAATTATAGCTACCGCACTTACCGAAACTGGCTCGAAAATGGATGAGGTTATCTTTGAAGAATTTAAAGGAACAGGAAATATGGAACTACAATTAGATCGTAATATTTCGAACCGTAGAATTTACCCAGCCATTGATTTAATTAAATCAAGTACCCGTCGTGACGATTTATTATTAGACCCAAAAACGGTAAAACGTATGTGGGTGCTGCGTAAATATTTAGCCGATATGAATCCTGTAGAAGCAATGACTTTTATTAATGACAGAATTAGAGTATCTAAAAATAACGAAGAGTTTTTAATTTCGATGAACGGATAGTTTGTTCATAATTTATCGAAAATTAGTTGTAAAATTAAAAATCCCGCAAATTGCGGGATTTTTTTATGTAGGAAATATTACAAAATCTAAAGGAATATCATATTTATTACAATCGGTAATTTCGGAAATTGGAGCAAAAAAATTAAGCCCAATTATTTTGGTATCTTTTCTGCAATCGGCTAAAAAACGATCGTAATAACCTTTGCCATAACCAACTCGGTAATTTTCAATGTCAGAAATTAACATCGGTACAAAAACAACATCAATTTCTGTAACAGTAACTTCTGTAGCATTTACAGGTTCGGGAACGCCGAATTTATTTAATTTTAATTCCGTATTTTCTTCTAAATAAAAATGAGTTAGCGAATCATCAGTAAAATTACATTGGCTAACAATTATTTTTTTTCCTTTACTTCTGAAAAAATCAATAATAGGTTGGGTATCAATTTCTTTAAATTTTTCCATAGATAAAAACAAATGAACATTATTTATCGCATTGAAATCAATCATTTCTGCATTGAAAATTTGCTCGTAAATGCTTTCTTGAAATACGTTTATTTCTTGCGCAGTTAATGCCGTTCTTTTCTGTTTATATATTTTTCTAAGTGTTTTTTTATCCATAATTTATAGTAAATGAAGTGCTGTTTGTGCTTTTTTTGTCAAACCTTTTACAACTAAGCTATAAGAATGATCTATTAATTCAAAAATAAAAGCATCAGTAATAGTATTGTTTATTAAAATGGTGTTCCAATGTTTTTTATTCATATGCCATCCGGGAAGTATGTTTTCATATTCTTCTCGAAGTTCTAAAGCCCACTGAGGATTGCATTTTAAGTTTATTTTAGCTTCGCCTTGTTCCCAACTATGTAAGCTAGTTAAAGTAAACATTTTATTCATCACCTTAAAAACAAGGGTAATATTATCAAAAGGAAAATGCTCGGTAACGCCTTTTTTAGCCATACAATAATTACGAAGTTGCTCTATATTCATTATGGTGTGTTTTAGTAAAATAGGAAGAATACTAGTGTTTTTAAATCCTCAAGTATCACGAAATTACATAAAAATGAAATCATTAAAAAAAATAATTACTTTAAATAAAGCGCACAAAAAAGACCTAAGAAAAATATCTTAAGTCTTTTAGTCGGGGTGGCAGGATTCGAACCTGCGACCTCCTCGTCCCAAACGAGGCGCGATGACCGGGCTACGCTACACCCCGTACGATTATCGGTGTGCAAATTTACAACAAATAAATAGATTAGCAATAAAAAAATATTATTTTTTTAAAAAAAGTTTAAAATAGTTTTCGTTTATGGTTTTATAATCAAAATAGATATTAAAAAAAGATAATAGCGATAAAAAAAAATTACATTTGTAAGACCAAAAAATTAGATGATGGCAGAAAAAATTAAATGTTTGATTATAGGTTCAGGACCAGCAGGATATACCGCTGCAATATATGCTGCAAGAGCAGACATGAAACCTGTTATGTACACCGGAATGCAAATGGGTGGGCAGTTAACAACAACTACCGAAGTTGATAATTTTCCAGGATATGCTAACGGAACAGACGGAACTGCAATGATGAACGATTTGCAAAAACAAGCAGAACGTTTTGGAACTGACGTTCGTTTTGGAATGGTTACAAAGGTTGATTTGAGTACCGAAGTAGGAGGAATCCACAAAGTAATTGTCGATGAATCTATTGAAATAGAAGCGGAAACAATTATTATATCAACAGGGGCAACCGCTAAATATTTAGGGTTAGAAAGCGAGCAACGTTTAATAGGTGGTGGAGTTTCGGCATGTGCTACTTGCGATGGTTTTTTCTATAAAGGGCAAGATGTTGTCGTTGTAGGAGCTGGTGATACTGCTGCCGAAGAAGCAACTTATTTAGCAAATATTTGTAATAAAGTGACCTTATTGGTTCGAAAAGATTACATGAAAGCATCAAAAGCAATGCAACATCGTGTGAATAAAACAGCAAATATCGAAGTATTATACAATACCGAAATCGATGAGGTTTTAGGCGATAATGTTGTTGAAGGAGTTCGTGCGATTAACAATCAAACCAAGCAGACAACCGAAATTTCGGTAACAGGTGTTTTTATCGCTATTGGACACAAACCAAATTCTGATTTATTTAAAGATGTTTTAGATATGGACGAAGTTGGCTATTTAATTACCAAAGGAAAATCGACTAAAACCAATTTACCAGGTGTTTTTGCAGCAGGTGATATTCAAGATAAAGAATACCGACAAGCAGTAACAGCAGCAGGTTCAGGATGTATGGCAGCCCTAGATGCTGAGCGTTATTTAGGTGCTTTAGAATAAAATAGGAGTATCTTTTAAAAATTTAAAAGAGCGTTTACATAGTTGTAAACGCTCTTTTTTGTTAGGTATTTTACCAGAAATATTTTGGGCGTTACCCAAGGGTCGCGCTTTCGCTACTCGCTTTTTTTGTTTGAAAAAAACAAAAAAGAGCTCAAACAAACCGCTCTATCGCTAACGCAAAGCCAATAACTCTCTGAAAAAACAGAAATTCTATTATTCTTTAGCATTAAAATCATACCAATACGCTGATAGGTATGTGTTTATTTTATCAAAATCATTTTTATCAAAAATACTATTAAGCGCTTCTATATATTCAAAAAATTCACTCAAATAATCTTCTTTTGAGGCATTTAAACTTGGCGAATAACAGCTATCACTATCTAAAGCATATTTAAATTCTTCTATTAATTTTTCAAGAAATAAGGGTTTATTTTCTTGAATATAATCAGAAAAACCATCCTCTAAGAAATCTTCAAATTGTTCACTTCCATGTTGCCCGCAGCAGGTTATTAATCGAGCAATTGCTAGGGTACAAGTTTCTTCGTTCCATCGGTATTTTTCAATAAGTTCTTCGATGTCGCCACCTTGATTTACTTCGTGGTCTAAATCGCAGGTTCTTAAAAAATAGATATATTCAGGCATCCATTTTTTATCTTTAGTAACTAACGATAAAATAGCTTGTGTTCCTAGCGGATTTTCGCAATCTTCCCAAATTCTCGAATCATATTCGCCGTGGTCAGTTGCTTGAAGATATGTAATTGTTGCCGATGTTAAAGCACTGTATTTTGACACTTCATTAAAAAGTGTTTTTTCATCAGTAAATAATATTTTTGGCGTATCAATGTTATTATTTTCATCGATTAAACCAATGCTATAATTAAATTGATATATTTTATGTTTCTTTTTTAAAGAAATAATTAATGCCGTTAATTCAGATAAAATAGTAGCGATATCATTTTCACTGATTACTGCTGTATTTGATTTTTTATCAAAAATAAATTGACCTTTCAGCTTAGCGAGATCATTTATTTGATAACTTATTTTAAACATAGTTTTTTATAGTTTAGTGTTTTATTTTAAGTTGTTGAGCATATTCAATCACTTTTTCAACAATTTTATTTGGTTCATTTTTTCTCCAATTAACATATAAATCTATTTTTTCATCTAAATTAATAAAACGCACATTTTTATAATTTGCATATTTATAAGAATAAGGAAGAATAGAAATACCAATACCATTAGAAACTAAATTTAAAATCATTCCACCAAAATCAGATTCAATAATTACTTTAGGTTCAAGACTATTTTTATCAAAAATATTTTTTAAAAGTGATGCAAAAAAAGTTTTTTGATGTAAACTAGCAATAATAAATTGTTCGTTTTTTAATTTGGATATATTTTTTAAAGAAGATTCATTTATCCAATGATTAGTAGGAACAACCAAGCAAATAGGTTCAGAGTATAATTTTATAGAATCAATATTTATATTTTTTATTTCATCTCTACTAAAAGCAACATCGGTTTTATAATTAAGTAATAATTTTTGATGACTTTCATCTGTAGGTTCTGTTAACTCTAATTTTAAATCAGGAAGATTTGTATTTAAAACGGTTAAAAATTTAGGTAAAAAGTTAAAAGCAATAGAGCCAGGGTAAGTTATGGCAATAAAACCAGCAGTTCCTTCGCTAATTTTTTTAGCCTGTTGTTGTATTTGGTTAAAATCGTTTAGTAAAACACTCCAACGTTCTTTTAAAAAAACACCTGCATCGGTAAGTTTTACATTTCTTTTATCTCTTTCAAAAAGTGATATTCCTAATTCATCTTCAAGGGCTTTAATTTGTCGGCTTAAAGAAGATTGAGATATAAATACTTTTTCTGCAGTTTTCCAAAAATGAAGTTCATCAGAAAGAGTTAAAAAATATTTTAGTTGTTTGATAGTCATTTTTTAATGCGTTTTATGCATTAATCAATCAAAAATATGTATTTTTTTTAGACTAACAAAAAACTTTCTTTGTCATTAACTTTCTTTGAATATAAAAAATAATAAAATGATAGGAATTGAAAATTTCACAAGCTTTATTGTAGTCGCTTTTATTTTTGTAATAACACCAGGTATTGATACGGTATTTGTATTAACAAAATCAATAACATATGGTAAAAAATCAGGTTTTTATGCAGGTTTAGGTATTAATACAGGTGTTTTAAGTCATACTTTTTTTGCGGCTGTAGGCTTATCTGTTTTACTTTCTAAGTCAGTATTTGCTTTTACAATACTTAAATACATCGGTGTTATTTATCTTATTTATTTAGGTATTTCAAAATTTAAAAACGGCAATAAAATACTGTTATTAAAAGAAGAGAATCTATCGGATAAAAGCAAAAAAAACATTTTTTGGTCGGGTTTTTTAACTAATATTTTAAATCCTAAAGTTGCATTATTTTTTTTGGTTTTTTTTCCGCAATTTATTAGCTCTAAACAATTAGATAACCCAATTCCTTTTATTTTTTTAGGGTTTACGTTTGCGTTTATAGGTATTGTTTGGTATTTTATACTTGCTTTTTTTGCAAGTAGTTTATCAGATACAATCAAAGATAATTCTACTTTTAATAAATGGTTACATTTAATAAGTGGTACTGTTTTTATAGTAATGGCAATTCATATGGCGTTTAGCAAATTTTAAAATAAATATTATTTATTGGGCGTTACCCAAGGGTCGCGCTTTCGCTACTCGCTTTTTTTGTTTAAAAAAAAACAAAAAAGAGCTCAAACAAACTGCTCTATCGCTAACGCAAAAAAACAAGTTGTTAGTTCGAGTAAGGTATTGAGAATTTTTTAAGTTTTCAGCACTATTTTTTGAAGAAAAATAACTCGAACAAACAACTTTTATGGTGGTTCTATTTTAAAAACCCTTTTAACGCTGTTAAAAAAGAAGCACCTAATGCTTCTGAACGTTTATCAGACCATTGTTTTGTTGGTTCAGGAACATCGTCATTATCTTTAAAAGGCATTTCTAAGGTAAAAGAAAGTGCTTTAAAAAGTTCACCAATTTGATAAGAACAAACCGCTAAATTTGCCATATTAGGTAAGCTATCTTCATATTTATGCACATCTTGAAATTCTGGAGTTACCGACATCCATTCATTTTTAAAACGTATTTCTTCTGATAAGATTTTATCAGTAACACTAGGAATCCCTCTTAAACTGGTTACAAAATTATAAGGAATTGCTTCATCGCCATGAACATCTAATAGAAAATCAACACCTGTTTCTTGCATTTTTTGTTTGCAATAAAAAACCTCTGGCTCAGTAGCTTTATTGGGGTTTTCCCAAACTCTATTATAATTAATTCCTAAGGTGTTTACACGTAAATTTCCTGCAATACTTCCATCAATATTCATGTTCGGAATGATATAAAAACAGCAGGTTTCTAGTAGTTTATCAATGGTAGTATCTTTTGAAATATTTTCAGCAACAAAACGATTTACAATCCCGTTGACAAACCATTCTGCCATACTTTCTCCAGGATGCTGACGTGCAATAATCCAGATATTTTTTTTATTGCTACTAGGTGTACCGAATTGTAAAATTTCTATGGGTTTTTTATTGATAGTTTCGCCTAAAATAGTGGTTGTACATAAATTACTTTTACTTGCTGTTGCTACTAAATTAAGATGTTGCTCGTAGGTAAATGGCGTAAAATAAGCGAAATTTACTTCGCTTTGCACAGGGGTAATACTAAAGTAAAGTTTACCATTTTTATACTCGGTGTTTTGTAAACGAAACCAATTTTTACCATCGTAAGAAGCGTTTGTTTTGTAATTTTCCCAACCATCGGCAAAGGCACTTTCACTAGCGTTTTCAATACAAAAAGTATAGGTTTCACCTATGGTAATATCGGTGATTTTAAAATTAAACCATTGAAAAAAATGAGAATTGGTATCTTTTCTAATGTTTAATTGTGCGCTATTTTGTTGCTGTGATATTAGGGTAATATTACCAGCATCAAAGTTTGTTGTAATTTGCATAATGTTTATTTTTTTGATAAAATTTTAAATACTATAGCTGTGGTGGCTAAATAACGAAGCATTTTTCAAAGGTAAAGAATACGATTAATTTGTAAGAGATAAAAATAGATACTTTATTTTCTAGTCTTTATTTTATCTTAATTTATTCAATAGTATGTATTTTAGCAACCTATAAATCAGATTGTTTATGAAAAATATATGTTTATTGTTTGTAGTTTTTTTGCATTCCTTAATTGTGATAAGTCAAGATAAAAATAATGGTGCTATTTCAGGAAAAATAATTGATGCTAAAACAAGAGATGTTATTCCTTTTGTAAATGTATTGGTCTATGGAACTACAAAAGGAGTTGTTTCTGATGAAAATGGAGCATTTAAAATAACTAATATTCCTTTAGGATATAATAAAATACAAGTATCATTTATTGGTTATGAAACCTTAATTTCTGATGAGTATTTAGTTACAAATGATAATATTCCGTTTGTAACCATCGAATTAAAAGAAAGTGATACTAATTTAAATGAAGTTGAGGTAAAGGCTAATTTGTTTAAAAAATCGGTACAAAGTCCGTTGTCTTTACAATCTTTAGGAGTTGCTGAAATAGAAAAAAACCCTGGAGGAAATAGAGATGTTTTAAAAGTAATTCAATCTTTTCCTGGTGTTGCTTCTAATCCTGGTTTTAGAAATGATATTATAATTAGAGGAGGCGCAACATCTGAAAATAAATTTTATTTAGATGGTATTGAAGTTCCTGTAATTAATCATTTTCAAACACAAGGCGCAACTGGTGGACCTGTAGGAATAATGAATGCCGATTTAATTCGTAAAGTTGATTTTTACTCAAGTGCTTTTCCTGCAAATAGAGGAAACACGTTAAGTTCGGTTATAGAATTTACACAAAAAAGAGGAAATCCAACGGCTTTAAATACAAGAGCTACTTTAGGAACTTCTGATGCAGGAATTACTTTAGATGGTCCTTTAGGAGATAATACTACTTTTATGTTGTCTGTTCGTCAATCATATTTACAGTTTTTATTCAAGTTGATAAAATTACCTTTTTTACCAACTTATAACGATTTTCAGTTAAATGTAAAATCGCAATTATCAAAAAACAGTGAATTATCAATAATTGCTTTAGGAGCAATTGATAATTTTAAATTGAATGAATCTGTAAATGATGACATAACAGATGAAGATATTTTAAAAAGAAATAATATTGTTTTAAATACTGTTCCTGTAAATAGTCAATGGAATTATACGGTTGGTGCTAGTTATAAATATTTTGCTGAAAAATCGACACATTTAGTCGTTTTAAGTAGAAATGAGCTGAAAAATACCGCTGAAAAATATTTTTTGAATCAAGAAGTACCAGCAAATTTATTGTTAGATTATAGTTCTAAAGAAATAGAAACTAAATTTAGATACGAAAATAATTTTAGCACTTCAAATAATTATAAAGTCAATATAGGTACAAACATAGAAACGGCTACTTATTTAAATAATACGTATCGAAAAGTGGCAAATTCTCAAGCAGTTTTTGAAGATACTTTTAATTCGGATATCAATTTTATTAAATATGGTGTTTTTGGTCAGATATCAAAAGAATATTTAAATAATAAATTAGGTGTTTCTTTCGGATTTAGAATTGATGGTGTTGATTATAATAAAGAAATGAAAAATTCATTCAATCAATTTTCGCCAAGGCTTTCATTAAATTATAGCTTAAATGATAAAATGAGTTTAAGTTCATCGGTAGGGCGTTATTATCAAATGCCATCTTATACTGTTTTAGGATTTAAAGATAACTCAGGAGAATTTATCAATAAAAAAGGATTAAAATATATACAGTCAGACCATTTTGTAAGTGGATTATCATATAAACCAAATACAAGTTCTAAAATTACTTTTGAAGGATTTTATAAAGCGTATGATAATTATCCATTTTCAGTAAGAAATCAAATTAGTTTGGCAAATTTAGGAGCTGATTTTGGTGTTGTAGGAAATGAAGAAGTAGTTTCTAATTCAAAAGGACGTGCTTATGGTTTTGAAGTATTGGCTCAAAAAAAATCATTTAATGGTTTATACGGATTAGCTTCATATACTTTTGTAAGAAGTGAATTTAAAGATGCTTTAGGAGGTTATATTCCTTCTACTTGGGATAATAAACATCTTTTAACAATAACGGCAGGAAAAAAATTAAAGAAAAATTGGGAAATAGGAACTAAATTTAGATTAGTTGGAGGAAGACCTTACACGCCTTATGATAGAAATGCTTCATCATTAAAAACTAATTATGATGTTGCAAATGGAGCTATTTTAGACTTTTCAAGATTAAATGAAAAACGTTTTGATACATACACACAGTTAGATTTAAGAGTTGATAAAACATGGTTTTTAAAGAAGGTCGCTGTTAATTTTTATGTTGATATTCAGAATATTTACGCTAGTAGTGCTAGTGAGCAACCTTTTTTATTACCAATAGAAGATGCTGATGGACGAGTTTCAAATCCTAATGATTCATCAAGATATGTTTTAGAAGAAATAGAAAGTACATCGGGTAATGTTTTACCAAGAATTGGAGTAATTGTAGATTTTTAAACATTTTAACGATAAAAATGATGTTAAAAATAAGTAAAAATGCTAAATTGCTCGTTAAATTAAAATACATCACATGAAAAACTTGTTTATCGGAGCCGCTTTTGCTTTTTTAAGTATTGGTTCAATTACCGCTCAAAAATATAAATTCAAAACATTAGAAGATATAGAAAGCACCCAAGTAAAAAGCCAAGGAAGCACTGGTACTTGTTGGAGTTTTTCAACAACATCGTTTTTAGAGTCGGAAGTTATAAGGTTAACAGGTAAAAATATTGATTTATCAGAAATGTACACCGTTCGTAATACCTATTCTGAGAAGGCAAATAATTATTTATACCGTCAAGGAAAAGCACAATTTAGTCAAGGAGGTTTAGCGCATGATGTAATTAACTCTGTAGCTAAAAATGGGTTAGCCCCTGATGTGGTTTTTTCTGGATTAGAAGTAGGGCAAGACAGACATAATCATGCTGAGGTTGTTGCAGTTTTAAAATCGATGTTAAATACGTATATTAAAAATCCTGCAAAAGAATTAAGTCCTAGATGGAAAAAAGCTACAGAAAGCGTTTTAGATGTTTATTTAGGTGAAAATAAAGCAAATTTTGAATTTGAAGGCGTTAATTATACACCAAAAAGTTTTGCAGAACATATCAAAATTAATCCTGAAAATTATGTTTCAATAACATCTTTTCAGCATGCAAAAATGTATGATGAATTTGTATTGAATATTCCTGATAATTTTTCAAACGGGGCATTTCATAATGTTTCATTAAATGAATTGGTTGAGGTAACACAAAATGCTATTGAAAAAGGATATACAATTGCTTTAGATTGTGATGTTTCTGAAAAAACATTTTCAGCAAAAAATGGTATTGCAATTATTCCTGCAAGCAGTTCAGATAGTGAAAAGGGCTTAACAGAACTTGTTAAAGAAAAGAAAATTACTCCTAGTTTTCGTCAATCAGAATTTGAAAACTTTAATACTACCGATGATCATTTAATGCACATTGTAGGATTAATGAAAGATCAGAAAGGAAATAAGTATTTTAAAGTTAAAAATTCTTGGGGTTCAAAAGTAGGGAATAAAGGATATATTTATATGTCTGTTCCTTATTTTAAATTAAAAACAATTTCAGTTTTATTACATAAAGATGGTATTTCAAGAGGTTTAAAAAAGAAATTAAACATCAAGTAATTTATTTTTTTAAGAAATTTTTAAAAATACGAGTAAAAGCCCAAAGATATTTCTTTGGGCTTTTTTGTTTTGATACTATAAAGTGATAATTCCGTATCTTTCGAGCGTTATAAAATCAATTTATATGGAAGAAAAAATAAAGCAAGATGAAAGTGTAGCACAGTCTAAACAAGCAGTTCAAGAAGATGCTAAAGGATTGTGGGAAAGTATTAAAATATTTATGGTGGAATTGTTAGATTTTCGTCATGATACCGACCAGGAAGCAACCATTGAAGCCATAAAAAATGATATTCCTTTTAAAGGAGCTACTGTTTGGATTTTAATTTGTTCAATATTTGTAGCATCGATTGGGTTAAATGCTAATTCAACCGCTGTGGTAATTGGAGCCATGTTAATATCGCCATTAATGGGACCTATTTTAGGAATTGGAATGTCGTTAGCTATTAACGACATTGATACCTTAAAAAAATCATTAATCAACTTAGCAATTATGATTGTGTTGAGTTTATTAACCGCATTTTTATTCTTCTTTTTGTTTCCTTTAAAAGAGGAAACTTCAGAATTATTAGGAAGGGTAAAACCCGATATTCGAGATGTGTTAATTGCTTTTTTTGGTGGTTTAGCCTTAATTATCGCTCGAACAAAAAAAGGAACAATAGCATCGGTAATATTTGGTGTTGCTATTGCTACTGCTTTAATGCCACCTTTATGTACGGCAGGTTATGGCTTAGCAATTGGTAAATTTGATTACTTTTTTGGAGCAATGTATTTATTTACAATTAATACTATTTTTATCGCTTTAGCTACTTTTTTAGTGCTAAAATTATTAGGGTTTACCATGATTCGTTATGTAAATTCTGAAAAGAGAAAACGAATAGCACAAGTGGCTTCTTTTATCGGTTTTTTAGTAATGGTACCCGCTATGTTTACTTTTGTAAGTGTTTATAAAGAAAGCGTGGTTAAATCAAATTATGATAAATTTTTAAAAGATGAAATTTTAGCCAATAAAGATTTATGGCTACAAAGAGAAAATATCGATAAAAAGACTAAAAAAATTAATTTATTTTTTAATGGTGATGTTACCGATGCTACCGAAACTTTTTTAAGAAATGAATTAAAAAGTTATCCTAAATTAGATGTTTACGAATTGGTTGTGAATGAAAATAAAGCCAGAAGTGTCGATAGAGTTGTTGATGCCTACGATAGAGCAATTATTGATTTAGATCAAAAAGATAATATTATAAAAGGCTTACAAAAAGAAATTAGCGATTTAAAAACAACAATTTCAAGCTTAAATAATAATATAGAACAAAATGCTTTAAAGCAAGATGAAAATAGTATCCCTTTTAGTAAAATAGCCAAGGAAGCTAAAATTAGATTTAACGATATTAAAGGAATTAGTTTTTCTAAAAAATTATCTTCTACTGATTTTATTAAAATAGATACAATTCCTGAGTTATCAGTAGTTTGGAATAAAAAAATAACTGACTCAGTAATTGAAAAGAAAGAGAAAGAACTAAAAAGTTGGGTTGAAAAAGAACTGAAATTAAAAGTTATTATTGTTAAATAATTTCTTATAAATTAAATACTTAGAATCGAAGCTTATCACGTTTCTCTTTGTTTATCGTAATATTATTTATGATGTTTTTACTAGCGTCTGTTTAGTCTTTATTTAATTTTAAACAGGCACTTAGATAAATACTCTATAAAACACAAAAAACCGAGCAAAAGCTCGGTTTTTTTAATATCAAAATATTAATTATAGTATGTTTATTAAAAATTATTTTTGATTGATTACTCTAAAAGTAGTTCTACGGTTTGCAGCATGCTCGCGTTCTGTACAAGAAACACCATCAGCACATCTGTTTGTTAATTTGTTTTCACCGTAACCGTTAGCAGTTAATTGACTAGCGTTAACTCCTTTCGAAATTAAGTAGTTTACAACTGAACGAGCTCTTCTTTCTGATAAAGATTGGTTGCTTACGTTACTACCTCTTGAATCAGTATGAGATTCAACAGCAGCAGCTACACCAGTCTTTAAAATTGGTAATAATCTAGTGTCAATTAAACGTTTAGCTCCAGAAGTTAAAGTAGCACTTCCTAAGTTCCAGTTAATTGGTAAAGGTGTATTTTCAATTAATTTACATTCAACTTCTTTCCAAGATGTTAACCCACCTTTAGAAACTAATACTTCTTTAGTAATTGTTTTGTATTTAGCAGCTACAGGAACTTCTTCCTTCCAAGCATCTTTTACTAAAACAGTTTTCTTTAAGTTACTATAAACAGCATCTCCTTTAATTTCTCTAGAAGTAGGAGGAGTTGTCATTACAGTTTTCTTTAAAGTTGTAGTTACCTCAGGAATAGCAATAACTTTAGTAGTTGTAACCGAAGGAATTACTCTTTTAACAGTCGTAGTTACTTCAGGAATAGCAATAACTCTCGTTGTAGGAGGAGTTACCATTACTCTTTTCTTAATAATTTTAGTTACTTCAGGAATTTGAACTGTAATTGTTGATGGAGGTGTTACCATCACTGTTTTTTTAATAACTTTAGTCACTTCAGGAATTGCAATAACTCTTGTAGATTCAGGAGTTGTTACCGTTCTTTTAATAGTTTGAGTTACCTCAGGAATAGCAATTGTGTTTGTTGTAGGAGGTGTAGTCATTACACGCTTCTTGATAATTTTCGTTACAGCAGGAATATCAATAGTTCTTGTTGTAGGAGGAGTTACCATTACTCTTTTCTTAATAACTTTCGTTACCTCAGGAACTGCAACAACTCTTGTTGTAGGAGGAGTCTTAACAACTTTTTTAGTATAGGTTGAATTACCACATCCGTTAGGAGAAGTACTTTCATTACATTCAGGAGTAGAAACAACACTAGCATCATTTCCTAAAACAGTTTTGTTAATTGTTTGGAATTGAGCAGGTACTTCTTTATAACACCAGTAACGACAATCGTTAGGATCTGAAGATTCACAATCAGGTGCTTTTTCACTCATTTGCCATCTAGCAGATTTAGCTTTAACCTCAATAGTTTCACTATCGTTACTAAAAGATGCAGGAATTACACTTAATTTATTTCCATAATCTCTTTTTTTGTAAGAAATAGTTTCAGTTCCATAAACTGCAGGAACAACAACTAAACGTTGAGAAGCTTCTTTTACCATTACAGTAACGTCACGCATTTCATATTTTGCAGGAATAACTTCAATACGTTGCGATGCTTCTTTAACAGTAACAACAACATCACGCATTTCATATTTTGCAGGAACTTTAACTAAACGTTGTGCTGCTTCTTTTACTACAATTGTTTCAGAAACTACACTTGTAGTAGCAGGAACTTTAACTAAACGTTGGCTAGCCTCTTTTGTAACTACAACAACATCTCTAGTTTCGTATTTTGCAGGAACTAATTTTAAACGTTGCGTAGCTTCTTTAGTAACAACAACAACATCACGCATTTCGTACTTCGCAGGTACTAGCTCTAATCTTTGAGAAGCTTCTTTTACAACAATAGTTTCAGTAGCAGAACTAGGTTTTGATAACGCTTTTTCAATACGCTGACTAGCTTCTTTGGTAACTACCGAATAAGTTTGAGCTTCGTACTTTGCTGGTACGATAACTAATTTCTGACTTCCTTCATTAACTAAAACACGTTCTGTTACTGATTTATAAGCAGCAGGATGTGTAATAATTCTTTTGTAAGCAGGTGCAATTTCAATCGTTACATCTTGATTTTTCCATACTTCAGGTGTTTTACAACGTACATAACACTTTCCAGGTTCTGCATTTGTGGGTAAATCTTGTGCTGAAGCACTAAAATAGAAGGCTAGAAGCGCTCCTGTTAATAGTAATTTTTTCATAATAATTCTAAATTTGTTTGATATTATTTAACTTATTCATGTGACACATTATATAAATAAAGGTCACATAATTAAACAAAGATAGGTATTTTATTTAATGTTAAAGAACTGTTAAAAGGTTTTATAGCTTATTGAAATACAAACTTTTAATGATTCCATCGGATAAGCCTATTTTAGGAACAAATATTTTTCGAGCACCACTCCATTTCATTGCTGAAAGGTAAATTTTAGTTGCAGGAACAATAACATCAGCTCTATCGGGATTTAAACTTAGTTCAGAAATTCGCTGCTTATAACTCATTTTTTTTAAAAATTGATATTGTGCATTTAGATAGATATAAGAAATAGGTTTTCCTAAATCTCTACCCGACATTTTAAATATTTTATTAATATTTCCACCAGAACCAATAAGAGAAATACGTCCGTAGTTTTTGGTATTTTCTTCAACCCATTCTTGAACTTCTTTGAAAATAATATTATTTTCTGTTTTTTTATTATTGATTAATCGAACAGTACCTATTTTAAACGATTTTGATTTTACAATTTTACCTTTTGAAAATAAGGTAAATTCAGTACTACCACCACCAACATCTACATAAAGATAGGTAGATTCTGATTTAATTAAATGATGTAAATCGGTAGAAAATATAATTGCGGCTTCTTTTTTACCATCAATTACATCAATTTCTATATCTGATTCTTTTAATATAGTATTAACAACTTGAGTTCCATTTTGAGCTTCTCTCATTGCTGAGGTGGCGCATGCTTTATATTTTTCAACACCATGAACTTTCATAATCAATTTAAAAGCAGTCATGGCATCAATCATTCGGGCGGTATTTTCTTCAGATATTATACCTGTAACAAATGCGTCGGTACCTAAACGAATAGGAACTCTAACTAAAGAAGCTTTTTTAAATAGTGGTTCTTTATCTTTTTCTTCAATAACATTTGATATCAATAGTCTTACAGCATTTGAACCGATATCTATAGCGCCATATTTTTTAATTTTCAAAATAATATAATTTTATCTATGATTTTTAGGGAAATCGACTAAAATAGTACGTCCCTTTTTTAAGTTTTTCCAGTGTTTATCTTTAAATTCAATGCCTATAATTCCGCAAGTAGGCACGTGAGCTATTGGCTTATCACCAAAATTATTTACAAAACTATTAATACCGTGGTCGTGACTAAATATAATAGCACTACTAAAATTATCGTCTAAAGCATTTACGGTTTTCACTAAATAACCATCACTAAAATTATATAACTGACGTTTTATTTGTAGGTTAGAGAGTGGGTATTTAAAATTTTCACAAAAAATAATAGCCGTATGTAGCGCTCTATTCGCACTGCTAGAAACAAATACATCTGGCTTTGGTATTTCTTGCGATAAAAACTTAGAAAAAAGATGTGAATCTTTAATACCACGCTCTTTTAAAGGTCTATCAATATCTTTAATACCTTGGTATAGCCAAGAAGATTTTGCGTGACGAACAATATAAAGTGTTTTCATTTAAATGATTAAAATGTATGTAAATATAAAATTATGGCGCTAAACGTGCTAATTTCCAAGAAAAATCTTTTTCTAAGGTATATCGTATTCTATCATGCATTCTATTTGGACGACCTTGCCAAAATTCAATAGAAACGGGTTTTACCATAAAACCTCCCCAATGTGGCGGGCGTGTAATTTCTTTATTTTGAAATTTTTCGGTTGTTTTTTCAAGTTGCTCATCGAGTAGTTCACGAGTGGCAACAACTTCACTTTGGTTAGATGCCCAAGCGCCTAATTTACTTCCGTCAGGTCTTGATTCAAAATAACCATCAGATAAATTTTTAGCTAGTTTTTCAGCCTTTCCTTTGATGATGATTTGCTGTTCTAAGCCAGCCCAAAAAAAAGAAAGACACACATTGTTGTTTTGTAAAATTGCTTTCCCTTTTTCTGAATTATAGTTAGTATAAAAAATAAAACCTTCCCAAGTATATTTTTTTAACAATACAATTCTATTTTTAGGAAAACCATCTAACCCCATTGATGAAACGTTCATAGCATTACTTTCAATAACCATTTCTGATACATCTGCTTCAAAAAACCAGTCTCTAAATAATTCCATCGGATTTTCAGGACAATTTTTTTTAAGTAACTCTTTTTTTTCGTATGATTTTCTATAATCGCTTAAATCGTGTGACATTATTATTTTTTATGCTATGTAAAAATACATTTTTTATCAATTATTTTAGCGTATTTTGTTAAAAAATAGCAAGAATGAAAAATAAGATATTTAGACTATCACTTAAAGACTTAATTATAAAATAAAAAAATATGCCGAAAATTATTTTAACAGTATTCTTTATTTTAACAGGAATTTTAAATTCAATAAGTCAAGAAAAACATACAATTACAGTATATTTTGAAGGAATGAAATCTGATAAGGGTAATTTGTATGTAGCAATTTATAATAATAAAAAAGCTTTTTTAAAAGAAGCTATAAAGGGAAGAATAATAAAGATTTCAGATAAAAAAGCGAGCCTAGTATTTGAGAATATGATAGCAGGAACTTATGCAATTTCGGCGTTTCATGATGTGAATGATAACAAAAAAATGGATACCAATTTTATAGGAATTCCTAAAGAGCCAATAGGTATTTCTAATGATGCGAAAGGTTTTATGGGACCTCCTAAATATAAAGATGCAAAATTTGATGTAATTCAGTCGATAAAAATGACTATTCATATAAAATAAATTTCACAAAATAATTCATGCAAAGTGATGCTTAATAATAGCAATAAGTAAGGAGCAATTGATTATTTTTGTAGCACAACACAAACTAAATACTATGGCTTTAAAAGCAGTTTTATTCGATATGGACGGGGTAATTGTTGACACCGAACCGTTACACAAACAAGCATATTTTTTAATGTTTGATAAGGTAGGAATTCAGGTTTCACAGGAGCTTTACAATTCCTACACAGGGCAATCAACTTTAGAAATTTGTAAAGATTTAGTAGCCAAATTTAATTTAACAATCGAGGCTACCGAATTGGTAAATTATAAACGTGCTTTTTTTAAAGAATTATTTTTTTCTGATGATAATGATTTAGAATTATTGAACGGTGTTTTAGATTTAATTAAAAATTATTATAACAACGGCGTTACTTTAGTTTTGGCATCGTCGGCATCGATGGTTACTATTGATAATGTTTTTAATAAGTTCGATTTAAATAAATATTTTAAAGGAAAAATTAGCGGTGCCGATTTAAAAGCATCAAAACCGCATCCTGAAATATTTTTAAAAGCAGCCGATATTGCTGGTTTCGATAAAAAAGAATGTTTAGTAATTGAAGATTCTACCAACGGAATTAGAGCAGCTTACGATGGCGGAATTTATTGTGTTGCTTATAAAAGTGAACACTCTAAAGAACAAGATTATTCGTTGGCGCAAAAAGTAATTGCGAATTACAATGAAATAAAATATGACTTGGTAAAAGATGTTGTGTAATTAAGTTATAAGCAGAAATTCCTAGCCCCGATTGAAGCATTGTTTGAGCTCTTTTTTTGATTTTTCTTCAAAAAAAAGCGAGTGCGGAAAGCGGGAAATAGCTTCAAAAAATAAAAAACTCGTTACAACAATTGTAACGAGTTTTTATATATTTAAAAAGAATTATTGTTCTTAGAACATCTCTCTTCCTGAAAAGTGAAAAGCACCTTCGATAGCAGCGTTTTCATCAGAATCAGAACCGTGAACAGCATTTTCACCGATAGAGGTAGCAAACATTTTACGAATAGTTCCTTCAGCAGCTTCAGCAGGATTTGTAGCACCGATTAAAGTTCTAAAATCTTCAACAGCGTTGTCTTTTTCTAAAATAGCAGCGATAATTGGACCACGAGTCATAAACTCAACTAATTCACCAAAGAAAGGACGTTCGTTATGCACAGCGTAAAAAGCTTCAGCATCACGAGTAGTCATTTGCGTTTTTTTCATTGCTACGATTCTAAAACCTGCAGCATTAATTTTGTCTAAAATTGCGCCAGTGTGTCCGTTTTCAACACCATCTGGTTTAATCATTGTAAAAGTTCTATTTGTTGCCATTGTAATTGAGTTTCTAATTAAAGTAAATAAAATGTAAGTGCGAACTTCGCACAAATCGGCGCAAAAATACACTTTTTAATCTTATTAAAAAATTAAGGATATACTTGGTTGATTTCTTGTAATATAACCTTATTTTTACCTCGCATTTGAAAGGTTACTTTGTTTGAAATAAAATCAAAAAACAATACGCCATAACTTAATTTACTTGTAACATTACCAATTCGATATTTGTTTTTTTCTGATGAAAAAGATGTGTAAGAATGTGTTAAACCGCTTGATGTAAAATCGATAATAGGATACGGAATATTATTTATAGTTGCTTTTGAAAACTCTGAAATATGCCTGTCACCAGAAAGAAAAATTACATTTTTTGCTTTTGAAGTTTCAATTAATTTAAAAAAATTAGTCATTTCATTTGGAAAATTACTCCATTTTTCAAAACGATGTTCACTTGACAGTACTTGAATACTACTTACAATAACTGTAAAGTTTGTCGTAGAATTTGTTAATTCTTTTGCTAGCCATTTCCATTGATTAAGCCCTAAAACACTTCCTTTTCTTTTGTTTGATAGCTGTTTTTTTTTACGACTAAATTTTATTGGGTTACTTCTAAAGTAACGGGTATCTAAGGTAATTATTTTTACAGTATTATTTTTGATTTTAAAAGTTTTTGAATGATAAATTCCTGCTTGTTTTCTTCTAGGAGAGTTTTTAGGAATGTTTAAAAAATCTAAAAATAATTGTTGACTTTCTTCTTTTTTTCGATAATGAGTTCCTCCATCATTTTTACCATAATCATGGTCATCCCAAGTAGCTAAAATAGGTGTGTTTTTTATTAGCCTTTGATACGAAGTATCTCTTTTTTGTTGCTGATAAAATTTTTCCATTTTTTTCATATTATTAGTATTGGCATAAATATTGTCGCCTCCCCAAACCCAAACATCGGGTTTTAAAGCAATAATATCTTCCCAAAAAGGATTTTCTTTTCTCTGATTATCGCAAGAACCAAAGGCTAGGGTGAATTTATCTTGACTATAACAATTGGCAATAAAAGTGTTTATAAACGCAATTAAAAGCAAGAATAAAGTAATAGGATATTTAGTATAAACCATGAAGATTATTTTTAAGCAAAACAACAAAAATAAAAGCATAAAAGATTAATAAATCATTAATTTGTATATTTGCGAAATATGATTTTAAAACACTTTACACAGCTTCAAGAATTTTTATCAATCCCTAGAAATATTGTTATTATAGGACATAGAAATCCTGATGGAGATGCCGTTGGTTCAACCTTAGGTTTGAAGCATTATTTAGATAAAAAAGGACACACCGCTCAGGTGGTAATGCCTAATGAATATCCTGATTTTTTACACTGGATTCCTGGTTCTGAAACGGTATATCGTTTTGACCGTCAAAACAAGCAAAGCCATCGTGCTTTAGTTGCTTCGGAATTAATTTTTTTATTAGATTTTAATGCGCTTCACCGAGTTGGTGGCGATATGCAAAATACGCTAGAAAAGTACGAAAATAATTTTGCGTTAATAGATCATCATCAGCAACCTGATGATTTTGAATATATGTATTCAGATGTTTCGATGTCGTCAACTTGTCAAATGGTGTATAATTTTATTGAAATGATGGGCGATGTTGCTTTAATTGATAAAAATATTGCGACATGTTTATATACTGGAATTATGACCGATACTGGTTCGTTCCGTTTTAGATCAACCACAAGTAAAACGCATAGAATTATTGCCGATTTAATTGATAAAGGAGCCGAAAATGATAAAATTCATAGCAATGTGCTTGATGCAAATTCATACAGTCGCTTACTTTTATTAGGGCAGGCGTTGAGTAATATGAAATTATTGCCTGAATATAAAACGGCTTTTATTACTTTATCCGAAGAAGAAAAGAAAAAATTTAATTACGAAAAAGGCGATACCGAAGGCGTTGTAAATTACGCACTTTCGTTAAAAGGAATTGTATTTGCTGCTATTTTTATTGAAGATAAAGAGCAAGGTATTATTAAAATGTCGCTTCGTAGTAAAGGAGATTTTTCAGTAAATCAGTTTGCTAGAAATCATTTTAATGGTGGTGGGCACGATAATGCTGCTGGTGGAAAAAGTGATTTTTCGATGCAAGATACTATTGCTACTTTTACTGCGTTATTACCTGAGTATAAAACAGCTTTAGAAAGGTCTTATGAAGTATAATTTTATTTTTTTTATCCTGATTATTTTAATAGTAGTTTCTTGTAAAGAGCCACAAGCCAGACATCCTAAAAAACAAGGAACTGTTAATTTTTATAAAGAAGTAGTTAAGAAAAATAAAAAATTAAATGCTTTAGAGAAAAAACGTTTAGAAAATTGGATATCTAAAGACTCTACGCATACTTATAAAGCTTCTAAAAATGGTTTTTGGTATCGATATGTAGTTAAAGATACTGTAAGCACAGTACTAGCAAAATCAACAAACACGGTGTTGTTATCGTATGATATTTCCGATATAAACGGTAATGTAATTTACCAAAAGCAAGAACGAACTTATAAGGTAGATCAGCAAGATTTTATTCCTGCATTACAAGACGGAATAAAGTTGATGAAAAAGGGAGAAATTATTACATTTGTAATTCCATCATATAGGGCTTTTGGCGTTATTGGCGATGGAAAAAAAATAATGGTTAATCAACCTATACAAAGTACCGTAACATTAATCGAAATTAAATAACAAATAACAAATAACAAATAACAAATAAATAAAAATGAAATTAATTAAAATTTTAGCAGCAACAGTTGTAACTTTATCAGTTGTATCGTGTGGTAATAGTGAGTTTAAAACCAAAAAATCGTTAGCTACAGAGGTAGATTCTGTAAGTTATAGTATTGGTTTAGATATGGCAAATAAAATTAAAACGAATTTTAAAGAATTAGATCAAGATTTATTTGTTCAAGGGTTTAAAAACGGAATGGACTCAACCAATTTGTTAGTAGAGTCTAAAGATATCAATAATATTTTAAGGTCATTTTTTCAGAAAAAACAAGAAGAGAAAATGAAAGAGCAACAAGAAGCTCAGACTAAAAAAGCAATGACTGAATTTGGAGACTATAAAAAAGAAGGTGAAAAGTTTTTAGCTGAAAATAAAACAAAACCAGGAGTAAAGACAACTGCTACAGGTTTACAATACGTTGTTTTAAAACAAGGAAAAGGTGATGCACCAAAAGTAAGTTCACGTGTGAAAGTTCATTATCACGGAACATTAACCGATGGAACTGTTTTTGATAGTTCTGTTGATAGAGGAGAACCAACAGAATTTGGAGTTGGTCAAGTAATTAAAGGATGGACAGAAGGTTTACAGTTAATGAATCCAGGAGCAAAATATAAGTTTTTTATTCCACAAGATTTAGGATACGGAGCAACACCAAGACCAGGTGGTAAAATTAAACCTTTTGCAACTTTAATTTTTGAAGTAGAGTTACTAGAAGTAAAGTAATTGTAATATATAAATATCTGTAAATCAATTAGGTTAGTACTCGTTGCTAACCTAATTGATTGTTTATAAGCATATCTAAAATAATAAAAAATGAAAATATATAAAATTTTAATAGTCGTAATAGTGTTGTTTTCTGCCTGTAAATCAGTTAAATACCCTGATTTAGAAAATGGATTGTATGCTGATATACAAACAAATCGTGGTGATATTTTAATAAAATTACACGAAAAAAAAGTGCCAATGACCGTTGCTAATTTTGTGTCGTTAGCAGAAGGTAATCATCCTAAAATAGCCGATTCATTAAAAGGAAAACCATATTACGATAACACTAAATTTCACAGAGTAATTAAAGATTTTATGGTACAAGGAGGTGATATTACAGGTACAGGTCGTGGAAATGCAGGATATAAATTTGCAGATGAATTTCCAATGGATGAAAAAGGAAAATTACTTTATAAGCACAATACTCCTGGAGTTTTGTCGATGGCAAATTCAGGAAAAGCAACTAATTCTAGTCAGTTTTTTATCACCCATAAAGAAACGCCTTGGCTAGACGGTAAACATTCTATTTTTGGTAAAGTATTACAAGGACAAAATATCGTAGATACTATTCAACAAAATGATTTTATTAATCATTTAGAAATTATCAGAATAGGTAAAGATGCTAAAAAATTTAAAGCAGCTACTGTTTTTGAACATGAGTTAACCAACGTAGCAAAAAAAGAAGCTGAACGTAAAAAAGTATTAGCCGAGTTAAAACGTAAATTTCAAGAAGAAAAAGGAATTAATAACGCTGTTAAAACAAATTCTGGCTTAAAAATAGCAACCATAAAAAAAGGGACAGGTAAAAAAGTAAATCCAGCTATTTCAACAACGGTTCATTACACGTTGTTTTTAACTGATGGAACAAAAATAGATTCAAGTGTAGGTAAAACAAAGCCATTTACCTTTACGCTTAACGATGTAAATATGCCTTTAATAGCAGGATGGAAAGAAGGGGTACAAACTATGCAAGAAGGTGATAAATCAGTATTTTTTATTCCTTATTATTTAGGATATGGCGAAAATTCTTTAGGGCCAATTCCTGCAAAATCTGATTTAATTTTTGAAATTGAAGTATTAAAAGTAGGAAAATAACAACGTAATTTTATGGAAGATATCATACAAAAAGACCAAGCACTTTTAATCTATTTAAATAATCTAGGAAGTGAGCAATGGGATTGGCTTTGGTTAGGAATTACCAATCAGTTTAATTGGATCCCTTTATTTGCATATTTAATATTTTTAATTTTTAAACACCTCGGTTGGAAAAAAACACTATTTACATTAGTATTCATAGCTATTTTAATTACTTTTTCAGATCAGTTAACAAACGCAATTAGACTTGTTTTTGAACGCTTGCGCCCTAATAGAAATCCATTAATACAAAATTCATTAAGAAGATTAATAAATCCAGGGAATTTTAGTTTTGTATCAGGTCATGCAACCACTTCTACAGTTGTTACTGTTTTTTTAATTATACTTTTAAAAAAACACGTACCTTCTATAAAATATTTGGTGTTTTTTCCATTAGTTTTTGCTTATAGTAGGTTATATTTAGGTGTTCATTTTCCTATTGATATATTTTGTGGTTTTATAAATGGATTAATAATAGGCTTTTTGTCAGCTAAATTACATCAGTTTTTATCGGCTAAAATATTTAGAGAATTATAAGAGATTAAAAAGACGATTAGCTATATTTTTATGCAATAAAAAATATTAGCTAAATAACCCGAAAATTAGTAATTTTGTAGGTTTTAAAAAAACGAGTTATAAGGGTGTTTTTTGTTACGAAATTCAGCCTTAAAAACAAGTACGGTTATTGTAGTAAAAAAATATATATGGAAATGATAACAGCACATGATTTTGAACTAAATTTTGAATTGAAAGGTGTTAAAAATCCAGCAAAAATATTTGATAATTTGTCAGGCTTTTATGATAAATTATTGGTTTTAGACAGGCATATTGTTTATAATATTTCTGTAGAAGCTAAAGTTGAATACGATTTAGTCGATATTCAATATGAAGCTATTAATACAAAAATTAAGCAAGTTTTAATTAATACTCCAGGAGATTACTTAAAAAATGGTGTAAAACCAACCGCTTGGTTAGCTGATTTATTGGTTCACATAAAGTACAAAACTTTAAAAGCAATTGAGCTACAACAAATATCTTCTAAAAAAGGGTTAGACAAATTAACCAACGAAATAAATAGGAAAATAAAAAAGGAAACACCCAGCCATTTATTATTTTTTTCGGTAAACAATTATTACATTTTAAATACCGTTAAAGAAATTAGCCTACAAACAAGTAAGTTAAAGAGGGGTGAGTATTTTTGTTTTAAAAGCGGAAAAAATAAAGCGAAATTAACCAATAAAAGCTTTGTTGATGTTCCTAAAATTTTAAGTGAACTAGGCGATGCAAGCATAGCACAAGAAAGGGTAGAGGTTTTAAAAATAAATACAATGGATTTATTGTCGGATAATTCTTATTGGAAACTACAAAGAGAAGGTGCTCCTATTGACGTTAAAATTACAGATGAAGCTTGGCTAGAGGAATATCATAATCGAAAAGTTGTAATTCAGCCAAATGATTATTTGAAATTTAATTTAAAAATAATTCATACCAGCTCATCAAATAAACCACGAGTTAGTTATCAGGCAACAAAAATAATTTCGGTAATTCCGCCAAGCCATATCGAAAATCATGGACAATTAGAAATTCCGTATTAATAAAAAATGCTAACAAACTTTAAGTTTGTTAGCATTTTTTTATCAAAAAATATTAAAATAAAGTGTAAAATTAACCTTGTTTTTTTCGATACCAATACGCAGTTCTACCAAAAACAGCAAAACCGATATAGCCTCTAATCTTTAATTTATCGGCATTTTCAAGCTCGATATAACATTTGTATTCTTTTCCATTTTTAGGATCAACAATAGTTCCACCGCTCCATTCATTGCCATCTTTTTTTAAGCCTGTTAAAATATTCATGCCTAAAATAGGCGTGTTTTTACGATTTCCGCTACATTTATCGCAAACTGCTTTTTGTTTGTCTTTATTGGTTATTTCAATAATTTTAGCAAATGCTTTTCCATCTTTTTCATAGACTTTAATTACAGAATCTACGGTATTGGTTTTTTCATTGCGGTTTTCCCATTCGCCAAAAATAGACTGTGCATTAATTGTTGTTGCTACTAACAGTAATAAGATGCTTAAAAATAATTTTCTCATGTTTGTTGGGTTGTATTAATAATTAATTAAAAATAACTTCAAAAATTGCTCCAATAATAATAGTACCGCTACAATAACGAAGGTTAATCGTACTGAGCATCAAAATTTTCAGCCCATTTTCCTTGCACTCTTAATACCTGTTCTAAAACATCGCGGGCACAACCTTCGCCACCATTTTTATCAGAAATATATTTAGATACTTGCTGAATTTCTCTAACAGCATCATTTGGGCAACAAGGCATACCTACTAATTTCATCACCGGATAATCAGGAATATCATCACCCATATATAACACATTTTCAGGGTTTAAATTGTACTTGCTGATAATTTCATTAAACTGCTTAATTTTATCGTGAGCACCTAAATAAATATCTTCAATTCCTAAATTCGCTAAACGAGTACGCACGCCTTCATTTTTACCACCAGAAATAATACACACTCTAAAACCTGCTTTTACTGCGGCTTTCAGGGCGTATCCATCTTTAATATTCATTTGACGCACTAATTCACCATTCGGAAAAACCGTTACAATTCCGTTGGTTAGTACACCGTCTACATCAAAAATAAACGTATTTATTTGTGGCAATATTTCTTTATAACTTTTTTCCATTTCGTTGGATTTATGTTGTTTTTTGGATTTGTTTTGTAATAAGTTGATAAATTTCTTGTTGTTCTTTATCGAGTAGTTCTAAATGATTTTGAATGGTTTTTTTATCGTTTCTTTTAGCAGGGCCTGTTTGGGCTTCTGTAGGCGATAATTCTTGAATTTTTTTAGCTGTTTCTTCAATTAAAGGATGTAAAATTTCAAAAGGAACACGGTGTTCTTTACAAATATCATCGCCAATTTTATACAAATGATTGGTAAAATTATTTACAAAAACAGCGGCTACGTGCAAGGTTTTTCGCTGCTGAGAGCTAATCGGATATATTTTTTTTCCAATCGATTTTGCTACACTTTCTAAGAGCTTAAAATCATCGTTATTTTGCGCCTCTAAGCAAAATGGTATTTCATCAAAATTAATTTTTTTATCCTTAGAAAAACTTTGCAATAAATAAAAAACACCTTTTCTCCCGTTATTTTGTAACGAATTTAAAGAAACACTTCCTGAGGTATGAACAATTAAGCTATTTTTCTTGTTTATTTTTGATGAAACCGCTGAAATAGCATCATCAGAAACCGCTATAATATAAAGGTCAGCAGCTGCTAATAAATTTAAGTTATCAGTAATAGCAACTTGTTTTTTTAAATGGCTGATTTGCTGAATATTCCTAGCATACATTTGCACCAAAGAAATTTCCTTTGTTTTACAAAAAGCATTGGCTAAATGCAGGGCAACATTTCCACCTCCGATAATGACAATTCTAATCATGGGCACGAAGATATTGAATTTATATGATAGTGATTTGGCTATTTTAAAAAAGCGAATTATAAAATAACGACAATCTATAACTCATTACTGCCGATTTTGTAAATTAGCCTATCAAAATAAATATTAAAATAAAGAAGATGAAATTAGATATATTAGCTTTTGGAGCACATCCAGATGATGTAGAGTTAGGTTGTGGGGCTACTATTGCCAAAGAAATCGCTTCGGGTAAAAAAGTAGGTATTGTAGATTTAACTAGGGGAGAGCTAGGAACACGTGGTTCTGCGGAGTTACGTGATATAGAAGCCGAAAATGCCGCTGCTATTTTGGGGGTTTCAGTACGTGAAAATTTAGGTTTTGCCGATGGATTTTTTAAAAATGATAAAGAACATCAATTAGCCGTTATAAAAATGCTTCGAAAATACCAACCCGATATTGTTTTATGCAATGCTGTTGATGACCGTCATATTGATCATCCAAAAGGAAGCGATTTAGTATCGAACGCTTGTTTTTTAAGCGGATTATTAAAGATTGAAACAATATTAAATGGCGAGGTTCAAGAAAAGTGGCGACCAAAATTAGTTTATCATTATATACAGTGGAAAAATATTGACCCAGATGTTGTAGTTGATGTAACAGGTTTTATGGATAAAAAGGAAAAATCGGTCTTAGCATACGCTTCTCAATTTTTTGATCCGAACAGTAAGGAGCCTGAAACACCTATTACTAGTAAAAATTTTACCGATAGTATAAATTATAGAGCAAAAGATTTAGGAAGGTTAATTAATGTTGATTTTGCAGAAGGCTTTACCTCAGAGCGTTACGTAGCAGTGAGAAAAATAAGTGAATTAATTTAAAAAAAACTTTAAAAAAAGTTTGGTAGAACAGTAAAAGAGTTATATATTTGCACTCGCAATTAAATGGTGGTTGTAGCTCAGTTGGTTAGAGTATCGGTTTGTGGTACCGAGGGTCGCGGGTTCGAATCCCGTCTTCCACCCAAAAATTAAATCCTTCTTTTTTAAGAAGGATTTTTTTGTGCGTAAAATTTAGATATAAAAAAACAAGGCTTTTTAAACCTTGTCTTTATATTGTATTAAAAACTTATTTTTTTTTAATTTCTAACCATTCATCATATTTATCTTTATGCTTAAAGCGTTTGTGCGACCATAAATAAAAATCGGGCTGTGCTTTGATATTTTTTTCTGTCAATGCTAAAAATTTATCGGTAATCTGATAATTTTCAAAATCAGTTGGTGTGTCTGTAATTAATTCGAAAGATGTTTCAAAATACCCTCTTTTAATTTTAGTAACATTCATATTAATAACAACTAAATTATATTTTTTAGCTAAAACTTCAGCTCCGGTATGTACAGGGATTTTTTTATTTAAAAAAGTAGCCCAATACCTAGCTCTTGCTAATTGAGGGGATTGGTCACTTAATAAAATGTATAAACTTTGAATACCTTTTGCCTGTCTTTCATTAATTTTTTTATTAAATAATCTTGTTGGCACACCATCAAAACCGTATTTGGTTCTTGAGTTTTTAATTACCTTTTCAAAATAAGGGTTTTGCAGTTTGGTGTATGCGCCATAACAACTAATATTTAAGTATTGTGGCAATGCAAAAGCCCATTCCCAATTTGCCTGATGCGCACCTGTTAAAACAATACTTCGCCCTTGTTTGGCATATTTGTTTATTAAATCGGCATTTAGGTATTTGTAGCGTTTGTTTATTTCTTTTTTACTAATAGAAAACGACTTAATACTCTCAAAAATAATATCAACAAAATGACTGATAAACTTTTTTGTTAATTGGGTGATTTCTGCTTCATTTTTATTGGGAAAAGCAGTTTTTATATTGGTTTCAACTATTTTTTTTCGATATCCTATAATATAGTATAATATCACGAAAAAGAAATCAGAAAAAACATACAAAATACGCATTGGTAATCTTGAAAATATCCAAATAAAAGGATATACAAGTGCGAAACTTAAAAACTTCATAGATTAAATTTTAAAAATGCAAATATCGTATTTAATTATCAATCATTTACTTTATAAACTTTTGATTATTTTTGTGGTTCTAAACGAAAAATATGAGTCAAATTATCTTACTATTAATAGCGGCAAACGTGTTGGTTTCCTATAAAGGATTTAACGATATTACTTTTTTTAATCGCTATAAATTTCAAATTCAACAAATTGTAAATGGAGATAAAATCAGAATGTTAACCTCGGGTTTTTTACATGCCGACTGGATGCACTTAGGGTTTAATATGTACGCTTTATATCTTTTTGGAAAAACAGTTTTGGGTAATTTTTCAACGCCTTATTTCTTGTTTATTTATTTTGGAAGTTTGTTTGCGGGAAGCTTATATTCGTTATATCAACATAAAAACGACTATTATTATAGTGCTGTAGGGGCATCTGGTGCAGTGTCGGGAATTGTTTTTTCGGCAATTATCTTGTATCCTGATATGACTCTAATAATGTTTCCTATTCCACTTCCTTTACCGGGCTATGTTTTCGGAATTGGGTATTTATTGTATTCAATTTACGGCATGAAAAACCAGGCAGATAATGTTGGTCATTCGGCGCATTTAGGCGGTGCTATTGGTGGTTATTTACTTACTTTATTGTTAAAACCGACTGTTATTTCAAATAATCCTTTAATGATTGGAATTGTCGGTGCAATTATTGTTGGTTTGTTTTTATTTGGAGATAAACTAAAGGTTAAATAATTTTATTACAGGTGTGTCTTTTTTGAAGCAGTTTCCCGCTTTCCGCACTCGCTTTTTTTTGAAGAAAAATCAAAAAAAGAGCTCAAACAATTGCTACAATCGGGGCTAGGCATTTGTGTTAAAAAGTAAAAATAGAACTTCAAACAACATTTAGAACTCTTGCCTAAAAACCAAAATAGAATAAAATTACGCTGTCATTTCGAGTGATTTTTCTTTTAAAAAATATATCGAGAACACTCGAATGATTAAAATTATTAAAAAAAGCTAAAAAATGTGATTAATGAGGGTTTAGTTTAACAGATTAGATTTTCTATAAAAGGTGATTTTTTAAAAAAAAATTAGAAGTTTACAAGAACAAAATCTGAATCTAACTAAAAGCATAAAAAAAGCCGAAACAGATGTTTCGGCTTTTGAGCGAAAGACCAGGTTCGAACTGGCGACATTCAGCTTGGAAGGCTGACGCTCTACCAACTGAGCTACTTTCGCATTGGTAAATAAAGATTTTAGAGTCTATCCTTTAAAGACTATGAGCGAAAGACCAGGTTCGAACTGGCGACATTCAGCTTGGAAGGCTGACGCTCTACCAACTGAGCTACTTTCGCATTGGTAAATAAAGATTTTAAAGTCTATCTTCTAAAGACTATGAGCGAAAGACCAGGTTCGAACTGGCGACATTCAGCTTGGAAGGCTGACGCTCTACCAACTGAGCTACTTTCGCATTGGTAAAGTTAATTGCAATTTCTTGCAAGCTTTGAATTATTTTTTTGAAAAAAAATATATCTCTAAGCGGTTGCAAATATATAACAGTTTATAGAAGCTACAAAATATTTGTCTATATTTTTTTTGTTTTTTTTCATATTTAAATGTAATATTCATAAAATGAGGGTGGTAAGTTTTTAAAAAAATTATAGAACAAATTTTTAAAATTATTTTATCACTTTTACTCTGAATCAAGTAAAGTAATTCATCGAGTAAAATACTTGATGAATACTTAGTTTGAGGTATTAGGATAAAAAAATGGCATTTTTTACTAGCTATGTGACTTTTTTAGAAATAACGTGTCTACAGGTTAATGTTTATTTATGTAAGAATTTAAACAATTTAATATTTAATTAGTAAATGTTTTTAATATGTTTTATTCTTTATTACAGTACTTTATGTTTGTTAAAATCCTTTTTTTACAAAAAAAACATTAATTTTGCATAGGCGTAATATTTGTTTGCGTTCATATTATTTCCTCCCCCTTCAAGTAGTATGTATTTAAGTAAATAAATCAAGTTAGTATATGTTTTTCTAAGAGAAAAACATATACATGTAGTTTCAAGTGTGTTTTTTACATTAATGCTTTAAAAAATTAAATTATTATGAAGGTCAATTATTACTTAATTAAAAATAAGCTTTTACTCTCAGGGCTTTTAATCACTTATTTATTTCTGATACCCTCGTTGGTATTGGCGCAGGGTTGCCCAAATGGGGAATTAACAATTGATAATTACGTTGCAATAAGCAGTGCAACACAAGTTTTAGGAAGTCCTGATAATTCTAATTATTATTACTCTGGAAATACACCTTTAGTTTTAGAATATGCAGAAGAGTTTACAGAAGGAGCTATTATTACTTTTAGGGGTTATTATTCTCAATATGATGAGCCGTTAACAATTGAGTTTGGAAACTCTAATACAGTGTTCAACACAACAAAAGTGGTAACACCTATTTTTCCTGAAGATGTTATGGGAGAAGTTACTATAACAGTACCTAATGGAGTAGGTATTGATACAGCGGCAGGGTATAAATGGCTTCGTTTAGTAGGAAAAGGCTGGGATGGTTTTAATACAACGAGAATATATTTAGATGCAGTCAAAATACAAACAATTAAGTGTAACCCTTGTACTGCGGGAGGTAATCCACCACAGTTTGCAACGAATCCGACGATACCTATTACAGGTCAATCAACATTTGATTTAAACACTTTTGATGCTACGATAACTAATAAAGGAACAAAAAATGTAAAATGGTATTATTTTTTACCAGCAAGTGTTGATAGTGAAATACCAAATGGATCACAGGTTTTATCAGGTAAATATTATGCCGTTTTTGAAGGTGATGATAACGGAAGTCCTTGTTATAGTGATGCTACTGAATTTACAATAATTAGTGATTTTGATGGGGATTCAATTATTGATGATATTGATATTGATGATGATAATGATGGTATTCTAGATAAATTTGAATGTACTACAGACTTAACTTCTAGTGGGAGTTTTGAATATGATCATACGGTAACTACAGGTGATTTTAATGGCACCTGGGGTATCGAAAAAGCTAATGATGGTAGTTTTTATACAGTACATTTAGAAGATCAAATGCCTACAGCAAATCCTGATATAGGACAAAAAGATGATTGGATATTTCATGAGTCAGTAGATTGGACACAAGGGCAATATATAGTTTCTTCTAATCAACAAGCTAATGATTATCATCCTACAGTAAAGCAGTCGATTACTGATGGTGGAGCTTTTATTATTTTTTCATTAAATAATGAGGCTATTTCTAATAATTTAACAGGTTTAACTATAGGAGAAAATTATGAGTTTACTTATGAAATGGGGTTTTTACCTAGGTATAGTGATGCAGGAAGTATATCTAGCTATGCTCCTTCAACTTATGTTGATATAACAGGTGGTGATGTTTTAACTAGTGATGATCCAGATTTTGGTGCTTATGCTATTACCGATTTTCCAAGTACAGTTTCAAAGACTAGTCAACCATTAGACCCTAACTGGAAAGTATACAGGGTCATTTTTAAAGCAACATCAACCTCTGTTAATGTAAAACTGGGAACGAATAGTTCTGATGTAGTGACTATAGACGCTGTTAAAGTTGTTAGATTTCCAATTGACCCAATATGTACTAGAGGTTTAAATACAGATGCTGATGGTGACGGCTGTGATGATGGTACAGAAGCAGGTTTAAAAGCTTTAACTCCAGCAGAAATTGCAATGGGTGTTGGAGTAAATGGTTTATATGATGCTTTAGAAACTTCTGTAGATTCTGGAATTTTAAAAGATCCTATTGATTTAACTACAAATCCTTATGATAAAGATAAACAAGGATCTACCTGTGTTATTTGTGTTAATCCTGATGATAGTTTAATAGTTAGTAACCCGACCATTTGTAGCGGTTCAGAAGCTTCAATAACAATAACAAGTGCAGAGGTTGGAGTAACTTATCAATTGCGTTTAGAAAGTGATGATAGTGAAGTAACAGGAGCTTCTGCTACACAGTTGTTAACTAGTGACTTAACGCTTAAGGTGACGCCAACTGCAACAACTGTTTATAATATTTATGCAACAAAAGGAACATGTAATATTGAATTAACCAATAAAGTTACGGTAAAAGTAAATACTTGTACTACCACGGCAACTAATGATAATTTTTCAGGAAATGAAAATGGCGGGGATATCACTGGAAATGTTATCACAGGAAATAACGGAAATGGAGTTGATAGTGATTCAGAAAGCGTAATGTTAACAGTAGTAAGCGCAACTGTAGATGCAAATGGAGATGGAACTCCAACTGCTTTAGATTTAGGAATAGCAACAGAGATTGAAGTTTCGGCAACAAAAATAGGAACATTAACGTTAAGTGTAAATGGAGATTTAGTATTCGTACCTGAAGCAAATTATTATGGTACTGTGCCAACAATAAACTATATTATTAATGGTTCAAAGAATGATAGTGCTGATATCTTAATTACAGTAGTATCAGAAGGAGATATTGATGGTGATGGTATTTCTAATTCGTTGGATTTAGATAATGATAATGATGGTATTTTAGATGCAGAAGAAGATGCTAATTGTACTGGTTCTATAGTAGAAGAAATAATCATAAATGAAACATTTGAAGCTGGAGTAGTAGGAACAGATATTCCAAAAGGAAGTTTGGTTGGGGTATCAGGTATTGATGGTCTAAAAGAAGCTTATAATTCACACCCAGGGAATACGAGTACAACAAATGTAGGGGAATATAAATCTATTTCTGGAGTTGATGGTAATCCAAGTATCGTAATTGATGCAAATGGAGGAGGAATAGTTGATAAAGAGCAAATGTCTTCATTTATCGTTTTAAATAAAGTAAATTTATTAAATGGAGATAAACATACTGTTGAAGCTGATTTTTCATTAGGGTTACAAGCTACAGGTTCAACTTTAACAAATGAAAGCAATGAATATGGTATTGCTATTGGTGCACCTAATCAAGACCCTATTTGGAAAGAAGATTATACAGGAGCTCCAGATGGTGTATTTTTATATGGACATGGAAGTGTTTTAATTAGAGAACCTAATTTATCATTACCTAATTTTACAGCACCTCCAAGGGTAAAAGGTTGGTTTAGACAATCTACAACTTATTATGTTAAAGATAACGGATCTGGTATTTTGCATTTATATGCTGATAATAAGGGGTATCAATATGATGCTTCAGGAATTTTAGGAGCTCCTTTTATAGCAAATGAAATAGATTTAGGTGCAGCAAGTAATTATCCTTGGTTAAATAATGCAGCCATTAGTGTATCTACCGATGAATATGTCGATAATGTAATTGTTAAAATTAATCACTGTGATACTGACAATGATGGAGTACCAAATTATTTAGATTTAGATTCTGACGGTGATGGTTGTAATGACGTTCTTGAATCTGGAGGAATAGATGCAAATAATGATGGTATTTTAGATGGAGACGGTTTTAATGCAACTGGGCAAGTAACAACATCAGGAGCAATACTAGCAAGCAGCTATAATGGCGTAACAGGTAACGAAATAAAAGCGACAAAATTAACTGCCGATTTTACTGCTTTAGTTGATAAAACAGTAACCGAAGGGCAAGCAACAAGCTTTACCTTAACATCTGCAACAGCAGATGAGGCGACTTCTTATGCTGCTGGAGTACCAACATACGGAACACTGAGGAATGCAAATCTAGGCATAGAATACCAATGGTATATTGGTGATCCTGCTACTACAGGTGTATTAATTGATAATAGTACAACAACAGATGTATATACAGATTCTAATACAGCAATTTTAAATATTAGTGATGCTACAGGTTTAACTGGAAAAGAGTATTATTTAAAAGTTACCCATGCTGACAATAAGTGTTTAGATAAAACAGCTAGCGCTAAATTAACTGTAAATGTCTTACCAACAACCGATGATATTACATCAGCAAGTATTTCAAGTGATGCGGGAGCAACAGATATTGTAAATCCAACAGGAAACGATACTGATGGAACGGTTGAAAATTATAAAATCACGAGTTTACCAAGCGGTGGAACTTTATTTTTAGCCGATGGAATAACACCTGTAACCTTAAACCAAGTGTTAACATTAGCCCAAGCAGATGGCTTAAAATTTGATCCTGATGGAAGTACAAATGATGATGCTACTTTTAATATCGCAGCAA
>NZ_OESZ01000019.1 GCF_900239345.1 Tenacibaculum dicentrarchi | reverse complement strand
TTAAACACCGAATAAAAATGCTGAAAAATATGTGATTTTATAACGGTATTTTAATTAAAAAAGAAAAAACGCACGTTAACAAAGTGTATGAGCGCATATTTTCCTGGCGGAAAAATACGCCACATACACATGACGTTGTACACTATATCCTGAGAAAAATTGGAACTTCAAAAAATAAATACAGAAAGAAAAAAAGGAACTGAAAACTTTTCTTTTGAAAACAAAAATCTAAACTTTAAAATAAGTGATTTTTGGATTTGGAATCAATCAAATCTAATTGAAAATAGAACTCGTGGAATATTAGCTGAATTTATTGTAAAAAAAGCTCTGAATATCAAAAATGAAACAAGAGTTGAATGGGATAGTTATGATTTAAAAACAGAAACTGGAATAAAAATTGAAATAAAATCAGCTGCATATATTCAAAGTTGGGAGCAAAAAAAGTATTCAAATATTCAATTTGGAATTGCCCAAACAATTGGAGAATCAAATAATTCTGAAAATAATAAGAAACTTAAAAGATGGAGTGATTTTTATGTATTTTGTCTTCTAAATAATAAAAATCAAGAAACAATAAACCCAATTGACTTGAATCAATGGACTTTTTATGTATTAAAAACAGAAGTATTAAATGAACAAATTCCTACTCAAAAGACAATTGGACTAAATTCTCTTTTAAAATTAAATCCAATAAAATGTAACTTTAATGAATTAAAAGAAATAAAATTTTAAGTAAGGAAAACAGTGCACAACACTATATATAATTTATTGCTCATTTATTTTCCTGCGGAAAATACTCGCAAACGTAGATGTTTGAGTTTTTTAAACTATATTAGTAACTTGAAACACGCAACAAATCATATATAAAACCGTTAACCTGCATTAAGCCAAATTACACGAAATATTAACGTAATTAAACATTTTCGAAAAGTAAAATTTTGACAAAGATTACGTGAATCTGTTTGTAATGAAAACAGCGGACTTTCTAGCTTGTTTGCGCAATAGAAACGGAATCGTAAAACAGCAGGTTTTGACAAATATCACGTAAGATTTTGCTTATAATTCTGAAATGAAAATGGCGGACTTTTTAGCTCGTTTGCCCAATCCAAAATAAAAATGAAAAAATGTTCGGAATATTCCCGATTTTAGATTTTTTAGCGTAAGTTTATATGAAAATTTAGACAAGTTAAACGCCGAATAAAAATGCTGAAAAATATGTGATTTTATAACGGTATTTTAATTAAAAAAGAAAAAACGCACGTTAACAAAGTGTATGAGCGCATATTTTCCTAGCGGAAAAATACGCCACATACACATGGCGTTGTGTGTAAGTTGAGAAAAACTATGAAAAAATCATCAAGATATATAATTTCAATAATATGTTTAACTGTAATAATATTACGATTAATTTTTCCTAAGCTAAATTTTGACTTAATATCTTTATCTCTTTTAGCAATTGCAACTTTAGCTATTATTATAAATAAACCTGAGAAAATTTTAGAAAAAACTAAAAAAATAAAACTTGGTTCTTTTGAATTGGAACTTAAAGAATTGAATAAAAAAACAGAACAAATTGAAGAAAAAACAACTGTAGAAAAAGAAGAACCAATTGGTCTTTCTGGACCAATAATTAGTAGAGAGAAAACAGATTTTGAAATCTCAACAGATTTTTTAACAGATATTTTAAAGTTATCTATCGAAATTGAAAAAACTTTAAGAGAAATATATGAAAATCATTTTCAAACGAGTAAAAAAAGCCCTCTTTCTGTCATTAAACTAATTGAAAAATTAAAATCAGAGGAAGTTATTAATCAAGAAACCTCAAATCTATTAAGAAAATTTTGGAATTTAAGAAATCAAGCTATTCACGACCATAATTTTCAAATTGACAGAAAAGACTTTATGTCTTTTACCGATATTGGAATTAGAATTTTGAAAATATTAAAAACAATGAAGAATAATAAATCAGACGAATTACCTATTTATGGAATGGCATAAAACCTACACACAACAACATATATAATTTATTGCTAGTGCTACCCTACTTACGAAAATCCTTAGGGATTTTCTATTCCGTTTTTATTTACTAAATTTAGTGCTTAAAATCGCAACAAACCATATACAAAACGTTAGCTTTCATTAACAAAAAAAATGCGTAAAATTGGAAAAATAAAGCGTTTTCCTAAAGTAGAATCCTGATAAATATTACGCAATTAGAAATGGAATTTTAACGTAGTAGATTTTGAAAAATATTACGCAAGAATCTGTCTGTAATTCTGAAATGGAAACGGCAGACTTTAGCCTGTTTATACAATCGGAAATGAAAAAATGTGGGATTCTGACAAATATTACGCAAGAATCTGTCTGTAATTCTGAAATGAAAATGGCGGACTTTTAGCCTGTTTGCGAAATTAGGAATAAAAATTTAGACAAGTTAAACGCCGAATAAAAACGCTGAAAAATATGTGGTTTTATATCGGTATTTTAATTGTAAAAAAGGAAAAATAAACGAAAAGCTAACAAAATATATAATTTATTGCTAGTGCTCGCCTACCTACGAAAATCCTTAGGGGATTTTCTATTTCGTTTTTATTTACTAAATTAGTTGCTCGAAAAACACAACAAACCATATATAAACCGTTATAGGCAATTAAAAAAAACCTGAATTCAAGAACAAAAAAATAATGGCAAGAGTACATACCGACATTATAATAGATGCATTCTCTATATTAGAAAATAAAATCAAATTATATTCTCATTTAAATCTTCAAGACATTAATATTCACTTAGAAAATATTTTAAGAGACGTCTTGAATGTTATTTATTCTGATAGAACATTTAAGAATTTAAATACTGAAAAGGGAAATTTCACTTCAATTGACTTAGGTGACAGTCTTAATGATATTGCTTTTCAAGTAACATCTTCTACCTCGGCTAAAAAAGTAACTGAAACTATTTCAAAATATAAAGATGAATATAATTACAATAAAGTATTTATGCTTTATGGTGTAATTAAAAAACCAAAAAGGAAGAAAAATTTTGATAAAGAAATAGATGGTAGGTTTGAATTTGAAGAATGGGACTTTAGATTATTAATTGAAAAAATAAACGATTGTACAAGTCATGAAATCAATCAAATCCAGCAAATTTTAATAAATGAAGTTTTTCCAAACTTAACTAAAAACTTGAAGAATGGAGATAAATCGGCTTCAAAAGATTGGTATGACCTAGAAAACAAAGATATTCGAAACTTTAAAGATAAACTACTTGCAGTAAATTCATCAATCAGATATGCACGAATTGAAATGTACTGTAGAGAAATCGCATCAGGAAAAGTAGAATTAAGTAATTATTCTGCAAGAGATATAAGTGCAATGAAATATCGAATATTTGAAATTTGTCAAAAAGAATTATTAGATTTTTGTGACGAAAATATAAAGAAAGAATTATCCGTAATTGAAATCAATAATTTAATTGATAGTTATACTAAAAAAGCATTCAGTCTTATTGAAGAAAGAGCAAAAGACTATTCTTACCCACTTAAAAATAAAGACTCTTTAAGAAAAATAGTATTAACACTTATAGATGAATGTTATCTATCTTTTGATGAAAATGGTATTTACGTATGATGGCAACTAAAGAAAACGCAAAAAAAAGGTTGATGTATATTCAGAAAGAAGATTACAACTTCTTAGCATATAATATACTACTTGTCTTGAAGTATTTTAATGCTAATTCTGAAAGTTCAAGTTTTAAGGACTTTAGAAAAATAGCATATCTAGTACATTTCATAAATCTAAATCCAGAATTTAATAGTTATGATAAAAATGAATTAGTTAAAATATATTCTCAATCCCAATTAAAAAAACAATTAATATCTCACCTTTTAATTATTCTAAGAAATAGAAATTTCATAGGAATGAGTATAAATCATATACATCAATCATTTGATATTTGGATAATAGAAGAAAATATTCCAAAAGAATTTCTTGACAAAGAGTTTTTTGAAATGGAGATAAACAACATTCTATCATTAAAATCAAATATTGGTAGATTAAAAGGAATCACGGTAAAAAAGATGGTTGATATAATTTTCACAAAAAACAACATTATAACATGGGAAGTTTAATTATAGAAAAAGTTAAATATTCTGGTGATAAATATTTTTATGAATCTCCTAAACTTAACAAAGGAATAAATTTAATAGTTGGAGACAATGGTTCGGGAAAAAGCACATTCACTTATTTTATAGAATATTGTTTAGGTAATAACATTAAGTATTTTGAAAAAGATAATAATAAAAAATATACCGAAATAGTTAATGATACAAATAATTTTATAGAACTAGAGATTCTAATAAATTCTAAAAAATATCAATTAAAAAGATTCATTAATAAAAATGATATTTTTGTAAATGACAATAATGAAATTAGCATTTTTCCAATTAAAAGGAAACAAAATAAAATATTTTCAGATTGGTTACTAGAAAAACTAGATATTTCAGTTTCTGAACTTAATATGGGGACTTACTCATGGAAATTAAACTTTAGTGATTTACTCAGACTAATTATTTACGACCAAGATACAGAATCTAAGAAAATATACAAAGCTCCAATAGATTCAAATTTCATTTCTGATTCATTAATAATTAGAAAAACAGTTTTTGAAGTACTACTTGGAATTGCATCTGATGAATATTTTAAAAAACATGATGAATTAAAAGTAATAACTAAAAAAAAGGATTCTGTTTTATCATCTTTAAATGATTTTAATGAAAAGTATAGTGGTGTTGATTTAGAAAAAAATGGTATTGAAGAAAAACTAAAAGGGTTTAATGAAACACTAGAAAAAGTATATTCAGAAAGGAAATTATATTTAAGTTCAAATACAAAAATTGACAAAAAAGCTGAATTTATTAATAGTGTTCAAGAAGAGTTAATTCATACAGATTTAAAAATATCTGAGAATAGTTTATTACTCAACAATTATCAAATTGAATACAATAAGATTTCTAAACTTTATGAAAACCAACAAAATGAAATTAAAGAAATTGAAAAAATTATATTCACTAATGACAAATTAAATTTGTTTTCATTTAAACTTTGTCCTTTTTGTATGTCAAATCATGAACCTATAAAAAATCATTGTCTTTGTGGTTCTGAAATTAAAGATGAAAACTATGAGAAATTCGTTTATAATTCAAACGAATATGACGTTATTTTGAAGCATAAAAGTAAAAGTATAGAAACGCTTCAAATTGCTTTAGATTCTTATTTCACGGAAATTACAAGTATAAATAATGAATTAAGTCTTTTTACAAAGAAATCTAATGAATTGACTATAAAACTAAAAAAACTAATTAGTTCAATAGAGTTTTCTGGAAATACCGAACTTGTTGACAGTTTAAATGATAAAATATTAGATACGAAAAAAGAATTAAATAAATTTGAATACCTTTTAGAAATATCAATTAAAAAAGAAGAATTGGAAGGAGATTTTGATTCTATAAATGAAAAATACAAATCGAAAAATAAGGAATTAAAAAAACTACATCTTGAATTTGTTTCTCAAAATAAATCATTAATTACAGAGTTTAATACAATTTATTGTCAATTACTTCAAAAATCATCTGCAGGAGCAAATATTGCTGAAATTGATGAAGACTATATGCCAATCATTGATGGAGGTGTTTACAGAAACAAAAGTGCAGATGTACCTTTAAGACTAATGTACTATTTTACAATTTTGGCATTATCATTAAAGAATGAAACAGTAAAACATCCAGGTTTAATAATCATTGATACTCCTGAAGATTCAGGGATAGATGAAGATAATTTAAGAAATGATTTAAGCTTATTAGATTTTGCAATTCAACACGGCAAGGACAATGATAAAGTATATCAAATAATCCTAACAACTGGTATAGATAAATATCCTGAATCATTTACAGATGATATAAAAGATAGATTTAATAAAGAGGAAAATATATTTATCTTGAAAGAAAGGGAAAAAAGCCTATAACAAAGGCTATAATTAATGCGGGGTTTGTTTCTTAACCCGAAAATCAGTACATTTAACAAAGTCCGCCAAATCTTTTGATTTGGCTAATTGCAAACTCGAAAATTCAACTCTTCGAAATCCCGCACTAATCATAGCCTAAGCGTTGGCAGTAATTTAAACAATGAATTTTACTGAAATAGGTTGACTAAAAATTCATCAATTATTGATAGTCACTTATGAAATTACAAAAACAACCCTGGCGAAAAAAAACGTACGAAAAAGTAACATTAGAACTCAAATTATTCATCG
>NZ_OESZ01000012.1 GCF_900239345.1 Tenacibaculum dicentrarchi | reverse complement strand
TATACTGAAACGATTTAAGGTGATTATCGCAATGGGGCTCACCTCTTTCCATCCCGAACAGAGAAGTTAAGCCCATTTGCGCCGATGGTACTGCCAATGGTGGGAGAGTAGGTCGTTGCCTTTCTTTTAAACCTCAATCTTTATAGATTGAGGTTTTTTTTGTGCCTTACTTTTTTGTTTTTCTAAAAAAAAATATAAAGATTAGTTTATTTACCCAAAGTTAAAATTCTTATTAAATAGTAGTGAGTTAGACCTCACAGGTTTTGAAACCTGTGAGGTCTTTTTTGTTTTATCGTAGTCCCTTTTTGATGGGATGCTGAACTAAATTCAGCATGACGTTTGTTTAATTTTTGAAGAAAAAAATTACTCGTACTCGGACTAACAGGGTAGAGATTGGTGGAATTATAATTGATGTATCGATTTATGAAAATTAGCAAAAATGCCTAGCCCCGATTGAAGCTTTGTTTTGAGCTCTTTTTTTGATTTTTCTTCAAAAAAAAGCGAGTGCGGAAAGCGGGAAATTGCTTCAAAAAATAGTAGTATCAATGTCTAGAAAAAAATAAAGATCTCTGTATAGGTTTAAATTTGGCACAAAAAACCCCGAACTGATCGGGGTTTTTATAAATACTTTAATTGATTAATGTAAAGTGAAATTAATGGGTATATGATATTCAACATTGGCAGGGTTTCCATCTTGTGTGCCCGGAATAAAAGTAGCTAGATTTGAAACCATTTTTTTAGCTTCTTGCTCTAATAATTGACCATTTTTAGGTCCTTTCATTTTTATATTACTAATCTTACCTTGTTTATTTATAATAAAACGTACCCAAACTTTACCTTCAATGTTTTGATCGGCTGCAGCTTCTGGGTAATTAAAGTTTCTTTGAATATGACTAATCATTCTTTCATTAAAACAATTGTTTTTTTCTGTATCAGGAACTTTTAAACAAGTTTTAAATTGTGGAATTTTTTGTACTTCGTTAAATTTAATGAAATCAGTAATTATTTTTTCAGCTTTATTAATTAATTTTGTTGATTGTTTTTTGATGTTTCTTGTTGCTATTAAGTTTTTAGCATTAGGATGTTTAAATGTGAAAGGAATACCGTATTTAACTTTTACTGCTTTTCCATTATGTTTTCCAGGGATAAATTTAGGAAGTTTATTTATAATTCTAGAAGCTTCTTTTTTTAGTGCATCACCATTTTTAGGTCCTCTTATTTGAAGTGCGCCAACATTACCTAATTCATCTATGGTAAATTGAACCAGGACTCTACCTTGAATACCAGCATTAAATGCAGCTTGTGGATATACAAAATTCTTAGTAATATGTTTTGTCATTTGTGTTTCAAAACACTTAGCTTGTTTTATTAAAGGTACATTGTTACATTTTGAAAATAAAGGAATTTCTTCGACTAAATTAAAAGGTATTCTTTCAATAGTTTTAGAATTGTCTTCTAACTCAAGTTTACCAACTAACAATGTATTTCTTTTAATATTACTAATTTTTTGGGTAGTATTAGTACCTCCAATAGCAGTTACAGTTTCATTTTTTTTACGAATTACACGCCTTCTTGTAGATACCTGAATAGATAATTGTTTTTTTATTCCATCCTTTGTTTTTTCAATAGCGCATTTAGTAATACTATTTGGATCAGCAATAGATTCATCAGGAGAAGTACATTTTTCTTGCTGTGCAACGCTTATTACAGATGCAAGCATAGTAATTAGTAGTAGGGTAAATTTTATCATATGACTCTCTGTTTGTGTTATTAACAATTCATTAACATTGTAAACATACAGAAAAAAAAATAAAAATAAACGTATATTCCTGTTTTTTAACGATTAAAAGTATATTTTTTTAAGTTTTTTTGAAATTACAAGTATTTTTATTACGATTTGTGTAAATATATTTAATAAAAAAAAGTTATAAGTGTTAATTTGATGCTAAATTAAGGGGGAATGCATACGTAACAACAACAGGTAATCCTTTTTCTTTTCCTGGATTAAAACGAGGTAACTTATTTATGATTCTGTCTAATTCTTTATGCAGTCGTTTATTGTTTTCACGACTTCTTATTTTTGAATTAATGACTTTTCCGTTAAGGTCAATACTAAATTGAATATAGACTTTAGTTTTAGTATTTTCAGTAATATAATCTTCTGCATAGAAATTTTTAAGAATATGTTTATTAATTTTATCTTTAAAACATTTGATATTATTTTCTTTATCGCTGTGTTTGCAAGAATCAAACATTGGTATTTCTTCAACTAAGGTAAATAAAACTTCTTTTGATAGGTTAGGTAGGTTTAATACTTTATTACCGTTAGAATTTAAATTATTTTCTTTTTTTCTAGATCGATTATTAACTCTTTTTCTTACGATGTTTGTTTTTGATATTTGCCTAACATTTTTTTCTTTAATATCACATTTTTTAATTGAAATTACATTTAAATCAATAGCATCGTCTTTAGCATTTTCACAAACTTTTACTTGGCTTTGTATATTAAATAAATTAATTAGCATAATCAACAGTAGTAGGGGGAGATTTTTCATTTTAGATAGCATTTTGTTACACTGTAAAGATGCTAAAGTATTCTTGTTTACGCTTTAAGTAAGTAAATAGTTTGTTTTAATTAATTATATATTTAATGTTAAGAATGTTAATTTAATGTTAACAAAAAAAGGGTGCACTATTTTTAAGTAGTGTGCCCTTTTTTTTAAATGTTGTAAAAAATTATTTTACTCCCATTAATTCAACATCAAAAATTAAGGTTGCGTTTGGAGGAATCACACCTCCTGCACCAGCTTTTCCGTATGCTAAGTTTGATGGAATTACTAAACGAGCTTTATCTCCAACTTTTAATAATTGAATACCTTCATCCCAACCAGCAATTACTTGACCTACACCGATAGCAAAATCAATTGGTTGCTTACGTTTGTAAGATGAATCAAATACAGTACCGTCTAATAATTGACCTTTATAATGTACAGAAACATTAGCTCCTTTAGTAGCTTGTTTACCATCTCCATTTTGTAAAATTTTATAACGTAATCCTGATGGAGTTTCGTCATAACCTTTAGCAACAGAGTCTAATAATTCTTTTTGTTTTGCAATTGCATCAGCTTCACGTTTTTCACGAGCTCCTTCAAAAGTTCTAAAAGCTTCAACTGCATTAAAGTTTTCAGCAGTTTCACCTACACGAATAATTTCAACATCCATTGAATCTCCTTGCTGAACAGCATCAACAACATCTTGTCCTTCAACAACATTTCCAAAAACAGTATGATTACCATCTAAATGAGGAGTAGGAGTATGCGTGATAAAAAACTGAGAACCATTTGTTCCAGGACCTGCATTTGCCATAGATAATTTTCCAGGAGCATCGTGTTTTAAATCTGGGTGAAATTCATCTTCAAATTTATAACCAGGGTTTCCTGTTCCAGTTCCTTGAGGACATCCTCCTTGAATCATAAAATCAGCAATTACACGGTGAAACTTTAATCCATTATAATATGGAGTTCCTTGTGGTTTTGCAGTGTTATCTAAATTTCCTTCTGCTAAAGCAACAAAGTTACCTACAGTTCCAGGAGTTTTTTCGTATTCTAAATTCACTAAAATAGCACCTTTTGGTGTTGTGAACTTTGCGTAAATTCCGTTATTCATTTTTATTAAATTATCTTGTTAATATATTAAAAACACTTCTTCCGAAGAAAAAGCAAAATTAGTTCTTTACTGATAAAGTTGAAAGGTTTAAGCTTAAACCTATGTTAATATTTGTTGAATTTACATTTCCGAAAGGCGAATAATATTTTCCACCTGATGCAAGAATTGAAATACTTTCATGAATATCATAACTAAAACCAAGTGTTGGACGCACAATAATACCTTCATCGGTATCTACGCCAGCACCACCACCAGCACCAGCCATCAATTCAGCAAAACCACGGATTTTATTATTTAAAAATCGAGGATAATAAATTCCTCCACCAACTAATCCATGAGCATAACCACCTGAGCGACCATCGTAAGCAAAACTAGCTTCTCCAGCAATGTATAGCCATTTATTAATATCGTAATTTACTTTTAATCCGATAAGTTGTAAATCAATTTCTTTGACATCAAATTTATCATCAGTTTTTGCAACATCAAAATAAGTTTGATTTTGAATTTCAATACGTAAACCTTGTGTATAAAAATTGGTGTATTTTTTTTCTTCGGATGTTGTTCCTCCGTTTAATCCGTAATATTTTAATCCGAAACCAACAGTATATGCTTCTAAATCGCCAGCAATAGCACGATAATAACCTCCGTGACCACTTAAAGCAAATTTGTCAGTTATTTTTAAGTCGATTCCTGCGGATGGATATATCATTAAACCACCTTCAGGAGCAACACGACCACCAGCAGCTCCAACACCTAATTTTGTAAAAATATTGATGTATTTTGATTGATAAGGATGATATCCTGCACCAAAAAACAAGTCCATAAAACCTGCACGTAGTCCTTTATATATGGCATCAGTATGAGCGAATAAAAAAGTATTTTCGTTTATATATTTTTGATATTCAAAACCTAGCACATATAATGTTTCATTTAAAGTTGTTCCGTTATCTTTTTTAGAATTCCCAAAAGGTTTAAAAAAGTCAAAACGAATTTGCTGTGCATTTTTCACAATAGGTTTATGCCAAAAATCATCCGAAGAAATATTTTTTGCTATAAAATTTTTATGTGCTTTATTATAATCAGTAAAACGTAAAACACTTGGTATTTCAACAAATAAAGAAACCGAATTACTTTTTATTTCTCCTGATAAAAAATTTAAATGACTGTATTGTATTCCAACAGAATAGTTGTTCTTTTTATACTGTAAACCAATATTCGGATTTATAAACCCGCCATCATTAACTAAATTTCTGTAGCCACCACCGCCACCAAAATGAAGGTTTGCATCTATATATAAATTTTTATAAAGTTGTTTATTTACACCTAATTCTGCACCTAAAGTAAATAATCCACCTTGGTCGCCAGTAACGGCAAAATGAAATCCTGCACCACCATATAACCAATTATTAATTGGAATTTGATAATGTAATCCTGCCAAGCCCATTGTCGGTTTTAAATCTGGGAATTTATCCGTAGGCATTTTTACAGGAATAAAATTCAAACGAACTTTATTCTGTAATACTGTTCCTTTTAAGGTTTTTAATTCTTGCGAAAATGAAAAAGAATAAGCAAGAATTAAAAACCAAAATAGGCTATTTTTTTTATTCAAATTCACTTGTGAAATGTAGTTTTACAGTAGGATATTTACTTTGTGTCATTTGCATAGTAAAAGCAGAATCAGCTAAAAATACTAATTTTCCTTGTTTATCTTTAGCTAAATAACGTTGTTTAACACGTTTAAATTCTTTAAACTCTTCATTTTTTTCATCTTCAGGTTGTACCCAACAAGCTTTATGTACAGATATATTTTCATACGTACATTTTGCACCATATTCATGTTCTAATCTGTACTGAATAACCTCGTATTGTAAAGCACCTACAGTACCTACAATTCTACGACCATTCATATCCATAGTAAATAACTGAGCAACCCCTTCATCCATTAATTGGTCTAAACCTTTGTATAATTGTTTAGATTTCATTGGGTCGGCATTGTTTACATAGCGGAAATGCTCTGGTGAAAAACTTGGAATTCCTTTGAAATTTAATTTTTCACCTTCGGTTAACGTATCGCCAATTTTGAAATTTCCTGTATCATGAACACCCACAATATCACCAGGAAAAGATTCATCAACAATTTGTTTCTTTTCAGCAAAAAAAGCATTTGGGCTCGAAAACTTCATTTTCTTACCATTACGAACATGTAAATAAGGAGAGTTTCGTCTAAAAGTACCTGATACAATTTTGATAAAAGCAAGTCTATCTCTGTGTTTAGGGTCCATATTTGCGTGAATCTTAAATACAAAACCTGTTAATTTTTCTTCTTTAGAATCGACTAAACGTTCTTCTGATTTTTTAGGTTGTGGTTCAGGTGCAATTTCAATAAAAGCATCTAATAATTCTTTTACACCAAAATTATTTAAAGCCGAACCAAAGAAAACAGGTTGTAAATCACCCGCTAAATATTCATCTTGATTAAATTCAGGATATACTTCGGCAACTAATTCTGCTTCTTCTCTTAAAGTTTCGGCAGCAGTTTCGCCAATAATTTCATCTAGTTTAGGATTTGATAAATCATCAAACTGAACACCTTCTGAAATTTTTGTTTTATTTTCAGCAGAAAAAAGATTTAATTTTTTTTCCCAAATATTATAAATTCCTTTAAAATCGTACCCCATTCCAATAGGAAAACTCATCGGAGTAACACGTAAACCTAATTTTTGCTCTACTTCATCTAATAAATCGAAAGCATCTTTTCCTTCTCTATCCAATTTATTGATAAAAACCAGCATCGGAATTTTACGCATTCTACAAACCTCGACTAATTTTTCAGTTTGAGGTTCTACACCTTTTGCAACATCAATTACAACGATAACACTATCAACAGCGGTTAAGGTTCTAAAAGTATCTTCGGCAAAATCTTTATGCCCAGGGGTATCTAATATATTTATTTTTTTATCTCGATAAATAAAAGCCAATACAGATGTGGCTACGGAAATTCCTCTTTGACGTTCAATTTCCATAAAATCGGAAGTTGCTCCCTTTTTTATTTTGTTGTTTTTTACCGCACCAGCTTCCTGAATTGCTCCACCAAATAATAATAACTTTTCAGTTAAAGTAGTTTTACCAGCATCGGGGTGTGATATAATTCCGAATGTACGTCGTTTTTGTATTTCTTCTAAAAAGCCCATCTATCAAATTTTAAGGGTGCGAAGGTACGGTTTAATGCTTAATTTTTCAAGGGTTTACTGCTTAACTCTCTAAAGCTTTAATTGTTGAATTGATAGCAATTTTGTATGTTTGCTTTTAGCAAAAAATAAACATGAAAGAACAGGTCATATTAGTAGATGTTCACGATAATCCTATTGGATTAATGGAAAAAATAGAAGCACATGAAAAAGCGTTATTACACAGGGCATTTTCTGTTTTTGTTTTTAATGATAAAAAAGAGTTAATGCTACAACAAAGGGCTTCGGATAAATATCACTCTCCTTTATTATGGACAAATACCTGTTGTTCACATCAAAGAGATGGCGAAACGAATTTAGGAGCAGGAAAACGTAGGCTTCAAGAAGAAATGGGTTTTGTTTGTGAATTAAAAGAAGTATTTTCATTTATTTATAAAGCTCCTTTTGATAACGGATTAACCGAGCATGAATTAGACCACGTAATGATTGGAATTTTTAATGATGAGCCAAACATTAATAAAGAAGAAGCTGAAAGTTATAAATGGATGCCTTTAGAAGCTGTTAAAAAAGATATGGAAGAAAAGCCAGAAATTTACACGGCTTGGTTTAAAATTATATTTAAAGAATCGTACGATGTTTTAAAAAAATCGCTTATAAATTCTTAAAAAAACCTAAAAAATGCCTAAAGTAACTGTACATAGAAAAGCCCATTTTAATGCTGCTCACAGGTTGTTTAACCCTGATTGGTCTGATGAAAAAAATCAGCAAATTTTCGGGAAATGTAGTAATCCGAATTATCATGGGCATAATTACGATTTAATCGTTTCTTTAACGGGAGAAATAGATAAAGAAACAGGGTATGTGTATGATTTAGGAATTCTAAAAACATTGATTAAAGATGAAGTAGAAGATGTGTTTGACCATAAAAATTTAAACCTAGATGTTGCTGATTTTGAAAATTTGAATCCAACAGCTGAAAATATATCAGTAGTAATATTTAATAAATTACGCGGTCATATTCCTGTAAATTTAGCGCTAGAAATTACGCTTTATGAAACTCAAAGAAATTACGTTACTTATAATGGGGCTTAGACATGATACATCAATTATTACGATTTGAACCAATTTTAAAATCTAAAATTTGGGGCGGACAAAAATTAAAAACAGTACTCCATAAAAAAGCAACCAAAAAAGATGTTGGTGAGAGTTGGGAAATTTCAGACGTACAAGAAGATATTTCAATCGTTAATAATGGCAATTTAAAAGGATGCTCTTTAAAAGAACTTATTCAGGAATTTAAAGAACAAATTGTTGGTGAAAAAGTATATTTAATTTTTGGAGATAAATTCCCGCTATTAATTAAATTTATTGATGCTAAACGTAAATTAAGTTTACAAGTACATCCGAATGATGTTTTGGCACAAAAAAGACATAACTCGCTCGGGAAAACCGAAATGTGGTATATTGTAGATGCTGATAAAAAAGCAAAAATAATTATTGGTTTTTCAGAGGAAACCGACAAAAAATCATTCTTAAAAACCGTTGAAAATAACGATGAATTAGCATTATTAAATGTAGATTATGTTAAAAAAGGTGATACTTTTTTAGTGCCATCAGGACGTGTACACGCTATTGGAAAAGGTGTTTTGTTGGCAGAAATACAAGAAACGTCGGATGTTACCTATCGAATTTCCGATTGGGGAAGAAAAGATTCCAACGGAAAATTAAGAGATTTACACCTGAATTTGGCTTTAGATGCCATTGATTATTCGGCAAAATCAAACTATAAAGCCGAGTATTTAAAACGTAAAAATAATCCATCAACAATTGTCGATTGTAAATATTTTACCACAAATTATTTGCATTTAACACAAGATTTTATCATCAATAACCATGATAAAGATAGTTTCGTAATTTATATGTGCGTGGAAGGAACCGTAATTTTTGTCTATGAAAATCAACATGAAAAACTTCGTTTAGGTGAAACTATTTTAGTGCCATCTTGCATTAAAAATGTAACTGTTATCACCAAAAATGCTAAACTTTTAGAAGTTTTTATCAAATAAAAAATACTTCAAAAGAAGTGTAAAATAAGCCCAAAATAAGTAAATTTTTCATTTTGAGCTTCTTGTTTTTAAATATCAAAATTTAAGAGGCTTTTTGTAATTGATATCCAAATAGTGCTTTACAAATAATTTCTTGCTTTTTTTCTTTTTTTGAAACCGTTATCTGTAAAATAATTTCAGTATCATTCAATTTTTTAATATTATTTTTAATGATAAGATTATCATTTAAATAGGCATTTTTGATAATATCAAAATCAATGCTTTTAAAACTTAAATTAGGGAAATTTTTGTGAAATACAAGGGAGGAAGTTACGCTGGTTTCAATTTTTTGATATAAAACACCTGTTTTTAGCGTTTTATTTTTGTGAACCTGTTTTTTACTAACGGTAAATTGTGACGTACTATTTTTAGAAGTGATTTGGGTATTCATTATTTATGGGTTTATTGGTGGAAATTTAGATTTTTCGTAAAACGGATTTTGAACCAAGCACATTATTGTTTTTAAGTGCATATTAATTTGTTTTGACATTTTTACGGTGTTCATAGTTTGTTCAATTTTAAAAGGTTTGTGAAAAAAGTATAAAAAAAAAGGTGCTTTTTTTATAAAAAGCACCTTTTGTAGTTTGTATTAAATTGGTTTTAAAACCGTTGTTTAAAGCGATTACTAGGCGTACTTTTTATATAGGCATATTTTTTGCGCATAGGCATACACTTTATCATGACGATAGTGTTTAAAATAATGCGATATGTATGTAAAAGTACTTTCATTAGAAATTTAGCGAGTTCAAATTTAATAAAAAAATTAGAAAATAACTAAAAGCTTAATAATAATACTGTTAAAGTTTTAATAAGTCTAATTTTACTCACTTTAATACTTTATTTAAATATGTATCTTTGATTTGTGTAAATAACTATAATTTATGAAAATAATTGCAATGATTCCCGCGCGTTATAGCGCATCTCGTTTTCCTGGAAAATTAATGAAAAATTTAGGAGGAAAACCTGTAATTGTAAGAACCTATCAAGCTGCTGTTACTGCCAATTTATTTGATGAGGTTTATGTGGTAACCGATTCGGAAATCATCTTCAAAACCATAGAACAAGCAGGAGGAAAGGCTATAATGAGCATCAAAGAACACGAATGTGGTTCGGACAGAATTGCCGAAGCTGTTGAAAATTTAGAGGTAGATATTGTGGTAAATGTTCAAGGAGATGAGCCTTTTATTGATACTGTTTCTTTATCAAAATTAATAAAAGCTTTTGAAGATGATAAAAATAATAGTATAGATTTAGCATCTTTAAAAGTAGCAATGACATCTTTAGAAGATATTGAAAATCCTAATAATGTAAAGGTAATTACCGATGTAAATGATTTTGCTATCTACTTTTCGAGAAGCGTAATTCCTTTTCATAGAGATAAAGAATTAAACGTTACATATTATAAACATAAAGGGGTATATGCTTTTAGAAAACAAGCCTTACTCGATTTTTATAATACGCCAATGACTCCTTTAGAAGCTGCAGAAAAAATAGAATGTATCCGTTATTTAGAAGTTGGTAAAAAAATAAAAATGATTGAAACATCGGTAGAAAGTATTGGAATTGATACGCCTGAAGATTTAGAAAAGGCAATAAAACAACTCGAAAATGAATAAAATAAAAGTAATTGCCTTTGATGCCGATGACACACTCTGGATAAATGAAACTTTTTTTAGAGAAGCTGAAAAGGAGTTTGCGAAATTATTATCGGGCTACGAAACTGAAAATAAAATTCATCAGGAGTTATATAAAAAAGAAATTGATAACCTTAAAATTTACGGCTATGGCGTAAAAGGTTTCGTGTTATCAATGGTAGAATGTGCTTTAGAATTATCTAATTATAAAGTAAATCAAAAAATTATAGACAAAATTCTTGAAATCGGTAAAGAAATGCTAGCCCAACCAATCGATTTATTAGATGGAGTAGAAGAAGTACTGCAAAAATTACAAGGAAGGTGTAAAATAATTGTAGCCACCAAAGGTGATTTATTAGATCAGGAGCAAAAATTAGAAAAATCAGGTATTTTAAAATATTTTCACCATACCGAGGTAATGAGCGATAAAAAACCAGCCGATTATTTAAAATTGATAAAACATTTAGATATTCAGCCTTCGGAATTATTAATGATTGGAAATTCGTTGAAATCGGATGTTTTGCCTTTAATTGAAATCGGTGCTGCTGCAATTCATGTGCCTTTTCACACCACTTGGGCGCACGAACAGGTAGAAGGAAATCAAAAATCAACAGAATATCAAACGGTTAGCAATATTACCGAAGTGTTAAATTTTTTATAGATGCAATATTTAGATATTGAAAATTGGAATAGAAAACAGCATTTTAATCATTTTAGAACTTTAGCGGATCCAACATTTGGGCTTGTCGCCGATGTTGATGTTTCTAGTTGTTATCGGCAAGCAAAACAGAAAAAAGAATCTTTTTTTGTGCGATATCTTCACGCATGTATGAAGGCAATTAATGCCATTGATAATTTAAAATACCGAATAGAAGACGATAAAATAGCAATTCATAAGGTAATTAATGTATCAGCAACTATTGCACGAACAGATACTACTTTTGGCTTTTCATTTATTGATTTTTCAACGGATTTTGAGGTGTTTAATGCAAATTATCAGCAAGAAAAAAAGCGTGTACTTAGCACTACTGATTTATTCCCACCTAAATATTCAGTAGCTTGTGTACATTGTTCAGCCTTGCCTTGGGTTTGTTTTACAAGTCATAAAGAACCAAATTCGGGAAATAAAAATGATAGTATTCCACAATTTTCTTTTGGAAAGATAAAAACAGTAAATAATCAGAAATTAATGCCTGTAGCAATCAATGTAAACCATGCGTTGGTAGATGGATATCATGTAGGACAATTTTTTGATAAATTTCAGGCTGAATTAGATAAAATCGATTAATTTTGCAAAAAAATAATAATTATGGCAAGCATTAAAAACTTAAAAAAAGATATCGATTATACTTTAGGAGATATTATTGATATCTGTAGATTATCAGCGGAGTTAAACCCAGGTGAAACAGCAGAAAAATCAGAAGCTATTATAGATGAAGTTTTTGAAACTTTTGATACTTTAATCGCAAAAATTAATGCTAAAAATGTAGAAAATAAAAAAGCACATTTTAAAGCAATTAGTACTGAATTAGAAACCAAAGCAAATGCTTTAATAGAAAAATTAAATAGCTTATAGTTAACTGTAAGTTAAATAATTAAAACTGATACTTTAACAAGTATCGGTTTTTTTTTGCTGAATTTTAACATATTATAAGGAATAAAATGTTGTAAATTACGTTCGTAATGTAGAACATATAAACCCCCGTAAATAAACAATAAGCATGGCAAGAGCAATGTATGAGTACACCAAAATAGTACTGGAAAAGGTAAGTTTTAATACTGATTTATTTTGTAGAGAGTTAGAAAAAGCATTAAATAGATTATTACCTTACGAAATAAATGAATTAACCATTTGGTTAAAACAATATACTGTAAATAAGCCTAAATTATATCCTAGTTTGGCTTTAGTCAAATAATTTTAATAAAAAAAGAAGCTATATAGCTTCTTTTTTTATTAAAGTCAAAGTAAGTGAAAAATGATTAAACTCGTTTTCTAGAACATCCGAATAAACGTTTATCTTTAATGGTTTTAGAAACTCCTTCAGGAAGCATTTCTTCCCAGCCTTTTTCATTATTTTTAATCATCGTTAAAACTTTTCTAGAAAAAATATGTAAACTATTTTCATCTAAGTTTTTAATATCTACAAATCTTCCATTATGTTTGAAAAATTTATATAATTCTTTCATTCGAGGATGTACTTTTAGGTTTTCAGTATTTATGAATTCACCTGTTTCTTGGTCTTTATAAGGATAGGTGTATATTTTTAAATCTCTGTAAAAAAGTTTACCAGAAGCTTCTAAAATTCCACCGCTAAGGTTACGATAATATTTTTCATCAAAAATTTGAACAAGACTCTGAACCCCCATTGTTAAAGCCATTCTTTCTTTTGTAAATTCACCAAAATAATCAACTAGTTTAAAGTATTCTTGATAGTTGGTAATCATTACATTTTGCCCAAGTGCACAAAGTAACTCGGCTCTGTCTAAGAAATCACGTTCATTAATTTCTCCTTCTGAACGAAGATTACTAAGGGTAATTTCGAAAATAATTTGTGTTTTATCGGGGTTTACTTTTTTTTCTGCTAAAAATAATTGTTTAGAACGTTCAAACATATCCATATTTACTTTGGTAACAGGGCGATAGCTTCCACGTAATGCTAAAATATTCTTTTTATAAAGTACTTGAGCAGGTAATAAGTTATTTCCATCAGGACCGAACATTACGGCATTTGTCATTCCATTTTTAACTAATTGTAAGCTCATTAAACGATTATCGACATACATAAATCGAGGTCCAGAGAAATTAATCATATCAATTTCTAAGCGGTCACTATCAATATTATCGTAAAAAGATTTTAATAACTCCTTTGGATTATCATTTAAATAATATGCTCCATATACTAAGTTAACTCCTAAAACACCTAAAGTTTCTTGTTGCTGACGTGCATCAGTTTCTTTAAAACGTAGGTGTAAAATAATTTCGTTATAATCTTCTAAAGGGTCTAGCTGAAAACGAATACCAACCCAACCGTGTCCTTTAAATTTTTTAGAAAAATTAATTGTTGCAACGGTATTTGCATAGCTAAAAAATAATTTATGAGGATGTTTTTGACGATCAAGACGATCTTCAATTAAATCCATTTCATGTTTTAGCATTTTTTTTAATCGCTTTTCAGTTACATAACGATTATCACTTTCAATTCCATAAATAGCATCTGAAAAATCTTTATCATAAGCACTCATTGCTTTTGCAATAGTACCTGAAGCACCACCAGCTCTAAAAAAATTACGAACAGTTTCTTGTCCTGCACCAATTTCAGCAAATGTTCCATAAATATGAGAATTTAAGTTAATTTTTAACGCTTTACTATTTGTGGTGGGTACGGTACTTATTTTTTTATCTCCTTTAAGTGTGATGGCCATTTTTCTAATTTTATGTTATCGCTACAAATGTACTTAAAATAGCAACTATGATATACTTTTTGTCTTATTTTTGTGTTAACAATTAAGAAAAAATGCAATTGAAAATTACTTTTTTAGGTACAGGAACGTCTACGGGCGTTCCTATGATTAATAGTACGCATCCTGTGGCGTTGTCTAACAATTTTAAAGATAAGCGTTTGCGTTCATCAATTCTTGTCTCTTGGGATGATATTAATTATGTTATTGATTGTGGTCCTGATTTTAGGCAACAAATGATGCGTGAAAAAGTAGCATCAATAAACGGAATTTTATTTACCCATGAACATGCAGACCATATTGCTGGTTTAGATGAAATCCGTCCGTATTGTTTTCAAATGGGGGCAGTGCCTATTTATACAACCGAAAGAGTATTAGGAGTTTTAAAGAAAAGATATGATTATATTTTTAAAACAGAAAATAGATATCCAAGTGCACCTGCAGTAGCTACTAATATTATTTCACATAAAAATAGTTTTACTCTTGATGGTGTTAAAGTTACTCCGATAGAGGTAATGCATGGAAGGTTACCTATTTTAGGGTATCGTTTTAATAATATAGCCTACTTAACAGATATTAAAACTATTTCATCCGAAGAAAAAAAGAAATTGACTAATTTAGATGTTTTAATTGTTACAGGATTACGAAAAGAACCACATGCAACACATTTTAATTTAGAAGAATCATTGGCTTTTATTGCCGAAATAAAACCTAAAAAAGCTTATTTAACTCATATTAGTGAATTATTAGGTTTGCATGAAGAAGTTGAAAAAGAATTGCCTGAAAATGTATTTTTAGCCTATGATGGTTTAAAAATTTAATATTTATTTTTCTAATATTCATATTGATTTAAAGTATTGTAATTAGTTTTATCTTTTAAAATAGCATCTTATTTTTACATCAAAATTAGATCAGAAAACACTTAAAAAATTATTTAAATGAAAATAATTATATCGCCAGCAAAGTCCTTAGATTTTGAAACAAAAGCTTCTACAAAATTATATTCTCAACCTCGTTTTTTAGAATATTCAACAAAATTAAACACAAAATTAAAAACACTTTCTAAACAAGATTTAAGTGATTTAATGAAAATTTCTGATGATTTGTCAAACTTAAATTATCAACGAAACCAAGATTGGCAAACTCCTTTTAATTTAGAAAATGCGAAACAGGCAATTTATTCTTTTACAGGAGCAGTTTTTAAAGGTATTGATGTAAATTCTTTATCCGAAGAAAAAATACCAACTTTACAAAATAATCTTAGAATTTTATCAGGATTATATGGCTTATTAAAACCTTTAGATTTAATTCAACCGTATCGTTTGGAAATGAAAACGAAATTAAAAGTAGGCGAAACCGAGAATTTATATAAATTTTGGAATAATGAATTGGTAAATTCGTTAAATGATGAGTTAGAAGACGGAGAATTATTAGTAAACTTAGCGAGTTTAGAATATTTTAAAGCTTTGCCTAAAAAACTTTTAAAAGTATCAATGATAACGCCTGTTTTTAAAGATTTTAAAAATGGCGAATATAAAACTATCATGACTTTTGCTAAAAAAGCAAGAGGATTAATGGTGCGTTATATTATCGAAAATAATGTTAAAACAATAGAAGAATTAAAAGGTTTTAATATTGATAATTATGGTTTTTCTGAAGAAATGTCAACTGAAACGGAATTATATTTTACTAGATAAAATGATTAAAAAAACTCTGAAATTAGCTATTTTATCAACATTGTTTTTGTTGATTGCCATTTATTTGTGTAATTTTTTAATAGAAAAACAAACAAAAGATAAACTGTATTCTAGCGTAACTGAAATCCCGAAACATAAAGTCGGGCTTGTTTTAGGTACATCAAAACATTTGTTAAATGGGCGTGTAAATTTATATTATAAGTATAGAATACGTGCGGCTATATCATTATATAAATCAGGGAAAATTACTTTTATTATTGTGAGTGGTGATAATAGCACCGAAAAATATGACGAGCCAACTACTTTTAAAAACGATTTGATAAAAGCGGGTATTCCTGCGGATAAAATATTTTTAGATTATGCAGGTTTCCGAACATTAGATTCTGTTGTAAGAGCAAAAGAAATATTCGGACAAACTGATATAACTATAATCTCTCAAAAATTCCATAATGAAAGAGCTATTTATTTAGCGAGTCATTTTGGCATTAAGGCTATCGGATTTAATGCTAAAGATGTTTCTGGTAGATACGGGTTAAAAGTTCAATTAAGAGAATATTTAGCCCGAGTAAAAGTATTTGTTGATATTCTATTTAATGTGCAACCGAAATTTTTAGGGAAATCAATAGAAGTGAAATAGGTTATTTTTTAGAACAAAATGATTATTTTTTTTTTAGATAGCTAATATCTAACCTGTTTTTACCTTTTTTATTTTCTGTAAATTTAGTAGATACACATTCATTACAAGAAATTTCTTTTTCATTATTAAAATAATCAGTAACTGTTATTTTGTTATTTTTGATGTGTTTAGCTATTGTTTTGAATCTTGTTTTATAAATAGCAGTATTTAAAAGTTTTTCTTTTAAAACTGCTTCGTTCTGATTTCCTAAAACATACATTTTTAATAAAAAGTCATTACAACCATTAATACTAAAGGCATATTCAAAACCTTCTTCTTTGTAAAACTCTAATTTTAGTTGATTAAAAGCAGGGTCTATATCATAATTGGTTTTATACTCTTCTTTAAAGATGCGTTTATTTTTCATTGCAGACATAGCACAATCAATATAGTTTAGTGATATTATTTTACCATTTTTAAATCCAAGATGCGTATTTATATGATAAATAGGGAATTTATTTATGTTACTTTGATGGCTTGTACTTATTTTAATAATAGGTGTTTTGTTTTTAAATCCGTCAATATTATAGATGTAATTAGAGAAATCGCCAAAGCCAAAATACCCGATATAATCTATATTTTTTGGCGATTTTATTTGAACAATACCATAAGAAACCATAAATTCATTTCCACCGTCACTAGTATCCGTTATTTTTGCCCACATATCTTGTGTACCATCTTTATTAAAATCATTTAAACTTTCGTCATAGAGTTCTATATCTACAGTACCTAATGTAAAATTATGGTCTAAATTATAAATAATATAATGTTTTCCAATAGAATAGCCCTTATATATAGAGAAAAGCTCTGTTAGATATTTTTTACGAAAACTATCTTTTATTTTTTCATTATCAGTTTTACAGGATTGAAATAAAAAGAAACTAAGGATTATAATGGTTATTTTTTCTTTCATGTTTTTTGAATAAACATTTGTTATGTTTTTTAGATGAATAAATTTAATAAATAAAACTTTTAAGTTCTGATATAATAAAGTAAATTACTTTATTAAAAAACAAAAACCCTCTTAAAAAGAGAGTTTTATAGTTTTTTTATAATGATGATTTTTTTAACAAGCTGCTAAACCAACAGTAATTGCTAAACCACCTTCAGAGGTTTCTTTATACTTTCTGTTCATATCTTTTGCAGTTTCCCACATAGTATCGATAACTTTATCTAAAGGAACTAACGATTCTTTAGGATTAGTTTCTAAGGCTAATTCGGCAGCATTAATAGCTTTAATTGCTCCCATAGCATTACGTTCAATACAAGGTATTTGAACTAAACCTCCAATAGGGTCACAGGTTAAACCTAAATGATGTTCCATTGCTATTTCTGCTGCAACTAAGCATTGCCCAGGAGTACCTCCTAAAAGTTCGGTAAGTGCTCCTGCTGCCATTGCTGATGATACGCCAATTTCTGCCTGACAACCACCCATGGCTGCTGATATGGTTGCATTCTTTTTAAAGATACTTCCAATTTCACCAGCGACTAATAAGAATTTTTTTATGTGTTCAAAATCAGCTTTATGATTTTCTATTACTAAATAATACATTAAAACGGCAGGGATTACACCTGCACTTCCATTGGTCGGAGCTGTAACAACCCTACCTAAAGCGGCATTTACTTCATTTACAGATAGTGCTAAACAGCTTACCCATTTTAATATTTCACGAAATTTTACTTCGGTACTTCTAATGGCTTTAATCCATTCTTGTTGGTTGTTGTAAGTAGCATCTTTAATTAATTTAGCATGTGTATCAAAAGCTCTACGTTTTACATTTAATCCACCAGGTAAAATACCACCTGTATGACAACCAATATACATACATTCGAGCATGGTATCCCAAACACGTTTTAACTCTGTATCAATTTCTTCAGAAGATTTTAAAACCAATTCATTCTGATACACAATTTCAGAAATATTTTTGCCTTCTTTTTGGCAATAATCTTCTAATTGTGTGGCTCTGTTTATAGGATATGGAAAGTTTACTTCGTTTATTTCGGTATCTTGAGTTACTTTTATTTCTTCTTGAATAACAAAACCACCCCCGATAGAATAATAGGTTTCTGTAGATATTTCTTTTCCTTTGCAAAAACCTCTAAAAATTAATCCATTAGAGTGAAAAGGTAAGAAGTTTTTATTAAAAACAACATTTTCAATAGAAAAAACCAATTGTTTTTCGGCATTAAAATGCAAGCGTTTTGTTTCTTTTATTTTATTGATAATTGTTTCAATACTATCAACAGGAATGTATTCAGGATCGGTACCACTTAAACCTAGTAAAACGGCTAAATCAGTTGCATGACCTGTTCCTGTTAACGATAAAGAGCCGTATAGGTCTATTTTAATACCATCAATAGTATTAAAAACACGCTCTTTTTTTAATTTTTCAATCCATTGTTGGGCAGCTCTCCAAGGACCTAAAGTGTGTGAACTTGAGGGGCCTACGCCAATTTTAAGCATATCAAAAACACTAATAAATTGAGACATAAATTTAATTTGTTTGTTGAGCGCTAAAATAGAAAAAGTCCTGTATTAAAATCAATACAGAACTTTTTTTTATGAAAAATGTGTATTTTGTATTTCCCTTACATTCCGTACACTGCTTCTTTGTTAAACTTTTTTGTTAACAAATAGTAAACTACAGCTCTGTATTTCTTTCTTTCTGAGCGACCTATTTGTTCCATAACTTGGTCAATAGCATTATCTAATTCAGGAGTATCTGCTAAACCTAATTTTTTGATTAAAAAGTTATTTTTAACGGTTAGCAATTCTTTTGGATCAGTACCTGATACTGTTTCGGCATCTGTTTTGTAAATTGAAGGACCTAATCCTTTGGTTACAGCTGTTAATAATTCAAGATTTACAGACAGTTTTCTGTCGTCCATAAACTTTTTATACAATTCTACTTTTTCGTCAAATTTACTCATCTTTTTTCTTTTAATTATTTGTTAATGTAGCATTACATCATTTCAAATATAGCTAAATAATTTGTTCTTTCAAATAAGAAAAATTAATAATTTTAATCAAAAAAAAATGTTAATTATTTCTTGTAATGACAATACTTTAGAAGAAATTATTTATATTAGGTATTATTATTGTAGTATATTTAGCTATAATCAAACAGGTAGTTTATGTCGATATTAAAATTTGAATCTATGCTGAAAACCAACGATGTCTATTTTTTTGATGCCGTTGAGTTTGAAACAATTATTGAACATTATTTAGATATAGCCAAAAATTCATTGGCTAAAAAAGCGGTGTCCTTAGGCTTAGAACAGCATCCGTCATCAATTCAATTAAAATTAATGAAAGTAGAGCTTTTAGTTTTTGATAATGAATTAAAAAAAGCCACTGAATTGCTTAAAAATATTGAAGCTGTTGAACCTTATAACGATGAGGTTTTTATTCAAAAAGCATTAATTTTATCTAAAAAAAATAAACATAAGCAAGCAATATCAGTTTTAAATGAATCGCTATCTTTTATTGAAGATCCAGCAGATATTTGGTCAATGTTAGGCATGGAATATTTGTATTTAGACGATTATAAAAATGCTCGTTTAAATTTTGAAAAATGTGTAGCTTTTGATATGGAAGATTTTTCGTCTTTATATAATATTGTGTATTGTTTTGATATGGAAGAAAAACATATTGAGGCGATACAATATTTAAACACTTATATAGATAAAAACCCTTATTGTGAGGTAGCTTGGCATCAATTAGGTAGAAAATATGCCGAAATAGGAATGCGTAGAGAGGCGCTTACGGCATTTGAATATTCGATATTAATAGACGAAAATTTTATAGCTGGTTATTTAGAAATGGCTAAAACTTTAGAAGATTTAAACCGCTATGAAGAGGCTATTAAAAACTATAAAATTACCTTAAAGTTAGACGAGCCTACGACTTTTTCATATATAAGAATAGGGGATTGTTACGAAAAATTAGAAAATAGTAATAAAGCAATTTATTTTTATAAAAAAGCAGTTAACAAAGATCCTTTTTTCGATAAAGGTTGGGCGTTATTAACGAATATTTATTTTGAAAATAAAAACTATCAGAAAGCGCTATATTATATTAAAAAAGCCATTGAAATAGATGAAATAAACCCTTTTTATTGGCGAATATATAGCGATATAAATTTAAAATTGAATTTTTATGAAGAGGCTGTAAAAGGATTTTATACCTGCATTGAGTTAGGCGATGATGAAATGGAAGTTTATACTGATTTAGCAGATATTTTATTATTTTTAGGTGAATTTGACGAAGCCTTAAAAATCTTGATTAAAGCTAAAAAACTATATGAAGATTTTGCTGAAATTGAATATCGTTTGTGTGGTTTGTTTATGATTTTAGACAAGCAATCGTACGGATTAATACATTTAAAAAATGCGTTGGCGATTAATTTTGAATTGCACGATATTATAAATGAGTTGTATCCTACTGTTTTTGAACACGAAAAGGTTCAGGAAGTTATTTCTGATTATAGAAAAGCCTTGAAATAATTATTTCAAGGCTTTTTTGTTTTTCTTTGGATAAAAAAAACACCTAAAATAAGCGGAAAAACTTAGGAAATACGCTTCCAAATTTTCAGTAAAATTCCTACGCAAATTAAGGTTGTTACAGTTAATATTGAGGCTAGTAATGTTTTACCATAAATCCAGTTTCCTGTGGCGAATAAAAAACTATAAACTCCAATTGTTCCAGTAATAAAACCGACAATTTTTATACCGATATTTTTAAATTTATCTTTGCCTTCAAAAATTAAACTCTCAAAATTATCAATTGTTTTTTTATCTGTAGGTTTTGTTAAAAGCGTTACTAAAATCCATCCGAAAGTAGTAATTACGACACCAATAATTAATTGCCAATAGCCTGCGATTTCAAAAAACGGGTTTTCTAATTTTCTGTTGATAAAAAAGAAAAATGCAATTACAAATGATATTCCCATTGCAGCAATTTCACTGTACGGATTAATTCGGCTCCAAAACCATCTTAAAATAAATAATAAGCCTGTTCCTGCACCAATTTGCAATAATAAATCAAAAACATCTTTAGCCGATTGCAAATAAAATGAAAATAAAGCAGCACAAATCATTAATAAAACGGTAGAAATTCGCCCAACCACAACTTTTTGTTTTTCCGAAGCTTCTTTATTGATAAAACGACTGTAAAAATCATTCACGATATACGAACTTCCCCAATTTAATTGGGTAGAAATCGTACTCATAAAAGCGGCTATTAAAGAGGTTAATACAATCCCTAACAAACCTGCGGGTAAATAGGTCATCATAGCGGCATAACCAACATCGTGCCCTTGCATTTCTTCGGATAAATTAGGAAACGCCTGATTCATACTTTCTAAACTAGGGAAAATAATTAAAGATGCCAGCCCGACAATAATCCAAGGCCAAGGACGCAACGCATAATGTGCAAAATTAAAAAATAAGGTTGCCCAAGTAGCATTTTTTTCATCTTTAGCGGCTAACATTCGCTGTGCAATATAACCACCACCACCAGGTTCTGCACCAGGATACCAAGTACTCCACCATTGCACGGCAAACGGAATTATAAACAAAGTAATTAACGATTCGGTATTTGAAAAATCAGGCAACATATTTAATTTTCCGCTTACATTTGGATGGCTTAATAAATTTGATAAACCATTTATTTCAGGCATATTTACAATATAAACCGTTGCCCAAACCGAACCAATCATGGCAAGTATAAATTGAACAAAATCGGTAAGTAAAACACCTTTTAATCCGCCTAAAGACGAATAAATAACCACAATAATAGACGAATAGATTAACATTTCTCCTTGCGAAATCCCTAATAATATATTAGCGATTTTAGCCCCTGCCAAACAAACTCCAGCCATGGTTATAATATTAAAAATTACACCTAAATAAATAGCTCTAAATCCTCTTAAAAAACCTGCTATTTTACCTGAATAGCGCAATTCATAAAATTCTAAATCGGTTGTAATTCCTGATTTTCGCCATAATTTTGCATAAAAAAATACGGTTAGCATCCCTGTAAGCAGCATTGCCCACCAAACCCAGTTTCCTGAAACACCATTTTTACGCACTAGTTCGGTTACTAAACCTGGTGTATCGGCGGCAAAAGTGGTCGCAACCATTGAAACTCCTAAAAGCCACCAAGGCATATTTCTACCTGATAAAAAAAAATCAGCACTACTTTTTCCTGCCGATTTTGATGCCCAAACACCAATAAGTAATGAAATGAGAAAAAATCCGATAATAATTGTGTAATCAAGCGTTGTTAATGTCATGTAGTTTTATTTAAAGGCCTAAATGTAGTTAAATAATATGATACGTTAAATTTCTGCTAAACTCTAAAAAATGATTTTATCTTTTGATAAAAAACCACTTAAAAAGAGTAAATTTGATATTCACTTTATTTTATGAGGAAAATAAAAAAAATAGCAGTCATGACCTCTGGAGGAGATGCTCCAGGAATGAATGCAGCAATTAGGTCGGTAGTAAGAACATGTGCTTATTATCAGACTCAATGTATGGGTATTTATAGAGGGTATCAAGGTTTAATAGAAAACGATTTAGTTTCTTTTACGGCCCGAAGTGTCAATAATATTATTAATAAAGGTGGCACTATATTAAAAACGGCGCGTTCTGATGATTTTAGAACCAAAGAAGGGCGTAAAAAAGCACATCAAAATTTATTAGACAATAAGGTTGATGCTTTAATTGTTATTGGTGGCGACGGTTCATTTACAGGAGCTGTTCTTTTTGGCAAGGAATTTGATTTTCCTGTTATCGGAATTCCTGGAACTATTGATAATGATATTTACGGAACATCCCACACTATTGGTTATGATACGGCTTTAAATACGGTTGTTGAAGCGATTGATAAAATTAGAGATACCGCATCATCCCATAATCGATTATTTTTTGTTGAGGTGATGGGAAGAGATGCGGGGTTTATCGCCTTAAATGCAGGGGTTGGTGCAGGAGCTGAAGAAATTTTAATTCCTGAAGAAAATTTAGGATTAGAGCGTATGTTAGCTTCTTTAAAGAAAAGTAGTAAAAGCGGTAAATCATCAAGTATTGTAGTGGTATCCGAAGGAGATAAAACAGGTGAAAATGTATTTGAATTAGCCGATTATGTTGAAAAAAACATGACAGCATATGAGGTTCGAGTATCTGTTTTAGGACATTTGCAAAGAGGTGGAGCTCCTAGTTGTTTTGACCGAGTTTTAGCAAGCAGATTAGGCGTAAAAGCCGTTGAATTATTACTTGACGGAAAAACCAATTTAATGGTTGGGCTTCAGAATAATAAGGTAGAAACAACTACTTTAGAAAAAGCAATAAAAGGAAATAATAGTATAAATATGGAGCTTTTAAGAGTTTCTGATATTATGACCACATAATTTAAAATAAGAATATTAAATAGTTAACATAATGATAAAAATAGGAATTAACGGGTTTGGTAGAATAGGAAGGTTAGCATTTCGTACTGCCATGAAAAGAGAAAATATACAAGTTGTTGCCATCAATGATTTGTTAGATGTGGAGTATTTAGCCTATTTATTAAAATATGATTCTGTACACGGTCGTTTTGATGGTGATATTGAAATAAAAGAAGGAAATTTAATTGTAAACGGACAAGAGATAAGAATTTCTTCGGATAAAAATCCTGAGAATTTAAAATGGGATGAAGTTTCGGCAACACATATTTTGGAAGCAACAGGTTTATTTACTGATAAAGAAAAAGCAGCTTTACATATAAAAGGAGGGGCTAAAAAAGTAATTATTTCAGCACCATCAAAAGATGCTAATATGTATGTGATGGGGGTAAACCATCAAGATTTAAAAGCCGATGAGGTGGTTTTTTCAAATGCTTCTTGTACTACAAATTGTTTGGCACCTGTAGTAAAGGTAATTAATGATGCTTACGGTTTAACCGAAGGAATTATGACTACGGTTCATGCGGCAACAGCTACACAAAATGCTGTTGATGGTTTTAATAAAAAATGGCGTAGAGGACGTTCGGCAATGAATAATATTATTCCAACATCGACAGGAGCAGGAAGTGCTTTGGTAAAAATAATTCCAGAAATGAAAGGAAAATTAACGGCAATGGCAGTTCGAGTGCCCACGGCAGATGTTTCTTTAATCGATTTGACTTTTAAAACTCAAAAGACAACTTCATTAAAAGAAATTATGGAAACTTTTAAAAAGGCTTCTCAAAATGAGTTTAAAGGAATTATAGGATATACCGAAGATGCTGTCGTTTCTCAAGATTTTGTATCAGAACCTAGAGTATCGGTAATTGACGCATCGGCAAGTATGGAACTTAATGAGCAATTTTTTAAAATCATTTCTTGGTATGATAACGAGTTTGGTTACGCTACAAAAATTGTAGATTTAATAGAATACTCCGCTTCTTTAGAAAAAAATTAAACGTTAAATTTATAAAAAAATCCCCGTTATTAACGGGGATTTTTAATTGTTTTGAATATTTTTATTTAATGGCAATCATGCTAATTTCTACATTTACAAATTTTGGTAAATTTGCTACCTCTACAGTTTCTCTTGCAGGTGCAGTTGCTTCATCAAAATATTGGGCGTAAACGCTGTTTATTTTAGCAAAGTTATTCATATCAGAAATAAAAATAGATGCTTTTACTACGTTTTCAAAAGTCATTTCAGCAGCGGCTAAAACTTCTTTCATATTTTCCATTACTTGTTTTGTTTCAATTTCGATGGTGTCCATTACTAATTCACCATTTTCAGGATTAAAAGCAATCTGCCCTGAGGTATATAAGGTGTTTCCGCTTAAAATAGCTTGGTTATAAGGACCAATAGGTGCAGGAGCTTTTGAGGTAGTGATAATTTTTTTCATAGTTTTTATCTTTTGATATATAAGAAGTGTGTGTTACTTTCGATTAGAATAAGGCTCTATCTGGCGGTTTATTTTTATCCCATTTCAAATCGCTTAAAACAGCTGATTTTACACCGATAAAGAAATTATACGAGGTTCTTTGCCCAAAGGGTGTCCAACCAAAATTTAAACGCCAACTATCTAAATCTCTAGAAAAATTTAAATTGGTATAAGAAAATCCATTGTTTTTAATATCGTAACCAGAATTAAAACCAACGCCCCATTTGGGTGATAATTCTATATTTCCGCTAAATCGTAAAGTGTTTATATTAATACCACTTTTAAGCCCATCATTACCATAGTTCATGGTGTAAATTAAGTTTAATGTCCATGGTATTTTATGATGGTACAATACCGTTTCTGCTACGTCTTTATTTTTATTTTTTGATGTGTTAGAAAAATCATTGGCATTTTGAGATGTTTGCCCAAATAAGTCAGGAGTATCTTGCGCACCATTTCCATTATTTTTACTAGGGTCGTTTTTAGTTTCTTTATTCTTGCTAAAATCTTTGCTTGACAATGAATAGTTTGCTGTTAATCCTATTTGTTTTACTCTAAATAAATTCGCGTTAAATTTATCTATTTGCTTCCCGTTTTTATCTATTTGATACGGATCTAAAGACATATTGGTATTTAAGGCTAACTTGTCTTTAAATAATCGTGTGCTTGCGTTTACAGAAACATCACTCCAACGAATACTATCTTTAGTAATGTCATATCTGGTAGAAAAATCTAAGTTATTTAAAAGCATTATTTTCTGATCATCGGCATCGCTATCAGGGTCTTTTGGTGCAACTTTAGCTTCTAAAACATTGTTTACCGAAATACCAATTGCATTTGAGGTTCCATTTGCAGGTTTACCATATATTCCTCCTTCGAAAGGCGAATAAGTAAGTAGGTCAGTAGGGTCTGAGCTTTGCTGTACTTGTAGGTCGTAATTCTTAGCCAAATTAGGCGTGTATCCGTAGGAAATAGATGGTCTAATGGTATGACGAATGGCTTTTAAACGCCCTTTTTTAAAGTTAAAAGTACCGTAAATATTGGTTGATAATGATGCGCCAAAATTATAATTATGATATCGATTAAAACCACTAATAGTATCGTTTACAACTGCGCCTAAATTTTTACTAGCATTAATCTTTTTAGGGTCGTATCGTTTATGAATTTTATCAAAATACCAAACATCTTTATAGCTTGCATTAGGCGATAAAGTAAAGTATTTAAATGCTTTTAAACTGGTGCTAGTACTTAAACTATGTTGAACTCCTGACTTGGCTGTTTTAAACATTTTAGGAGTAAAAAACTCATCATCAGTAGTATTTATTTCATAACGCCCTTGCATATTATAATTAAACCCCATTTTTTGAATGGGATTATTTTTAGCACCATCTTTCCCTGTAAACGGATAAAGTGGTTCTGAATTTACCTGTAAAGAAGGCAGTGTCATGGTTATTTTTTCGGTATTCGTATTTTGACCATGCTGCAAGGTTAAACTCATATTAAAAGGAGTACCAACAAACTTTTTATAGTAAGATATAGAAGAGTTTAAACTGTTGTCTATTGCCCGAGCATTATTGGCTTGATTTTGTGATTCTAAGAAAAAACGACTGCTTCCTAAATTAACCGCTGCTGAAAATTTAGAGTTTGGGCTTGCTTTTGAATCTTGATTATGACTCCAACGAATATTAAAACTATTACTTTTATTGTAGTTCGATAAACCTCTGATTCCTTGAATATTGTTTTGAAATTGAAAATTAAAATTCCCGCTAAATTTATAGCGCACATAATAACTAGATTCTGCTCGTAAGCCCCAACTTCCATTGGTATATAAATCACCTAAAACAGTTAAATCAAAATAATCGCTTAAGGCAAAGTAATACCCACCATTTTGCATAAAAAAACCTTGACTGTTGTTTTCTCCCCAAGAAGGGATGATAAAACCAGAGGTTCTTTTATCAGTTAAAGGAAAATAGGCAAATGGCAAAACTAAGGGGGTTGGTACGTCTGCCAATACTAAATGACTAGCGCCTATAATTATTTTTTTACCAGGAACAAGTTTTGCTTTACTGGTTTGTATATAATAATCGGGGCGTTTCTTTTTAGAGGTTGTAAAACGCATTTTACGCATGTAAATGGTAGAATCGTTTACTCGTTTTGTTTTTTCGGCATAGGTTATAATTCCATCTTGAACCGTTTTTACACCGTAAATAAGGGCTTTTTTTGTTTTGAAATTAAATAAAATCGAATCTTGTTCCGATTCTTGTGCACCTTGTTTAAAAACTGGTTTTTGATGATAACCTAAACTATCTTTTATTCCTTTAGCATATACGGTATTATTTTTATAATCTAAAACAATAATTCCTGCTTTTAAATCAATATCAGTATAGGTTACTTGCGCTTTATTATATAAGGTTACTGTTTTGTTTTTTGCATTTTGAATAGTGTAATCTTCTGCATTGTGAGTAATAATTCCATCAATAACCTCTTTTGGTTTAATAGAGTCGTTTGCAATGCTGTCTTTTTTAAAGTTTAAAAGTTGCTCTTTTTTAAAATCAATTAGGCTATCTTTTGATTGATTTATTATTGTCTTTTTTTTCGTTTTCTTAGTGGTGATATTTGAGTTACCAAAATCTTGAGATGCGCTAATTTGATAACAAAAAAGGCAGAAAACTAAAAGTATGTAAGTTAGATTTGTTCGCAATGTTATAAATGCTATTTTTGTGTTATATTTAAAAGCTTTGGCGGACTATTTGTATGCCAAAAACCAAAAACCAAAAATAGTTAAATTTTATTGATGCAATTCTTAAAATTACGTAAATATAATCACTTGAAAAATAATTTTTTATTTTTAATCTTTATTTTTTGTTTCTTCGGATTTTCAAAAACAATCTATGCCCAAAAAAAATATACCATTGTTTTGGATGCTGGTCATGGAGGAAAGGATGCGGGAGCTTCTAGAGGTGCGTATATTGAAAAAAAAATAGCTTTAAAATTAGTTCTAAAAATAGGGGCTATTTTAAAAAAAGACCAAAGTATTAATGTTCGTTATACCCGAACAAAAGATGTTTTTATAGAGCTTCATAAACGAGCTAGTATTGCTAATAAGAAAAATGCTGATTTATTTGTATCGATACATTGTAACTCTAATAAATCAGTAAAACCACATGGTTCAGAAACGTATGTTCTTGGTTTAAAAGGGAATGATGAGAATTTTGAAATTGTGAAAAAAGAAAATTCCGTAATTTTATTAGAAGATGATTATAAAAAAAATTATGATTATGACCCTAATTCTCCGGAGTCTTTAATTGGATTATCTGTTTTACAGGAAGAAAATTTAGATGCAAGTTTGGCGTTGGCAAGTTTTGTACAAACCAATTTTAAAAGTATTAAAAGATATGACCGAAAAGTAAAGCAGGCTAATTTTTTAGTACTGCGTGAAACCGCTATGCCTAGTGTTTTAATTGAGTTAGGTTTTTTATCAAACAAAACAGAAGGACGGTTTTTAAATTCAAAGTATGGGCAGTTGAAAATGGCAAAATCAATAGCTACTGCTATTAAAAAATATGTAAAAAGGTTAAAATTAAACAGCATTAATCAAGATGTAGTAGAGGTTTCTAAGCCTAAAAAAACCGTTGTTATTAGAAAAAAGAAAGCTGTTAAAATAAAAAAACAAGCAGTTCGTAAAAAAAAGATACTCTTTAAAGTACAAATAGCAGCATCTAAAAAACGATTAAATAAGCAGAATTTTAATTTTAGAGGCTTAAGAAATATAGAATCAAAATATATTAGCGGTTATTATAAATATTATTATGGAAGTTCTGCTAGTTTATCAAAAGTAAAAAAGAGTTTAATTAAGGTAAGAAAGGTAGGTTATAAAGATGCTTGGATCGTTGCTTTTAAGGGTGGTAAAAGAATATCGGTTAAACAAGCGCTAAAAAACCGTTGATTTAGCAAAAATCAAAATTTCTACTCACGAAAATTATTAGTATTTTCGTGCTATAATTTTTATATATGTCAAAAGAACTTAAAACAGGTATTGTTACTGTCGTTATTATAGTATTATTTATTTGGGGCTATAATTTTTTAAAAGGAGAAAATTTATTTAGCGGTAGTCGTAGACAATTTTTTGTGGAGTATAAGAATATTAATGGACTTAATAAAGCAAGTTTAGTAACTATAAACGGACTAAAGGTTGGTAAAATTGATGATATTTCATTTAATACAACTCCTGAAAAACAAGGTGTTTTATTAGTAGAGATATCTTTAGACAGCGATTTTGAATTTTCTAAAAATAGTATTGCTCGAATTTACTCGGCAAGTTTAATGGGGGGGCAAAATTTAGCAATAGTACCAAAATATGATGGCGGACTTGCTGTTTCTGGGGATTATTTAAAAGGAGAAGTAGAATCGGATCTTTTTTCATCTGTAGGCGAAAAATTAAATCCTATTCAGTCAAATTTACAAAGTGTACTTATTGGTGCTGATTCGTTGTTACTAGGAATGAATACCGTATTAGATCAAAAATCACGTAAAAGTTTAAATAAAAGTATTCTTGGTTTAGAAGGCACAATTACTGATGTTCGAAAAACATTGACATCAGTAAATAATTTATTGAGTAATAGTAAAGAAAACTTAAAAGTAACGCTTACAAATACTAAAAAAATTACAGATAACTTTTCTAAATTATCAGATGATTTAGCTAAGTCTAATTTAGGTACAACTGTTAAAAAACTAGAAACAACGCTAGGTAATGTAAATGGCTTATTAGCAAATATGAAAGATGGTAAAGGAACCTTAGGAAAGCTAATGACCGACGATAAAATGTACACTAATTTAACTAATGCTTCTAAAGAAATGGAAGAATTATTACGAGAAGTGAAGTTAAATCCTAAAAGATTTGTACATATATCATTATTTGGTAAAAAAGCAATACCTTATAATAAAGAAGCTAACACCAAAAATATAAGCTCTAAATAAGCCTTTAAACACTAACCCTTTACAAACTTAATAAATATAGAACGATGGAGAAATATTTATCAAACATTATTTTTGCAGCCATTTTAATTACAGGTATTGGATACTTTGTAATGAATGTTCGCAAGTTGATAAGAAATATTAAACTAGGAAAAGACGTTGATAGAACAGATAGAAAACCTGAGCGTTGGAAAAATATGGCGAAAATAGCCTTAGGACAATATCGAATGGTGCGTCGTCCGCTTTCAGGAATTTTACATATTGTAGTTTATGTAGGATTTATTTTGATTAATATTGAAATGTTAGAAATTGTAATTGATGGATTATTAGGAACACATCGTGTTTTTCAGCCTATTTTAGGAAATGCCATTTACGGATTTTTAATCGGTAATTTTGAAATTTTAGCAGTGTTAGTTTTTGTTGCTGTAACGATATTTTGGTTACGTAGAAATATAGAAAGAGTAAAACGCTTTTGGAGTAAAGAAATGACAGGTTGGCCTAAAAATGATGGTAATATTATTTTATATTTTGAAATGGTGTTAATGTCGTTATTTTTAATAATGAATGCTACGGATGTTCCTTTTCAAGAAGCAGGAGCAGGTAATATTATTTCTCAATTTATAGCACCTTTATTTGATGGGTTTTCATCAGAAGAATTACATACTATTGAAAAATCAGCTTGGTGGATACATATTATAGGTATTTTAATTTTCTTAAATTACTTATATTATTCGAAACATCTACACATATTATTAGCATTCCCAAATACATTTTTTGCAAATTTAAAACCTAAAGGACAATTTACAAATGTTGCATCGGTTACTAAAGAAGTAAAAATGATGATGGATCCTGATGCTGACCCGTATGCAATGCCAGAAGAAGGTACGGAAGAAGAAGAACCAGAAAAATTTGGTGCATCTGATGTTACCGATTTAAACTGGGTGCAATTAATGAATGCTTACACATGTACTGAGTGTGGACGTTGTACATCATCATGTCCAGCTAATTTAACAGGAAAAGAATTATCTCCTAGAAAAATTATGATGGATACTCGTGACCGTTTAGAAGAGGTCGGGAAAAATATTGATGCTAATAATGGCGTTTTTAAAGATGATGGAAAGCAGTTATTAAACGATTATATTTCTCCAGAAGAATTATGGGCGTGTACAAGTTGTAATGCTTGTGTGCAAGAATGTCCTATTGATATTGACCCATTATCTATTATTTTAGAAATGCGTCGTTATTTAGTAATGGAAGAATCTGCAGCTCCGCAAGAGTTAAATATGATGATGAGTAATATTGAAAATAACGGAGCACCTTGGCAATATAGTCAACAAGACAGATTAAACTGGAAAGATGAAGATTAATATTAAGTATTAAAAATCAATCTAAAAATTCCAATATTTTTTAATTTAAAAGTAAACGCTTAAAAATATACAACTATGAACGTACCAACAATGGCAGAAATGATGGCTCAGGGCAAACAACCAGAAGTGTTGTTTTGGGTAGGAGCAGCAGGAAGTTATGATGATAGAGCTAAAAAAATAACCAAAGCGTTTGTAAAAATATTAAACCTAGCAAAGGTAGATTTTGCAGTGTTAGGTACTGAAGAAAGTTCAACAGGTGATGCAGCAAAACGAGCAGGAAACGAATTTTTGTTTCAAATGCAAGCAATGATGAATATTGAAGTTTTAAATGGATACGAAATAAAAAAAATAGTAACCTGTGACCCGCATTCATTTAATACTTTAAAAAATGAATATCCAGAATTAGGAGGGAATTACGAAGTATATCATCACACACAATTTATAAATAACTTAATAAGCGAAGGTCGTTTATCAATAGATGATACAAATTTAAAAGGAAAACGTGTTACTTATCACGACCCTTGTTATTTAGGTCGTGCAAATGATGTTTATGAAACTCCGCGAGAATTAATTCGTAGTTTAGGGGTAAAAATGACGGAAATGAAACGTCATAAATCTACCGCTTTATGTTGTGGAGCAGGAGGAGCGCAAATGTTTAAAGATGCTGAAAGAGGTGATAAAGAAATTAATGTTTTACGAACTGAAGACGCATTAGAAACAAATCCACAAATTATAGCAACAGGTTGCCCATATTGTAATACTATGATGACGGATGGTGTAAAATTTAAACTGAAAGAAGATCAGGTTATAGTACAAGATATTGCTGAGTTAATAGCTCAAGCAAATAATTTATAAAAAAATATTTTATAAGATTATTCCGACTCCGCTCGTTCAGACAAATATTGTCAATTCGAGCGGAGTCGAGATTTTTTAAAAAACAATACATGATTAAAAATTATATAAAAGCCGCACGTTTAAGAACTTTACCGTTATCGGTTTCTGGAATTATTGTTGGAAGTTTTTTAGCCAATTTTTCTACTTATACCAACGATAACTTTCCAAATTCCGAAAAAAACTATTTAATATTTATACTTGCAATCTTAACAACTATCGGTTTTCAAGTGTTATCAAATTTTGCGAATGATTACGGAGACGGTATCAAAGGAACTGATGATAATAGAGAAGGAGAAGCACGTATGGTTTCATCAGGAGCAATAACGCCAAAACGGATGAAAATGGCAATGATTATTACAGGAGTTATCACTTTAATAATAGCATTATTGCTTATTTATGTATCTTTCGGAAAGGATAATTTTTTGTTTTCAGTAATTTTCTTCGGATTAGGAGTTTCCTCAATTGTTGCAGCTATAAAATATACCGTAGGGAAATCGGCTTATGGTTACAGCGGTTTTGGTGATGTTTTTGTATTTCTTTTCTTCGGATTATTAGCTGTTGTAGGAACATACTTTTTATATACAAAACAATTAAATATCACTATTTTTTTACCTGCAATTACTGTCGGATTATTAAGTACAGCTGTTTTGAACTTAAATAATATGAGAGATAGAGTAAACGATGCAAAAGTTGGTAAAAATACGTTGGTTGTTAAATTAGGAGCTTCTTTATCTAAATATTATCATTATTATTTAATCATCGCATCATTTTTATTTGCTAATTTATATGTAGTAATTAACTTTAAATCACCATTACAATTCTTATTTATATTAGCTTATTTACCAATTATAAAGCATCTATTTTTTGTTTATAAAAACAAAGAAGAACCGTTATTAGATGGTGAATTAAAAAAAGTAGCACTAAGTACTTTTTTCTTTGCTATATTATTTGGATTAGGAAATATTTTATAAAACTAAAAATAACATTATAAATAATACATAATGAACATTACATTTTACGGCCATTCTTGTTTCGGTATCGAAATTAACGGAACACATTTATTAGTTGACCCTTTTATTACAGGAAATCCATTAGCATCAAATATCAAAATAACTGATATCAAAGCCGATTATATATTAGTAACACACGCACATCAAGACCATGTTTTAGATGTTGAACTTTTGGCAACACAAACAGGTGCAACAATTATTTCTAATTTTGAAATAGCACAATATTACGGAGCTAAAAGTTTTAAAACAGCGGCTGTAAATTATGGTGGAACTTTTAAAACTGATGCTTTTTCAGCCAAATATGTAAACGCAATTCATACTTCATCATTTGCTGATGGAACTTACGGAGGGCAACCAGGAGGATTTGTAATTTCATCCGAAGAAAAAACATTATACATTGCTGGAGATACTGCTGTAACTATGGATATGAAATTAATTCCGATGACTACAAAATTAACAGTAGCTATTTTTCCAATAGGCGATACGTTTACAATGGGAATTGATGATGCAATTATTGCTAGTAATTTGGTTGAATGTGACAATGTAATCGGTTGTCATTTTAACACATTTGCACCAATAGAAATTGATGTAAATGAAGCAAAAAATAAATTTACAAAAGCCAATAAACAATTAACTGTTTTAGAAATAGGACAAACTATTACATTATAAAAAAATGAAAGCTGTAAAAATAACTTTAGGAATTGTAACTGCCTTTGTACTTGTTTTTTTAATAACAGGAATTGTTGTAGAAGAAGTAGAATATAGTACTAAAATAACAATAGATAAACCTGTGAATAAGGTTTTTGAGAACTTTACAAATCCTGAATTAATAAAAAAATGGTTGCCAAATATTAAGTCAATCGAAGTAATTGAGCAAAAACCAGCCGTTATAGGAAGTACTTATAGAATGACTGTAGAAAGCAACGGACAAGAGGTTAAAATGGCTCAAAAAATAACAGATTTTGTACCTAATCAAAAAATAACATTTCAATTTACTTCAAGCGAAATGATTAAAATTGATAGCTACAATTTCGCATCTAACAACGCAAGTACCATCGTTACACAAAATAGCAGTGTAAATAGTAAATCATACCTAACAGCCTGTTTGTATCCTTATTTTAAAGGAACATTTAAAGCTGTAAATATGAATTGCTTAACACAGTTAAAAGAGTTGTCAGAACAATAATTTTTTGGGCGTTCGAGCGGGCTTTACATTACAATCTTTTGTTCGTGCCTCACAAAAGGATTTCCATTGCAATCCCTAACGCAAAACCAATAATCACTTAAAAATAGTGCATAATGATAAAAGCAACCTATCATAAATATTTGCTTAACTTTAAACAAGCAAGCGGAACATCTCGAGGAATTTTAAGAACCAAAGAAACTTGGTTTATCACCTTAAAACAAGAAGATAAAATAGGAATAGGAGAGTGCGGTTTATTCAGAGGATTAAGTATTGATGATACGCCAGATTATGAAGAAAAACTAAAATGGTTTTGTGAAAATATTAATTTAGGTTTAGAGGTTTTATTAGCCGAAGCGATTCGCTTCCCGTCTATTCAATTCGGATTAGAACAAGCTTTTTTATCATTAAAATTTGAAAATAAATTTGAATTATTTCCTTCTAATTTTACCAAAGGAAAAGAAGCTATTGCCATAAACGGATTAATTTGGATGGGAGATAAAGCCTTTATGCAACAGCAAATTAAAGACAAGTTGCAACAAGGTTTTTCTACTATAAAAATGAAAATTGGAGCTATCGATTTTGAAACAGAAATTGATTTGTTAAAATCTATCAGAAACGAATTTTCATCAAAAGAAATTACTTTACGTGTTGATGCAAATGGAGGTTTTACACCAAAAGACGCTTTACAAAAATTACAACGATTATCAGAGTTAGAAATTCATTCTATCGAACAGCCTATAAAACAAGGTCAGTGGCAAGAAATGGCTAGTTTGTGCAAAAAAACACCTTTGCCAATTGCTTTAGATGAAGAGTTAATAGGCGTTTTTACATCCGAAGAAAAAGAAAAATGTATTGAAACAATTAAACCGCAATACATTATTTTAAAACCAAGTTTAGTTGGCGGAATCAAAGGAAGTGAAGAGTGGATTTCAATAGCAAAAAAACACCATGCCGATAATTGGATAACTTCTGCATTAGAAAGTAATATTGGTTTAAATGCTATTGCACAATGGACGCAAACTTTAAAAAATCCGTTGCCTCAAGGTTTAGGAACAGGAAGTTTATTTACCAATAATTTTGAAAGTCCGTTAGAAGTATCAAACGGAAGTTTACATTATAACAGTAAAAAAGCGTGGGAATTTTTTTTAGATTAAAATCTTTTTAATTCCCTTTATTTTATTCAAAAAAACAATAAATTTTTAACGAATGAATTTTATACAACAAGCCTACAAAGGAAAAAATGATTGGTTTTATTATTTAGCAAGTATTTCATTAATTCTTTTTGGATGGCAATTTATAGGAATACTTCCTTTGGCATTAGTAGCGATTTTACATTCCAAAGATTCTGGAGAGTTTTCGAGTGCTGCTAATCAAAGCTTTATGACCTTAGGAATTGACAAAAATTTGTTTTTATTTCTGATGATATTAATGTTTGCTATCGGATTGTTTTTTTTGTTTTTATCAATAAAATTCATTCATAAAAGAGCCATAAAAACACTAATAACAAGCCGTGAAAATATTGATTGGAGTAGGTTTTGGTTCGGTTTTATTACTTGGGGAATTGTTGCCGTAAGTGTAACTTTATTAGGTGTTTTTTTATCTCCAGAAAATTATATTTGGAATTTTAAACCCGTACCTTTTTTTACTTTAGTAGCCGTTTCTTTTTTGTTTTTACCTTTACAAACGAGTTTTGAAGAACTGTTATTTAGAGGTTATTTTATGCAAAGTTTAGGCGTTTTATTTAAAAATAGATGGATGCCTTTAATTATAACTTCGGTAGCTTTCGGGTTGTTACATGGTGCAAATCCTGAGGTTGAAAAATTAGGTTATATTTCGATGGTATTTTATATTGGAACTGGTTTTTTCTTCGGAATTACAACTTTAATGGATAAAGGAACAGAATTATCTTTAGGTTTACACGCTGTAAATAATATTGTTGCCGCTTTTTTAGTAACCACAAATTGGACGGTTTTTCAAACAGATGCTTTATTTATTGATACTTCAGAACCTTCAGTAGGTATCGAAATGTTTTTACCTGTTTTTGTATTATATCCGTTAATTTTATTGTTGTTTTCTAAAAAATACGGCTGGAAAAATTGGAAAGAAAAAATAACAGGAAGTATTCAAAAACCTCAAAATATTGGATAATAAACGTTTTCATAAAAGTTTTAAACTCAATGATACTTCTTTTTTATCCGAAGAAGAATTACTTGTTTTTTCTGATAAAATATCAAAATCGATACATACTTTTTTAACCGATTGGTTTAATGAAAAGGATTTTGTAATTGTACAAACATCAGGTTCAACAGGAAAACCAAAACCGATTAAGTTGCAAAAAGAATTTATGAAAAATTCGGCTTTAGCAACAGGTAATTTTTTTGATTTAAAAGAAAATACAACAGCTTTATTATGTTTATCAGTTGATTATATTGCTGGTAAAATGATGTTAGTTCGTGCTTTAACTTTAGGTTGGGAATTGGATATTGTAAGTCCTGTAATGAATCCTTTAAATGAAGTAAATAAAACCTATGATTTTTCGGCAATGGTTCCGTTACAATTACGAAATTCATTGTCTGAATTACATAAAATAGCTAAATTAATTGTTGGTGGAGGCGTAGTTTCAAATGATTTAATAATTACTATTCAAAATACACCGACAAATATATTTGCTACTTATGGAATGACAGAAACAATTACTCATATTGCAGTTAAAAAACTCAATAATTTTAAGAGTCATCAACTTATTTCAGATGCTAATTATACTATTTTATCAAACGTAAAAATAACTACTGATACTAGAAATTGTTTAGTTATTGAAGCTCCAAAAGTATCCGAAGAAAAAATAATAACGAATGATGTTATTCAGTTAGTTTCTAACAAAGAATTTGAATGGTTAGGTCGTTTTGATAACGTAATAAATTCGGGAGGAATTAAATTACATCCCGAAAAAATAGAAGAGAAATTATCAAAAATAATAAATACACGTTTTTTTGTTACAGGTGTAAATGATGATTTTTTAGGCGAGAAATTAATCTTAATTATTGAAGATAAAGTTTTATCCGAAGAAGAAACCGAAGATGAAAAAACTTTAAAAAAAACCATTAAAACTTTAAAAACATTATCAAAATTCGAAGTTCCTAAAGAAATTTATTTTATTGATAATTTTATAGAAACAGACACGAAAAAAATCCAACGAAAAAAAACCTTGGAAAAAATAGTATGGCATTAGTCTAGTGAATTTAAGCTCTTTTTATCTTTTAATTGTTTTTTTGTTGTTATGATAAACTTTTTTAAATCTGTTAAAAAGTTTAAAAAAATGATAAATGCCAAAACCTTTTGATTTTCAAAATGTTTACGTATATTTGCAATCTGTTTTTATGGACTATTTATGCATTAATGTTAAGAAAATAGAAAACACTTGTTTTTGACGGCGTTGTATTAAGTTTAATTAGTGGGCATAAAAGCAAAAAAATAAATATTAACTGGTTTCAGGTTTAGTAGTTACGGTGTATCCGTAGGGTCAATAGAAATTACTAAATACCAAAACCGAAATTTAATTAATTATGTATACAGATCCAATCGCGGATTTTCTTACTCGAGTAAGAAATGCTATTGCAGCAAATCATCGAGTAGTAGAAATTCCTGCTTCTAAATTGAAGAAGGAAATGACGAAGATTTTGTTCGATCAAGGTTATGTTTTAAGTTATCAATTTAATGATGATAAAGTTCAAGGAACTATCAAGATAGCTTTAAAGTATGATCGTGACACGAAAGAGTCAGTAATCAGAAAAATTCAAAGAATTTCAACACCAGGTTTACGTAAGTATGTTGGCTCTAAAGAGATGCCAAGAGTATTGAACGGATTAGGTATTGCTATCGTTTCTACATCTAAAGGTGTAATGACGAATAAAAAAGCAAAACAAGAAAATGTTGGTGGTGAGGTATTATGTTACGTTTATTAATCACTTTGTAGAATGAGTAGAATAGGAAAGAATCCAATCGCATTACCACAGGGTGTTGAAGTTTCAGTAAACGGAAATGTGGTTACAGTAAAAGGTAAGTTAGGGACATTAACTCAAGAGTTAAAGTCTGAAATTACTGCAGGAATTGAAGATGGTGTTTTAACAGTTAAAAGAGCATCAGATAGTAAAGATCATAGAGCAGCACACGGTTTATATCGTTCATTAATCAGTAACATGATTGAAGGTGTTTCTAAAGGTTATACTAAGGATTTAGAATTAGTAGGTGTAGGTTATAGAGCATCTAGTCAAGGTCAAAAATTAGATTTAGCTTTAGGTTTTTCTCATAATATTGTTTTAAATATTGCTCCAGAAGTAAAAGTTGAAACAGTATCTGATAAAGGTAAAAATCCAATAGTTAAATTATCTTCGTTTGATAAACAATTAGTAGGACAGGTAGCTGCTAAAATCCGTTCTTTCCGTGCTCCAGAGCCATATAAAGGAAAAGGGATTAAATTTGTAGGAGAGGTATTAAGAAGAAAAGCAGGTAAATCTGCATAATAAATAAGAGAAATTATTATGGCATTATCAAAGCTTGAAAGAAGACAACGAATTAAGTATAGAATTAGAAAAGTTATTACTGGAACAGCTGTTAAACCTAGGTTGTCAGTTTTTAGAAGTAACAAAGAAATTTATGCTCAATTAATTGATGACGTTGCTGGTGTAACATTAGCTGCTGCATCATCAAGAGATAAAGAAATTACAGCTGGTTCTAAATCAGAAGCTGCTGCCGCAGTAGGTAAAGCAATTGCTGAAAGAGCTGCTGCAAAAGGTTTTGAAACTATTTCTTTTGATAGAAATGGGTTTTTATACCACGGTAGAATTAAAGTATTAGCTGAAGCTGCTAGAGAAGCTGGTTTAAAATTTTAAGAAATTATATTATGTTAGGATATAAAAACGTAGAAAGAGTAAAACCAAGCGGATTAGAGCTTGTAGATAAATTAGTAGGTGTACAGCGTGTTACCAAAGTAACTAAAGGGGGTAGAGCATTTGGTTTCTCTGCAATCGTAATAGTTGGAGACGGTAATGGTGTTGTTGGTCATGGATTAGGAAAGTCTAAAGATGTTGCTTCTGCAATTGCTAAAGCGATTGAAGATGCTAAGAAGAGTTTAGTACGTATTCCTCTTTTAGACGGAACCTTACCTCATGAACAGAAAGGTAAATTTGGTGGTGCGAAAGTATTTATCAAGCCTGCCTCTCATGGTACAGGAGTTATCGCCGGTGGTGCAGTACGTTCAGTATTGGAATCAGTTGGTGTTAAAGACGTATTATCAAAATCTCAAGGATCTTCAAATCCTCATAACGTAGTGAAAGCAACTTTTGACGCTTTATTACAATTACGTAATGCTGCAACTATTGCTAAGCAAAGAGGTATTTCTTTAGAGAAAGTTTTTAACGGTTAAAATTTAAGACGATGAGTAAAATTAAAGTTACACAAGTAAGAAGTAAAATTGGTCGCCTTAAAAGTCAAAAAGCAACGTTAGAGGCATTAGGTTTACGCAAATTGAACCAAACTGTAGAGCACAATGCAACAGCTCAAATTTTGGGAATGGTAAAAACAGTTTCACACTTAGTTTCTGTAGAGGAAATTAAATAAGACAATAATAAGATGAGTTTACATAACTTAAAACCTGCAGTAGGATCTACAAAGAGCCGTAAACGTATAGCACGTGGAGAGGGTTCTGGTAAAGGAGGAACTGCAACAAGAGGTCATAATGGTCAGAAATCTCGTTCTGGTTATTCTCGTAAAATAGGATTTGAAGGAGGTCAGATGCCACTTCAAAGACGTGTGCCTAAATTTGGTTTCACAAACATTAATCGTAAAGAGTATGTTGGTGTTAATTTAGAGAAATTACAAGAATTAGTAGAAAGCGGAAAGATTTCAGATACAGTAACTTTAGAGATTTTAGTAGAAAATCGTTTAGCTCGTAAAAATGACTTAGTAAAAATACTAGGAAATGGTGAGTTAAAAGCTAAATTAAACGTAACCGTACACAAATTTACTGCAACAGCAAAAGCGGCTATTGAAGCTGCAGGAGGTGAGGTAGTTACATTATAAAACAACTGTAAATGATGAATTTTGTAAATACATTAAAAGACATTTGGAAGATAGAAGAGTTAAAAGAGAAATTACTTTTAACCTTTGGTTTAATTGCTGTTTACCGTTTTATGTCGACGGTTCCATTACCTGGAATTGACCCGACACAATTAACAGCTTTGCAAGACAGTACTTCAGGTGGACTTTTGGGTTTATTAAACGCATTTACAGGTGGGGCATTTGCTAGAGCGTCAGTAATGGCTCTTGGTATAATGCCTTATATTTCTGCTTCGATTGTAGTTCAGTTAATGGGTATTGCGGTACCATATTTACAAAAACTACAAAAAGATGGAGAAAGTGGACGTAAGAAGATTACGCAAATTACAAGATGGTTAACAATTGCTATTACATTGTTTCAAGCACCAACCTATATTGGGATTATTCAAAACCAAATGGGATTAGGACCTGAAGCTTTTTTAGTACCAGGGGTTACCTTTTGGGTATCATCAATTATTCTTTTAACTGCAGGAACAGTTTTTGCAATGTGGTTAGGAGAACGTATTACAGACAAAGGAGTTGGTAATGGTATTTCATTATTAATTACAGTAGGTATTTTAGCGAATTTTCCAGCAGCTTTTATTCAAGAGCTAGCATCTAAATTAACAGCTGGGGCAGGAGGTATGATGATGATTCTAATAGAATTAATAGTTTGGTTTGTAGTGATTTTGTTAACCGTATTATTAGTTACAGCAGTACGTAAAGTTGCCGTTCAATACGCACGTCGGACAGCAGTTACTGATATTAAAGATGTTGACGGTGCTCGCCAGTATATTCCTTTAAAATTGAATGCATCAGGTGTAATGCCAATTATTTTTGCACAAGCTATTATGTTTTTACCAGTAGCTTTAGGACAGAAATTTCCAGCATTAAATAGTTTAACTGACAACTTCGGATTATGGTATAACGTTATTTTTGCGGTATTAATTATTGTATTTAGTTATTTTTATACGGCGATTACAATCCCTACAAATAAAATGGCTGAAGACTTAAAAAGAAGTAATGGTTTTGTCCCAGGGTATAAACCAGGAGAGGAAACAGCAAATTATTTAGATGCTGTGTTATCGAAGATAACATTTCCAGGGTCTTTATTTTTAGCAGCTTTATCTATTTTACCAGCAATTATTGTAAAGTTTGGGGTAACTCAAAACTGGGCAATGTTTTTTGGAGGTACTTCTTTAATCATTATGGTTGGAGTTGCAATAGATACCATACAGCAAATTAACTCGTATTTATTAAACAGTCGTTATGATGGATTAATGAAAACAGGTAACAGTAACAGAAAATCATTAAAATAATATGGCTAAACAACCAGCAATTCAACAAGATGGAACAATCACTGAAGCATTATCAAATGCAATGTTTCGTGTAGAATTAGAAAACGGACATATTGTTACGGCTCACATTTCAGGGAAAATGCGTATGCATTATATCAAACTATTACCAGGAGATAAGGTAAAGTTAGAAATGAGCCCATATGATTTATCAAAGGCAAGAATTACTTACAGATATTAAAAACACACACTGATGAAAGTAAGAGCATCATTAAAGAAAAGAAGCGCCGAGTGCAAGATTGTACGAAGAAAAGGCAGATTATACGTAATAAATAAAAAGAATCCTAGATTTAAACAAAGACAAGGGTAATGGCAAGAATAGCAGGTATTGATATTCCAAAGAATAAAAGAGGTGTTATCGCTTTAACTTACATATTTGGTATAGGAAACAGTAGAGCTAAAGAAGTTTTAGCAGAGACAAAAATAGACGAAAGTATCAAAGTTCAAGATTGGAGCGATGATCAAATTGCAGCAATTCGTGAACAAGTAGGTAGTTTTACTATTGAAGGTGAGTTACGTTCTGAGGTTCAATTAAGCATTAAGCGTTTAATGGATATCGGATGTCAAAGAGGTATACGTCATAGACTTGGCTTACCTTTAAGAGGTCAAAGAACAAAGAATAATTCTCGTACTAGAAAAGGTAAGAGAAAAACTGTAGCTAACAAGAAAAAATAAGTTAGATAAGTAATAAAGATCTAATAATGGTTGTAAAACCATAAAGTTAGAAAACTAAATTACTAAAACTATAATAACCATGGCAAAGTCTAAAGTAGCAAAAAAACGTAAAGTTGTAATAGAATCAGTTGGTGAAGCTCACGTAACTGCATCTTTTAACAATATTATTATTTCTTTAACAAACAAAAAAGGTGACGTTATTTCTTGGTCATCTGCAGGTAAAATGGGTTTCAGAGGTTCTAAAAAGAACACTCCGTATGCAGCTCAATTAGCCGCAGAAGACTGTGCAAACGTTGCAAAAGAAGCAGGTTTACGTAAAGTAAAGGTGTATGTTAAAGGACCAGGTAACGGTAGAGAATCTGCAATCAGATCTATCCATAATGCTGGAATCGAAGTGACTGAAATTGTTGATGTTACTCCTATTCCTCATAACGGATGTCGTCCACCAAAAAGAAGAAGAGTATAAGTTGATTTTATCAACTTATATTTTTGTTTCGCGTACTTTTGTGCGCAAATAAAATATATTTTAACTAAGTAGGAATAAGATTATCGAAGGAGTACGCCTTAATTCATAATCCCTACTAAAACAATAAGAAATGGCTAGATATACAGGACCAAAAACTAAAATTGCTCGTAAGTTTGGTGAAGCAATTTTTGGAGAAGATAAATCTTTTGAAAAAAGAAATTACCCTCCAGGACAACACGGAAACGCAAGAAGAAGAGGTAAGAAATCGGAATATGCTACTCAGTTAATGGAAAAGCAAAAAGCGAAATATTCTTACGGAATTTTAGAGCGTCAATTTAGTAACTTATTTAAGAAAGCTTCTGCTTCTAAAGGAATTACTGGTGAGGTTTTATTACAATTATGTGAATCTCGTTTAGATAATGTTGTTTTCCGTTTAGGAATTGCTAACTCAAGAAGAGGTGCACGTCAATTAGTTTCTCACCGTCACATTACTGTGAATGGAGAAATTGTTAACATTCCTTCTTATGATGTACAAGCAGGTGATGTTATTGCTGTAAGAGAGAAATCTAAATCATTATTAGCAATTGAAAATGCTTTAGCTGCTAACAGTAATGTTTACGAATGGTTAAGCTGGAATTCTGATTTAAAGTCTGGTACTTTTATTAAAGCACCAGAGAGATTACAGATTCCTGAAAATATCAAGGAACAATTAATCGTAGAATTATATTCTAAATAATAAAATAATCATCTTGGTATTTAGCCAAAGGGTTTATCTGTGTTTCTTCAAACTAATAAACCGCGCAACTAAATAACAATTAAAACGAAGAAAAATGGCAATTTTAAATTTTCAAAAGCCTGATAAAGTAATAATGATTGAATCTACTGATTTTTCAGGAAGATTTGAATTCAGACCTCTTGAACCAGGTTTTGGATTAACAGTTGGTAACGCTTTAAGAAGAGTATTATTATCTTCATTAGAAGGTTTTGCTATTACATCATTACGTGTTGACGGTGTTGATCATGAATTTTCAACAATTCAAGGAGTTGTAGAAGATGTTACTGAAATCATCTTAAATTTAAAACAAGTTCGTTTTAAGAAACAAATTGAAGATACTGATAGAGAAACAGTATCAATAGCTGTATCTGGGCAAGAGCAATTTACTGCAGGAGATTTACAGAAATTTATGTCAGGTTTTCAAGTACTAAATTCAGATTTAGTATTATTTAACTTAGATAAATCTGTAAGTTTTAACGCTGAAATCACTATCGAAAAAGGTAGAGGTTTTGTGCCAGCAGAAGAGAACAAAAGACCAGGTGCGCCTTTAGGAACAATTTTTACAGATTCTATTTACACTCCTATAAAGAATGTAAAGTATGCTGTTGAAAATTTTCGTGTAGAGCAAAAGACCGATTTCGAAAAATTAGTTTTCGATATTGATACTGATGGTTCTATTAACCCTAAGGATGCTTTAACAGAGGCAGCAAAAATTTTAATCCACCACTTTATGTTATTCTCTGATGAGCGTATCACTTTAGAGGCAGATGAAATTGCACAAACTGAAACATACGATGAGGAATCATTACATATGCGTCAGTTATTAAAGACGAAATTAGTAGATATGGATTTATCTGTTCGTGCTTTAAACTGTTTAAAAGCGGCTGAAGTAGATACTTTAGGAGACTTAGTATCATTCAATAAAAGTGACTTAATGAAGTTTAGAAACTTTGGTAAAAAATCATTAACTGAATTAGATGAGTTAGTGGCTAATAAAAGCCTTAATTTTGGAATGGATTTAAGCAAATACAAATTAGATAGAGATTAACCTTTCATATTTTGCTCCCCAAAAAGGGTTGTAGCAAGATGAAAGCTAAAAACCAAAGTCATGAGACACGGAAAGAAATTTAATCATTTAGGAAGACAAACGGCACACAGAAAGGCAATGTTAGCTAATATGGGATGTTCTTTAATAGAGCACAAACGTATTAACACAACAGTAGCTAAAGCGAAAGCTTTTCGTACGTTTATCGAACCTATTATTACAAAATCTAAAACAGATACAACTCATAATCGTCGTACAGTATTTAGCTATTTACGTAGCAAAGAAGCTGTAACCGAATTATTTAAAGAAGTTTCTGTAAAGATTGGAGATAGACCAGGAGGATATGTACGTATCATCAAGTTAGGAAACCGTCAAGGAGATAATGCTCCTATGGCAATGGTAGAATTAGTTGATTACAACGAATTATACAATCCTAAAGGAAACAAAGCTAAGAAAAACACACGTCGTAGCCGTCGTGGTGGATCTAAAACTGCTGATGCAGCTGCTGAAACTTCACAAGAAGAAGAATAAAAATGAAAATTTTTATAATTTATATCAAAGGGATAAACATTTAATGTTTATCCCTTTTTTTTTATTTATTTTTGCAAACAAAATTACACAACACACACTAAATGAAATATCAACAACGTAAAAAAGCACTAGTTTTGTTAGCAGACGGAACTATTTTCTATGGAAAGTCTATTGGAATAGAAGGCACTTCAACAGGAGAAATTTGTTTTAATACAGGTATGACTGGTTATCAAGAAATTTTTACTGACCCTTCTTATTTTGGACAATTAATGGTTACCACTAATGCACATATTGGTAATTATGGCGTTAAGAAAGAAGAGGTAGAGTCGGAAGGAATTAAAATTTCAGGATTAATTTGCCGTAATTTTAGTTTTACACATTCTCGTGTAGATTCTGATGGAAATTTGTTTGACTGGTTTAAAGAGCATAATGTAGTAGCTATTTCTGATGTAGATACCAGAGCATTGGTAGCTTACATAAGAGATAATGGGGCTATGAACGCTATTATTTCTACTGATGTAGAGAATATTGAAGCTTTAAAAGAGCAGTTAGCAGCAACTCCTAATATGGAAGGTTTAGAACTTGCCTCAAAAGTATCAACTAAAGAACCTTATTTTATTGGAGATCAAAACGCATCACTTAAAATATCGGCTTTAGATATCGGAATTAAAAAGAACATTTTAAGAAACCTAGTTAAAAGAGACGCTTATATTAAAGTGTATCCTTACAATGCTACGTTCGAGCAAATGAGTGATTTTAATCCTGATGGATATTTTATTTCAAACGGCCCTGGAGATCCTGAGCCTTTAGTCGCTGCTCAAAATACGGCAAAAGAAATTATCAAAAGAAATTTACCGTTATTTGGTATCTGTTTAGGACACCAAGTAATTGCTTTGGCAAACGGAATTTCTACCTACAAAATGCACAATGGGCATAGAGGAATTAATCATCCTGTAAAAAATTTAGTAACAGGAAAAGGTGAAATAACTTCTCAAAATCATGGTTTTGCTATTAATAGAGAAGAAACAGAAGCACATCCTGATGTTGAAATATCACATGTACATTTAAACGATCATACCGTTGCTGGTATTAGAATGAAATCTAAAAATGTATTTTCTGTACAATATCATCCAGAGGCAAGCCCAGGACCACACGATGCAGAATATTTATTTGATGAATTTATTGAAAATATTAAAAAGGCAAAAACCGAAGCATAATCATTTTATCAATTAGTTGTAATAATTAATTAAAATGAGTTTCAATTTATAAATTAGAAATTGTAAAAATAGCCTTCCTGTGAATATTAATTCACAGGAAGCTATATTAAAAATAAAAACTATGAGTATTATAATCAACATTCACGCACGTCAAATTTTTGATTCAAGAGGTAATCCAACTGTAGAAGTAGATGTTACTACAGAAAACGGTGTTATTGGTAGCGCTGCAGTTCCTTCAGGAGCATCAACAGGAGAACATGAAGCTGTTGAATTACGTGATGGAGGAAAAGATTATATGGGTAAGGGCGTGTTAAATGCGGTGAAAAACGTAAACACTTTAATTGCCCAAGAATTATTAGGCGTTTCTGTTTTTGAACAAAACATGATTGATCAACTAATGATTGATTTAGACGGAACTCCAAACAAATCGGTTTTAGGAGCCAATGCTATTTTAGGTGTTTCTTTGGCTGCTGCAAAAGCTGCTGCAATCGAGTTAGGCTTGCCTTTATATAGGTATGTAGGTGGTGTTTCAGCCAATACATTGCCTGTTCCGATGATGAATATTATTAATGGAGGATCACATTCTGATGCGCCAATTGCGTTTCAAGAATTTATGATAATGCCTGTAAAAGCTAAAAATTTTACGGAAGCAATGAAAATTGGTTCTGAAATTTTTCACCATTTAAAGAAGGTTTTACACGACAGAAATTTATCAACAGCTGTTGGAGATGAAGGAGGTTTTGCACCAACTTTAAACGGAACAGAAGATGCTATTGAAACTATCGCTTTGGCAACTAAAAATGCAGGGTATAAATTCGGAGAAGAAGTAATGATCGCTTTAGATTGTGCTGCTGCTGAATTTTTTGTTGATGGAAAATACGATTATACCAAGTTCGAAGGAGCAAAAGGAAAAATTCGTACAAGTAAAGAACAAGCCGATTATTTAGCTGAATTAGCTCAAAAATACCCTATTATTTCTATCGAAGATGGAATGGATGAAAACGATTGGGAAGGTTGGAAATATTTAACAGAAATTGCTGGCGATAAAGTGCAGTTAGTTGGTGACGATTTATTTGTAACCAATGTGGAGCGTTTATCAAGAGGAATTGAAAACGGAATTGCCAATTCAATTTTAATTAAAGTAAACCAAATAGGAACTTTAACCGAAACAATTTCGGCAGTAAATATGGCGCATAATGCAGGATATACTTCTGTAATGAGTCATCGTTCTGGTGAAACAGAAGATAATACAATTGCCGATTTAGCCGTTGCATTAAACTGTGGGCAAATTAAAACTGGTTCGGCTTCTCGTTCAGACAGAATGGCGAAGTACAACCAATTATTGCGTATTGAAGAGCAACTAGATGGAACAGCTTATTTTCCTCAAGACAAAGCTTTTAAAATAAAATAATTAAATATTATTTATTTGTAATATAAGAAAACTCATACTTTTGTGTGGGTTTTTTTTATGCTATAGTTTTAAAAATATAAAAATTATTTGAAGCAATTTCCCGCTTTCCGCACTCGCTCTTTTTTGAAAAAAATCAAAAAAGGAGCTCAAACAATTGCTACAATCGGGGCTAGGGTTTTGTACTATTTTAGATTAATTTAGAAAGAAATTTAATATCTACCTCAATAACAACAGACCTCACAGGTTTTTAAAACCTGTGAGGTCTAATTTTTAATAGATTCTAATTCATTTGATGCTAAAATAAGTTTAAAAAATAGCGGTGTTTTTATATTTACAAAATAATAACCTAGTAAACTATTTCAAAAAAAGCCATTTAAAACCTATTTGACATTTTAAAATAAACTCAAAAAAGACTGTTTTTAATTAATCAATTCTTTTTAAAAGAAACTAAAATAAAGTTTTTAGTATCTTCAGAAAAAGAAGTTTTATCTGAAAAAAAAGATGTAAAAAACAAGTGAAAACAGTTTGTTAAAAAAAGAACTGCTAAGAATCTATTTTACAATATTATCAGTGTATTTTATAAAAAAATGAATAATTAATAAAATAAAGAAACAATCTGACGTTTTATTTTAGGCTGTATTTTTGTTGTAAAAGAATAAAACCGTGTTTTTTAAAATTTAATTTCAGTGTTTTACTAAACTAAAAAGAATTATTTATGGTGTTTTTAAAAAGAGTTATTTAATTGTTTTTTAGTTTTATAGGACGCATTTTATCAATGTAAAAATATGATTTTTTTTAGGCTAAAAATCCTGAATAATACGATGTTTACGATTATTAAAAAACGCTGAATGCTAGTTTTAAAATACTTTTAAAAATGGTATATTTGTAATTCACTTCAACTTAAAAATAAAGATAAAAATGGCAGATATAGCAAAACTACAAATTGGTGATAACACGTATGAATTTCCCTTAATTAAAGGAACAGAAAACGAAACTGCAATTGATATTAAAACATTAAGAGGAGCATCTGAAGGTGTTATAACAATTGATCCAGGATATAAAAATACAGGTTCTTGTTTAAGTGCAATTACATTTTTAGATGGTGAAAAAGGAATTTTAAGATACAGAGGGTATTCAATTGAAGAATTAGCTGAAAAAGCTGATTTCTTAGAAGTTGCCTTCTTATTAATTTTTGGAGAATTACCAACAAAAACACAATTAGAAAAGTTTAAAAAAGATATTTGTGAGCAGTCTATTGTTGATGAAGACATCAGAAAAATTGTAGATGCATTTCCTAGAACAGCACATCCAATGGGTGTTATTTCATCATTAACATCTGCATTAACGGCATTTAATCCTTCTTCAGTAAATGTAGATTCAGAAGAAGAAATGTACAATGCAATTGTTAAAATTTTAGGTAAATTTCCAGTATTAGTAGCTTGGACAATGCGTAAAAAACAAGGGCTTCCGTTAGATTACGGTGATTGTAGTTTAGGGTATGTAGAAAACACCTATAAAATGATGTTTAAGCAACCAAATAAAGATTATGTAAAAAATGATGTTATTGTAAGCGCTTTAAATAAATTATTAATTTTACATGCCGATCACGAGCAAAACTGTTCAACATCTACTGTAAGAATTACAGGTTCTTCTCACGCAGGATTATTTGCATCACTTTCAGCAGGAATTTCTGCACTTTGGGGACCACTACACGGTGGAGCAAACCAAGCTGTATTAGAAATGCTAGAAGCAATTAAAGCTGATGGAGGAGATACTAAAAAATACATGGCAAAAGCCAAAGATAAAAATGATCCGTTCCGCTTAATGGGATTCGGACACCGTGTTTATAAAAACTTTGATCCAAGAGCAAAAATTATTAAAGTTGCTGCCGAAGAGGTTTTAAACGATTTAGGAATTCAAGATCCTATTTTAGATATCGCAAAAGGATTGGCTGAAGAAGCGTTAAGCGACCCTTATTTTGTTGATAGAAAATTATATCCAAACGTAGATTTCTATTCAGGAATAATTTACCGTGCAATGGGTGTACCTGTTGAAATGTTTACCGTAATGTTCGCCTTAGGTCGTTTACCAGGATGGATTGCTCAGTGGAGAGAAATGCGTTTAGGAAAAGAACCAATTGGACGCCCTCGTCAAGTATATGTTGGAGAAAATATTAGACCTTTCAAAGAAGTAAGCGAAAGATAATCAATAAAATTATATAAAAAGTGTCATTAAAAAACATCATTCAAAAATGACGTATTAATGACACTTTTTTATGTGAAGTAGTAGCATTAACAATTTAAGATCAAAAGAAAATGAATACCATAAAAATTATAAAAAACAGGTCAGATATTGGTGCAGGAACACGTGGTTCTGATATGGGAATTGACGCCATTGAAATAGCGGCTATTAATCAAAATAACGATTTCTTTAATCGCTATGATTTTGAAGATGTAATAACAGAAAATGAATCTGTTTATGATAAAAAAAATAACTCTTTCGGAAAACAAATAAACAGTGTTTTAAATCAATGCAAAAGAGTTAGTAATCATGTAAAAGTAAGTTTACAGGAAGGTAATTTTCCAATCGTTCTATCTGGCGACCACTCATCAGCATTAGGAACAATTAGTGGTGTTAAAGCAGCAAACCCAACAAAAAGAGTTGGTGTTATTTGGATTGATGCTCATGGTGATTTACACACGCCATATACATCTCCTTCAGGAAATATTCACGGAATGCCTTTAGGTGCTGTAATTTCTGATGATAATTTAGACTGCCAAATAAATGATGTAGATAGAGAAACTACTGATTTATGGAATAGAATGAAAAATATCGGTGTTTCAGGACAGAAAGCATTGCCTGAAGATATCGTGTTTTTTGGTGTTAGAGATACCGAAGAGCCTGAAGAAAAGCAAATGGAAAAGTATGGCATCAAAAATTATATGGTTGCCGAGGTTCGTTATAGAGGTTTAGAGGTTTGTGTAAATGAAGCTCTTGATAAATTAGCTGATTGCGATATTCTTTATGTGTCTTTTGATGTTGATGCCATGGATTGCGATATGATTTCTTACGGAACAGGAACACCTGTTGCTAAAGGTTTTGATGACAAAGAAATCGTTCAAATTATCAACGGATTATTAGCAAGTAAAAAAGTTGCTTGTGTTGAATTTGTAGAGGTAAATCCTTTATTAGATTTAAAAGGAAACAAAATGGCCGAAACCGCTTTTGATGTACTTCAACAAGTAACAAAAACCATTGAAAAATTATAGAAAATTAGTTATTTAACTTTTTTGAAATTATTTTAAAAAGCACTAAACTTTACTGTTTGGTGCTTTTTGTTTTTTTAATAAAATAAAAGGCTATAATCTTTTTTTTATCAAAAATAATAATACATTTGTCTCGTAAACTTTAGGAGTAGCTATTAAATTAGTTTGAGAAACATCCTTAGAACCTGATTTGGTTAATACCAGCGTAGGAAAAAGTTATGTTCGATAATATATCGAAATACTACCACCATTTGGTTTACAGTAATATCTATAAATATGATTACTATAAAAGTAAACCAAGAAGACCATAAAATTTTAGAAAGTTTAACCTTACAAGAATTCGTTGAAGATTTAAATATTCAAACGAATGGAATTGCTATTGCTGTTAATAGTAGTGTAGTTAAAAAAAATGATTGGTCTTTAAAGTTACTTCAACATAATGATGATATTTTAATAATAAAATCAACTCAAGGAGGCTAAACCTTAAGCTAATTTTTATTTAAAAGTAAAAGAAAAACTAAGTTATCAAATGAAGAACAAAGACACTGCTCCAAAACAAAACGGAATTACTAGAAGTCCATTTCCTAATTCACAAAAAATTTATGTAAACGGAACAATTCACCCGCAAATTAAAGTAGCAATGCGTGAAATTTCGTTAAGTGATACGGTGGATTCTATGACCAAAAAGAAAACGCCAAACGAACCTGTAACTGTTTACGATACTTCAGGACCATATACGGACCCTAATAAAGAAATTGATGTACATTCAGGTATTGAAAGAATCCGTGAACCTTGGATTAAAGAGCGTGGTGATGTAGAACAATTAACGCAGTTTTCTTCAAAATACTGTAACGAGCGTTTAAATGATTCAAGTTTAGATCATATGCGTTTTAAGTTATTGAAAAATCCTTTACGTGCTAAAAAAGGGCAGAATGTAACACAATTACATTACGCTAAAAAAGGAATTATTACGCCAGAAATGGAATATATCGCTATTCGTGAAAATCAACGAATAGATGAAATGACAGAAATTAGAAAACAACATAAAGGTGAACATTTTGGTGCTAATATTCCAGAAAAAATTACGCCAGAATTTGTAAGGTCTGAAGTAGCAAGAGGTCGTGCAATTATTCCATCAAACATAAATCATCCAGAAGCAGAACCTATGATTTTAGGTAGAAACTTCTTAGTAAAAATAAATGCAAATATTGGTAATTCTGCCGTAACATCTTCTATTGAAGAAGAAGTAGAAAAAGCAGTTTGGGCTTGTCGTTGGGGAGCAGATAATATTATGGATTTATCTACAGGAGAAAATATTCACGAAACTCGTGAGTGGATTATCCGCAACTCGCCAGTACCAGTAGGAACTGTGCCAATTTATCAAGCATTAGAAAAAGTAAACGGTGTTGCTGAAGATTTAACATGGGAAATTTTCCGTGATACATTAATTGAACAAGCAGAACAAGGAGTAGATTATTTTACGATTCACGCAGGAGTTTTATTGCGTTACGTACCAATGACAGCAAAACGTGTTACAGGAATTGTATCTCGTGGAGGGTCAATTATGGCAAAATGGTGTTTAGCACATCATAAAGAAAGCTTTTTATACACACATTTCGAAGATATTTGTGAAATATTAAAACAGTACGATGTTGCCTTTTCTTTAGGTGATGGATTACGCCCTGGTTCGGTAGCTGATGCCAATGATGAAGCACAATTTGCTGAATTAGAAACTTTAGGAGAGTTAACTCAAATAGCTCGAAGGCACGAAGTTCAGTGTTTTATTGAAGGACCAGGTCACGTGCCAATGCACATGATTAAAGAAAATATGGAGAAGCAAATTGAACTTTGTGATGAAGCTCCTTTTTACACTTTAGGACCTTTAACAACGGATATTGCACCAGGTTATGACCATATTACTTCAGGGATTGGAGCTGCTATGATTGGTTGGTACGGATGTGCCATGTTATGTTATGTAACTCCAAAAGAACATTTAGGTTTACCAAATAAAGAGGATGTGCGAGTAGGAGTAATTACTTATAAATTAGCGGCTCATGCTGCCGATTTGGCAAAAGGACATCCAGGTTCTCAGCATAGAGATGATGCTTTAAGTATGGCACGTTTTGAATTTCGTTGGGAAGACCAATTTAATTTAGGTTTAGACCCTGAAAGAGCTCGTGAATATCATGATGAAACTTTACCAGCAGCAGGCGCAAAAGTAGCACACTTTTGTTCTATGTGTGGACCAAAATTTTGTTCAATGAAAATATCACAAGAAGTTCGTGATTTTGCTGCTGTAAATGAAGTAGAAGGAACAGAAGTTTTTGCTAAAGGAATGGAAGAAAAATCAAAAGAATTTATAGAAAAAGGTTCAGAAGTATATTTATAAAAGAAAAAGAGGGAGGAGAAGTAAAAAAAGAAAAAGAAGAAGAGGGAGGTTCCTACGCCTTGAAAAAAGGCGTAGTCGGGCTTTCCGTTATATCTTTTTTATTTTGAAAAAAAATAAAAAAGGATGCCACTGCAATCCCTAACCCAAAAAAAAGTCCCCCGTAATGTCCCCCGATATTACTATTATTTTTTTAAGTTAGGTATTTATCAAAAGAAAAAAAGTGAATATGATTGTACTTATAGCCCCTGAAAATGATGTAAAAAATGAAATAAAAATAGTACATCAATTATTTGAAGCAGGATTGCAATATTATCATCTAAGAAAACCTTTTAAAAATTATGAAGCACATGTTTTGTATTTAAATCAAATAGATGAAAAATATCATAAAAGAATTGTAACACATTATTTTCATGAATTAGTGAATCAATATTCTTTAAAGGGAATTCATTTTCAAGAACAAAAAAGGCGTGACGCTTTAGAAAATGGCAGTCGTTATTTTATAGGATTACAGATGTTAGGTAAAACAATGAGTAGTTCTTTTCATGAGCCAGAAGAATTAGCTAATTGTGATATTGAATTCGATTATCATTTATTAAGTCCTGTTTTTTCATCAATATCAAAAAAAGGATACGAAGGAAGAAATTTTGATGTTAATGATATCGATAAAACAATTGTAGGAATGGGCGGAATTACAACTAAAACCATAGCACCAACCATTGAATTAGGTTTTCAAGGAATTGGTGTTTTAGGTGGTATTTGGAATTCTGAAAATCCTGTAGAAAGTTTTAAGAATATTCAAAAAAAGTTTGATTCATTACAATAAAGCATTGAATTTGAAAAATCAAAATTACATACTTACTATTGCAGGACTAGACCCGTCGAGCGGTGCAGGAATTACTTCAGATATTAAAACATTTGAAGCTCATGGTTTGTATGGATTATCAGTATGTACAGCGGTTACTGTTCAAAATGATATCGCTTTTAAAAATTGTATTTGGATTGAAGAACAAATAATATTAAATCAAATTGAAACATTATTTGAACGTTTTACAATTACAGTTGTTAAAGTAGGAATTATTCAATCTTGGGAAATTTTACTAAATGTTATTCTAAAATTAAAGAAATTAAATTCTAAAATTAAAATTGTTTTAGACCCTATTTTAAAAGCAAGTGCTGGTTTTAATTTCCATCAAAAAGAAAATTTAAAAGTATTTGAAAAAGTGTTGTATAATTGTGCTATTGTAACACCTAATTTTGATGAAATAAAAGCATTATTTCCAAATAAAAATATAATGGAAACTATTGATTTTATCTCAAAAAAAACAAACATTTATTTAAAAGGAGGGCATAGAATAGATAAAAAAGGATGGGATACCGTTTATTATAATAAAATAGTAGAACTAAATATTCCGCCTATAGCAAATTCCATTTCCGAAAAACATGGAAGCGGTTGTGTTTTATCATCGGCATTAGCGTCAAATTTAGCGTTAAATGTTCCTTTTGAAAATGCTTGTATAAATACAAAAAGGTTTACAGAACAATTTTTAAATTCAAACAAATCTCTTTTAGGAACTCATAATTACAAGTAAAATGATTAGTAAATTACAGTATATAACACAAGGTAAAACAGCACAAGATCATTTAGATAATATTCAAAAAGCTTGTTCTTCAGGAGCAGAATGGGTACAATTACGATTAAAAGGTTTTGACCCTAAAACAATTTTAGAAACCGCAAAAAAGGCCAGAGAATTAACGGCTCATTATCAAACAAGATTAATTATAAACGATTACTACAAAGTAGCCAAAGAAGTAAATGCAGATGGCGTTCATTTAGGAAAAAAAGATGATTGTCCGTTAAAAGTACGTGCTTATTTGGGGAAGTTTTATAGCATTGGAGGAACTGCAAACACCTTAGAAGATTGTAAAGTTTTACTAGATAAAAAAGTAGATTATATCGGTTTAGGTCCTTTTCGTTTTACAGAAACTAAAAAGAATTTAAGCCCTGTTTTAGGAACATCAGGATATAAAAAACTACTAGAAGAGCTACAAACAGAAACCCCAATAATTGCTATTGGAGGTATTACTTTAGATGATGTTGCAGAAATTGTACAAACAGGTGTTTATGGAATTGCTACATCAGGAGCTATTACTAAAGACTTTACAAGTATTCCTGTTTTTCATAAAATTTTAAGCGCTCCAAGTACACAAGAACAAGTGTATAAGATGGATGACAAGTAGTTTTAAAAACAAACGAATGAACGATATATTAAAAATAGCAGATAAACAATTTACATCACGTTTATTCACAGGAACAGGTAAATTTAGTTCATCAAAATTAATGAAAGAAGCATTGTTAGCCTCTGAAAGTGAATTGATAACTGTTGCTTTAAAAAGAGTAGATGTTCAAAATAAAGAAGATGATATTTTAACACATTTGGTACATCCTCATATAAGTTTATTGCCAAATACATCAGGCGTTAGAACCGTAAAAGAAGCCGTATTTGCTGCTGAATTATCAAGAGAAGCATTAGAAACAAATTGGGTGAAATTAGAAATTCATCCTGACCCTAGGTATTTATTACCAGACCCTATTGAAACTTTAAAAGCAGCCGAAGAATTGGTTAAAAAAGGTTTTGTAGTGATGCCTTATATTCATGCTGACCCTGTTTTATGTAAACGTTTAGAAGAAGTTGGTACACAATGTGTAATGCCATTAGGCGCACCAATAGGAAGTAATAAAGGTTTAAAAACACAAGATTTCTTAGAAATTATTATAGAACAATCAAACGTTCCTGTAATTGTTGATGCAGGTATTGGCGCACCATCGCACGCAGCATATGCAATGGAATTAGGTGCTGATGCAGTTTTAGTAAATACAGCAATTGCAGTATCTCAAAATCCTGTGGCAATGGCAAAAGCATTTAAAATGGCTGTTGAAGCTGGAAGAATGGCATATGAAGCAAAATTAGCACCTGTTCAAAAACAAGCAGTTGCAAGTAGTCCGTTAACTAGTTTTTTAAATTAAAATATGAGTAATTTTAAAGAACTTTTTGATACGTATAATTGGGATGATAATTTAAAAAGTATCTTCGATAAAACAGCTGTTGAGGTAGAATATGCTTTATCAAAAGAAAAATTAGATTTAGAAGATTTTAAAGCATTAATATCGCCTGCTGCACGTCCGTATATTGAGCAAATGGCTCAAAAAAGTAGCTTGCTTACTAAAAAAAGATTTGGTAATACCATACAAATGTATGCACCAATGTATTTAAGTAACGAGTGTCAGAATATTTGTACGTATTGCGGATTTAGTATGACCAATAAAATACCAAGGCGTACATTAACTGATACCGAAATTTTAAAAGAAGTCGCTTTTTTAAAAGATAAAGGATATGACCATATTTTATTAGTTACAGGCGAAGCGAACAAAACAGTTGGTGTAGATTATATAAAAAATGCTATTCAATTAATTCGTTCTCAATTTTCAAATATTACTATTGAAGTTCAGCCTTTAGATCAAGAGGAATATGAATCGTTAATTGAAGCTGGATTGTATGCTGTGTTGGTTTATCAAGAAACATATCATAGAGAGGAGTATAAGAAACATCATCCGAAGGGAAAAAAATCGAATTTCGATTATCGTTTAGATACGCCCGATAGATTAGGAAAAGCAGGGATTCATAAAATAGGTTTAGGTGCTTTATTCGGATTAGAAGATTGGCGTGCCGATAGTTTTTTTACAGCATTACATTTAAAATATCTGCAAAAAACATATTGGAAAACAAAATATTCTATTTCATTTCCAAGGTTACGACCACATTCGGGTGGATTAGAGCCAAAAGTTGAAATGACAGATAGTGATTTAGTGCAATTAATTTGTGCTTTTCGTTTGCTAGACGAAGATATTGAGCTATCAATGTCTACTAGAGAAAGTGAAGTTTTTAGAAATAATATTGTAAATTTAGGGGCTACTTCTATAAGTGCAGAATCAAAAACAAATCCAGGAGGTTATACGGTTGAACCACAATCGTTAGAACAATTTGAAATTTCTGATGAAAGAAGCACAGAACAAGTGGTGAAAATGTTAAAAAATCAAGGTTTAGAAGTCGTTTGGAAAGATTGGGAACATTTTGAATCTGTATAATTTATTTTATATCTAAAAAAGTAAAATGAACTTAACAAAAGAAGAACAAAAACAATATAACCGTCATCTTATTTTAGAAAAAATTGGCGAGAAAGGACAATTAAAACTCAAAAAATCAAAAGTTTTGGTAATTGGAGCAGGAGGTTTAGGCTGTCCTGTATTACAATACTTAACAGCTGCAGGAGTTGGTACAATTGGTATTATTGATGATGATAAAGTTTCGCAAAGTAATTTACAACGTCAAATTTTATATACTGTTGATGATATTGGATTTTCAAAAGCAGAAACTGCTAAAAATCGATTATCAAAGTTAAACCCGTTTGTTAAGTTTAATGTTTATAAAGAACAATTAACACGATTAAATGCTATTTCATTATTTGAAGAATATGATGTTATTGTAGATGGAAGTGATAATTTTTCAACTCGTTATTTAACAAATGATGCTGCGGTAATAACAAACAAACCGTTAGTATATGGTGCAATTTTTAAGTTTGAAGGACAAGTAAGCGTATTTAATTACAAAGGAAGTGCGAGTTATCGCTGTTTATATCCTACGCCACCAAAACCAGATGAATCACCAAATTGTTCGCAAATAGGTGTTTTAGGTGTTTTACCTGGTATTATAGGTAGTTTACAAGCTAATGAAGCGATTAAAATAATTTGTGAAATAGGCGATGTTTTAGCCAATAAATTATTGATGTATGATACCTTAACAATGCGTCAAATGCTATTGAATTTTGAAAAAACTCCAGAAAAATCAATTACAAAATTAGAAGAAAATTATGATTTTTTCTGTGGAATTATTGAAGCTGATAACGAAATAACATTAGAAGAATTACAAGCTGATTTATTAAAATATAATCTTTTAGATGTTCGTGAAGATTGGGAAAGAGAGCAACACCATATTGGAGGACAGCATATTCGTTTAGTAGATTTACCAGAGCGATTAAATGAAATTGATACCACGAAACCTGTAATTGTGTATTGTAAATCGGGTATTAGAAGTAAAAGAGCTATCTCTTTTTTAGAAGACTCTTTAAAAGAAGCTATTTTAATAAATCTTAAAAATGGTTTGAATTAAAAAATTAACACGTATTTACTTTATGAAAAATATAAATACGTGTTAAAAACAACAAATAGGTGATTATTTTCTAATAAAATTTATATATTTAAGGTCTTAAAAAAATCTACGCCTTGAAATTAATCAAACAAAAGAAATTATATTTTTCAGATGAAAAATCAGACAAAGTTTATGAAGTTGACTTATGTGAAAGTCAAGATTTATTTATAGTAAACTTTAGATATGGAAAAAGAGGTGCGAGTTTAAGAGAAGGCACTAAAACTGTTTTTCCTGTATCTTATGAAGAAGCTGAGAAAATCTTTAATAAATTAGTCGGAAGTAAAGAAAAGAAAGGGTATTCAGAAGCAAATTTATCAGAAAAAAAACAAGTTGAAAATCCGAAGAAAGAAGAAAAAAGTACTACACGAAAAGATACTATTTTAAAGTATCTAAATCAAGCTTTAAAAGGAACTTATACCAGAAATTGGAAAGTAGCTAGAATTATAAATAGAGTAGGTGTTTTAAAAATAAAAGAAGCAATACCATTAATCGCTCAATTTATTCATTCATCAGATAAGTTTGAACAGTATAACGCGTTATCAGTATTAATTGATTTTAATGAATCAAATTATGTTGAAGATGCAATTAAAATATTCAAAAAAGATACTTTTAATACAATTGGAGGAAGAGTTTCCGTAGCTTATATTTTGAAATATGGAAATACTTCGGATATAGAAACGGTACAAAATGAAGCTAGAAAATATATTACAAAAGTAAAATTAGATTCTTTAAAAACACGACTTTTAGCAGAAATTTTAGGAGAGAACCCGAAAAATCCGATGCTATTATTTTATGTTTATATTTATTCCTTTAATAACGAAAAATTAAGATTGGAGTTATTGGAAGTAATAGAAGAAATTCCGTTAAAAGTAGATACTTTTAAATCTGTACGCTATATTTATCGAACAGCTTATGCAACAAATGACACTCAATTTTTTGCTTTAGTATCTAAACGAATTGCTATTAGTAACGGAACTTACAGTTCTGATTTCCCATATATAAATGATGAATATGATTGGGTAGAAGCATCCGAAGAAAAGAAAAAACCAAATCCGAGAATTGCTTTTTCAGGAAAAACCAAAAACTATTTTAATAAAAATACCTATCAGAAAGTATATACTTTAAGTACAGATAATCAAGAAGCATATATTGAATATGCTAAAGAATTATTATGTTCCTTAAATGATAAAGAAGATACTGCTCCTGAAAATAGAACTACCGAATGGGTTTATAATCGAGAAACAGGATATGAACCAGAATTTAGATGTTACCCTAAATATCATCAATTTTTAGCTTTAATGTATATCTTATATGGAAATTCAACAAGATTTAAATGTGTAGGTAATAAATGGTTTTATATAGATGAACTTACTGATAACAGTATAAGAGAAGATATTTTACCTGCTGTTTGGAATGAAAAACCATCCGAAGTATTGTCTATTCTTGTCAATGCAAAAAGTAGTATTGCAGTTGATTTTTCATTGAAAATTATAAAAGAAAATCCACATTTTTTAGAAAATTTATCCGAAGAAATACTAGCGAAATTAATACGACATTATCATCCGAAGGTATTAAATTTAATAGCTGAGGTTTTAGAACAAAAATATGCGATAGCCCAAGCTCCTGAAGAAATTCTATTGATTTTAGTATCTTCAAAAAATAAAAAAGCTGTTGAATTAGGAATAAAATGGTTAGATAAACATGAAGCTTCGTATTTATCGAGCACTTCTTTACTAACCAAATTACTACTTACTGATGAGGTTTTAGTTATTGGTTATTTAAGTGATTTGTATAAAAATAATGTAGCGTACAATACGCCGATATTTATAGATGATTTAATAACATTGTTTGATGAATCATCTAATTATACTGCTGAGTTTTTAATCGCAGTTAATTATTTAATCGGAAATACATTTTTTGGAAAATTATTAAGTGAAATATCTGCTCAATATATTATTAGTTTATCGGCTTCAAAATTTGTGACAAATCAGTTGTTTGCAATCAATTTAGCAAAACACAATACTACATCTGTTTACGAACTTTTTAAAGATACTTATAAAGAATATATTACTTCAGATGAAGCTATTTTAAGAACTGCAGGTATTGAACTTTTAGCGTATTTTCCTGATGAGTTTTTATTAGAAAATAAACAAAATATCATTAAATTTTGTTTTTCAGAACATGAAGCAGTTAGAAAAGCAATACAACCGACAATTCGTAAATTAATTCATTTAGATGAAGAATTTAAAGAGTATTTACGTAAAAAATTATTAGCTTATTTAATAGAAGATGAAACGTATGAAGGTTTACATCAAAATTGTTTTAATATTTTAGTACAATTTTATGGAACTCAAAAAGAGCCTGTATCTGAAGATGAAATAATAGCGTTAATTTTATCAAAACATGAATTTGCACAGAAGTTAGGAACGCCACTTTTTGAAAGAAGAGTAGATATGAATAACTTAAAAATGCCTGAATTAGTACGTTTAGCACATAGTGATGTATTTTCTGTAAGAACACAATTACATAATTATTTTAAAAATAACGTAGCCAGAGTAAATTACGAATTAGAAGAAGCATTGCCTATTTTTAATACAAATTGGCAAGATGTTATTGATTGGGCGGATGCTTACTTTAAAACATCTATTGAAGCTGAAAATTGGACAGTACCATTACTATTATATGTGTGTGACCATGTAAAAGAACAAGTACAACTATTAGGTAGAAGCCTAATAACAACCCATTTTTCAGAAGAAAAAGGATTACCATTACTTGTTAGTTTACAAGAGCATCCAACAAAAAATATGCAGTTTTTTGTAACCAATTATTTAGAAGGATATGCATCAGATAATATTAAAGTTATCTTACAATTAGAAGATTATTTTAAAACAACCTTATTTTATATAAATACCAATAGAGCAACAAAAACAAGAGTATATTCTTTTTTAGAAAATCAATCTAAAAAATATAAAGAAATTGCTGAGATGACCGTAAGAGTTTTAACAGCTATTTTAGATACAAAAACTGCCATTGATAAAAATAAAGTTATAGAGATTTTAATTACTATATCTGAAATACATACAGATGTAGAAGTGCCATTATTAATTAAATAAGAATAAGAAAAAGAATGAAGTTTAATTTTAAATATAGTGGTAATAGTAGTGTTAGTAATACCATGGCATCTACAGGAGTAAGTTTTGCTCCTGATACATTAAGAGAGCCTACATATTTTGTAGGAAGCCTAGATAAAAAAATTCCTTTTAGAGAGGCTATTTCAGCTTTACATCATGTAGTAATTGCCGATTTTAATTTTCAACCAAAAGATAATACAGAATACTTAGCTTGGTTAAAAGGTCAGGAAGAGGTATGGATTGCCGAAGCAACAGCTCAATTATCAGGGTTAAAAGAAGATATTAATCATCTTCAAGAAAAATTAAAAAAATTACGCCTAAAAAGAGAAGAAATTACAAAGCCTTTTTATGATGCGCAACGAAAATATTTTAATTATCTATATAAACGAGATTATGCTGCTTGGTTTGTTTTAGACCCCGTAATTACAGTACACCCAGACCAAGTGTTTTTTGAGTGTTTTAGTCAAGATGAATCTGTTTATGGAAAATTATCTTGTGGTTATGATGTTTTTAAAAATATAAATGAGTTTAAATGTGGAACTACAAATATTGATTATTCGAAAGAATTATATAATGAGTTTCAGAAAATAAGAACTTATAAAGAAACAGAGTTTAAAGTAGATCCAACGGGTTTTGATGTAAAAACAACAGGAGAAGATACTTATAGAGAAGTAAAAATTGATTTACCAGATAGTTGGGTTCGTGGTTTTTTACAAGTAAGTAGTGCCATGACAAGTGATAAAGTATCTTTTGATTTGCATCCTGTGGATATTGCTAATTTTATAGCAGTATTAAAAAGACACAAAGAAAAGAAAGGTCCAAGGGCGATAAAATATATATTGAAACCTGGTAAACCTATTATTGCTGTTTTTGAACCTTGGAATATTGAAGTGGCTTGTTTACAATCTATATATAAAGGTGATGAAGAAAAAGAAATAAGAGTTTGGGGAAGAAGAAGAATAACGCTTTTAGAACGATTATTGCCAATTACGACTAAATTCACTGTTCATTTATTGGGTAGCGGTATGCCGTCATTTTATATCGCACATTTGGCAAATGATATGTATTTTACATTAGGATTATCTGGTTGGACAGCTAATGATTGGACGCAAACAACTAATTTAGATTTACTTTCACCTAGAGGACAAGTTCCTGCTACTACCATGCAAACTATTTATTTAGCATTGCGAAAGGATTGGTTAAATACTCCGAGTAATTTAGCTAAAGATTTAGGATTAGATAAAACAATTGTAACACAATCATTACAAACTTTTACACAAGCAGGAAAAGTAGTGTACGATTTAAAGAATAATGTATATCGAATTAGAGAATTAAAAAAAGATGGAATTGATTTAGATAGCTTACGTTTTTCTAATGAAATTGATAAAAAAGCCTATGAACTGATGGAGTCAGGAGCTGTTTCAAATTTAAAAACAGCTATAGATGGTAGTAATATAAACATAAATGCAACAGTAAGTAATAATTATAAAACAAATGTACTTATTAACAACGACCTACAAATTGTTGATGCTAAGTGTGTTTGTAGTTATTATCATCAAAATAAAATGACAAAAGGACCTTGTGAACATATTTTAGCCACAAGAATTGCTTTTGATAAAAAAAATTAATATATTTAAACCCTGGTAGTAATAAGATAACGACCTTGCAATTTGATTGGTGTATCACCAATCTAGCTTACAGACACCGAACGCGTCACTGACTCGAACTTAACTTGTGAAATAGGTACTATAGTGCCATTTCCTGTTATACTTCTTCGAAGTGAAATAGCACTATAGTACCTATTTCACTGGAGTTGTTCAATTCAGTCTTTAGAATTGTACGAAGATATATCTTATTGCTACCTTTTTTTGTTTTATGGATAATTCAGCTACGAGAAAACAAGAGATTTACGACAAAATTAAAGAATCATCAAAACATGAATTTATTCTTTCAGAAATGAAACGATTAGGTTTTTGGGGTGATGATAACGTGAATTTCGATAAAGTAAACGATTTTTTAAAAGAAGAAAATGCTCTATCAGGAGATTTATCAAAACTTTTAAAAAAGGAAAGACTAATAAAAGATACTGATGCTTTTATCGCCAATAAACACAAAGAGCGAAAGAAGTTATCAAAAGAAAAACAAAAAGAAACTAAGCTTAAAAGAGAACAAATCCGTAAGGAAAAAGCGGAAAAATGGCAGCAGACCAAAAAAGAAGATATTACTTATTTAGGTGCTGGTTATTCTCATCAGTTAAACGATACTCAAATAGATGAGGTAAGACTGAAAGAAGCTGGTTTACCAATTTATCATTCGGTAAAAGATTTGGCTCAGGCTATGAAAATTACGGTAAATGAACTTCGGTTTTTAGCTTTTTCAAGAAAAAACTCACAAATTGAACACTACAAACGTTTTAAAGTTGCTAAAAAATCAGGCGGATATCGTTTAATTTCTGCGCCAATGCCTCGTTTGAAAAGAGCGCAACACTTTATTCTAGAAAATATTTTAAATAAAGTAATTGTTCATAAAAAAGCGCATGGTTGTGTAAAAGAAAGATCAATTATTAGTAATGCACAGCCTCATGTAGATAAAGCCGTTGTAATTAATCAAGATTTGAAAAACTTTTTTCCATCGGTTACTTATAAAAGAATAAAAGGTGTTTTTAAGTCATTAGGATATTCAGAACAATTAGCGGTTATTTTTTCATTGTTGTGTTCAGAATCTAAAATTTTAGATATTTCTTTATTAGGAGAAAATTATTTTTCACAAAGAGGAGAACGTTTTTTACCACAAGGTTCGCCTTGTAGCCCTGCGATAACTAATATTTTATGTCGTAAAATGGATTATCGATTAGATGGTTTGGCTATGAAATATGGTTTTGCCTATTCTCGATATGTAGATGATACTACTTTTTCAGGGAATCAAGCACAATTTAAACACATTACAGCGATATTAAAATATTCTAAAAAAATTATATCCGAAGAAAACTTTAATTTACACCCTGATAAGCTTAAAATAATGAAGCGAAATCAACGACAGGAAGTAACGGGTATTGTAGTGAATGAAAAATTGAATATCAATAAAAAATCATTAAAACGTTTTAGAGCATTGTTATATCAAATTGAAAAAGAAGGTATCGCAGGTAAAACATGGAACGGCGGATTGAATGTTTTAGCAGAAATTGATGGATATGCAAATTATATTTATCAAGTAGATAAAGAAAAAGGTGTTAAATATAAAAGTCAAGTAGCAGATATTTTGAAAGCACATTCTTATAAAGAAAGTCATCGAGAAAAATATGTTAAAAAAATTGATGAACTTCAAGAAATTAAAGCTGTTTCAGAATTAACTTCTAAAGTAGAAAGTAAAGAAGATTTTGGGATTTTAAAAAAAATAAGTTCTTTATTTAAAAAATAAAGAGTTAAAAAATTTATCAAAAATAAGCGTTTTCTTTTTTAATCTTTATTTAGAGCCTGTTTAATTTCGTCATGCTGAATTTATTTCAGCATCGCATCAACAGTAGAACTAGGGCAAATCAGAATGCGAACCTGAAATAAATTCAGGTTGACGGATTCGATTTTCTGTTTTTCTGTATAAACTATAAAACGTTTTTTATATGAAATTTAAACAAGCTCTTAAGATTAATAAGAAAACGCCTATTAAAAATTATGTAAATTATGGATTTGTTGACCATAAAGAAGCACCTTTTAACATTGCTCTTCTCGGTAAAGTTAGACCAGCTACGATTAATTCTGCAAAATCTTCAGGTTGTAACACTTTTTCAACATTTCCGTCGGTAATTCCTAATTCTAACGACATATCCGAAGCAATTGTGCTAGGGGTAAGCGTGCAAACTCGAATATTATTTTTACGAACTTCTTTCATTAACGATTCCGACATTCCGATAACCGCAAATTTAGATGCCGAATATGCTGAGGTTGTCGCATTTCCACTTAATCCAGCAGTTGATGCAATATTAATAATATCACCTTGATTTTTTTCGATTAAATACGGTAAAACTTCTTTGGTAACGTAGTACATTCCCATTAAATTGGTTTGTATAATTTGCGACCAATCTTCTACTTTCATTTCGTTAAAAGTTCCAAAAGAAGCGATTCCAGCGTTATTTACTAAAATATCAACTGTTCCAAAAGTGGCAATAATTTCTTTGATTCCTTGTTGAACCTGCTCATAATTTCCGACATCAAAAATGGCATAAGTTGCCTCGATATTGTATGATTTTAATTCGACAACGGTTTCTTGCAAGCGTTTTTCGTTTCTACCTGTAATAGCAACATGTATTCCTTTTTGAGCAAAAGCGATTGCGGTTGCCTTTCCTAATCCTCTACTTCCACCAGTAATGATGGCTTTTTTATTTGTTAAATCTTCCATTTTTATAAACTGTTTGTATAAGTAAAGGTATTGTTTTTTGGAGCTATTTCCCGCTTTCCGCACTCGCTCTTTTTTGAAAAAAATCAAAAAAGGAGCTCAAACAAATGCTTCAATCGGGGCTAGGCATTTTTACGAAGTTTTAAAACTCGACAAGTTTATTTTTCACTTATCTAAGAGCCTGTTTAAAAATAAAATAAACTGTCAGTTCGAGTGATTTTTTTCCTTCAAATTCCTTTTAGTCATTAAAATCACTCGAATTGACAAGAATTATCAAAAAAAGGGAATAACTACGGCAAATCAGGATGCGAAACTGAACTAAATTCAGTTTGACGGATTCGATTTCTTATTTTTATGTTACAAAACTTTTTTAGATGAAATTTAAACAGGCTCTAAAGAAATAATAAGATAAAAATGGAATAGAAACATAAAAAATCATCAAAAAAACAAGCGTTAATTAAATGATATAAAGCCGTTAATAATTATTTAATTAGGGTTTTTTCTTTTGAATATTAATTAATAATATGGTTATAAGTATCATGAAAATACCAACACCTTGTAAAAAACCAATCTGTTCATTTAGTATTAAAAAAGCACTTAAAACCGAAATAGGTATTTCTAAAGCGGCAATAATACTTGTTAATCCGTTACCAATTGCGGGCACACCTTTGCTAAATAATATAGGAGGTAATACGGTACCAAACAACCCTAAAACCATTCCCCATTTTAGTATTTCTACGGAATTTACTTGTTCAATAATTTGAAAATTCCAAAAAATAAGGATTGCTAAAAAACCTCCATATACTAAATATTTACTTCTAGTTAAACTTGGTAATTCTAACGAAATTTTATTGGAAGCATACATTGAAGCGGTATAAAATATAGCCGCAAATAAACCATATATAACGCCTAATAAATTTAAATTGAAATCACTTTCAAAAACTTTTGAAGCTAATAAAGTCCCTAGTAATACCATTATTGAACCTATTATTTTTGCTTTTGAAACAAGTTTTCTATCGATAAAAAACTCTAAAAGGATGCCCATCCAAACTGTTTGCATTAACAGAATAATCCCCACAGAAACAGGAACATATTGTATTGATAAATAATAAAAACTACTGGTAAGCCCTAAAAAAGTACCGAAAAATATTAATTTTAACTTAGGGTATTTTGCTGTTGATATTACTGTTTCGTTTACTGTATTTTTTGTTGAAATAGTTTTTTTTGATGTTACCTTAATAAGAAAAGTAGCGATACTTAAAAAAAGTACGCCAAAAAGATATTGTAAAAAAGTAAGTCCTGCTGTACCAAAATTATTATGATTGGCTAATTTAATAATAGTTGCTAAAATACCATAACTAGCTGCTCCTATAGAAACGAATATCATTCCTTTTAGTTTGTTCATTTTTTTTATTTTAGGTGTAATTTGAAGTAATAAATTTGTATAAAACGTATTTTTTAGTAGGCTTAAAAAAGCGAATTGAAAAAATTATGGTTTTATTAAAAAAGTAAAAACGCATCAATTTGATGCGTTTTTTTAGGTAAAAAAATAGATGTTGTTTATTTTTTAGCTAATTTATTGACAGTTAAGCGGTTTTCAAGATTGGCAATTTCCCAAGCTGTATAAAAAACCAAACGGGTTCTGTTTTCTAATAGTTCGTAGTTAATTTTATCGGCAGTATCGGTTGGTTTGTGGTAGTCTTCATGGGTTCCGTTAAAGTAAAAAATAACAGGAATATTATGCTTTGCAAAATTATAATGATCTGAACGATAGTAAAAACGATTTGGGTCATTTTCATCATTATACGTATAATCTAAGGTAATATTGGTGTATTTTTTATTCATAGCCTCAGAGATGTTGTGCAACTCTGTACTCAATTTATCGGCACCAATTAAATAAAGGTAATTAGGTGTTTCTTTGTGTGCTTTGTCAACACGCCCAATCATATCAATATTTAAATCGGTAACGGTATTTTTTAAAGGGAAAATAGGATTTTCGCTATAATATTTTGACCCTAATAAACCTTTTTCTTCACCTGTTACATGTAAAAATAAAACAGAACGTTTAGGTCCTTTACCAGCATCGGCTGCTTTTTTAAAGGCTTCTGCAATTTCTAATATTGCTACTGTACCCGAACCGTCATCATCAGCACCGTTGTAAATTTGTCCGTCTTTAATACCTTCGTGGTCTAAATGTGCCGAAATAATAATAATTTCATCAGGCTTTTCAGAACCTTTAATAAAGGCAAGCACGTTTTCAGAATCTTTTAATACCAGGTCATACCTATTTTTGCTTAAAAAAGCACTAGGCACTTCTTGAAAATAATTGGTACCACCTAAAGGTGATTTAATTTGTTGGTTTATATAAAAATCTTTTAAATATTTTACCGCTTTCTTTTGCCCAGGTTCTCCGGTATTTCGTCCTTCAAATTCATCCGAAGCATAGATAAATAAATGCTTTGCTAAATCTTTTGCAGTAATTGTTTTTGCAAATTTATCAGCATGATCTATAGTTTTATCAATTTCGATACTTGCTGTTTCTTTTGTGCTTCCACAGGCTGTAAACACAATTGCACTTGCTATGTAAAGTAATTTTTTCATCAATAAATAAAAGGTTTTTATATGGTTTTTTCGATAACAAAAAATTGCTACCAAATGTCAAATTTAATTATTCTTTATAATGAATTGTTTTAACGTTTTGTTAAAACTGATAAGTTCTTTAGGAAATAGTGAATCAAAAGCATTTTTTTTGATTAACTCTTGCGAATTTCCGCAATAAATTTGTGTATCGGCAAGTAAAATAAATTCGTCGGCAAGTTGAATGGCAATATTTACTTGATGAGTAGAAATAATAATGGTTTTACCTGTTTGTTTGACTAATTTTTTTAACAACGAAAACACTTTAAAGGTGTGATGAATGTCTAAATGAGCAGTTGGCTCATCTAAAATAATAAGGTCGGTATCTTGTGCTAAGGCACGTGCAATAAGAACGCGTTGTAATTGCCCGTCGCTTAATTGGTAAAAATACTTGTCTTTTAAATGGGTAATATCAGTTTGATCAATTGCCCAATTAATTTTGTCAATATCGTTATGTGTCAAGCTGTCAATCCAATTAGTATAAGGCTGTCTTCCTAATGCTATTAATTCAAATACAGTTAGTTGGCTTTCGGGTAAACGCTCAGTTAAAACCAAACTTAATGTTGTTGCTAATTCTTGAAATGAATAATCTAAAATGTTTTTCTGATTAATTTTAACGTTTCCTTTTAGCGGTTTTTGAACATTAGAAAGCGTACGTAATAAGGTTGATTTTCCTGCGCCATTTTTACCTAAAAGCGCTACAAATTTTCCTTGTTCTATTGTTAAATCAATGCCTGAAAGAACAATATTTTGTTCCTTTTTTGATTGATAACCGATGGCTAAATTCTCAGTCGTAAGCACCGTATTTTTTTTAGAATTTATCAAAATTATACATGTATTTTTTTCTTACGAATTAATAACCAAATTACCACAGGTGCGCCAAATAGCGAGGTGATGGAATTAATAGGCAAGGTAAATTGGCTTGTTGGTAATTGTGCAATTGCATCGCAAATTAATAAAATAATGGCACCAATAAGAGCTGCTGCGGGTAGTAATATTTTATGGTTCGATGTGTTAAAAATTATCTTAGCAATATGAGGAATTGCAATGCCAATAAAGGCGATAGGTCCTGAAAAAGCCGTAATTACACCTGTTAATAAACTAGTGATTAGCAAAATAGTAGTTCTGCTTTTTTTAATATTAATACCTAAGCTTTTAGCGTAATTTTCGCCTAATAAAAAGCTATTTAAAGGTTTTATAATACTAAAACTAGCTATAATTCCAATGCTATAAATACTAGTAAAAACAGCCAATTCTTGCCATGATAAATTCCCTAAACTTCCAAAATTCCAAAATAAATATTGTTGAATTTGAGAAGCTTCACTAAAATAAGATAACACGCTAATTACTGCAGAAGTTAACGAGCCAAACATTAAACCTATAACTAAAATAGCCATGGTATTTCGCACTTTATTAGCCGCTATAATTACGGCAGATAAAACCAAAAAAGCACCTAAACTAGCGCCAATAGCTAGTGTCCAATTAGAAGTTGTTATTGAAAACAGCGCAGCACCAAATACCCCTGAGCCTAAAATAAGCAAGGCAACACCTAAACTTGCACCCGATGAAATTCCTAAAACAAAAGGACCAGCTAACGGATTTCTGAATAAAGTTTGCATTAATAACCCACAAATTGACAAGCCCGAACCTACCATAATTGCCGTAATTGCTTTTGGTAATCGGAAATTTACAATAATGGTTTGCCAACTTTCTTTCGTTGCAGTTCCGCCTGTTAATGCGTTAAAAATATCTTTAAAAGGAATGGAAACCGAGCCTAAACTAATATTTATAAAAAAAACGACAACTAATAAAATCGCTAAGATGACAAAATGTTTGTTGTATTTTTTTGAAGTATTCAATAGTGAATAGAAGTTTAATTTAAGCGTTTGATTTTAAAAATTCCACTAATTTTTGAATAGCTAATCCGCGGTGGCTAATGGCATTTTTTTCTTCGGATGTCATTTGTGCAAACGATTTGTTAAAACCTTGAGGCTTAAAAATAGGATCGTATCCAAAGCCTTTTTCTCCTTGTTTTTCGGTTAAAATATCGCCTTTACAAATTCCGTCAAATAAAAATTGCTGTCCGTTTAAATTTAAACAAATAGAAGTTCTAAATTGTGATTTTCTGTTTTCAGTTTTATTTAATTCAGTTAATACTTTCTCCATATTATTTTCCGAATTAGAAGGTTCTCCCGCATAACGTGCCGAATAAACTCCTGGTTGTCCGTTTAAGCTTTCAACTTCTAAACCGGTATCGTCAGCAAAACAATTTAATTTGAAATTATCGGTAATATGGTCTGCTTTTATCTTAGCATTTCCTTCTAAAGTCGCTGCTGTTTCTTCAATATCATCAAAACAATTAATATCTTTTAAAGAAAGTAACTCAATGCTTTTTGGAAGCATTTTTTGTACTTCCGCGAGTTTATTTAAGTTGTTGGTAGCGAAAACAAGTTTCATATAAGTTAAAATTTTAAGTACACAAATGTATTGTTTTTTAAGCAAAAATAACGAAATACAACCCTTGTTATATTTCGTTATTTTTAATAAAAAAGTATAATAAAATTATCCTTTTAATTTATTTAATTCTACTTTTTTTGCTGTTATTTCAGCTTGTATTTTATTTAAACGCTCTTCAATTTTAATAATAATTGCTTTTTTACGTGCAATGCTTTCTTTTGATGTTGTAGGGTCTAATTGTGCTTTATTTAATTTAGATTTCATTCTCTCTAAACCTTCTTTAGCACTAATTAAAATTTCTTGATTAATACTAATATCATCTTCATAGTCGCTAATTAAAGTACCTTTTTCTTTAACGATAGATTTTTCCTCAGCTTTAATTTCATTGTCTAATTGTTTTAATTTTTCGGCTTGTAAATGTAAAGCTTCTTGTTCTTTTAAATAGGCAATTTCTTTAGCTTTACGATCTTCTTCTAATTTTATACGAGCTTTTTCTAATTGTTGTTTTCGTAATGCTAATTTAGAAAGTGTATTGTTTGTATTTTGAATTGGTTTTGGCTCTTGAACTTGTGCTGATTTTAACTTTTTTTCAGCTTTGTTATTTTTTTTACTTGCTTCTTTATCTTTCTTTTTAGCTAGTTTTGTTTCAAGAGTTGTTAATACTTCTTTCTGATTATTAATTTGAGCATTTAATTTTGTTAATTTATTTTCTATGTTATTAACAATATTTTCTTTTCTTCGGATATTTTCTTTGGTAGCTTTTTTACTTTTTTTAAAGTTATCTAAATTGCTATTTACACGTTTTAGAGCTTTAATACCACTCATTAAAACAGATTCATTTGCGCTAATTTTATTTTTTTGACTTTTAATTTTTTCTTTTAATATTTTTATATCACTTTGAGCACTTGTTTGTTGTGTTCCTATAATAAAAGTGAAAAATAGAGTAGTTAAAATAATTTTGAATGTATTCATAACGATATTTATTGTTGTTATTTTGGAGGACGGCAAAATTACGGATTTTGAGGCCTAAAAATAGTTTAAAAAGTGTTAAAAAAAATATAATTTAAATAAGTAAAAATCTAATAAAAAGCCACTTACCTATTATTCATGATGATACGGCTCATTACGTAAAATAGTAAAACCACGGTAAATTTGTTCTACAATAAATAAGCGAATCATTTGATGTGAAAAAGTCATTTTTGATAGCGATATTTTTCCTGTCGATTTTTTGTAAATAGCATCAGAAAAGCCATAAGGACCGCCAATAACCAAGACCAATTGTTTGATGCCCGAATTCATTTTTTTCTGTAAATATTGCGAAAATCCAATAGAGGTAAAGTCTTTTCCTTTATCGTCTAACAACACCAATTGATCGGTTGCTTGTAACTTGGCTAAAATTAATTCACCTTCTTTTTCCTTTTGTTGCGATTCACTTAAATTTTTTACATTTTTGATATCGGCAATAATTTCCAATTCAAATTTTACGTAATGTTTTAACCTGTTTTGATAATTATCAATGAGTTGCATTAAATTTTTATCATCGGTTTTACCAATAGCGATTAGTTTTATTTTCATAAGTTGTAAAAGGGTATAAAGAGCTGTTAATTTGAATTAATTTTTGCTGCAAATTTATTTATTTAAACTCATAAAATTCATCAGATAGAATAATTTAATTCCGTAGGATAAAATCAATCCGTATTTTTACAGGATAATTAAAGAAGACAGAAAAGCATGATATCAAAAGAACAATTTAACAAAGAGCTAAATTTAATAATAACAAATGCGATTCGTGAAGATATTGGCGATGGCGATCACACCTCATTATCATGTATTCCTGCAGATGCTATGGGTAAAGCAAAATTATTGGTAAAAGATCAGGGGATTATTGCAGGAGTTGAATTTGCTAAAATGGTTTTTAACTATGTTGATGCCGATTTGAAAGTAGAAACTTTTATTAACGATGGTGATTCTGTAAAATATGGCGACATTGTTTTTTATGTAACAGGAAAATCGCAATCTATATTAATGGCAGAGCGTGTGGTTTTAAATGCCATGCAACGTATGAGTGCTATTGCTACGAAAACTGCTTTTTTTGCTGATTTATTAAAAGGAACAAACACCAAAGTATTAGATACGCGTAAAACAACGCCTGGAATTCGTGCTATTGAAAAATGGGCGGTAAAAATTGGTGGCGGCGAAAACCATCGATTTGCTTTGTACGACATGGTGATGATTAAAGACAATCATATTGATTTTGCGGGCGGAATTACACAGGCAATTACTAAAACTAAAGAATATTTAGCCGATAAAAAACTAGACATTAAAATTATTGTAGAGGCACGAAGTTTAGAGGAAATCAAAGAAATTTTATCAAATAAAGGCGTGTACAGAATTTTAATCGATAATTTTAATTATGAAGATACTCGCAAGGCAGTTGCTTTAATTGGCGATACTTGTTTAACAGAATCATCAGGAGGAATTAACGAAGAAACCATCCGTAAATATGCCGATTGTGGTGTCGATTTTATTTCATCAGGTGCTTTAACGCATTCGGTTTATAATTTAGATTTAAGTTTAAAAGCAGTAGATTAATTTAATAAAATGTCATTGAAGCAAAAGCAGTAATCTTTTTGTTTGAATTTGTTTCAATGATAAAATAAGTAAAACAATGAAAAAACAGATCATCGTAGCAACAACAATTGCTTTGGCAGTATCTTGTACTACAAACCCAAGCGAAAAAGCTAAAAAAGATACAAACACCGTGAAAACAGAAAATACCATAAATATTGCAAATAATCCTTTGTTGGTTAAAAGCACTTTAGCGTACGGAGCGCCTGATTTTACTAAAATTAAGAACGAGCATTTTATGCCTGCTATTTTAGAGGGTATGAAATTACAGAACCAAGCGATTCAACAAATAGTTGCTAATAAAGAACCCGCAAACTTTAAAAACACAGTTTTAACTTTAGAGCAAAGTAGCGAAACTTTAGACAACGTTACCGCTGTTTTTTACGGGTTAACAGGAGCACATACAAATGATACGCTTAAAAGTATTCAAAAAGAATTAGCTCCAAAATTTTCTAAACATTCCGATAATATTTTATTAAATACCCCATTGTTTGCTAAAATTAAAACAGTGTACAATACTTTAGAAACTAATAATTTAGATGCTGAAAGCACACATTTAGTAAAAGAGTATTATAAGAATTTTGTAAAAGCAGGTGCTAATTTATCCGAAGATAAAAAAGCAGTTTTAAAGGATATAAATTCTGAAATAGCAACTTTATCGAACGATTTTGGTAAAAAATTATTAGACGCAAGTAAAAAAGGCGGTGTTATAATTACTGATGTTAAAAAATTAAAAGGTTTTTCTTCGGATAAAATAAAATCATTAGAAAAAAAATCTGATAATACTAAAACTTATGAAATTCAGCTGGTAAATACTACACAGCAGTCATCATTACAAAGTTTAGAAAACAGAGAAGTTCGTAAAGAATTATATGAAAAATCTATTCACAGAGCCGATTCAGGTACTTACGATACCAGTGAATTAGTACAAAAAATGGTTTCTTTAAGAGCTAAAAAAGCGCAAATTTTAGGTTTTGAAAATTATGCAAGTTGGAGTTTGCAAGGAACGATGGCAAAAACACCCGCTAAGGTTTTTGAAATGTTTGAAGGTTTAATTCCAGAATCTTTAGAAAAAGCATCCGAAGAAAAAAAAGAAATTCAGGCTGAAATGAACAAGCAAGTTAAAGGAGCAACTTTAGCAGCTTATGATTGGAATCATTATGCCGAAAAAGTACGCAAATCAAAATATAATTTAAATGAAGATGAAATAAAACCCTATTTCGAAATGACCACCGTTTTAGAAAAAGGAGTGTTTTATGCCGCTACAAAATTATACGGAATTACCTTTAAAAAACGTACCGATTTACCAGTTTATCATAAAGATGTTGTTGTGTATGAAGTTTTTGAAGAAGACGGAAGCAAGTTAGGTTTATTTTATGGTGATTTCTTTGCCAGAGATAGTAAACGTGGTGGTGCGTGGATGAGTTCTTTTGTAAAACAATCAAAATTACGAAATCAAAAACCTGTAATTTATAATGTTTGTAATTCGTCAAAACCAGCCAAAGGAGAACCTGCTTTAATTAGTTTTGATGAGGTAGAAACAATGTTTCATGAATTTGGACACGCATTACACGGTCTATTCGGAAATCAAAAATATGCTTCTATTTCAGGTACAAGTACCGCTAGAGATTTTGTAGAATTTCCTTCTCAATTTAATGAAAACTGGTCTACACATCCAGCTATTTTAAATAATTATGCAGTACATTATAAAACAGGAAAAGTAATTCCTGCTGAGTTATTGAAAAAAATTAAAGATGCAGGAACTTTTAATCAAGGATATTCAATGATTGAAAATTTAGCATCGTCGAGCTTAGATATGAAATGGCATACGGTTTCTGCAAGTACTAAAATTGAAGATGTGGCTAAATTTGAAGAAGCTGCCTTAACTGAAATGAAATTAAAACTTGCCGAAATTCCACCAAGATACCGCTCTACCTATTTCGCACATATTTTTAGCGGCGGATATGGCGCTGGATATTATTCATATTTATGGACAGAAATGCTAAGCCACGATGCCTACGCTTGGTTTAAAGACAATGGATTATTAACACGTGAAAACGGGCAAAAATTCCGTGAGCAAGTTTTATCAAAAGGAAACACGATGGATTATGCAAAAATGTATCAAAATTTTGCAGGAAGAAACCCAGAGGCTACACCAATGTTAAAAGCAAGAGGTTTAAAGTAGTAAAAAACCGAATTTTGAATCTAAATTTAGTTTAGGTTTGTACTCTAATATATAAAAATGTTGTGTTTATAGTTCGCTATATACACAACATTTTATTTTTAATAATACTACTATTTTAAGGGCTATAATTTATGAGTTCCTTTAGTTTTTTAATGCTTTTATCTCTTAAAACGATTGTATCTTTGTTATTATAAAAATTGTTATAATTAGATTTTAAATAATGACAAAATCAATAGAAACTAAGCTAAAAAAAATACCTATAATTAATTTATTAGTACTTTTTTTTAAGGAAATTAAAATTCCAGGATTACAAGGGATGTCTTTGTACGATTTGTTTGAAATGTATGTAATTGGTATTGTAAAAGGTGCATTAACAACAAGAGCAGGAGGAATTGCTTTTAGTTTTTTTATGGCTGTTTTTCCGTTTATGCTTTTTATATTATCGCTTATTCCGTATATTCCTATTGATGGGTTTCAAGAAAATCTCTTCGGATTAATTCAAGAAATGTTACCTCCAAAAACTTTTGATGCCGTAGATATGGTGCTAAAAGATATTATTAATAATCAATATGGAGGTTTGTTATCTTTTGGTTTTTTGGCATCTATTTTTTTGATGACAAACGGTGTGAATGCTATTTTTGGCGGATTTGAATATTCATATCATGTAAAAGAAATGAGAAGTGTTTTTAAAGCATATTTTATTTCATTAGGAGTTTCATTATTGATGTCATTTTTCTTGATTATAACGGTTGTATTAATAATTTTATATCAAGTAGCTTTAGCTAGAATAGACCAGAAAGGCTGGTTTCATCCTGATGATTTAGATTTATTTTATTGGGGTAGGGGCTTATTTTTTTTAATTATGATTTTTACTATTGTTTCCTTATTATTTCGTTTTGGTACAACTCAAGGAAAAGAAATTAAATTTTTTTCACCAGGTGCAATATTAACAACTGTTTTATCGCTTCTTTCATTTTATGCTTTCGGAATTTATGTAGTAAAATTTTCAACATATAATCAGTTATACGGTTCGATAGGTGCTTTATTAATTTTGATGTTATTTGTATGGATAAACGCTATTATTTTATTATTAGGTTTTGAATTGAATGCTTCTATTTATCGATTAAAACGTATCAATAAAACTTCGTAATGTAGCTATAAATTCAGATATTTGCATGTTAATTGGGTTTTTGAATTTTTCATCAAAAATGAAATCTAATTAAAACTAAAACTCATAAATAATCAATTATATTTTATCATTAATTATGAAACCATCAATTCCAAAAGGAACAAGAGATTTTTCATCAACAGAAGTTGCTAAAAGAAATTATATATTTAATACTATAAAACACTCATTTGAAAACTTCGGATTTCAACCTATTGAAACGCCAAGTTTTGAAAACTCATCAACCTTAATGGGGAAATATGGCGAAGAAGGAGATCGCTTAATCTTTAAAATTTTAAATTCTGGCGATTATCTAAAAAAGGCTGATGAAAAATTATTGTCTGAAAAAAATAGCCAAAAAATAACAGCTCAAATATCAGAAAAAGCTTTACGTTACGATTTAACAGTGCCATTTGCACGTTATGTAGTACAGCATCAAAATGATATTACGTTTCCTTTTAAAAGATATCAAATTCAACCTGTTTGGAGAGCTGACCGTCCGCAAAAAGGACGTTTCAGAGAGTTTTATCAATGTGATGCCGATGTTGTAGGAAGTAAATCATTATTACAAGAAGTTGAATTTATTCAATTATACGATACTGTTTTTAGTAAGTTAGGTTTAAACGGTGCGACTATCAAAATTAATAATCGTAAAATATTATCTGGAATTGCTGAAGTTATTGGTGCAAAAGATAAATTAATAGATTTTACAGTAGCTTTAGATAAGTTAGATAAAATAGGAAAAGAAGGTGTTGTAAAAGAAATGCTTGAAAAAGAAATTTCACAAGATGCCATTGAAAAAGTAGCGCCGTTATTTAGTTTTTCAGGAACTAATCAAGATAAATTAAGTTCTTTAAGTGCGATGTTAGAAGCATCCGAAGAAGGTTTAGCAGGGGTAGAAGAATTGCGTACTGTTGCAAATATGATTGAAGAAATTGGTTTATCATCAGCAAGTTTAGAGTTGGACGTAACTTTAGCACGTGGTTTAAATTATTATACGGGTGCAATTTATGAAGTTGCTGCACCTAAGGAAGTAAAAATGGGCTCTATCGGTGGTGGAGGTCGTTACGATGATTTAACAGGGATTTTTGGTTTAAAAGATGTTTCAGGAGTTGGAATTTCTTTCGGATTAGACAGAATTTACTTGGTGATGGAAGAATTAAACTTGTTTGAAGCAGTTGAATTACCAAAACCAAGAGTATTATTTTTAAATTTTAATGAATCGGATAATTTATCAAAAATAAAAGCGATTAAAAATTTAAGAGAAAATAATATAAAATCAGAATTATATCCTGATACCGCAACGAGTAATAAGCAACAAAAGAAACAATGGAAATATGTTGGAAGTAGAGGCATAGAATTTGTAGTTACTGATGTTGAGAAAGATGTATTTGTCTTAAAAAATATGACAAACGGAGAGCAAACTACTTGTTCTTTAGATGAATTGAAAAAAATAATACAGTAAATTAATTACAATGTTGTAAATTTACAGCCTAATAAAAGAAAGAAATGTTTGAAGTGAACAGCAACGAAATGAATGAAGATAGAATCGATGATATAGGAGATAATCATGTAGGAACCTCGGCTAAAAATCCTTTAAGAGATGATGCTTTTGATTTATCTGACCAAGAAAAAATAGCTAAAATCCAAGAAAGTGTTAAAGATATTTTGGAAACCTTAGGAATGGATTTAACCGATGATAGCATGCAAGGAACGCCAAAACGTGTTGCAAAATCATTTGTGAATGAAATTTTTATGGGATTGAATCCTGCAAATATGCCAAAAGCATCTACTTTCGAAAATAATTATAATTATGGCGAAATGTTGGTGGAGAAGAATATCGTTGTATATTCTACTTGCGAGCATCACTTATTGCCAATTATAGGACGTGCGCATGTGGCGTATATTTCTGGCGGAAGAGTTATAGGTTTATCAAAAATGAATCGTCTTGTTGAATATTTTTCAAAAAGACCACAAGTACAAGAGCGTTTAACCATGCAAATTGTACAAGCAATGCAAGAAGCTTTAGGAACGCAAGACGTAGCCTGTGTTATTGATGCAAAGCATTTGTGTGTAAATTCAAGAGGAATAAAAGATATTGAAAGCTCAACAGTTACTGCTGAGTTTGGCGGTAAGTTTAAAAATAAAGAAACAAAGCGTGAGTTTTTAGATTATTTAAAAATGAACACTGATTTTAATTAATAGTACCATTAATTGTATATTTTTTTAAAACTCTCAACCCTAAAGTTGAGAGTTTTTTTGTAATAATGAAATCTAAAAGTTAACTTTTATTGTTATGCTATAAACATTAAGTTAATATTTTTTTTGATTAACTTGTTGTAAATCAGCATTATTTACATTGATTTAAATTTATTGAAATAGTATTTAACGATTAGATTACATTAACGTATCTTTTTATATAAGTTTTCTTAATCTTTAAAAGTTTACAAATAGTGAAATTATGGTTTAATTTGAGTTTTAATTTTTAATTATTGTAAAATTTAAGCATATGAATAATTTTAAGCTTTTTGTAAGCATATTGCTAGGTGTTTTTATTAGCAGCACAATTTTAGCACAATCTTCTACTATTTCAGGAGTAATTAGCGATGGTAGCTATCCGTTACCAGGTGCAAGTGTAGTGTTAGAAGGAACTACTACTGGAGCAGATACCGATTTTGATGGTAAATTTGAACTGAATAAAGTAACTTCTGAAAAAGTAACTTTAAAAATATCTTTTATAGGATATCAAGAAAAAAGAGTACAGGTCTCTTTAAGTAAAGGAGCGCATAAAAAGCTAGGAACAATTGTTTTAAAACAGTTAGAACAACAATTAGATGAGGTTGTAATTACAGCTTTAGGAATTAAAAAAGAAGAAAAGGCTTTAGGATATTCTGTATCAAATTTAAAAGCAGCAGAACTGAATCAGGCAAAGGAAACAAATTTAGTAAATGCTTTAAATGGTAAAATTGCAGGTGTTCAAATTACCAACGGATCTACAGGTGTAGGTTCAACATCAAGAGTTGTAATACGTGGAGAAGCCTCTTTAACATCAACAGCTAATGGTCCTTTATTTGTGGTTGATGGAATCCCAATTCATAACAATACTATTTTTGGTACAGGTCAAAATACGGGTGGAAATGAAATGCAAGAGGTCGATTATGGTAATGGAGCTTCTGAAATTGACCCTGATAATGTAGCGAATATTAGTGTGTTAAAAGGTGCAAATGCGGCAGCTTTATACGGTTCTCGTGGTTCTAACGGAGTCATATTAATAACCACTAAAACAGCAAGACGAAATAAAGGTTTAACCGTTACGGTAAATACTGGTACAACAATCGAAAAAGCGTTGAGATTGCCAAAATATCAAAATAAATACGGGCAAGGATGGGCAGGAAAGTTTAAATATGCCGATGGATTAGCGAATGATTTAGGTATAAATGATCAGGAAGATGTTTCTTGGGGGCCAGAGGCAAATGGTCAATTAGTTACTCAGTTTGACAGCCCAACAACATCGGGAGTAAGAGCTGGAGATATATTCGTAAGAGGCTGGTTTAGGGATGCTAATGGAAAAATTATATCGCCAACAACAATGCCGAACGATATTATTGCAACACCATTTGTAGCAAGACCAAATAATGTAGAAAATTTTTATAAAACAGGGTTTACAACTACTTTTAGTACCGCAATAGGGTTTGGAGCAGATAAATCAGACTTTTTATTTAGTTTTGGTTCTTTAGACAATCAAGGAATTATTCCTAATACAGGCTTAAAAAGAAAATCATACCGAATAAATGGAAGTGTTGATTTAACCGATAAGTTAAAAATTTCGTTAAAATCAAACTATATAAAATCAAGTAGTGATAATCGTCCAAGTTCAGGATATGGTTCAGAATCGGCAATGTATATGTTTACCTGGTACGGACGAACAGTAAATACATCGGCTTTAAAAAATTATTGGCAAAAAGGCTATGAAGGTTTAGAGCAGTACAACTATAATTATGCTTGGCACGATAATCCTTATTTTATGCTCAATGAAAATACCAATGCTTTTAATAAGCACAGGCTTTTAGGGAATATCCAATTGGAATATCAAGTATTGAAAAATTTGAAATTTCAAGCAAAAAGTGGTTTAGATTATTATACTGATAAAAGAGCCTCAAAAAGAGCTTATAGTACGCAACGGTTTTTAAAAGGAGCTTATAAAGATGAAAGAGTTGATTTTACAGAGGTAAATACCGATTTTTTATTTTCTTATGATAAAAAAATAAATGATGCTTGGAATGTTGATGTGAATTTTGGAGGAAATCAAATGAAACAAGAAATTAACTTTTTATCGAGCATGGCAAATGGTTTGGTTATTCCAGGGCTTTATAATCTTCAAAATTCTATATCGGACGTAGTAACAACGCAATATAAAGAAGAAAAAGAAATTAATAGTTTATACGGTACGCTAGGTATTGGGTATAAAAATAAAGTTTTTGTAGATGTAACAGCAAGAAACGATTGGTCTTCTACATTACCAGCAAAAAACAATTCATATTTTTATCCATCGGCATCTGTAAGTTTATTGATTGATAAAATTTTTGAAATGCCTGAAGCTTTTAGTTTCTTTAAAATTAGAGGTTCTTTCGCCCAGGTTGGTAATGATACGTCTGCGTATAATTTAAAAACACCATATTCATACCAAACACCCTATGCAGGAAATAAAACATTAAGTAGAAGTTCGGTATTATTAAATGAAAATTTAAAGCCAGAAATGAGTACTTCTTATGAGTTTGGAACAGATTTAAGAATGTTTAATGGAGCTGTAGGAATCGATTTCACCTATTATAAATCTACTTCTGAAGATCAAATTATGTCGGTTCCAATTACTAATACGGTTGGGTATAGCGCACAAATAATCAATGCGGGTAAAATTGAAAATAAAGGAATCGAGGCTTTGTTAACGATAAAACCTATCCGCAATGAAAATTTTGCTTGGACAACCAGTTTAAACTTTTCTAAAAACCAAGGAACAGTCGTTGAATTAACAGAAAACATGGACGTTTTAACCATGGCATATGCCTCGGTATATGGTGCGGAAACTTCAAAAGTTTTTATACAGGCAAGAAAAGGAGAGAAGTTAGGAAATATGTACGGAAGAAAATTCGAACGCCATAACGGAAAAATAGTTTACAAAGACGGTAAGCCAGTTGTAAATGATAAGTTACAATTATTAGGAAACTATAATCCAGATTTTTCTTTAGGATTTAAAAATAGTTTCAAATATAAAAACTTTGATTTATCTGTTTTAATGGATTGGAAACAAGGTGGAACAATTATTTCAAGAACAAAACAGATAGCAGCGTATGCTGGAAATTTAGATATTTCTGAAAACAGAAATAATTACCAAGATATTGTACCTGATGGCGTAAAGAAAGTAGGGGCTGAGTATGTTGCTTTAACCGATGCCGATGCAATAGGTTGGTGGAGTTATTACAAACCGTTGTACAATAGAAAAAATCAACAAGAAACAGGGATTGTAGATGCCACTTATGTAAAATTAAGAGAAATAAAATTTGGCTATAATGTTCCTGCTGATTTGATTGAAAAATTAGGAATGGAATCTTTAAAAGTATCTATAGTAGGTAGAAATTTAGGATTATGGACACCATCGTCAAACCCTCATTTTGATCCAGAAACTTTAGCAATGCAAGGCGCAAATGTTGTTCCAGGAATCGAGGACGTATCGTATCCATCATCAAAAAGTTACGGAATCAATTTTTTATTCAAATTTTAATTAAAGAAACTTAGAAAACTTAGAAAATATGAAAGTTACTAAAATATTTAAAGGATTCATAGTCCTTGCAGTTGCAACCTTTATTTCTTGTGATGATTTTGGCGATATTAATATAAACCCAAATGAACCAACTACTGCCCAGGCAACTTATTTACTAACCAATGCAATTTATACGGTAGGAAATCAAACGACTAGCGGTGGTTTTACCTACGCAAGTATTTTAATGCAAGAGCAAGGTAAGTCTGACTTTAATGTAATAGATCAATATAAAATTGATGCCAATAATTCACTTTGGATTACCGATAACAGGCTTTTAGGAGATATGAATGACGTTTTAAATGAGCAAAAAACGAATGCCTCAATGAAGGCTGTTGCCAAAATAATGAAGGCTTTTATTGGCGCGCAATTAACCGATTTATATGGTCCGATTCCTTTTTTTGAAGCAGGTGATAAAAATAATTTAACACCAAAATACGATAAACAAAAGGATATTTACACGGCTTCAAATGGTGTTTTGCAATTACTTTCTCAGGCAGTGAGTACTTTATCAAAAGATAAATCATCAATAACAGGAGATGTAATGTTTGCGGGAAATAAAAATGCTTGGATAAAATTTGCAAATGTTTTAAGATTGCGTTATTTGCTTAGGATTAGTGATAAATACCCCAATGCGGCTGCTCAAATAAATCAGATTGTAGCCTCAGGAGATATTTTTAAATCGAATGCCGATAATGCTATTTTACCATTTACTTCAGCACCAAATAATTGGTATTTATCAACAGCAAGAGAAGGCGATTTTAAAATTTTAAACATTACAACGACTATTTTAAAAATGTTAACCGACAGAGAAGATCCTCGAATTTCTTTTTATTATAAGCCAAATACATCAAATTCCTATGTCGGAATAACACCAGGTTCAAATGATAGATCGGGTAATTATACTGGTTTATCGGATAATTTAAGAGCTAGCAATGTATTAGATATGGTTTTTGCAAGCTATTTTGAGCAGGAGTTTATTTTATCCGAAGCAGCAAGCAAAGGTTTTATCGATAGCTCAAAAGCGAAGTTGCATTATGAAAATGCGGTAAAAGCAAATTTTGAATATAGAAATATCGAAATTCCTGCGGATTATTTAACTGCAACATCAAAAGGAGCCTTTAAAGGAACGGTAGAAAATATTATAACACAAAAATACTTGGCAAATATTATGTCGGGTTATGAGTCTTGGTTTGATTATCGAAGAACAGGGTTTCCTGTTTTAACAGCAGCGCTTAATAATACAAATTCAGATAAAATACCAGTGCGATTTAAATATCCATCGGAAGAAACTTTTACCAATAAAGTAAATAATATAGCAGCGCTTTCTTGGTTAGGAGAAAATAATTATAACGCTAAATCTTGGTGGGATAAATAAAAGAATAAAATAAATTTTAAAGACAAACCAAACCTGTTGTGATTATTGTTTTGCAAAGCAATTACAGCAGGTTTTTTTAATATTAGTACTTCAAATAAAGTAATTATGATAAAAATAAAAGTGTTTTTTATCTTGTTTTTAATAGCCTTAACCGCTTGTAATAAACAAGTAAATAATAAGGATAAAAGCAATAAAAATAATCAGCAAGAAGAAAATAAACAAGCCCAAAAGAAACCTGCTACTCCAAAAGTTGTTTTAATAACGTTAGATGGTGTTCGTTGGCAAGAATTATTTTCAGGAGCAGATTCTCTGTTAATTTCTAATGATAAATATGTAAAAGACACTGCAGTATTAGCATCGCATTTTTGGGCAAAAAAACCAAGTAAAAGAAGGGAAGTTTTGTTTCCTTTTATGTGGAGTTATATCGCTAAAAATGGTGTTATTTATGGAAACAGAAAGGAAGGTAATAAAGTAAATTTAACCAATAACCGTTGGTTTTCATATCCTGGTTATAGTGAAATTTTATGTGGATTATCAGATGATAAAAGGATAAAAAGCAATGCTAAAATTGATAATCCTAATAAAACAATTTTAGAATTAGTAAATAATTCAGAAGCCTATAAAAATAAGGTAGCTGCTTTTGCTAGTTGGGATGTTTTTCCGAGTATTATTAATAGAACAAGAAGTAAATTACTAATAAATGCAGGTTTTGAATCTGCCGATAGAACAACAGGTATTTCAGCGGTAGAAAAACAATTAAATATCTATCAAAAACAAACACCAAGCCCTTGGCACAATGTGCGATTAGACGTTTTTACACATAATTACGCTCTTAATTATATGAAAGAAAAACATCCTGATTTGGTTTATATAGCCTACGGAGAAACCGATGATTTTGCCCACGATGGTAAGTACGATCAGTATTTAAACGCTATAAAAAGATCGGATACTTTTATTAAAGATTTGTGGAATTTTGTTCAAAATGACACTTATTACAAAAACAACACTACCTTTATTATAACCACAGATCATGGACGGGGAACAGTGCCTTTAGAAACATGGAAACATCACGGGAATAGCTTAAAAGACCATGGAAAAACATATACTATAAAAGGATCAGACCAGGTTTGGATTGCTGCTTTAGGAAATGCTATTAAAAAGCAAGGAGAAATAAAGAATGAAAATCAGTTATATAGCAATCAAATAGCTACGACGATTGAAAATATTTTAAAGGTGGATGTTTTAACAGGTAAAGCAAGCAAAGAAAAGCTACCATTTATTGATTAAATTATTTTATATCCTGATACAAAAAGAAAAGACTTCCTGGGAAAAGGAAGTCTTTTTTGGTATTGTTTTATATTAAAGCTTATTATTTATAAAGTAACTTTTTATACTTTTTCTAACAAACGAAAACCTTCCCCATGAATATTGATAATTTCAACATTTTCATCACCTTTTAAATATTTTCGAAGTTTGGCTATATATACATCCATACTTCTAGAAGTGAAATAATTATCATCTCTCCAAATTTTTGTTAAGGCTAATTCACGTGGCATTAAATCATTTTTATGCACTGCTAACATTCTTAATAATTTACTTTCTTTTGGCGAAAGTTTTTGAGGCTCCGTGCCATTTAGTGAAAGATGACGTAATTTTGAGTTAAATTCGAAGTTACCAATTTTAAATTCAAATTCATCAGAATCACTCGACTTTTCGTTTTCTTTACGTTGTAAAATCGCTTTAATTTTATGTAATAAAACTTCAGAATCAAAAGGTTTATTTAAATAATCATCTGCACCAACCTGATATCCTCTTAAAACATCTTCTTTTAATGTTTTAGCAGTTAAAAATATAATAGGTACTTCTTTGTTTGTTGCTCGGATATCTTGGGCTAATGAAAATCCATCTTTACGAGGCATCATTACATCTAAAATACATAAATCATATTCACCATTCTTAAACATGATTAGTCCGTCAATACCATCTTTAGCAAGTGTAATGTTATAATCGTTTAAGGCTAAATAATCTTTAAGAACTGTTCCGAAATTAGGATCGTCTTCTACTAATAATATTTTTTTACTTCCCATGTATTTAATTTTATATTAATGGTAATTTCACTGTAAATAAGCTTCCTTTACCTTTTTCACTTTCAACGTAAACAGACCCTTGATGGCTGTCAATAATTTCTTTTACATAAGCCAATCCTAAACCGTGCCCTTTTACATTGTGTATATTTCCGTTGTGTTCTCTGTAAAATTTATCAAAAATATATTTCTGAGCATTTCGACTCATTCCAATTCCTTGGTCTTTTACTTTAAAAATAAAGTATTTATTGGTGTTTTCTGTATAAATATCAATTTTAGGAGCGCCTTCTGAATATTTTAAAGCATTTTCTAAGATATTTACAATTATATTTGTTAGGTGAAATTGATTACCAAGAACCTCGGTAGATATTGCCTGATAATGTGGGGTTACTGTTCCTTTTTTATCATCGACTAATAATTGAATATGCTCAATAGCCTCTTCAATAGTATCGTGCATATCGGTGGCATCTTTAGTAATTTCAATCTGATTTTTTTCTAACCTAGAAATTCGTAAAACATTTTCAACCTGTCCGTGCATTCGTTTATTTTCTTCACGAATCATTTTTACATAGCGTTTTATTTTTTCAGGTTCTGATATTATTTTTGGGTTTTTAATGGCATCTAAAGCTAAATTTATAGTTGCAATAGGTGTTTTAAACTCATGGGTCATATTATTGATAAAATCTGTTTTTATTGCTGATATTTTCTTTTGACGAATTAATTGATATAGTGATGTAGTAAAAGCAACAATAATGATAATTATAAATAATAAAGAAAGCCCTAAAATGTTAAATATTTCTGATAATAATTTTTTGCGTTCATTAGGGAATTTTATATATAATTTATATTTACTAATGCCATTATCATCGGCTAATAAAGGATAATTTGCATCGTTTGGTTGTATATTAAAATAACCCGATTTTAATTGTGTGGCTAATCCGTCTTCATATACCCCGTATTTAAATTTTTGGGTGATATTCATTTTAGCCAATTCTTCTTTGATAGTTAAATTCAGTTCTTTATTGCTAATTCGTTGATTTATAGGGAATATTTTTTTTCTTTCCTGCAACATATCTTCAATTAATTGTTTATTGAATTTAGGATATGTTTTAAATTGTGAAACTCGACTTTCTTTAACAAAGGGTGTAAAATCATTATTTGATTTCATTATTTGCGAAAAATAAAAATCTTGTTTCCCTGAATACCGTTTAATAACAATAGAATCATTATCAATAAAATCAGCAGGCATTTTAATGCTTTCTCCTAAAACAGTTGTTCCGAAGGTGAATTTTCTTTTATTAGTAGTGTCTATTTGTTGAAATAAATAGGTAGTTATTTTTGCTTTAGAAACAAATTTTTTGTCTTTAAGAAATTCTTGATTGTTTTGGAAAAAATCAGCGTACTCTCTTTCTTTAATCCTTTCAGAAGTTCTAGCTAATGCAATTTTGATGTTGTTGTCAAATTGTTGTTGCTTGTTTTTTACAGCGTCTTTAATCCAATACACTTGAACTGAGATAATTCCAATTAAGGAAATACTCATTAAAACAACAATAAGAATAAATATTTTTTTACCCATTATCCAAAAATAAATTAATAAAATGAACAGCACATTGCTTTTAACGTATATTAACTAAGTTTTTATTAAATTAAGAAAAAATTAACAAAAAAGTATTGTAAAACGTTAATTTATCACTTTTTTAGTTAAAATAGCATGAATTATATCAACCTGATACTGTGTGTTTTTACGAGTAATATTTTCAATAATATAATGAGATTGCAGTGTTTTTTTTATTTGACTCCATTGATTATTAATACGGTTTTTAATAGCATCAGTTGTAGTGTTATCTCTTTTTAAAACACGTTCAATCCTGATGTTTTCAGGAGCTGTTACGGTAATTATTTTATCACAAAAAATATTACTACCGTTTTCAAAAAGAATGGCATTTTCATATAAAATATAGTTTTTATCGGCATTTTTACGGATAAAAACTTGAAAATGATTGTTTACCACAGGATGTACAATAGAGTTTAAAGTAGCTAATTTATCTTTATCATTAAAAACAATATCGGCTAAAAAAGGCTTGTTTAATAGCTTGTTTTTGTAAACATTTTCACCAAATTCAGCGATTAATTTGGTTTTAATTTCATCTGAAGAATTCATTAATTTTTTAGCTTCATTATCTGCAATATAAATAGCGCTATTTTTATATTCAGCAAACATTTTTACTACTGTAGATTTTCCGCTACCAATGCCACCTGTTAAACCTATAACCATTATTTTTTTGTTTTTTTATGTATTAAAAAATCTATTTTTTTAGGAACTATTCGCTGTATTGTAATAGAATCAGGAAACTGTATTAATTTAGGCGTTAAATAAGACGTTTCGTTACTTGTTATCTGCTTATAATCACAGGATACTTTAAACAGATTAGCATTTATTTTATTAAAATTTTTTAAACCTACCTTGTAAATTACCTTTACTTTTTTAGGGAATATATTGATGTTTTTTGGGGCGTTTTTAATGGTGATAGGAACTTCTATTTCTCCCTCTGTAAATTTATCGACAATGATACTTATTTTAGCAAAACTAACCTCTTTTTTCACTTGTTTTGGAGTTTCAATAGTACTTTTAAGAGTAGTACTTTCAGAAATATTTTTTAATGTTTCTTTTGATAAATTTAAAAAGTTAATTTTATCGATTAAAGAAGTTTCTCCTGAAATTAACACATGGCTAGGTGTTATTTTTATAGGGCTAGCTAAATCATATCCTAGTTGAAAATTGAGTTCTAAGTTTGTTTTTAAGGGTACTTTTTTTGAAGCTAAATCCCCCATTTCTAAAGGAATACTATCTCTTTGAAATTTAATTAATTCAATTCCTGAATTTAGCTGCCGTTGTACTTCTGAGTAGCTATTTTTAGTTAAAAAATAATAGTTATTATTTTTTTTCTTATGAGCTTTTTCTAAATCTAGTTTTACAGTAGAATTTGTAAAATTTTGAGAAATTAATTTAAACCCACTTCCTTTTACTATAAGCGATATTTTTTTGATTGGTGTATTAATAATTGTTTTTTGTATAGTAATATTGCTATAAGTTACCGCTATTTCTATTTCGGTAGTATATTTTTTTGATAAATTTATGAGTAACCAAAAAAGAACGGAAGCTGATAAAAATCCAAAAAAGGTTTTAGGTATGTTAAAGTTTTTTTTCAAAGTTTAGAATATACTGCAATCTACATAAAAAACAAAAAAAGAGCGCTAATTAGCGCTCTTTTTTATAAAAAAGTAGCTGTTGTTATTTTTTAACGGCTGTGTATTTCTTGCTTAATTCCATTGAAATAGCAGAGCGTTCAAATTTAATTTTACCAGCACCTGTTTCAATAGTAACAGTATTGTCAGTATCGTTAATTTCAACAATTTTACCATGAATACCACTAGAGGTAATTACTTTAATTCCTTTGACAACAGTAGCTTGAAATTTTTTTTCATCTTTTTGACGTTTCATCTGTGGACGAATAATTAAAAAATAAAAAACACCTATCATTGCTAAAAAAGGAAGCATATTCATAATACTTTCTTGGGTACTTGCTTGTAAAAAAATAGTTATAAACATTATACTGTTTTCTTTTTAGGAGTTACCATACCAGTAATCTTAATAACTTCTTTACCTTTTACGGTATTGGTTGTTAATGTAATAGATTTAGATTGCTTATTTGGTTTCCCACTAGTATTAAAACTTACTTGAATTTCTCCAGTTTCTCCAGGTGCAATAGCGCCTTTAGGCCATACAGGCACTGTACATCCACAACTTGCTTGTGCATTTGTAATTACCAAGTCGGTTTTACCGCTGTTTGTTACCGTAAAGGTAGTTTTAACAACTTCACCTTCGTTTACAGTTCCAAAATTATGCTCTTCTTTATCAAAAGAAATAGAAGCTGTTCCTTTACTAATAGAAACATCTCTTTTTTCAGCGTTTTCTACATTCTCTTTTTTTACTTTAGATGAGGCATCGCTTTTTCCACAAGAAATAAAGAATCCTGTTGATAGAATAACTGCAATTGCTACTGCTATTTTCTTCATGTTAAATATTTTAATTTGTTTTTGTAAAAATAATAATTTTTTATAATAAACCTCTACCAATTTTAACCATCTTATTAGATGCTAAATAATCTTTTGACAATTTATCTAAAACACCATTAATAAAATAGCTACTTTTATTAGTTGAATAATCTTTTGCTACCTCAATATATTCATTAATACTTACGCTACTAGGAATTGATGGGAAATGTAAAAATTCAGTAATCGACATTTTGATAATAATCATGTCAATATCGGCGATTCTATCAGCTTCCCAGTTAGGTGTTTTTTCAATAATATCGTCTTCGTAGGTATGTTGATTTAATACTGTTTTTTGAAATAATTTAGATACAAATTGCTTGTCTTCACTATCTTTATAAAGGTTTCCAAGGATAAAAGGATTCTGAGCTTTTTGTTTGTTTAATGATTTAACAACCCAAGTGTTTATAAAAGGAATATCATCAACCCAAGAAATCATTTTATCTTCAAAATAATCGGCTAATTTTTCGTTAGGCGCTATAATTTCTTTGAAAAAAGCAACTACAAAAGCACTATCAATATGATATGAATCATTAGGATTGTTTATGTAGTTTTCATATAGCTCACTGTTTAATAATTCATCTAAAATAATTCGTACATATTCACTATCAAGTTCCCAATAGTTAAGCTCATGAAGTTCAACATAAGCACTTAAGCTTGTGCTTTCATTTAATTTATTGATTACTCGATTGTCAATAAATTTAGTGTTAGGATTTAATTCTTCTTTAGTAGCAAGTATTTTCTTTTTAGAAAGGGCTATTCTCTTATTTGCTAATTTTTGAACTTGAATTAATAATTGAAGGTTTAGAACATATAAGTCATACATTTTATCAATGCTGTCTTTTAAGAACTTTTCTTCTTTTAGGATGTCATCACTGTGCGATTGTTGCATTGCGTAAACCGACTGCATTACTTTAACTCGAATATGTCTTCTGTTAATCATTTGAAAGAACTTTTAAAACTTTAAAAAAAAAAGAGCGATAGAAAGTATTTCTAACGCTCTGCAAAAGTAAAACTTTTTTATTTTTTAGCTAGCTATTTTGTTCTTTTTTACGAGCATCAATTCTAGCTTGTGCAATATTAAAAGCCGCTTGGTGTGTTGTAATGTTTTCTTTATCTGCTAAGTTAAAAATATCTAATGTTGTATTGTAAATATTTTCAGTTCTTTTAAGGCTTTCCGCTTTGTCGTAACCTGCAACTTCAGCATATACGTTAATAATTCCACCAGCATTAATTAAAAAATCAGGAGCATATGCAATTCCTTTTTCTCTTAATAATTGTCCGTGCTTTAACTCATTTGCTAATTGATTATTAGCAGCTCCAGCAACAACTTTAGCATTTAATTGAGCAATACTTTTGTCATTTAAGGTAGCACCTAATGCACATGGCGCATAAATATCGATATCTAAGCCGTAAATGTCATTTCCTAAAACAACATTAGCTCCGTATTTTTTACTTAATTCCTCTAAACGAGCTTCGTTAATATCGTTTAAAATTACTTGTGCACCTTCATCGGTAATATGCTTAACTAGAGTTTCACCAACATGCCCAACTCCTTGAACTAATACTTTTTTACCAGCTAAGTTATCTGAGCCAAAACGATATTTAGAAGCAGCTTTCATACCCATATAAACTCCATAAGCAGTTACAGGTGATGGATTTCCTGACCCACCAATTGCTTCAGATACACCTGTTACATGTGGAGTTACTTCACGAATAATATCCATATCACGAGTTTCCATACCAATATCTTCTGCGGTAAGGTATTTTCCACTTAATGAATTTACATATTCTCCAAACTTACGCATTAAAGCATCGTTTTTTTGAGTTTTAGCATCACCTATAATAACAGCTTTACCACCACCAAGATTTAATCCTGTAATTGCTGATTTATAAGTCATTCCACGTGATAAACGTAATACATCATTAAGAGCTTCCCATTCACTATTATATTGCCACATTCTAGTACCTCCTAAGGCAGGACCTAATGTTGTATTATGAATACCAATTATTGCTTTTAAACCTGTATCTTCGTCATTACAAAAAACGATTTGTTCGTGATTGTCAAAAGATAATTGACCAAATACTGGGTCATTCTTAAGGTCTTTAATATCAACGATTTCTGATTTCATTTGTTTTGGTTTTAATTTAGAGATTGATTTAGTAATCTAAAAAAATTTGAAGACAAAAATAAGAAATCGTTAAAACATAAGCAAAAAAAGAAGTCTTAATTACAGTATCTTTAACAGTGTCACTTTGTCGAGTTGTTTTTTTAACTTAAAAACATTTTTTATCTTGAAATCATTAAAATATCTTAATAAATATTTTTTTAAATATAAATGGCGTTTATTATTAGGAACTGTAATTACGGTTTTAGCGAAAGTTTTAACTCTTAAAATTCCTGATTTTGTAGGTAGTTCGTTAAATATTGTAGAAAATTATCAACTCAGAAAAACAACTGATTTATCCGAAGTAAAAACAGTATTATTAAAAAATATAATGCTAATAATTGGAGTTACTTTATTAGGTGGTTTTTTTACTTTTTTTATGCGACAAACCATTATTGTAACTTCTAGAATGATTGAGTTTGATTTAAAAAATGAAATTTATCAGCAATACCAACGATTATCTACTAATTTTTATAAAAAAAACAGAACGGGTGATTTAATGAATCGTATTAGCGAAGATGTTTCTAAGGTTCGTATGTATTTTGGTCCAGCAATTATGTACACTTTAAATATGATAATATCATTAATTATTGGTTTTAGTCAAATGTGTGCAATTTCGCCAAAATTAACTTTATACACTATGATTCCGTTTCCTATTTTGTCGGTATCTATTTTTATATTAAGTAAACAAATTAATAAACGTAGTACAATTGTTCAAGAATATTTATCAAAATTAACAACATTTAATCAAGAGTTTTTTTCAGGAATTAACGTAGTTAAATCGTATGCAATAGAACCAGCTGTAATTGCTTCTTTTGATGAAATTGCCGATAAAAGCAAAGAGAAAAATATTGAATTACATAAAGTACAAGCGTTATTTTTTCCATTGATGATTTTATTAATAGGAGTTAGTAATATTATCGTTTTATATATTGGAGGGCAACAATATATTGCTGGCGAAATTCAATTAGGTGCTATTGCTTCGTTTGTTATGTATGTAAATATACTTACTTGGCCAGTTGCAGTAGTTGGGTGGGTAACTTCAACGGTACAACAGGCAGCAGCATCGCAAGAACGAATTAATGAGTTTTTAGAGCAAATTCCAGAAATTAGAAACAATACAAATACACATACTAAAATACAAGGTAAAATTGAATTTAAAGATGTTTCTTTAACTTATGATGATACTAATATAACTGCATTAAAGAAAGTTAATTTAATTATTGAAAAGGGTGAAACCTTGGCAATTTTAGGAACTACAGGAAGTGGTAAATCAACTATTATAAATTTAATTTCTCGATTATATGATGCTACTGAAGGTGAAGTTTTAATAGATGGAAAAAATATAAAAGACTGTAATTTATATGATGTTAGAAATCAAATTGGTTTTGTACCGCAAGATCCATTCTTGTTTTCTGATAGTCTTGAGAATAATATTAAATTTGGGAAAGAAAATGCTACGAAACAACAAATTATTGAAGCTGCTAAAAATGCGGTAATTCATGATAATATTATCAATTTTAAAAATGGATATCAAACTGTTTTAGGTGAAAGAGGCGTTACTTTATCGGGCGGACAAAAACAACGAACCGCTATTGCTAGAGCTATTATTAAGAATCCGAAGGTATTAATTTTTGATGATTGTTTATCGGCAGTTGATACTGAAACAGAGCAACAAATTCTCTCAAATTTAGGCCGTATTTCTAAAGATAAAACAAGTATCATAATTAGTCACAGTATTTCGTCTGTTAAAAATGCTGATAAAATAATAGTTTTAGATGCAGGTAAAGTTATTCAGCAAGGTGTTCATAATCAATTAATAAAAGTGACGGGTTATTATAAAGAGTTATATGAACAACAACTTTTAGAAAAAGAAATGTAATGTTTCGTATTGCCAAATCAATTATTTTATTAGATTTGTTGAGCAATTTTAAGTAAATAATTATTATTTAAGAAACGAACTATGAGTGAGCGAGAGAGAGTAGAACAAGAAGAGATTTTTTCACAAGTTTTAAGAGCAGGAAGAAGAACCTACTTTTTTGATGTAAGGTCTACAAAAGCAGATGACTACTATTTAACAGTCACTGAAAGTAAAAAATTTACGCACGATGATGGCTCTTTTCATTATCAAAAACATAAAATTTATTTATATAAAGAAGATTTTTTAGACTTTAAAGAAATGCTAAACAAGGCAACAGATTTTATTGTTAATGAAAAAGGTTCAGAAGTAATTAGTGAGCGTCATCAAAAAGATTACAAAAAAGAAGAAGAAGAAAGTAATGAGGTTATAACTGCATCGACAGAAAGTTTTACCAATGTTTCTTTTGATGATATTTAAGTAGAAAATTAATAATTTTTTGATAAAAAAATAGTATTTTAAATTCAATTTACATTAAAAGCACCTAACTTTTAACAGTTGGTGCTTTTTACTTAATAAGATGTAATTTACAATACTTTTTTCATAGTTTCTGATTTTGAAACCGTTTCTAGCCATTCACTTTCAGGGTTACTTTCTTTGGTAATTCCGCCACCAATAAAAAGAACTGCCGAATTATTTCTAATTTCCATACATCGTAAATTTACAAAAAGTTCCGAAGTGTTTTCACTTGTTTCGTTTAAGTTTAATTCGCCTAAAAAACCTGTATAATATGCTCTATTATAGTTTTCGTTTTTTAAGATAAATGCTTTAGATGCCTCTAAAGGTAAGCCACAAACGGCAGGAGTTGGGTGTAGTTTTTTTATTAAAACAGCATTTTTAGTGTTTATTTCTCCAGAAATAAGTGTTTTTAAATGTAGTAAATTTCCTGCTTTCGCTGTTTTTACTCCGCCTTTTTTTAGCGAATTACAAATTTCAGAAAGTTTATCTGTTATATAATCGGTAACAAATTGCTGTTCTTCGATTTCTTTAGGTTGCCAAATAACGTTTGTTGTATTGTTAAAAACTTGAGTTCCTGCCAAAGACATTGTTTCAAAATGCTGTTTTTTAATTTTCACTAAAGTTTCAGGTGTAGCACCAAGCCACATTCCTACCTTCGGATGATACCAAACATAGGTAAATGCGGTGTTGTAATTTACAAGTAGTTTTTTGAAAATAGTAACTATATTAAAATCGGTAAGTTTTATAAGTTCTTTTCTCGATAAAATAACTTTTTTAAAAAGTCCTGAATTAATAGCATCAATTCCTTTTTGAACTAGCTTGATATGTGCTTTTTCTTGGAAGTTTTTCGTATTGTTTTTCTCTTGACTCTTTAGGTAAGTATCATCAGAATTAATATCTTCTAAGAAATTTTCTTTTAAAAAACATGCGTTATTTTTAGGAATTAAAACAGCAGGGTTTTTATCATCGAAAGGAGCAAATATAAATCCACTTTCAGCATAGCTTGTAGAGGTGTATAAGCAGTCGTTATTTTGAAAAAAACCAGTTAACAAAGTTGAGTTTGGTTTTCTATAAACAACAAAAGGTAGTTTGTTTTTGAGCGATTCTTCTATTTTTGAAAATATTTTCAAACTAAATTTATTTTATAATTATGCTAATAAGCTTATTTTTTATCTAAAACAATATTGGTTATTTTACATAAAGAAATTAATTTTTTTTGTTCATCAACAATTTTAACCTCCCATAAATGCGTTGTTCTTCCTTGGTGAACGGCTTTTGCAGTAGCGAAAACAGTACCGTCTTTTTTACTTTTTACATGATTAATACTAAGCTCAATTCCTTTTACAATTTTGCTGTTATCATTTAAAAAAAATCCCGAAGCACAGCTACCAACCGTTTCTGCTAAAGCAGCTGTAGCGCCACCGTGTAAAATTCCGTGAGGCTGATGTACTTTTGAATTTACAGGCATTTTGGCGGTAATAAAATCTTTACCAACGTCAACAAACTCAATTTGAAGTGTTTCCATTAAGGTGTTTTTATTATAACTATTAAGTATTTCGAGTGATTGTTGTCTATCCATTTTGTTAAAAATTATCATTCAAAAATACGTATTTTTGTAGCGACAAAAAATGATAGAATGTATAAAGTACGTGTAATTTTAGATACAAAAAAAGATGTAATAAGAACCTTGGTTGTTAATCAGGCAAAATCACTAGAAGATTTGCATTCAGATATTGCTAAATCATTTGGTTTTAATGGACAAGAAATGGCTTCTTTTTACCGAACAGATGAAGATTGGAATCAAGGAGAAGAAATCCCTTTATTTGATATGTCTGAAGATGGCGAAGCACCATCAATGGCAACCTGTGTTATAAAAGAAACTTTACCGAATATAAATGATAAATTGATTTATGTATATGATTTTTTACAAATGTGGACATTTTATGTTGAGGTTGTAGAACAATCAAATGAAGTTGTTACTGATACTAAAATAATTTTAACTGTTGGAGAAATTCCTGATGAAGCACCAGAAAAAGAATTTAAAACATCAAAAATACCAAATGATTTAGAAGATGATTTTGATGATGAATTTAACGATGGATTTACAAGTTTTGAAAATATTGATGATTTTGACTTTGATAATTTTTAATATCAAAAAAAGGCAATTTATTTTTAAATAAATTGCCTTTTTTATTTCTTCTATATTAAATTTAATAATAATATTTCTTTTTATTGATGATAATCAATAACGTATTATTTAAAAGAAAATAGTTAATTTTGAAGATAAAATACTATCTTTAAGATATGGCACAATTTATAAAACTATATAATGATAATCCGAATCCGAAAGAAATTGCTAAAATTGTAAAAGTTTTACAAAATGGCGGGTTAATAATTTATCCAACAGATACTGTTTACGGATTAGGTTGTGATATTACCAATACAAAAGCATTAGAAAAAATTGCTAAAATAAAAGGAGTGAAGCTAGAAAAATCGAATTTTTCATTTATCTGTAATAATTTAAGTCATTTATCAGATTACGTTAAACAGATAGATTCTGCAACTTTTAAAATATTAAAAAGAGCTTTACCAGGTCCTTATACTTTTATTTTACCAGGAAGTAACTCATTACCAAAAGTATTTAAAAAGCGTAAAACAATAGGTATTCGTATTCCTGATAATATAATAGCACAAACTATTGTAGAGGCTTTAGGAAATCCAATAGTTTCTACTTCTATTCATGATGAAGATGAGGTAATAGAATACACCACAGACCCTGAATTAATTTTTGAAAAATGGCAAAATATTGTTGATATTGTTATTGATGGTGGTTATGGTGATAACTATGCATCAACAGTAATAGATTTAACTACCGATTATCCAGAAGTAATAAGAGAAGGTAAAGGAAGTTTAGATATTTTGTAAATGAAAAACTTATGTGATGAATTTGATTGAAAGTGAAAATATAAAACAAGTAGCACTAGAGTTTAGAAAATTATTAGAAGAGGAGATTAAATCTATAGAAAATTTTGAATTTGAATTTTTTCCATTAGGTAGCTGTTCAGCTTCTTCGATGTTATTAAGTTCTTTTTTAAAGAAAAGAGGTTTTGGTGTTTTTAAACTTGTTCTTTCAAAAAGAAATGAAAAAACACATGCGTGGCTACAAAACGATTCTCTTTACATAGATGTAACAGCTGATCAATTTGAAGATCATAAAGAAAAAGTAATAGTTGAAAAAAAAGAGAATTCACTATTTCATATGGGATTTCAAATAACAAGTACACGAGATGTTGATATGAAAGATTTTTATGAGAAGCAATTGTTTGATTTAGAAAAAATAATCAATTTAAAATATAAGCTATCTTAATTCACTAAATTTCTTTCTACCTAAAGCATAATATTGCCAAACGATAGAATTATGTTTATTATAATTATCTTCTTTATTAAGTTTTTTTCTTTTTCCTAAAAACTTAATAAAGTTTGCGTAAAAACTAAAATGAGCTTTTAAAATAGCAATAGTATGTTTGGGTTTAAGTTCAGCTAAGAATTTAAGTCCTGCAATTCCATCTAAGACTAAGCGAGAAAAAATAACAAAGAAGACCAATTTGGTAGGTACATTTTTAACGATATTTAATAAGCTATTTCTAAAATTTAAATAGGTTTTATGCGGATTTGTTTCTTGTAAAGTTGCACCTCCAACATGATAAACAGTTGAACTTCCTACATATTTAATAGTAAAGTTTTCGTTTTTTGCTCGCCAACATAAATCTATCTCTTCTTGATGTGCAAAATAATCTTCATCAAAACCATTTAGTTGATGATACACTTCTGAACGAATAAAAAAACAAGCTCCAGAAGCCCAAAAAATTTCAGTAGTATCGTTAAACTGTCCGTTGTCGATTTCTAAATGATTGAAAATTCGTCCACGGCAATACGGATAACCATATAAATCGACAAATCCACCGCCAGCACCTGCGTATTCAAATTTTGTTTTATCTTTAAAATCTAAAATTTTTGGCTGAATAATAGCTGTGTTTTCTTCTTTTTTAAAGGTGTTTAAAATAGGAGTAAGCCAGTTTTTAGTAGCCTCAATATCAGAATTTACTAAACAATAAACATCAGCATTAATATGTTGTAAAGCATCATTATATCCTTTCGCATATCCACCATTAGTACTATTTTCTACTATTTTAACGGTCGGAAAATTTTGTTTGATAAAAGCGATAGAATCATCCGAAGAAGCATTATCAGCAACATAAATTTCAGCCTGATTTACACTAAAATTTACAATACTTGGTAAAAATTGTTCTAATAATTGTTTACCATTCCAATTTAATATAACGACTGCTGTTTTCATAATTGCGAATTTATCAATTATTTATTATTTATAATCAGGAATATCTTTTAAAAAAATATAGGTTTCATTTTCTTTATCAAGCTGACAAAAATAATGTTCTAATCCGTTGGTAACAATTAGATAATTAGCATTTAATTTTAAGTTATAACGTGCAATTTGGTCAAAAGTATCTTGAGCAATTTTAATTTTTGGAGCTTTACATTCTACTATAATATTCGGCGTTCCATCTGAAGAAAAAATAACAATATCTGTTCGTTTTTTTAGGTTGTTTATAGTCAATTGTTTTTCAAGAGCAATTAAAGTAACAGGATATTTTTTTTCTTCAATTAAAAACTGCACAAAATGTTGCCGAACCCATTCTTCAGGAGTCAATACCAAGTATTTTTTTCTTAAATTATCAAAAATAAGCGTCTTATTTTCGTTACTTTTGAGCCTGAATTTGTAGGTAGGAAGATTCAATTTTTGCATGCTTCAAAAATAAGAAAATGAACGAAATTAAAACTATCGTATCCGATATAAAAAAAGGGAATATAAAACCTATATATTTTTTAATGGGTGATGAACCTTATTATATTGATAAAATCTCTGAATATATTGAAAAAAATGTACTTGACGAGCCTGAAAAAGGCTTTAATCAAGTGGTAATGTATGGAAGAGATGTAACGATTGATGAAATTATAGCATCAGCAAAACGCTATCCGATGATGGCAGAAAAGCAGGTGATTATTGTAAAAGAAGCACAAGATTTAGTTCGTACAATAGATAGAATTGAAGCTTATGCTGAAAATCCGCAATTAAGTACGGTATTAGTTTTTAATTATAAATATAAGAAGTTAGATAAGCGTAAAAAAACCTATAAAGCGATTGCTAAAAATGGCTTAATTTACGATAGTAAAAAATTATATGATAATCAGGTTGCCGATTGGATTCGTAAAGTTTTAGGCGGAAGAAAATATAATATTGAGCCAAAAGCATCTCAAATGCTAGTAGAGTTTTTAGGAACAGATTTGAGTAAAATATCCAATGAATTAGAAAAGTTGATGTCTGTTTTACCTAAAAATATCATTATTACAGATAAACATATTGAAGAAAATATTGGTATTTCAAAAGATTTTAACAATTTTGAATTGCGAAAAGCAATCGGTCAAAAAGATATTGTAAAAGCGAATAGGATAATCAATTATTTTACTCAAAACCCTAAAAATAATCCGTTAGTAATGACTATTTCATTATTAAATAGTTTTTTTACACAATTATTAATGTATCACGGTTTAAAAGATAAATCGAAAGCTAATGTAGCTAAAGTTTTGGGTGTAAATCCTTATTTTGTGGATGATTATAGTTCAGCTGTAAAAAAATATCCGATGAGAAAAGTATCGCAAGTAATCGGTTTTTTACGAGAAGCAGACATCAAAAGTAAAGGAGTAGGAGCAAATCAATCATCTTCAGATATCTTAAAAGAATTGTTGTTTAAAATTTTGCATTAGTGAAAGAAGATTGAATCGAAAAAACCCTCATCTATTTTTAAAAATAGATGAAGGACTTATAAAATAGAGTGCTCTTTTATTAACTATTTTTTGTTTGAATTATTGAAGAAATTATTGCTTTCTTTAATGATTAATGATTAATTTTAATAAACTTTTAGAATAACTGGAAATATAGCCTTTTATTACTAAGTTATTTAGCAGGGCTTTATTATTAGGTTTATTAAATATTTTGGCTTTTTTATTTTTAAATGTAATTTCTTCATATTTACTTCCTAATTTTATTAAAAATTCATCTATAAAAATAGTATCAACATCAAAAATATTTTTATTAAAAATTTTAATTCTATCAGATGAAGAAATATTATCATTTAGAAGGATTTTGTCAAGAATTTTCTTATCTATATTAAATGAATAATCTTTTAATAATAGTTGACTAATGAGATTTAAATTTTTAGAGTTTGATATAATAATATTGTCAGAACAAGATTCTAAAAATTTTATCTTTTCAGAATCATTTAAAATTTTTGAATTCAATATTAAAGCTAAATCATTTCCGTTTAAATGAAGTTCATCAATTTTTTCTGAAAATTCAGCTTTAAATTTTTCTACTAACTCAATGTTTAATCCCTCAAATTTTTCTTTTAAGTAATTATAGTTTTCAATATTTGGAGTAAAAATAGAATTTCTAATTAAAGAACTAATTTTTTGCTTATTTAAAGCACTAATATTAGGAAGAGTATATCTCCAAGGAATTGATTTTGTAATTAAATCATAGGCTTTATTTTCAATTTCATTTTTATTAATTAACTCTTCACAAAATAGATATAGATTATGGTTGTTTTTATTCTCAATTTCAGCAGGAATTTTTGTTATAGATAACTCTCTTGCATTATCAATATTATTAATGAAATTAACTGTTGAGTCTAGTATTTTATCTTCAGAGTTTTTAAAGTAGCATAACAAATTATCCCATTTAGGTTCAATTTTATTGTTTTCAAGAATAAATAGGGCTAAATTGTTTTCTATAAGTGAAATATCTATTATTTTGGTTACGACTTTCTTAATTATATCTTTTTTGAGTTTTAAGTTTAATTCAGAATTATTTAACAATAGTAAATAGGTATTTTCTTCTTCGTTGATATTCGTATCAATATCTAAGTATAAATTCTTGACGTAATTATCAATGTTTGTGTTGATATAGCTAATTAAATTATCTGCTTTTGAATTTAGGATAGCAGCATAATTTGAATTATCAAAATTCATTTGTTCAAATTCACCATATTTTTTCATGAATTTTGATACTATATTTTTGTTAAATTCATAATGGTCATTTTTATAAATAAAGTCTAATAAATTTTCAGGAGAATTTTCAAAATCTAAATCAATAAATTTTAAATCTAATTGAGTAATAACACTTTTTAATTTATTATTATCTGATATTATATTTAAAAAATCAAGGTTGTTTAACAGATGATTTTTAATGTTAGATTGTTTTTCTATTTCATCAATCGAAGAAATATTAGCGAATTCTATAATGTATTTTAATATTTTATTTAGTTGTTCATCTGAATACGAAATGTTATTTACATAATGCTCCCAAATATTAATCCAATAATCACAAAGTGTTTTTATGAATAAACTTAAATTTTCAGTTCTTTCAATAAATCCATTAATAAATTGAATAGAAGTAGAAGATTCATCTTTTAATTTTGTAAAAATGAAATCTAATTGTTTTTCATTTGCTATAGCATTTTTTAGAATGAAGTCTAATAAATTATAATTTAAGATAAATTCTGAATTAAAATCAATGAGGTTTATCTTTGGAATAATTTTATCAACTTTACTAAGTTTATAATCAAAATCTAATTTTTGTTCATTTCTTACATTTATAATAAATTTATGGTCATTTCTTGTAACACTTCCTTGATGAAATAAAGAAATATAATCAAAATAATCCTCAGCGATATAACCATTTCTAAGTAATATTGTTAAGAAAAGGGAGTTGAAGTTTTCACTAATATTTAAATCAATATTTCTATTTGATTGTAATAGTTCAGAGATTTTTAAGTTTCGGAATATTATTTTTTGTTTTTCAAGTTGTTGTATTTCTAATCTTAAAGCGTCTGATTTATTTGATTTGATATCAATAATATCTTTTTCACGTTCTTCATATTTTTTTTGAGAGTTTACTTTTTCTTGAAGTTTTTCAAAACTAGTTTTAATTTCTAAAACTTCATTATTGTATCTTCCATAGTAGCTATCATATATGCTTTTTTTATATTTAAGCTTATCATTTTTTAAATATTCAAAATTTTCATCTTCTAGTAACTGATTAATAGAAATAGTTTTATCGTTAAAAATAAATGAATTAAAATATTTTAATGTTTCTAATACTCTAAGGATATATAATTGGCGAAGTTCATTTATGTTTTTTATATTGACTAAGCTCAAGTTTTCAATTTTACTTTTTAATATCGCTATTTGTTCTTCTAAATTGTCAATTTCTTTATTTGAATAAGTTAATTTAGCATCTATAATTTTATATAATTCACCTTCATTTTTACTTAATAAAACAAAATCATTAGGATAAATGTTTTTATAGGTAATAATTGCGAATAATTTATCAGGAATTAATGGCGTTTCTTCTTGCTTTAACTTGTATAAATAAAACTCATTTGTAATATTGTGAAGCAAACGCATGTCATCTATAAAAAAGGAGATATCTTCAATAAAAGTATTTGTTAAACCATAGTTGCAATTTTCATTTTTGGTACGTATAACTGCACTAGAGTTAGAAGAGTTAATCCTTGGAATCACAGGGATAATAAAATCAAAAAACTTTATTCTCTCATTGTCTGAAAACATATCATCTCTTACTGCATAAATAAATACAATATTCTTATTCTTGGTTTTTTTAGATTCATTTAATAAAAGGTTTATTTCTCTTAGCTTTGTGAAAATTTCAGTTTCTTGAAAACGATCAAGGTCTTCAATAATAACTACATTGTAAGCAGTTACAGTAAAGAAATAAATAATTTCATCTAAATGATGATTTAGGATTGATTTATTAACACTTTCTCCTAATCCAATTTCAGCATTTTGAAACTTAAGTTTATTAATTGTAATAGCACTAAAAATTCTAATTGATTTGTAAATTAAAAAGAAAAAACCTGAAAAAATAAAAATAATATTAGCGTAATGTAAAATATTACATGTAGTTGTACTCAAAGGATAGTCCTTAAAAATACTTTGGATTAGATAAGGTTTAAAATAATTAACTAATGCTATTAGGAATAATAAAATACATGATGCTATAAAAAATAGTTTACCATTACTATAATTCTTAATTTGTTTAAACCTTGAATCTGGAATTTTTTTATCTTCTTCGTGATAAAATATTTGTTGTAAAATACTTGTTTCTATACGATTTAAAAGTTCTCCTTTATTTTTTTCAATTGGTTTATCTTTATCATCAGTATTAGGTTTTTCATCTTTAAAAGAAGCTAAAGAGATATTCAAAAATTTTAAGTCGTTTCCTTTATAATTATTTTTAAACGTTTTAATAATAGTACTTTTACCTGAACCATATGTTCCTGTAAGTGCAATATTTTTGATATCTTTTTCTTTTCGATTATCAATAGCCCATTTCAAAGCGTTAGAATAATGATTTTTCTCATCACCGTTATTAATTGGAGATAATGATGAGTAATCTAGTTCTAATATGTTTTTTTCAGAAAGTTTACAATGTAGTTTTTCTAGTTTTTTTGAAGTATTTAATAATAAATTAAGTAGTTTTTTTTTCATATAGAATTTTTCTTTCTATCAAATATAATAAAATCAATAAGTTGTAAAGAATAAAGTTCTTAAGAAGTTATTGACACTTTTCATTATTTTCGCAATTCAAAATATATATACATGATTACTGTAGATCAATTAGCTGTTGAATTTAGTGGGAAAACGTTGTTTAAAGACGTATCGTTTGTAATAAATGAAAACGATAAAATAGCCTTAATGGGTAAAAATGGTGCAGGAAAATCGACCATGATGAAAATTATGGCAGGAGTTTCAAAAGCTACTAAAGGAGGCGTTAGAAGTCCGAAAGATACTGTAATTGCTTATTTACCACAGCATTTATTAATGGAGGATAATTGTACGGTAAGAGAAGAAGCATCCAAAGCATTCGACGCTGTTTTTAAGATGAAATCCGAAATGGAACACTTAAATAAAGAGCTAGAAACTCGTACAGATTATGAGTCGGAAGCGTACATGAAAATTATTGAACGTGTCACCGATTTAGGAGAAACTTTTTATGCTTTAGAAGAGGTAAATTACGAAGCAGAAGTAGAAAAAGCCTTAAAAGGTTTAGGTTTTAAACAAGAAGATTTTGACAGATTAACATCAGAATTTAGTGGTGGTTGGCGTATGCGTATCGAATTGGCTAAAATTTTACTACAAAAACCCGATTTAATTTTATTAGATGAGCCAACAAATCACGTAGATATAGAATCGGTAATTTGGTTAGAAAATTTCTTGCTAAACAAAGCCAAGGCGGTAGTGGTAATATCGCATGATAAAGCTTTTATCGATAACATAACCAATAGAACCATTGAGGTTACTATGGGAACAATTCACGATTATAAAGCGAAGTATTCTCATTATTTAGAATTACGAAAAGAGCGTCGTTCGCATCAAATAAAAGCCTATCAAGAACAACAAAAAACGATTGATGATATTAAAGGGTTTATCGAACGTTTCAAAGGAACATATTCAAAAACAAATCAAGTAGCATCACGTGTTCGAATGTTAGAAAAAATTGTGCCGATTGAAATTGATGAAGTTGATACAACATCATTAAAATTACGTTTTCCACCATCGCCACGTTCTGGAGATTATCCTGTAAAAGTAGAAAATTTAACCAAAAAATATGGAGATTTAACTGTTTTTAAAGATGCAAGTTTTTCAATAGCTCGTGGAGAAAAAGTATCGTTTGTAGGGCGTAACGGAGAAGGAAAATCAACCATGATAAAAGCCATTATGGGCGAAATCGATTTTGAAGGCGAATGCGGTTTAGGTCACAATGCTAAAGTTGGATATTTTGCTCAAAATCAGGCTTCATTATTAGATCCAGAATTAACCGTTTTTCAAACAGTAGATGAGGTTGCAGAAGGAGATGTACGAACGCAAATAAAAAATATTTTAGGGCGTTTTATGTTTGCTGGTGATGATATCGAAAAGAAAGTAAAAGTGCTTTCAGGAGGAGAAAAAACACGTTTGGCAATGGTTAAATTATTATTAGAACCTGTAAATGTGTTAATTTTAGATGAACCAACAAATCATTTAGATTTACGCTCGAAAGATGTTATTAAAGAAGCATTATTGCATTTCGATGGAACGTTAATTTTGGTTTCTCACGACCGTGATTTCTTACAAGGATTATCAGAAAAAGTATTTGAATTTAAAGAACAACGTGTTATTGAACATTTCGAAACTATTGATGTTTTCTTAGAACGAAATAATATAAAAGCATTAAAAGAAATTGATTTATAAAATTATTTTTAGAAGCAATTTCCCGCTTTCCACACTCGCTTTTTTTGTTTGAAAAAAACAAAAAAGAGCTCAAACAATTGCTTCAATCGGGGCTAGAAATTTGAGTTAAGTTTTAGAATTTTATTTATCAGAAAAAAATAAACAAAAAACACCGTTAAATAATTTTAACGGTGTTTTTTGTAAATAAATATGATTTAAAATAGTTATTCGGTAACTTTTAAACGAGCTTTTGATGTAATTGAAATATCAGAAAAATCGTTATTTTTATATTTTAAATACCCAGCAATTGCAATCATTGCAGCATTATCGGTTGTATATTCAAACTTCGGAATGTAGGTAGTCCATCCCCAATGTTTTTCGGCTAAGGCTAAACGTTTTCTAATTTCAGAATTTGCAGAAACTCCACCTGCAATAGCAATGTGTTTTATATCGGTTTGTTTAACGGTATTTTTTAATTTATCCATCAATATTTCAATAATAGTATATTGAATAGAGGCACAAATATCATGTAAATTTTCTTTGATAAAATCAGGATTTTCTTTTACATTTTTCTGAATAAAACGTAAGATTCCTGTTTTTAATCCGCTAAAACTAAATTGTAAATCGCCCACTTTCGGTTTGGTAAAATGAAAAGCTTTCGGATTTCCTAATTGTGCATATTTATCAACTAAAGGACCTCCAGGATAAGGCAATCCTAATATTTTAGCAGATTTATCAAAAGCTTCACCAACGGCATCATCAATAGTTTCGCCTAAAATTTCCATTTCAAAATGATTGGTAACTTTAACAATTTGCGTGTGTCCACCACTAATGGTTAAACAAACAAACGGAAACGGCGGAATTTTAGCATTTTCTTCTTTAATAAAATGAGCTAAAATATGTCCTTGCATATGATTTACGGCAATTAGTGGAATATTTAACCCTAAAGCAAAAGATTTAGCAAAAGAAGTACCAACTAATAAAGATCCCATTAATCCAGGACCACGTGTAAAAGCGATAGCGCTTAAATCGTTTTTTGTAATATTAGCTTGTTCAATGGCTTGCTGTACTACAGGAACGATATTTTGCTGATGTGCTCTTGAAGCTAATTCAGGAACAACACCGCCATATTTAGCGTGTATTTCTTGGTTTGCAACCACGTTGCTGATTACTTTTCCGTTGTAAATTACTGAAGCACTTGTATCATCACAAGAGCTTTCTATACCTAAAATGTAGCTGTTTTCTGTATTCAATGTGTTGTGTATTAAAATGCAAAAATATCGTTATTGTGTTACATTTTCGTTAAAATTGATATTTCTTTAAAATAAGTCAATATTTTTGAAGTTAGCTGATTACATTTGTTTGTAACTTTATTATAATATAGATTATTAAAAAGATAAAAAACATACTATATAGGGTATCAAAGTACGTGTTACTTGGGCTGTTATTGCTTGTTTTTTTGCTGTCATTACCTTTTGTGCAAAGCAAAATAGGCGCACAGGCTACTACTTGGTTAAATAACGAATACAACACCGATATTCTTGTAAAAAAGATTGATTTCTCTTGGTTAGGAAGTGTTCAACTAAAAGGTATTGAAATTAGAGACCATCATAAAGATACGCTTATTTTTGTTGAAAATTTAAGCACTTCACTTTTAAATGCCAAACGAATATTAGACAATAAAGTTAATTTAGGCGATGCTTCTTTGCGTGGGGTTTATTTTAATATGAAAAAATACAAAGGCGAAAAAGATGATAATATTGCGATATTTATAGATCGTTTTGATAGCGATGCGCCAAAAGATAGCCTGTCAAGTGTTTTTGTTTTAAAAAGTGATAAAATAGCGGTTGAAAATTTAACTTTTAAGTTTTTAGATGCCAATAAAAAAGATCCGTTGGAGTTTGCGGCGTATCATGCAAGTGGTAATTTATTAGATTTTTCTATAAAAGGACCCGATGTTTCTTTAAAAATGAGAAACATGTGTTTTTCTGAAAACAGGGGCATTAATATAACCAATATGTCTACGGATTTCACCTACACAAAATCATTTATGAATTTTGATAAAACAGTGTTGGAAACCGATAATAAATCAAAAATAAAAGGTGCTATTAAATTAAAGTATAAAAGAGAAGATTTTGTTAATTTTAATGATAAAGTAAGGTTTAGGGCTAAAATATTAAAAAGTGCCGTTTCAATTAAAGATATTAGCAAATTATACAACGAATTAAGTGGTAATGATATGCTCTATTTTACAGGGAATATGAAGGGTGTTTTAAATAATTTTAGTGTAAATAATGTGCGTCTTCATTCTCGAAAAGGAATGAAGATTATAGGAAACATGGGCTTTGTAAATGCGATAAAAAAAGAAAGAGGTTTTATTTTTGATGCCGATTTTAAAAATGTTACAGCAAATTATGGACAATTAAAAAGCGTGCTTCCAAATTTATTAGGCAAGTCGTTGCCTTCTGAATTTCAGCGATTAGGAGATTTTACACTTCAGGGATTGGTGAAAATTACACCCGAGCAAATGGAGGCGACTATTTCTGTAAAATCGGAGATAGGAACGACTATTTCTGATTTGCAATTAACCAATATTGATGATATTGACAAGGCTAGTTATATAGGAGAATTGGCACTTATAGATTTTGATTTAGGCGTTTTTTCAAACAATTCTAACCTTGGTAAAATATCGTTAAAAGCAGATGTAGATGGTAGTGGTTTTAATTTAGAAAACATAAACACGGTTGCTATCGGTAAAATTAGTAGCTTAGAGTTTAATAACTATAATTATAAAGATTTATATATTAATGGTCAATTTCAAAACAAAAAATTTGACGGTGTTTTAAATGCAAAAGATGAAAATTTTAAGCTAAATTTTGAAGGTTTGGCCGATTTTTCATCAGCAATCAATAAATTTGATTTTGTTGCCAATATTAATCAAATTGATTTGAAGAAAACAAGTCTTTTTACGCGTGATAGTATTGCTGAATTAAAAGGAATTGTTAATTTGAATATTTCAGGGAATACTTTTGATGACATTGTAGGTAAAGCAACATTTAAAAAGGTGGCGTACAAAAATCAAAAAAAAGAATACCTGTTTGAAAATTTTGAAATAAATTCATCGGTAAAAGATAGTATAAAAACGATTGAAGTAAATTCAAAAGAAATTGTTACAGGTGTTTTAAGAGGAAAGTTTTCTTTTGAAGAATTAATTCCGATTACCCAAAATGCTCTAGGAAGTGTTTATACGAATTATGTGCCTAATAAAGTAGCACAAAATCAGTTTTTAGAGTTTGATTTTACGATTTATAATCAAATTATCGATGTGTTTTTACCAAACATAGCTATTGCTGAAAACACCAAGTTAAAAGGGCGAATTAATGCCGATAAAAATGCTTTAAAATTAAAGTTTTCATCACCTGAAATTGATGTTTACAAAAGTGCTATTCAAAATATTGTGTTAAGAATGGATACTAAAAACCCGCTGTATAACACACATTTAACGGCTGGGAAAATAAATACACCGTATTATAATATTAAAAAATTAAACTTACTGAACAGAACTCAAAATGATACCTTGTATTTTAAATCGGTATTTAAAGGCGGGAAAAATTATTCAGAAGGCTTTAATCTTGATTTTTATTATACGATTAACGAATTACAAAAATCAGTTGTTGGTATTCAAAAATCAACATTTAATTATAAAGGATTTGATTGGGTTATTAATAAAATATCAGATAAAAAACATAAAGTAGCTTTTGATTTAAAAAAGAAGACCTACGAAATAAGTCCATTTTTAGTAGAGTCTGATCAGCAAAAGATTGAATTTAAAGGAATTGTTAAAGATAGTACTTATAAAAATTTGAATGCCCGTTTTACCAAAGTAAAATTAGCAAGTTTTTTACCGAATATAGATAATTTAAGTTTAGAAGGAGATTTTACAGGAATCGTTGATTTACAACAAAAAGAAGGTAATATAGCGCCAAAGGGAAATTTATCAATAACAGACTTTAAAATAAATAACCTGGCTCAAGGAAATTTAGCAATGGAATTTTCAGGAGATAATTCTTTTGAAAAATATAAGGTAAACCTATCATTAATTAATGATTCGGTAAAAAATATTTCAGCTGTTGGAGCTCTTGATTTTTCAAAAAATAAACCAACTATTTCTTTAAAAACATCTTTAGATAATTATGATTTAAAGGCATTTAGCCCTTTAGGGAAAGATATTTTAAATAGGCTTAGAGGGAATGTTTCAGGAGGTTTTACGGCAACAGGTTTTTTAGATAACCCGAATTTTCAAGGTATATTAAATGTTGAAAAAGCAGGGCTTTCTTTTCCGTATTTAAATGTTGATTTTGATTTAAAAGGAAACACCAAGGTTATTTTAGATAAGCAGCAATTTAAGCTTAATAATGTTTTATTAACCGATACAAAACATAAAACACAAGGAACGTTATCGGGGTATATTGCACATCAAAACTTTAAAGATTGGTATTTGAAATTAGATATTAACACTAAAAATTTATTAATTTTAGACACCAAAGAAACAGTAACATCATCTTATTACGGAACAGGTTTTTTAGATGGAAATGCCGAAATTAGAGGGCTTACCAATAATTTAGATATTGTTATCGAAGGAAAAACAAATAAAGGAACGCTGTTTGTAATTCCGTTAAGCGACGTAAAAACAATTGATAATTACAAATTAATCCGTTTTAAAACGGAAACACCAACGGTTGAAAACGTACATCAAACAATAAAAGATATAAAAGGGCTCGATTTAAAAATAAATTTAGAGGTAACTAAAGATGCCGTAGCTCAGGTAGTAATTGATAAGGTTTCGGGGAGTGATTTAAAAGGAAGTGGTATAGGTAATTTAAGAATAGACATCAATACGCTTGGTAAGTTTAAGATGTATGGTGATTTTGAAATTCATAAAGGAATGTATAATTTTAAGTACGCAGGGATATCAAAACCCTTTGCGGTTCAAAAAGGTGGGCGAATTTCGTGGAACGGAAACCCATACGAAGCCGAATTAGACTTAGTTGCGGTTTATAAAACGAAAGCAAACCCAGCACAATTATTAGATAATATTAATTCGAATCGTAAAATTCCTATTAATTTATACACCAAAATAACAGGCGGGTTGTTTAGTTCAAAACAAGAATTTGATATTAAAATTCCTAATGCAAATTCAACAGTAGCTTCTGAATTAGAATTTGTTTTGAATGGAAATGATTTGAATACTAAGATGCAGCATTTTTCATTTTTATTAGCTTTTGGTACTTTTTATAATGAAGAAACAATAGGTAATAGTGCGGCAAGTGGTTTAACGGGTACAGCATCTGAAATAGCTTCTAGTATTTTAACAGAAATGCTAAATAGTGAAGGGAGTAAATTTAAATTAGGATTAGGATATACACAGGGTGATAGTGGAAATGGTCAAGAAATTAATAATTTAAAATCAGATGATCAAGTAGATGTATCTATTTCTACTCAATTAAGTGACCGTATACTTGTTAATGGAAAAGTAGGCGTTCCTGTAGGGGCTAATACACAAACAAGTATTATAGGAGAGGTTAAAGTTGAGGTTTTATTAAATAAAGAAGGTAGTTTAAGGGGAACTGTTTTTAACCGACAAAATGAAGTGCAATATTCAAAAGAAGAAGAAGGATATACACAAGGAATAGGTCTTTCGTATCAAGTAAATTTTAATAATTTATCGGATCTTTCTCAAAAAATAGGCTTAAAAAAATCACTTAAAAAAGACAGTATAAAACCTATAAAAAGGAGGCTAATTAAGTTTAAAAAATAAGTAAAAAAACAAGTATAAAAATTAGATGAATAGAACCAAAAAAGATTATTTAGTAATCATATTAAAAGGAATTGCAATGGGCGCTGCAGACGTTGTTCCAGGAGTTTCAGGAGGAACAATTGCATTTATTTCAGGGATTTATGAAGAATTATTAAACGCTATAAGTGCTGTTAATTTAGATTTGTTTAAAATCTTAAAAAAAGAGGGGGTTAAAAGTGCTTGGGCACAATTAAATGGAAATTTTTTAGCAGCTCTTTTTACAGGGATTTTTATCAGTATTATATCTTTAGCAAAAGCAATTAAATGGTTGTTAATAAACCAACCAATTTTATTATGGGCATTCTTTTTTGGGCTGGTACTGGCAAGTATTATTTACATAGCAAAACAGGTAAAACACTGGAGTTTTAAAGGGATATTCATAGGGGTTTTAGCAGTGTTTTTTGGATATTTAATTACAGTTTTACCCGCAGTTAATGGGCAGGAAGTTAGTTATTTATTCTTAGTTTTTTCAGGGGCAATTGCTTCTTGTGCTATGATTTTACCAGGAATTTCAGGGTCTTATATTTTGCTGTTAATCGGTGTTTACCCATTGGTTATGAATGCTTTAACAAATAGTGAGCTAAAAACAATTTCGGCAATTGTAATAGGAGTTATGATAGGATTAACTACTTTTTCAAAACTATTAAAATGGTTGTTTTATAATTATAAAAATGAAATGTTAATTGCCTTAACAGGGTTAATGTTGGGGTCTCTAAACAAAGTTTGGCCTTGGAAAACAGTTTTAACTACGTATACTGATAGGCATGGTGTTGTAAAACCACTTTTAGAAAAAAGTGTACTGCCTTTTTCGTATGATGGAAATCCTGAATTAATGTATGCTTCAATATTAATTATTGTCGGATTTTCATTAATTTTATTACTAGAGAAATTAGCTGTAAAAAAATAATAAAAATCATTTAAAAAATAATTATTTTAGTCTTTTTAATTTTAAAAATGTATAAGCAAGAACAGCGCAAATTATTACAAAAAATACTACTTTTTTTTAAAGGAATGACCATGGGAGGTGCCAATAAAGTTCCTGGTGTTTCGGGCGGAATGGTAGCTTTTGTAATGGGTTTTTATGAAGAGCTTATTTTTTCTTTTCAGCGGATAAACGGCAAAGCTTTTAAATTACTTTTTAAGGGGCGCTTTAAAAGTTTTGCGAACTACACAAATTTACAGTTTTTAGCATTGGTAATGCTAGGGAGTATGTGTAGTTATTTTACCATTTCGTTAGTGTTAGATTATTTTTTAAAAAATAATGAGGGCTATGTTTGGTCGTGGTTTTTTGGGATGATTATAGGCTCAATATATTATATTTCAAAAGATTTTAACGATTGGAAATTTAAAAATATTATCGCCTTAATTATTGGTGTTTCTATTGGTGTTTTTATCAGTTTTTTAACTCCTGCAAAAGAAAATGACAATCTTTGGTTTGTTTTTGTTTGCGGAATTATAGGTGTTTCAGGCATGACACTTCCTGGGTTATCAGGTTCTTTTATTTTAATATTATTAGGCAATTACGTACTTTTATTAGTCGATAGTGTGAATGTTTTTGCGAGCATTGTAACGAGTTTATTGTCGGGTGATTTTGAGGTGTTAAAAAACCCTATAAAAATAAGATATTTAAAAATTATAAGTGTTTTCACCTTGGGTTCAGTTTTTGGTTTGGTGTCAATTTCACATATTTTAGGCTATGTTTTAAAACGATGGCATCAAGTAGTAACGGCTGTTATTATTGGTTTTATAACAGGTTCGTTAGGTATTGTTTGGCCTTGGAAAAAAACACTCTTTAAAGTAAATGAACATGGTTTTTTATTGGATAAAAAAGGACATAAAATTGTGGAAAATTACCAGCGATTTATTCCTGATTTATCAACCCAAGAAACATGGATTTCAATAGGTTTTATCCTTTTTGGTATCGCCTTAATTTTAATAATAGATTATTATGGAAGAAAAAGACGTTAAAAAAATGTATGCTTTAGTAGGGAAAAATATTTCGTATTCCTTTTCAAAAGGATACTTTACTAATAAATTTAAAGAACTAGGGCTTGAAACAAGCGAGTATGTAAATTTTGATATTCAGTCAATCGAAGAATTATCAGCAAAAATAAAAGAAAATGAAACGACTTTAAAAGGAATGAATGTAACAATTCCTTATAAATTGGACGTTTTTAATTTTTTAGATGAAATAGATAAAAAAGCCCGAAAAATAGGTGCAGTAAACACTATTAAAATAGGTGAAAAAGGAAAATTAACAGGTTTTAATACGGATGTTTATGGCTTTAAAAAATCATTGAAACCATTATTAAAAAATCATCATAAAAAAGCCTTGATTTTAGGAACAGGAGGCGCATCGAAAGCGGTAGCGTATGTGCTTAGAAAATTAGGTATTACATACCGTTTCGTTTCTAGAAATCCGAAGGGTAAAAAAGAGGTTTCTTACAATAGTTTATCTAAAGAAATCATAGAAACACATTGTTTAATTATTAATTGTACGCCTTTAGGAACGCATCCAAATATTAAAGATTGCCCGAGTATTCCGTATCAATTTATCGGTAAAAAACACCTGTTATTTGATTTGATTTACAATCCTGAAACAACTACTTTTTTAAGTAAAGGACAACAAAATAATGCCGCCATAAAAAATGGTTTAGAAATGCTAGAACAACAGGCTGAGAAAGCTTGGAGAATATGGAATAATAGTTAACAATAAGTTATTGAAAATAAAATTTGGTATTCTATAAGAATCCGTATATTTATAAAATTAATAATCAAGGAACTTAAACATTGTAGATATGTTAGAAAATAACGAAAAAGAATTACAAGAACCAATTACTGAACAAGTTATTGCAGAAAAAGCAGAAACAGAAAAAGCAGTAAATGAAGTAGAGATTGAAGTAGCTAATGAAGCTGAAAAAGTGGATGAAAAGCACGAAATACCAATGTTAGATTACGCTACTATGGAGTTAAGTACTTTGGTAGATGAATTAAATAAGTTATTACGTGGCTATGAAATACAACAGTTAAAATCGAATGTTGATGCTCTTAAAAATGCTTTTAATACTAAATTTAGTAATTTAGTAGCAGAAAAAAAAGAAGCATTTTTAGCCGAAGGAGGAAATATAATAGATTTTCAGTTTTCAAGTCCTGTTAAAGCAGACTATAACAAATTATTAACAGAGTATAAAATAAAGCGTGATGCTCATTATACTAAGTTAGAAAATCAATTAAAAGAAAACTTAGAAAAAAGAAACAGTTTAATTGATGAATTGAAAACATTAATTGGTAAAGCAGATGCTAAAACAATGTACAATGAGTTTCAAGAAATTCAAAAAAAATGGAGAACCATTGGAGCTGTACCAAAAACAAAATATAATGATACGTGGAAAATTTACCATCATCATGTAGAGCGTTTTTATGATTTATTAGACTTAAATAAAGACTTTAGAGAACTAGATTTTAAACATAATTTAGAAGAAAAATTAAAAATAATTACTCGTGCAAAGGCTTTAAATGAAGTTGCAGATGTAAACGTAGCCTTTAAAGATTTACAAGATTTACACCGTATTTGGAAAGAGGAAATAGGACCTGTAGGTAAAGAACATAGAGAAGATGTTTGGGGTAAATTTAGTGAAGCTACTAAAAAAATACACGATAAACGTCATCAATATTTTAGAGAATTAAAATCTAAATATCAAGAAATGATTGATGCAAAATTAGAAGTTGTTGCACAAATTAATGCATTTGATACTTCTAATAATAATTCTCATAACGATTGGCAAAAAAGTATTGTAGAACTTGAAAAACTACGTAAAAAGTACTTTGATATAGGTAAATTACCATACAATAAAAGTGAAGCTGTTTGGCAACAATTTAAAAGTGCTACCAAAAAATTTAACAGTGCAAAAAATGTTTTTTATAAGGCAGAAAAAAGTACTCAAAACGATAATTTAAAAAATAAAATAGCTTTAATTGAACTTGCTGAGAGCATAAAAGATAGCGATGATTGGGAGAATACAACCAACACAATGAAGCGTATTCAGTCTGATTGGAAAAAAATTGGTCATGTGCCAAGAAAATTTTCTGATGATATTTGGAAACGATTTAAAGATGCTTGTAACTATTATTTTGATAGATTAAATACTCAAAAAAATGAACAAAATAAAGAGCAACTAGAACTTGTTGTTGCTAAAAAAGAGTTTATAGAGCAGTTAAAAACATCTGAAGATTTAACCTTAGAAAACATTCAGGAGCGTATTTTACAGTGGAGAACTTTAGGTTCTTTACCAAGAAATGCACGCCATTTAGACGAAAAATTCAATAAAGCTGTTGATGCGCATTTAGGAAACTTAAATATGAGTAAAGGTGACATCGAGCTGATGAAGTTTAAAAATTCTATTGATACGTATTTATCTCAAAAAGACTTTAAAAAATTAGACAACGAACAATATTTTATCCGTAAAAAAATAGATGAAAATGTTCGTGAAATGCAACAATTAGAAAATAACTTAGGGTTCTTTTCAAATGCAAAACCTGATAATCCTTTAGTTTTAAATGTTCGTAAAGGAATTCAAGAATTTAAAGACCAATTAGATATTTGGAAAGCAAAATTAAATTATATTAAAAAATTAGATTACTAAATTTTAATTAAATATAAAAAAACTCGAATCGTATACGATTCGAGTTTTTTGTTTTTTATAATGCATTAAAATTGCATGCCAATTTTAAGGTTTAAAACCCTTCCTGTCATGTGATTTGGAATACCGTATTGTCGTTTACTATACGCATCACGAACCCAAGTATTTGTTATTGAGTTACGGATGTCAAATAAATTGAAAAGCTCTAAACCTGCGGTTAATTCTTTAAAATTGGCTAAAAAACCAGTACTTTTTTTCTTTAAAATATCATTAAAAATATAAGAAATACCAACATCGGCACGTTTGTAATCGTTTAATCTATGCTGATATTTATATACATCGGTATAAGCAGGTGAACCACCAGGTAATCCGGTGTTATACACAATATTTAAGTAGGCTTTTAAGCTCGGAATATTAGGTACGTAATCTTGAAATAACACGCCAAATTTTAAACGCTGATCGGTTGGTCGGGCAATATAACCTTGGTCATTGGTGTTTTCTTGTGTTTTTAAATATCCGAAACTCACCCAGCTATCATTTCCTGGTACAAACTCGCCATTTAAACGAATATCTAATCCGTAGGCGTAGGCTTTTGTTGCGTTATCGGCACGGTATCGAATTCGAACATTATCGACTGAATAGGCATTTACATCGGTTAATTTTTTGTAATATAATTCGGTTGTTAATTTAAAAGGGCGCTTCCAAAGCTTAAAACTATAGTCGTTTGCTGCCACAAAATGAATAGCTTTTTGTGCTTTTACCTTCGGATGAATTTCTCCATTATAAGCACGTAATTCTTTGTAAGATGGTGGCTGAAAATACCATCCTCCTGAAATTCTAAAAAGTATGTCTTTGCCCCAATCATCGGGTTTAATTGCAAATTGTGCTCTTGGGCTAAATGTAACTTGATTTCTAGTATTTTTAATGATGTTTTTAGCCGTATTTTTTACACTCCAATTATGTGACCTAACGCCAATGTTTAGCCAAACTAGATGATTTTTCCAAGTAGTTTTTCGACTAAATTGTAAAAAACTACTAATACGATTAATATCAATATTATTTTTTGACTTTACCTTATTAAAAGGTTCAATAGCTGCCGTAAAAGGCTCATATGGTTGCATATTAGTACTATGATGTGGTGGACGAATACTAAAGCCTAAAGAATCAATAACTTCCCATTCATTAATACGGTCTTTTATGTTTTCTGTTTGAAATTTCACACCAGTTTTCCATTCGTTTTTTCCATCTTTTAAAGTAGCTTTAAATTGAATAGTACGGATTAAAGCGTCTAAATCATTTCGAGCATGGTTTATTTGCGAGCCAATTCCTTGTGCAAAGGTTACTTCTTCAAAATTTTGATTGTTTTCAGAGGTTTTTGTAATTTCGTTTAGCTTGTAGGCCGCAGCAATATCGAAATATTCTTCTTCTTGGGTATTGAAAGTTGAAATAGTTCCTGTTATTTTTAAGGCGTCATTTATTTGATAATTCGAAGAAAAAGCACCAAAAAGGGTTTTAAACTCGTCTTTTTCTTGCCCTTGATAATAGACGATTAATTCCAGCGGATTGGCAAGTGTTCCAAAACGTGTTTTTCTGGTCAGCGGTTGGTATTTGTATTTATTTATCGAAAAATTACTTAAAAAATTTAAGGTTAGTTTTTTAGTTGCTTTATATGATAAAAAAGTTTGAACATCAGCAAAAGTAGGTTTAAAATTTACTTCAATCTGTTTGCTATTTACAAATAAACTATTGTCGCGATAGCGAACTCCAACAAGGGCACTTAATTTATTGTTTAGAAAAGTATCTTCTATTGTAAAACTTGCTCCTAGTAAACTCAAAGCTATTTTTGCGCCAAATGTAGTCGGTTTTCGGTAGCTAATATCTAAAACAGAAGAAAGTTTATCGCCATATTTAGCTTGAAAACCACCTGCCGAAAAATTAATATTTTGAATCATTTGCGGATTGATAAAACTCAAACCTTCCTGTTGCCCCGAACGAATTAAAAATGGGCGATATACTTGAATTCCGTTTACATAAACAAGGTTTTCATCGAAATTTCCGCCTCTAACATTATATTGCGTACTTAATTCGTTGTTATTACTAACCCCTGGAAGTGTCATCAAAATATTTTCAACACCTGCATTTGCACCGAGTATATTTTTAACTTTTTTGGTAGAAATTGTATTAATTCCTTTTGCTTGTTTTCGATAGTTTTTAACAATAACCTCTTCTAAGTCTTGGTTTTTAAAATAAAAAGTAGGGGCGTAGTTAAAAATTTCTTTTCCTCGAGAGGTGAATTTTTTAGTAATGGTTTTATAAGTAACATGGCTAAAGGTAACGCGGACTGTTTTATGCATTGGAATGATAATTTTATACTGCCCGTTAGCATTGGTTGTTGTTCCTTTTGATAAATAAGAAATAGCAATTCCTTGAATAGGAATGTTAAATTTATTTGTTAAAGTTCCTTTTATAATGGCTGTTTTTTGTGCAGAAACCTGAAAAATCAAGACGCAAAATAATATTAATAAGAGTGTTTTTTTCAAGGTTTTTTTATTTTTTATGAAGACTACTTTTTATAGAAAAGTGCCGAAAGTTTTTTTAAATTACCAACATTATCAGAAACAACAAGTTTAAAAATATGCTTGCTTCCAATTAGTTTTTTATCATTAAAATTATACGTAAGTAATCCTTTTTTATGATTGTATTGCATTAAAATCCATTCGCCATCAATGGTTGCATTGAAATTTTTAATACCAGATTGATTATCTTTAATTTTTACTTTTAGTGTCTTGTTTTTTGATAACCATTGTTTGTTTTTAAAATTGTATAATTTAATAGTTGGCTTTATGCTATCAAAAAGTAATTTATAACTTCCTAAAACTTTGGTTGAGGTATATATTTTATTGGCTTTCTTTTTTGTGTTGGCGTATCGGGGGTATTTTATATTGTTAACATTGGCAATATAAACTTGTTTTTTTTGAGCGTCAGTTAAAAGAGAGGTGTTAAAAGTTAAGGTATATCTTTTGTCTATCGGCACGGTTTTATTATGAACTTTTACGATATCATTATCAATAGAAAAACCAATAAAACAATCGGTGTAAAAGGTGTTTTTAGGAAAGGCAATAGTTACATTTTTAAGGGTGTATTTATGAAAATCACTTGCAATTATTTTATAAGCTGTGCTGTCTTTTTCTTTAAAAACTAAATTACTTTTTACGCCTTTAACGGGTATTTTAATACTTGTAGTATTGTGTTTAATATCTTTAGCAATAATTTCTACTTGATAACTAGCGCCATTTTCGATGCGTATTTTACCATTATTAACCAAATCTTCATATAAATTTAATCTGTTGGCTTTTACTTTGTGTGTTTTCTGAATTCTATTTTTGTAGGTTTTATAGTGTTTGTAATCAATCAATAAATTAATGTATTTACTTTCAGCAAATGAAAAGGTTTCAAGGTCATGATAATAAACCCTACTGCCGTTTACTTTCATTTCAAGGCTGTAAATTCCATTTTTATTACTAGCGTCATTTAATCTATCAAAAACACTCACACCAAAACCAATAACGCCACTAGCTGTAATTCGTTGACTAATATAATTGTTAGGCGCAGTTTTTTTAAAGGACAGTACCAATTTTGAACTAGAATTATTAACTCTAGATTGCGCATTTAACGGATACGCCATTATTTTTTGAATCGTAGGAGCGGTGTCATCTTTTGGGGTAATACCAAATAACAACGGATTTATAATATGTTCGGTTTTAGTGTCTCTAATTTCATAATGTAAATGAGGACCTCCAGAACCTCCAGTATCGCCACTATAACCAATAATTTGCCCTTTTTTTATAGGGAATTGTTCGTGTGGGGTAAATAAGTTACCTGTTTGATAATTTTTTTTTTCATACTGAACGCTTTTAACGTATTTTTCAATAGTAGGTTCAAATTTTTGAAGATGCGCATATACGGTGGTATATCCGTTAGGATGATCTAAATAAATGGCTTTTCCAAAACCATATTGTGATACTTTAATACGAGAAACATAGCCATTTGCAGTTGCATAAATAGGAATACCTTGTTTTCCTTGTGTTTTTATATCTATTCCAGAATGAAAGTGATTACTACGGAGTTCACCAAAAGTACCTGATAAAATAACAGGAATTTTTAAAGGGGCTGAAAAATAGTTTCTAGGGTATTGCTGTTGCGCATTTCCAGAGTAAAAAAACAATAAAATAATAATAGAAAAATAAAATTTCAAAGTAGTGGGTTTTTAAACAAAAATACTAAAAATAAGATAAATATGTAGTTTGCTTGTAATCAATGTTTTATTAAAAAGTACTAAAAGAGTTGCTATTTAAAATCTATAATGATAACTTTGTATGTATAGTTTTATTCTCAAAAAAATAAATGAGTACCCCTTTAGAAGCAATTTATTTACTAGAAGATAAGTTAAAAATCTTATTACATAAGTATCAGTTTTTAAAAGAAGAAAACCAAGTTTTGCGTGAAAATCATGCAAAATTACACGTTTTATTAGAAGAGAAAACACAAGAATTAAAAATAAAGCAAGAAGAATATCAATTGCTTAAAGTTGTTAAAACTATACAAGGCAGTAGCGAAAATAGAAAAGAAACAAAGCAAAAAATAAATACTTTAGTTCGAGAAATTGATAAATGTATTAGTCTTTTAAATTCATAAAGGTTCTTTAACATGACAAAAATCAAAGTTAATGTAGTAATTGCAGGACGAACGTATCCTTTAAGTGTCGAAAACACTGATGAAGAACAAGGAATGCGTACTGCTGCAAAAAACATTAATGATTTACTTGTTAAGTTTGAACAAAAATATGCAGTAGCTGATAAGCAAGATGTATTGGCAATGTGTGCATTGCAATTTGCATCTAAATTAGAAATTGTATCTTTAGCAAGTGATAAAGAAAATACTGAAGTAATAAATAAAATAAATGATTTAACTAACTTGTTAGAAAAACATTTATAACGTTCTTTTAAAATATATATTAATATTACTGCCTACATTAGTACATTGTTTGTTAAACTCAACACTATTTATTTAGAAAGGATGAGTCTTGGTTTTTAAAGCATGCCGAATTTATTTTCAGATCCTTGACAAGCCAGTTAGTCCTAAACCTGTTTTACGGAGTTTATAAAACCTTATTAATGTAGGTTTTTTTATACAATTAAATTAAAATTATGGATGGAAATTTATTTCCTGTATTAGCAGGAATTATAGGAGTAGCAATCGGTTTTATTATTGCTAAAATATTAGAGAAATCTAAAGCAAATAAATTAATAATAGAAACCAAAAAAGAAGTCAAAAATATTGTTAAATCGGCTAAAATAGAAGCAGATTCAATAAAAAAAGATAAAATATTACAAGCTAAAGAAAAATTTATTGAGTTAAAATCTGAGCATGAAAAAGTAATTTTATCAAGAGAAAAGAAAATTTCTGATGTAGAAAAAAGAACTAGAGATAAAGAAAGTCAAATTTCGTCAGAATTAGATAAAAATAGAAAATTAAATAAAGCAGTAGAAAGTAAAGCTACTGATTTTACTTCTAAAATTAAGGTTTTAGAAAAGAAAGAAGCCGATTTTGAACATAAAATAGAAATTTTAGAAAAGAAAGAAGCTGAGGTCGAAAAAGCACATAAACGTCATGTTGATATGCTAGAGCAAATTTCAGGATTATCGGCGGAAGATGCTAAAACTGAGCTAGTATCATCATTAAAAGACGAAGCGAAATCAGAAGCGATGTCTTTTGTACAAACAACCATTGAAGAATCTAAAATGACAGCACAGCAAGAAGCTCGTAAAGTTGTTTTAAAAACCATTCAAAGAGTAGGAGTAGAGCAGGCTGTTGAAAATTGTGTGTCGGTATTTAATTTAGAGTCTGACGATGTTAAAGGACGTATTATTGGGCGTGAGGGTCGTAATATTCGTGCTTTAGAAGCTGCAACGGGTGTCGAAATTATTGTTGATGATACGCCAGAGGCAATTATTTTATCGTGTTTTGATCCTATCCGTAGAGAAATTGCTCGTTTATCAATGCATAAATTAGTAACCGATGGGCGTATTCACCCAGCAAGAATTGAAGAGGTTGTTAAGAAAACTGAAAAACAGATTGGTCAAGAAATTATAGAAGTAGGTAAACGCACTGTTATCGATTTAGGTATTCATGGATTACATCCTGAATTAATAAAAACTGTTGGACGTATGAAATATCGTTCTTCTTATGGGCAAAACTTACTACAACACTCTCGTGAGGTTGCAAATCTTTGTGGGGTTATGGCTGCTGAAATGGGCTTAAATGCAAAAGCGGCTAAACGTGCTGGTTTATTACATGATATTGGTAAAGTACCTGAAACAGAAAGTGAATTACCACATGCTTTATTAGGAATGCAATGGGCTGAAAAATATGGCGAAAAACCAGATGTTTGTAATGCCATTGGTGCGCATCATGATGAAATAGAAATGAAGAGTTTATTATCACCAATTGTACAGGTTTGTGATGCTATTTCAGGAGCAAGACCAGGAGCGCGTCGTCAAGTTTTAGATTCTTATATTCAGCGTTTAAAAGATTTAGAAGATATTGCTTTTGGTTTTACAGGTGTACAAAAAGCCTACGCCATTCAAGCAGGACGTGAATTAAGAGTTATGGTCGAAAGTTCAAAAGTAAACGACACCAAAGCTGCCGAATTATCATTTAATATTTCACAAAAAATACAAAATGATATGACCTACCCAGGGCAGGTAAAAGTGACTGTAATCCGTGAAACTAGAGCCGTAAACGTAGCAAAGTAACAGATATATAATGTGAGTAAAAAAGCCTTGTCAAATATTGATGAGGCTTTTTCTTTGTGAAAATTCCACAATAAAAATACGTACAGACGCGATTTATCGCGTCTCACAATACGATTCCGCAAAAATAAATTCAAAAAAAACAAACACAAAACACCAAAACATCACCAAAAAAAGACGTGATAAATTGGTGTTTCTACATTGTGTTGTTATCAATAATTAACAAATTAAATTTATTATATTTATCAGCATAAAAACTTTATAATTACTAAATTTGAAACATGAATTTTACCAAAACAACCGAACAAAACTCGAAGTATGATAATTTAGAAAAAATGAGTATTTCTGAGGTATTATCAAACATAAATAACGAAGATAAAACAGTGCCTTTGGCTGTTGAAAAAGCCTTGCCTCAAATTGAAAAATTAACAGAACAAATTGTATTAAAATTACAACAAGGAGGGAGGTTATTTTATATTGGAGCAGGCACAAGTGGGCGTTTAGGTATTTTAGACGCAAGCGAATGCCCACCTACTTTTGGCGTTGGGCATAACCTAGTTGTGGGGCTTATTGCTGGTGGCGATATTGCTATTAGAAAAGCCGTAGAAAATGCCGAAGATGCTACCAAAAAAGGTTGGGAAGACTTGCAAAATAAACAAATTACCGAAAATGATATTGTTATTGGTATTGCTGCTTCTGGGACTACGCCTTATGTAATTTCGGCGCTTAAAAAATGCAACGAAAACCAAATAATTACGGGCTGTATTACCTGTAATAAAAATAGTCCTTTAGCATTAACGGCTCAATTTCCTGTTGAGGTAGTCGTTGGAGCGGAGTTTTTAACGGGTAGCTCTCGAATGAAAGCAGGTACAGCACAAAAATTAGTACTAAATATGCTTTCTACTGCTACAATGATTCAGTTAGGAAAGGTAAAAGGTAATAAAATGGTTGATATGCAGCTTTCTAATAAAAAATTAGTAGAAAGAGCTAAAAAAATGCTAATTGCTGAACTACACATTAATAATGACCTTGCAACCGTATTACTAGAAAAATATGGAAATGTTAGAAATGCTATTGTAAATTTTAAAAAAGAGGCTCAAAATGACTAAAAAAATAACAAATGATACGGTTGTAAAAAAGTTCCTAACTTTATTAGGATTATTAATTGTATCGCCAATCATGTTGAGTTTAGCTTTTAAAGCACAACGTATTTTTACTCAGACTCCTAAAATATATATTGCTTATATATTATTATTAATTGGTTGCTTTTTAATTTTATTTACCGTATATTATGGTTTTAAAACGATAAAAACTTTTCTAGATGTTCTTTTTAATTCGAAAGTTTAGTTGTTATTACAATAAACTTGTTTAAAAAGTAAGGCTGTCAGTTTGAACGTTTTTTTAGATGAAATTTAACTTGTAAAAAAAGAATAATTATTTGAAGCAATTTCCCGCTTTCAGCACTCGCTTTTTTTTGAAGAAAAATCAAAAAAAGAGCTCAAACAAAGCTTCAATCGGGGCTAGGAATTTAGTGTATCAAACTTTATTTTTTAACTAAAATTGAATAAATCTGTTCAAAATCAAAATAACTCTCAGTTAGAGTGTTTGTTTCTTTCAAAAAAATGTATCGAGAACTTTTTTATCATCAAAATAAATCAACAGAAAACAGTTCAAATTATCGATACTATTTTAGCAAATAAAGATACAAAGCTGAACTAATTTTATTTGACGAATTTATATTTTCTGTTTTTATACTTTATTTTTTTTAGATAAAATTTAAACAGACGCTATGAGTCATAAAATTTTTTATCTTTTTACTTTAGAGTGTTTTAACGTTAAATTAACAAAGGTATGCCTGATTGTATATAATTTTTTTATGCCTCTTTTTGTTTTAAAAAACAGGCATGATTATTGTTATTTCTTTTATATATAAACACTTAACGTATATTTTTCGATAAAAAATATACAAGGAATTTGTTTCATTTTATTTAAATAAAGATTAATATTGTAAAAAATTTACACAAAAGTATGAGATTAAAAATTTCTTTAATACTTGTTTTACTAACGAATATCACTCTTTTTGCGCAGGTAAAAATTGGCGATAATCCTAGTGATATCAATCCGACTTCTATTTTAGAGCTAGAAAGCACTGATAAGGTTTTCGTTTTAACTCGTATGGATAATACGGTAATGCAAAGCCTGCTTTTAAGTTCCGATCCTAATAAACGTCCTTTACAAGGTGCGTTGGTTTATAATACGACTGATAACTGTGTTTTTATGTATAACGGTACTGCATGGGTTAGTTTATGTAATTTAGCGACTAGTTCTATAAAAGTAACACCGCTGGCAGATAATCCTCCTACAACAAATAATAATTTAGGAGATTTTTGGATTAACACAACAACCAATCAAACAAGTCTTTTTGACGGTACAGCTTGGGTTTTATTAAATCCGACAACAAATACAACTAGTACTGTTGAAATTACAAAGCAAGCTACAGCTCCTACATTAAATAATACAAAAGGAGATTTTTGGATTAACACAACAACCAATCAAACAAGTCTTTTTGACGGTACGAATTGGGTTTTATTAAATCCGACAACAAATACAACTACTACTGTTGAAATTACAAAGCAAGCTACAGCTCCTACATTAAATAATACGAAAGGAGATTTTTGGATGAATACCACAACCAATCAAACAAGTCTTTTTGACGGTACAGCTTGGGTTTTATTAAATCCGACAACAAATACAACTAGTACTGTTGAAATTACAAAGCAAGCTACAGCTCCTACATTAAATAATACAAAAGGAGATTTTTGGATGAATACTACAACCAATCAAACAAGTATTTATAATGGTATAGCTTGGGTTTTACTAAATGAAAATCCGAAGAAAGGAACAGGAGTACCTACTAATACAACAGCTCCAAATTCAGTTGCTGGTGATATTTATGTAGATACTGCAACAGGAACAATTTATTCCCATAACGGAACAGCTTGGGTTACACAAACAAGCACAACCGTAACAGCAAACAATGGTTTGAATATTAATACAACAACTAATGCTGTAGAATTAGGTGGAGCTTTAACAAAACCAACAACAATAACAACAGATGCTACAAATACCTTAACTATTGAAGGTTTACAAGATGGAAACGCTACAACTGATAAGGTTGTTACTGTTGATGCAAATGGCGTTTTAAGAAAAGTAACGCTAGCAAATATTGCTGTTAGGCAAGAGGAAACACTATTAACAGCTGCGACACTAAATCAAGTAGAGTTTTTAGTAACTTTAAAAACCGAAGATAAAATAAACGTTTATAGAAACGGTGTGCGTGTAGGTTTTACGGTAAACACTGCTAAAACTGGTATTACATTAGAGCCTGGTGCAAAATGTTATACAGGCGATCAAATAAGAATAGTACAAATTTATTAAATAAAGAACCCCAATTAAAACCAAAAAAGATGAAAAAAACAAACTCGTTCAAATTAGCAATGGTTGCTGTAGGAATGTTAACTATAGGAACTGTTAGCGCACAGCAAACTGATGCTACTAATGCTGATTTAGTAAAACAAGCAGACGCTAAAGTTGTAAAATCTGTAGATAATAAAGGTACAATTAAATATGTACAATCTGCTAATGGTCTTACTCAGGTTACTGATGCTGCCACTAATGTAACTACTATTCAATTAGGTGGTGAATTAGTAGCTCCTACAACTATTACTGCTTCTGCTGGTAAAGCTCTTAATATTGCAGGTATTGCAGAAACAAGTGTTGCTGGTGGTGATTTACCTGCTACTAGTTTTGATACTGCTGGTTTATCTCTAATGGTTAGAGATGAACAAACTGGCGAAGTTAAAAAATTATTAGCTTCTGATGCTGCTATGTTTTTAAGTGCATTTAGCCCAGCTGCTTATGGTACTGGAAATACGACTACTGTTATGGTTCCTGGTTTACCTAAAATTGATCCTGCGGATGCTGTTGATCCTATAACTAATCTAGCACATAATAATAGCAAATCTAGATTATTTGTATATAAAAACGGTGTTAAATTAGTTTTTACTACTGACTTTACTGTTAATACTGCTGGACAAGTTGATATATTAGTACCTGTTATAGCAGCAGATGATATTATTGAAGTTCAATACACAAACTAATATTACTGCTTAAAAGCAACAATATATTTTTAACCTTAGGCATTGGTTTTATAATTAAAACCAATGCTTAGCGGTTATTATTAACTTATTACATTTTTAAAAATTGACATTGCTCCCTTTTACCCCCAAAAAGACCACCTTATATTACAAGGTTTTAGATTTTAATATATAGTTACTCATCTTATAAATAACAGCTTTAATTACACATATTGCTTAACTTATAAATTTAGTAACGATTATAAAATCGGTATTTTAAAAAAAATTAAGAATATGATAACTTGCAAAAAAAAACTGTTACTTCTTGTATTTACATTTGTTTCATTCAAAATAAATGCACAACAATTTAAAGTTGTTGATAATAAAGGAACTATTAATACGGTAAATAATAACACAGTTACTTCGGCTACAACTGCTCCTTTAAATCCTTTAGAAGGAGATATTTGGATTGATACAAATTCGCCAAATGATGTTATTAATATTTATGATGCTTTACCTACACCTGTTTGGAAACAATTTTCTAATCAAAATATTTATACAGAAAATGGAACTATTACTACCGATAGAACTATAACAGGTAACACAGCAAATAGATTTAATATTGGTTCTTTTAAAGGTTTTTTTATTTATAATACCGAATATATAGATTTACGAGCTACTCAAACTATCAATTTACAGGCAACTAATGGAGTTGATTTACGTAGTAACACAATTGCTCATGAAAATTTTCAGGTGATGAAAGTGTTTTTAGATAAAGACGGTGATTTTGGTGCAACAGGGCAAGTTTTATCATCAACAGGAATAGCTACTAATTGGGTTGATAATACAGCAGTAAGCACTTGGCTTGCTTTAGATGATAATTTAACTGCTGATAAAAACGATACCAAAATATATAAAAACGATAATGTTGGTATTGGCGATTTTTCAGCAACTACTATTGATGCGCAATTACACGTAAAAAGTACTGATGTCCCTTTTAAAATTGAACCAAACACCACTACGCCTACAGGAACAAGTGGCGGACAGATGTTTGTTGACAGCACAAATGGTATTTTATATATTTATGACGGCACAAGAATGAAATGGCTTAGTGTTGACCGTACCATGATTGGCTGGGGTAGAGATAACAATAATACTACAGACCAATATTTAAGGCAATTTAACGGTGCTCCATCAAATAAAAATGGTTGGCGAATGATTAGAAATGCTACTATAACAGCAATAACAGCACAAACAGATATAGACCAAACCTGGACGTTAGAAATCCGTAAAAATGATGGTACAACAGCAATAGCATCATTAATAATGACTAATCAGCAAGGAAACCACAATAATATTCTTAATATTGATGTTAACGAAGGTGATTTTATACAAGCGTATTGTAATGGTACTAGTGTTGATTTTCCTCAAACTTTAATAGAAATTGCTTGGCGAAAATAATATTAATAATAATATTTAGTAATAAGTAGAGTAATCGTAATAAATATATTGATAAATTTAAAATATAGTAGTTATATTGTAATTAAAATTGCTTTGTAACAAAAAAAATATTATATTTTAGAATATTTTACTCTAAAATATATTTCAATTATATTTACGCCAAAAAATTGATATAAGGCTATTTGATAAAAATAGTATTACTTTTATTACTAATTATTAAACAGATGATAAATTATAAAAACTATTTATTTACCTTAATTATTACTTTTATTTTAACATCTTTAAATATAAATGCTCAAGAATTTAAAGTTATTGATAATAAAGGAACTATAAACACGGTATTTAAAAACCAAGTAACCACAACCACAACTTTAACAGCTCCTTCAGGCCCAATAGTGGGTGATGTTTGGTTTAATAATATTGATAGCAAAATAAAAGTATGGGACGGAACTAATTGGAAAAAAATATCTGATACGAATAACCTTACTACAAATTTTTACAATGCAAATGGTAGCTTAACTTATCATAGAGTAATAACAGGAAGTACAGGGTCTGGGGGAAAATATGACCTTTCTTTTAACGATATAGGAAATTTTAAAGTATACACAGATGTAAATGAGATACTTAGTTCAGACAAAACAACAATAGGTTCTAGTGGAGATGATGTAACAATTACAGCCTTTGGAAATATATTATTAGATAATAATACAAGTATTACTAAAAGTCTCGGTATAGGTAAAAATCTTACTGTAGATGAAAATTTTCAAGTAAAAAAACAATTTATAGATGCTGGGAATAATGCAGGTGTGGCAGGGCAAATTTTATCGTCAACAGCAACAGGAACTAATTGGATTGATAATACCAAAAATAAGGTAACTACAATTGCAACAGAACCTTTAAACCCTATCGAAGGTGATATTTGGTTTGATACTACAGCAAGCGAAATTAAAATCTATGATGCTGATGAACCAATAAATACAAATCGTTGGAAAAAAATAACAGATACTAACAATCTTACTGAGAATGTATATACCACCAATGGAATGTTAACTTCAGATAGACTAGTAACAGGTAAAACAAATTCATTTCGTTTTACAGATTTAACTAATTTTGATATAGATAACACTAATTATATTTCTTTAAATTCAAAAGGTTATTTAGATTTAAGGGCTACTACTGGTATTAACGTAGTTAACCATACACGTTTTTTAGAATATATTACTGTAGATAAAGGTTATAAAGATAGTACAGGAAGTCTTGGGGGAGCTGGGCAAATTTTATCATCAACAAGTACAGCTACAAAATGGGTAGACAATAGTGCTGAACATATAGGAACACTAGGTTCTATATTTTTTGCAGGAGCAGATGGAAAACCAACAGAAAATAATAATCAATTATTTTGGGATAATACCAATAATCGTTTACAAATAGGTAGTACTTTATCTGGAACAAACAAAGTTACAGTACAAGGCGCAATAAGGTCACAAGGATATAATAATTCTAATGGAACAGTTGGGCAACCTTCTTATAGGTTTTCTAGTGATTCAAATACAGGAATGTACCGTATTGCTGCCGATCAATTAGGTTTTTCAACTGCTGGAGTAAATGCCTTATTAATAGATGATACACAGAATATTAATATACCTAAAAATTTATCAGTAACAGGTACTTTTGCTGATACAAGTGGTGATGTTGGTACAAATGGACAAATTTTAACATCAACAACTTCAGGTACTAATTGGATTGATAATCCTGCATTAAATAACTGGTTAACCACAGGGAATTCAGGAACAACAACAGCTAATTTTTTAGGAACGACTGATGATAAAAAAATGCAAATACGTTCAAATAATATTTCGATATTAGAATTTGGTCGTAGGCAAACATTAGGCTTAACGCAACCATATCCAGATTATACTGATAATAATCAATCTGTAGTACATGTTAGAGGTATTAACGGAGTTTCTGCTTTACAATTTCAGGCAAGTGGTACGAATTTTTATAAGCCAATGTTTTTTACCACACCAAATGGAAGCTTTAGGTTGAAAGGAAGTTCTGGTGAAACAGATTTTTTCGAAATTGGTTCTGCAGGTCCTAATAATCAGGGGCGTTTAGAGTTTGTAATTGGTGATGATGGCGATGAACCAATAGTTTTTAAAAGATATGATTACAGAGGTGCTAAATTTCATAGAGAGTTATTCCGTGTTCAAGGTAGCAACGCCACACAAAATGCTAAGACGAGATTTGGTATTAATTTAAATCAGCAAGAGGTACCTATTTCGAGTAATTTAAATACGAACTATAATGATGCTTCTTTTAATAAAGCTAATTCTACTTTTCAAGTAGTTGGTTCTATTTCAAAATCAATAATAAGTACTAATACAGATTTTACTCTGACAGAAGACCACTATACCTTGATTGCTAAAAATGAGTCAAACACTAGAACTATAACCTTACCTGCTGCTAGTAGTGTTACAGGGCGTATTTATATTATAAAAACAAATTGGTATCGAGGAGTGAACTTAAATATCACTTATATAACAAGAACAACTAATACAACTAATTCTATACCAAGGCGAACTACAGTTCAATTACAATCTGATGGAACTGATTGGCAGCAAATAAATTAATTTTCACATATATTAATAGTATGAAAAACTTACTTTTTATCATTTTATCCACTACAGTAACCTTTGCTCAAACGGCATTTAAAAATATGGGTACTATTCAGTTACATGATGATGCAAATATTGCTTTTCATACCAATTTAATTAATGATGGAAGTTTTGAAAATAACAAAGGAACAGTAGGTTTTTATAGTGATACCGAAAAGTTGATAGTTTCAGGAGTTAAAAAAGCTACTTTTTATAATGTAGAAATTGATGTTGTAAATAATTTGGAGTTAGAAAGTTCACTAGCCCTTACTAATGAATTAAGTTTTATTAATGGAAAAGTTGTTACAGATAAAAATAATCTAGCTATTTCTTTAGAATTTAATAAACATCGTTTTTATGCAGGTGAAAACGATAATAATCATATTAACGGTTATGCAATGCTAAGAAGTAAAGGAACTGATGAATTTATATTTCCAATTGGAGATAGCGACAATCTGCGCCCAATGATATTACCTATTCAAAACAAGCAAAACACTTTTTTAGGTGCTTATTTTTATGAAGACCCAAATATGCCAACAACTTTTTCTGAAACTTTTTTAACAGATAGTAAGCAAGTCTTTATTGATAATGTTAGTAAAACAGAATTTTGGGATTTAAACGGTGCATCAAATACAAGTGTTACTCTGACCTGGAATGATCGTAGTGATGTAGCTATGCTATCAAAAAATAGTCTTGAAAAATTAAGAGTTGTAGGTTGGAGTAATATAAATAGCCAATGGGAAGACCTCGGTGCAGCCGAAATAACAGGAAATTTAACAGAAGGATCGGTAACATCAAATAGTTTTGTTCCTGATAATTATCAAATTATAACCTTAGCATCGGGCTTTGCTGATTCAAATAATATAAACCTTTTGATATCACCAAATGGCGATACAAAAAATGAAACATTAGTTTTTAAAAACTTAACAAAATACGATAGCAATAGTTTAGAAATTTTTAACCGTTGGGGTAATCTTGTTTATAATACAGAGAATTATAAAAATGATTGGACAGGAGAATCTACGGGTAGTTTTGTAGTAAATTCCAAAGATAAATTACCTGCGGGTACGTATTTTTACATCTTAAAATATGTAGTTCACGGAGTTTCTAAAACACAAAAAGGGTGGGTTTATATTAATAGGTAAATATATTTTAATTTTTGTACTAAATAAATTTAAAAAGCAGATGAATATTCATCTGCTTTTTTTATGTTAAATATAAAAATGATTCTTAAATAGCGTTTAAAATACTATTTAAAGCTTCACTAGGTTTCATAATAATATTAGTTAAATCCTCATTTGGTTGGTAATACCCACCAATATTAATTGTATTTCCTTGAACTTTATTCAATTCATTTACAATTACTGCTTCATTTTCTACTAGCTTTTCAGCAATAGGTGTAAATTGAGCTTTTAAATCAGCATCTTTATTTTGAGCAGCTAATGCTTGTGCCCAGTACATTGCTATATAAAAATGAGAACCTCTATTATCTAATTCACCTGTTTTTCTTGAAGGTCCTTTTTTGTTATCTAATAATTTATCAGTAGCATCATCTAAGGTTTCAGCTAAAACTTTAGCTTTACTATTATTATTAGTTTCTCCTAAATGTTCTAAAGAAACTGCTAAAGCTAAAAATTCACCTAATGAGTCCCAACGTAAATGGTTTTCATTAACTAATTGTTCAACGTGTTTAGGGGCAGAACCACCAGCACCAGTTTCAAATAAACCACCACCATTCATTAACGGAACAATAGAAAGCATTTTTGCCGAAGTTCCTAATTCTAAAATAGGGAATAAATCGGTTAAATAATCACGTAAAACATTTCCTGTTACCGAAATAGTATCTTTTCCGTCTTTAACTCTTTCTAAAGTGTATTTAGTTGCATCTACTTGCGATAGAATTTGAATATCTAAACCATCAGTATTATGGTCTTGTAAATATTTCTCTACCTTTTTGATGATTTCAGCATCATGCGCTCTTTCTTTACCTAACCAGAAAATAGCAGGAGTTTGAGAAGCTCTAGCACGTGTAACAGCTAATTTTACCCAGTCTTTAACAGGTGCATCTTTTGTTTGACACATTCTCCAGATATCACCTTGTTCAACTTCATGAGAAATTAAAACAGTTCCGTTAGCATTAATTACATCAACAGTTCCGTTAGTAGGAATTTCAAAAGTTTTGTCATGCGAGCCATATTCTTCAGCTTTTTGAGCCATTAAACCAACATTAGGAACAGTCCCCATTGTTGTAGGGTCAAAAGCGCCGTTCTTTTTACAGAAATCAATAGTTTCTTGATATAAACCAGCGTATGAACTATCAGGAATTACAGCTTTTGTATCTTGTTGTTTTCCTTCTTTATTCCACATTTGTCCTGAAGTACGAATCATTGCAGGCATAGAAGCATCAATAATTACATCTGAAGGTACATGTAAATTAGTAATTCCTTTATCAGAATTTACCATTGCTACATCAGCATTTTTAGCATAAATAGCTTTAATATCAGCTAAAATTTCAGCATTTTTATCTTCAGATAATTCTTCTAAATTACTAAGTAAATTTCCGAATCCGTTGTTTACATCCACACCAATTTGTTCAAAAGTAGCACTGTGTTTAGTAAATAAATCTTTAAAGAAAACACGTACAGCATGACCAAATATAATAGGGTCAGAAACCTTCATCATAGTTGCTTTCATGTGTAAAGAAAGTAATAAACCTTGTGCTTTAGTATCTGTAATTTGTTCATCTAAAAAAGCTAATAAGGCTTTTTTATTCATGACAGAAGCATCAATAACTTCACCATCTAATAAAGAAACTTTTTCTTTTAAAGTTGTTTTATTTCCAGTAGCATCTGTATGTACAATTTTTACATCAGTAGCATTGTTAACTGTTACAGATTTTTCGGTATGAGCAAAATCTCCAGTACTCATTGTTGATACATGAGTTTTAGAAGATGAAGACCATGCACCCATTGAATGCGGGTTTTTACGAGCGTAATTTTTTACAGCTTTTGGCGCTCTACGGTCAGAGTTTCCTTCACGTAAAACAGGGTTTACCGCCGACCCTTTAATTTTATTATAACGAGCTAAAATAGCTTTTTCATCATCTGTATTTGCTTCTTCAGGAAAATTAGGTAAAGCATATCCTAATGATTGTAATTCTTTAATAGCAGCTTTTAACTGAGGTACAGAAGCCGAAATATTAGGTAATTTAATAATATTTGCTTCTGGCTTTTTAGCTAATTCACCTAAAAAAGCTAAAGCATCTTCTACTTGTTGTTCTTCGGTTAAGAAATCAGAAAAATTAGCAAGAATACGCCCAGCTAAAGAAATATCTTTGGTTTCTATTGCTATATCAGATGATTTTGTAAAAGCTTTTACAATAGGTAAAAACGAACGGGTAGCTAACGCAGGAGCTTCATCCGTTTTTGTGTACATAATTTTTGCTATTTTGCTCATATATCAGTTTTTTAACGCGCTGTTATTAAAACAAGCACAGTTATTATTAATTTATTGAAGTATTGCAAATTTAAGAATTAGAAATGATTTTTTTGATGCAAAACTGTTAATAGTTAGGGTGCTTTATTATCGATATGATAAAATATTTAAAACAAAAAAAGCGTTGTGAAAAATCACAACGCTTTTTTATAAGTTGAACAAAAAAGTTATTTCTAACTTCTTCTTTCTTTAATTCTTGCTTTCTTACCAGTAAGGTCTCTAAAGTAAAAGATACGAGCTCTACGTACAATACCTTTTTTATTTACTTCGATTTTTTGAATAGCAGGTAAGTTAATAGGGAAGATACGTTCTACTCCTACAGTACCAGACATTTTTCTGATAGTAAAAGTTTCAGAAGCACCAACACCTCTTTTTTGAATAACTACACCTCTAAAAAACTGAGTACGTACTTTTTCTCCCTCTCTAATTTCATAGTACACAGTAATAGTGTCTCCTGCTGCAAATTGAGGTAATTCGTTTCTTGTTACAAATTCGTCTTGAACAAACTTTACTAAATCCATCGTAATAATATTTATTTTTGTTTTATAAAACAACGTACACGATTATCGTCAGAGGTTAATTTATGCGTGCAAAATTAATCAAAAAATTATAAAATACTAACTTTTGTTTAATAATATTTTTGCACCTAATTATTTGTTAATTAGTAACTAACAAAATTTATATCGTGTAAATAATTTTTAAATTATTCATCTAATAAATCAGGACGTATATTTTTGGTGTGTTTATAGGCTTTTTCGCTTCTCCATTCTTCTATTTTAGGAAAATTACCCGATAATAATATTTCAGGAACTTTCATTCCGTCATATTCTGCGGGTCTTGTATAAACTGGTGGCGATAATAAATTATCTTGAAAAGAATCTGTCAAAGCAGATTGTTCATCACCTAAAACCCCAGGGATTAAACGTACAACAGCATCACATAAAATGGCAGCTGCTAATTCTCCACCTGTTAAAACATAATCTCCAATAGAAATTTCTTTGGTAATAAATCGGTCACGAACACGTTGGTCAACACCTTTATAATGTCCTGTTAAAATAATAATATTTTCTTTTAATGAAAGTGTATTTGCTATTGATTGATTTAATGTTTTTGCATCTGGTGTCATATAAATGATTTCGTCATACGTTCTTTCAGCTTGCAATTTAGAAATACAAGCATCAATAGGTTCAATCATTAAAACCATACCAGCGCCACCACCAAATTGGGTGTCATCTAGTTTTTTGTAAGAGCCAATTCCGTAATCACGTAAATTATGAAAATGAATTTCGGCTAAACCTTTGTCAATGGCACGTTTCATCATTGAATGTTCAAACGGGCTTTTTAATAAATCGGGTGCTAGGGTAATAATATCTATTCGCATGTTGGCAAAGATATATTTTTTAAAGTAAAATTAACAAGCAAATATTTTTTTCAATTTATTAGGAAGCTCTTTTGTAATTACGAGTTCTTTTTTTGTAAAAGGATGTTCAAATTGTAGGGTAGATGCGTGTAAATACAATCCTTTTCCGTTTAATATAAATCCATCTAAAAAATGTTCTTTATCGCCTAAAATTGGACTTTTTATAGCTAATAAATGTTTTCTTAATTGATGTTTTCTTCCTGTTTTGGGCGATAATTCAACAAGGTTTAATGTTTTAAATCGTTCAGAAATAACTGATTTTATTAATTTATAAGATGTTAGAGCTTTTTTATCATCAATAGGAAAATCAATAATTCCGTTATTTTCTATTTTTCCGATAGTTATTGCATGATATGTTTTTTGAATTTTTTTATTTTCAAATAATTTATTTAAAGCGATAATACTCGAACTTGTTTTTCCGATAAGTAAAAGTCCGCTTGTTGGATAATCTAATCGATGCACAGGTCGTGGACGTGTTGCATCTTCCAAAGGGCTTTTTTTGATGTTTTGCAGTAGTGCATTATCAATCGTTGCAAACGAATTTCCACTAACTAAAATACCTGCAGGTTTATAAATAACAGCTAAATAATCATCTTCAAAAAGAACTTCTAAAGGAAATTTAAATTGTTTAAAAGTGGTTTCTTCGCTAATTTTATACAATTCTATTTTTTCATTTCCATTGATAAATAGTGCCGTAGTTGCAATTTTACCATTGACAAAAACCAACTTTTTTTTAATTGCTTTTTTGATGCCTGATTTTGTTGGAATAGTTTTAAAAATATCAACAGCGTAATCTTGTAATCGAATAGGTTTTTCTAGTAACGGCGTGTTATGTGTTTCTGATAAAATCATATTTTAACAATTTGTATATTACAAAAATCACGTAATTTTTGAAAAAATAAAGTAAAATCTTCTTCAAATAAATGATAATGAATTGCTAAATCTTCAGAAGCTAAATTCATTTGAGATTTTCCTTTTGTACGTCTGTTTATTCCGTTTAAAACTTCTTGAATTCCATTGATAAATTGATAATTATACAACCAATTATATTTTACCATACTAGGGAGTAAATTTTGTGTTTTTTCGGGAAGCCTTGAATTATTTTTTTCTAACAATTTGTAGACAGAATTTACATAAACATCTAAAGGAATAGCCGAATATGTAGTCCAATTTTTAGCTAAAAAATGGTCGAAAAAAATATCAATAATTACGCCATCATAATGTCCGTAACGCTCGTGTAATCTTCGTTTACTTTTTCTAACAATTTCGTGCGCATCGGTATAAGTATCTATTTGACGATGTAAAATAATACCTTTTTGAATATTTTCTTTAAAATGAGAAAATTTATTACCATTAATATGGTCAGCAATAAAATTACCAATCATTAATTCGGTGTTATTTCCTGATAAATATAAATGTGATAAAAGATTCATTAGTTAAATATAAAAAAACCACAACGTTATCTGTTGTGGTTTTTAAGTTTTTTATTGATAATTAATTTTTACTAGGAATATTCTTTAAAATCTCTAATAAAAATTTCCAATATTTTTGTGTTGATGAAATTTGTGCACATTCATCAGGAGAGTGTGGTCCTCTAATGTTTGGTCCGAAAGAAATCATATCCATATTAGGGTAATTTTGTCCTAAAAGTCCACATTCTAAACCTGCATGACAAGCAGCTACATTAGGTTGTTCGTTATGTAATTCTATATATAATTTTTCAACTATTTTTAAAATTTCAGAATCTAAGTTAGGTAACCAACCTGGGTACGAACCAGAAAATTCAACATCAAAACCAGCTAATTCATAAGCCGAACGGATTGAGTTTGCTAAATCCCATTTATTACTTTCTGATGAAGAACGAGTTAAACAAGCTATTCTTATTTTTCCTTCTTTTACAGTAACACGAGCAATATTGTTAGATGTTTCTACTAATCCTTCAATATCTGGACTCATGCGATATACACCGTTTAAAGCCGTGTACATTGATTTGATAAATCCTTCTTGAACACCTAAATCCATAACATTTTTAGGAGTTTCAGTTTCTTCTAATTCAATTGATAAATTAGGTTCTATTTTTGAAAATTCAGCTTTAATAGTATTTATTAATTGTTTAATTTCAAATAAGAAAGGTTCTTTTGATACTGTATCAACAACTACCGTTGAAAAACTTTCACGAGGAATAGCATTACGTAAACTACCTCCGTTTATATCAGCAACACGTAAACCAAAGTTTGTGAAACCATCAAATAATAAACGATTCATTATTTTGTTGGCATTTCCTAATCCTTTAATAATATCCATTCCTGAATGTCCTCCTTTTAAGCCTGTAATAGCAATTTCAAAAGCAGTTGTATTTTCAGGAGTAGCTTCTTCAGTATATGTTCTTGTAGCGGTAACATCTACACCACCTGCACAACCCATACTAATTTCATCATCATCTTCGGTATCTAAATTTAATAAGATTTCACTTTTTAAAATACCTCCTTCTAAGCCCATTGCACCAGTCATACCAGTTTCTTCATCAATAGTAAATAAAGCTTCAATAGCAGGATGTGCAATTTCTGAAGATTCTAAAATAGCCATAATTGAGGCAACTCCTAAGCCGTTATCGGCACCTAAAGTAGTTCCCTTAGCTCTTACCCAATCACCATCAACAAACATTTTAATTCCTTCTGTATCAAAATCGAAAATAGTGTCAGCATTTTTTTGATGTACCATATCTAAATGACTTTGTAATACAATCATTTTACGGTTTTCCATGCCTAAAGAAGCTGGCTTGCGAATAATTACGTTTCCAACCTTATCGACCATTGTTTCTAATTGCAATTTTTCACCAAAATCAACCATAAATTGGATAATTTTTTCTTCTTTTTTAGAGGGACGGGGTACGGCATTTAAGTCGGCAAAATTCTTCCAAACAGCTTTAGGCTCTAAGTTTCTTATTTCTGAATTCATTGTAAATTGTTTGTTTAAATGTAAGTAACAAAGATACTTTTTTAAACTGATATATTTTAGTGATGCTATTTGAAAAATTGTAAATTTGCAGTATGGATTTTTCTTCAAAATTACTAGAAAAAGCAGTCGAAGAGGTTAGTAGATTGCCAGGAATAGGTAAGCGAACGGCACTTCGTTTAGTCTTACATTTATTAAAACAACCCGCTGAAAATACGAGTTATTTAACAAGTGCTTTAACGCATTTACGAAACGATGTAAAAACGTGTAAAAAATGTCATAATATTTCAGATACAGTATTGTGTGAAATATGTAATAACCCGAATAGAAATGCTAGTGTTGTATGTGTTGTTGAAGATCTTCGAGATGTAATGGCTATTGAAAATACAGCACAATTTAGAGGGGTGTATCATGTTTTGGGCGGTAAAATTTCGCCCATTGAAGGTATTGGACCTCAAAATTTAGAAATAGCATCTTTGATAAATAAAGTTAAAAAAGGCGAAGTAAAAGAATTGATTTTTGCTTTGAGTGCAACTATGGAAGGCGATACTACAAACTTTTATATTTATAAGCAAATAGAAGGCTGTAATATAGCAATCTCTACCATTGCTAGAGGAATTTCGGTGGGCGACGAATTAGAATATGCTGATGAGATTACTTTAGGTAGGTCTATTGTGAATCGTATTCCTTTTGAAGATTCAATAAAATTAGGATAAAAAAATCCGAAATTTTTAAATTTCGGATTTTTTTATGAATTACTGTCTCTTGTAGGTTAATCCATTACTAGGAAAAGTAAATTCTTGTTTATCTTCAGAAAAATTAATATTTAAATCGTTACCATTACCTGTATGTTTATCTTTCTTAAAATTATAGGTATTATTTTCATTATTTTTCCAATAGCCTTTGTAAGATGATTTTTCATCCTTAGTACATAAATTATTGGTGCTATTGTAATCATTAAAAATGTAATGACCATTATTAATAAAGGTATAACTGTCCTTTTTTTGGCAAGTATCAGTTATAACTGTGGTGTTTTTGTGGGTTAATTTCCAAATGCCTATAAGAGGATCTTTGGTTTTTATTAGTTCTTCAGGAATTGGTATTTCATCACTTTTAGAAGCGCATGAACTAATTAAAATAGTGCTAATAAATACTAAAAATATTTTTTTCATAATATTGTTTTTAATTCTTTTTGATGTCAAAAAAAAATTATTTATTCTGTTTTTTAAGTAATTATTTATCTTGTTTGTCCCAAGATTTTTTAGCTCTTAGCTTTTTATAAAATTGAATTCCAAACATTAATAATACACCAAAAAGAATAATTCCTACAACTCCCCAAACCCAACTAATCGTGTTTTTTAAAACTACTAAAAAAACTACAGCAAATAAAATTACAGTTGGCGCTTCGTTAAGTATTCTTAGTTTTGTAGGGCTATAGTTTATTTCATCTCGCTGTAGTTCTTTATATATTTTATGACAAAATCCGTGATAAAAATATAAGGCTAAAACAAATGCTAATTTAACATGCATCCAAGGTAATTCTAAATAAATAGGATTTTCTATAAGCATCCAAATAGCAAAAAAACTAGCTAAAAATAACGATGGCCAGGTAATAATATACCACAAACGCTTAGTCATTAATTTGTATTGCGTTTGTAAAATTCCCTTAGCTGTTTCGTCTTTTTTTTCGGCTTCTACATGATAAATAAATAAGCGTCCAACATAAAATAATCCTGCAAACCATGTGACTACAAAAATAATATGTAGTGCTTTTATATATAAAAAATCCATAAAAAAAAAATGAGGTCTTAAAACAACATTGTTTTAAGACCTCAAATTTAATGATTTTAATGTAATTAATTACATTTGCTTTTTTAATTCAGCAATAGATTTAGCAACAACAACTCCTGGTAATTTTATAGGTGCTGCAATTTGAGCTAAAAATGTACCTTTTACCTCTCCTTTTTTATAGGTCGTAAATCCAATTCTGTACAAACCAGTAGTAATGGCTTTTAAAGGATTTCCTGTTTCACTTTTATATCTTAATAATGAATTATATCTAGATCCACTAGGTAATTTAGGCATTTCGCTACTATCATCATTTTTAGCAAGTGTATGCCAATTTGCGTTTTTAACTTTACTTTCGGTAATAGAACCTTTTGTAAAAATATCTGAACGCTCTAAAGTAATATAGGTGTCAAAATAATCTTTAGATTTTTTGTTTGCTTCAAAATCAGCAGATACAATGGCATTTTTCGGTTTATTTTTTCCTATAGGAGAAACCATTCTTACACCTAATTCAGGAGCAACAGCAGGAACCCAAACATATAAATAATAGAATTTTTTTCCATCTTTAATTTCATCTTCATTACCTGATTTTACAAAACCTTTGTAAGAAATAACATCAGTATAAGGTACTCTTATTTTTTTAAACCCAAGATTTTTTTGAGTTAAACCTCCGAAAGTACCAATTTTCTTTTGAGCACTAATACTTCCTACAGATACCACAGCAATAGCAAGTCCTGCAGCAATTTTTTTAAAATTTTTCATTGTTTTTTATATATAATTTATAACGAATATAGATAATATTTTTAAAATAACGTACTTATTTTTATCATTTCCAGTTATTAATCCAATCAGCTAAAGTATTGACCCATTGTTTATTGTCGTTAATACAAGGCACTGTATGGAATTCTTCACCACCGGCTTCTAAAAACTCTTCTTTTCCTTCCATGGCAATTTCTTCTAAAGTTTCTAAACAATCAGAAACAAAAGCAGGTGTTACAATAGCGAGTTTTTTAATACCGTCTTTTTCGGCTTTTTTTACAATAGTTCTATCAGTATAAGGTTGTAACCAAGGATCAACTCCTAAACGAGATTGAAACGAGGTTGAAACTATATTCTCATCTAAATTTAATGTTGATATTACATTTTTTGTAGTTTCAAAACATTGATGACGATAACAAAATTCATGTGCTTTTGATGGCGTGTTACAACAACTCCCATCTATTTTACAATGACTTTTTGTAATGTCGGATTTGCGAATATGACGCTCAGGAACTCCATGGTAAGAAAATAAGATATGGTCGTATTCTTTATCGGCTAAATACTCTTTAATACTGTTCGATAAAGCGCTTATGTATTCTGGTTTTTTATAAAAAGCAGGAACATCTGTAATTTTCATCTCTGGGAAAAATTCCTTTCTAATTTTTTCAGCTAAAACAACAATAGTTTCAGTTGTTGCCATCGCAAATTGTGGGTATAGAGGAATTAATAATACTTCGGTAACGCCTTTATCGTGTAATTCTTGTAGTCCTTTTTTAATGGTCATTGTACCGTATCGCATTGCTAAAGCAACAGGATATTCAGTTTTTTCTTGCACCTTTTTTTGTAACCTTTCTGATAAAACAATTAAAGGAGAACCGTCTTTCCACCAAATTTTGTTATAAGCTGCTGCTGATTTTTTCGGGCGAGTGTTTAAAATAATTCCTTTTACTAAAAATGAACGAAACCAATACGGAACATCAATTACGCGTTCGTCCATTAAAAATTCACCTAAATATTTTTTAACATCTTTTGGATCTGTACTTTCAGGTGATCCTAAATTTACTAATAAAGCTCCTTTCATTTTTTTATTTTTTTATCAATCTAACGTAAAGCAGGTTTGTTTAAAAGAATCTGATTTACTGTGTATTTAATGTTATTTTATTTAATTGATTTGTTGTTTCATATAAAGCAATGCTTAAACTGTGTATTACGTTCATTGATGAGTTTCTACCAAACATAGGGATTGCAACAGTTGCATCAACATTATTAATATTTTCAATGCCATTTCTTTCACTTCCTAAAAGTAGTACTATTTTTTCTTCGGATGTAAAATCGAAATTTTGAAGCGGTACGCTTTTATCGGCAATTTCAATACCTATAATTGTATTCCCTTCGGTTTTTAATTGTTTAATTACTTGGTTGAAATCATCATAAATTTCATGTTCAATTTGCGAAATAGTATTTCTAGCCGTACGTTTTACATTTCTATTTTGAATAGAAGGCGAACTTTGGTGTAAAAATATTTTTTGAACACCAAAACTCTCGGCAATACGAAAACACATACCGATGTTTTCAGGGGTTCGTATGGCATCGCAAACAATGGTTATTGGAAATTTTTGTTGCTTGTTGTCTATGTCGTAATGCGTAAGTTGTTTCATCTTTTTTACTTTTGATTGGCTTGTAAAGAAATTACATATTGTTTTGGAGTAGTGCCAAATTTCTTTTTAAAAGCGGCTATAAAATGGCTAGAAGTGCTATAACCAAGTTGTAAACCAACTTCGTTTACGTTAAATTTATTGCTTTCTAAAAGTTTGCGTGCGTGTTCCATTTTGTAATCAAAAAGAAAACTGTAAACGGTATCGCCATATATTTGTTTAAAGCCTTCTTTTAATTTTTTTAAATTTAAACCTACTTCGGTAGCAAGTTCTTGTAGGGTAGGGGGCTCACTCATTTTAGCAATAATAATATCTTTTGCATGTCTAATTTTTTGAATTTCTCGATCATCTACTAAAAAAGGACAGTATTCATTTTCGGTGTTTTTACCAGTATCAAAATGAAGGCTTAATAATTCGTATGTTTTCCCTTTTATGTAAAGATCTTTCATTGAGCTATGGTTTTTTGCCGTTAAAATTTGCTGTAAAACCATTAAGGTATTTGGGCTAATTTGAGTATCATCATAATATTTTTTATGCTTATTATCATCACTTAAAAAAGGAATATAACTGGCTTCTTTTGAAAATAAAGCATGAAATTTTTCAATAGAAATTAAAAGAGATACCAAAGATGTTTTCGGTAATATTTCTAAGTTTATAGGGAGGTTTTGCTGTGGATTATACAAAAAGATAACATGTTTATCTAATACGTTAAATGTATAGCTAGTATTATTAAAATGAAACTTGCAATTCCCTTTAACACAGTAATGTAACTGTATGTAGGAGTTGTCAATATCTCTTTTGTAAAATTCAGTTTCGTTAGTGTTATTTTGAAATTTTAAAACAAAAAAACCTTTTTCTAGGATGATTTCTCTAAACGTACTTTCTGCGATGTTTTTTGACATAGTCTAAAATATAATTAAAAATAATCTATTTAGAATGACTCTAAATTGAATTGGCTTCCATAGTTGATTTCACTGCAAAAATACACTTTATAAGTGTTTTAGAGATGTTTTTATACTAAAAAACAGCAAGCGACATTAAAAGTTCTTTGAGCGACATTTTTTTTTATTTAATCTTTATATTTTTGTGACTCCTTACTGAAGAAGACTGAATGGCAACAGATAAACATAACAAGAATTTATACAATATAGGTGTTAGCTATAAAAAAGCTGATGCAAGTATTCGAGGTAAATTTAGTATTTCGAAAGAAAACCAAATAGCACTTTTAGAAGATGCAAAACAAATTGGAATTGATGGCATTTTTGTGTTGTCAACCTGTAACAGAACCGAAATTACAGGTTTTGCAGCGCATCCTTTTCAGTTAATAAGTCTATTGTGTAAATATTCTAACGGAGCAATTGAAGAATTTGCAGAAGTATCAAACGTTTATAAGAATAACGAAGCAATTCGCCACCTCTTTAGAATGGGAACAGGTTTAGATAGCCAAATATTAGGCGATTATGAAATTGTTGGGCAGTTACGTCAGGCTTTTAAATTAGCAAAAGAAATAGGAACGGTAAATGCGTATTTTGAGCGTTTATTAAACCACGTAATGCAAGCAAGTAAGCGTGTGAAAAATGAAACTAAGTTAAGTTCGGGAACAACATCAGTTTCTTACGCAGCAGTTCAGTATCTTATTAAAAACTTACCAAGTTATAATGCTAAAAATATGTTGGTTTTTGGCTTAGGTAAAATGGGAAAACATACCTGTAAAAATTTAGCAGAATATACCCAAAATAAATCAGTACGTTTAGTTAATAGAACCGAAGAAAAAGCTATTGAATTTGTAAAAGAGCATCCAGCTATTCAAAATGCGAAATTCGAAAACTTAACTAAAGAAATCGCAAATACCGATGTGCTAATCGTATCAACAGGTGCGGCTCAGGCAACCATTAAAAGAGAACATGTTTTAACAAAAAAACCGCTTTTAATTTTAGATTTATCAATGCCTGCAAACGTATCGAAAGAAGTTGCCGATTTACCAAATGTTACGCTAATAAATGTTGATGAATTATCAAAAATAACAGATGAAACATTGGCTATTCGTCAGCAAGAAGTACCTGTAGCAGAAAAAATTATAGAAATCTATAAAAATGAGTTCAAAGAGTGGTTAAATCATCGTAAATTTACACCCGCAATTACGGCGTTAAAAGAATCGTTAAAAACTATTCAACAAGATGAAATCGCTTTTCATAAGAAAAAAATAAAAGATTTTGACGAATCGCAAGCTGAAGTAATTACATCAAGATTTATTCAAAAAATAACCACACAATTTGTGAAACACTTAAAAACCGAAGAAACTTCTGTCACTAATAGTATAGAGGTAATGGCAAAAGTGTTTGGGGCAAATTTAGAAACTATCCATGCAGAAGACAATTAAAATAGGTACACGAGATAGCCAATTGGCTATGTGGCAAGCAAACAAAGTTCGTAAAGAATTAGAGGAATTAGGGTACGAATGTGAAATAGTTCCAATAAAATCAACAGGAGATCTTGATTTAGATACGCCGTTACACGAATTAGGAATTACAGGTGTTTTTACTAAAAATTTAGACCTTGCTATGTTAGGTGGTGATATTGATATTGCCGTACATTCATTAAAAGATGTTCCAACGGTTTTACCTGAAGGAATTATTCAAGGAGCTGTTTTAAAACGTGCAAATTACAACGATATTTTACTATTAAAAGATAATGAAGAGTTTTTTGGGCAACCAAACGCTGTTATTGCAACAGGTAGTTTACGTAGAAAAGCACAATGGTTAAACCGTTACCCTACGCACGAAGTAGTTGGTTTAAGAGGAAATGTAAACACACGTTTACAAAAATTAGAAGATAACCAATGGAACGGCGCTATTTTTGCTGCCGCAGGATTAGAAAGATTAGGAAAGCGACCAGAAGGAGCAATTAACTTATCGTGGATGATTCCTGCACCAGCGCAAGGAGCAATTATGATTACTGTTTCGAGTAATGATGATTTTTCTAGAGATGCTTGTGAACAATTAAATCATTACGAAACACAAATTTGTGTAGGTATTGAACGTGAATTTTTAAACTTATTAGAAGGCGGTTGTACTGCGCCAATTGGTGCAATTGCATACGTTGACCCTAAAACTGAAGAAATAAACTTTAAAGGTTTATTATTAAGTGAAGATGGTAAAAAGAAAATATCTGTAACAAAAAATGCTAAAGTTGGGCGTCATCGTTTTTTAGCAAAAGATTGTGCCGATTATATTATCAATAAAGGAGGTAAAGAATTAATGATAAAAAATGTAGAAGAAGAAAAAGACTTCGCTATTTATTCTACTAAAAAATTATCTGAAATTCAAAAAGGATTAGTTGAGTCATCAATTGATGTTCAAGATAGTGATTTTATTAAAATTCGTTTTAACAGAATTGCTCCTAAAGTAGTTAAAAATGAAATTGAAAATGTAATTATCACCAGTCAAAATGGGGTAGAAGCAATTGCAAATTCATTTTCTTCGGAAGAATTAAAATTCAAAAATATTTATTGCGTTGGGCGTAGAACCAAAAAATTAATTGAGCAAAAAATAGGAAGTGTCGTAAAATCAGAAAGAAATGCTACAAAATTAGCAGCTTATTTATCAACTGAAATAAAAGGACAATCTGTAACCTATTTTTGTAGTGATTTACGTTTAGATACCTTACCAAATACGTTAAAAGAAAGCGGAATTACGGTAAACGAAGTAGAAGCGTACAAAACAACTCTTAGTTCATCTAAAGTTGATGATACTGTAAATGGTGTGTTATTCTATAGCCCATCAACAGTTGAAAGTTATATGCAAGAAAATAAGGCAAATAAAATAGCCTTTTGTATTGGTGAAAGTACTGCAAAAGAAGCTCGTAAATATTTCGAAAATGTACAAGTTGCTAAATTACCAACCGTAGAAAGTGTTGTTAAATTAGTAAATACACATTTTATAAAAGAATAAAAAAATGAAATTAAGCGTATTTATAAATATTAAATACGCTTAATTTTATTAAAATATATTGTTATGTTTCGTACAAGAAGACTTAGAAAAACCGAAGGAATTAGAAGATTAGTTAGAGAAACAAAAGTATCTGTTGATGATTTTGTGTATCCTTTATTTATTGAAGAAGGTGAAAATATCGAAACCGAAATAGGCTCTATGCCTGGTATAAAACGTTTTTCTTTGGATAGAATTTCTAAAGAATTGGATGAGGTTGTCGAATTAAATATTCCTGCTGTTTTATTATTCGGAATACCATCTGAAAAAGATAATGAAGGAACTGAAACGTGGAATGATAACGGAGTTATGCAACAAGCAATCCGTTTTATCAAAAAGAATTACCCTGAATTATATGTAATTACTGATGTTTGTTTTTGTGAATATACATCGCACGGTCATTGTGGTGTTATTCATAATAACGATGTTGATAATGATGCCACTCTAGTAAATCTAGCAAAACAAACTATTTCACATGCACGTGCAGGAGCAGATATGGTTGCGCCGTCAGGAATGATGGACGGAACAATTGCCATGATGAGAGAATCTCTTGATAATACTAGCTTTGCAAACTTACCAATTATGGGATATTCTGTGAAGTACGCATCAGCATTTTATGGCCCTTTTAGAGAAGCGGTAGATTCAGCACCTTCTTTTGGTGATAGAAGAACGTATCAAATGGATGCTTCTAATAGAGATGAAGGAATGCGTGAAGCAACTTTTGATGACCAAGAAGGAGCAGATATTTTAATGGTAAAGCCAGCTTTATCTTATTTAGATATCATTAGAGATTTAAAAAATAATTTTGACCGACCAATTGCATGTTATAATGTAAGTGGAGAATATTCAATGATAAAAGCAGCAGCTGAAAAAGGTTGGATTGATGGCGAAAAAGTGATGATGGAAAGCTTATTGTCGATGAAAAGAGCAGGAGCAGATATTATTATTACTTATTTTGCTAAAGAAGCAGCAAGAGTATTGAATAGAAAATAAAACAAAATACGAATTGTCATATTTAGTGAATTTTTAAAAAAGAATAGATTTGTATCAAAGAAGTTAGTTTTATACCTTTTTTGATACATTTTTATTTTATATAAAATTCTATAAAATATGATTTTAAAAAAACTATAAAAATGGAATTTAAAAAATCACAAAATCTATATAAAAAAGGATTGGTAAATCTTGTAGGGGCTGTAAATTCTCCTGTAAGAGCATTTTCATCAGTAGGAGGTAATCCGTTGTTTATCAAAAAAGCAAAAGGATCTAAAATTACAGATGTTGATAATAATACCTATGTAGATTTAGTACTTTCTTACGGACCGATGATTTTAGGACATCGTCATAAAAAAGTTGAAAAAGCTATTAAAAAAGCCTTGAAAAATGGGTATTCTTTTGGTGCATCTACAGAAAATGAAATTAAATTAGCAAAAATAGTATGTGATGCTTTTCCAGGGATGGATAAAGTTCGTTTTGTAAATTCAGGAACAGAAGCTGTTTTAAGCGGAATCCGTTTGGCTAGAGCTTTTACAGGAAAAGATAAAATTATAAAATTTGCAGGTTGCTACCACGGGCATCAAGATGCGTTATTAGTTGCTGCTGGTTCTGGTTTGGCTACTTTAAGTTTACCAGGAAGTAAAGGAGTACCAGATGGTGCTGTAAAAAATACTTTAATTGCTAATTATAACGATTTAGATAGTGTAAAAGCACATTTTGAAGAACATGATGATATTGCTGGGGTTATTTTAGAACCTATTGCAGGTAATATGGGAGTTGTTATTCCTCAAAATGATTTTTTAAAGGAATTAAAATCATATTTAGAATCTAAAGGAGCTTTATTAATTGTTGATGAGGTTATGACAGGTTTCCGTTCTAAATTTGGTGGTGCACAAGAATTATTAGGAGTAGAAGCGGATATTACGTGTTTAGGAAAGGTAATCGGTGGTGGTTTCCCAGTAGGAGCTTACGGAGCTCGTAACGAAATTATGCAAGAAGTTGCACCCTTAGGAGGAATGTATCAGGCAGGAACATTAAGTGGAAATCCAATTGCTATGGCAGGAGGTATTGCTACTTTAACTGAATTAAAGAAACAAAATCCGTATGATAAATTTGATAAAATAGCACAAACTATTGAAGAGCTTTTATTGGCATCAGCTAAAAAATATGGGGTAGATATTACTGTAAATAGATTTGGTTCTATGGTTAATCCATTTTTTACAAATGTTAGGGTAACTAATTTTGAACAAGCACAAACATCAGATACCAATAAATTTGCAACCTTCTTTTGGGCAATGATAAAAAACGGCGTATTTTTACCGCCATCACAGTTTGAGGCTTGGTTTTTAACATCGGCTTTAACAAAAAAAGACATAAAAAAGGTTTCAAAAGCTATTGATAAAGCAATGGAAGCGGTTTCTAAAATATAAATAATAAAATAGCTATCGGTTAATTTTTACATTAAACGAATTAAAAATGAACAGCTAGCAAAAAAGCATAAAATGATAAAAAACGATTTATTTTTAAGAGCATTAAAAGGAGAAACTGTAGATCGCCCGCCAGTTTGGATGATGCGTCAAGCTGGGCGTTATTTACCAGAATTTCAAGAAATAAAAAAGAAATACGATTTTTTTACGCGTTGTAGAACTCCTGAATTAGCATCAGAAATTACTGTGCAACCTATTCGCAGATACGGAATGGATGCAGCTATTTTATTTTCTGATATTTTAGTGATTCCACAGGCGATGAATATTGAGGTGCAAATGAAACCTGATTTTGGTCCTTATTTACCAAACCCGATTAGAGATCAAAAAGGGTTAGATACCGTTGTTGTTCCTGATGTAAACATAGAATTAGACTATGTAATGCAGGCGATAAAAGCAACTAAAGAAAAATTAAATGATGAAGTTCCTTTAATTGGTTTTGCAGGTTCACCATGGACTATTTTATGTTACGTTGTACAAGGGCAAGGATCAAAGAATTTTGATAAAGCAAAAGAATTTTGTTTTACAAAACCAGTTTTGGCACACCAATTGCTTAGTAAAATAACAGAGACTACAATTGCTTATTTAAAAGCAAAAGTAAAAGCAGGGGTAGATGCTGTTCAAGTTTTTGACTCATGGGGTGGAATGTTATCACCAACTGATTATCATGAATTTTCATGGCAATACATTAATCAAATAATTGAAGCATTAAAAGACGATGCTCCAGTTATTGCTTTTGGAAAAGGATGTTGGTTTGCTTTAGATAAAATGGCAAATTCAAATGCTTCAGCCTTAGGTGTTGACTGGACATGTTCACCTAGAAACGCACGTTATTTAACAGGAGGAAATATTACGTTACAAGGTAATTTTGATCCTTCTAGACTATTATCACCACCAGCTGAAATTAAAAAAATGGTACACCAAATGATAAATGAGTTTGGTAAAGACAAATATATTGTTAACTTAGGGCACGGAATTTTACCTAATATTCCGCTTGAAAATGCAAAGGCATTTATCGATGCGGTAAAAGAGTATAAGGTTTAAAAATGTAACCCCCTTTTAAATTATTAAAAATGAATAAAATAGTACTTATATTAACTTTATTACTAGCAACGCAAGGTTTTTCTCAAAAGAGAATTTATTACAAAGATATTGTTGATCAGTGTATTTCTACGGGAAGTAATGATGTTGCAATGTTAGACGATGTGGTGTATAATTGTATTAAAGATAAATATATTTCTAATTATAATTTTACATCAATTAAAGGAGAAACAATAAGTACTGAAGCTATTGATATTCCTATTGTTTTATTAGCTGCTGCCACATGGTGTGCACCTTGTTGGGGAGAAATTCCTGCACTGAATAAAATGGTAGAAAAGTATGACGGTAAAGTAAAATTTATCATGCTTTTTTCAGATTTAGAAAAAGGTGTTGCTAGAATGGCAGAAAAACTTGATAAAAGAATCTTTTTAGTTCCTTCTACCGAAAAACTAGAAAATAGATCTTCTTTAAAAGTAGCAGGTTTTATTCATAAGTTAGATTATCCGTCGGCATATTTAATTACCGATAAAAAACGAATTCTAGACTTTAAAAGAGGTGCTTTATCGCCAACCAAAAAGATGGGATGGGATGAAGTTAATAAAATTAACGAACAAGAATTAGATAATTTTATTAAAGCGGTAATCAAATAAATTCTGATTTTACTTTAAGAATACATTGAAAATATAGTAAAAATATTTAAAAACCTCTTTCTTTTATTGGAAAGAGGTTTTTATTTTAGTTAAAATAATAAAAATGATTAAAAATATACTACAAGCAATAAAAGCTTATTTCGGGGCTTTTCAATTAATATCAAAATTAAAATTATGGAATTATTTTATAATTCCGATATTAATAAGTGTTTTTACCGCTATTATAATTGCAAGTTCAGCTTATACTTTTTCAGATGATGTAGGGCATTATATCGCTAATTTTTGGAAATGGGATTTTGGCAAACAAACCTTTGAGGTAATCAGTACTTTCTTAAGCGGATTATCAATTTTACTTATTGGGTTAATACTTTACAAACATATTGTTATGGCATTATCGGCACCCTTTATGAGCCCTGTATCAGAAAAGATTGAAGCGTATTTAACTACCGGAAATCACAACCACCGAAAAACATCTTTTCAAGAGCAGTTAATAAGAGGAGTTCGAATAAATATCCGAAATTTACTACGTGAATTACTTGTAACGATTCCTGTTTTGTTGCTAAGTTTAATACCTGTAATAGGGCTGTTTTCAACTGTATTATTATTTTTGATACAAGCCTATTATGCAGGTTTTGGTAATATGGATTACACCTTAGAACGTCATTTTAAATACAAAAAAAGTATTGAGTTTGTAAAAGAAAATAAAGGAACAGCGGTAGGAAATGGCTTGGTATTTATCTTATTTTTATTAGTACCGTTTATAGGCGTATTACTAGTTTTACCGCTATCGGTAACTGCTGCAACAACAGAAACTATTAAAAAAATTCAATTAAAAAAAGTATCAGAATAGGTATTTTTGCAGGAGGATTTACCAAATAGATAAGAATTAAGAGAAGAAAGAATTAAAACATGAAAGATCAGTTTTACGCATATATACAAGAATTACAAGACACGATAACCTCAAAGCTAGAACAAGTTGATGGAAGTGCAAAGTTTCAAGAAGACAATTGGAAACGTGCCGAAGGTGGCGGAGGAAGAACCCGTGTTATTGAAAATGGCGCTATTTTTGAAAAAGGAGGTGTTAATATTTCAAAAGTTTTTGGAGAGTTACCAGAAGTATTACGCAAGCAATTTTGCGTTGAAAATGGTGATTTTTTTGCCTGCGGATTAAGCTTAGTTTTACATCCGAAGAATCCATTAGTGCCAACAGTACACGCAAATTGGCGTTATTTTGAAATGTATGATGAAAAAGGAAATATCGTTACGCAATGGTTTGGCGGCGGTCAAGATTTAACACCTTATTATTTATTTGAACAAGATGCAACGCATTTTCATAGCGTTTGTAAAACAGCCTGCGATAAACATCACCCTGATTTTTATCCGAAGTTTAAGCAAACCTGCGATACTTATTTTTGGAACACTCACCGAGAAGAAGCTCGTGGAATTGGTGGTTTATTTTTTGATTATTTAAAAGAAACTCCTGAGTTTTCAATTACTGATAGGTATAATTTTGTAACCCAGATAGGAAATAGTTTCTTAGAATCATATGTGCCAATTGTTGAAAAAAGAAAAGATATCGCCTATAATAAGCAGCAGAAAGACTGGCAAGAAGTACGAAGAGGACGCTATGTAGAATTTAATTTAGTACACGATAGAGGAACTTTATTTGGGCTAAAAACAAACGGACGTATTGAAAGTATTTTAATGAGTTTACCGCCGGTTGTTCAGTGGAAATATAACCATCACCCAGAACAAGGAAGCGAAGAAGCTAAATTATTAGCAGTTTTAGCGACTCCTAAAAATTGGGTATAAGGTAACTATTATTTTAAATAGAAATACATTATTTTGTGAAAAGCTCAGTTAAACGTTGTTTTTGGTTAGTTTTACTCAACCTAAATTGTTTTATAGCGTTATAATTGTGAATTATTTAATGATTTAGGAGTGTTGCTGTTTTTTAAATGACGAAAATCATAAAAAAATGATCGATTTTTAGTAACTTTGCACACCTTAAAAAAAACTTATACTATGGCTAGATACGAATTGAAATTACCTAAAATGGGCGAAAGTGTTGCAGAAGCAACTATTACATCTTGGGTTAAAGAAATTGGAGACACTATTGATATTGATGATACGGTTGTTGAAGTAGCTACAGATAAAGTAGATAGCGAAGTGCCTAGTGAGGTTGAAGGAACTTTGGTTGAAATTTTATTTGACAAAGATACTGTTATTCAAGTAGGGCAAACAATTGCGGTTATTGAAACAGCAGGAGATGATAGTGAGCAAGCACCTAAAACGGATGCTGTAAAAGCGGCTGTTGTAGCTGTTGAAAAAACAATTGAAGAGGCTTCGGTAATTAAAAATGAAGTATCGGGTGTAATTGATACATCTTCAAGCGATCGTTTTTACTCTCCATTAGTTAAAAATATAGCAAAAGAAGAAGGAATTTCTTTTGAAGAATTAGAAACTGTTAAAGGAACAGGAAAAGAAGGACGCGTTACAAAAGCGGATATCTTATTATATATAAAAAATCGTAAAAATAAACCAGAAATTACTACTTCACCTGTTGCCGCTACCGTTGTTAAGGTTGAAAAACCAAAAGCAGCAGTAAAATCGGCAACAGTTACTTTGTCGGGTCAAGATGAAATTATTGATATGACTCGTATGGGGAAATTAGTGGCAAAACACATGGTTGATTCGGTAAAAACATCGGCACATGTACAGTCGTTTATTGAAATAGATGTAACAAATATTGTTACTTGGAGAAATAAAGTTAAAAACGCATATCAAAAAAGAGAGGGTGAAAAATTAACATTTACGCCAATTTTTATGCAAGCGGTAGCGCAAACAATTAAGAAACATCCGATGATAAATATTGCTGTCGATGGCGATAAAATTATCAAAAGAGGAAATATTAACTTAGGAATGGCAGCAGCCTTGCCTGACGGAAATTTAATTGTGCCAGTTATTAAAAACGCCGACCAATTAAGTTTAGTAGGTGTTACCAAACAGGTAAACGATTTGGCGGTTAGAGCTCGTGGAAATAAGTTAAAACCAGACGATATTCAGGGCGGAACTTATACGGTTACAAACGTAGGAAGTTTTGGAAGCATTACCGGAACACCAATTATTAATCAGCCACAAGTAGCAATTTTAGCCTTAGGAGCGATTGTTAAAAAACCTGCAGTTATTGAAACTCCAGAAGGCGATTTTATCGGGATTCGTCAAAAAATGATTGTGTGTCATTCGTACGATCACCGAGTTGTAAATGGTGCTTTAGGAGGAATGTTTATTAAAACACTAAAAGAAATTTTAGAATCTTGGGATGTAAATCAAGATTTTTAGAAATAACTTATCAAGCTAAATATAATGTAGAGACGCGATTTATCGCGTCTTTATTTTTTTAAGAGCCTGTTTAAATTTTAAAGAAAGTGTTCTTTAAAATAGATAAATGTCATGCTGAATTTATTGTAGCATCACATCAACAGAAAAGCTACGGCAAATCAGGATGCGAACCTGAAATAAATTCAGGTTGACGGATGCAGTTTCTTATTTTTCTGTTATAATTTTTTTTAGATGAAATTTAAACAGGATAATCTATTTATTTTTTTGATAAATAGCGAATAGAGCCGATTTTAAATCAGGATATTTAAACGCATATTTTTTAGCTGTTTTTTTAGCAGAAACTCGGCTTCCTTTTAATAAAATACACGCCATTTCGCCTAAAATAAATTTCAATACAAAAGCAGGAGCATTTAAAAATAACATCGGTTTTTTAATGGTTTTACCAAGTGTTTTTGTAAAACTTTTATTGGTTTGATGTTCGGGAGCTACGGCATTATAAATACCTGTAAACTCATTTTTTTGTGTCGCTTTTATATATAAATTACATAAATCATCTATATGAATCCATGGCATATATTGGGTGCCATTTCCTAAAGAAGCTAAAAATAAAGGGGTATTTATTTTTGGTAAAGCGCCACCAAATTTACTAAGTACTACGCCAGTTCTTAAAATAGTTACAGGAATATTTAATGTATTAAATTGATTTGCCGATTTTTCCCAAGCAATACAAACTTTTGATATAAAATCGTTTTGAGGAGCATCAGTTTCTGTAAAAATTTTCCCTGAAGTAACAGCACCATAATAACCAATTCCTGAAGCTGAAATAAAACCTTTTAGCGGAATGTTTAATTCTTTAATTTTATCAAAAAGTAAATTAGCAGCTGCTACTCGGCTGTTTATTATTATTTCTTTTCGTTGGGTTGTCCAGCGTTTATCGGCAATTCCTGCACCTGCTAAATGAATAATATGTGTAACGTTTTCAAAAGCTTTTTTATCGATATATTTTTTTGAAATATCCCATTTAAATTCATTTTCTTTTTTAGGGTTTCGGCTAAGTATTGCCACATCAATATTAAGTTCTTTAAAAACCTGTTGCAGTTGTTTGCCCACCAAACCTGTGCCTCCTGTAATTAATACTTTTGTCATACTGTTCTTTGTTTTTTAGTTTTATGAAACTTAAATAACGAATATAATCAACTTTTTTTTATTTTAAATACTAGCAGAAATTTCTAGCCCCGATTGTAGCAATTGTTTGAGCTCCTTTTTATTTTTTCTTTTAAAAAAATAAAAAGAGCGAGTGCGGAAAGCGGGAAATAGCTCCAAAAAAAACCTCTTCATAATATAGATGAAGAGGTTTAGATTTTGAATAAAAAAGGAGGTAATTATGCTTTTATTTAGTCGCAATAATCCATTTGTTAATTTTATTTTCAAGTAGCGCCAACGGAATACAACCCGTTTCTAAAACTTGATTATGAAACTCACGAATATCAAATTTAGCGCCTAATTCTTGCTTTGCTTTGGCTCTTAATTCTCTGATTTTTAACTGCCCAATTTTATACGATAACGCTTGCCCTGGGTTTGCCATATAGCGCTCAATTTCTGAAATAATACTCGCTTCGCCTTCGGCTTCATTATCTAAAGAATATTGAATTGCTTTTTCACGACTCCAGCCTTTGGTGTGCATTCCGGTATCGACAACCAAGCGAATTGCTCGGTGCATTTCCATGCCCAACATCCCAAAATATTGATAAGGATCGGTATATAAACCAAGCTCTTTTCCTAGGTTTTCGGTGTATAAAGCCCAGCCTTCACCGTAGGCGCTGTACCATAAGGTTTTTCTGAACTCGGGCAAATCTTGGTTTTCTTGGGTCAATGAAATTTGATAATGATGCCCAGGAATTGCTTCGTGTAAAAATAAAGCTTCGTCTGAAAATACGTTGTATTTTGTAGCGTCAGGAATTGGTGTGTAAAAAACGCCAGGACGTGTTCCGTCTAAAGAGCCTGCGTTATATTCGGCACTTGCTGATGCTTCTCTGAATTTTTCGGTTTGTTTTACAACAAATGGTGTTTTAGGTTTGTTACCAAATAATTTTTTTAATTGCGGTTTCATTTTGGCATGAATGGCATTAAAATTATCGATAATTTGTTTTGGCGTTGTGTAGGGCATTAATTTTTTATTGCTACGAACGTCGTCAAAAAATTCTTTTAAACTTCCTTTAAAACCTACTTGCTCTTTTATTTTTTCCATTTCAGATAAAATACGGGCAACTTCACTTAAACCTAATTGATGAATTTGATCGGCGGTCATTTGTGTGGTCGTATAATTTTTTATGGCGTGGGCATAATAGGCTTTTCCGTTAGGAATAGCATCAATTCCGCTTGTTTTTCTACCTGCTTTTAAATAATCGGTTTGTAAAAAAGTGTGCATTAATTTGAAGGAAGGAATTAATTTTGCTTCCAACATATTTGTGTACGATTTGGTTAGCATTTTTTTATCATCATCTGAAAAATCCGAAGGAAAATTGCTTATAGGCGTATAAAATAAATGCTCGGTTGTTGTTGCTTGAGCTAATGTTTTAAACTGCGGAATTACTTTTTTAATTAAAGATGCTGGCAATACATACCCCTCTTTAATTCCTTGCTGTATGTTTTTAATAGCCGTTTCTAGCCAGTTGTAATAACCGTCTAATCTGCCTAACCAATTTTGATAATCTTTAACGGTTTTAAAAGGCTGTGCACCGCTACCACTACCAAAAGTTCCCATGGTTAAGTTAATAGTCCACATTTGGTTTATGGGCATTAAGGCATCGTTTTTAAAGCTGTTTTGTGCTAGTGCCATATCACAATCCCAGGCTAAAACAGCCTTACTCATTTGCTCACTTTCCGATAAATCAGTATCTTTAAACTTGGTTAATTTTGTTTTAAAATCGGTATAAAAAGCCGTGTTTTTTTGTTGATATGCTTCCGACAAAGTATTTGGAAATTGGTCATTAAAACGATTATCGCCTGCATTTGTAGCGTTAATTGGGTTTAATTTTAACTTCCCTTCGTTATATTGGTTTAATAATGTGTTAAACGCGGTGTTTTTTACATTTGCTATTTTTTGCTGATTTACTGCTTGAGTATTTGTTTGTTTTTCTTCTTTACAAGAAGTTAGCAATGTAGCGGCGGCTACTACGGATAAAAATATTTTTTTCATAAGTATTGGTTATTTAAGCTGTTTTTTTAGGATTGTTTTTAGTCGTTTTATTTTCATATAATTCGGCACCCCAAAGTTGAATGTCTTTTTCGTGCAAATTAGCATGATGAAATAACTGATTAAACTCTTTTTTAATTTCTTTGATAGCGCTAGAATCTTTGGTTCGAACACTTGTTTCGTAGTTGTTTTTTAAACCACTAACAGTAAAATTTAACGAACCTAGATAGGCTATTTTATCATCAATTATATAAATTTTACTATGGATGAAAGAATCGCTTAATTTTGATTTATAAGGTGATATATACACTTTAAAAGGGAACAGTTGTGAGTAGCGATACGTGTTTTTTAGCGTAATTTTTTTGCTAAAAGATCTGTAAACAAAACAGAGTATTATTACGGGAATAAAACCAATTGAAATTAGGGGATTTTCGGTTTCATAAAAGGCAAAGAGCATGGTCATTAGTACCCCAATAATACTGAATATTATTATTTGAGAAATTGCCTGCCACCTTTTGGCTGAAAGCCCTTTTTTCTTTTTGTTTTGAACAATTAATTTACGGATATTTTTATCGGAATCATTTTTAAAGTCTTCAATATTATCGGAGGTAATTAATTCAATATTTAGTTTTTTAGCTTTTAATTTGATGAGCTCTTTTACTAAAGAAGCAGATAAATAAGGGGAAACAATTTTTATAGATTTTTTGGCGTTTTGAATATCACTAATTAAGTGTTTTCCTGCGGCTTTACCTATATAAATATCACATTTGGCATTGTTAATAAACATTTTGAATTCGTTGTTGTAATTAGTACTTATTTTAAATAAGTAACAGTATTATTTAAAATTTAGGGGGTAATCGAGAATGTATAATTTATCCGATTCGTGTGCCGTTTTTAATGTTTTTATCAGTAGAAATAAGCGTTACTTCTTTGTTGTCGCCAATAGCACCTAGCACTAAACATTGGCTCATAATATTGGCTATTTGTTTTTCAGGAAAGTTGGTAACCGCTACAATTTGATTTCCTATTAATTCTTCTGGCGTATATAATTTGGTTATTTGTGCCGATGTTTTTTTGATACCAAATTCACCAAAATCAATGTGCATTTTATAGGCGGGTTTTTTTACTTCTTTAAATATTTCAGCAGAAATAATAGTACCAATACGCATTTCTACTTTGGTAAAATCATCCCAAGTTAATGATGTGTTTTTTTGCATTTATATTTTTTTAGTGGTTTTCTATAGATATTTTTTTTGATAAAAAGAATTATTTTTGTGTAAAGCGTAGTTTGTTTTTTATCGTTGTAAGTTTAGGGCTTAATTTCCTAAATAAATTAAAACTAACAATTAATTTTATAGCGTGTTAGTAAATCGTATTTTATTGATACTTGTTTAGTAGCCCAAAATCAAAAGGTGTCCATAAACAAGATTTTAATCCAGTTTCTTTAAATCCAATATTTACCCAACTGTTACAGGTTTTAAAACAGGAATAACTTCCTTTTGATCTATAAAAATTATCTCTTGATGAATACCCTTTGTTTTCAAGAATCATTTTCATACCGTTTTCATTAATTTCAAATGTATTGAGTAAATAACTGTTTAATTTTTGTAATTCAGAGTGATTTACTTTTATTTCAATCCAATCTGAACGTTTCTGTTTATAGCGAGTTACGTGCATTAATGTTGAACTTTTCAAAAATAATGCTCTAAAAGCATTGCTAAAAGTTAAATCACTCAAAGTTGGTGTGTTGATATAAAAATTTCCATCTCCCCAGCCAAAAGATAAATATTTTTCACTTTTTTCGTGTTTTATTCCTGATAATAATAAGCTATCAATATTTTCTATTGGAATTACAATATCTAAATGAACTCCATTTGTATTTAAATAAATCAGTTTTTCAGCACTTTCATTATTCAGAATTCTGTTAACTGTTATTGAAGATAGAATTAAAGAAATAATTATATATGTTATTGGAATTAATAAAAAAGATAAAATCCATTTAATTATTTTCTTTCCTAGTTTCATATAGTTTGGTTCATCTGTTTGCTAACAATTATATAAAGTAAAAACGAAATAAGAACGTAAAATTACATATAAATACAAAGCAAAATACACGGAAGTTAAAAAAGTATCATATTTAAGGTAATAAAAAACGATGTTAGAAAATTTATCAGATTCATTCAATGAATAACTTCATTAAAATAGGTTTTATTTTTTAACGTAAATTTCACTAAAATTCCAATTCATTATTTTTAATAAGATAGCTATCTTTTACTTATCTTTAGCGTTTATTAATAGTCATTTTTGTATGAAATTATATCAAGAAAACCAATTAAAAGTATATAACTCTTTATCAAAAAGTAAAGAGCTTTTTAAAACTGTAAACGACGGATATGTAGGTATGTATGTGTGTGGACCTACGGTTTATAGCAACGCCCATTTAGGAAATGTACGAACGTTTATGTTTTTCGATGTGGTGTATCGTTATTTATTGCATTTGGGATATAAAGTGCGTTATGTACGTAATATTACCGATGCAGGGCATTTAGAAAATGATGCCGATGAGGGCGAAGATAGAATTTCTAAAAAAGCACGTTTAGAAGAAATTGAACCGATGGAAGTGGTTCAAAAGTACACCGTTGATTTTCATGATGTTTTAAAAAACTACAATTTTTTACCACCGAGTATTGAGCCAACGGCAACGGGGCATATTGTAGAGCAAATTGAAATGATTAAGGAAATTATCGAAAAAGGTTTTGCTTATGAAATAAATGGTTCGGTGTATTTTGATGTGTTAAAATATAATGAAACTGGTAATTATGGAATCCTTTCAGGACGAAATATTGAAGATGCCATTCATAATACCCGTGTTTTAGATGGGCAGTCTGATAAAAAAAATCCACAAGATTTTGCACTTTGGAAAAAAGCCGATGAGCGCCATATAATGCGTTGGCCTTCGCCTTGGAGCGATGGTTTTCCAGGTTGGCATTTAGAGTGTTCTGTGATGAGTACCAAGTATTTAGGTGAAAAATTTGATATTCACGGTGGTGGAATGGACTTAAAATTCCCACATCATGAATGTGAAATAGCACAATCGCAAACTTGTAGCGGTGTTACGCCTGTAAATTATTGGATGCACACCAATATGTTGTTGTTAAATAGCCAGAAAATGGCAAAATCAACAGGTAATTTTATTTTACCTAACGAAATTTTAACAGGAGAAAATGACGTTTTACCAAAGGCATTTTCGGCAAGTGTGGTTCGTTTTTTTAATATGCAAGCCAATTACAGAAGTATCCTAGATTTTTCAGGTGAAGCCTTAGAAGCATCAGAAAAAGGACATTCAAAATTAATGGAAGCGGTAAACTTCTTAGAAAAAATTGAAGCAGGAAGTTCTTCTACTTTTGATGTTCAGAAATGGAAAAAAGACTGTTATAACGCCATGAATGACGATTTTAATACGCCTGTATTAATTTCTCATTTATTCGAAGCGGTAAAAACAATCAATCAAATAAAAGAAAATAATGCTAGTTTGACCCAGGCTGATTTATTAGAATTTACAACCACTCTAAACGCTTTTGTTTTTGATGTTTTAGGATTGATGAATCAAGTAACACAAGGAGCTTCTTCGGATAAAGTAAACGGCGTTGTCGAATTGTTAATTAAGCTACGAAAAGAAGCACGTGAAAACAAAGATTGGGCATTATCTGACCAAATTCGTGATGAATTATTAGCCTTAGGTGTTCAGCTAAAAGATGGAAAAGACGGAACAAGTTTTTCAATCAATTAATTAATAGTTGAAAAAAAATTTAACATATCCGTTTATACTTTTGGTGCGGTTTTATCAAACAGCAATTTCACCATTTACACCGGCTAGTTGCCGATATTCGCCAACCTGTTCGGGTTACACCATTGAAGCCTTGCAAAAACACGGCGTATTTTATGGCGGTTACTTGGCTTTGAAAAGAATTTTTAGCTGTCATCCGTGGGGAGGAAGCGGGTATGACCCTGTGCCAGAAAAGTCTGTGTCAAAAAAAGAAAATAAATAATAGTCGTTTTAATTTAATGACATAAAATAAAATAATACATGAATTTTTTATCCATCGTATGGGATTTAGATCCTGAAATTATAAAAATAGGTAGCTTCGGTATTCGTTGGTATAGCTTAATGTTTGTAGCTGTATTTGTATTAGGGCTTCATTTAATGAAGAAAATTTTTATAAATGATAATATTGCTGTCGAAAAATTAGACCCATTATTTATGTACGTTTTTGTTTCGATGTTGGTCGGAATGCGTTTGGGAGATGTGTTTTTTTATAGCTGGGATTATTATCAACATCATTTATTGGAAATATTTTTACCGATGAAACAATTAGCCGATGGTTCTTGGAAATTTACGGGTTTCACAGGTTTTGCAAGTCATGGCGCGGCCATTGGTATTCCGATAGCCTTGTATTTTTATGCTAAAAAACATTTGCAAAAATCTTGGTTATTTATCTTAGATAGATTAGGAATTATTGTTGCTTTGGCAGGTTTTTTCATTCGATTAGGGAACTTTTTTAATTCGGAAATTTACGGAAAACCAACAGGAAGCACTTTCGGCGTTATTTTTAAAAGAGCAGGTGAAACTGTGGCGTGTCATCCAACGCAATTATATGAAGCGTTTAGTTATTTAGCCTTGTTTTTTGCTTTGTGGCATTTTTATTGGAAAACAGATAAAAAGAAGCAAGAAGGATTTTTATTCGGATTGTTTATGGTTGTTTTATGGTCGCTACGTTTCTTTATCGAATTTTTGAAAAAAGCACAAGTTGATAGCCGAGAAGATTGGGTTTTAAACTCTTTAAACACAGGGCAAGTATTAAGTATTCCACTTGTTTTAATAGGTGTTTGGCTGATGTTTAGAAAATCGAAATAATCAAAAATAAACTTAATTTATAAAAAAACCTTCAATTTAATTGGAGGTTTTTTTGTTTTTGTCAATTTGAGTGATTTTAATAACTAAAAGGAATTAAAATTGTATCGATAATTATTTTATTATTTTGATACTCAAAAGTTCTCGATACAATTTTTTTGAAGGAAAAAAATCACTCGAACTGACAGTTTTTTAACTTTAAGAAGTAATTCTTTTCAATTCAGAAATTAAAGCAATTTTATTTTGTTCATCCGAAGAAGAATGTCCTGCATTTTCAATATTTAATGTTGCATTGTTTAAACCTTCATGCAATCTGAAAGCTTGAACTGGCGTACAAATAAAATCGTAGCGCCCGTGAACAATTGCGGTTTTAATATCTTTAATTTTATCGATGTTATTCATGATAAAATCTTCCGAAATAAAACAATTATTTTTGATATAATATGCTTCTAAAATCGCCATTGATTTGTACGAAAAGGTTTTTAAAACCTGTTCGGTATCGGTAATTTTATTGATAGTGTAAAATGACATTTCGTAATATGCCCATTCATAGGCATATTTATTGCTGATTTCTTCATCATCGCAGGTCATCATTTTTAAATAATAATCAACTGGATTTTCGCCTTTAGGAACTAATTTATTAAAACGATTCCAAACATCAGGAAAAAACTCTTTAATTCCACCGCCAATATAATGGTCAAAAGCATATGTATTTGCCAACCAAATTCCTCGAATAATCAATCCTAAAACGCGCTCTGGATGATGAATTGCATAGACAAGCGAAAGCGTGCTTCCCCAAGAACCGCCAAAAACATAGACTTTATCAAAATTTACATAATCTAATAAAGCATTAATATCTTGTAAAAGAAGTTGTGTTGTATTGTTTTCGATGCTTCCAAAAGGCTTACTTTTTGAAGTTCCTCGTTGGTCGAAAAAAAGTACATTATAGCGTTCTGGGTCAAAAAATTGCTTGTCTTTATCGCCAAAACCAGCTCCTGGACCACCGTGTAAAAAAATTACAGGAATCCCTTTTGGATTTCCATATAATTCAAAATAAAGTTCGTGTCCGTGAGAAACAGGGAAATATCCCGATTTATAGGATTTAATATTTTTTTCTGATTTCATCTGTTGTTTTGCTTGAAAATTTGTGTTTAAAAAGATAAAGATACGGGTTTTGCTAGTTTTTATGATAGTCTAAATATCAGAATAATTTGTAAGAAACAAGGGGTTGATACGTTAGCCAGACCTTACAGATTTCTAAAACCTGTGAGGTCTAAATATATAATATGCTTAATTAAAAACTTACTAATAATAATGATATAAGCAAAAACCCCTAGCCCCGATTGAAGCTTTGTTTGAGCTCCTTTTTGTTTTTTTCAAACAAAAAGAGCGAGTGCGGAAAGCGGGAAATAGCTTCAAAAAAAAATCCTAAGCTATAAACTTAGGATTTTGATATTAATATTCAACTTTATCTTGTTTTTCTGTCCATTTTTCAAACGGCTCTAAGGCAATTTTTTGCCCTATTTGCTCAAAAGAAATGCTACGCTTTTCGTAAGGCAATGCTATTTCTTTGTAAATAAAAGCATCGTCAAAACCAATATTTGCGGCATCTTGCTGGTCACATCCGTAGTACACTTTGTCTGGTCTTGCCCAGTAAATTGCGCCTAAACACATCGGGCAAGGCTCGCAAGAAGTGTAAATAATACAACCGTCTAATTGAAAAGAACCAAGGTTTTTACAGGCGTCTCTAATTGCTGTAACTTCGGCGTGCGCTGTTGGGTCGTTGGTCGAAGTAACCTTATTATTTCCGCTACCAATAACCACACCGTCTTTTACTACGATACAGCCAAAAGGACCACCTTCATTGTTACTCATTCCTTTTAAAGCCGCTTTAACAGCTTCACTCATATGTTTTTCGTGTTCGTTCATTGTTTTTGGTTTTAGGGGGCAAAAATCACTGCCTAATTTAAGTGATTTAGCATATTTAATTAATAAAAAAAAGTAAAATATTTAAGTATTATTCTTTAGCTCCGTGACTTTTAGCAGTTTCAATCCAATGTTCGGATAATCCTTTTGTATCGGCTCTTAAACCTCTTGATAAATGCAAAGCTACGGCAATTATTAAAACCGAAGCCTGATGAAGTTCTTCAAATGTTTGTAAGCTTCCAAACTCTTCTTGTGCTTTTAAAAGTAGAAAATCGTTGTGTTTTTGAGCGAAAATAACAGGGTTATTATCGTGATTTGTTATATTTGGAATCATTAAATAATCTAGCCATTCTTTACCGATTCTTTCTGCTAATACTTGCGGGTTTTCGTTACCGATTTCTCTCCAAGCAGCCAGTGTTTTTGTGTCACCAGAAGCGGATAATCCCGAATCTAAAAGTAATTCAAAACCAATATCGGCAATGTTTTGCATCACCATTAAATACGCATCTAAAGCTTTTTCATATTGATGTGCTTCTTGTCCTTTTAAGTAATCGCCTACGCTTAATTTTGGTAAATTTAAAACTTCGGAACAATCTGTTAAGCATGGAAAAGCGTTTCCTTCATAAATATATTCGGCTTTTTCAAATTGCACCTGACGACCTAACGGATATAAACGACAGGCTAACGGACGACCAAGGTGTACGCTACAACCAGCATTATCTAAATATTGACTGCATGATTTTTGTCCTTTTTTATCGGTTTTTCCATCAAAAAGCAATTGGATTCCGCCAAATTCGGTATAAAGATTTCTGAATTTTTTTGTTGTAATTTTTTTCTCTTGACTAAAACTAAATAATTCCCACGGATTCAGCATTACATCTTTTCCAAAACAACACGACCCTGAGCGTGAGCAGGTAAGCGGTAATATACTTTCTGAATTTAGTTTTGTTACTTGCATTTTGTATGTTTTATTTTAAAAATGAATGGTTGAAAATGAGTACTAGCTGTTTTTATAGCGAGGGCAAAAATAAGATTTAAAAACTGAAATGAAGGAAAGTATTTAAATTGACTTTGTGATATTTTTTTAAATCATATCAATTTAATAATTATGTTTTTTACAAGTATATGTTTTTTATATTTGATATGTAATTCGTTCTAATAAGCTTAAAAAAAAATATGAAAAATATAAATGAAACAGAATTATTAGAATTACTTTCGTCTAAAGATGAACACACATATCGTGATTATATTATTAATTTAGAAAATTCAGAAGGTATTGATTTATCTAAAGTGACTTCATATAATGAATTTATTAATTGTCAATTTAAGGGAAGACGGATTTCTTTTTTTGATTCAAGTTTTTCTGAAAAATCAGAATTAAATCATTTTATTCATTTTGAAAATTGTGAATTTGAAAATGATGTTTCTTTTAAAGATTGCTCATTTGAGGGATTGAAATTCTCAGAAATGACGAAACCTATTAATCTTCATCTTTCTCCTAAAAAAATAGGTTTTTTTGTTTTTGAATGTGGAGAGGATTTAAAAAGAGAAATAATTAATAAAATAAATATAACAATTCATAATTGTGAAATTTCAAATTATATAGATTTCCTTCATCTGAAATCTTCAGGAAATTTAGAAATTAGAAAATGTACTATAAAAGAAGTTAAGGTTCACGATTGTTCATTTAATCGGGTTGGTATAGAGTATAATAATTTTGTAAGAGAGTTTCAATTTACTTTAAGTAGTATTGATACGAGTTACATTAAGCATAATGAATTTGAGAAAACTAATTTTTCGTTAACTAATTTTGGAGATACAGTAAATTTTAGATTTAATGAATTTAAAGGAACGGCTTTATTTGAAAGATTAAAAAAAGATAAGAGAACAACTGTAAAATTTGAAAAGTGTAATTTTTATAAATACACCTCTTTTAATAACTCTAAACTTTGTTATTTACATATTGATACTTCTATTTTTCAGGATATTGTTTCATTTCAAGAATTAGAACTTGATTTTATTTTTTTAGATAGAACAATTTTTGAAAAACTAGCTTTCTTCGATGATATTGAAATTTACAATTTAAATAAGTGTAATAAAAAAACATTAAGAAATATAAAACAACAATTATTAAGAGCTGATAATAGAATAGATTATGATAATTTTAGAGCTTATGAACTAAATTCGTTTAAAGAAGAATTAAAAACTAAAATAAGGCTACAGCCTAATGCTAATCGAAAGAAATTACGAAGAGATTTAACAATTTTAAGAGTTAATTCTTTCTTTTCGAATAATGGAACTGATTGGCTTAGAGCAATCAAAAGAACTATTTTTGTGGCGATATTATTCTATTCAATATTTTTTATAATTCATAACTATAATCAAGAGTTAGACTTTTTTAATAAGTCAGAGTCAGCATATAATGATTATTTCATCGGTTTATTTAGATATTTTTTGTTAACAGATTTTCATAATCCATTGATAAATAGTCGTGAATATTTGGTTAGTATTAAAGAATGGATTCCTTTTGTTTTTGGGAAAATATTTATAGGTATTGGGTTTTATCATATTTTAATTTCTTTTAGAAAATATAGAAGGTAAAATCTCAAACTCCTCAAAAAAACAAAAATCCCTACAATTATAAATTGCAGGGATTTTTAAATTATATAAATGATAAAAAAAGCTTATTTTAAAGCACCAATCATTTCTTCAGGTTTTACCCACTCGTCATATTCTTCTTCGGTAACATAGCCTAAACGAACTGCTTCTGTTTTTAAAGTAGTTCCGTTTGCGTGTGCAGTATTTGCAATTTCCGCAGCTTTATAATATCCGATTTTCGTATTTAACGCAGTAACTAACATTAAAGAATTATTTACTAATTCAGTAATTCTAGTATGATTTGGCTCAATACCAGCCGCACAATTTACATCGAAAGAAACACAAGCATCTCCAATTAATTGAGCAGATTCTAATACATTTTTCGCCATCATTGGTTTAAAAACGTTTAATTCGTAATGACCTTGAGTACCACCAATAGTAACAGCAACATCATTCCCCATAACTTGCGCACAAACCATCGTAATTGCTTCTGCTTGGGTAGGATTTACTTTTCCTGGCATAATAGACGAACCTGGTTCGTTTGCAGGAATAATTAATTCACCAATACCAGAACGAGGACCAGAAGCCATCATACGAATATCGTTGGCTATTTTATTGATAGAAACCGCTAATTGCTTTAAAGAACCATGCGTTTCAACAAAAGCATCGTGAGCTGCTAAAGCTTCAAACTTATTTTCAGCAGTAATAAAAGGCAATCCTGTAAATTCAGCAATATATTTAGCCACTAAAACATCGTAACCAGCAGGCGTATTTAATCCTGTACCAACAGCAGTTCCACCTAAAGCTAATTGCGATAAATGTTCTAAAGAATTTTTTAAAGCTTTTAATCCGAAGTTTAATTGTGCTACATAACCAGAAAATTCCTGCCCTAAGGTTAGGGGAGTAGCATCCATTAAATGCGTACGTCCAATTTTTACAACATCTTTAAACGCTTCCGATTTTGCTTTTAAAGTATCACGTAATTGTTCAACTCCAGGAATGGTAACTTCTACAATTTTCTTGTAAGCTGCAATGTGCATTCCTGTAGGAAAAGTATCGTTTGATGATTGCGATTTGTTCACATCATCATTTGGTTGAATCGTTTTTTCACCTTCACCGATAACTTTACCTGCAATTTCGTGAGCTCTGTTAGCAATTACTTCGTTACAGTTCATGTTACTTTGCGTACCAGAACCTGTTTGCCAAATTACTAACGGAAATTGATCATCATGTTTACTTGCTAAAATTTCATCACAAACTTGTGCGATTAAATCTCTTTTTTCGATTGCTAAAACACCTAATTCTGCATTTGTATATGCTGCAGCTTTTTTAAGATACGCAAAACCATATACAATCTCTAAAGGCATTGAGCCAGCAGGACCTATTTTAAAGTTGTTACGAGAACGCTCTGTTTGCGCTCCCCAATATTTATCCGCAGGAACTTCAACATTTCCCATGGTATCTTTTTCAATTCTGTACTTTGCCATTTTAAAATTATTTAAAAGAATATAATTTAACTTACCTCCAAATTTACAAATTCTTATAGGTTTTAGTAGTGATTTTTGTCATATTTTATTGGATAAAAAGAAAAATAGTTCTAATTTTGCTCTATAACAATTATTACAGAAAACAAATGTTAGATTTTTCACAATTTTCAGGATTAGTATTATTCATGTTTATTTTTACAACTGGTTTTTGGTTGTTAATTTTCTTATTAACATTTGTTGTTCCTTATTGGATTGGTGGAACAATTTTAGAAAACTTGAAATTAAAAAAAGAAGCTAAAAAAGCCGCTCAAGGTAACTAAGCTTTTCTTAGGAAATATATATATAAAACTCGTTTATTTATTTGAACGAGTTTTTTGTTGTACATATTAGTTTGATTTTTTTGAAGCAATTTTCCCGCTTTCTGCACTCGCTTTTTGGTATTGCTAATCTAAAATAGTTTACCTATCTTAGAAGAAAATAAAACAATATGGATTGTCCAAAATGTAAGAGCGAAAAGAAGATTAAAAATGGAGTAATAAAAGGTATTCAGCGATACAAGTGTAAATCTTGTGGATATAATTACACCGTAGAAAGGCGCTCTTGTGATTATCCATTATCGATAAAAAAGAAAGCTTTGCAGCTGTATTTAGAAGGGTTAGGTTTTCGTTCTATCGGAAGACTTTTGGGAGTAAGTAATGTTAGTGTTTTAAACTGGATTAGAGCCTTTGGAAACGAAGTTTCTAGCTTACAACCAGCATCTCAAGATATGGAAATTGTAGAGGTTGATGAGATGCACAGCTATATTGGGCGTAAAAAAACTACTGTTGGATTTGGATTGCCGTTGATAGATACGGCAAAAGATTACTCCACTTCGTTATTGGAGATAGAAGCACAAAAACAGCCAAAAAATTTTGGAAAGGAATTAAAGATAATCAAATGAAAACTATTGCGAGTGATTATTGGAAACCATATAAGGCAACACGGCATTTTCATAAAAAAAGCTACACATAAAACACTATTTTTGTTTTGGAAAAAAAACAATGTATATGGTAGCTAAAAAAACGAAATTACGATTTATTATAATTATTTACAAACCTATCTGGTAGATTCACGAGATACTAGAGGAAAACGACATGATTTACACTTTGTTTTAGTAGGTGTTTTACTATCTGTACTATCAGGGAAAGTTTTGATAGCAGAAATATATCGTTTTTTAAAACGCAATCATGTTTTGCTATGTTCGTTAATGGATGTTGATTTTTCAAAATCTATTTCAGACGCTCAACTTAGAAGGCTATTAGATTTGACTGATGTAGCTTCTTTTCAAAATCTTAATGCCATTTTTTTTAAATATACACATTCCGATATTGCTGCTACTAGTTGGGTTAGCTTTGATGGAAAAGAAATTAGAGGAACTATAGATGGTGCTACGGGGCAAAAACGAGGGCTTAATTTGGTTCATCCTTTTGTGCATAATGATAAAATAGCACTCAATGGATTGTTTTATAACGGGTTGAAAGATAGTGAAATCACTTGTGTACGAGAGCTACTAGTAAGTAGTTGTTTGTCTAAATCAAAAATTATATTTGATGCTTTACATACTCAGCATGAAACTTTATCGATAATAGAAGATGCTCGAGGTGTTTTTATAACTCAAGTCAAAAACAATCAGAAGAAATTATTAGAGGATTTAGTGGATTATCAAACTATTGAAAAAACTTTTTCTATTGAAAAGACTTTAGATAAAGGACATGGCAGAATAGAAACCAGAATCGGTAGGTTTTACAATATTACAGGTATTGAATTCAACAAAAGATGGGAGAAATGCAACTTATCTACGCTAATTATTATTGAAAGAGAGTTTATTAACACAAAAACTAATAAGGTTTCAAAAGAAAAAAGTTATCATATTTCCAATAAAAATCAAGCTGAAATCAATAGCAAAGAATATTTTCAAGCTATTCGGAATCATTGGCAAATTGAAAGTAATAATTATTTAAGAGATACAACGTTTAGAGAAGATAAAATCAAGTGTTTTAAAATAAAACGTATGAAAATGATGTGTTCTTTTATATCGATTGCTAATAATTTGCTCCAAAATCTTAAAATAAAAAATATAAAAGCCAAATTAGAAGATATTAATCATGATTTAAACACAGATAATGAGCTATTTAGACCTATAAAGTTTTTATGAAAATACCGTGTATAAGGCAATAATTCCTAAGGATAAACACGTGCAATCAAAAGCAGAAACATTTACAGTGGAAGGCTACAATAGTTTATTTAGACATTTTTTAGCAAGAATGAGAAGAAAATCAAAATGTTATTCTAAAAGTATCAAAATGCTCGAATTATCCATGTTATTATTAATGCATTATCGAAATAAAACGCTACCTATATTGAATTAGCAATGCCCGCTTTTTTTATTTTTTTGAAAAGAAAAATAAAAAAGAGCTCAAACAAAGCTTCAATCGGGGCTAGGGTTTTTTGCTAAATTTTTTAAGCTGATAATTTATTTGAATATTTAGACCTCACAGGTTTTAGAAACTTGTGAGGTCTGTTCTCGAATTGATAAAAATCATTAAAAAACTAAGAATTGCGTTAGGGATTGAATGGCATGTTTGAGCTCTTTTAGTTTGGTGCTTTTTTGCACCAAACTAAAAAGCGAGTAATGAAAGCCCGCTCGAACGCCCAAAAAAAATTATCCATTAAATTCTGAATCACCTTCATTGTTTTGCCTATTTTCTCTTTTCTTCTTTTGATTAAAACGATACGTAAAACTCAACGAAATTTGTCGCTCTCTCCATTGAAAAGTTCCGTTTGCTATTGTTGATGGATTTTCTCTTCCGCCATAATACGTAGTGCTTTCACGCTTGCGAGAATTGAATAAATCGCTTACATTTAATACTAATGATGCTTTTTCTTTTAAAATATCTTTGCTAAAAGATAAATTTGCCATAAACATTCCTTTTATATTACTTTGTGCATTATTTTTAGAACCACGATACATTAATCGTGTTTGCCAAGCTATTTTTGCGGGCAATGTAATGCGAGAATTAAAACGAGCAAACCAACTATTTTCATTTACTTCGGCTAAATTTGTAATAATTTTTGAGCCATTTTGAGAAGTATAAGTGTGTGAAAAAGCATCGATATTAAATTTATAATAATTAAAACTTGCCGATAAACGTACTTTTTTTGTAGGATTGTAATTACTTGTAAATTCGAATCCGTAGCGGTTTTCGTCGTTTAAATTTACTGGCTGACGAATAAAAATATTGTTTTCATCTCTTTTTTCTATAACCGATATGGGTTGAACAATATCCGTTGAATGTTGATAATATACAGAAGCTCCTAAGTTGAATTTTCTGATTTTTGTGTTATATCCTAAATCCAAAGAATTGGTAAATGTCGGGTTTAAATCGGGGTTTCCTCTAAATACACTAGTTGCTGAACTTCGGGTTTCAAACGGATTTAAAAACCAATGACGTGGTCGTCTTAAACGTTTGCTATAGCCTAAAGTTAGGTTTTCATTGTCGTTTAATTCGTAGCCAATATTTACCGTTGGAAACCATTTAGTGTATTTTTTAGTTGATTCTTGGTTGGTCGTTAATACGTTTAAATCAATATCTGTAATTTCTGAACGCAGTCCTAAAAGGTATGAGAATTGATTTATTTTACTTCCATATTGCGAATAAAAAGCAAATATATTTTGCTTAAAAGTAATGGCATTTGAAGGGTCAAAATCATTCGATGAATTTAAAATATTTACTTTAAAATCAGAATTCAAATCTTGATAAGTTGCTTTATGTCCAATTTCAAACTGACTGTTTTCTCCGATAGGTAAGACATAATCTATTTGAAGTAATTTTTCTTTAGAGCTTGTTATTTGTGAATTTAATTCAGACAAAACACCATTTACAGTAACTGGTGATTTTTCAGTTTCTTGGCTGTCTCCATATTGTAAATCAATGGTTAATTTTTGCCCGTCATCATTTAATTTATTTGTGTAATTTATTGAATATTGCTTGTCAGTACCATTTTCTTGCTCATTTTCGATACGAGTTTCATTTAATAAATTTTTTGAAGAATCGTTAAATAAAAACCTGTCTGTTAAATTAGTTGCAACATCATCTCCATCAGATTTTCGATACACAAAATTACCTGTTACAGAACTATTTTTGTTGATATAATATTCCATACCAACAGAAGCGTTGAAGTTTTTATTTTTTCTACCAAAAGTTCTGTCTTCTATTTGTGTGCTATCTAAAACACCATTTTTTAAATAATAAAATGTTGTTTTTGAATTTCCTGGACCTTTTTGGTAAGAATATCCAAGATTAGAAAATAAGTTGAATTTTTTTGTGCGATAATTTAAGTTTGGTGCAATTCGTAGTAAATCAGGATTACCTGCCGTAATATTTAATGAACCGTTAAAACCTGTAATTTTTCCTTTTCGAAGAATGATATTTAAAATACCAGCCGTTCCTTCGGCATCATAACGAGCTGATGGTGCTGTTATTACTTCTACTTTTTCTATTGCATCAGCAGGTAAATTACGTAAGGCATCTGTACCTGTTAATCCGACTAGAGCAGAGGGTTTTCCATCAATTAAAATACGAACATTATCATTACCACGTAAGCTAATAGCGCCTTCTGCATCTACATTTACAGATGGTACATTATCTAAAACATCCGAAGCTGTTCCACCTTTTACGGTCATATCTTTACCAACGTTGTAAATCTTTTTATCTAAACGGATTTCTACTGTTGATTTTTCAGCAATAATTTCAACTTCATTTAATTTTTCTGCATCTTCAGAAAGCGTAATAATTCCTAAATTAGTGTTTTCTATTAGTTTTTTGTTTGATAAATTTTTAGTTTTAAAACCAATAAATTCAACTTTAATTGCATAAAATCCTTTAGGAACTTCAATAGAAAAGTTTCCATTTGTATCCGTTATTCCTCCAGAGATACGTTTGCTTCGCATATGTGTGAAGACTAAGGTTGCGTATTCTAAAGGTTGTTTTGTATTTGATTCTATAATTTTTCCTGTTAAAGTTATTTTAGGAATATTACCTTGTTTTCTTGTTGGTCTTTGTGCTTGAATTGAAATTGAAAGCATAAAAATAACAATTAGAATAAGTTTTTTCATTGCGTATTTAATTGATTAGATTTTGATAAGACAACTAATTTATTTAAAGGTTTAAAAATAAATTGTTAAATAAATGTTAAAGTAAAAAAGGTCGCATTTAGCGACCTTTTAAGTTATTTAAAAATAAAAATATTATTTATTCTTAGCTCTCTGTTGAGCTGCTTGTTGCTCTTGAGCTTGTTTCATAGCAGCATCTAAACGTTCACGGAACTTGCTTTTCGCTTTTTCAGGTTTCTTTTTGTTTTCTTCAATTTTTGCATGAATTTTAGCTTCATCAATTACAAAGTTTTTAATAACCAACATAATTGCGATAGTTAATAAGTTTGATATGAAATAATATAAACTTAATCCACTAGCATAGTTATTAAAGAAAAATAACATCATAAGAGGAGAGAAGTAAATCATATACTTCATCATTTTTTGCATATCAGGCATTCCTTCTTGCGTTGGAGCTTGCATATTTGCTTGCTGATTTTGGTTCATTCTCATGTAAAAGAAAATAGCAATAGATGCTAAAATTGGGAATAAACTAATATGGTCACCATAAAAAGGAATACTAAAAGGTAATTGATAAATCATGTCATATGATGATAAATCATTTGCCCATAAAAATGTTTTTTGTCTGAAATCTATATTTGTAGGAAAAAACTTAAATAATGCAAAGAATACAGGCATTTGTAATAATGCAGGAATACATCCTGACATCATACTTACACCAGCTTTTCGCTGTACAGCCATAGTTTCTTGTTGGCGTTTCATTGCGTTTTCTTTACCAGGGAATTTTTTATTGATTTCTTCCATTTCTGGACGAATCACTTTCATTTTAGCACTCGATAAATACGATTTATAAAGTACTGGCGACATAATAATACGAACAACGATGGTCATAAAAATAATAATCAATCCGAAATTACCAATAAAACCTTTTAAAGCGTTAAATACAGGGTAGAATACAGTACGGTTTAAAAAACCAAAAATTCCCCAACCTAAATCTGTAATTTCACTTAAACCTGTTCCTTCGTAAGTTTTTAATAAGTTATAATTTGTAGGTCCGTAAAACCATTGCATATTATAATTTAATTCTCCATTTGTTAAAGCTAAAGGAGCTTTTAAGCTATATGTTTTAGTGAAAACTTTATCTTTTTCTTCACCAGCAAAATCAACAGATTTTAATGCAGCATCTTTTAAAGGAGTATCTGAAGATAAAATAGTTGAGAAAAAGTGTTGTTTATAAGCAACCCAATTTACATCATTTACAGTTTCATCATCATTCATTTGTAAATAATCAACTTCATTATCAGCTTTATAATAATAAGATGAATATTGGTTTTCGGTTTTTAAACTTTTTTCATGTCTAAAACCTTTTAAATTCCAATCTAAATTAATTGCTTGTGAGCTGTTTATTACAGTACTTAATCCTTGTGAACGAACTGCAAATCCAACACGATAATCATCTTTTTTGATTTCATAACGATATTCTAAAAATTGATTTTCTGATACTTTCAATTTCATAGAAAGTATTTGCGTATCTCCATTTTTAGTTAAAGTAGGAGCAAACAATAAATCTTTTGTATTTAAAATACGATTATCAGTAGTTCCGAAGTTAATATTAAAAGAAGCGTTTTTATCTTTTATCAAAAATAAAGGAAGTGAATCGTAGGTTTTGAAGTTTTTAAGTAAAGCTTCAGTAATTTGCCCTCCTTTATTGTCAATTGTTAATTTAATAAGTTCGTTTTCAATAGAAGTAACTCCATTTTTAGTAGTTGAAGCACCATATGCAAAAGCACCTAATTTATTTTTTAGGGCAATTTTTTGTAGTGAATCGCTTAAAATTGCTGTTCCTACTGCGTTATTTTGAGCTGTTAAAGCATCTGTAACTTGTGCTGTTTGCGTTTTAGTTTCAGGAGTTATTTCCGCTTTGCGGTTACTTGTCCACCAAAGTAATATTCCTCCTAATAAAAGCATTCCTATGAATGACTTTACATCAAATTTTTTTTGTTCCATTGATATGTGTTATAAATGATGACAACTTGTCATTATTTTTTTCTGATAATTTAAAAATAGCAGAAAAATAAGACAAGTTTAGTAAAACCGAATCGTTTTTATGAGGTTTTACCGTTATTAATTTTAATAAGGATATTCGCTCAAAGAATGTTCCATATGTATTAAAAAAGAAAAAAATCCTGTAATTTTTGAATTACAGGATTTTTAAATTTATTTTTTAGATTGCTGTAAAGCTGCTTTTATAAAACTCACAAATAAAGGATGGGGGTTTAATACCGTACTTTTATACTCTGGGTGATATTGCACACCAACAAACCAAGGATGTGTAGGGATTTCAACAGTTTCTACTAAGCCCGTTTCAGGGTTTATACCTGTTGATTTCATTCCTGCATCTTCTAGTTGCGTTTTATAGTCGTTATTATACTCGAATCTGTGGCGGTGACGTTCGCTAATTGAACTTGTTTTATAAGCTTCAAATACCTTAGAGTTTTCAGAAATTTCACAATCCCAAGCTCCTAAACGCATGGTTCCACCTTTTTGGGTAACTTCTTTTTGTGCTGCCATTAAATTAATAACAGGATTGGCTGTTTTTTCGTCCATTTCAGTAGAATTTGCATCCTTTAAACCTAAAACGTTGCGAGAATATTCAATAACGGCCATTTGCATTCCTAAACAAATTCCTAAAAATGGAACGTTGTTTTCACGTACATATTGTACCCCTGCAATTTTACCTTCAATTCCTCTTCCACCAAAACCAGGGGCTACTAAAACACCATTTAACCCTGCTAATTGTGATGCAGCATTTTCAGGTGTTAGTTCTTCGGAGTGAATCCAACGAACTTTTACTTTAGTTTTATTAGCGGCTCCTGCATGAATAAAAGCTTCGGTAATTGATTTATAAGAATCATGTAATTCAACATATTTACCCACTAAACCAATTTCAATAGTTGCAGTAGGGTTTTTATGACGCTCTAAAAACTGATTCCAAGCTTCTAATTTAGGTTGTGTTCTAGTAGATAAATTTAATTTATCTAAAACGACATAATCTAATCCTTCTTTAAACATTAAATTAGGAACATCATAAATAGTTTCAGCATCTAATGATTGAATAACGTCTTGTTTTTTAACATTACAGAATAATGCTAGTTTACGTTTTATAGTATCGTTAATTTCGTGTTCAGAACGGCATACTAATATGTCAGGGCTTACACCGCTTTGCATTAGCATTTTTACAGAATGTTGAGTTGGTTTGGTTTTTAATTCACCAGCGGCAGCTAAATAAGGAACTAAAGTTAGGTGAATAACAATAACGTTATCATCGCCTAATTCCCATTTTAATTGACGTACCGCCTCTACATAAGGTAATGATTCAATATCGCCAACAGTACCACCAATTTCAGTAATAACGATGTCATAATCTCCAGTTTTTCCTAAAATTTGAATACGTTCTTTAATTTCATCGGTAATATGTGGTATTACCTGAACTGTTTTTCCTAAAAACTCTCCTTTACGCTCTTTGTTAATTACAGATTGATAAATTTTACCTGTAGTAACATTGTTTGCCTGAGAGGTAGGAAGGTTTAAGAAACGTTCGTAATGCCCTAAGTCTAAGTCTGTTTCAGCGCCGTCATCAGTTACATAGCATTCTCCATGTTCGTATGGGTTTAATGTTCCTGGGTCTATATTAATGTATGGGTCTAATTTTTGGATAGTCACAGAGAAACCTCTTTGCTGTAATAATTTAGCTAAAGAAGCGGCTATAATTCCTTTTCCTAGTGATGAAGTTACGCCTCCTGTTACAAAAACGTATTTAGTGTTGCTCATGGTTGTTAGGTTTGGGCAAAAGTAAGAAGTCTGACTATCTGAACAAATAAAAAAGTGAAAAAATACATAAAAAATGCGTATTTTTGTAAAGTTAGAAAATATTTCAAAAAAAACAAATGGAGTATTTGTAAGACGAAAAAACTATTGTATATTTGCCCACGCTTTTAGCAGACGGAATTTCACAAAAGCAAATTGAATTAAAGACCATTTTTAAAAATATAAATAATGCCGAAAAGAACTTACCAACCATCGAAGAGAAAAAGAAGAAACAAACACGGTTTCAGAGAAAGAATGGCATCTGCTAATGGACGTAAAGTATTAGCTAGAAGAAGAGCTAAAGGAAGAAAAAACTTAAGTGTATCTTCAGCTCCAAGACCAAAAAAATAATGATTAACAATCGTTAATATATTAGGTGTTACTATTTTTATAGTAACACCTTTTTTGTATATAACCTTTTTTACTTTTACCGAAAACCACAACAACAACACAACACCTATTTAAAATGCCTAAAAATCAAAACTTTAAATCTATTTTAATAATCGGTTCAGGCCCAATTGTTATTGGACAAGCCTGTGAATTTGATTATTCTGGAACGCAAGCTTTACGCTCTTTACGTGAAGACGGAATTGAAACTGTTTTAATCAATTCGAACCCTGCAACAATCATGACAGACCCTACGATGGCCGATCATGTGTATCTTTTACCTTTAAATACTAAATCATTAGTACAAATATTAAAAGAGCATCCACAAATTGATGCAGTTTTACCAACAATGGGTGGGCAAACAGCTTTAAATTTATGTATTGAAGCTGATGAAAAAGGTATTTGGGATGATTTTGGTGTAGAAATTATTGGTGTTAATATTGATGCCATTAATATTACTGAAGACCGTGAGAAGTTTAGAAATTTGATGCTAGATATTGGTATTCCAATGGCGCCTCAAGCAACGGCAACATCATTCTTAAAAGGGAAAGAAATTGCTCAAGAATTTGGTTTTCCTTTAATTATTAGAGCGTCGTTTACTTTAGGTGGAGAAGGGGCTTCTTTTGTATATAAAGAAGAAGATTTTGATGCCTTATTAACTCGAGGATTAGAGGTATCTCCAATTCATGAAGTTATGATTGATAAAGCACTTATCGGTTGGAAAGAGTACGAATTAGAGCTGTTAAGAGATGCTAATGATAATGTAGTAATTATTTGTTCAATCGAAAATATGGACCCTATCGGAATTCATACTGGAGATTCAATTACGGTAGCGCCAGCAATGACACTTTCTGATAAAACATTCCAAAAAATGCGTGATATGGCAATTCATATGATGCGTAATATTGGTGATTTTGCAGGAGGATGTAACGTACAGTTTGCTGTATCACCAGATGAAAAAGAAGATATTATTGCGATTGAAATTAACCCAAGGGTTTCACGTTCATCAGCATTGGCAAGTAAAGCAACAGGATATCCTATTGCTAAAATTGCAGCTAAATTAGCCTTAGGGTATCATTTAGATGAATTAAATAATCAAATTACTAAATCGACATCAGCTTTATTTGAGCCAACCTTAGATTATGTAATTGTAAAAATTCCTCGTTGGAACTTTGATAAATTTGAAGGTTCTGACAGAACGTTAGGTTTACAAATGAAATCTGTTGGTGAGGTAATGGGAATTGGACGTTCGTTTCAAGAAGCATTGCACAAAGCAACACAATCACTTGAAATTAAACGTAATGGTTTAGGTGCCGATGCAAAAGAAAATAAAAACTACGACGAAATTATAGAGAAGTTAACAAACGCTTCTTGGGACAGGGTTTTTATTATTTATGACGCTATCAAAATGGGAATTCCGTTGAGTAAAATTCACGAAATTACGCAAATTGATATGTGGTTCTTAAAACAATATGAAGAATTACACGAAATAGAAAAAGAAATTTCTAAATATACTGTTGATACACTTGATAGAGATTTATTACTAGAAGCAAAACAAAAAGGATATGGAGATCGTCAGATTGCTCATATGTTAAAATGTTTAGAAAGTCAGGTATATAAAAAGAGAGAAGAATTAAATATCAACAGAGTTTACAAGTTAGTTGATACTTGTGCTGCTGAATTTAAAGCAAAAACTCCGTATTATTATTCAACTTTTGAAAGTGATATTGTAACCAAAGAATGTGTTACAGTGGTGGCTAACGAAAGTGAAGTTACTGCAAAGAAAAAAATTATTGTTTTAGGTTCAGGACCAAACCGTATTGGGCAAGGAATTGAATTTGATTACTGTTGTGTTCATGGTATTTTAGCAGCTGCAGAATGTGGTTATGAAACCATTATGATTAACTGTAATCCTGAAACAGTTTCTACAGATTTTGATACTGCTGATAAATTATATTTTGAGCCTGTTTTTTGGGAACATATTTATGATATAATTAAGCATGAAAAACCAGAAGGAGTAATTGTTCAGTTAGGTGGACAAACTGCTTTAAAGTTAGCTGAAAAATTAACTAAATATGGAATTAAAATTTTAGGTACTAGTTTTGAAGCCTTAGATTTAGCAGAAGATAGAGGTAGTTTTTCTGATTTATTAAAAACAAATAATATTCCATTTCCAGAATTTGGAATCGCTGAAACTGCTGATGAAGCTTTAGTTTTAGCTGAAAAATTAGATTTCCCAATTTTAGTTCGTCCATCGTATGTTTTAGGAGGACAAGGAATGAAAATTGTTATCAACAAAGAAGAATTAATAGAACACGTTGTTGATTTATTAAGAAGAATGCCTGGTAACAAATTATTATTAGATCATTATTTAGATGGTGCAATTGAAGCTGAAGCAGATGCAATTTGTGATGGTGAAAATGTGCAAATTATCGGAATTATGGAGCATATTGAACCTTGTGGAGTACACTCTGGAGATTCAAACGCAACATTACCAGCCTTTAACTTAGGAGACTTAGTATTACAGCAGATAAAAGATCATACAAAAACTATCGCTTTAGAATTAAAAACGGTAGGTTTAATAAATGTTCAGTTTGCTATTAAAGATGACGTAGTTTATATTATTGAAGCAAACCCAAGAGCATCTCGTACGGTGCCTTTTATTGCAAAAGCCTATAAACAGCCGTATGTAAATTACGCAACAAAAGTAATGTTAGGTGAAAATAAGGTTACTGATTTTGATTTCAATCCTCAGTTAAAAGGGTATGCGATAAAGCAACCAGTATTTTCATTTAATAAATTTCCGAACGTAAATAAACAATTAGGACCTGAAATGAAATCGACAGGTGAAAGTATTTTATTTATTGATGATTTAAAAGATGATCAGTTTTACGACTTATATTCAAGACGTAAAATGTACTTAACAAAATAATTTTTTTTAAGTTAAAAATTAAAAGCCTATCAGAAATGATAGGCTTTTTTTATAGGATTTTATTTCAGGTTCGCATCCTGATTTGCCGTAGTTCTTCTGTTGATGCGATGCTGAAATAAATTCAGCATGACGTTTATTGGTGTTTCTGTAATAAACAGGAATATAGCACTTGATTCTAGCCCCGATTGAAGCAATTGTTTGAGCTCTTTTTTGTTTTTTTCTTCAAAAAAATAAAAAAAGCGAGTGCGGAAAGCGGGAAATAGCTCCAAAAAAACTTCGAAAGTTATAAAAAAATCAAGGTTTTTAATTCTTTATGTATTTTAAATTAAAGCTCAATTTTTACATTATATCCTTTTAAATCTTTAGTGTAATTTTGATGTACAAAATCTTCACTATCAAATTCTTCTTGACGTTTCTTTTTCATTTCAATACGTTTTATCGCCTTTAAAAAACGCCTAATTTCAATATCGTCGTTAACAATTAAACCAGGAACTTGAACACTTTTACCATCTTTATCCTTAGCAACCATGGTAAAATAAGACGAGTTACAATGCTTGGTAACTCCTGTTCTAATATTTTCAGCTTCCACACGAATACCAACAACCATAGAGGTTCGCCCTGTATAATTTACCGAAGCTTTCATGGTAACGAGTTCGCCAACTTCAATGGGATTTAAAAAATCAACCGTATCAACCGATGCCGTTACGCAGTATTCGCCAGAGTGCTTTGAAGCACAAGCAAAGGCAATTTGATCTAATAACGATAAAATATAGCCTCCGTGAATTTTACCGCTAAAATTAGCGTGTGAAGGCAACATTAATTCTGAAATTATAATGCCTGTTTCTTCTACGTGTTTAAATTTTTTTATCATATTTTATCAATTTAACTTAAGATTTTTTTATTCTTTAGAAGTATCTTCTAAACTTTTAAAGTGTGGTGAATTTTCTTGTTCTACATTTGTTACAAAATACTTAGTATCACCAAGCCATGAAAAAGTTTTATAAAGTTCTTTATACGTAATTTTAACATATCTTCCTTGAAATTTTTGTAAATCGGCAATAACTTTCTTCTCATTATCTTGCACTGAAAATGCAAAAATTTGAGCACCAGAAATACCTTGGCTAATTTCACCCTCCCAGCTTTTAACAACAACTCCTTTGTAGCTTATTTTTATAAGTTCGCCAGAGCGCACACCTTTACTATAAGGAACGTAATAAATAAAAGCATAATAGGCAAAAGAAACTAACGTAATAATAAGAATAATTAAAGCGACTATTTTTTTCATGGAACATTTTAAGTTTAGATAACAAAAGTAAGGCTAATATTTAAACTTGTAAAATGAATTGAAAGTAGTAGTTTTGTGAGAGTTCAAAAAAATAATAAAAATGAATTATATTTTATTTGATGGTGATGTAAGAACCGCTTTATTACCATTTACATATACAAAACCCGTTGCCGATATTAGGGTCGGAATTTTAACGATTCGTGAAAAATGGGAAAAACATTTAGGCTTAACCACCACAACAGTTACTGAAGAATATTTAGAAGAAAAATATCCGATGGTAGAGTTGGAAGAAAATGTGCTGTTAAATGCCTCTTTTTTACCAACAGATAAATTGGTTGATATGGTAAGAGCATTAACCAAAAAACAGGCAATTTTTAAAGGTGAAGATGTGATTGCTTTTTATACCAACGACAGCCAAGACGAAGTGAATTTTGCAAATTATGAGCATATTGAATACCAAGAAGAGTTACTTCAGATAAAAAATACTTGGGATATTTTTTCTTTAAATGATAAAGCAATTCGTGCCGATTTCGATTTAATTACCGATGGCAGAACATCTGAGCCAATTCCTGAAACAGTAAATTGTATCAATAAAAAAGATATCTTTATAGAAGAAGGTGCAAAGTTAACTTTTGCAACTTTAAACGCAAGTTCAGGACCAATTTACATCGGTGAAAATGCCGAAATTATGGAAGGCGTTGTAGTAAGAGGTGCTTTGGCGATGTGTGAAAATTCGGTATTAAAATTAGGAGCAAAAATATACGGAGCAACCACTTTAGGACCTCATTGTAAGGTTGGCGGAGAGGTAAATAATTCGGTATTAATGGGCTATTCTAGCAAAGGACACGATGGGTTTTTAGGAAATTCTGTATTAGGTGAATGGTGTAATATTGGCGCCGACACTAACAATTCGAACCTTAAAAATAATTATGCTGAGGTAAAATTATGGAGTTACGATACAGGTCGTTTTGCAAAAACAGGCTTACAATTTTGCGGTTTAATGATGGGCGATCACTCTAAATGCGGCATCAATACCATGTTTAATACGGGAACTGTAGTAGGTGTTTCTGCTAATATTTTTGGTAGCGGATTTCCTCGAAATTTTGTACCATCTTTTAGTTGGGGCGGTGCATCAGGATTTACAGAATATAAAACCAATAAAGTTTTTGAAGTAGCCAAAATGGTAATGAAAAGAAGAAATATTGAGTTTGATGAAAAAGAACAACGAATTTTAAGCCATGTTTTTGAACAAACTAAACAGTATAGAAATTACTAAGATTTCGTTTAAATTTCATCTAAAAAATAGCATCGAATCCGTCAATCTGAATTTATTTCAGATTCGCATTCTGATTTGCCGTAATTCTCTTGTTGATGCGATGCTGAACTAAATTAAGCAAGACGAAAATAGATAAGATATTTAAAATAAAAATCCTCATAATTTATTTGTGAGGATTTTTTTTATAATTATTTTTTGAAGCAATTTCCCGCTTTCCGCACTCGCTTTTTTTTGAAGAAAAATCAAAAAAAGAGCTCAAACAAAGCTTCAATCGGGGCTAGGCGATTTTGCTAAAAAATAATATTTATTTTATCATTTATAATTCTGATATTAAAATTGTCAAAACCCTAAATTATTATTAAAATTGTCGAATGAAGTACAGACAATTAACAAAAGAGCAATTTGAAGGATTGCATGAAGAATTTGCACGTTTTTTAGCATCGCAAAGTATCGATGCCAAAGAATGGAAAGAGTTAAAAGAACAAAAACCACAAGTTGCTGAAGATGAAATGAATGTTTTTAGCGATGTTGTTTGGGATGATGTACTTAAAAAAACCGAGTATTTAGAGCATTTTTCGCCTAAAATGGTTAATTTATTCAAATGCGATAAAGATGAAATTCATCGTATTATGATTACGATTGATAAAGATATTAATTTATTAGAACAAGAAGGTTTTGAGTGGTTAATGCAAAACCCGAATGATGAAAAAGTCGAACTTTTTACAGGTACTAAAAAGTACAATAAAGAACGAAATGATGAGATTTTCGATTTAATAGAAAAAGGAAGTTCAATATCGAAAGGAGAAATTTACGAGTATTTTAGTAAGTTAACATCGTAAGTAATTTTAAAAAAATAATAAAAAACGTCTTTAATAATTTAAAGACGTTTTTTTATTCCATATAATTTAGAAAATAAATAAGTGTATTTTTGCAATATGATTGATGAAGGATTATTAGCATATTTAGAAGGTTTTATTACCGATAAAAGAAAAGAAACATTTAATAGAGTTTTAAACGAAAGAACACGTCATTTTACGGTAGTTTTAGAAGATATTTATCAACCTCATAACGCAAGTGCAGTTGTCAGAAGTTGTGATATTTTTGGTATTCAAGATGTCTATGCCATTGAAAACAGGTTTACAAACAAAGTATCTCGACACGTTGCAAAAGGAAGCCAAAAATGGTTAAATATCAACAGATATAAAGAAGATGGCGATAATACAAAAGCGTGTTTACAAGATTTACGTGCAAAAGGGTATCAAATAATAGGAACAACGCCACATACTGATTCTTGTGTGTTATCTGATTTTGATGTTACTAAAAAATCGGCATTTGTATTTGGTGCTGAAAAAGACGGAATTTCTGATTATATAAAACAAGAAGCAGACGGTTTTTTAAAAATTCCGATGGTTGGTTTTACCGAAAGTTTAAATATTTCGGTAGCGGCTGCAATTACTTTAAACGATGTTACAGCTCGTTTACGTAAAACAGATTTAAACTGGCAATTAAGCAAAGAAGAACAGCGTGTTTTATATTTTGAATGGATTAAAAACACGATAAAAAATCCTGATAAACTAATTGAATATTATCATAAAGAATTAAAAAAACCTTAATTATTACTAATAATATTTAAAACCAAATCTTTAGTCAACGTTTGTCCGTTGGCTATTTTTTTGATGTTATCAAAAGTAAAAACAAAATCACAACCGCTTTTGTAATCAGAACATCCGTAAGCCGATTTTCCTTTTAAAACACTTCCTTTCTTACATTTTGGGCAAACAATAGTTTCTGTATTTTTGGTGTTTTTCGAAGTTGAGTTTTTATCTGTTACTTGTTTTTCTTCTAGTTTTAAGTTAAAAGTAGCATCAAAACGGACTAAACCTTCTATTTTATCATCTCCATTTTTGAAACCTTTTAAATTGGTTGTACAACCTTTATCAATCAATCGAATTAATTGATTTTCAGATATTTTTTTATCCATAAAACTAAAAGGTAATTTAAAATCACAACCAGTTTTATAGCCAGAACATCCGTAAGCTGTTTTTCCTTTTAATAATTGTCCTTTTTTACATTTAGGACATTCTTTACCTATGATTGTTTTTTTCTGAGGAGCAACTTTTTTTACAACTTTCTGAGTTTCATTATCTGAAGAAAGTCGTTTTGTTTTGTTACTTGAACGTACTTCATAAACCAATTCATCCACCATTTTTTTCATGTTATTGATAAATGTTCCTGCATTAAATTCGCCTCGTTCAATTTCTTTTAAACGTTTTTCCCAAAGTCCTGTAAGTTCGGCAGATTTTAATAATTCGTTATCAATTAAATCAATTAAATCAATTCCTGTTTCAGTAGGGATTACTAATTTTTTTTGTCGTTTTATATATTTTCTTCTAAATAAAGTTTCAATAATACTTGCACGAGTTGACGGACGACCAATACCATTTTCTTTCATTAATTCACGCATTTCATCATCATCGACCTGTTTTCCTGCTGTTTCCATAGAACGCAATAAACTTGCTTCTGTATAGTTTCGTGGTGGTTTGGTTTCTTTTTGTAAAAAACTAGGTTGGTGTGTTCCTTTTTCTCCTTTTACAAAAGTTGGTAATACATTGTTTTCTGTTTTTTTAGTATTATTTTCATGTTCAAAAACAATACGCCATCCTTTTGATAAAATTTCTTTTCCTGTTGTTTTAAAAGAAATATCATCAACTTTTCCAATTACGGCAGTATTTGAAATATCACTTTCAGGATAAAAAACAGCAATAAAACGACGTGTAATAATATCGTAAACTTGTTGCTGATTATAAGGTAAATTATTTTGAATTCCAGTTGGAATAATAGCGTGGTGGTCAGTTACTTTTTTATCATCAAAAACCCTTTTAGATTTCTTTATTTTCTGACCTAATAATGGTTTTGTTAAGGTATTGAAATTGGTTAGTTTTCCTAAAATTCCTGCAACTTTTGGATATACATCATTCGGTAAAAAAGTGGTATCAACTCTTGGATACGTTACAACTTTCATTTCATAAAGCTTTTGAACCATTTTTAATGTTTCATCAGCAGAAAATCCGAATTTATTATTACAATATACTTGTAAACCTGTTAAATCGAATAATTTAGGAGCGTATTCTTTTCCTTTTTTCTTGGTTACTGAAGTAATTTCAAAATCACTTTCTTTTACTTTATCAGCAAAAATCTGCCCTGCTGCTTTTTTTAAAAAACGCCCTTCTTCATAAGAAAAAAGTGTTTCTCTGTATAAGGTTTGTAATTCCCAATAAGGTTGTGGTTTAAAGTTTTGAATTTCTTTAAATCGATTCACCAACATTGCAAGTGTAGGAGTTTGAACTCTTCCGATAGATAGTACTTGTTTGTATCCTCCAAATTTAACGGTATATAATCGAGTAGCATTTAAGCCTAATAACCAGTCGCCAATAGCACGTGAAAACCCTGCATAATATAAATTATCATATTGTGATGCAGGTTTTAAATTCTGAAACCCTTCTTTAATAGCTTCTTCTGTTAATGAAGAAATCCATAAACGTTGTACTTCGCCTTTATAATTAGCTTGATTTATTACCCAGCGTTGTATTAATTCACCCTCAGTTCCTGCATCACCACAATTGATAACAACATCGGCTTTTTCAAATAATGATTTAACAACATTAAACTGTTTTTGAATACCTTCATCACCAGTTACTTTTGTATTAAATCGCTCAGGAAGCATTGGTAAATTATTCAAATCCCAACTTTTCCAATGAGGTTTGTAATCTTTAGGCTCTAAAAGTGTGCACAAATGCCCAAAAGTATAGGTTACTGCATAGCCGTTACCTTCAAAATATCCATCTCGTTTGTTGTTGGCTCCTAATATATTAGCAATTTCTCTTGCTACACTTGGTTTTTCGGCAATACAGACTTTCATTTGTTTTATTTAGAGAGTCGAAATTACTAAAATATAAACATAATTTATCAAAAAATAGTTTAAAATAAACTTATTTTAAACTCTCGTTGTCTTTTAGCTTCAAAAGTTAAAATTGCAGCAGCAACCGAAACATTCATAGAATCAATAGCACCTTGCATAGGTATATTTATATTTTGAGTAGCTTTATCGCGCCAAATTTGGGTTAATCCTGTTGATTCTGTACCAACAACTAAAGCCGTTGCCTGTGTATAATCATTTTTATGATATTCGTTTGAATTTTGCAAAGTAGCACTGTAAATATTGATGTTTTTTTCTTGTAAAAAAGCAATAATTTCTTCGGATGTACCAATGCCAATTTGATTGGTAAAAACACAACCAACACTAGAGCGTACAATATTCGGATTGAATAAATCTGTTTTTGGATTTGCTATAAAAACAGCATCAATATTTGCGGCATCGGCAGTACGAAGCATTGCACCGATATTCCCTGGTTTTTCGATACTTTCTAACACCAAAACTAGTGGGTTCTCTGTTTTAAATTTAATAGTATCTAAACTAAAATTTTTAGTTTTTACAACCGCAATTACGCCTTCGGTAGTATCACGATAAGCTATTTTTTGATAAATTTCTTTGGTAATTTCGATGCAAGAAGCAGTAGCAATTTTAATAGTTTTTAAATCATCCGAAGAAAACATAGTAGGCACAAATAAAATAGTTTCTATTTGATAATTACCTTTTGTAACTAACGAAATTTCACGTTGTCCTTCTACTAAAAATAATCCTTTCTTTTTTCGTTCACGAGATTTATCTTGAAGTTTCAATAAATCTTTAATATAAGGATTTTGGATACTGCTAATTTGTTTCATAACTGCAAAAATACTTAATATTGGGTGTTTTTATAGTTATTTATAGGAGAATATATTATCCGTGTTTTTATAGGTCGATTTCAACCATTTCTGCTCTTGCTCCAAATCGGATAGGTAAAATACTCGTTCCAATTCCTTTTGATATATACATTTTCGGTTCGGTTTTATCATACCAACCTTTTAAGTAATTACCGCTTCCTTGAGGTTTGAAAGGGACAATTCCTAAAAATGTAATTTGACCTCCGTGAGTATGCCCTGAAAGAACTAAATCAATCGTTAAACTTCCTTTTTGTTTTGAAATAATATCTCTATGTTGTGGGCAATGTGCTAAAACAATATTGGTTTGGGTCTGTTTTATGTTTTCAATAGCTTTTTTAAAATCTGGATTTCCACCAACCAAATCATCTATTCCGATTATTGATATTTCACGATTTTTTATTGAAATTGTTCTGTTTTCATTGATTAATAATTCACAATTATTCTTGGAGTACATATTTTTAAGTTTTGTTAAATTTACTTTACCCCAATATTCCCAGTTTCCAGTAATTGCATATTTTTGGATAGAATTATCTATTAATTGTAGAAATTCATTTAAAGAGTTAATTTTTTCAGTTTTATCAACAGAATCACCTGTTATAAATATTAAATCGGGTTTTATTGTGTTTATTTTTTTTGCAATAGATTTATGAAAGTAACGTAATTTGTCAAAATGTAAATCTGAAATTTGAATGATTTTTATCTTGTTTTCTTTTGATTTAGAGATGTTAAAATAATTCCACTCGATAATATATTTTTCAAACCAAAGTGAATCTAAAAGAACTAATCCAATAGATGTTAATATCCCTCTCTTTATAAACTTTCTTCTATTTAATTTTGTCATTAAACTTCTTAAATATTCTGTTTTTTAACACAAGTTATTAAAAATAATTACATTTTACCAAGATTTAATTTCCCTATTTTTTTATGACCAGATAACCATGCCGTATTTTTATCAAAAAATTGAATACTATAATAAGGCTCTTCGCTTACTTTTCGCCAAGAATACCCGTTATCATTAGAAAATGAAACTCCTGTTATTCCGACAGCAAAAAGTTCTTTTCCGTTGGTGTTTGGTACATATTGTACGCAACTTTTATAGGTTGGATTTTGATTTTTAGCTACTAATTTCCAGGTTTTTCCTCCGTCGGAAGTAAGGGCTTTGTTGGCGCAATTATCGGTTGGTTTGGTGTAGTTTCCTCCAATAATAAATCCGTTATTTTCATCATAAAAAGCAATGGAATAAATACCATCACCAGTATTTCCTTGTGTAATTGGTGTATTATAAACTTCCCAAGTATTTCCGAAATCGGTAGATTTTAAAACCCTCGATTTTGTACCGCCAGAAGCAATCCAAACCGTGTTATTAATTATTGCAATATTGGTGTTACTTGCCGCATAAAAAGCTTCTCCTTTTTCTAGTTTTGGAGATTTATTACAAGGCAATTTTGTCCAAGAATTTCCGCCATCCGAAGTTAAAATAATAGCCGCACAATTTTCTTTATCTGTAGGATCTCCTACGGCAATTCCGTGTTTTTTATCATCAAAAAAATGTAAACTGTTGTAAAATACCTTCGGATGTTTTTCTATATAGACAATTTTTGTGGTATCGGCAGTAATTTTATATAACAATGCAGGGTTTTCAATAGATAAAGCAAAAACAGCATTTTTAGTTAGGGCAATGCTTCTAAAATTAGGAATAATCGTGTCTTGATAACGTATTTGTGTTTGATTCCAAGATTTTCCGCCATTTTTAGTAGTACCAATTATTCCGTTTGAACCCGCAAAAACAATTTCATTTTTATTGATAATTTTAAGCGCACGAATACTGCTGTTTTCTTGTTTAAATTGACTGATTTTAATATTTTTAAATTTTCTAGAGCTAACTTTTTTTAGTGAAGTTTTTTGACAAGAAAAAGAAATAAATAACACTAAAATTAAAATAGGGAAACGGTTCATTTTTTTGATATTTTTACAATATTAAAAATAACCAAATCAATTCACTTATCTGAAAAAAAACATGAAAAAAGCATTGGTAATTTCTGGAGGAGGAAGCAAAGGCGCATTTGCGGGTGGTGTAGCTGAATTTTTAATGAAAGAAAAGAAAAAAGACTATGACTTATTTGTAGGAACATCAACAGGTAGTTTAATGGTTTCGCATTTAGCACTAGGAAAAGTAGATTCTTTAAAGAAACTATATACTAATGTAAATCAAAAATCTATTTTTAGTAATAGTCCTTTTAAAATAAAGATAGTTCATGGAGAAAAAGTAATATCTATTAGGCATATAAATACATTTTGGAACTTCTTAAATGGAAGAAAAACCTTTGGGGAAAGTAAAAATTTAAGAAAATTGATTAAAAAGAATGTTACTCGTGAAATGTATGATGAAATTCGTGAAAAAAATAAGGAAGTTGTGGTAACGGTGTCAAACTTAACAGCAAATCAGATTGAATATAAAGCGATTTCAGAATGTACTTACGAAGATTTTTGTGATTGGATTTGGGGCTCGTGTAATTACGTACCTTTTATGAGTTTGTTAGAAAAAAATGGCTATCAGTATGCTGATGGTGGTTTTGGAAGTTTAGTACCTATAAGAGAAGCTATTTTACGTGGTGCTAAAGAAATTGATGCGATTATTTTAGAAACCGAGGTGAATCAAATTAATAGAATGCCTGCTAAAAATCCATTTTCGCTAATGCTAGATGTTTTTGGTTTTTTGCTAGAGCATGTAGAAAAACATAATATTACCATTGGTAAATTATCTGCAAAACATCATGATGTAAAATTAAATTTATATTACACACCAACTGTTTTAACAACAAATACTTTAGTTTTTGATAAAAAATTAATGGCCAAATGGTGGAAGTCAGGATACAAATATGCTAAAAAATTAGATGCTGATAAAATGACCCCATTTAGACCTGAGATGCTTGAAAATCAAGAAATAAAATAGTATTATTTATCTATTAAAAAAACCCAACTTTTTCAGTTAGGTTTTCTTAGTTTTTTATTAAAAAGAAGTATTATTTTAAATCAACATACATGGTGTTGTAGTTTACATTGTTTGATTTTGAACTTCCAATTGTTTCTAATTGAGTTATGTTATTATTCGTATTTCCACGAGCTCCTGAACTTATCAGTTGAAGTGTTTTTGCTAGTAAAGGCTCGGTTTTGTTACCTAATTCGCCTAAGTTACCAAAGTCTTCAAAACGTGTTACTGTTGGTGAAATCCCTTCTTTATCGTTATGATTATCTTTGTTTACAATTTCTAAAACAATGGGTTGCATTGCCCAATTATGTGCTGTATTAATGTCTTTTTTGCTAAAAGTAGGAGAGTCATATAATGTAATTGAACCTACATATTTTCCGTGGGTTTTACTTCCGACTGTTTTTACGTTAATATGTGGCACTAAACCATTAATAATTAATTCAGATGCCGATGCTGAGCTTTCTGTAGTAATAAAATAAATATTGCTTAGGTTTAAACTGTTAATTGCTTCAGAAGCACTTATTTTATCTGTAAATTTATTGGTAATATCATCAGGATTAAGAACTGCCATATATTTACTATTCCAGCGTTGTTTTGCAAAAATATCACCTGTAAATTGCCCTGTAATCATACTTGCTAATCGGGTTGCTGTGTTTACAGAACCACCGCCGTTATATCTTAAATCAATAATTAAATTTTGAATACCTGCTGTTTTAAACTTAAGAAACGTTTGGTTTAACTCAGAATCAAAATTTGCGGTAAAACTATTATACATTAAGTAGCCCATTTTTTGTCCCGCATGCTCAATTGTTTTGGCAATATGAATCGGGTTTTCGGTATAAATACTTTTTTCAAGAGTATAGCTTGTTGTATTTGTTATTGGATCACCATTATTATAATCGGCTAAATTAATAGTGTATGAATTTGCGTTTGAAAATAATAATTCTTTGTAATTTTTATCGTTTATTGGTGTGCCATTTACTTGGGTGAAAATCATCCCTCTTTTAATACCTTTAGTATCGGCGTCTGTTCCTGAAACAACATAACGAACATAACCAAAAACTTCGCTAGCATTTGTTTTGAATTTTTTTAAGCCAAATTCCATCCCTGTGGTTTGGCTTGTTCCTTGAAAAGATTGCTCTAAGGCAAGATAATCATCAACAATCCACGACCATTTATCTAGCTCATTTCTTTTGTATAATAATTTTTCAAAAAAGTCTGACGGGTTTTCTGTTTCTGATAAAAAAGCATATAATTCTTGGTCGGTTGTAAAGCGTTTATCGGATAAATCAGCTACTTTGTCTTGCCATAAATAATTGGCATTTAATCCTTTCCATATAAAATTTTGAATTTGAATATCACTTGGAGTTGCTGCTTTTTTACTGCAAGAAACAACTGATATCAATAAAAATAAGCTGAAAAAGGTACTAGAAAATGCTTTAAATAATTTCATAAGGAATATATTAGCTATTATTAACGCAATTTAATGAATAATATTATTTTTTTATTAAGTTTGATGTAATAAACTTAAAATGAAGGATAAAAAGACCTTTTAAAAATAGGCAAGTAAGCAATATACTTGTTAACTTGGCATTACATTTGTAAGAATATATTTGTTATTGTGTTCTTTAAAAAGATTGAAAAAGAAATAGTTATCAAAGATATTGAATTGAAAATGGAAAAAGTTAAAAAAAAATGGATAGCAGTAGCAGCAATAGCACTTCTAGTGTTATTTTTTGTAGGAAATAAAAAATATGAAGACTATCAGCAAAGAAAACAATTTTTGCAAATAACAGTAGCATTACAGTTAGTTTCAGAAAATTTAAACAAAGGAAATAATGCCCTAGCACGTTTAAATACCTACGATAAAACAGTACAAAAAGTAATAAATAGCGTAAAATAAAAGCTAAAAAAGATGACGAAAATTATAACAATAATAATAGGATTGATATTTACAGTAAACCTAAGTTTTGGGCAATCAATATTTGATAAACTAGAAGATATGGACGATGTATCGTCAGTAATTGTAAACAAAGATGCTTTTGAAATGCTCTCAAAATTTGATGTAAATTCACAAGATAACGAAGCTATCGAGGTTTTTAATATGGTTAAAAATTTAGACGAGTTAAAAGTATTTTCAACCAAAAAGCCAAGTGTTGTTGTTCAAATGGAACAGCTGCTTAAAAGTGCTGTTAGCAAAAATAATCTGGTAGCGTTGATGCGTATAAAAGATGAAAATTCTCGTGTAAAAATTTATGTAAAATCAACTAAAAACAAAAATTTTGTAAGTGAGGTTTTAATGTTTATAAAGGATAAAAAAGGTGAAAATGGCAAGGCAGAATCAATAATTGTATTTTTAACAGGTACTATTGATATTAATAAAATGTCAAAATTAGCAGCTACTTTTTCTAAGGATAAATAACAATAATCTTAAAAATAAAAAACGAAAACCATCAACTTATTGATGGTTTTTCTTTTTAACGACGCATTAACAAGTCTCCAAATAGAATTTCTTATTTTTGAGGTTCAAATTAAACTATTTTATGAAGTTTCAAAGCGCTTTTATACTGATACTCCTTTTTTGTACACTGAATTTATTTTCACAGTCGACTGCTGTTTATCATCCTGAAACAGCTAAAATTCACGATTTAATTCACACTAAATTAAAGGTTGATTTTAATTTTAAAGAAAAGCAATTAAACGGCGAGGCTTGGATAAGGTTAAAACCTCATTTTTATCAAACCGATAAGGTTATTTTAGATGCTAAAGCCATGCTTATTGATAAAATAACGATGAATAATCAAAAATTAGCCTATAATTATGATGATTTTAAATTGATTATTGATTTGCCTCGCGTCTATAAAAAAAATGAAGAATTTATCATTTATATAAAATATACGGCACGTCCTGAAAAGGTAAAAGAAAAAGGAAGTACTGCTATTACTTCGGCAAAAGGATTATATTTTATAAATCCGACAGGTTTAGATAAAAATAAACCAACCCAAGTTTGGACTCAAGGGGAAACCGAAGCAAGTAGTTGTTGGTTTCCTACAATTGATGCGCCTAATCAGAAAACTTCACAAGAAATTTATATAACTGTTCCTGATAAATATGTAACATTATCGAACGGTAAATTAGAAAATCAACAGAAAAACAGCAACGGAACTCGTACCGATTATTGGAATTTTACTCAAAAACATGCGCCGTATTTATTTTTTATGGGCGTAGGCGAATATGAAATTGTAAAAGATACCTATAAGAATATCCCTGTAAATTATTATGTCGAAAAAAAATATGCACCACACGCAAAGGCTATTTTTGGAAATACGCCTGAAATGTTGGGTTTTTTCTCGAAAATTACAGGCATCGAATATCCGTGGAATAAATACGCACAAATTGTAGGGCGTGATTATGTAAGTGGTGCGATGGAAAATACTACGGCGGTAATTCATGGCGAAAATGCCTATCAAATGCCAGGGCAATTAATTGATGAAAACATCCATGAAAACACCATTGCACACGAAGCTTTTCATCATTGGTTTGGTAATTATGTAACGGCTGAAAGTTGGAGTAATTTAACGGTAAATGAGAGTTTTGCTAATTACAGCGAATATTTATGGCAGGAATATAAATATGGAAAAAATGCTGCCGATGCACATTTATTAGAAGATATTGAAGGCTATAAAAACGGGCAGAATTTTGATAAACATTTGGTGCGTTTTAATTACACTGATAAAGAAGATATGTTTGATGCTGTTAGCTATAATAAAGGTGGCGCAATTTTACATATGCTGCGAAATTATGTAGGCGATCAAGCATTTTATGCGGGTTTAAAACATTATTTAACCGCTAATAAATACGGCACTGCTGAGGCACATCAATTGCGATTATCTTTTGAAGAAATTACAGGAAAAGACTTAAATTGGTTTTTTAAGCAATGGTATTTTAATAGCGGACATCCTGTATTGGAAATTTCTTATGATTATAATAAATTACGAAAAACAGTAAGCGTAAATATAATACAAACTCAAGAAAATGACTTTAAATTTCCTTTAGCTATTGATATTTTTGAAGGTGATAAACCAACGCGTCATACTGTTTTTGTAAATGATAAAGATGCTTCGTTCACATTTGCATTTGTAAAACAACCAAGCTTAATTCAGGTAAATGCTGACGGTGTTTTATTATGTGATATTTTTGAAAATAAAGTTTTAAGCGATTATATTTATCAACTAAAATATGCGACTAATTATCAACATAAAAAAGAGGCTTTATTGGAGGTATCCAAGCATCAAGATGATAAAAAAGCCTTTAATGCAGTTGTAAATGCTATGACCGCCGATTTTTATAAACTTAGAATTTTAGCCTTAGAAAACATTAGTTTAGCGAATAAGAATGCTAAAAAAACCGCCATTGAAAAAATAAAAGAACGTGCTGTAAACGATTCGAAAACATTGGTGCAAGCAGCTGCTATTGAAACTTTAGGGAAATTAACCGACCCTGAATTAAAATCGGTTTTTGAAAAAGGCTTGCAAAGTACATCGTATGCAGTTTTAGGAAAATCGTTAGTAGCGATGTATTATGTTGATAAAAAATTAGCAATTCAAAAATCAAAAACACTGCCTATTGAAGTCAAAAAAATTATAGCAAACCCTTTAACACGTATTTATTTAGAAGAAAATGACGACGATGAGCTTGTTTTTATCGCAAGCAATGTAATGTCGGGGATGTATTTAAGCCAAGATAATCAAATACAATCGTTGTATAAAAAGGCGTATTTAAAAATTGCAAAAAGTAATAATATACAGGCTATTAAAAATTTATCGGCAGATATTGTTTCGAAAGGAATGCAATATAAACAATATGGTTTTGATAAAGTAGGCGTAAATTTATTGCGTGAGTTGGTGCAAAAACAAAAGAAAGAGAATCATCCTAATAAATTAAAAAATATTGAAATTGCAAAAATGGCAATGGCGCAATTATTGGAATAAAAAATAGTTAAACGAAATTCTTAATTATTGGCATATTAGTTGCTTTTGTTATCAAAATTTAAAACTCATGAAAAAAACTACTTTATTACTACTTTTTATAGTATTTCTAACGCTTTCTTGCAACAGTCTTAAAACGACTGAAAAAGCATTAAATACAGGCGATTATGAAAAAGCAATTGCTTTATCAATTAAAAAATTAGCAAAAAACAAGTATAAAGCGAAAAATCAACCCTATGTTATAACGCTTCAAAATGCTTTTTTTAAGGCTACAAATAGAGATTTAGAAAAAATAGATTATTTAAAAAAAGAGGCAAATTCTGCAAATTTAGAAGCTATTTATACACTTTATCATCGCTTAAAAAACAGGCAAGAAAAAATTAAGCCCTTATTACCTTTAACCGACGCTTCAACAGGTAAAATTGTAGATTTTAACTTGGTTAATTACGATACTAATATTATTGAAGCTAAAGAAAATTATGCTAATTATTTATATCAAAAGGGTGTTCGTTTATTAAATACTGGCTATCAAAATAAGATGAATTATAGAAATTCATATACTGTTTTTACCAAATTAAATAAAATATCACCAAATTATAAAAATACCAACGATTTACAGAAACAAGCACATTTAAAAGGAACAGATTATATTTTTGTATCTTTAAATAATCAAACAAATCAAATAATTCCGAGAAGGTTAGAAGCTGATTTATTAGCATTAGACACCTATGGATTAAATAATTTATGGACGGTTTATCATGCGGAAAAAAATAGTTTAGTAAAGTATGATTTTGATGTGGAGTTAAATTTGAGAAGTATTGTTATTTCGCCCGAAAAAATTCACGAAAAAGAAATTATCAAAGAAAAACAACTTAAAGATGGCTTTAAATATTTAAAAGATAACAAGGGCGGTTATGTAAAAGACAGTTTAGGTGTTAAAATTAAAGTTGATAATTTTAAAACTATTAGATGTCAGTTATATCGTTTTACACAATTTAAGAGTAGTAAAGTAGCAGGTCTTGTAAAGTATTTTGATAATTCAACAAATCAATTAATAGAGAGTTTTCCTATTGATAGCGAATTTATTTTTGAACATATTTACGCTCGTTATGATGGCGATAGAAGGGCTTTAGATGAATCGTTTTTTAATTTAACAAGATTGCAATCGGTAAATTTTCCATCAAACGAACAAATGGTTTATGATACAGGAAGCGATTTGAAAGAAAAATTTAAACATATAATTACTCGAAATAAATTGAGATAATTAAAATAGTAATAATAAGAGCCTGTTTAAATTTTATTCTAAAAATTTTTGTAATGTCAAAATAGCACGGCAAGGGGTTAAAACCCCTTGTTTTAAAATAAAAATGCGTCAAACTGAATTTAGTTCAGTTTCTCATCCTGATTTGCCACTATATTTTTTTCAGATGAAATTTATTTCATCTTCTCAAAAAAGGTCAATTCATAATTGGGAAATGCGGTTGGATTGGTAATTTTGATGATATCTTTTAAAACTAAATCGGGTCTAATTGGGGCTAATTCAAAATAGATAAGTCCGCCTGTTTTTCCTTTTTTTGTACCGATAGTATAAGTGTTTTTATTCTTTAAAGCATCGAATTCTTTATAATGTTTATTGGCGTTTAAAATTTCATTTCTATTTTGATAAAATCCGCAGCCAAGCCAAAAATCGGCATTTTTTGCTTTGTCTAAAACACTTTCAAAACTTAATTGTAAACTACCCGTATTTTTAGTTTCTTTCCATAAATAATTTAAATGCGCATCTTTAAAAAAAGTAGCTGTAAAACTATTTCCTCCAGGAACATTCCAAACTTCTTTAAACATACTTCCTGATAAAATTGTTGGATAATTAGAGCTTTTTTTAGCTGTTTTTTTAGCTTCTAAATAATTTTTTTCAATCGTATTAAAAATACTATCGGCTTGTTTTTCTTTATTTAAAAGTACACCAAAAAATTTAATCCATTCGGCTCTTCCTAAAGGTGTTTCTTCTAACCAATCGCCATTAAAAACAACAGGAATACCTGCTTTTTTAATGTTTTCGTATAGTTTACTATTTGGATGTAACGAAAAACCAACCAACAATTCAGGCTGTAACTCGAGTAGTTTTTCGGTGTTCATATTTTGTTCATTTCCAAGCTCTATAATATGACCAGTATCAATTATTTTTCTTGTTTTTTTGGATGAAATATATTTAGTGTGTGGAAATCCGACTAATTTTTCCTCACTATTTAAAAGTTCTAGCATCGGTATATGCGTAGTACTTGTAACGACTAATTTTTCAACAGGAATTTTTAGTTGATTTTTAGAAATATCAGTTTTATTGGTAAGTGTAAATTCAAATTGTTTATCTGAATTTTGAAATACTTTTTTAATGATTAATTTTTTCTGATTATTTTCAGTAATAATATCAAAGCCTTTTGCATATTTAATAGGACTTTGGTTTGCTGTTATTGTTTGGCTGTCTTTTTCTTTTGATGTTTTACATTGGATAAAAAATAATAAAAGAATGAGAAATATTAAAAACTGTTTCATTTTGATGATTGAATTATAGTGTGAATTTGATAATATCTCCGTATTTTAATTTTAAATCGAAAGAATTTTCTAAAGAAATATTGTTTACATAAGCCCATAAACTTCTGATTACTCCAGCATGTGTAACGATAACAATACGTTGTTTTTTTAAGGCTTTAACTTCGGATAAAAACGCCACCGTTCTACTGTGTAAATCAATGTAAGATTCGCCATTGGTAACGGTAATATTTACAAAATCGTTCATCCAAATATCTAACTCGGGTTTATTGATATCATCCCATTTTTGAAGTTCCCAATCTCCAAAATCGAGTTCTTTTAATCTATCATCAAAAATAATAGTTTCAGATAATTGTTCTGCTAATAATTTACAACGTTTTAAAGGACTTGAATAATACGCTGTTTCAGTATCATTTACAGGAACTTCTTTTAAAATTGGGGGTATTTCTTCTAAAAAAGTATCGATAACGCCAATATCTGCTTGCCCGTAGCAAACTCCTTTTTCAATATTTGGCGTGGTATGTCTGACTAAAATAATTTCCATAAAATAAGTATTGATAAATAAAAAATAACTTCGGATACCTGTTGTAATGCCCCAGCACAATCGCCTGTTTGTCCGCCAATCCATTTTTTGAAAAAACGCCCCATATATAAATACGTTAAAAACAACGGAATTAAAACGGTAAATACTCTAATGTCTTGAAAAAATACAAGCGGAAAAATTCCGAAGAAACCAGAAATAATTAACGCTTTTGTACTCATTTTTTTTGTGGTCGGTTTGATTTTTGCGGTGTCAATATCTCTTACATATTGGTGTGTATATAATAAAATAGTTGCGATAAAACGGCTAATTGCATGCCCAGAAATCAATAATAAAGGAACTGTTTTAATTGAATTATTGAATTGTAAAAGTTGGTGTAAACACAATAATTTAATCGATAAAAGGCAAATAATCCCAACAACACCATAAGTTCCTAATCTAGAATCTTTCATAATGGTTAAAATTTTATCTTTCGTCCATCCGCCACCAAAACCGTCGCAAACATCCGCAAAACCATCTTCATGAAAAGCACCTGTGGTTAAAATAGAGGCAATCAAACTAAAAACAAGTGCAATGTTTTCATTAAAAAGATACGCTGAACTAATATAAGTCAATGCCGAAATTGCGCCAATAAGAATACCAACTAACGAGAAATATCGACTGCTTTTATTTAAAATATCCGAAGAATGATTTACCCATTTTGGGCAGGGGATTCGGGTGAAAAATAAAACTGCTGTTAAAAAATAATGAATTTGATTTTTCATAAATTACCCTTCTGATATATTGGCACTTTTAAAAGTTGCCATTTCATTTAAAAAACTAACCGCAGCTTTTACAATAGGAAAAGCAATAGCAGATCCTGTTCCTTCGCCTAAACGTAAACCAATATTTAAGAGTGGTTTTGCCTTTAAAAATTGCAACATTTTTTCATGACCTTGTTCGCCTGATGTATGGCAAAAAACACAATACTCTAAAACGTTTTTATCGATAGCCTGTGCCGCTAATAACGCCGAAGTAACAATAAATCCATCTACTAAAATAGTCATTTTTAAAGATGCCGCTTCTAGCATTGCACCGCACATCATTACAATTTCAAAACCACCAAAAGTAGCCAAAGCATCTATCGGATTTTGAATGTTTTTTTGATGTAAATTAAGTGCGTTTTTAAGAATTTCAGCTTTTTTAAGAACTCCAGAAGCATCTAAACCAGTTCCTTTTCCAACACAATTTTCAATAGAAATACCAGTAAAATAACTCATCAATAAAGAAGCAGAAGAGGTATTTCCTATGCCCATTTCGCCAAAACCAATGGTATTTGTGCCTTGTTTATGTAATTTTTGAACTAGTTTTTTTCCTTTATCTAACGCCGATAAACACTCGGCTGTGGTCATTGCTTTTTCAATACTATAATCTTTTGTTCCTTTAGCTATTTTAGCATCTATTAAATTGATGTTTGCTTCAAAATTAGCGTTTACACCTGCATCAACAATTTTTAAATTGATATCATTCTGATTACAAAAAACGTTAATTGCAGCGCCATTATTTAAGAAATTTAACACCATTTGTTGGGTTACTTCCTGCGGATAAGGACTCACAGCTTTCGATGTTACAATTCCATGATCGCCAGCAAAAACAACAACAGTTGGTTTTGATAAAGTAGGACTAAGGCTGTTTTGAATTTGCCCTATTTGTAAGGCAATATCTTCTAAAATACCTAGTGATCCGAGTGGTTTTGTTTTAAAATCAATTTTATCTTGAAGTTCTGTTTTTAGCGTATTTGAAAGAGGTTTTATATCAGTAGAATACATTTTTTTAGGTTTTTATTTTAAAGTTAAAGGCAATCCTGAAACCATAAAAATGGCTTTATCGGCTTTTTTTGCAATATATTGATTCGTCCAACCTTGTAATTCGGTGAATTTTCTACCAATTTTAGTATCGGCATGTAAACCCATTCCTATTTCATTTGAAATAATAATAATAGTTGCATCAATTTCAATTAGTTTGTCAATTTCTTGAGTAGCTAAATGTAAACTTTCTTGAATATCATTTTTAGTATCTAAATAAAAATTAGTTAGCCATAAAGTAACGCAATCAATAACTACGGTGGCATTTTTAGGAATTACATTACTGATGTTTTTTTCTTCTTCAATAGTTGTCCAACGTTCATCTCTATCAGAAATATGTCTGTCTACACGTTTTTTAAAATCGGCATCCCAAATCCTTGAAGTTGCTAAATAATAAGGGTTTTCTGATAATGATTCTGCTAATTCTTGTGCATAACTGCTTTTTCCTGAACGTTCTCCGCCAGAGATATAATACATCATAATTAATAATTATAATAAATGAATTTATTGCAAATATTGTAAACATTTTTTAGAAAAAGTGAATAATAGCTTTTTTAATGATAATGAATTCTTATTATTAAAATAATAGTCTACATTTGCCGAAAATTTAGGTTTTGATGTTTAAAAACATAACATCAAATTAAAAGGGAATTCGGTTAAATACCGAAGCTGTTCCCGCAACTGTAAGCTAGAAAGCTTGTAATAATTCTTTAGTCACTGTTTTTTAGAAATGGGAAGACCAATTACAAGACGCAAGCCAGGAGACCTGCCTATATTTTAAATAATTCAAACTTTCGGGATAAAGGTTTTTAATATATTTATGAAAAAACACGTACTTTTTATATTATTTTTTATACTGGCATTTTCTTGCTTTGCTCAAAAAAATTCGATTTCGAATGTTTTAGAGGAAGTGGTGGTTGTTGGAAATAAAAAAATAGCTCCTAAAAAAATACGTGTAAAATCCATAAAAATAGGCATAAAACAACAAGTTAAAAACCCTATTAATTTCACCAATCTTTTACGATATAACAGCCCAATTTCCTTTAGAGATTATGGAAACGGGGGTGTAAGTACGGCTCGTTTTAGAGGAACTTCGGCTTCGAATACTTTGGTAATTTGGAATGGAATCCCGATTAATTCGGTTGGTAGCGGTCAAACCGATTTTAATGCCTTATCTGCTAATATTAGCGATATTGTAACTGTTCAAAGTGGCGGAAATAGTACCGATTTTGGCTCGGGAGCTATCGGTGGAACGGTGCATTTAAACGATGAAATAAATTTTACGAAACATCAAAAAATCCATATTTTTTCTTCTTTTGGAAGTTTTAATACAAGTTCTAACTTTTTTAAAAGTGCTTTTGCTGATAAAAAATGGAGCGTAAAATTGGCTTCTACATTTAATTATTCTGATAATAATTATACCTTTATCGATAAGCGATATAAAGATGAAAATGGGCGTTTATTGAAAAATAAAAATGGAAACTATAAAAATTATGGCGTTAATTTTAATATCGCGCATCAATTTAATTCAAAAAATAAACTCGCTTTTTATACCACAAAATATTACGGAAATCGGTTGTTTTCCGATGGATTACCAAATCCATCAGCAGGAAGTGAACGCAATGAAGATTTTAATCAACGGAATTTATTACAGTGGAATTATAAGTATTCATCTGCATTTAAACAGCTACTAAGTATTGCTTATTTAACCCAAGAATATCGCTATTATACCAATAAAAATGCTATCGATTTTAGTTTTGGAAAATCGCAAACGACACATATCAATTATAATCTGACTTATAAACCTTCGAATATTTTATCTTTTAATTATAAAACTGTTTTTGAAAACATCAATGGTAATATCAAAGGGAATATGATTGGAGATAATTCAAAAATAACTAAAAAAAGAAATTCAATCGCTTTTATCGGAAGTGTAAAATATCAGCCTTTAAAAAAAGTTAAAACAAGTTTTCAGCTAAGAAAAGAACTTAATTCAGATTTTAACGTGCCTGTTTCTGTATTTGTAGCAGGTGAATATAAAATAGCTTCAAAAGTAAATTTTTCAGCGAATTTCTCTACCAATTACAGAGTGCCAACGTATAACGAAATGTATTGGCCGATAGTAGGAAACTTACATTTAGTAGCAGAAAATTCGGTTCAAGGAGAAGTGGGTATTTCTTTTAAAAATAAAAATATAGAATTAAAATCAACAGCATTTTATATTCATATAAATGATAAAATTTTATGGCTGCCCGCTGGAAATAGTAATTTATGGCGACCAAAAAATGTAAATGATGTAGTTCATAAAGGAATAGAATCGTTTATCGGTTTTCAAAAAAAAATAGCAGAACATCGATTTGCTATTTCATCGAATTACACGTTTACAACGGCTGAAAATATCGAAAATAATAAAATTTTGCCATATGCTCCAAAGCATTTATGGAATTTTACTGCCGATTATTCTTATAAAAAAATTAGTATTTTTCTACAGAGTTTATATCAAAGTAAAGTATATACCAACGAAATAAATTTAGATTTTTATTCGCTCAAAAAAGTAAACGTACAAAATATAGGACTTAATTTTAAGTTATCAACAACAAAAATAAACCTTCCTATAATTGGGCTAACTGTTAATAATATATTTAACAAAGTGTATTATTTCTCAAATTTACGCCCGATGCCTGGAACAAATTTTAATATTAATATCAACTATAAATTTTAATAAAATGAAAATTACAAAAATATTTTTATCGCTTTTTTTAGGGAGTTTACTTATTACTTCTTGTTCTAGTGATGATGCCCCAATTAAAGAACTTCCAAGTGAATATACTAAAGGAATTATTATTAGTTCGGAAGGAGGATTTGGAAATAAAGATGGCTCGATTGCTTACGTAAATAGTCAATTATCGAAGTTAGCAACAAATTTCGTTTATACAGGTGAAAATAATGCGCAATTAGGTGGATTAATTCAATCAATCACATTTACCGATACAGAAGCTTATATTATTTTAAATGATGTAAACACCATTATTATTGCTGATAAAATAACGTTTAAGAAAAAAGCAGAAATTACGACAGGCTTAAAAAACCCTAGATATATGACCGTTGTAGGCGATAAAGGATATGTTACCAATTGGGGCGATGGCGGAAATACTAAAGATGATTATGTAGCTATTATCGATTTGAAAACAAATAAAATTGAAACAACAACTATTTCTTTAGAAAACGGTGTAGAACAAATTTTAAATAAAGATCATAAATTATATATTTCTCACAAAGGAGCTTGGTCGTCAAGTAATATTATTTCTGTGGTCGATTTAAAGGCAAATAATAGTGTTTCAACAATTACTGTAAAAGATAATCCAGATGAAATGGCTTTTGATAACGCTGGAAACTTAATTGTTTTATCTGAAGGAAAACCTTTAACTTATAATGATGATTATACAAAAGTATTAACTTCAACAACCTCTTCAATAAGTTTTATTAACACTTCTACTAATAAAATAGTAAAAGAATTAGCTTTTCCTGAAAACAAAAGAGCGACTTACATGAGTTTCGATAATAATAAAGTTTATTATTATCAAGGAAGTAATACTACGGTCTATAATATCACTAATACATCATCTAATTTAGCGACTCAAGGTATAAATGTTGGTTCAATTTACGGAATGAATGTAAGACAAAATCAATTATTTACGGTAGAATATGCGTTTAAAAAATTAAGTAAATTAAAAGTTTTTGATATAAATACTAAATCAGAAATATATGCTTCACCTGTAGGTTTAGGAGCTTCTAAAATTTATTTTAATAACTAAAAGAATAGAAGAAGTCTCTTCTTCTCATAGAATAATCCCCCAATTTTGAACTGAATAAGCCCGCTAACATATTGTTAAGTGGGTTTATTTTTTATAAAAATTTCTCTTTTATTTCTTTAGATGGAATTATACAAGTTTCTTTTTTGCCAAACCATTTATACCTGTTTTTTGCGATAATATCATAGCAAAAATTACGAAATCCTTCGGGTAAAAACCTTAAAAATATTGTTAAACGCCAAAAACCACCAAAACAAGCCATAATTTTTAAAACTGCTGTCGATTTGATATCATAAGAAATAGTCGGTTCATATAAAATAATGGAATCAATTTTTGTAGTGTCAATTCCTAAATGTATAAGTATTTTTTTACCAATATCCGACTGTAAAGAGGTAAAAATAAACTGGTTTTTTTTATCAAATTTAATTATTTTTAAAATTGAAGAGTTGCAAAAATTACAAATTCCATCAAACAGAATTATTTTTTTATCAGCAGGTAAATCAGTCATTTAAGTTAGCGTTTTGAGGTTAAATTTAAAATTACTTAAAAAAAATGTAACATAAATCAAAATTAAGCGTCTTGTAAGGAAGTAAATACTAATTTAACATAAAATTAGTTGCAAATTAAGCATCAGTATTTTTTATCTTTAAAACTAACTAGCGCAATGATTCGAATAGAAAACTTACACAAATCTTACCCAATTGGTAAAGACTCACTTCATGTTTTAAAAGGACTAGATTTACATATTAAAGAAGGAGAATTTGTATCTATTATGGGTTCATCAGGTTCAGGAAAATCAACTTTATTAAATATTGTTGGCTTGTTAGATTCACACGATGAAGGAAAATATTATTTAAATAATCAATTAATTGAAAATTTAAATGAAACTAAAGCAGCTGTTTTACGAAATAAATTTTTAGGATTTATTTTTCAGTCTTTTAATTTAATATCTTATAAAACTGCTCTAGAAAACGTAGCATTGCCCTTATATTATAAAGGTGTAAACAGAAAAGAACGCGCAGTAATTGCCTTAGAATATTTAGAAAAAGTAGGCTTAAAAGAATGGGCGCATCATTTGCCAAATGAACTTTCGGGTGGGCAAAAACAACGGGTTGCTATTGCAAGAGCTTTAGCTACAAAACCCAAAGTTGTTTTAGCTGATGAGCCTACAGGTGCGTTAGATTCTACAACTACCGATTCGGTGATGGATTTATTAAAAGGAATTAATGAAGAAGGAATGACGGTTTTTGTAATTACCCACGAAGAAGAGGTTGCCGAACAAACTAAAAGAATAATTCGTTTAAAAGATGGGGTTATTATTAGTGATGAATTAACTGCAAACATCGAAAATAAAGTTAAATCTAAATCAATTTAAATATGTTTGATTTAGATCGTTGGAGAGAAATATTTCAAAGCATCAGTAAAAATAAATTACGTTCGGTAATGTCTGGCTTTACCGTGGCTTTTGCAATTTTACTATTTACCTTACTTTTTGGAATTGTAAGCGGATTAAGTAATTCGTTTAGAGGCGATTTTGTTGATGATGCCATGAATACCATGAGAATTCGTGTTTGGAAAACATCAAAACCTTATAAAGGCTTACAAACAGGGCGAGAAATTCAACTTAAAAATAAAGATTTCAATTTTATCAAAAAAGAATATGATGATAAAATTCAGCATTTAACGGCACGTATTTATAAGAATGTAAGTATTTCGTATAAAAATAAATCAGATAAGTATAGTTTAAGAGCCGTTCATCCTGATCATCAATTTTTAGAGAAAACAATTATTGATCAAGGTAGATATATTAACACGCGCGATTTACAAGAAAAATCGAAAGTTATTGTTATTGGTCGTTTGGTAAAGCAAGATTTATTTGGTGAAAAACCAGCCCTAGGAAAACGAGTAAGTGTAAACGGAATATCTTATTTAATTATCGGTATTTTTTCTGATGATGGAGGCGATAGAGAAGAGCGTCAAACCTATATGCCTGTTACTACAGCACAGATGATTTATGGAAATAACGACCATTTAAGTCAAATTGTTGTAGGTTATGACCCTAAACTAAGTTTAGATCAGGCAATTGCTTTTGGAAATAAAATGGAGCGTGATTTACGTAAAAATTTAGGCATTCATCCAGACGATCAAGGGGCACTTTCGGTACGGAATATGGCAGAAGCAAATAAAGGTATTGGTACTTTTATGATGGCGTTGTATTTTATTGTCATTTTTGTAGGCTCAGGAACTTTAATCGCTGGTATTATAGGAATTAGTAATATTATGATTTTTGTAATTAAAGAACGTACCAAAGAATTTGGTATTCGAAAAGCATTAGGAGCAAAGCCTTCATCAATAGTAGGAATGGTAGTACAAGAATCTGTATTAATAACTACAATTGCAGGGTATTTAGGGCTGTCGTTAGGAACCTATATTTTAAGTTTACTTGGCGATAGTTTAGAGAAATATTTTATAAAAGATCCTAGCGTAAGCCCAGGGATTGTAATAGGAGCAACTGTTGTTTTAGTTTTATCGGGCTTAATTGCAGGATATTTACCTGCAAAAAGAGCCGCGAATATTAAACCAATTGAAGCATTAAGAGCAGATTAATTATGAAATTTTTATTTGATTCAGATACTTGGCAAGAAATTTATGGAAGCATCCGTAAAAATAAAGTTAGAACCGTAATAACAATTATAGGGGTTCTTTGGGGGATATTTTTATTAGTTGTTCTGTTAGGGGCATCTCGAGGGATGGAAAATAGTTTTAAGAAAATTTTTGGAAATTTTGCAACCAATAGCGTTTTTGTATGGACGCAATCTACCGACAGACCTTTTAAAGGTTTTCAAAAAGGAAGACGTTTTTTACCCACATTAACGGATGTTAAAATATTAAAAAAAGAGTTTAAAGAAATAAAATTATTAGCACCAAGAAGTCAATCGAACGGGCAGATAGTTAAAGGTTTCAAATCTGGAAGTTTTGATATTAGTGGCGATTATCCTATTTTAGATCAGGTGCAAAAAAAGAACTTGATTTATGGGCGTTTTTTAAACGAAAATGATATTTTATCTAAAGCAAAAGTAACGGTAATTGCCGAAGATATTTATAAACAATTATTCGAAAAAAATGAAAAACCAATAGGAGAATACATCAAAATTAACAATATCAACTATAAAGTAATTGGAGTTTATAAAGAGTCAAGCAGTGTTAATTTTGATGGCGCTTGTGCTTATATTCCATTTACAACCTTTCAGCAGGTGTATAATATGGGTGATAAAATTCATTGGATGATGATAACAGCCAATGAAGGAGTAGATATTAAACAACTAGAAAAAGACGTGTTATTAACCTTAAAAAACCTACATAAAGTGCATCCTGATGATAAAAAAGCCTTCGGAAGCGTAAATTTAGGGGTTGAAATAGCAAAGTTCACAGGCTTTTTAACAGGAATGCAATTTTTAACATGGTTTGTAGGAATTGCTACTTTAATAGCGGGAGTTTTTGCAATTGGTAATATTTTATTAATAACGGTAAAAGAGCGTACCAAAGAAATAGGAATCCGTAGAGCCTTAGGAGCAACACCTAAAAGTATCCGACAACAAATTGTATTAGAATCTGTTTTTTTAACGACTATCGCCGGGATGCTAGGAATTATATTGGGCGCACTGGTACTTTATTTAATAGATATGGCTTTTGGGCAAGGACCCGATGCTAAATTAATCAATCCAACGGTAAACATTCCAATTATATTAATTGCCTTTACTACTTTGGTAGTATTAGGAACTTTAATAGGATTAATACCTGCACATATGGCAACAGTAATCAAACCAATCGAAGCATTAAGAGAAGAATAAATCAATTAACAAATTATGAGTAAGAGAGCAAAAATTATTTTAGGAATTGTAGCAATATTATTTGCAATAGCGTTAATATGGTTCGCAAAAAAGAACAAAAAAAATATTATAGCATACGAAACAGAAACAGCATTTAGAACAACAATAGTTAAAAAAACCGTAGCAACAGGAAAGGTAATTCCTTTAGAAGAGGTTGAAATTAAACCCCAAATAGCTGGTATTGTTTCTGAAATTTTAGTGGAAGAAGGTGCTATTGTCAAAGCAGGCGATTTAATAGCAAAAGTTAGAGTTGTTCCTAACGTAGCGTCTTTAAACAGAGCAAATGGTAGTGTGAAAAATGCAAAATTATCGTTTAATAATGCAAAGCTACAGTTTGATAGAAATAAAAATTTATTTGATAAAGGAGTAATTTCTCGTCAAGATTTTGAAAATGCGGAATTAAATTATAACAACGCTCGTTTGTTATTAGCCAACGCAAAATCGGACATGGATATTATTAAAAAAGGAACAACATCAGGTTTAGGAAGTGCTGCAAATACAAGTATTAGAGCAACAACTTCGGGTATGATTGTTGAAATTCCTGTTAAAAAAGGCTATCAGGTTACACAAACCAACGATTTTAATGCAGGAACAACAATTGCTCGTATTGCTGATATGACTAAAATGATTTTTGAAGGAAAAGTAGATGAATCGGAAGTAGGAAAATTAATTAAAGGAAGTAATATCGATATTGCTATCGGGGCGATTGAAAACAAGAAATTCCCTGCGGTTTTAAACTTTATAGCGCCAAAAGGAACTGATGAAGGTGGAGCGGTACAGTTTAAAATTAAAGCCGATGTTACTTTAGATGATGAATATTTTATTAGAGCAGGATATAGCGCAAATGCAGATATTGTTTTAGAGAAAAAAGACTCAGTTTTATCAATAAAAGAAGCCTTGCTTAGGTTTGATAAAAAAACAGAAAAACCGTATGTTGAGGTTAAAAATTCTGATGATAAATTTGAAAAAATAACGGTTAAATTAGGAACTTCTGATGGTGTAAATGTTGAGGTTTTAGAAGGTGTTACCAAAGATGATAAAATAAAAATTTGGAACAAAGCATCAAAAGATACTAACGATACGAAAAAAGAACATTAATCATTTTAGTTTTTTTAATTGGGTTAAAAGGAGAAATTCAGTATTGAATTTCTCCTTTTTTATGGTTTTTTGATTGATATAATTGTAATTTGAATTTTAGACTTATAAAAGATGATAAAAAAATATAAATATATGCTACTATGGGGTTTTTTACTGTTAGTTTTTATTCAAAAATGTACGACTATAAATATAATGTCTAATTCATTATTTAAAAAGAAAGAGTATGATAGTTATCCAGCTTTAAAAGAAGGTGTTTATAGTGAAAAATCAGAAATATTAAAAATATCTGAAAGTAGTTATAATTCAATTTCTTATGATGAAAAAGGAAATTACTTTATACTCAATAGCGGTAACGATATTATAAAAATAAATAACTTAGGAGAAATAGTATTTAATATTGAAAGAACCGATAATATTAGCTTTTCCGATTTAGGGTCGTATATTTTTACAGAAGAAGCAGTGTATGATTTAACCCAAAAAGAAGTAAAACAAACAATACTTAAAAAAGTAATTAAAGCTTCGGGAAATCAATTAGAGTTGGCAGGTTTTTTAAATATAATAGAAGATTATTACCATAAAGCAAGTATTGTTATTTATGCGAATACCGAAACATACGGGGCTAAAAATTACAAAGTATATTTTAAAATTGATAATGACTGGTTCGGAATTTATATTTCAAAAAAGGAAGCTGATAATAATGGAATAAAATTTTATTCAAAAGGTAAAATTTTAACAAAATATCCAGAGAAATACACCAAATTAATTTTACTTAAAAATCCTGAAAATAATAAATACGCTACCTGGTCGTCAGGTGATGAACAATTTTCAGGAACTCCCGATTTTGTTGATGTATCAAAAGAAAATAAATTAATCTATCCAAAATATGAAGGGATAAAATCACATTTTTATCAAAAACAAAATACTCATGGAACAATTGTATATACCAACATTCCTGTGTCATTTATGGGAACAATTTATCTTGAACTCAAAATAAAAAATGAGGTATTTAAATTTAAAGAACAAGGAATTAAATATGTGGGTTCTTTTTTAAACCCTGTACATTATGTATCTTATTATGTGTTGCCTAAAATATATACAGATAAAAATTCAGTAAGTTTTTTAAAGGTTTTTTATCCTTCAAATGCTTTTGATGCGGATAATAAAGGCTTGTATGTAATTAAACCTAAATAGTAATTTATTTTTAGTGTAAATATGTAAAAATTGATAGTTACTATTTTACATATTTACACTAAAAATAAACAACGGATGTTTAGCCCCGATTGTAGCAATTGTTTGAGCTCTTTTTTGTTTTTTTCTTTAAAAAAACAAAAAAAGCGAGTGCGGAAAGCGGGAAATAGCTCCAAATAATTCTTCTAAATAGTCGATGAAAAACCTTATTTTAAAATAATTTAACAAAAAAACAACCCTTAAAAAGAGTTGCTTTTATATATATATGATAAAATTTTCTTATCCTTTGTAAAAAGGTAATTTAACCACTTTTGCAGCTAATTGTTTTTTACGAACTTGAATAAAAATATCAGAATTTAATTTTGAATTTTCTTTAGTAACGTATCCTAAACCAATTCCTTTGCCTAAAGAAGGACTCATTGTTCCAGAAGTAACACGACCAATTACAGTACCTTCAGCATCAACTATTTCATAGTCATGACGAGGAATACCACGCTCTGTTAATTCAAAAGCAACTAATTTTTTAGTAACACCAGCTTCTTTTTGAGCCTTTAACGCTTCAGAATTTACAAAGTCTTTTGTGAATTTAGTAATCCAACCTAAACCAGCTTCTAAAGGAGAAGTTGTGTCATCGATATCGTTACCATATAAACAATAACCCATTTCTAAACGTAAAGTATCACGAGCTGCTAAACCGATTGGTTTAATATTCCAGTCTGCACCAGCTTCAAAAACTTTTTTCCAAAGTTGCTCTACATCTTTGTTTTTTACATAAATTTCAAATCCACCAGAACCTGTGTACCCCGTTGCCGAAATAACAACGTTAGGAATCCCTGCAAAATCAGCAATTTCAAAGGTGTAAAATTTAATGGTTGATAAATTTACAGCTGTTAACGACTGCATAGCTTCTACAGCTTTTGGTCCTTGAATAGCTAATAAAGACCAGTCATCAGAACGGTTTTCCATAGTAACATTTAAGTCATTATGGCTAGCAATCCAATTCCAATCTTTTTCAATGTTAGATGCGTTTACAACTAACATATACTCGTTTTCAGCAATCATGTAAATAATTAAATCATCTACAATTCCGCCATCAGCATTTGGCATACAGCTATATTGCGCTTTACCAGGAACTAATTTTGAAGCATCGTTTGTGGCTACTTTTTGAATTAAAGCTAAGGCATTTTCTCCTTTTAAGAAAAATTCTCCCATGTGACTTACATCAAAAACACCAACGCCTTTTCTAACCGTTTCGTGTTCTATATTGATTCCTTCGTATTGTACAGGCATGTTATAACCCGCAAAAGGAACTATTTTTGCTCCTAAAGCTTCGTGAATATGTGTTAATGCAGTATTTTTCATTCTAAAATTTTTTATTTAAAAGTATATGCTAAAATATTGAAAAATGACAAATAAATAACCTTATTTTGGTTAATGTTTTAATGAATTATTACCTAAAAATGTGTTGATATTGTTTTGTAAAAATAAGAAGTGAAGTTAAGCTGATTAAAGTAAGAAGGTTATTAGATGAATTAATCAAATAGAACCTTTATTTTTGTTTTTTTAGATAAAATTACGAGTCAAAATATGAGCCAAGAACAACCAAATAATCCGCTTCACGGAATAAAATTAGCGACCATTTTAGAAGAATTATACTTAGAATATGGTTGGGAAGAGTTAGGAGAAATTTTAAATATTAATTGTTTTAAAAATAATCCTACTTATAAATCGAGTTTGAAATTTTTAAGAACAACACCTTGGGCAAGAACCAAAGTAGAGAATTTTTATTTGAAATTTATTCGTTAAATTTATTTATAGAAATATGGTATGGTAGAGACGCGATTTATCGCGTCTTTTATTATAATTTATTTTAAAATTCTTCAACGTATTTCTGAATTTATTTCAGCATTGCATTTACTTCAGATTTTTAGCAACAGATAAAGACACGATAAATCGGCGTCTCTATGATATATATCTGTTAAAAAAAGGCATAAAACCCCGTGCTAAAATTTAATATTTTTTTTGTAATTTTGATATTATCCATTTTAGTGAATTTCATTAAATAGATATTTTCAACCGAAAAATCACTAAAATTTATCATGTATTTCATCGACGTTATATTACCTATTCCATTACAAAAAACATTTACATATTGTGTAAATAAAGCCGAATTTTCGTTTCTTAAAAAAGGAATGCGAGTGGCGGTTTCTTTTGGGAAAAGTAAAATTTATACAGCACTTGTTTTTGATATTCATCAAAATGTACCTGAATCGTATAAAGCAAAAGATATTCATCAAATTTTAGATGAATTTCCTATTGTAAACGAACGTCAATTAAAGCATTGGCAATGGATTTCGAGCTATTATATGTGTTCGTTAGGCGATGTTTATAGAGCTTCGTTACCGTCGGCTTTTATGCTAGAAAGTGAAACAATTATCTATAAAAATGACACTTTTACCGATGAAACTATTTTAACTGATGATGAATTTTTAATTTTTGAAGCCCTTCAAAATAGTTCACAACTTACAATTCATGAAGTTGCAAATATTATCAGTAAAAAAACAACTTTACCAATTATTGATTCTCTAATTCAGAAAGAAGTCGCTTTTATCAAAGAAGAAATTTATGAAACCTATAAACCAAAATTAGTAAAATTTGTTCGTTTAAATGCTGTTTATGAATCGAATGAAGCCCTTCAAAAATTATTAGAAAATTTATCAAGAGCAAAAAAACAACGGGAAGCATTGCTTACTTATTTTCAATTAGCAAGTAGTAAAAAACCAATAAAAGCAAAAGAATTAGAAGAGAAATCAGGCGTATCATCAGCAATATTAAAAGCCTTGGTTGATAAAGAAATTTTTGAGTTTTATCAAATTCAAACCGATAGAATTAATTTTGAAGGAGAAACCAATCAAATTAAAGAATTAAACGATTTTCAAACACAATCTTTTAATGAAATTAAAACATCTTTCGAAACTCAAAATGTAACCTTATTACACGGGGTTACAGGTTCAGGGAAAACAGAAATTTATGTAAAACTGATAAAAGAAGTTGTTGCAGAAGGAAAACAAGTATTGTTTTTATTGCCCGAAATAGCATTAACAACACAAATAATTAGTAGATTAGAACGTTATTTTGGCGATTTTATATCTGTTTTTCATTCAAAATATTCCATGAATGAGCGGGTAGAAGTTTGGAATAACGTGTTAGAAAATAAGCCAAAAGCACAGATAATTTTAGGCGCTCGTTCGGCTGGTTTTTTACCATTTTCAAACTTAGGATTAATTGTAATTGATGAAGAGCATGAAACTTCGTACAAACAATTTGAACCATCACCACGCTATAATGCCCGCGATTCGGCAATTGTTTTAGGACATTTACACAAGGCAAAAGTATTGTTAGGTTCGGCAACGCCATCGTTAGAAAGTTATTTTAATGCCAAGCAAAATAAATATGGTTTTGTTGAATTAACCCGTCGTTTTGGAAACATTCAACTGCCAAAAATCGAACTGATTGATATCAAAGAAAAATATCGAAAAAAGCAAATGAAAGGGCATTTTTCCGATAGGTTATTAACCATGATTACCGATGCTTTGGAGCAAAAAGAACAGGTTATTTTATTTCAAAACAGGCGTGGTTTTTCTCCCGTTGTAGAATGTGATACTTGTGGTATTTCACCAGAATGCCCAAATTGTGATGTGAGTTTAACATTTCATAAATTTAGGCGAGAATTAAAATGTCATTATTGTAGCTACCAACGTGCGATGCCTAATAATTGCGGGGCTTGTGGAAGTACAACACTTAATACAAAAGGCTTTGGAACAGAGCAAATTGAGCTAGAACTAAAAACTTTATTTCCTGATTATAACATCGGAAGAATGGATTTAGATACCACACGTGGAAAATACGGTTATCAAAAAATAATTGGAGCCTTTGAGGCACAAGAAATTGATATTTTAGTAGGAACACAAATGTTATCGAAAGGCTTGGATTTTGAAAATGTATCGTTAGTGGGGATTTTAAGTGCCGATTCGATGTTAAATTTCCCCGATTTTAGAGCCCACGAAAGAGCGTATCAGTTAATGGTTCAGGTGTCGGGTAGAGCAGGACGTAGCAAAAAACAAGGAAATGTTGCGATACAAACCTACAATCCGAATCATCAAATATTACAGCAAGTTTCGACCACTAATTACGCCGAAATGTATAAAGAACAATTGAAGGAACGTTGGAATTTTAAGTATCCACCATATTATAAATTGATTAAAATTACGCTAAAACATAAAGACCCTGTTCGTGTAGAAACGGGTGTAAATTGGTTAGTGAAATCATTGCAAAATGTGTTTGCTGAAAATGTATTAGGACCTACAACGCCTGCCGTATCTCGTGTTCGAAATTTATATATTAAAAATTTAGTAATTAAAATTCCGCCAAAACAATCGTTAGGAAAAACAAAAGAACAAATTATTAGGGTTAAAAATTCTTTTGAAAGTGTGAAAGATTTTAGGTCGATTCGTTTTATTATGGATGTAGATGCGTATTAAATATTCCGAATATCAAAAATAACGCCACTTTTTAACTGATTTTCAGTATCAATTTTATAAATAGTATCGGCAACAAAACTAGGTGTGTATAATTTATTTTGATTTTTTAAATCGATAAAACGTTGTACATTTTTAAAATCATTTTTGTGGGTATTTCTGATTTTAGTTTGCATATCTGTAGCAACAACACCAGGGTAAATAGCGATACATTTTACGCCATTTTGAAGTTCGGCTTGTTCTAAGGCTATGGTTTTTGTTAGCATATCGATTGCTGCTTTTGATGTGCAATAAACACTCCAGCCTTCATATGGTTTTTTGGCTGCGCCAGATGAAATATTGATAATTTGCTTTTTACAAGCTAGATGTTGTGTTTTTTTGATAAATAATCCTGATAAAATAAGTGGCGTAGTAATATTTAATTGCATAGATTTTGCAATATCATTGGCTTCTAAGTTTTCTAAATGGGCTATTTTACCTAAACGCCCAGCGTTATTAATTAAGGTAATTGACGTTATTTTAGAAGTTGAATTTTGATGGATAATTTTATCTAAAAGAGCCGTAAAAATAGTTTGAGTTGCTATGCTATCAGCTAAATCAACTTTAATATTTTTAATATTTTTTATTTCTGAAATTTCATAAGAAGTTCTAGCTAATGAAAAAACGGTGTAATTTTCAGAAGCATATTTTTGAGTCAATGCCTTTCCAATACCTTTGCTTCCGCCTGTAATTATGATGATATTCATGAAAAAAATAAGAAAAATGAAAAATACTAGCGAATTTTACTCAAAAAAATCTTTTGATTTTTCCCAATAAGTATTCATTTCGTTTAAAGTCATATCAGAAATTTCTTTGCCTTGTTTTTTGGCTTCTTCTTCTAAATATTGAAAACGATTGATAAATTTTTTATTAGTTTTTTCTAAGGCATTTTCAGGATTTACTTTCATCAAATTTGCGTAATTAATCAGTGAAAATAACACATCGCCAAACTCTTTTTCGATACGTTCTTGATTATCAGCTTGATTGTTATTTTTATTATCGCCTTTATTTTTGATGTTTATTTCTTGGTTTAATTCCTGAATTTCTTCTTGAATTTTTTCCCAAGCTTGCTTAGGTTTTTCCCATTTAAAACCAACACCAGCAACTTTTTCTTGGATTCTACTAGCTTTTACCAAAGCAGGTAAACTCTTTGGAACACCTTCTAAAACAGAAGTTTTTCCTTCTTTTAGCTTTAATTTTTCCCAATTTCGTTTTACTTCTTCTTCATCTTTAACCACCACATCGCTATAAATATGCGGATGACGATGAATTAATTTATCACAAATTGAATTGGCGACATCAGCAATATCAAACGCTTTTTTTTCGCTACCAATTTTAGCATAAAAGACGATGTGTAATAACACATCGCCTAATTCTTTTTTAACCTCTTCTAAATCATTGTCCAGAATGGCATCTGCTAATTCGTAAGTTTCTTCAATCGTTAAATGACGCAAACTCTCTAAAGTTTGTTTTTTATCCCACGGACATTGCTCTCGAAGTTCGTCCATAATGTCTAACAAACGGTTAAAAGCGTCTAATTGTTGCTTACGAGTATTCATAATTTATTTAGCTTCTTCTGTTGTTGCTACTTTCTCTAAGGTTTTGAAATCAAAACCAGCTGCAGCTAAAGTATTATACCACTGAATTACCTTTTTAATGTTAGAAGCATATACACGTTCTTTGTCGAAACCTGGTAAAACTTCTTCAAAATAAGCCATTAAAGTATCGTTACTTTCTTTATGAGAAAGTGCATCTTTACCTTCTTGTTTTTCATCCATAGTTTTAAGTATGATTGCTAAAGGCACTTCTTCTTCGTAAGTATAAATAGCAATGTTTTCTAATAAACTTACATTGTGAGTTGCTGCAATAGGAAAACGTTTACCGTCAACAATTGAACGAACGATTACTCCTGTTTTTGTTTGAGAGATAATTTCAAATAATCCTGGTTTCCCAGTAACTGCTATAACTTTGTTAAATTCCATATTATGGTGTTTTTAGTGTCTTTATATAAAAGACTATTTTTTCTTGGCATTAGGAAAACGCATTCTGTAACCTGCGTCTACTTTTCCTTTAGAAATATTTTCTAATTTCTTTTTAATCAAGCGTTTTTTTAAGGTCGATAATTTATCAGTAAATAAAACACCATCAATATGATCGTATTCATGCTGAAAAACACGTGCCGCTAAACCGCTTAAAACTTTGGTGTGTTTGTCAAAATTTTCATCTTGATATTCAATAGTAATGGTTTCTTGACGAAAAACATCTTCACGAACATTCGGAATACTTAAACAACCTTCGTTAAAAGCCCATTCTTCACCTTCTTCTTTAATGATTTTTGCATTTATAAATACATGATTAAAGTTTTCTAAGGCTTTTCTGTCTTCTTCGGATAAATCTTCATCATCAGCAAAAGGTGACGCATCGATTAAAAATAAACGAATGTCTTTACCAATTTGCGGTGCTGCCAACCCGACACCTTGCGCATTGTACATTGTTTCTTTCATATTCGCAATTAATTTTTCTAACTGCGGATAATCTTTATCGATTTCTGTTCCTACTTTACGTAATACGGGATCTCCGTAAGCAACAATGGGTAAAATCATGTGTTTTTAAATTTTTTAAGGTTACGAAAATACAAAGAATGGTTTATGTATAAAATTATTTATTGTATAAATACGACTGTAAGATGATTGTAGCGCTTATTTCATCGACTAAAGCCTTGTTTTGACGTTGTTTTTTGTTGAGTCCGCTATCAATCATGGTTTGAAACGCCATTTTTGAGGTAAAACGTTCGTCTTCTCTTTTGATAGGAATGTTAGGTATTGATTTTGCTAATTTTTCTAAAAAAGGAAGTATCAAGGCTTCACTTTGGCTGTCGGAATTATCCATTTGCTTGGGTTTTCCAATGATAAATAATGCTACATTTTCTTTTTTTATGTAGTCTTTTAAAAAAGAAATTAATTCTTTTGTATTAACTGTCGTTAATCCTGATGCAATAATTTGTAATTCATCAGTAACTGCAATTCCTGTTCTTTTTTTACCAAAATCGATGGCTAAAACTCGTCCCAAATGTTTTTATTTTTTACAAAAATAAAGTTTTAAACCTTTATAAATTGTACTTCTATTGTTTTTTAAATAATAAATAGTGTTAAAATTTTTAAATAGATGCAAAAATGCCTAGCCCCGATTGAAGCATTTGTTTGAGCTCTTTTTTATTTTTCTTTTTGAAAAAATAAAAAAAGCGAGTGCGAAAAGCGGGAAATTGCTTCTAATAATCTTTATCATTTTTTATTGAAATATGTATTTTTAAACAAGAAAAAAACATCTGTTTAAATTAATTCTTTTAGTGTAAAATAGTAACATAGATTTTATATTTGTAGAAAATTTTAATTTTTAAAGATGACAACATTACAAGATATTATAGAAAAAGCGTGGGGAAATCGTGATTTATTACAAGAAGAAACTACGATTAACGCCATTAGAGAAGTAGTTGATTTATTAGATTCAGGTGCGTTACGTGTAGCTGAACCTACTGATAATGGTTGGCAAGTTAATGAGTGGGTAAAAAAAGCCGTTGTTTTATATTTCCCTATTCAGAAAATGGAAACTTTAGAAGCTGGTATTTTTGAATATCATGATAAAATTCCATTAAAGAAAAACTTTGCTGAAAAAGGAATTAGAGTTGTGCCAAATGCAGTTGCACGTCATGGAGCATACATTTCGGCAGGAACTATTTTAATGCCAAGTTATGTAAATATTGGTGCTTATGTCGATGAAGGAACAATGGTTGATACTTGGGCAACGGTAGGTTCTTGTGCTCAGATTGGTAAAAATGTACATTTATCAGGCGGTGTAGGAATTGGTGGTGTTTTAGAGCCATTACAAGCAGCTCCAGTAATTATAGAAGACGGTGCTTTTATTGGTTCTCGTTGTATTGTTGTGGAAGGTGTAAAAGTTGAAAAAGAAGCGGTTTTAGGTGCAAATGTTGTATTAACAATGAGTACTAAAATTATTGATGTTACTGGTGATGAACCTGTTGAAACGAAAGGAGTTGTTCCTGCTCGTTCAGTAGTGATTCCTGGTAGTTACACCAAGAAATTTCCAGCAGGAGAATTTCAAGTTCCTTGTGCTTTAATTATTGGTAAACGTAAAGAAAGTACGAATAAGAAAACTTCATTAAACGATGCATTAAGAGAATATGATGTAGCAGTTTAATATTATTTATTGAAATATTTCTTGAAAACTAAACAAAAACGCACAAATTATGATTTTGTGCGTTTTTTTATGATTTTTTAATAATACCGTAATCAGTCCATGTTATTTTTTTTGTTCGAACATTTTTTCGAATAGCATTATTTAGTTTCCAACTTTCAGGGTTTGCGTAGCCTCTCGGATGGTCTAAGTGTACGGTAACGGCACTGTATCGTATTTGTATAGGCTTGATGTTATTATTGCATAATCGTTCGCCAAGTTCAACATCTAATCCGCCATATTGCATACGTTCATCAAAACCATTTACGGCAATAATATCTTTTTTCCAAGCCGATGAATTTGCACCATTCCAAGTTGGTTTTGTTGGTGTGAAATTATTTAATATACTTTGTTTTAGTCCTTTAGCAGTTAATTTGTTGTTTTTGAAACTCTTTTTTAAACCGTTTTGTTTTAGCCAATTAATATCGAAACATTGTTGCGAAATAATGTGTTCTTTAGTTATTAATTTAGAAATATTCATTGGAAGCTTAAAATAAGCTGCCGATAAAAAACAACCTTTTTTTCGTTTTTTATAGTGTGTTTCTACAAAATCTTTTTTAGGAATACAATCTCCATCAGAAATAATAAGATACTCACCTTTGCTTTTTAAAAGAGCTTTATTTAAAATAATTGTTTTTTGAAAACCGTTATCTTCATGCCAAACGTGCGTAATAGGAAAAGAAACTTCTTTTCGTAAGGTATCAATAAGTTCTTTAGTTTCTTGTTTTGAGCCGTCATCGGCAATCACTAATTCAAAATTAGAATATGTTTGCTGATGGTAGCCCCAAATAACTTTCTGTAACCACTCAGTTGCATTGTACGTAGTTATAATTATTGATATTTCAGTAGTTTTCATAAAAAATATTTGCGTCAAAAGTAATCATGATTCTTTTAAAATATATTATTTTTGAGCAAAATAATTACTGCATTTTATGTTTTTACGAAAAACCTGGGTAACAATTATTAAAAGATTGAGATTTTTACCTGCTCCTTATTATATTAAACATTATTATGAATATTATTCAGGTAAAAAATTAGATTATGATAATTTAATTGAATTTAATCAGAAATTATCGTGGTATAAAGTTTTTTTTAGACCTAAAATTTTAAATACTCTTGTTGATAAATATGCTGTTAGAGCATTTGTAAAAGATAAAATAGGGGAAGATTATTTAAATGAATGTTATGGTGTTTTTAATAAACCATCGGAAGTTAATTTTGATAAATTACCAAATCAATTTGTATTAAAAGGTACGCACGGATGTAATATCAATTTGGTTGTTAAAGATAAAACCACTTTAAATAAAGCCAAAACAAAGCGTTTAATGGCTAAATGGTTGCGTAAAAATCAATATAAACGAACAGGGCAAGAATGGGCATATAAAGATGTGAAACCTCGTATTATTGCTGAGAAATTCATCAAAAATGAAAATAGAGATTCATTAACCGATTATAAATTTTATTGCTTTAATGGAATACCTAAATTTTTGGAAGTTCACTTAGATAGAGAAAAAAATCATAAAAGTGCTTTTTACGATTTTGAATTTAAAAAATTACCTTTTTCAGATTCACCTGCAGATAAGCTGATTCAAGAAGATTTTGGAAAACCGCAAACCTTATCAAAAATGGTAGAACTTGCTGGTAAATTATCTGAAAGTTTTCCTTTTGTTAGAGTTGATTTTTATTCGGTAAACAATACAATTACTTTTGGTGAAATGACTTTTTATCCAGGGGATGGAAGAAGAGATTTTTATCCGAAAAAATACAATAAAATTATTGGCGATTATTTTGAATTACCTAAAATACCTGCTGGCGAAAAATTAATCAAAAAACATCTTTTAAATGAAAGTTATTAAAGAATTACCTAAATCGATCTTTTATTCTTGTTATTTACGGCTACGATCAGCAGATAGTTTGGTTAAAAATAAAACAAAATTACCCATAATAGTATCTTTAACATCGATTCCTGAAAGATTAAATAACTTAGATTTAGTAATAAAAAGCATCTTAAATCAAGATAAAGTACTGCCTTCTAAAATTGTTTTATGGCTGCATGATGGCTTAAAAAATAAGTTACCTAAAAGATTATCAAATTTACAAGGCGCTTTTTTTGAGATAAAATATTCCAATTTAAAATGTTCACATAGAAAATTAATACATTCTTTAATTGAATATCCTGATATGCCAATAATAACTTGTGATGATGACTTAATTTACAAGGAAGATTGGTTATCAAAATTATATAAAGAGCATTTAAAATATCCGAAAGATATTATCGGAAATACCACCACACAAATAAAAATTAATGCTGACGGAACTTATAAACCTTTTGTTGATTGGCGAATTATAGATGAAAATAAACCTTCGGATAGATTATTGCCAATTGGTGCGTGGGGTATTTTGTATCCTGTAAATGCAATGCCTTCAAAAGTTCATGACGTTGATTTATTTATGAAATTAGCCCCAAAAGCAGATGATTTATGGTTTAAAGCTATGGCACTAGCTAATAATGTTATTTCTAGACAATCATCAAATAAACCTGCTGAACCAATTCCTATTATTGGTTCTCAAAAGGTTTCTTTAAAAGATGAAAACATAAAGAAAAATAAAAATGAGGTTCAGTGGTTGGCATTATCTGAGTTTTTTAAGTTAAATGATATTTTATTAAAAGATGAATTTGCAGATAAAAAATAGCGTTTCATTTTTAAAAATAGGCAAAACAATCCTCTATCCAACCGATACGGTTTGGGGTATCGGTTGTGATGCTACAAATTTTGAGGCTGTTCAAAAAGTATATCAACTAAAAAATAGGGAAGAATCTAAAAGTTTAATAATTTTAGTTGATTCTGTTGAAATGCTTAAAAAATATGTTGATGCTGTTTCAGAAACTGTTTTGAATATTTTAAAAATAACCGAAAAACCAACGACAATTATATATCCAAATCCTAAAAATTTAGCAAAAAACACGATTGCTTCTGATAATACAATCGCTATCAGAATACCTAAAGATGATTTTTGTTTACAATTGATAAAAGCTTTTGGAAAACCCATTGTATCTACATCGGCTAATGTTAGTGGAGAACCTACGCCAAAAACATTTTCAGAAATAAGTACCGCAATTTTACAAAGTGTAGATTATGTAGTAGCTTTGCATCAAGATAAGACAACCGAAAAATCCTCTACAATTTTAAAAGTAGTGGGTACTTCTGTGAATGTGATAAGAGAATAATTTATGCAAAATCAATACTATAAAGAGGCAATTTCTGCCGAAATATTTCAATATATAAGCAACGCATCCGAAGAATTAAAACTAGAAAGTTATGTAATTGGAGGCTTTGTTCGTGATTTTATTTTAAAAAGAGGTACGGCAAAAGATATTGATGTCGTGGCTGTTGGTAGTGGTATCGAATTGGCTCAAAAAGTAGCTTCTTTATTACCAAATAAACCAAAAGTTCAAGTTTTTAAAACCTATGGAACTGCAATGTTGCGTTATAATGATGTAGAAATTGAGTTTGTAGGAGCAAGAAAAGAATCTTATACCGAAGATAGTCGAAATCCTCAAGTAATTTCAGGAACTTTACAAGATGACCAAAATAGGCGTGATTTTACTATAAATGCCTTAGCGTTATCTTTAAATAAAGAAACTTTCGGACTATTATTAGACCCTTTTGATGGTATTGCTGATTTAGAAGATAAAATCATAAAAACGCCTTTAAATCCTGATATTACCTATTCTGATGATCCTTTACGTATGATGCGTGCTATTCGTTTTGCCTCTCAATTAAACTTTGTAATTGAAGAAGCATCGCTACATGCAATTACTAAAAATGCAAAGCGAATTGACATCATAACAAAAGAACGAATTGTTGTTGAATTGAATAAAATTTTAGCATCTTCAAAACCTTCTGTAGGGTTTTTATTGTTGGAAAAAACAGCTTTATTAAAGCGTATTATTCCAGAATTAACAGCATTAAAAGGAGTAGAAGAGGTAGAAGGACAAAAACATAAAGATAATTTTTATCATACGTTAGAAGTTGTAGATAATATTGCTGAAAATACAGATGATGTTTGGCTTCGTTGGTCAGCTTTATTACACGATATTGGTAAAGCACCTACAAAGCGTTATCATAAAAAACAAGGTTGGACGTTTCATGCACATGAATTTGTAGGCTCTAAAATGGTTTATAAATTATTTAAGCGATTAAAAATGCCATTGAACAATAAAATGAAATTTGTTCAAAAAATGGTCATGCTAAGTTCTCGACCAATTGTGTTGGCTAGTGATGTAACAGATTCTGCTGTGCGTAGGTTAGTTTTTGATGCTGGTGATGATGTCGATTCATTAATGACACTTTGTGAAGCAGATATAACGACTAAAAATCCGAAGAAATTTAGCCGTTATCATCATAATTTTAAATTGGTTCGTGAAAAAATTAAAGAAGTTGAAGCACGTGATAAAGTCCGTAATTTTCAACCGCCAATTACTGGAGAAGAAATTATGAAGGCTTTTAATTTAACGCCTTGTAGAGAAATAGGACAGATAAAAGAAGCCATAAAAGAAGCCATTTTAGAAGGTGAAATTCCTAATGAACATAAAGCTTGTTACGATTTTATGATATTAAAAGGAAAAAACTTAGGCTTAGAATTAGTTTAGTTTTCATAAAGTAAAAAAAGAGAAGTTTTAATAAACTTCTCTTTTTTTTGTTAATTATATATATTGATAATTTAATTTTACGCTAAAGATTGCATGGTTACTAATTTATAATATTCGCCTTTTTTAGCTAATAATTCATCATGTTTTCCTTGCTCAACGATTGCACCTTTTTTCATCACAACAATTTTATCGGCATTTTGAATGGTCGATAATCTATGTGCGATTACTAAAGAAGTTCTATTTTGCATCATTTTTTCTAATGCAACTTGTACCAATTGTTCAGACTCTGTGTCTAAAGCAGAAGTTGCTTCATCTAAAATCATAATTGGTGGATTCTTTAAAACAGCTCTTGCAATAGATAAACGTTGTTTTTGTCCTCCAGAAAGTGTGTTTCCACTGTCACCAATATTTGTATTGTATTTTTCTGGTAAATTTTGAATAAATTCATCAGCATTTGCAATTTTTGCAGCTTCTAAAACAGCAGTATCATTGGCGTTTTGTGACCCTAATTTAAGGTTGTTTGTGATAGTGTCATTAAATAAAATAGAATCTTGTGATACAATTCCCATCAAATTTCTTAAAGATTTTTTGGTGATGTCTCTAATATTGTCCTCATCAATTACCACCTCTCCTTTGTTTACATCATAAAAACGAGTAATAAGGTTTGCTAAAGTAGATTTTCCACTCCCAGACTGCCCAACCAAAGCAACAGTTTCGCCTTTATTAATAGTTAATGTAAAATCTTTTAAAACATAATCATCTTTATATTTAAAAGAAATGTTTTTAAATTCAATTTTATTTTTAAAGGTCTCTTTTATGGTTGCATTTGATTTGTCTTTAATAGTGTTTTCTGTATTTAAGACCGTCATAATTCTTTCTGCAGAAGCTTCACCTTTTTGGATATTATAAAACGTTGATGTTATTAATTTTATAGGGTTTAAAACGGTGTAAAACAATACAATATAACCAAAAAACTCATCTGGTTGTAGTGCACTTGTTTTAGATAGAACTTCGGTTCCTCCGTACCAAAGAATGGCAATAATGGTTGCAGAACCTAAAAACTCACTCATAGGTGAAGCTAATGATTTCCTATGAAAAACACTTGTCGTTAATTGTTTAAAATTACTTGTAGAGTTATTGAATTTTGTTGCAATTACACCTTCAGCATTAAAACCCTTAATTATTCTTAAGCCGGTTAATGTTTCTTCAATAAAAGATAAAAAATTACCAGTTTCTTTTTGTGCTTTTGCTGAATTTGCTTTTAGTTTTTTACTTATAGATGATATTATAACACCAGAAACAGGTAGTAAAACAAAAACAAATAAGGTGAGTTTTAAACTCATAAAAAGCATGATAGAGATAGATATTATAACTGTTAAAGGTTCTCTAACAATGGTTTCTATTGATGATATAATAGAACCTTCTACCTCTTGTACATCAGAAGTCATACGTGCTATGATATCTCCTTTTCTTTTTTCGGAAAAATAAGAAATCGGTAACTCAACAATTTTATCGTAGAGTTTATCTCGTAGGTCTTTTACAATACCTGTTCTTAAAAAAGCAATAACATAAGACGCTAAATATCTAAATAAGTTTTTTAGAAAAAATAATGAAAGTGCTAATAAGCAAATAAATACAAGTGTATTTATGTCACCTTCTGTTTTTATTTTTTCTGATATAAAATGATAAAAACTATCTTTTAGAAAATCACCAATTTTACTAAGACCTTCATAGTTTGGTTTATTTATAATTTTTTTATCAGTACCAAATAGAATTCCTAAAACAGGGATAAAAGCTAAAACTGATAGCACATTAAAAATTGCGTAAAGTATATTAAATACAATATTTAGAACTGTAAATTTTCGATACTTTTTTTCATATTTTAATATATCTTTAAAATATCCCATTAATTTAGTTTCATTTCTTTAATAATTCTTTGAATTTTTGCATCTAATGATACTTCAATAGCTTCTGCATTTTTAACCGAAGCTAATGCTGTTTTAACACTGAAATAAAACTTTATTTTAGGCTCTGTTCCACTTGGGCGAGCAGCTATTTTTGTTCCGTCGGTAGTTTGATAAATTAGCACATTCGATTTTGGAATATCCATAATTACTTCTTCACCAGTAATTAAATTCTTTTTAATTGATGATTGATAATCATATAAAAACTCAACCTTAGCATTGTCAATTTCAGTAATAGGATTCTTGCGTAAATCAACCATCATTTGTTTGATTTGCTGTGCGCCGTCCATTCCTTTTTTAACAATAGAAATTAAGTGTTCTTTATAAAAATTATTACGAGTGTATAAGTTTAATAATTCATAATAAAACGAACTGTTATTTGCTTTTGCATCCGAAGCAATTTCACAGGCTAATAAAGCAGCGGTTACAGCATCTTTATCTCTTACAAAATCACCCACCATATAACCAAAACTTTCTTCTCCACCGCCAATAAAATCAAGCTCTGGGAAATCTTTAATCATTTTAGCAATCCATTTAAAACCAGTTAAACCAACTTTAGTTTCAACACCGTATGAGCTTGCTATTTCGTTTACTAAATTCGTAGAAACAATAGTAGAACCTACAAATTGTTTTCCGTTTAATTTCCCGTTATTTTTCCAATCGTTAATTAAAAAATCAGTCATCATACTCATGGTCTGATTTCCGTTTAATAATTTCATATTTCCTTCTAAATCACGAACAGCAATACCAATTCTATCAGAATCGGGGTCAGTTCCTAAAACGATATCAGCACCTACTTTATTCGCTAAATCCACCGCCATTTGTAAAGCTTCAGGTTCTTCAGGGTTTGGAGATTTTACCGTTGGAAAACTTCCATCTGGCTCGGCTTGTTCATCAACAATATAAACTTGCGTATAACCTGCACGTTTTAAAACTTCAGGAATTAATTTAATAGAAGTTCCGTGTAAAGAAGTAAAAACAATTTTTAAATCTTCTCGTCCTTTTACATCAAAAGTTCCATTTTTAATAGATGCTTGCCAAAAAGCTTCATCAATTTCACTTCCGATGCTCGAAATTAATTCTTCATTTGCTTTAAAATTAATATCTGTAAAAGCTAATGAATTTACTTCATTTATAATTTCAGTATCTTCAGGTGGAACAATTTGACCTCCATCAGACCAATAAACTTTATAACCATTATATTCAGGCGGATTATGAGAAGCTGTTAAAACGATTCCAACATCGCAACCTAAATGACTTACTGCAAACGAAAGTTCAGGAGTAGGGCGTAGGTCTTCAAAAAGAAAAACTTTGATGTTATTTGCAGAAAACACATCGGCAACTACTTTTGCTAACCATTTACTGTCATGACGACAATCATAGCCAATCGCTACTTTTAATTCTTTATTCGGATGTATTTGATGTAAATAATTACTTAAACCTTGTGTTGCTTTCCCTAAAGTATATTTGTTGATTCTGTTCGTTCCTGCGCCTACAATTCCACGCATTCCGCCAGTTCCGAATTCTAAATTTTTATAAAAACGGTCGGCTAAATCGTCCGATTTTTCGCTTATTAATTGTTCAATTTCATTTCTAGTAGCTGAATCAAATGATTCAGAAAGCCATAATTTAGCTTTGTTTAAAATCTCTTCCATAAATTATAAGTTATATAAATAGCGTACAAAGTACGTATTTTAAAAGTTTAATTTTTCTTTAATTGTGTAGTGTTTTTGTTGTGGATTACTTTTTATAATTAATTCGCCTAAAAAGCCAGCTAAAAATAAAAGTGTTCCTAAAATCATTGATGTTAAAGCGATATAAAATAACGGATTATTAGTAACTAAAATAGCTTTTACACCTGAAAATAAATGATAAATTTTTAGTGAACCAATAATAAATGCTGATAAAAAGCCGAATATAAACATTAAACTTCCCCAAAGTCCAAAAAAGTGCATTGGTCGTTTTCCGAATTTTGATAAAAAGGAAATCGTAATTAAATCTAAAAATCCATTTATAAACCGATCCATCCCGAATTTAGTAACGCCGTATTTACGTGCTTGATGCTGTACTACTTTTTCGCCAATATTATTAAAACCTTCGTTTTTCGCTAAAACAGGAATATAACGATGCATTTCGCCACTAACTTTTACAGTTTTAATTACTTCGTTTTTATAAGCTTTTAATCCGCAGTTAAAATCATTTAATTGTAATCCTGATGTTTTTCGAGCTGCCCAATTAAATAATTTAGATGGAATATTTTTGGTAAGAAGATTGTCGTAACGTTTCTTTTTCCATCCTGAAACTAAATCAAAATTTTGGTTTGTTATCATTTCATATAATCCAGGGATTTCATCAGGGCTATCTTGTAAATCTGCATCCATAGTAATAACTACATTTCCTTCAGCTAAACCAAAACCAGCATCTAAAGCTTGCGATTTTCCGTAGTTTTTTTGAAAATGAATTCCTTTTACGGCATTATTTTCTTCGGATAATTGCTCAATTACCTGCCAAGAAGTATCGGTGCTACCATCATCAATAAAAATAATTTCATATAAATAAGTATTGGATTGCATAATTTTAGCAATCCAATTGTGTAATTCTAGTAAAGATTCTTCTTCATTAAGAAGTGGTATAACTACCGATATATCCATGTTTTTTGATGCAAATTAGTATGTACAAATTAAAAAAAGGTAAAGTTACAAAGTCTTTAGAATATTTGGAGTATTTCAAAAACTTTATAAGTTACCTTTTTACTAATTTTAGTATTCATCTTCTGGAGTATGTTTCATAATAGCCCCTGTAATAGCCGATATTATAAATCCTAAAAATACATAAAACAAAAGTCCTAAAGCATCGCCAATAATAGTTCCTTGAAATTTAGCTTGCATGGCTAATTGACTTTCAATTTGATCTTCTGACAAACCTGCATCTAAAAATTTTCCTGTTTGAAAATCGGCTAACTGATTGTAAAAATTAGGCTCAATAATACCTGTAAAAACATGGGTGTATATAATACTAATAACTGCCCCAACAGCAACAATACCAACGCCTATTTTCAAAGCTTGCCCCCAAATAAGTAAACCATTATTCTCTTTTTTAAATTTTTTAATTGCTAACACAGGTAATACGACAATACAAAGTATAAGGGCAACCATATTAATAACACCACCTGTTGTGTCAAAAGTCATTCCTAATGCGTAAATTATTAAATTGATAAAGATAATTATTGCTCCATAAATTAAGCCGTAATTTAAAATAATGTTTCTGCTTTGCGTTTGATTTTCCATTGAATTAATTGAGTTAGTTAGTACAAATATATTATTTTGTTTTCGATTCTAAATTTTTTTTAAAAAAGTTTTTAAACAATATATTAGCAGTCAACGAGTTAAAAATGTCATGAAAAAAAAGCTATTTTTTTTATTGTCAGTTTCAAAAAAGGATGTATATTTGCCACGGCAAGTTCTACACAACTAGCTCCCTTTGAACTCCCCCAGGGCGGGAACGCAGCAAGGGTATTAGGTTGTAGCAGTGTGATGTAGGTAGCTTGCCATTTTTTGTGTCTTTTATTTTCGTTTTACATTTCTGTAAAAATTATATTTTCTTTATATTTTCTTTATATTTTCTTTATATTTTCTTTATATTTTCTTTATATTTTCTTTATATTTTAGTTGTTTTTTACCTTAATGCTCAATTTTATATTTTTTTCTGATTTTGTGTAATGCTAAAATCAAAAAGTATAAGAGTTTCTTTAAATTTTAAATAAAGTATCTTTTTTAAGGTATAAACGTCATTCTGAATTTATTTTAGAATCACATAAAATTAATAACTACGGAAAATCAGTATGCGAAACTGAAATAAAATTCCTTTGACGGATTCGATTTTTCAACTATAAATTATTTTATTGGTCATTAATATTCATTGAACTTCTTGGGTGATGTAAATCAACAACTTCTTTTAAATAGCTGGTATCTAAATGCACGTAAATTTCGGTGGTTGTAATACTTTCGTGCCCTAATAATTGCTGAATAACACGTAAATCTGCTCCGTTTTTTAATAAATAAGTAGCAAAAGAATGACGCAAGGTATGCGGTCCAATACTTTTTTTAAGATTTGTTTTAATGGCTAATTCTTTCAAAATAATAAAGACCATTTGACGGCTTAAGCGGCTTCCGCGTCGGTTTAAAAAAATAATGTCTTCTTCTTTTTCCTTCGGAGTTATCGCAGGGCGGATATAATCTATATAAAAATTTAACCGATCAATAGTAGTGCTGTGAATGGGTACAAATCGGTATTTATTTCCTTTTCCTAATACTCGAATATAACCTTCATTAAAAAATAAATCAGAAAGTTGTAAATTAATTAATTCACTAACTCGCAAACCGCAGCTAAAAATGGTTTCAATAATAGTTTTGTTACGTTCGCCTTGAGGATGACTTAAATCAATAGCATTTATTAAATCGTCAATTTCTTCTTTCTCGAGGGTATCTGGTAATTTTCGAATGGTATTTGGGCTTTCAATTAAATCGGTAGGATTGTCTTTTCGGTAATCTTCAAAAACTAAATAATCAAAAAAACTTCGCAAGCCTGAAATTAACCGTGCTTTGCTTCGTGGGTTTAATTTTTGATTAATATCGTACATAAATTGTTCAATTATTTCCGAAGTAATATTAATCGGAGAAATTGGCGTGTTCAGCGTATCAATAAATAAAATTAGTTTTTTAATATCTCTTGAATAGCTTTCGATGGAGTTTTTTGCAAGTCCTTTTTCTATTTTTAAGAAGTTTGTGTAATCTGAAATAGCTTGTTTCCAATTCATTGTGTATAGGGGTGATTATTTTAAAAAAAAAACGTTTTTAATCGATAAATAAAAACTAAATTTGTTTAACAAACTTATCAATAAAAAATTAAAATTATGAAAAAAGTATTATTAATGATAGCTATTGTTGCTGCAGGGTTTACAGTAAATGCACAAGAATCAGAATTAAATGTTGGTGGTACTATTGGTATTCCTTCAGGAGATTCAAAAGCTGATGTAACAGGAGCTATTGAGGTAAACTATTTATTTAAAGTTTCAGAAGAATTAAAAGTTGGTGGGGCTATATCTCACATACATTTCTTAGGAGATGGCGCAGATGCCGCTTTTTTACCAATAGCAGCAGCGGGTCGTTTTACAGTATCTGAAAAGTTTTCTTTAGGATTAGATATGGGATATGGAATAGGAGTTAGACCATCTGAAAATACTGAAAGTGGTTTTTACTACAGACCAATGGTTGGTTATAAAGTAACAAACGCAATTACAGCTCATGTTGATTATGCAGCAGTTGTTCTTGATCAAACAACACTTTCTTCTTTTGGAATTGGAGCAACATATTCTTTTTCTTTATAGAAAATAAAAAATTAAAATTTACAAGAAGTGCTGTTATTTATAACAGCACTTTTTTTATGCTTAAGAGCCTGTTTAAAAATTAAAATAAACTGTCAGTTCGAGTTATTTTTTTCCTTCAAAAAAATTGTATCGAGAACTTTTTTGTATAAAATTCATCAACATAAAACAACTCAAATTCTCGATACAATTTTAATTCCTTTTAGTCATTAAAATCACTCGAATTGACAAGAATTATCAAAAAAAGGGAATAACTACGGCAAATCAGGATGCGAAACTGAACTAAATTCAGTTTGACAGATTTGATTTCTTATTTTGATGTTACAAAACTTTTTTAGATGAAATTTAAACAGGCTCTAAGTAATATTTTAATTAATTAAGTTTTTTTATGTTTAGATATAGCAATATATTTACTGAATAAATAAAAAAAACATGAAAAAAGTATTATTAACAATTGCTATTGTTGCTGCAGGTTTTACAGCAAATGCACAAAATAAAAATGAAGTTAAAGGTGGTTTTACACAAGAAGATATCTATGTTTCGGGTAGTGTAGGTTATAGTAAAATGTCAGGAGCTGGAGACGTAAGTATTTATACTTTTTCTCCATCGGTTGGTTATTTTGTTTCTGAAAATATAGCTTTAGAGTTAGGTTTAGCGATTAGTGGTTCTGAAAATGGAGCTGCTGAATCAACTGCTTTTGGAGTTAAGGCAGGAGCAGATTATTTCTTTACTCCTAAAAATAATTTTTCTTTTGTTGTTGGGGCAGGCTTAGGATACACTACTTATAAAACAGAAACAGCAGGTATTGAAGGACCTGATAGAAATACTTTTAGTCTTGATGTTTCTCCTGGGATTAACTATTTTGTATCTAATTCGATAGCGTTAAAAGCGTCTGTTGGAGCTCTATCTTATAACAGTTCAAAGGTAGATATTACTGGTGCTAAATCAGTTAATTCATTTGGTTTAAACTTAAATTTATCTAATGTTAATTTTGGATTAACGTATAAGTTTTAATAAAATATTTTACGATATAAAAAGGGAAGTAATTTAGCTTCTCTTTTTTTATGCTTAAAAGTTAAAAGAGTATTTTTACAATATAAATATACTAGATGAAAAAAGTTATAATAATAAACGGACCAAATTTAAATTTATTAGGAAAACGTGAGCCAGAAATTTATGGTTCAAATTCTTTTGAAGATTTTTTTAAAGAATTAAAAGAAACTTATAATACTACTGAGTTAAGTTATTTTCAATCGAATATTGAAGGCGAAATTATCAATAAATTACATGAAATAGGTTTCGAATATGACGGAATTGTCTTAAACGCAGGAGCTTACACGCACACTTCTATCGCTATTGCCGATGCTGTAAAAGGAATTGAAACGCCTGTTGTTGAGGTGCATATTTCAAACGTACACGCTCGTGAAAGTTTCCGTCATAAAAGTTATTTATCGGCAAATGCGAAAGGTGTTATTTTAGGTTTCGGTTTAAAAAGTTATCATTTAGCGATTCAAAGTTTTTTGTAAAAACCAATATCTTACAGCAAACAAAACAAATAAAGGGATTAACGTAATTGAAAATAATTGTGTTTTTGTTACCCAAATAATAGCTAATATCACTAAAAAGACTAGTAAAAGTAGCATATATTTTGAAATCCATTTTGGTGATTTTTTTTGTATCAAAAAGAAAGAAACGATTAAATTAGGAGCAAATGCCCATAAAAAATTAAAGTTATTTGGGGCTGTTGAGTGATTCGTGAAAAACCATAAATACACAATTAAAACGCCTGTTATTCCTGATATAAAAAAGATGATAAAATCGAGCCATTTGCTTCTTTTGGCATTTTTATAATCTTTATACGTGATACATAAACCAAGTAAAGAAAGTACTAAAATGATTAAAAATGGGCTGAAATTATCGCTTTTTGGCTGTTTTTCATCAAAATCTAATAAAATATTAGTTTTTGATATGAGAGTATCTTCTTTTCCATCTTTTAAAATTTTAGAATAATTTAAAGCTTCAAAAACATAATCGGGTAAATATAAATATTCATTTGCTGTTGCAACTTTATCTAATCGACTTCCTAAAGCGATATTAATTCCTAAACTTCCCCAAGTATTTTGATGAATTTCGTTGTTCATTAATTGACGTAAAGACATTTTTTGTCTAACAAAATCATCTTTGAAAATTAGATTTTTGCCTACAACTTTTTTGATAATATCTCTAGGTTTTGTCGCGCAATTATCAAAATACGGGTCGTATAAATAACCCGCATTTTCGGGCAAAATATTGATTTCTAAAATTGTGAAAAACTCATTTTTTTGTACTTGTGATAAATTCAAAACCTGTTCTTTTACCCAGCGTTTATGTCGTTGATTGTTTTTTAAAGCCAAATAAAAAGGATATTTCGCTAATTTATATTTCATGTATCCTTTGGTGAAATCGGCATAAAAAGTAGGGTTTTCGAAATCAAAAATTCCGTAATTATAAATGAAATCAAAGTTTAAAACAGGGTCTTTTATACGAATTGCAGCGTGTCCGAATTTTTCATACAAAGCTTCGCCAGGTCCTGAAGTGATGATGCTTATCTGTGCGTTATTTGATAATTTTAAACTATCAGTTACTTGTGATAAAACGGTATTGAAACAACATAAAAACAAGAAAATAGTAGTGATTTTTTTTATCATAATTGAATTCTAAAAAGAGTGATTTTACAATACAAATATCTTAATTAAGATTAAAAAAATATCATTTTTGTGTAGCTATTATTTTAAGAGTCTCTGTTTAAATTTTAACTAAAGTTTTTTTTAAACATTTAAACTTCATGCTGAATTTATTTCAGCATCGCATAAAGCGAAGAACTACGGCAAACCAGGGTGTGAAACTGAAATAAAAACCCTTTGACGCATTTTTATTCTTAAAACAAGGGGTTTTAACTCCTTGTCATACTATTTTGATATTGCAAAAATTTTTGGAATAAAATTTTTAAAAGCTCTAAAAATAAACGCCAATTTTATCTTGAATAAATTTCAGAATACTTTCTTCGAGCCATTTATTTTTGATGTTTTTACTATTTTTTGAAGTATTAAAAGAAGAAATAAATCCTACGTGTCCGCCATATTTTGGTGTTAATAAATAAAAATTTGGCATCTTTTTGGCATCTTTAAAAGGATAACATTCTTCGGATAAAAAAGGGTCATCAAGTGAGTTGATAAGCAACGTTGGCAATGTAATATTTTTAATATACGGTTTTGAACTTGCTTTTGTCCAATAATCTTGCGGGTTTTTAAACCCGAATATTGGTGCGGTATATTGTGCTTCTAACTGCCAAAGTCTGGTAGCATTTTCCACTTTTTTTCTATCTAATTTAAAGTCTGGAAATTGATTAGATTTTGCTAGTATTTTGGGTTTTAAGGTTCGTAAAAACTCCTTTAAATAGAGCCTGTTTTTAAATTTTGATAATTCGGCTTGTGAACTTGTTAAATCAATCGGTGTAGAAACGGCAATACCTCCTTTTATTTTTGGTGAAATATTTTCATATTCACCCAAATATTTTAGGGTTAAATTTCCGCCCAAACTAAAACCAATGATAATCATATTTTCATATGTGTAATTTGTCGCAAGATATTCGGTTATAAAATGAACATCATCGGTTTTTCCGCTGTGATAGGTTTCTAAAAGCAAATTATTTGCTCCGCTACAACTTCGTAAATTCATGGAAACGGTATAAAACCCTACTTTATTTAAGTGATTTGAAGTTGTAATTATATAATTTGAATTTGAACTTCCCTCTAATCCGTGAATCAATAAAACTAGCGTTTTTGAATTTTGTGAGTTTTCTGAATTTATTGAAAAATCTAAATCGATAAAATCATTGTCCCAAGTAGTAATTCTTTTTCGTTGATATTTTATAGTATCTTTTGCAAATAACGGACGATATATCGTGTTAAAATGGGGGTTTTTAAGTAAAAAAGAAGGTTTGAAATCAGCGTAAATAATCGGCATGTTTAAAAATAAAGAGATGTATCAAAAATAATACAAAATATAAAAATAGCATCAAAATTAAAAGCTGAAAAATGATATAAGTTTCTTATTTTCGCTATAAATATTTGAAAATGAATTTTAAAAAACATATTCCTAATTTAGTAACATTAGGGAATTTATTATGCGGTACTATAGCTGTAATTTTTGCGATAAAAGGTGATTTTTTTGGCGTAGCAATTTTAGTTATTCTAGGGATTATTTTTGATTTTTTTGATGGATTATTAGCTCGATTATTAGGCGTTCAGGGCGAATTGGGCAAGCAATTAGATAGTTTAGCTGATATGGTAACCAGTGGTGTAGTGCCAGGAATCGTGATGTTACAACTTTTCGTAACAGCTTTAGATGTTGATGCAGTGGGTTATTTTGGCGTAGATATTTACGGAGCAACGGGCAGTAATTTGCCGTATTTCGGCTTGTTATTAACCTTAGGAGCTTGTTATCGCTTGGCTAATTTTAATATTGATACTCGCCAATCAGATTCATTTATTGGGCTTCCAACGCCTGCTATGGCGTTATTTGTAATTTCGTTGCCATTAATTGCGGAATATTCAAATCAAGCTTTTTTTGTTGATTTAATTAATAATTCTTATTTTTTAGCGATTGTAACGATTGTTTTAACTTTTTTAATGAATGCTGAAATCCCGTTATTTGCCTTAAAATTTAAAACCTTTGGATTTAAAGAAAATGCCTTAAAATATATTTTCTTAGCGCTTTGTGTTTTATTATTAATTGTATTAAAATTTGTAGCAATTCCTTTAATAATATTGATATATGTTACTTTTTCAGTGGTTAATAATTTAAAGAAATCGTAAAAATCGTAAAATAATATCGTTTTAAAACAAGAAAAAGGAGCTTAATTGCTCCTTTTTTATAGTTTATATCAAGGTTTAATCTTAAAATTTCTTCTTTTTTAAGATAAAATCTTTTCCTAAATACACACGACGTACGGTTTCATCTTCGGCTAATTCTTTAGGAGTTCCTTCTTTTAAAATTCCTCCGTTATACATTAAATAAGTTCTGTCGGTAATTGCTAGAGTTGCTTGTACATCATGATCGGTAATTAAAATACCGATATTTTTGGTCTTTAACTTGGCTACAATTCCTTGAATATCTTCCACCGCAATAGGGTCTACTCCTGCAAAAGGCTCATCTAATAAAATAAATTTAGGGTCGGAAGCAAGACAACGTGCAATTTCTGTTCTACGGCGTTCTCCTCCTGAAAGTAAATCACCACGGTTTTTACGAACATGCCCCAAACTAAATTCATCAATTAATTCCTCTAAACGGGCTTTTCTTTCTGATTTAGATCGGTCAGTAAATTCTAAAACAGCCATGATATTATCTTCAATAGATAATTTTCTAAAAACAGAATCTTCTTGTGCTAAATATCCAATTCCCTTTTGAGCACGCTTATACATTGGGTCTTTGGTAATATCTTGATCGTCTAAAAAAACATGTCCAAAATTAGGTTTTACCATACCAACAATCATATAAAAAGATGTAGTTTTTCCTGCGCCATTAGGTCCTAATAAACCAATGATTTCACCTTGTTTGACTTCTACAGAAATTCCTTTTACTACCTTTCGGCTACCGTAAATTTTCTGTATATTATCTGCTCTTAACTTCATGAATTACTCTATTTTTTTGATAAAAAGCCTTTATTTTTCTTCTAAATCATCCCAAAATTCAACGGCTCTACGTAAATGGGGTATCAATATAGTTCCGCCAACTAAGGTAGCAATACTCATGGTTTCCATCATTTCTTCTTTGGTTACGCCATTTTTATGAGCAGTTTCTAAATGATAAGCGATGCAATCATCACAACGCAAAACGGCAGAGGCAACCAAACCAAGTAATTCTTTTGTTTTTTCAGGTAAATGACCTTCTTTAAAGGCATTGGTATCTAAATTAAAAATTCGTTTGATTATTTTATTATCACCCGCTAAAATTTTATCATTCATTTTAGTTCGGTAGTCGTTAAACTCTTGGACTTTTTGAGACATTCTTTTGTTGTTTTTTTAAAATAAATTGCGATACATAAATACTTACTTCATAAAGTATCATAATTGGTACGGAAACAATTATTTGACTTGCAATATCTGGAGGTGTTATTATTGCCGATAAAACCAAAACTACGACCAATGCGTGTTTGCGGTATTTTCGTAAAAATTCAGGTGTTATTAGTCCTATTTTTGTTAAGAAATAAATAATAACAGGCAGTTCAAAAAATACAGCAACACCAATTAGTGTGTTGGTTATTAGGCTTATGTATGCCTCTAGTTTAAAATTGTTTTCAATTGAACTCGATATTTCAAAATTATAAAAGAAATAAACAGACATTGGTAAGATAACATAATAACTAAAAAGTATTCCTAAAAAAAATAATAAGGAAGCAATAAAAATAAAACCTTTTGATTTTTTTCTTTCAGAACTGTGTAATCCGGGGGCTACAAAACGCCAAAATTCCCATAGAATATATGGAAAAGCGACCACAAAACCTAAAATTAAAGACGACCAAATACCCGTCATTAATTGCTGTGTTGGGTTTAATGCCTGCAAGGTTTGTTTAAAACTAATATTGCAAAAACTACTATCAATACCAATTGCTGTAAATACCTTGCAAAAAAAATGATAGGTTGCAAAGTCTGGTTTTAAGTGGGCTAATAATATATCATTAAAAACAAAATTTATATTTGCAAAAATAAGAATTGCTATAATAAATATTGCTGCAAAACTTCTAACCAAATGCCACCTTAATTCTTCAAGATGGTCTAAAAAAGACATTTCTGTTGTTGCCATATTAAAATATACCTTCTTTAATTAAGTCGTGTAAATGAACAACACCAACATAATTGTTGTTGTTATCTGTCACCAAAATTTGCGTAATACTATTGTTTTCTAAAGCTTCTAAAGCTTCAACTGCCATAGCATTTACATTTATAGTTTTAGGGTTTTTACTCATAATATCGTTGGCTGTTAGCGTATCAATTTTAGTTGTTTTGCTAAGCATTCTACGGATATCACCATCTGTAATAATTCCTGATATTATATTTTTATCAGAAATAACAGCGGTTACACCGAGTCTTTTTTCTGAAATTTCAACAATTACACTAGCTACAGAATCAGTATTACTAACCTTAGGTAATTGATTATTTTTTATTAAATCATCAACACGTAAATATAAGCGTTTTCCTAAGGCACCTCCTGGGTGGTATTTAGCGAAATCACTACTTGTAAAGTCTCGAAGTTTTAATAAACAAACAGCTAAAGCATCGCCTAAAACTAACTGTGCTGTAGTACTTGATGTAGGAGCTAAATTATTAGGACAGGCTTCTTTGGTAACGAAAGAATTTAGTGAAAAATCAGCATTGGTTGCTAAAAATGATTCAGGGTTTCCAGTAATTGCAATTAATTTATTATTCGTTTTTTTTATTAAAGGAACTAAAACCTTAATTTCAGGAGTATTTCCACTTTTAGATAAACAAATAACCACATCATCTTTTTGTATACTACCTAAATCACCATGAATAGCATCAGCAGCGTGCATAAAAAGAGATGGAGTACCTGTAGAGTTAAAAGTAGCAACCATTTTATTAGCAATGTTAGCGCTTTTACCTATTCCAGTAACGACAACACGACCTTTTGAATTGAATATAAAATTTACAGCATCAACAAACGAACTATCTAATAAATTTGCTAAATTAGCAATAGCATTACTTTCTAAAAGTATGGTTTGTTTTGCTGTTGAGAGAATTGCATTTGCGTCTTTCAAGTTAAAAAAGTTTTAAATAATTTTTAAAATGTAAAAATAGGAATATTTAAGAAGAAAACTTTTTAATAAAAATAAAATTTACAGGAGTTTGTATAATTTTTTTTTGTAAATTAGTTTAAGTTTTTAATTTTTTGATATTAGATGATGAATACAGAGGAGACGGAGTTATACGGATCATTAAAGAAAATATTTGGTTTTAACCAATTTAAAGGTTTACAGAAAGTTGTTGTAAAAAGTATTTTAAACAACGAAAATACATTTGTAATAATGCCAACTGGAGGAGGTAAATCTCTTTGTTACCAGTTGCCTGCATTGATGAAAGAAGGTACAGCGATTGTTGTATCGCCATTAATAGCTTTGATGAAAAATCAAGTAGATGCTATTAGAGGTATTTCGGAAGAGCATGGTATTGCACATGTGTTAAATTCATCTTTAAATAAAGCAGAAATTGCACAGGTAAAATCAGATATTGAATCAGGAATTACCAAGTTGTTGTATGTAGCACCTGAATCGTTAGTAAAAGAAGAATATGCTGCTTTCTTAAGACAGCAAAATATTTCTTTTGTAGCTATTGATGAAGCGCATTGTATTTCTGAATGGGGGCATGATTTTAGACCAGAGTATAGGAATTTACGTAACATTATTAAGCAAATTGATAATGTGCCAATCATTGGTTTAACAGCAACTGCTACCGAAAAAGTACAAGAAGATATTTTGAAAACATTAGGTATGAGTGATGCCAATGTATTTAAAGCATCTTTTAATAGACCAAATTTGTTTTATGAAGTATGCCCGAAAACAAAAGATATTGAGAAAGATATCATTCGTTTTATAAAACAACGCATAGGAAAAACAGGTATTATATACTGTTTAAGTCGTAAAAAAGTAGAAGAAATTTCTCAAGTTTTACAAGTAAATGGTATTAATGCTCTTCCTTATCATGCAGGATTAGATGCTAAAAAACGAGCAAAGCATCAAGATATGTTTTTGATGGAAGATTGTGATGTTATCGTAGCTACAATAGCCTTTGGTATGGGAATAGATAAACCAGATGTACGCTATGTAATTCACCATGATATTCCTAAAAGTTTAGAGAGTTATTATCAAGAAACTGGTAGAGCAGGGCGTGATGGTGGCGAAGGGTATTGCTTAACTTTTTACTCTTACAAAGATATTGAAAAATTAGAGAAGTTTATGGCTAACAAACCTGTTGCAGAGCAGGAGGTTGGACATGCACTTTTACAAGAAGTTGTAGGGTATGCTGAAACTTCAATGAACAGACGTAAGTATATTCTTCATTATTTTGGAGAAGAATTTGACGAAGTAAATGGAGAAGGAGCTATGTTAGATGATAACATGAAAAATCCTAAAAAACAAAATGAAGCTCAAAATGAGGTAAAAACATTATTGTCGGTTATTAGAGATACCAACGAAATGTACAAACCTAAAGAAGTAGTTAATACAATTATTGGTGCTGAAAATGCCTTGTTAAAATCACACAAAACAACGGCACAGCCTTTTTTCGGAATTGGAAAAGACAAAAATAATCATTATTGGATGGCGTTAATTCGTCAAATATTAGTAGTCGATTTAATTAAGAAAGAAATTGAACAATATGGAGTTTTAAAACTAACAGAAAAAGGAAAGCAATTTATTGAAAATCCGAAGTCATTTATGATGACTGAAAATCATGTCTATGCTACAGATGATGATGGAATAATAATATCAACAACCAAAGAAGCAACAGGAGCTGTAGATACGAAATTGGTAAAAATGCTAAAAGAGTTACGAAAAAGCGTTGGAAAGCGTTTAGGTGTTCCTCCTTATGCTGTTTTTCAAGATCCTTCATTAGAAGATATGGCATTGAAATATCCTGTAAATTTAGAAGAATTATCTAAAGTTCATGGTGTTGGAGAAGGAAAATCTAGAAAATTTGGTAAAGATTTTGTAAAGCTTATTACAAGTTATGTAGCCGAAAATGAAATTATGCGACCTGATGATTTAATCGTTAAAAGTACGGGAGTAAATTCAGGATTAAAATTATTTATTATTCAAAATACCGATAGAAAATTACCTTTAGAAGATATTTCAAAATCGAAAGGATTGGCTATGAACGAGCTAATCAAAGAAATGGAAGCGATTGTGTTTTCTGGAACAAAATTAAATATAGATTATGCTGTTGAAGATTTGTTAGATGAAGACCAGCAAGAAGAAATACACGATTATTTCATGGAATCGGAATCTGATAAAATTCAAGATGCTTTAGATGAATTTGATGGTGATTATGATGAAGATGAATTGCGATTAATGCGGATTAAATTTACAAGTGAAATTGCAAATTAAAAATTCAATTTTAAGATGTTAAATTGAATTAAAAACAAAAAAGAACCTAATATTTAAATATTAGGTTCTTTTTTGTTTTTTTATTATCACATAAATTCTAAACACTATTAATGAAGTACCAATTCATTTGTTAGTTTATTTCAGATAAATTTCAACAATAAAATTATTCTTTTTTATGTATCGTTATTTTATCAATAGTGGTTGTGTTTTTACACCTGATAACGTGTAAATCAATATTTTTTAAACTGTCTTTTCCTGTAATAAAATATTTAGGGCAGGGTTTTAAGCGGGGTTTGCTTTTGCCAAAATTAACATCGCCATTTTTAAAAATAGTTGTAATTGTAGCGCTGTCAATACTTGTAGTAGCTAAAATTTGTTTCGCTTGTGCTGAAAATAAGCGTTCTCTAACACGAATTGTTTTTAAAGTACGAGCATCCATTCCGTAATCAAAAGAAACATCTTTTCCTTTCCATATAAAAAATACGACTAAAGAACCAAAAGTTAATCCTATGGCGTAATACCCAAAACGTTTTAATAATTGCATAATAATTTTTTGTGGTGGCAAAAGTACGTAAAATCAGCTTATAAAATTAATAAATTAATATCTCTATAAGGTAAACCAAACCAATCTGATACGGTTTTGTTTGTTGAAATTCCGTGGTAAAAATACATGCTATTTCGTAAGCTATTATTGTAGCGACTAGCATTTTCAAAGCCTCCTTCTTCAGCAATACTTAATAAATATGGCATAAAAATATTACTAATAGAAACCGAGGCTGTTCGGGCATATCTTGAAGGAATATTAGGTACACAATAATGAATTACGCCATGCTTTGTAAAGGTTGGCTTGCTATGTGTGGTTATTTTTGAGGTTTCAAAACATCCTCCACGATCAATACTTACATCGACAATAACGGCACCGTCTTTCATTTTTTTAACCATATTTTCTGTAGCAATAATAGGCGATCGGTCTTTTCCTCTAAGAGCTGCAATCACTACATCGCAACGCATTAAAGCTTTTTGTAAGCTTTTAGGCTGAATTGTTGAGGTATAAATAGGCGATTGTACGCTGTGTTGTAAATGTCTAAGTTTACTAATTGAATTATCAAAAACTTTTATTCGAGCACCTAAACCAATTGCCGATTTGGTAGCAAATTCACCAACAGTACCTGCTCCTAAAATAACAACATTTGTAGGAGGAACACCACTTATATTTCCTAATAAAAGTCCATTTCCACCGTTAGATGTTGTCATTAATTCGGCAGCAATATGAATAGAAGCAATTCCTGCAATTTCACTTAACGATTTTAAAATAGGGTGTAATCCTTGCTCATCTTTCATATAATCAAAAGCGATGGCAGTAATTCGTTTTTTAGAGAGTGCTTCAAAATATTTTTTAGTGCGTGTTTTTAATTGTAATGTAGAAATTAAAATAGCTTGCGGATGTAACATTTTTATTTCATCTAAAGAAGGAGGTGCTACTTTTAAAACAATGGCACATGAAAAAGCTTCTTTAATATTATAGGAAATTTTTGCGCCTGCTTCAGCATATAAATGGTCACTATAATTAGCGCCATCGCCAGCTCCAGTTTCAATTACAACTCGGTGTCCTTGACAAACCAAAGCGGCAACAGCATCAGGGGTTAGGCAAATGCGTTTCTCTTCAAAATGCGTTTCTTTAGGTACTCCTATAAATAGTTCCCCTTTCTGCTTTTTTATTTCAAGCATTTCAGGTTGTGGCATTAATTGCGCTTTGGTAAAAGGGGATATAAGGCTCATTATAGTTTGTTAGTTTTTAATTGAATATTGCGTTGTCCATTTTCTAAAAGATTAATTTTAATAGTAACAGCATCTAAAGGTAGTAAATTTTTAACGTTTTCAGGCCATTCAATTAAACACCAATCATTACTGTATAAATACTCTTCAATACCCATGTCGTAGGCCTCTTCTTCTTGTTCAATACGGTAAAAATCAAAATGATATACTGTATCGTTATTTTTTGTTTGGTATTCGTTTACTAATGAAAAAGTGGGTGAATGAGCAACGTCATTAACACCTAATTTCTCACATATTTCTTTTATTAAAGTAGTTTTGCCAACACCCATATCGCCATCAAAAAGCAAAACTTTATGCGGTACGTTTTTAATAATTTCTTCGGCTATTTGAGCTAGTTCGTTTAAAGCGTAATTTTTGTTCATAGTTGCAAAAATAATGAAGAGTTAAATACTATTGTTACTCAAGTTTTAAAATTTGTAGAAAAATAATTTGAAGCAATTTCCCGCTTTCCGCACTCGCTCTTTTTTTGAAGAAAAATCAAAAAAAGGAGCTCAAACAAAGCTTCAATCGGGGCTAGGCATCTTTACTAAATTTCTACAAATTAAAAGTGTTTCGTTTTATTAAATTTGTTTTAAGGCTAGTTGTAGTATTATTTAGGGCTATAAATCGCACAGGGTATAATCACTTCTTCTAATGATATTCCTCCGTGTTGATAGGTGTTTTTAAAGTACTTCACAAAGTGATTGTAGTTGTTCGGATAAGCAAAAAACAAGTCTTCTTTGGCAAAAATAAACGGGCTATTTATGGCTACGCTTGGTAAAAAAATGTCTTTAGGGTTTTGAACCGCAAATACATCTTTATTTTCATAGGTTAAGCTTCTTCCTGTTTTATAACGCAAATTTGAACTGATATTTTTATCACCAACAACTTTTGTAGAGTTTTTGGCATTAATTGTTCCGTGATCGGTTGTTATAATTAATTTCTGCCCTAATTTTTTGGCCTTTTTAATAATTTCATACAAAGGCGAATTTTTAAACCAGCTAACAGTTAATGATCGGTAGGCTTTGTCATCACCCGCCAATTCTTTTATAACTTCCATTTCTGTTTTAGCATGCGATAACATATCAACAAAATTATATACAATAACCGTTAAATCGTTTTGCTTTGTACCGTTGTAATTGTCTGCTAATTCTTTTCCGCTTTTAAGCGATACAATTTTATAATATTCGTGTTTAATATTTAAATTTAACCTTTTTATCTGTGCTTCTAAAAAATCAGCTTCGTATAAATTCTTTCCACCTTCATCGGTATCATTTTTCCACAAATTAGGATGTTTTTTTTCCATTTCTAAGGGCATTAATCCAGCGAAAATGGCGTTACGAGCATATTGTGTAGCTGTAGGTAAAATACTGTAATAGGAATGCTCTTCTTCTTTTTTATAATAGGTATTTATAAAAGGTTCTAAAACACGATATTGATCATACCTTAAATTATCTAAAACAACGAATAATACCCCTTTTTCATTTTCTTTTTTAGGAAGTTCAGGCACAATAAAATCTTTAAATAAGGTATGTGAAAATGTTGGTTTATCGTAACTAGTAAGCCATTCTTGGTAATTTTTTTTGATAAATTTAAAAAACTGTGAATTTGCTTCTGATTTTTGAGATTCTAAAATAGAAAGCATCCCTATATCATTAATGTTTTCTAGTTCTAACTCCCAGTGTATTAGTTTTTTGTATAGTTCAATCCATTCTTCATGTGAATTCACCATGGCTAAATCCATAGAAATTTTTCTAAATTCTTGTTGATAACTAGCCGTTGTTTTTTCCGAAATTAATCGAGAATTATCTAAATTTTTTTTTAAACTTAATAATATTTGGTTCGGATTAACGGGTTTTATTAAATAATCGGCAATTTTAGAACCAATAGCTTCTTCCATTATGGTTTCTTCTTCACTTTTGGTAATCATTACCACCGGAAGATTGGCGTTTTTTTGTTTAATCAATGCCAAAGTTTCTAAGCCTGTTATTCCTGGCATGTTTTCATCTAAAAAAACAATATCAAAATTGTTTTCATCTACTAAATCAATAGCATCAGCACCATTTGTAGCGGTTGTTACGGAGTAATTTTTTTTTTCTAAAAATAAAATATGTGGCTTTAATAAATCGATTTCATCATCAACCCAAAGGATTTCTATGTTTTTCATATAATTTTGAATTTACTTTTAAAGTAATATTTAAAAATAACGTTTTAAAACGTATTTGTTGTATTTGTAATAGCTAAAAATAAGTTAATAAAGCCTTTATTTATTTGGTTTTGTTGATTAAATATGATTATTTTGTTAGAAATTGAAGTATTTATAGATTTTGAAAAACAGAAAACCGAATAAATTAAAAATTATAAACGACCCTATTTATGGGTTTATAACCATCCCAAATTCTTTAATATTTGATATTATTGAGCATCCTTATTTTCAACGTTTAAGAAGGGTTTCTCAAATGGGCTTGTCTAATATGGTGTATCCTGGAGCAAATCATACCCGTTTTCATCATGCAATTGGTTGCATGCACCTAATGCAAAAAGCAGTGCATGTTTTAAGAAATAAAGAAGTTGTTATTTCTGATGATGAAGCAAATGCCTTATATGTAGCTATTTTATTGCATGATATTGGTCATGGGGCTTTTTCGCATGCTTTAGAACATAGTATTGTTAGTGGTGTTTCACACGAGGAAATTTCATTGAAATTTATGAAAGCCTTAAATGATGAGTTTGATGGCAAGCTGAGTTTGGCTATTCAAATTTTTGAAGGAAAATATCCTCGAAAATTTTTATATCAATTAATATCGAGTCAATTAGATATTGATCGGTTAGATTATTTAAAAAGAGATAGTTTTTACACAGGAGTAACTGAAGGAAATATTTCGTCTGACAGGTTAATAGCCATGATGAACGTGGTAAAAGACCAATTAGTAATTGAAGAAAAAGGGATTTATTCGGTAGAACAATTTATTATTGCTCGTCGTTTAATGTATTGGCAAGTGTATTTGCATAAAACAGGTTTGGTCGTTGAAAACACGCTGGTAAATGTATTAAAAAGAGCCAAAGAACTTGCTAGTAAAGGCATTGATTTACCTGCAGGAAAAGCCTTAAATCATTTTTTATACAATCCAATTACGCAAATTAATTTTACAAAAGATACTTTAGAGATATTCGCAGAATTAGATGATTATGATGTAATGTCGGCAATAAAAGAATGGGTACATCACAACGATTTTGTACTTTCTTGTTTAGCAAAAATGATTATCCGTAGAAATTTATTAAAAATAGAAATTCAGAAAGAGCCTTTTGATGATGATTATATTGCTAAAATTCATAAAAAAGTTTTAGAAAACACCGATATAAAAATAGCTGACTTAAATTATTTTGTATTATCGAATAAGATTAAACATCAGGCGTATATTACTAAAAACCCAATTAAAATTTATACAAAAAAAGGCAAACTTAAAGATATCGCTAAAGCTTCTGATCAATTAAACTTGAAAGCTTTAACCAAGCCAGTTGTTAAATATTATGTGTGTTATCCTAAAAAAACACAATTAGTTTAATTGTTAAAGACGTCTAATAAGAGGTAATTAAACAAAAATAATTACTTTTGCATTCAATGAAATTTACAGCAAAACAAATAGCAGACATTTTAGAGGGAGAAATAGTTGGTAATGCCAATGCAGAAGTTTCTAAATTATCTAAAATAGAAGAAGGTACAACAGGGGCGTTAAGTTTTTTGTCTAATTCTAAATATAACGCTTATATATATTCTACAAAAGCATCTGTAGTAATTGTAAATAAGTCTTTTGAGCCAGAAAAAAATATAGAAGCAACGTTAATAAAAGTAACGGATGCTTATGCGTCATTTTCTAAATTATTAGAATTTTATAATGAAGTAAAAAACAATAAACAAGGGCGTGAAAACCCTCATTTTATAGCTAGTTCAGCATCTATAGGTAAGCAAGAATATATCGGTGCTTTTACATATATTGGTGAAAATGTTGTTTTGGGTGATAATGTGAAAATTTACCCAAATTCATCTATCGGCGACAATGTTAAAATTAGCGATAACACCACTATTTTTGCTGGTGTAAAAATTTACTCAGAAACCCAAATAGGTAGGAATTGTAAAATTCATTCAGGCTGTGTTATTGGTTCTGATGGTTTTGGTTTTGCACCTACGGAAACAGGCGAATATAAAGCAGTTCCTCAAATAGGAAATGTTATTATAGAAGATAATGTTGATATTGGCGCTAATACTACTATTGATAGAGCTACTTTAGGATCAACAATTATACGTAAGGGAGTAAAGTTAGACAATCAAATACAGGTTGCTCATAATGTTGAAATTGGTGAAAACACCGTAATTGCTTCGCAAACAGGTATTGCAGGTTCTGCAAAAATTGGTGAAAATTGTATGATTGGTGGTCAAGTTGGTATTGTAGGACATATTACTATTGGTAATAATGTACAAATACAAGCTAAGTCAGGAATTGGTAAAAGCTTAAAAGATAAAGACGTAGTACAGGGAACTCCTGCTTTTGGTTATAATGCCTACAATAAATCATACGTTCATTTTAAAAATTTACCAAAATTAGCATCAAAAATAGATAAAATAGAAAAAGAGTTAAATGCTCAAAAAATAAAAAATGAGTAAGCAACAAAAAACAATACAGAACGAAATTACATTAACTGGTGTAGGACTGCATACAGGAAATGAAGTAACAATGGTTTTAAAACCTGCTCCAGTAAATCATGGATTCTCTTTTACAAGAGTAGATTTAGAAGGTGCTCCAACAATTCAGGCAAAAGCAGAATTTGTAACCGACACACAAAGAGGAACAAATTTAGAATGTAAAGGCGTAAAAATTCAAACTCCAGAGCATGTTTTAGCTGCCGTGATTGGTTTAGAAATAGATAATTTAATTATCGAATTGAATGCTTCTGAACTTCCAATTATGGATGGGTCTTCAAAATATTTTGTAAAAGCATTAGAGGAAGCTATTATTGTAGCACAAGATGCCGAAGTAGAAGAATATGTAGTTAAAGAAATTATAAGCTATAAAGACCAGGAAACAGGAAGTGAAATAATTTTAATGCCTGCCGATGAGTATCAGGTAACTACAATGGTAGATTTTGATACTAAAGTATTAGGAACTCAAAATGCTACATTAAATAAAATTACCGATTTTAAACAAGAAATTTCAGAAGCAAGAACGTTTAGTTTTTTACATGAAATTGAAATGTTATTGGATAATAACTTAATTAAAGGAGGCGATTTAAACAACGCTATTGTATATGTTGATAAAGAATTATCAGATAGTACAACCGATAAATTAAAAAAAGCTTTTAATAAAGAAGATATAAAAATACAATCTAACGGAATTTTAGATAACCTAAAATTACATTGGGAAAACGAAGCTGCACGTCATAAATTATTAGATGTAATTGGTGATTTAGCCTTAGTTGGTACACGTATAAAAGGTAGAATTATTGCTAATAAACCTGGACATTTGGTAAATACAATGTTTGCCAAAAAATTAGCAAAAATTATTAAATTAGAGAAACGTAATAATGTTCCTCAATATGATTTAAATAGCCCTCCATTAATGGATATTCATCAAATAATGGATATTTTACCTCACAGACCGCCATTTTTATTGATAGACCGTATTTTAGAGCTATCAGACACGCACGTAGTAGGGATGAAAAATGTTACCATGAATGAACCTTTTTTTACAGGACATTTTCCAGAAGCACCTGTAATGCCAGGTGTTTTACAAGTAGAAGCAATGGCACAATGTGGTGGTGTTTTAGTACTAAATACTGTACCAGATCCTGAAAATTATTTAACCTATTTCATGAAAATGGATAAAGTTAAATTCAAACAAAAAGTACTTCCAGGAGATACTTTAACATTTAAATGTGAATTAATAACTCCGATAAGAAGAGGTATTTGTCATATGAAAGCTTTTGGATACGCAAATAATAAAGTCGTTGTAGAAGCTGAATTAATGGCACAAATAGCAAAAAAACAATAATTTTATGAATCAACCACTAGCATACGTACATCCGCAAGCAAAAATTGCTAGAAATGTAGTAATAGAACCATTTACCACTATACATTCTAATGTCGAAATTGGCTCAGGAACATGGATCGGTTCAAATGTTACTATCATGGAAGGAGCTCGTATAGGTAAAAATTGTAGAATTTTCCCAGGCGCTGTAATATCTGCAATTCCTCAAGATTTAAAGTTTAATGATGAGGAAACAACCGTTGTAATTGGTGATAATGTAACAATTAGAGAATGTGTTACCATTAATAGAGGTACTTCAGATAGAATGAAAACCGTAATTGGTGACAATTGTTTAATAATGGCATATTGTCATGTTGCACACGATTGTTTCGTTGGTGAAAACTGTATTTTTTCAAACAATACTACCTTAGCAGGGCATGTAACCGTTGGAAGTAACGTGGTGTTAGCAGGTATGGTTGCCGTGCATCAATTTGCATCAATAGGAAATCACGCATTTGTAACAGGTGGTTCTTTAGTTCGTAAAGATGTACCTCCTTATGTAAAAGCAGCTCGTGAGCCGTTATCATATGTAGGAATAAATTCTGTCGGTTTACGCAGAAGAGGATATTCTATCGAAAAAATTAGAGAAATTCAAGATATATTTAGAATTTTATTTCAACAAAACTTTAATAATTCACAAGCGATTGACATTATAGAAGCTGAAATGGAGGCAACTTCAGAACGCGATGAAATTATTCAATTTATAAAAAACTCGCACCGTGGAATTATGAAAGGATATTTTAAATCAAATTAATTATAAAAATTAAACTGTAATTAGCAGTTTATATTAATACATTACACAATGGCTACAACATCAGATATTAAGAACGGATTATGTATCAGATACAACAACGATATTTATAAAATAATTGAATTTTTACATGTAAAACCAGGAAAAGGACCAGCATTTGTAAGAACAAAATTAAAAAGTGTAACAAACGGTAAGGTTGTTGACAATACCTTTCCTTCAGGAAGAAAACTTGATGACGTTAGAGTTGAAACGCATAAATTTCAATATTTATATAAAGAAGGTGAAACATATCACTTTATGAATCAAGAAGATTATTCTCAAATTACTTTAGAAAAAAGTGCTTTAGATGCACCTGAATTAATGAAAGAAGGAGAGGTAGTTACTATTATTATCAATTCTGAAGATGAAATGCCGTTATCAGTAGATATGCCAGCAAGTGTAATTTTAGAGGTTACCCATACAGAGCCAGGTGTAAAAGGAAATACGGCTACAAATGCTACAAAACCAGCAACTGTTGAATCTGGTGCAATTGTAAATGTACCTTTATTTATCAACGAAGGCGATAAAATTAAGGTAGAAACTACAAAAGGAACGTATCAAGAACGTGTTAAAGCATAAATTTATTCCCACTTCGGTGGGAATTTCTTTTTTAGAATGAAATTTAAAAACATACAAACTTTAAAGCAAATAGCTACTTTATTAGAAGTAGAATTTGTGGGTGATGAAAATTTTCCTGTAAAAGGAATTAATGAAATTCACGTAGTAGAAGATGGCGATATTGTTTTTGTTGACCATCCTAAATATTACGATAAAGCATTAAATTCTAAGGCAACAACAGTTTTAATCAATAAAAAAGTTGATTGCCCAGTAGGAAAAACATTATTAATTTCTGATGATCCATTTAGAGATTTTAATAAAATAACCAAAAATTTTAATCCATTTATAGCATCTAAACAAAGTATTGCAGAAAGTGCTATTATTGGAGAAGGAACTGTTATTCAGCCAAATGTTTTTATTGGTGATAATGTAATTATTGGAAAAAATTGTGTTATTCATCCTAATGTTACCATTTACAGTAACGCAGTTATAGGTAATAACGTTACAATTCATGCAAATACTGTTTTAGGAGCTGATGCTTTTTATTACAAAAATAGACCAGAAGGTTTTGATAAATTATTATCAGGAGGAAAAGTTATTTTAGAAGATAATGTAGATTTAGGAGCTTCTTGTACAATAGATAAAGGTGTAACAGGAAATACAACTATTGGAGCTGGTACAAAAATAGATAATCAGGTTCATGTAGGGCATGATACTGTTATTGGTAAAAAATGTTTAATCGCATCTCAAACAGGTATTGCAGGTTGTGTTATTATTGAAGATGAGGTAACTATTTGGGGGCAAGTAGGTACAAACAGCGGAATTACAATAGGTAAAGGTGCTGTAATACTTGGTCAAACAGGTGTTACGAAATCAGTAGAAGGCGGTAAATCGTATTTTGGAACACCTGTTTCAGAATCGAGAAGTAAGCTAAAAGAATTAGCAGAAATAAAACGCTTTTTAAAAGAACAAAAAAAGAAATAAAAGTTTCACAAATCAATTACAAAAAACTATTTTTGTAAAGCTTAAATAAAATAAAAATATACCATGAGTGTTTTAGTAAATAAAGATTCAAAAATTATAGTTCAAGGTTTTACAGGAAGTGAAGGTACTTTTCACGCTGGTCAAATGATCGATTACGGAACAAACGTCGTAGGAGGTGTAACACCAGGTAAAGGAGGACAAGAGCACATAGGTAAACCAGTTTTTAATACGGTTGACGAAGCTGTACAAAAAGTAGGAGCAGATACTTCTATTATTTTTGTACCACCAGCATTTGCTGCTGATGCTATTATGGAATCTGCTGAAGCAGGAATTAAAGTAATCATTTGTATTACCGAAGGAATTCCTACAGCTGATATGGTAAAAGTAAAGTCTTATATCGATCAATTAGAAGGATGTACTTTAGTAGGTCCTAACTGTCCAGGGGTAATTACTCCAGATGAAGCTAAAGTTGGTATTATGCCAGGTTTTATCTTCAAAAAAGGAAAAGTTGGAATCGTTTCTAAATCAGGAACTTTAACTTACGAAGCTGCTGACCAAGTTGTAAAACAAGGTTACGGAATTACAACTGCAATCGGTATTGGTGGAGATCCAATTATTGGAACTACAACAAAAGAAGCTGTTGAGTTATTAATGAATGATGATGAAACAGAAGCAATCGTTATGATTGGTGAAATTGGTGGTAACTTAGAAGCTGAAGCTGCTCGTTGGATTAAAGCAGATGGTAACCGTAAACCAGTTATTGGTTTTATCGCAGGTCAAACTGCACCAGCTGGTAGAACAATGGGACATGCAGGTGCAATTGTTGGAGGTGATGATGATACAGCTCAAGCAAAAATGAAAATTTTAGCTGAAAATGGTGTACACGTTGTAGAATCTCCAGCTAAAATTGGAGAAATGGTTGCAACAGTATTAAAAAACGTTTTAGCATAGTTTTTTAAACTAAATAGAATACATATAAAAAATCCGTTGAATTTTAAATTCAACGGATTTTTTTATTTACTACACTACCGTCATGCTAAATTTATTTCAGCATCACATGAACAAGAGAACTGCGGCAAATCAGAATGCGAACCTGAACTAAATTCAGGTTGATGGATTCTTGTTTTCTACTATTTTTAAAAATAATTTACTCCGTTATAGCGTCTGATTTTTTATAAATATCTTTTAACTCTTCTATGGTTTCTTCGGATGGATTTTCCCATAAACCTCTTTGAATTGCTTCTAACATACGTTCCGACATATCTTTTAAAGCCCAAGGATTATGCTCTTCAATAAAAGCTTTATTATTATCATCAAACAAATATTTTTCTGTAATTTGTTCGTACATAAAATCTTCAATTAAATTAGTTGTAGCATCATAAGCAAATAAATAATCCATAGTTGCCGCCATTTCAAAAGCACCTTTATAGCCGTGTTCTTGCATACCTTGCATCCATTTAGGGTTGACAACTCGTGAGCGAAAAACTTTTAATAATTCTTCTTTTAAAGATTTTACCTTCGGATTATCAGGGCGAGAATTATCACCAAAATAAGTTTCAGGTTGTTCTCCTTTTATGGTATTTACAGCTACCGTCATTCCTCCTTGAAACTGATAATAATCATCAGAGTCTAAAATATCATGTTCTCTATTATCTTGATTTTGCATGACAACTTCAATATTTGATAATCGTTTTTTAAAGGTTTCATGTGCCGATTTTCCACTGTTATTTTTCCCATGATATGCGTAACCACTCCAATTAATATAAGCATTTGCTAAATCATCCGAAGTAGTCCAGTTTTTACCATCAATTAAACCTTGTAAACCCGCTCCGTAAGCTCCTGGTTTCGAACCAAAAACTCGATATAAAGCTCTTTCATTGGCTTGTTTTTCATCTAAACCTTCTTGTTTCCATTGTTGTTTTTCTTCATCAAAACGCTTTTTTATAGGATTTTGTTCTGCAGTTTCATCCAAAAAAGCTACTTTTTCAATAGCAGCATTAAACAGTGAAATTAAATCAGGAAAAGCATCTCTAAAAAAACCAGAAATACGCAACATTACATCAACTCTAGGTCTTTTTAATTCTAAAGTAGAAAGCACTTTAAAATCTTTAACTCTTCGGTTACTTCCTTGCCAAACGGGTTTTACGCCAATTAAAGCCAAGGCTTGCGCAATATCATCGCCACTAGTTCGCATGGTAGAAGTTCCCCAAACCGATAAACCGATAGAAGTAGGATATTCTCCATTTTCTTGTAAATAGCGATCAATAATATTTTGCGCACTTTTTTGCCCTATTTGATACGCAGTTTCAGACGGAACAGTTCGCACATCAACAGAGTAAAAATTTCTTCCCGTAGGTAAAATATCGATGCGTCCTCTTGTTGGCGCACCAGAACCTCCCGCAGGAATATATTGTCCGTTTAAGCCTTTTATTAAATGTGTAATTTCATTACTTGTTTTGTATAAAACAGGTACTGTATGTTGTTTTATATAGCTTATTATTTGTTGTGTATAATCACCAATATTTTCAATTTCTTTGTTATTTAATAAATTATTGATGATATTTTTAGCTTTATTTTCTAATAATTCGACAGCTTGCCCGAAAGTTCGACAATGAATTCCAAAAATTTCTTTGTCAAAAATATCAGAATAAACAACATTTATAGGATCAAAATTAAGTTGTAAATCCTCGGATAAACATTGTGTAATTCCTTTTAAATTTGCTTGTGGTAAACGATGTAAGGCAACAATTAAATCAACTAATTTTTCTTGTCTTGGTAATTTTCCTAAAATATGTAAACCACCTCTAATTTGAGATTCCTTTAATTCACATAAATAACCGTCAATAACTTCTAATAAGGCATCAATATCTTTTCCATCTTGATTTAAATCTGATTTAAGATGCGTTTCGTTTACTAAGTTTTCAATTTTAGTTTTAATCAGCGAAGCACGTTTTCTATCGACTAAAGCCGATTCATAAAATTCATCAATTAAAAGTTCTAGTTTTAGTAAATCGCCATAATTTTCAGCCCGTGTCATTGGCGGAATTAAATGGTCTAATATAATCGCTTGATTTCTTCTTTTGGCTTGAGTTCCTTCGCCAGGATCATTAATAATAAAAGGATAAAAATGAGGAATTGCTCCTAAAATTGCAGCAGGAAAACAAGTTTCTTTACTTAAAGCCACACTTTTACCAGGAAGCCATTCTAAATTTCCATGTTTACCAATATGCACTAAAGCATCAGCATTAAAGCTGTGTTGCAACCAAATATAATACGCTAAATAAGCAGGTGGTGGCGGTAAATCGGGAGAATGATAACTGGCTTGTAAATCTAAATTATAACCTCTACTGGGTTGAATACTAACAAATATATTATCAGAAAGAAATCCAGGAATTAAAAAATAACCGTTTTGATAATTGGGCGATTTTTCAGGATTTCCCCATTGTTTTTCTACTTTTTCGCGAAGTTCTACGGATAATTGATTATAGTATTTATAAAAAATAGTGGCATCTAATTTTATAGTTTTTCGTTCGTTTAAGCTATTTATTGTTTCTAAATCGTTGGTTACAGCATTTGTTAATTTATCTATAAGTTGATTTGTTGTTGTAGGAAAATCATCTGATAAGCTGTAATTTTCTTCGGATAATTGGGCTAATATCTGTAAGGTACTTTGCGGGGTATCTAAACCAACACCATTTGCCAAACGACTATTTTTATTCGGGTAATTAGGTAAAACTAAGGCAATTTTTTTCTCTGAATTTTCTTTGTTTTGAAGATTTATCCATGCTTTTGCCATTTTTGCAACAAATTCACAACCTTCAATATGTGGTACATAAGAAACTACTTCCGAATCTGTTAAAACATCTTTTTCTATGGATTCTTTAAAGGAAATAACTTTTGATATAATTTTTCCATCCACCTCAGGTAGGGCTATATTCATGGCAATATCAGTAGGAGGTAAGCCAAAATCACCTTCTAACCAACTTTCTTTATTACAACTTCCCATGATTGCCTGAATAACAGGAACGTTAAAAACATCAAACAAACTTTGTGTGGTATCATGAAATCCTTGCACACTAAACCCTGTCGTATTGATAATAATCTGAGGTTTTTCTATGTGATGTAATTTTAATAAGTCAAAAATTTGTTGTTGAATATCTTGCTCACGATATCCCGCGGCCATTAAGGTTACAGCTGAAATACCTTCAGATTCTAAGGCATCAATAATACTATGAATAGGCGCTAAATTATTAGATAAATAATAACTTCTATAACCAAAAATGACGGCTTGCTTTTTTGATGTGTTAGGTAATTTCGTATTGTAAATTCCTTCTTTAGGATGATATAAAAATAAATCAGGAATCGTTTTAATAGCATTCGGAATTACTTTTGTATCGGTAATTCGATTGCTAATTAATTGTAATGCCGATTGACAATTTTCAATACCACCAGATTGAATATATTTCCAAATAATATCCACATCTTTTAACGGAATATTTGACGATTGCATCAACTCTAAATCGGGTTTGTTATCACCAGGTAAAAACAGTAACTGAATATTATTTTCTTCACAACATTCAGTTACAGCTTCACATAAATAATTGTAATATGCTTTTCCGCCTAAAAGTTTAAGTACCACAATTTTTGCAGTTGAAATTACTTCATCAACATAGGTGTCAATTGTTAATTCTTGCTTAAAATAACTAAGATTGGCAAACCTAAAAGAAGGTGTTTTTTCTACAGAATTATGTATTAATTTGTAGGCATTATTCATCATAAATAAATCGGAATCTGCGGAAGATAAAAAAATAATATCTCCTGGAGATTGATCGATGTAAAAGACTCCTTCATCGTTAGGATTCCAGCCTCCTGGTATGGTAGAAATTAAATGCACAGTTTTAGTTTTTTTAGACAGATTACAATTAGATATTGTTATTTAATAAAGAAATCATTTCTTTAGATGGGTTTTTCCAACCTAATTGTTTAAAAGGGGTTTTGTTTAATTTATTTGTCATTTCTCTGATTACAGAAGAATTAAAAATAGAATATTCATATTTAAAATAATTTAGCTTATCAATATTATAATTAAGAATACCAATACTTTTTCTGTTATTATTTGTTGAATTAAATGCTATTTTACCAATTTTTGAAGAGATTACTTCATAATCAATCGCTATTTTTTCAAATAATAATTGCTGATGTAAATTGTCAATAAATAATGTATCAAGATTATTAATATCTTTCACAGAGAAACGAGGAATTATTACTGAAAAAAAAGTCTTAGAATTAACAAAAAGAATACACTTTTTTTTAGCAATATAAAAAACATTAGCATTCCAACTTCCAAGGTCATTTTCATAAATTAAAGCCTTGTCTTCAATTTTTTTATGGATTATTTTCTCTAGTTTTTTTGTTGTGAAAATATTTGTCATCTGTTAATGTGCGTGAGAATGTCCGTGACTATGAATATGAGTAATCACTTCGTTATTTTTAGTTAGTTCAATATTTTTACCAATAACAACTAAACTTGTTTTTCGTTCTTCATTATCACCCCAAAGTCTTTCAAAATAATAATCGAAACGAGAACCTACACCTTGTAAAACCATACGCATTGGCTTGTTCGGAATATTTACAAAACCTTTAATTCTATAAATTTCGTGTTGTTCTGTAAGTACTTTTAAATCTTTTACTAAAGCTTTAATATCAGCAGTTTCAGAATATTCTAATAAAATTGTTTTAATATCATCGTTATGGTGATGATGATTTCCAGATTTATGATGCTCTTCATGAATAGAATGACGATTCTCTAAATCATCTTCGGCAGAAGCTCCGACACCTAATAATAAGGCATTATCTAATTCACCATTTATAACAGGAACAATTTTAGTATTTGGTCTTGCTTTATCTATAATTACTTTAGTAACTTCTTCAAATTTTTCATCATCAATTAAATCTCTTTTACTAACTAAAACTAAATCGGCACAAGATAATTGATCTAAAAATAATTCTTCAATAGGTGTTTCATGATCTAAAGAATCATCTGCTAAACGTTGTTTTTGTACACGTTCTCTATCGCAGATTTCGCCAGTTGCAATTCCTACAGCATCAACTACAGTAATAACTGCATCAATAGTAATATGAGGTTTTAAGTCTGGCCAGTTTACGGCTTTTACTAAAGGTTTAGGCATTGATAAACCTGATGTTTCAATAACAATATGGTCAATTTCATCTTTACGTTCTAGTAATTGTAACATAGATGGTAAAAATTCTTCTTGAACCGTACAACAGATACATCCGTTAGGTAATTGAATTAAGTTACAACCATCATCATCACATTCTGATGATGCAATTAATTGTCCATCTACATCAACTTCACCAAATTCATTGACTAAAACAGCGATGCGTTTTCCATTGGCATTTTTTAACATATTATGCACTAAGGTTGTTTTTCCTACGCCTAAAAATCCTGTAACGATGGTAATCGGTATTTTCTTATTCATTTTTTAAAATTTTGTTTGATGAGTTTTTTAATGTATTATTTAGTCGCTGCTTTCTTCTTTCTTTTGTATAAAAATAGATTCCATTTTTCTTCAGCAACACCGTGTTTGTCCATTTCGGCTCTTGCCATGGTGAAAAATAAATCAGACATTCTGTTTACATAACTCATAATATAATCATGTACACATTCAGGATCTTCTTGCATTAAGGTAACTAATTGTCGTTCACCTCTTCTCATTTGTGTTCTACAAACGTGACAAAGTGCCGATATTTCATTTCCTCCAGGCAATAAAAAATAATCAGAAGGAGAACTGATATTTTCTTCCATTTCATCCATCCAAACTTCACAGAAATCAGCACCATCTTTAGGTTCAGGATTTGGATTTATTTTTTTAGAATCTGACGGACGTGCTAAATGCGACATCATATTCATCATATCTTTTTGAATACGGTGTAAATTTGGTTGCCATTCGTGGTCGTTTCCTAATTTAGAACGCATCAATCCTATGGTAGAATTTACTTCGTCTAAAGTTCCGATACATTCAATTCTTGCTGAGTTTTTAAACTCTCTTTTTCCTCCAAAAACGCCAGTTGTACCTTTGTCTCCTTTTCTTGTGTAAATTTTCATATAGTATTATTTATTTCGTTAATCAATTGTAAAAGTATTTCTGATGTACCAAAATAATGATGCACATAAGAAGCCATTACTTTATTTTTTTTATAAATTTTAGTCGTTGTGTTACCATCTCTAGCATTTGTAATTGTTGCGTTGATAGGTATTTCAGTATCATTTATTAAGCTCGAATAATGAAATTCGTGTCCTTTAAAAATATGATTATTAAGTTTAGAAGTTCGATATCCTAAATGCAATTTTTTATCAGCAATTGTTGCATCAAAATCAAAAATTCCTACCATTTTAAAAGCGGTATTATTTTCTGATATAATCGTTTTTCCTAAGTACATCATTCCGCCACATTCTGCATAAATTTGCCCGTTATTTTCTGCGAATTTTTTAATACTAGCAAGCATTTTTGTATTAGAAGATAATTCTTTTAAATACGATTCAGGATAACCTCCAGCAAAATATATAAAATCGCAATCAGGAATTTCAGCATCTTTTATAGGACTGAAAAATTCAACAGTTCCTAATACTTCCATCGCCGAAATACTTTGAGGATAAATAAAATTAAAAGCTTCATCTTTAGCTACTGCAAATTTTATTTTTTTAGGCTGAATTATTTTTTCTGATGAAACACTTACTTGTTTAATTTCTTTGGAAGCTTTTAAAATAGCTTTCCAATCGATTGTTTTTTCTAGTTCATCGGCAATTTGATTGATAACAGTATCAAATTTTTCAATTTCTTGAATATTCAAACCTAAATGCCTGGAAGGAATTTCGATGTTTTTTAAGTTTGATAAATAACCAAAACACTGTACACCAATATCATTACAGGCTTCTTTTAACATCGTATAATGTCTTTCAGAACCAACACGATTAAAAACAACGCCCATTATTTGAACTTCTTTATCAAAATTAACAAAACCTTGAATAAGTGGTGCAACAGAATATGCAACCGCTTTGGCATCAATCACCATTAAAACGGGTGTTTTTAACTTTTTAGCCATTTCGGCGGTACTTCCTTTGTCTTTTTTTGCGCCATCGAATAAGCCCATAACACCTTCAATACAGTTAATTTCTGCATCTTTTCCGTAAAAATGTAAGTTGTTATTTATGTCATTTTGAGGCATCATAAATAAATCTAAATTTACACCAACTTTGTTACAAGCCAATTGATGAAATTTAGGATCAATATAATCAGGACCAACTTTAAAAGGTTGAACAACGTAATTTTTTCGTTTGAATAAACGTAATAATCCTAAGGTAAGCGTTGTTTTACCTGCATTACTACTTGGTGCTGATATGATGAGTTGTTTGGTCAAAAAAATAAAATTTATAGGTTTTCAGTAATTAAAATTTCATAATTAGCATTAATGCTGTTTGCAAGTTCTTTGGCTTCACCAATTTTTACAATTCCTTTTTCGGCATCAATAATTTGTGTTTTATCAATTCCTTTGCAATAAGTTTGAAAAGATAATACGGTATCTTCTAAATTATTTTCTGCGTTTAATTTTCCATCAGTAATAATATGAAGATTATGATTAAAATCGATATTAGAACAATTTCTTTTTATCAATTTAAAACCTGCACTTAAATTTGTTTTTCCGCCTGTTTTAAGATTTTTTAACGCTATTTCAACATCAGCTAAAATTGGAGTTTGATTTAAAATTAATTCTGCATCTCCATCAAATAACGAAATAATAGAAAATTGTGTATTTTGATTTTTAGAATTTTCGGCTATTTTATGTACGCTTCCTTTTGCATACGCAATAATTTGATTTTTTAACATAGAACCGCTAGAATCGATTAAAAAAATATGATGCTGTTTTAAAAGTGTACTTTTTCGTTTGGTTTTTAAGTCGAATTTATCGGTTGCTAAATACTGCCCAACTGTTTTTTTTGTATCTGTAATTGTGATATTTCCTGTTGAATTTTTAACTGAATGAACACCATTTTCTTGGGTGTTTTTAGTGCTGTTTTTTTGCTTTTGAAATGTATTCTTCGGAATTAAAAGTGCTACTTTTTCTTCTTTTGATACGTTTGTTTCAGAAGGGTTTTCAGGAGGTTGTTCGTCTTTGTTTTCAGGTGAATTATCAGGCGGGTTTTGTTGATTAGGCGCATCATTATTTAAACTTCGATGATTTAACACGAAATCGGCAATAGTATCTACGTCTTTTTTAGTGATTTCTGAAATATTTTGATAAGCCGTAAAAGCTCTAGCAGTTTTTACTAATAAAATATCGGCACGGAGTCCTTCTACTTGATGTAAAACAGCTAATTCACTACAATATTCTATAATTTCATCGGTTATTTTTATCGATAATAAAACCTCTTTTGCCTTGATTATTTGTTTAGCGATTGTAGCATCTTTATTTTTATAAGCATCGATAAAAGCGATAGGTGAATCATCAAACAAAAAACGTTGTTTAATTATTTTTTGACGGATTTTTATATCTGTAGGAGTTGTAACGTTTACACTTAAACCAAAACGATCTTTTAGTTGCGGTCTTAAACTTCCTTCTTCAGGATTCATAGAACCGACTAAGCAAAATCTACTTTTAAAAGAACGAGAAATTCCTTCTCTTTCTAAAAAATAACTTCCAGAAGCAGCGGCATCTAATAAAATATCAGTAAGATAATCTTGTAATAAATTAACTTCATCAACATATAAAATACCTTGATGTGCTTGTGCCATTAATCCGAGATTAACAACTTCTTTTTTAGCATTTATCAATTGCTCTAAATCGATACTTCCAAGAAGTCTATCTTCAGAAACACCAATAGGTAAATTAACAAAAGGGTGTTTTTGTTGATTTTCCATTAGGCTAGTTAACGAACGTATTAAAGTGGTTTTTCCTGTTCCTTTATCGCCGATGGCTAATACGCCGCCAATAAGCGGATCGACCAAATTTAAAATTAAGGCTAACTTAAAATTATCTTGTCCAACTATTGCCGAAAAAGGGAAGTGGTGTTGTTTTTTATTTTCCATTATAAAGCCGAAATACTATTATACAACCATACAAGTCCGATAATTGCCGATGCAACTCCTGCAACACCGTTCATCCATTTAAAAATAGCTAAGTTTCGTTCTAAAAAACGACTCATTACATAAATTAAAACATAACTATAAACACCCATTGCTACAATAATTCCTAAAGATTCTACAGCAAGAATAAGAATTGCTTCACTTACGGTATCGCTACTTAAAACTAATGCGGAAGTTAGTGCGCCACCTGTACCTGCTAAACCGTGTAACATTCCAATCCAAAATGATTTATTCATTGGGTTTACAGCAATTTCTTCGCCTTTAGTTCCGTGTAAATGTATCGGATTAGAAAGGTCGTGTTCGTGAGCTTCAATTTTCTTATGATCTTTAACCATTTCATTTATTTCATGATTTCTTTTGATAGCTACAATTCCTAGCCAAATCATGATAGGACCAACGGCTAATTCGGCATAAAAAGAAATATCATGTATAAATAAAGTCGCCATACTTTTAAAAAGCAGTGCAAATCCTCCGAAAAGTAATAAAGTTACAGAATGTCCAAATGCCCATTGTGATGCTTTAAAAACAGTTTTAAAACTCACTTTTTGTTTATTGATAGCATTTTCGGTAGCTAAAACTGAAACTGCTGTTACATGGTCAGGCTCAAAAGAATGTAAAATACCTGCCATTAAAGGTCTAACCAAAGATACTATTGTCATTTTATAATGTGTTTTTAATGTATTTAATAAGTGTTCCGTCTTTATGAATAAGATAGATATTTAAGTCTACCTCTTTAATTTTTGTATGTGTATGTTGATAACAATGCGCTAGTAACAATTGAAAAAATGGTGAATTTTGTTCAAAATCAAACAACTCAATTAATCGCCCAGCCATGTTTAATTCTTTGATTTTATCAGCATCGTAAAAACCAACTTGTTGTGCTAATTCAACAACAAAATCTTTGTTCCAGCTAGACACACAACTATGTGTATCAGTAATTCCGCCAGCTAATTTTACTGCTTTTCCAAGCATAATTCCAATGCTAACTTTTTTTATAGCACATTGATTTACTTTCGTAAGTGTTTCACCAATCCAGTTTCCATAATGAATAAAAGCATATTCGGGTAAATGACTAAATTTATCAGATAAAAATTTTTCACTTCTTGCGCCTGAATTAATTACTAATTCGGAAATATTATTTGCTATAGCAACATCAATTCCTTGCTCAATACTTGCAATATATGATGATGATGAATACGGTTTTACAATTCCTGTTGTTCCTAAAATAGATAATCCATTCATAATTCCAACACGTTCATTAAGAGTACGCTTGGCTAATTTTTTTCCATCGACAACATAAACAGTAACCGAAACACCACATTCTAAATTGTAATCATGTAACAATTTTTGAATTGCACTGCTTATCATTTTTCTAGGAACAGGATTAATTGCAGCTTCTCCAATTGCTAATTCTAAACCTTTAAGAGTGACTGTTCCAACGCCTTCTCCCGCAAAAAACTGAATACCTTTTTTTTGAGTTAATTTTAAAACACAACCTATTTCAGCACCATTTGTAACATCAGGATCATCTCCAGCATCTTTAATAATTGAACATTTAGCGGTGTTTTGGGTAAATTCACAATGATGAATAGGGATTTCTATTATTTTATCAATCGGCAAATGAACTTTTACGCTAGCATTTTTTTTCTGATGAATAATTGCCATCAACCCAGATTTTGCCGCAGCGGTTGCACAAGTACCTGTTGTAAATCCATCTCGTAAAGGTCCTTTCGGTACTTTTCTTAAACTCATAGTATTGAATTTTTTTGAGTAGATAATTCTTTAATTAGCTCAGTTTCATTAAAAACTACTTTAAAATACTTCGGAATTTCGGGTTGTCTAATAATGATAATTTGTGTGTCAGTTTTTAAAGCTGCTTGAATTTTAGTGTGTAAAAAACCGCTGTTTCCTGTTTCTTTAGTTAAAATGATATCAATTTTATTTTCTTTGATAATCGAAATTTCTTTCTCTAAATCGGCAGAAGGAAATTCTAAAATTAATTGATTTTCAGGGAAATTATTTTCAGTAGCAATCGCTAAAGATGCTGGTCTGTTTAATATTCTAAAATAAGTCGTGTTTTTTAACCACCAAGGTTTTAATATTTTAATAGATTGTACACCTGTTAAGGCTAATACTATTTTTTCTGATGATAATAAACTTAAAGCATCATCATAATTATTTACGTAAAATACTGATGAATTTATGGTTTTAGAAAGCAGTTCTCGCCCAAATCGTATTACAGGGATTTGTAAATTTTTGGCAATTTTCGCAATAGTTTTGTGTAAAATTTCAGCAAAAGGATGCGAGGCATTTATAATGATGCTAATATTATTTTTGATAAGATAATTTATTAATTCTTCTTCATTTAAAGCACCATATCGGTAACTCGCAATTTGAGTTTCTTTAAAAGAAATATTTGTTTTTGTTGAATACACAAAAGGCATCAGTTTTTCTTGAAGCAAGGTTGCTACTTTTTTACCTTCTGTTGTTCCTCCAAATACAAGTATCATTTTTATCTTATTTATTTTTATAACCTGTTTAAATTCTATTCAATAATAATTTTTTTGACAAAACTGTCAGTTCGAGTGATTTTTTTCCTTTAAAAAAATTGTATCGAGAACTTTTTTACCTTCAAAGTAAATCAAAATTCATAAATATAAAAGAATTCAAATTCTCGATACAATTTTAATTCCTTTTAGTCATTAAAATCACTCGAATTGACAAATTCAATTTCCTATTTTTATTTTTTTACATGAAATTTAAAACCTGTGAGGTCTAAAACTAAATGTTATTACTCAGTAACTACAAATTTCTTGTTAGTTCTAAAAATATGTTTCCATTCAGGATTGTATAATTGCGACCTGTTTTTACGAGCTCCAATTGCACTACCAACAACAATTAATACTGTTCTTGTTTTTTTACTTTTCTTTACAATTTCGGCAAGGTTTTCTAATTTTCCTTGATAAATTTCTTCATCTTTCCAAGTGATTCTGTACATTACGGCTACAGGAGTATCGGCACTGAAATGTTCTAATAATTGTGCTTGTACTTTTTTAGCAATTCCTACACTTAAAAAGATACACATTGTTGAATTAGTAGCCGCAAATGCCGAAATACTTTCTTTTGATGGCATTGGTGTTTTACCTTCGCCACGAGTTAATACAATAGATTGTACAACTTCAGGAATGGTAAATTCTGATTTTAAAACCGCTGCGGCAGCACTAAATGAAGAAATTCCAGGAACAATAAAATACTCCATATTTAACTCGTCAAAAATGGTCATTTGTTCTTGAATTGCTCCGTATAAAGAAGGATCACCACATTGTAAACGCACAATTGAATTTCCTTTTTTATAATGTTCTTGCATTAATGAAACTTGTTCTTCCAAGGTCATCATTGCAGAATTTCGAACCACAGCAGAAGGTTTACACCAATTGGTCATTTCTTCAGGAATTAAACTTCCTGCATATAAAACACAATCAGCTGCTTCTAAATATTCCTTTCCTTTTACGGTAATTAATGATGAATCACCAGGACCTGCACCAATAATAGCAACAGCAGTTTTACGAACAACTTTCGCATCTAAAGAAACAGAAAATGTAAATTTCTCACTATTTTCAATATGAATTTTTTGCTTTTCAACAAGCAACTCATTATTTCCAGAAAGTAACATTGCACAAGATTCTGAAACTCCTGCGACACCAATTTTAGATTGTACCATTTCACTAGGATTTGGTATTGAAATCGTATTTATTTCATTCGAAGTAAACGTACTGAAAGGAATATTATTGACTTCACTAAAATCTAAATATGCTTGCTGATTTGCTTTAATATCAATAGAACCAAAATTTTTGATTGCTGAAAAATGCAATCCTTCGTTAGCTAATTTAGTTTTGAATGTTTTTTGAAAAATAGTAAAATTTAATTCTTTAGAACATCCCGAACCAACTGAAAGTACTTTTGGAATTAAAAATAAACTAGGAATTTTTGCTTTGTATATTTTGTAACTAACAGCAATAAATAATTCAAATTGCGTGTAATCAATCTCTTTTTCATCATAAAAAACAGTTACAAAATTAGGTGCTGTTTTTTCTAAATGCTGTGTTCCTTTATCTTTAATATCTAAAAGTAAAGCGGTTGGTTTATTATTCACAAACAACGCCATTGTTTTAGTTATTGATAAAGAACTTTCTGTTTGCCAGTCAAATTGATTTCCAAGCGTATCTAAAGCCCAAATATTTTGAACATCGCTAGATGTAGATATAATTGGATTTGCACCTAAAACAGCCGAAACTTTTAAAGCGAAATCATTTGCTCCTCCTTTATGTCCGCTCAATACTGATTGTACATTTAAACCTAAATCATCTACAGAAATAACTGCAGGGTCGGTATTTTTATCTTGAATATATGGTGCAATTAATCGCACACAAATACCTAATGCGGTTACAAAACAAATACCATCTAACTTTGAAAAATTATCGGTTAAATAGTCTGAAATAGATGCAATAGTCGAAACATTCCCATTACTAGATTGTAAGGTTGTTATGACCAATGATTTTGGAAATTCTTTCTGAATGATAAGGGCTTTTTCTAATCCTTTTTCAGTAACTGCTATAATGGCTATTTTTTTCATTTATATTTTTTCTGCTGAATGAATGCTAATTTTGTTATGTTCGTTTACTTGAATCACACTTGTATTTATAGTATAATTTAATGTAGTAAGCTCTTTTATAAATATATTGGTGCTATTTTGTTTTACAGCATTAGTTACTAGTCTAGTTTTCGGATTTAATTGATGAATTAGATAAATCAATTCTTTTAATCTCCCTCCGTGACCGCCAATAAATACAACATCAGGAACAGGAAATTCTTTAAGATTTAGGTTGAAAAAATCATCAATAATAATAGTAATCCCAGGGGTAGAGAAGCGTTCTGTATTTTGTTGAATAATATTTTCGCATACAGTTCGTTTTTCAAAAGCGACTATTTTTAAATGTGGATACTGTTGTTTTGCTTCAATAGCAACCGAACCTGTGCAAGCTCCAATATCCCAAAAAACTGTTTTATTTTGTAATTGTAAAGCGTTTATCGTACTTAATCGGATAGGCATTTTAGTAATCATATTTGCCCGATTTGGTAAAGGAATAAAAGCATCATTAGCAATTCCAAAAGGTTTTTCTTTGGATGTTGTTTGTTTTAATAAAACACAATTTAAATTGTCATGTAATTTTTTTGTACAAGTTGCTAAATCAAGGGTTTCAATATGTTCTTCATTTCCATCTAAAGCTTCGCCAATGGTTATTGAATAATTATCAAAACCATATTGTAACAAGCGTTTCGCAATTTCGCAAGGTGTTTTTTTAGCATCTGTTAATACGCCAATTAATTTATTTCTGTTGATTAAAGCTTCATCTAAAGCTGACCAATCTCTACCGTGAACAGATACCGATTTTAAAGCATTATAATTTGTTTGTGTTTTATGACATAACAATTGAATACTGTTAAAATAAGGCGTTGCTTTTAATTTTGCGTTTGGTAATAAACGTTGTAAGGTATTTCCGAATCCATAGAAAAAAGGATCTCCAGAAGCGAAAACTACAATAGTCGTATCAATTTTTTTATATTGATTGATAAGAAAATCCATTTTTCCTGAAATTTCAATCCAAGTATGATTTTTTGGCAAGTATGATTTTACCAATTCATAATGACGCTTTCCACCAGAAAAAACGCTTGCTTCTTGAATCAATATCAAGACATCATCATTAAATTTTGGCGTTGGATGATTGCTAATTCCAATCAAATAAAAATCGATATGTTGCTGATTTTCTTTCATATTATGAATAACATTCTTTAATAACAACATCGTTAATATTTTTACGTTTTTCCCATTTTAAACGTTCTAATTCGGGATTTTCATAAAATTTATCTACATGACCTAAACACAAATAACCGATTAATTGTCTGTCATCAGGCGCGTTTAAAATAGTTTTCACTTTGTTTTCATTTAAAATACTCACCCAACCTAAACCGACATTTAACGCCCTTGCCATCAACCACATATTTTGAATGGCACAAACCACCGAATAAACACCTGCTTCTTTCATCGAAGTTTGTCCTAAAACAGGATGCTGACTTGGTTTGTAAAAAACTGCAATATTTAATGCAGATTCTACAATACCTTCTAATTTTAATTGTGTATAAGCATCTGCTTTTTTTCCTTCAAAAAGAATTTTAGCTTTTTCATTTTCTTCAAAAAAACTATCTTTAATTTTATTTCTGATTTCTAAATCTTTGATAACAACAAATTCCCATGGTTGAGAAAATCCAACAGAAGGCGCATTTACTCCAGCAAATAGAATTTTATCTAAATCTTCTTTAGATATAGGCGTATTTATAAACCGATTTCCTCTAACATCTCTACGTGCAAGTATAATCTGTTCGAGGGTTTCAATATTTTCTGGAGTAAATTTGTTCATCATTTAAGAATTAAAATAAATTGAAGCTTCAGGTAACGTAAATGCAGCGTTCACAATAGCTGCGGCAACATTACTTCCGCCTCTGTTACCTTCTATAACTACCCAGTTTGTGTTTTTTGTTTGCGATAATTGTTCTTTAGCCTCTAAAACATTTACAAAACCAACAGGCACACCAACAACTCCAGCAGGTTTAAAAGTATCGTTATCTCTTATTTGATCTACAATTTCGAACAAAGCAGTTGGAGCATTTCCAACAACATATAAAGCATTTGGATATTTTTCAATTGCTTTTCTAATTCCTGCTTGAGAACGTGTAATATTTTCTGATTTAGCTAATAATTGTGCATCTTCATCATTTAATAAACAATGTATTTGATTGCCGTATTCTTTTGTAAAAGCCTTTGTAATTCCAGCTTTTACCATGGTAACATCGGTTACAATTTCGCCACCATTTTTAAGATGTTCATGCCAGTTTTCAATCGCATTTGGCGTTGCCGAATAATGATTAAAATCCTCTAAAATTCCTGTAGTATGAATAACTCTTGTTATTGCCCATTTATCAGCAATCGCAAAAGGCAACTCTTTAATATGTTCGGTAACAATTCTAAAACTTTCTTGTTGAATTTCTTTTCCTGTATGTGGTTTTCTATTAAGATATCCTCTAGGAGTAACTAAATAATCTTTAAAACGATATGTTTGCGAATTTCCAATCATCACCAAACAAAACATGTCTACATCTTCAGGATTAAATTCGCCTAAAGTGGTGATTTTACATTCTTCTTCTGGGCGAGTTACGTGTCTAATAATTGCAACAGGAGTAGAGGGAGCTCGTTTTTCTAAAAATATTTTTTGTAATCGACCTAATTGCCAATGTCTTTTTTTACTTTTCGGATTGTATAAACTAGTTACAAAATCGCCCATTGCGGCAGCCTTAATTCTTTGTTCTATTTTGTTCCAAGGAGTCATTAAATCTGACAATGAAATACAACAGAAATCGTGTCCTAAAGGCGCACCTAATTTACTTCCAGCAGCTAAAAAAGCAGAAACACCAGGTAAGGTTTCTAACTCAATATCATCATGATTTCCTTTAGATACAACTTCGTAAACAATAGCAGCCATTGCATAAATACTCGCATCACCAGAACCTATAACTACTACATATTTATCTTCGTTTGCTTTTTCAACAGCTTTGTGAGCTCTTGCTTCTTCTTTTCCTAAAGGCATCGAAATTAATTCGGCATCTTCTTTAAATAACGATTTTCCAAATTGAAAATAATAGTCGTACCCAATAATAACATCAGCTTTTTGTAAAGCATTTTTAACAACGGGTAACATATAATCTATATCTCCAGGACCTAATCCCGCAACGGTTATTTTCATTTTTTTATTTTTTTAATAATGATAAGAGAAAAATAAGGAGTTTCTCTTTTACTGGGAGTATTCCAGTTATTAGTTATAAATTGCTCGTCAGTTCCTAAGCGTTCGGCATAGGTGACGCTATGTTTTTGAGTGTCAATTACAGCGGTAATTATATCAACAACTGATATAATTTTCATTAAAACTACGGTATCAAAATTATCAATAGCTTCTTGTAATTCTTCTTTACTTTGGATGCGAGGAATAACGGTTACTTTTTCATTTTGCAAACACAAAGGAATTTGACTTTCTGATGACAAATGCAAATAAGAAGTAATTCCAGGAATTAAATCTATTTTTAATTGATGTTTTTTAATTTTTTCTAATAGATAAGAAAATGAGCTATACGTACTAATATCGCCTTCGCTAACAATTGCTATTGATAAACCATTTTTGTAATCGCTTAGAATTTGTTGAAAAGTAGTTTCGTAAACCTCTTTAGCTTGAACTCTTTCTAAATCCATTTTTAGATAAAAACCAACTAGTTTATTAGCATCTAAATTATAATTATCTAAAATAGTACGTGAATAACTTATTTTTCTACCATCTTTAAATAACGAACCTGGATAATATATTTTATCAGCTTGCTGTAAAGTTTTTAATCCCTTTAGGGTAATTAAATCAGCATCACCAGTTCCTAACGAAACACCATGTATTTTACCCGTTATCATATTCCTAAACCTTTTTTAATTTTAGTAAATACATTACTTTTCTCTCCAACTTTTTCATCTTCTTCAAATAAAACACCTTTTACACCTAAATGATGTCCAACTTGTTCTTTACCAACTTCATCTTCTAAACCAACAATTTGTTTTCTGTATTTACATAATTGGCAATTCATATTTGCTGTACCGTTGATGGTTTCATCTAAACGTTCATCAAAAGCTTTTAAAATTAATTCATCGCTACCAAAGGCATCAGTATATATGTGTTCGAAAGGAGAGGTTTCATCAAAAGTGCGAATTTGATTATAAATACGTTCTAAAAGAATCCCTGTGAAAAAGAAAAACGGAATCGCAATAGTTCGTTTAAATTCCATTTTACTGGTTAATTCTAAACTTTTAGTAACTGTCGGATATGCCGTTCCGCTATATGCAACTGTTGTAAAACCAAAACCCATTCCTTCGCCTAACATACACGCTAATTTGTGTACATCAGAATTGGCATCAGTATCTGTAGTTCCTCGTCCAACCACCATTAAACAAACGTCTTTTCTATCGATAACAGGATGTTTGCTTTCTTCTTCTAAAATTCTTTTTTGAGCTAATTCTAATAAAAATGAATTTACACCAAGATGTTTTCCCATTTTTATGGTCAAATCACTGTAATAACTCTGTATGGTATTCATTTCATACGGAATATCATTTTTAGCGTGAGAACCTGCAAAAAGAATAATTGGCAAAGCATAAATTTCACGAATTCCTTTTTGATACATACGTTCAATAGAAGCTTCATACACAGGATGATTGAATTCTAAAAATCCATAATCCACTTCATAATCAGTATAACGAGCCTGTAAGGCTTCAACTAATTGTTTAAAAGCATCAGTTCCTGTTTTGGTTCTGCTACCGTGTCCGCAAAGTAAAATTCCTTTTTTCATTGATTTATTTGATTGGTTTTACACCGATTAAAAATACTACAGGCATTGGTAGTGGTTGTTTTTTGATGTCGTTTTCTATTTCTCCTAATGTTGATGAAAGTAATACTTCATTATCTCTTGAAACATTAGAAACAGCATTGATAGGAATATCTGAATTTCCACAAACAGCTATTAATTTCGGAATTAATTTATCTAAACTTTTTAAGCCCATATACAGCGCTAATGTATTTCCTGCTTTTAGCATTTCAGCAATTCCTTTCAATTGTTCGGTTGAATAATCTGCGGTATGTGCGGTACAAATTAAAACAGCGTTTGATTTTCTTCTTTCTGTAATAGGTATGTCAACTGCGCTAGCGGCTGCTAATGCAGCTGAAATCCCTGGGACAACTGTAAAAGGAAGTTTATGTTTCTTTAAAAAACGAACCTCTTCGGCAGCTCTTCCATAAATATATGGGTCGCCAGATTTTATGCGAACGACTTTATCACCTTGTTCACAATGTTTTTTCATCAATAAATTGATGTTATTTTGACGACTTTGTTGGTCTTCTTTATCGCCAAATTTTCTACCGACATAAATACGTTCCGCTTGTGTATTGATGTTTAATATTTCATCAGAAATTAAATTATCATGTAAAATAATTTCCGCAGTTTCAATCGCCTCAAAAGCTTTTAAAGTTAGTAGATTTTTATTTCCAGGACCTGCGCCAACAATCGAAATTTCAGGTAAATGTTCTCTTGTAAAAATCCATTCAGGATTAGCAAACTGATACGTGAAATTTAATAACGATTTTGATTTTGAATTATCTATTATTTTAAAACGTTCTTCTGATGCCCTTGTTGCTTCAAAAATAGGAGCAGGCATATTTAATTTGATAGCTGCATTTTCATAATATTCTTTTCTTTTCGGATGTATATCTGCACAACCATTAATAATTTCACCAAAACAATTTTGATTTAAAATAGTATCAATTAAACTAATAACATCTTTCTGATGAATTAAATTAACAGGTACATTAGGGTTTTTTAATTGCTTTTTATTGGCAAGAAATCTTCCAGGATGACGTTTCGCACCGATTAAACCCGCTAAACGTAAAATAGTTAAATTATCACCAAAATGTTGTTGTAATAATTCTTCGGCTTTAATTAATGCGTGTCCAGATGCTTTTTCAGGAACACATTTCTCATCTTCATTTATAAGACTGTTATTGTTTTGATATACCGAAGTAGAACTCACGAAAATAACTTTTGTTGATTTAGGAGTTTGTTCTATAATTTGCGCTATTTGCTTCGGATGAATTGTTTCAATATTATCAATTCTTTTAGGCGGGAAATTAATAATAAGGATGTTTGTATCTGTAATAAAAGATTCCCAATCACCAATAATATTATCGGCTTCAAGTCTTATTCTGCAAGTATGAAACGAATATTTAGCAAGTGTTTTTAGTTTTTCTACAGATGAGGTACTTCCATTAACAGTATATCCATTTTTTTGTAACTGTAAAGCAAGCGGTAAACCTAACCAGCCCAAACCTAATATTGAAACATGTTGTTTATTCATAATTATTTTAAATGTAAGTTGGTGTTTTGTAACTGAATTTTAGTGCAATATAACCAAGCTTTATTTTCTATGGAATCGAAAGTTATTTTTCCTAAAATTTCACCAAATTTATTTTTGAAACGAATACCTGTGAGTCCTGTTTCTTTTTGATGAAAATATTCTGTACTAGAAATTTTTGATTGCTGTAATTCCTTATTCCCTTTAGGAACTGCAGCAATTGTTAACTTTATGATTTCCGTTTTAGTTTTTAATTCAAGCGTATGTGTATCTGAATAATTTACTGTAATTATTTTATCAAAAGAAATAATATTTTTATCAGTCATAGCAAGTGTTACACCTTTTGGATTTTCTGATAAATATAAGAAAAGAGGATATAAATATTGATCAGAGCTAAAACCTTTAGTAATAAAACAATTTCCTAATTCAGTATCATTTTTTAATTCGAAAGGTTTTGGTTTTATAGGTGCTCTTTCGTTATTAGAAACTAGTTCATTCCATTCTTTTTTGTATAATAAATTATCTTCATTAAAAGGCTCATTATTAATATGAGCCTTTATAATTGGAGTAATTTTTTCAGGTGTTAATTCTTTATACCAAAACTCGCCAGGATACACAATACAAGTTGGAGCATCTTCACATCTACCGTTACATCTTGTTTTAATTGTATGCGTTTTATCCCAAAGATTATTGTTTCGTAAGTAAGCTCTGGCAGCTCTTGTTACTTGTTCGCTTCCTGCTTTTTGACAAGAACCTCCGTCGCAAAAGAAAAATGTATGCGTTGTATTAGCTATATCTTTTCCCATAATTTAAAAGAAATAAGTGAAACTTACTTTTGATAAAAAAGGAGTTCCTGGTGTAAAATGAATATCATCAATAGGTTGTAATTCGTTTTTTAATTGTGACGAATCATAAAAAACAGCTTCTCTCCATGCTGTATTAAAAATATTTTCTACGGATAAACCTATTTGATATTTTGGTCTTATGTAGTTGATAACAAAATTTGCAATAAAATAACTGTCAGCAATTACAGATTCGTCTTCAATTAAAGGACGTTCTCCTAAAAAACGATAACGTAACGATGTGTTAATTCCATTTTTTAAACGCAAAGTAGCGCCACCAGTTGAAGTAAAACGAGGCGCACTAGGAATTTTATTTTCAGTTTTCGGAGCATCTAATAAAGTTCCAAAACTATAATTTAAATCGGTATCTAACCAAAAATAAGGCAATGGTTGATATCTAAAAGATGCTTCACTACCAATTCGTTTCGATCTTCCTTTATTTTCAAATTCAAAACCATCAGGACTAAAAACAAACTCGGCATCACTTTGTAAATAAAAAGTAGCAATGTTACCAACAAAGTTTTTTCCTATTTTAAATTCTGTACCAATATCGTATCCGATAGCTTTAGGTAACGGATTAATTTCTTTGTTTTTTACAGCTGCGTTTGCGTAGTTTGAATGAAAACCAGAACTTGCTTTTGCATATAATTGTAAGTTTTTAGTAGCATCATAAAACAAACTAAATTTCGGACTTATTCTAATAGAATTTGTTTTTCCTTGTTGAGAAACTGGTACTATTTCAGTTACGTTAAAATCGAAATAATCAGCTCTAATACCTGCTAAAGCCGTTAATTTATGAGCTATTTGAATTCTTTCTTTTAAAAATAAAGCAACATTTGTTTCTTTAATATCAAACTCATTTATAGGATTTGATAACGTACGTCCAATAGCATTATTTAAACCGATATTGTTATTATTATATTTAGCTTCCCAGCCAAAAATTGTTGTGCTATTTGGTATTAGAAGTATGTTTTTTATTGAAATATTTCCTTTATATGTATACATTTTACGATTTTCTTGTTGATGAATCATATCTCCATCAATAGGATTATTTTGATAAAAAGTAAAGTTAGAAAATAAATTATAGATATTAGAAACGTAGTATAATTGATTTGTAAGCTGTGTTTTTTCTGATATGTTAGAGTTCAATTGTATATTAAAATGTACTCTTTCAGTATCACCACCTTCTTTATCATCAATAGCTCCAAATCTATCTATTAATCCACTTTTAACAGCTCTTAAAGGTATTTGACCCGAAGCATTCCAATTACTATTAAATGTAGAAATTGATGTTCTTAATTTATGATTATCAGAAAATGCAACGGTATATTTTGTAAATGTATTTAATCTTTTAAGTCTTTGTTCACTTTCAAAAAAACTGTCATTATAAGTTCCTTCAATAGCAATGTAAGCACTTTCTTCATTCTTAGTTAAAAAATTGTTTTTATCAATAAGTGATACCATTGCCAAAGCTCTAGCAAAATCGTATTGACCATATTCTAACTTTACAAAATTACGATGTACTTTATCTTTTGATGAAAATTTAGCAGCTCCAGAAACGGCAAAATTCCCTAATGAAGTTTCATGAGGACCTTTATAATAACCGGCAGCTTGAACAGTTTCAGGAATTAAAAAATGTAAATCGGCATAGCCTTGCCCGTGTGCATGAGAACTTAAATTAACGCCAATATCATCAACTAAAACAGCAAAATCGGTTCCATGGTCGTTATCAAAACCTCTTAAAAATATTTGTTCGGCTTTTCCGCCACCAGCATGTTGCGCTATAAATAAACCTGGTACTGTTTTTAAAAAATCGTGAGCGCTATTTATTGGTCGTAATTGCAACGAAATTTTAGAAACCTTATGAGTACCTAATTTTTTTTCGTTTTTAGAGTTGATAATTATTTCAGAAAGTTCTATTTCTGAGGTTTTTTTGTTGTTTTGTGAGAATACAGATAATGAAAAACACATTATCCATAGACTGCATAAAATCAATTTTTGCATTTAAAAATGAGATTAAGCAGGCAAGGAAAGAAAATATAAAAAAACAATTTTCTAACTCTTTACCCGAGAGTTAATATAAATTAATGTTTAAAACGGCAGGTCTCCTGACTTAACTCTATTTTATTTACCTTCCCATAGTTATAACTACAGTGGTTTTTACTAATAAAATATTGCTTGAGTTTTACAGTTGCGGGAACAGTTTTGGATTTACACCAAATTCCCTTTTAATTCTATATTCTGATGATAAAAAAAGAATAAGAAACCGAATATGCTGCAAATGTATTGTTTTTTTTGATTTAAAAGATGGAATCGAAAAGGAGTTTTTATGCAATCAGTTTCGGATAAAAAAGAAAAAAGCTTGTACATCATTACAAATCTTGATAAAAACGAATCAAGAAAAAGTATCAAAAATAAAATACCTAAGTAATGATGTAAATCGCTAATTTTTAATTGATATTAAATTTTATAACTTAAATTTATTTTGAAATTTCTTTCAGCGCCCGGGAAAAACTGATAATCATAAATGGCATCTGTAAAGTATAATTTATTGGTAATGTTATTTATATTAACACCAATTCTGACGTTATTTTTTTGATAATAAATTGCGCCATCCATTAGTAAATAAGAGGGTAGTGTATATGAATTGTCAGAATTTGTATAATTATCACTCGTATAATTACCTCCAATTCCAAAACCTAAGCCGTCTTCTAATTCATAATTAACCCATAAATTTGCTAAATGTTTAGGGGTAAAAGGCAAGGTATTTCCTGCTTTTTTAACCTGTGAATTAGCTGCTCCGTAAGCACCTAATTTAGCTTCTGTAAAAGCATAGCCAGCTTTAAGATAAACATTTTTTATAGGAGTGTATTCTAAATCAAATTCGATACCTTTCGAATCAGCTTCTCCAATTTGAAGGTATTGATTTACTTTATTTTTTTCAACAATATTGTGTTTTAAAATATAAAAGGTAGACAGGCTAATGTTTAAAGTGTTATTTCTTTCAAATTTAAGCCCTCCTTCTATTTGATATCCTTTTTCAGGATCAAAAATTTCACTGTTAGGAGCAATAGTTCTTGAAGGTTTAAAATAATTAGAATAAGAAGAAAAAATACTAATATTTTTAAGCGGCTGATACACCAAACCAGCTCTATAACTAAAAGCTGTTGAAGGAATTTCTGTTCTGTCGCCCGCTTTAATTAAGGTTCTATTTGCTTTAATTTTATCGGTAGCATATCTTCCTTTAAAAATATCGTAGCGAATACCAATTAAGGCTTTAAAATTATCAGAAATATTCGACCAGTTTTGCCAATAAAAACCACTATTAAATTCATCTCTTATCTGTACTTTTTGATCAACAGCCTCTATATGCCCTTGGTTCAGAATAGGATTTTGAACAGAAATAGTAGTGTATGTACCAGGACCAACAACGCTTCCTCTAAACGATTTTCTTTCTAAAATACTTACCGATTGACCAAACAACGATTTGTGTTTTACCTTTCCTGTTTTAAACTGATAGCTTAAATCTAATTGATTTTGAATGGTATTAGTGGTGTGGTTAAAATAAAAAGGAAACCCTCTAGTTATTGAATCTTTTGCTGCATTAAAAGACAGCCATTCTGTTGAAAGATAATTAATATCATCATCAGACCATGAAAAATTATTAGTTAATTTTAATTTTTTATTAAACTGATGTTTGTACTTAATTTGTAAGTCAAAACGTTTGTGTTTCAGATAATCTTGAGGATCGTTATATCGCGTTTTAACATCCATTGCTTTTACAATGCTTCCGTCTTTATCAACAGGAATTCCTGTGTCAGTATCATATTTATCATTATTGGCTTGGAAAGAAATATCTAAAACATCTTTCTTGGTCGGTGTATAATTAACCGCAAAAGAAGCGTTATTTGTATTGATGCCAAAATCTCTCCAACCGTTAGATTTAGAAACACCAAAATCTACTCGATATCTTAATTTCTGATCAATAGGGCCTCCCATACCTACCGACATTTCGTAAGTATTAAAAGAACCATAGGTAGTATTAAATTCAGCAGAAAAATCCGTAGTTGGTTTTTTACGAATAATATTTATAATTCCGCCTAAAGCAGCGTGCCCAAACATAACACCAGAAGGTCCTTTAAGTATTTCTATACGCTCAACATTGGCTAAATTAGTACTCGGCGCACTTGTAGAAAGATTATGACGTTCATCTCTTGTACCATCATTTAATAAAACAAAATTGTTAAAACCTCGTATTCTAAAAGTTTGAAAACCACCGTATCTGTTTATCGGGCGAACACCTGTAGCACTTTTAACAGCAGTCCCTAAATCATTGGTATTTCTAATTTTAATTAATTTAGAACTCACGCTATTGGTTGTTAATGGCGCGTCTAAATTTTTTAATTGAAGCTTGTTTAGTTCAACATATTTTTTTCTTGTACTCGAAATTTCGACCCCTTGTAATTGAACCGATAGCGGGTGTAAATAAATAATATCGGCTAATTTTTTAAATAAAATACTTGTTGATTTGTAGCCAACATATGAGATGTTAATAACATCGTTAGGGTTTCCTGTAATTTTGAAAATCCCTTTATTGTTAGAGCTTGTTCCTTTTTTAGAATTGTTATTTATAATAGAGGAAAACTCAATAGGTAGCCCGTTTTGTTTATTTAAAAGTTGAACGGATTTTGAATTTTGAGCAATCAGTAAACTACTGCTAATTAAAAAAGAAAAAAGTAATTTGAATTTCATTGAATTTCATTTGTTCAGAAATAAAAATGAAGGGTCATAAGCCTAAAATATAGGCAGTCGAACACTTTAACTTTTATTCCCGAAAGTTTAGATTATGTTTTTGATTTAGGCAGGTATCCTGACTCAACTCAAGCAATCATTTACCTTCCCATAGTTTTGCTACAGTGGTTTTATTAATGATGCCTTTAAATAAGTTTTACAGTTGCGGGGACAGCTTTGGATTTACACCAAATTCCCTTTTAATTCTATATTCTGATGATCAAAAAGAATAAGAAACCAAAATCGGCGCGAATGTATAGTTTTTTTTTGACTTAAAAGATAGAATCTAAAATGAGTTTTTTTCTTTTTATAGCCGAAAAACGAGGTAGTATAATGATTTTAAAGCCTTTACTTTTATAGTGTTCTAAAAGCGATTTTTCTAATTTCAAACAATAGTCAAATTCTTGTAATCGCTGTGGATCTTGTTGGTAAATAGCAAACCAAGTAGGGGTAAAAAACACGGTTTTGTGGTAGTTTTTTTTATAGCAGAAATTTTTTAAATAATCAGGTATTTCTTTTTTTTCTACGGATAAATACGCCTCTAAATCTAACACCGACCGATCACAAAATTGGGCATCCGAAGTTAATAATTCTTTTTTTGTACGGGTGAAAACTAATTCTGAAAACCGATTAATATCAGCCCAAGGCATGCCGTTTCGGTTATTTTGTTGTTCCTCTGTAATTACCTTTCTTGAAACTTCATCCATACAAGAAAAGCGATTTTTTAAAAGATTAATCAAGGTTGTTTTTCCAGTTCCAGGAGCGCCAGTAATAATATATTTCTTTTGGTTTTTAGGCATATTTTACGGTAAGCAAAAACACACTAATCATCAATAAAACAAACAATATGCTTACTTTATAATTAATTTGATGTACTATTTTAATTTCTTCATGTTTAATTATTCGGTTATTAGTTCCGATAAAAGGTTTTTCAACTAATTTACCATGATAATAATTAGAGCCTCCAAATTGGCAATTTAAAATATACGCCAAAGCAGCTTCAGGGTAACCAGCATTTGGGCTACTGTGTTTTTTTCCTTCATTAAAAACAAAAGAAATTCCGCTGATTTTATTTTGCACAACTAACATTAATATTGCAGTAATTCGGGCAGGAATATAATTGACAACATCATCTAATTTTGCGGAAAATTTTCCAAACCAAAAATATCGATTACTTTTATAACCAATCATAGAATCGAAAGTATTTATCATTTTATAAGCCATTGCACCAGGAACACCGAAAATTAAAAAATAAAATAACGGAGCAATAATACCATCGCTTAAATTTTCCGACATGGTTTCAAAAGTAGCAATTCTGATTTGTTGTTCGTTTAAATTTGTGGTTTCTCGCCCAACAATCCACGATAAACGTTTTCTTCCAGCTTCTAAACCTTCATTTTTTAAGGTGTTAAAAACAGCATATCCTTCTTTAACTAACGTTTTATTTGCAAGACAATAAAATAACATCAGTACTGAAAATATGTTCGCTAAAATTTTAAAATCGGCAGCATTTAGCCATTTAATAATGAAATATGGAGCGACAAAAGAAATACTCACCAAAAAAATGCTTAAAAAAGCACCTTTTAAAAATTGATTACTTTTTTTATTAAGCCATTTTTCACCAAAAGAAATACTGTTTCCAAAAGCGACAATAAGATGCGGTAATTTTTTTGGGTCGCCAAAGATTAAATCTAACAAAAAAGCAATAATTAAAATATATATTGAATTTAAAGCCATTCTTTTAAAGCTTGAATTAAAGTGTTATTTGCCGATTTATTTTGTGTCGATAATCGAATATATTCGCCGTTTAATTTTTTAAAATTAGTAGCATCTCTAATTAAAATTTGATGTTTTTCAATTAAATGCGCTTTTAAATCACTTGCTTTTTTATCATTTAAAATTTCTACTAAAAAATAAGACGTATTACTTTTACAAACTTTTATGCCCTTTAAATTTTTAAGGTTATTTTTAAATTGCGCAGTTTCTGCAATTAATTCCGAAGCGTTAAATTGAAGTGTTTTATAATTATCAAAAATAAATTTACCCGCTTTTACTGCTAATAAATTAACACTCCAAGGCATTTTTAAATTTAAAAGTGATGATATTAAATTTTCATTTGAAATAACATATCCTAAACGTAAACCAGGAATGGTAAATGTTTTTGTCAATGAACGAACGATTATTAAATTATCAAGCTCTTTTATTAATGAAACAATTGATGTTGCACTGTTTGTAAACTCGATATAAGCTTCATCAATAACAAAAATAGTGTTTGGTTTTTGTTGAAATAACAATGCTAATTCTTCGGATGAAAAAATAGCTCCCGTAGGATTATTAGGATTACAAATAAAAATAAGGTCGGCAGTTGTTTGGTTTATTTTATCTCTAGAAATTAATTGATAATCTAATTTGAAAATTTTACAAGCATCTTCATATTCTGAAAAAGTAGGAGCAACAATAGCCGTTTTTTTATCAGAAAATAATTGAGCAATCAAATAAAAAGCTTCCGTAGCGCCGTTTGTAAATAAAAATTGTTCGCTTTTTAAATCGAATTTTTTAGCCGCCAAAATATTTAATTCGCTTGCAGTGGGCGAGGGGTAGCTCTGAATTAAAGGAATGTTTTTTGAAATATGCGACAGTAATATTTCAGGGCATCCTTTATAATATACGTTCGAGCTGAAATTATATTTAATCTCTCCTTTAATTAAATGAAGGTCATCTCCATGTCCGTTTAACATTCTTTTGTGCTGTTTTTTATGATGGCTTTCATATCTAAGTTTTCATCAATCCAATCGGCTAATTTATCAAATTGTTTAGCTTTAAATTTTTTATAATTTATAGCCTTAGCATCAGGGTATTTTATGCGTAATAATTCGGTAACTATTTCTTGATTATCAAAAATACCGTGTAAATAGGTTCCCCAACTTTTATTTCCGTCAAAATAACCTTCTTCTTGCTCTTTTTCTTGACTGCTTTTTTTATTGATGATATAATTTAGATGCTTATTTTTTGGAACAATAGTTTTGCCCATATGAATTTCGTATCCTTCAAAAGGTTCTTTTTTATCTTTAAAATAAAAATTGCGTTGTATGGTTTGCTTGGTTTTAGAAAGTGTCGTTTCAATATCAAATAAACCCAACCCTTTTTCAGACTTAATATTACTTTCGACAGAAAAAGGGTCGTTAATTGTTTTGCCTAACATTTGATACCCACCACAAATACCCAAAACAGGAATCTGTTTGTATTGTTCTTTTATAACGGTATCTAAATTATCTTCTTTTAAAGCGATTAAATCTTTAATCGTATTTTTTGTACCTGGAATAATAATTATATCGGCTTTTTTTAGTTCTTCGGAATCTCTTGTAAAATAGACATTGATAAGTGGTTCTTGTTCTAAAGCTTGAAAATCGGTGTAATTAGAGATATAACGAAGTTTTACTACCGCAATATTTAATTTATTATTGGTAGCTTTTGTAGCTCTTTTATTTAAAGCAACAGAATCTTCTTCTTCAATAATAATATCCGTAGCATACGGCAAGATTCCTAATATAGGAACATTTGTAAGTTCTTCTAACTTCTTTTTTCCTTCGATAAATAAATCAGGATCGCCTCTAAATTTATTAATTATAATACCTTTTATAAGTTTACGTTCCCAAGGTTCTAATAATTCAATGGTTCCATATACGCTACCAAATACGCCGCCTTTATCAATATCGGCAATTAAATAAACACAAGCATTTGCCGCAGCCGCCATGGGCATATTTACAATATCTCTGTGTTTTAAATTTAATTCGCTGATACTTCCTGCACCTTCTATAACAATAGGATTGTGTTTTGCAGTTAATTTTTTAAAGGCTTTTTTAGCTTCTTCAAACAGTTGTTTTTTATTATTGCCTAAAAAATATTCTTTTGCAGTTTGATTGCCAATTGGTTTTCCATGTAAAACAATTTGCGATTTATTTAAAGAAGAAGGTTTTAATAAAATCGGATTCATTTCTACAGTTGGTAAAATACCACAGGCTTCTGCTTGTACAGCTTGCGCCCTTCCAATTTCAAGATTATCGGGTGTAGAAAAACTGTTTAATGACATATTTTGTGCTTTAAAAGGTGCTGGATTATATCCTTTTTGTTTTAGCCACCTACAAATTCCTGTAGTTATCCAGCTTTTACCAACATCAGAGCCTGTGCCGACTAACATAATAGGGTGTAGGTTTTTCATTTTGTTTTTTTGAAGCACAAAAATATTGAATAAAATATAGATAGTAAGTTATTCAGTTAGTGTTTTTGTTTTTTACCGTAGAGACGCGATTTATCGCGTCTATTTAGCGGAATCTATTAATAGTGAATTTATTATGTGAGAGGCGATAAATCGTATCTGTACGGGTTGGATGCGATTTATCACGTATATTATTTATCTATAAAATTTATCCTCATTCCAATTGACGGGATTATTTTCTATATAATTCTGAATTTTATCAAACGCCTTTGAATTTCTAATAATATGGTCGTAAAACCGTGGTTGCCACGAAAAATCGGTGTGAATTTTACGCATCTCATAAGTACAACGTCCTTTATACCATCTAATAATTCGTGATATATTTTGATGAAACATCGGGTTTGTGTTGCCTGTTATTCCACCTATTTTTGAGTCAGGGGGTAGAGACGCGATTAATCGCGTCTTTACGGATTGCGTCTGTACGAATGATTCGGAAATATCGGATGAAAATTTATCAATAATTAATATACCGTGCATATGATTGGGCATAATTACAAAGTTACCTAATGTAATAAACGAAAAACGATTAGGAATTTCAAGCCAATATTTTTCTGCTAATTTTCCGAGGTTATTAAAATGTAGCTCTTTATTTTTTATATCACCAAAAAAATGTTGATTTCCTGCCGTACAAATGGTTATAAAATATGCACCATTATTTCCGTAATCCCAATTTTGTAACCGTGCTGATGGTATGCGATATTTATTATTAAATTTTTCCATTTTTTATTGATGGTTTTATTGATGATAAAAATCCAATACATTGTAAAAATGCAATTATTTTTTTGAAAAAACAATTGCCATTTCAAAAAATAATAATTCACGTAGAGACGCAATTTATCGCGTCTAAACATCGCGTCTATTTAACTGAATCTATTAATTTTGAATTTATTATGTGAAATTTATTATGGGAGACGCGATTTATCGCGTCTAAACATCGCATCTAAAACATCGCGTCTATTTAACTGAATCTATTAATTTTGAATTTATTATGTGAAATTTATTATGGGAGACGCGATAAATCGCGTCTGTACGGGGTGGGTGCTGGTAGAGACGCGATTTATCGCGTCTAAACATCGCATCTAAAACATCGCATCTAAAACATCGCGTCTATTTAACTGAATCTATTAATTTTGAATTTATTATGTGAAATTTATTATGGGAGACGCGATAAATCGCGTCTGTACGGGGTGGGTACTGGTAGAGACGCGATAAATCGCGTCTAAAATACCGCGTCTAACAATCGCATCAAAAATACCGTATATATTTAATCACACATTAGGCATCCATACCATTTATAAACGTTTGAATAAAATCTTTTATTTTTTCGATAATTCTGTTACCGATTGTTTCACGATGTAAAATACTCGGTTGTTTTCTTAGTGTATTTAAAACTTCGTCTTCGGTTGCCATTTTTCCTGTAAACAGATAATCGTTAATAATAATTTCTACTTTATTTTGGTGCAGTGCTTCGGTGGTACTTAATTTTTGCAATGCTTTTTTCGATTCCTCTTGCCAGTAGGTTTTAAAAACTGCTTCAATATCGGCATCATCAGAAATATTTGGCAAATTATTTTCGATAAATTGCACAATTAATTCTCGTTTACTACGCAAGGTCGATTCTCCTGCCAATAAATCTAAAATTTCTTTTTTCTGCTTGGATTTTTCTTTAGGATTTGCATCTTTTAGTTGATTTAATAGCCTCATTATATAGGTTACATTTATTTCATCTTTATGTAACAGCGAAATTTCAAAATCTATTTCATTTAAAATAGAAACCTTATTTTTTTTGCGGTCATTTTTTATTTTATCATCTAAATCTTGATATTTACTTGAAAAACTATAAAACTCTTGTTCTTCCATAGAAATTTCATCAAAAGAAAATTGCGTAAACGAATTTAAAATATTTTTAAGCCTTACAACATTTCTAAAAGCTTTTGCAAAATTTAATTCGTCTAGCTCAGTAACCAAATTACTTACATCGTCAGGAATAGGAGTGATGGCAATAAGTTTTGCGTAGGCTTCTTCAAAAAAAGCAAGCTGTTCGCTATAAGGTGCAATAGTAATGCTTTCTTTTGCCGATTGATTCGAAAACAAACGAACTGCATCATCGGTATTTTGTTTTAAATTTCGGAAAGTAACAATATTACCCTGTGTTTTATGCTTGTCTAAAATTCTGTTGGTTCGTGAGAATGCCTGTATTAAGCCATGATATTTTAAATTTTTATCAACATATAAAGTATTTAAAGTTTTACTGTCAAAGCCTGTTAAAAACATATTTACCACCAGTAAAATATCAATGTCTTTATTTCTTACCCTATCGGCAATGTTATTTTTATAGTTCAAAAAACTTTTGGCATCGTTTGCCGAATGTTTTTCTTTAAACATACTATTATAATTGTCAATAAACTCGTCTAATTTATCACGTGCCGATTGATTTACAGGCGCAGTATCGCTTACATCTTCTTCTTCAATAGTTCCGTTAATATTTCCATCGATAACAGCTCTGGGCGGATTGGGGTTATAAGAAAATATAGTTGCTATTTTATAGCGATGTTTTCCTGCTTCTTTTTCAGCTTTAAAATAATTGTAATATTTTATTAGTGTATCAATAGAACTCACACAAAATATCGCTGTAAATTTTCCGCTGTTTGTTTTTGCGTAATGATTTTTTAAAATAAAATTCCCTACTGTTTTTATATAGGCATCACTTTCAAAAACTTCTTGGGTGTCAATTCCTTCGACTTTAATATCATCTTCGGGAGTATCCTCTTCATTTTCGCTTATCTTTTTTTTAAAGACATTATAATACTCTATCGAAAATTTTAAGACATTTTCATCACGGATAGCATCTGTAATTACATATTTATGCAAACATTCATCAAAAAGATTCACCGTAGTTTGCTTTACACTTTTTACACTTAGGGCATTTTTTTCGAAAATTGGCGTTCCTGTAAAACCAAACAATTGATGATTAGTAAAAAAACGTACAATTGCTTTGTGAGTGTCGCCAAATTGCGAGCGATGGCACTCATCAAAAATAAAAACTATTTTTTCGTCCTTTAAAGTAGCTATCTGATTTTTAAAAACAGATTTTTTAATAGCAACATTTAATTTTTGAATGGTTGTAACTATTAAAGGTCGGCTATTATCTAAAAAATGTTTTACTAATGTTTTTGTATCGGCAGTACTGTCGATGCTTTCTTTGTCGAAGGCTCGAAATTCTTTAACCGTTTGGTGGTCTAAATCTTGACAGTCAACAACAAATACCACTTTTTTTACATTCGGATTATTGGTAAGTATTTGACTGGCTTTAAAAGAGGTCAATGTTTTTCCTGAACCTGTGGTGTGCCAAATATAGCCGTTTTTTTCTGAGTTTTTTACTCTGTCAATAATTGCTTCGACCGCATGAAACTGATAAGGACGCAACGCCATTAAAATACCGTCCGATTGATGCAACACAATATACTTGGTAATCATTTTGGCAATATGACAGGGCGTTAAAAAAATATCAGCAAATTTATGAAGCTGGGTAATTCGTTTATTTTCTACATCGCTCCAATAAGAAGTAAATTTATAGCTCGGCATTTTACCACCTTTAAAAGTATTGGCAAAATATTTGGTATTCTCGCCGTTGCTAATTACAAAAAGCTGTATATAATTGAACAACGAATGATTAGAGGCAAAAGAATTTTGTTGATAACCGCATATCTGATTAAAAGCCTCCTTTAGTTCGATGCCTCTTTTTTTAAGCTCTATTTGTACCAAAGGCAAACCGTTTATTAAAATAGTAACATCGTAACGGTTTTCACGTTTGCCGTGTATTGTTACTTGGTGCGTTACTTGAAACTGATTTTTACACCAATGATTTTGATTGATAAATTCGATGTATTCTTTTTTTCCGTTGTCTTTTAGCAAATCGTATTTTAACTCTCGCAAGGTGTTTGCTTTATCAAAAATATTTCCTTTGCTAAGGTGGGTTAAAATGCGTTTAAACTCGTTATCAGTAAATTGTGTATTATTATGAGTTTCTAATTGTGTTTTAAGATTATTTACTAATTGTTCTTCGGTATTTATAACCGCTTTTTTATACCCTAAACCGATTAACTGCTGTATTAATTTGTCTTCTAATTCTTGTTCTGATTCTGTATTCATTTATTTTTTTTCTTTTTTTGATAGCAATTTTTTTTGAAGCAATTTTTTTATTTTTTTTTGATGCCGTTTTTTTTAGCCTTTTAAACGAACATTTTTTGTAACAAGCCTTTTTTAAAGCCTTTATTATTTTCTATTTTGGTATTTAGCGTTTTTATCTTGATATCTATTTCTGATAAAAAATTAGCGATTTTTTCTTGCTCTTCTAAACAGGGGGAATTTAATTTATATTTTGAAACTTGGGGTGCTGTTAATTGTGGAACACCTGTACTTTCGCTTAAAATATTTAATTGATTGATAATATTTTCAAAAAAGAAAACGTTTAATTTTATTTTTGGTTTTAATACTAACAACCGAACAATAGGATAGAATTTTTTATAACGAGCGATTGCATTACCTAATGAGCCTCTACCTGTTACCGTAATACATTCAAAATCTATTTTATAAATATTTGAATAGCCGTAAAGTCCTTCTTTTTTTTCTGAGTTAGCAAATATTGGAAATTTAAAATCTTCTGTTTTTTCTTTACTTACATTTATTTTTTTTATATCTCCTCCAGCAGAAACTTTAAATAATTCCCCTAAAGTTTTCTCCTCCCATTTTGGATAGTTATTTCCTTTGTTATCTTTAAATCTTATTTTTTGATTAAAGATTTTTTGCATCACGCCTTTTTTGTAGTTTTCTAATAAGGCTTTCTTTTTTGTTAATTGCGTTAGCTTACTATCTACGTCAGTTAAAAATGATGCGATTTTTTTTTGTTCTGAAAGTTCAGGGAAGTTTAATTTAAATAATTTATATTCTTCTGCATTTAAACCAGGTTGACCTGACCTCATAGAATAAACTTGAACCCATTTACGATAAGATTCTCTAAATGATTGAAGAAAAACAAAATAAGGTATAGCATTATTTATATTAAATTTTATAAGAAACCCTGCATACAAGAGTTTTCCATCGTTTTCATTATATAGGTAAGATTTACCTACACTCGCACCTGTTCTTGCAAAAACAATATCACCTTTTTTTAAAATAAATTTGTCTTCAATTTTATCATTGGGACTTGAAAGAGGTTTAGGAATGAATTTTCTTGAACTCTCATCTATATCTGTTATTCTTAAATATTTATTTATTCCATCAAATTTTATTGCAGACGCATTCATACCATACGCTACTTTTTGACTTATTTCTCCTAACTTTTTTTCTTCCCACGGATTATTAAACTCAGGAAATCTTAAATTAGGAATTAATTTTTTATTATCCATTGTTATTTTTTTTTATTGCGTGAGGGATAGCAGTGGAAATCCTTTTTGTGAGGCACGAACAAAAAGATTGTAACGTATAGCCCGACCCTTGGGGCACGCCCAAATTAATTGTCATTTTATGAATCATTTAAAACGGGGTTTTAATTTGTAGTTGTTTACAAAAGTCGGCAATTCGTTGGTCGGTTTCGTTTATTTGAATATCTAAGGCTTTTATTTCATCGGCAATTTGGTCAATGTCAATTTCTGGCTCTTCTTCAAAGGTATCAACATAACGAGGGATGTTTAAATTGTAATCGTTTTCGGCAATTTCTTTAAGACTCGCTTTATAACTGTATTTATCTGTAACGGTTCTGTTGGTGTATGTTTTTACGATAGTATTTATATGCTCGGGCAATAGCTTGTTATCTTTCCCTTGTTTTTCAAAATGATTACTGGCATCAATAAATAAAACGTCTTCATTTTCTTCTCTACATTTTTTGATAACTAAAATACAGGTAGGTATTCCAGTACCAAAAAAAATGTTGGCAGGCAAGCCGATAACGGCATCGATATAATTACGGTCTTCAATTAAATAACGTCTTATATGTGCTTCGGAAGAACCTCTAAACAAAACTCCGTGCGGTAAAACGGTTGCCATAATTCCGTCATCACTTAAATGATGTATCATATGCTGTACAAAAGCAAAATCGGCTTTTGTTTTGGGTGCTAATTTTCCGTACTGACTAAAACGGTCGTCAGTATTAAAGGTATTACTTGCGCTCCATTTTGCAGAAAACGGCGGATTGGCAACAATTGCATCAGCTTTTAATTTTATTTTTATATGCTGAGGTTCTTCTAGCGTGTTTTCTTGCTTAATGTCGAATTTAGAATAATGTACGTCGTGCAAAATCATATTCATACGGGCTAAGTTGTAAGTAGTACGGTTTAATTCCTGCCCGTAAAACATTCCAATATTTGAACCGTTATTTTTATTACCTAATTCTTTTTGCACTCTTAATAATAACGAACCACTTCCGCATGTAGGGTCGTAAACGGCTTTTATACGCTTTGTTCTTGAAGTAACAATTTTAGCTAAAATAGTACTGACTTCTTGTGGTGTATAAAATTCGCCTGCTTTTTTTCCAGCATTAGAAGCAAATTCGCCAATTAAATACTCGTAAGCATCGCCTAACAAATCGCTTTCGGTATCTTGAAGTTTAAAATCTATTTCGTTTAAATAGGTAAGTATTTTAGCGATAATCTGATTACGAGCCTTAACATTACGCCCTAATTTAGACGATGTTAAATCGAGGTCTTCAAATAAACGGACAAAATCATCTTCCGAACCGTTCCCCATAGTACTTTGTTCGATGTTATTTAAGATGCGTTCTAAATCTTCAAGAATAAAAAATTCTGTAGCTTCTTGATTTTCGTTGAGCTTGGTATTTGTGTCTGAATTATCGTCTTCTTTATTTAAGTTGTTTCCTTTTTTAGCAATTTCGGTGAATAATTCCGAAGGATTTAAAAAATAGCCTAATTTTTTAATACATGCTTTTTTTACATGATTAATATATATGATATCGTTGTCTGCTTTTTCATCTAGTTGATTGTAAATTAAATTATCAGTGACTAATATTTCATTCGCATATAATTCTAATTTTTCAGATAAATATTTAAAAAAGATAAAACCTAATATGTAGTTTCTGTAATCGTCAGCATCCATTTTACCTCTAAGCAGGTCGGCAATTGCCCATAATTGTTTTTCTAGTAATTTTTGTTGCTCTTCTGACATGTAATTAATTATTGATGATTTTTTTGATGGTGCAATTTCGGAATTATTCTGGTAAATATGGGGTTTATTGGGTGATAATCGTAGAGACGCGATTTATCGCGTCTAACAATCGCGTCTAACAATTCGCATCTTTATTTACGGTAATTTTTAATAATGATTTTTAATGTGATTTATTCTGTGATTCACTATGTGATTTGCTATGTGAGACGCGATAAATCGCGTCTGTACGTGTGGTGGGGCGGATTTATTGGGTTATAATCGTAGAGACGCGATTTATCGCGTCTAACAATTGCGTCTAACAATTCACATCTAACAATCGCATTTTTATTTACGGTAATTTTTAATAATGATTTTTAATGTGATTTATTCTGTGATTCACTATGTGAGACGCGATAAATCGCGTCTGTACGTGTGGTGTATTTTCGATGTGATAATCGTAGAGATGCGATTTATCGCGACTTTATTTATCGTAACAATAAATTTTGATTATTATTCTGATTTATTATGTGATTCTTACTATGTGAGATGCGATAAATCGCGTCTGTACGTGTGGTGGATTTTCGATGTGATAATCGTAGAGGCGTGATTTATCGCGACTTTATTTATCGTAATAATAAATTTTGATTATTATTCTGATTTATTATGTGATTCTTACTATGTGAGACGCGATAAATCGTGTCTGTACGTGTGGTGTATTTTCGATGTGATAATCGTATAGACGCGATTTATCGCGACTTTATTTATCGTAATAATAAATTTTGATTATTCTGATTTATTATGTGATTCTTACTATGTGAGACGTGATAAATCGCGTCTGTACGTGTGGTGGATTTTCGATGTGATAATCGTAGAGATGCGATTTATCGCGACTTTATTTATCGTAATAATAAATTTTGATTATTATTCTGATTCACTATGTGATTCTTACTATGTGATACGCGATAAATCGCGTCTGTACGTGTGGTTTATTTTCGATGTGATAATCGTAGAGATGCGATTTATCGCGACTTTATTTATCGTAATAATAAATTTTGATTTATTATGTGATTCTTACTATGTGAGACACGATAAATCGCGTCTGTACGTGTGGTGTATTTTCGATGTGATAATCGTAGAGATGCGATTTATCGCGACTTTATTTATTGTAACAATAAATTTTGATTATTATTCTGTGATTTATTCTGTGATTCACTATGTGAGACGCGATAAATTGCGTCTGTACGTGTGGTGTATTTTCGATGTGATAATCGTAGAGGCGTGATTTATCGCGACTTTATTTATCGTAATAATAAATTTTGATTATTCTGATTTATTATGTGATTCTTACTATGTGAGACACGATAAATCGCGTCTGTACTGAGGTTATTTATTAATAACAATATCGTAAAATATAATTAATATTGGTTTAAGGTGTTGATAAGTAGTTGATTGTATATTGTGGTTGAAAGATTTTATAAAAAATAGAATCATTAAAATTTAAAATTAAAAAATTATGGAATTGAATTTAACATTATTAAAAACAAAAAAAGAGAGTGATAAAGCAATTGAAATTACACAAACAGAAAAAACAACTTTAGACCGCAGATTACGCAACCTTGGCGAATCGTTAGATGATAAAACAGAAAGAACTACGACTGTTTTAGAAGGAATAGTAAGTGTAAAGGCAATTATTGCAGGTTTTGAGGCTGCACTAGCTGTTATTACTGATGAAAGAGAGAAAAGAAATTTAGAATTAAAAATAGAACGTGAAGAAACAAAGTTAAAATCTTTAGAAAACAAAAATGCCAATTATAGTGCGGTAAATGTTTTGGAAGACCAAATAAACCACCAACAATTAGAGGCACAAGTAGCAATACTAGCCAATGCTATCTCAGAAATTGAAACTTACAAAGAAACCTTGTTAGTTTAACTGTTAAAAAACTCAACAGTTTTAACTTGTTGGGTTTTTTTATGTCGTTTTTGTACAAATTTTTAAAAATAGATTAAAGAATTTGTACAGGTTTGTGCAAATTTTTAAAAGTAGATTTAGGAATTTGTACAATTGTTGTACAAGTTTTTAAAAGTAGATTTAAAAATTTGTACAAAAAAACAGTAAAGTATTATATAAGATTAAAAAATTTTCGAAAAATGTTAAATATATTAAAATTATATTTTGGTTGTTCTTTTACAGCGTTTGCAAATTATGTAGGGATGTCTTACCATACACTTTATTCATTGTCTGTAAGCCGTAGAACGTATTCTTTAGATAAATTAAACAAGCTACTTGTTTTGCATGAGGCATTGGCATTAAAAACTGACGTATATGAATTGCCAGAAGTTATTAATTTATTAGGAATAGAAAGATTAAAATCAAAAGCTCCTTTAGAACGAATGTTAAAAATTGCAAATAAAGAAGTTTATAAAAAAAAACAACTTTTAGAATCGGTACAAAAAAAACGAGCAGTAATTTTACGAGGCTTACAAGCCTGTACGGTATTACTTGCAAAAAAAAAGGGAAAAGAATCAATAACTATTAATGATGCCAAATGGATAACATTACGTAAAGTACATTTAGAAAACTCATTACAAAACATACCCTATCATGAAGAATTAAAATTAATAGTAGCCCTTGCATCTTTAGAAAAAAAACGAGATATTTTACAGGAAATATTATTGTAGAGACGCGATTTATCGCGTCTAATAATTGCATTTATTTTTCAATATAATGATTAACGGCTTTATTTAATTTATGAATTATTCGTTTGCGTAAAAATTCAGGTTTTTGAATTTCAATAGCATCACCAAAGCCTAAAATTAAGCGTTCTAATTCATAATTTATTTGAACTAAAATATTAAAGATAACTCCGCCATCATCAGTATATTTAATTATTCGTTGGCTGTTATGAAAAGGTTTGGTAATAACATACGGTGCATTTATAGCATCGACCCAAAACTGAACACGTTGTGCACGGGTATTTGAAACCGTTACACCAATTACATCTTTGTAATAGGTATCGCCATTAATTTTTAAATCTTTATAGCTGTCATTTTCCACAATGGTAATATTTAAAATTCTATCGAGAGCTAAGGTTATATTTTTTGTTTTATAAAACGATAAAACAAACCAACGATTATTATATTCTTTTAATAACTGCGGATGTAAAGTCATTTTACTTTCTGTTAAAGCCTTAAATGATTTATAGGTAATGTTTAATATTTTTTTATTTTGAATGGCATTATAAATAGGGTCAATATATTCTAAACCTTTTAATTTTTCATTTTTTTCTAAATGAATAATAGCTTTATTTGTTTTTTGAGAAGCATACACAGAGTCTTCCAAACGTTGTAAAACACCGTCCATTTCTTTAAATAATGAAAAATCTTTAAACTGACGTAATACCTGAATTGCTTCATTCATAATTTTTACATCGGTATTTGTAATCGGAATATTTTTAATACTATAATCTGTTTCGGAATACCTATAATATTTACGTTCATATACTTCAATGGGTGCATTATATCCTAATTTATCGCTTCGCATTAATTGAATATCTGCTTGAATAGTTCGTTTACTTACGTGTACATCTTTACCTTCATATTCGTATAAGGCATCGGAACAAGCGGTAATTAAATCGATAAGTGTCCAGCGTTTCATATTGTTTCGTAAACATTGGTCAATTGTTTTATAGCGAATAAGTGCATTTTTATTAACAGCCATTTTATATAATTCTTTTTTGTGATTTATTTTTAAGGATGATTTTTGTCAACGTATTAATTTACAATGATTTTAATTCATTACTTAAATTTAGTTTTGCTTGTTTTTCATATAAATTTATAAAGGTATCGGTATTATATATAAAAGGTTTATCAATAAAATGTTGCAACACTTTTTTTCGTCCTTGTTTATATAATATGGTTGGTATTAATTTATATTCTTCTCTAATTTTTTTTGTGTAGTTTTTATATACTTCTGAAGATTTTCCTAATATTTCTAAATCAAAATCAAGTAGCCATTTGGTATCGTTGTTTATTGCTGTATGTGTTTTTGTAGCTATAATTTGATTTTTTATACCATCTAAAAAAGTATGATTATTATATAGAGAAGTATTTAATGAAAAATTTAACGGTGTCAATTCTTGCAAGGCAAAAAGTGCACTTTTTTCTTCATTATCTTTTTTATAAATACTGTAAATAATATCATGATAAAAAATTGAAAAAGCAACAATATCAGGATTTTCTAATTTTGATTTGTAAGTATCAAAAGCTTTAAAAATTTCGGTAATATGGTTTAAGTTATGATAAGTTCTATGATTTTCGGCATATCGAATAGCAATAGCACTCCATAAACTATTGATTAAATTTTGATTTTTTGTATAACTGTTAACAAGCTGATAAAATCGTTGTTTTAAGTCCATTTTATAAAATTTATATAAAAATATTCAATAAAAATAGCAAATAATATTTACTGCGCAAAAAGAATGCGCATTTGTGTGTAACATTTGCAGTGTTGTTAAGAAAAAGATATAAAAAGAATATAAATCAGTTGATTTGAATAATATCAAAATAAATAAAAAACATGAAAATTACAGGAAAAAAATTAATTGAAATGGGATTTAGTTCAGGGAAATGGTTTCCCGAAGCTATGGAATATATCAATATTAATAATTTATCAGAAGAAGAAGTAGTAGCTTATTTAGAGCAGTTTAAAGCACCTCCAACAATTCCATTATTAGAAAATCCTGTTGCTGTTAAAATAAATATAAAAGCAGAAAACGAATTGGAAGAAATTAACGTAGCAAAAGTAGTTAGCACTATGGAAACCTTAGTAAAAACGCCTACTATTGTAAATGCTGTTATTATGCCAGATGCTTGTCCTACTGGCGGAACAGGAACAATTCCTGTAGGTGGTGTTGCGGTGGCTAAAAATGCTATTCATCCAGGAATGCATAGTGCAGATGTTTGTTGTTCGGTAATGCTTACAGATTTTGGAAAGATAAATCCGAAGGATGTTTTAAACGTAGCACATTCAATTACTCATTTTGGAGCAGGAGGAAGAGATAGAGATTCTCAATTTCGTTTTCCGATGGATTTATTAGCCGAGATTGAAGGAAATTCATTTTTAAATACTCAAAGAGCTATTTCAGTGGCTCGAAGTCATTTAGGAACGCAAGGAGATGGAAATCATTTTTTGTTTGTCGGGAAATCGAAAAAAACAGGAAATACTATGTTGGTAACACATCATGGAAGTAGAGGTTTTGGAGCTAATTTATATCGTAATGGAATGCAGGTTGCTGAAAAATTCAGAAAAAAATTATCACCAAAAACTTTAAAACAAAATGCGTGGATTCCTTTTGATACCAAAGAAGGTAAAGATTATTGGGAGGCGTTGCAAATCATCAGAAAATGGACGAAGTTAAATCATGAAGTATTACATAACGCAACTTTAGAAAAATTAAATATTAAAAAAGAAAACAGATTTTGGAACGAACATAATTTTGTTTTTAAAAAGGGTGATTTATTTTATCATGCAAAAGGCGCAACTCCGTTAGATGATTCTTTTATGCCCGATATTACAGGACCACGTTTAATTCCGTTAAATATGAGTGAGCCAGTTTTAATTGTATCAGGAAATACAACTGAAAATAATTTAGGATTTGCACCACACGGAGCAGGAAGAAATGTAAGTAGAACCGAACATAAAAAAAGCAAAATAGGCACAGTTCAAGAAATTTTTGATGAAGAAACAAAAGGTTTAGATGTTCGTTTTTTTTCTGATGAAATTGATATTACAGAATTGCCATCAGCATATAAAAACGCTACAACAGTACGTAAGCAAATGAAAGAGTTTGGTTTAGGCGAAGTAATTGATGAAGTATTGCCTTATGGTTGTATTATGGCGGGAAATTGGCAAAAAAATGCACCTTGGAAAAAAAGAAGACGTTAAATCATATCCCGTACAGACGCAGGTAATTTATTGATTTTTTTAATGCTTAAAAATTAAATTTGGAGGTAATAGGTTAATTATCGCATCTTTGCGATAGTTCATTATAAAAAAGGTTCTTTTTATATTATGAGATATGTAATTCAATTTTGCGTTACATAATTTATAAAATATAAAAATATGAATTGGAAAATTCAGAAATTAAATGCTGGTGAAACCATTATTTCAAAAGAACCTGGTAATTCGATGTTACCGCTATTAAAGTCTAAACAACCCGTAAAATTGCAACCCATCAAATGGGAAGCCTGCGAAGTTGGAGATATTGTTTATTGTAAAGTTCGTGGAAACTGCTTTACACATCTTGTAAAAGGTAAAAATGATAAAAGAGGATTACAAATAGGGAATAATCGTGGAAGAATAAATGGATGGACTAAAAATGTGTATGGGAAAGTAGTAGAAATACTAACAATGCCATAGGCATTATTTTAAGACAACAACAATTGATAAGGCAGTAAGATGCTTTTATATTTTATAAATAAAAAACAAAAATTAAACCTATGAACTTATTCAAATCACATAAATCGGGCGCTAAACTGCGACTTTTTAAGTTGATGTTTTAGGTATATAACTTTTAAATAATAGTAAAAGCGTCCAAAATTAATTTTTTGGACGCTTTTTTTATGGAAAATTTTATCCTGAATTTTTTCTTTTAAAATAGTCTAGTAAAAACATACATAACAAGGTATCAGTCTATTAAATAATCTGCAAAAAGTGGAGAGGGAAACTAGTGTTTAATTTTAATTAGCTTGTGTTTAACTATTTGATTTTTAGGTAAATAATATTAATTTTTATTTGTGTGATTCAAAAAATCATTATAAGTTTGCACCGCAATTATGCAACAAAATAAATATTGAAATAAAACTTTTAGGAATCGTTAACTAATGATTTACCAACGAGAGGTTTTAATATTAAAAAAACGAAGTACAATGTTTAAATATTCAAAAAATAAAAACATACAAAGAGAGCTAGGTTCTTTTTCTTGTTTACTTCGCGACTTTCTTCATTATAAATAATAAGCACTATTATATATGAAAAGTCCGAAGTTTAAAAATTTCGGACTTTTTTTATGGAGTTTATTTCCTGAAATTTTTTCGAAGTTTATATTTCTATTCAAAATAGAAAACTATTAAAGAAATCAATCAAAAGTTGACTTCTAAATAAAAACATCTCAAAATTAAATAATGGGAAATAAATTAAAAGGAAAAGACCTTATAAAATTAGGCTTTCCGAAGAATAATAGTATCAATATTGCATTGGGTCAAATAAATAGATATCGTAAAAAAGAAAAGAAAGAACGTATTTTAGAAGAAGCTAAGGAGGTACTTTTATCGCCTGAAAAATTTCAAGGAAATGCAATTTGGGGAAAAGTGGTCGAAGGATTAATAAAACCTGTTGATGTAAAATTTCATCAACTAAAAAATACCCGAGCGCCTTTTTCTATTTATGGTGAAAATGAAATTGATGAGCTTGCAAAGTATCAATTATATGATGCCTTAAAATTACCGATAGCCATTCAAGGTGCTTTAATGCCCGATGCACACGCTGGTTATGGTTTGCCTATCGGTGGAGTTTTAGCTACAGAAAATGCTGTAATTCCGTATGGCGTTGGCGTAGATATTGGTTGTAGAATGTGTTTAACGGTATATCCTGTAAAAGCTTCGTATTTAAAAGGAAAAGTACATCAGTTAGAAAATATATTATCTGAACATACTAAATTCGGAATGTATGAAACTCATAATACAAAACACGACCATGAAATATTTGAACGTTCAGAATTTCAGGATATTCCACTTTTAAAACGCTTAAAAAATAAAGCATACAAACAATTAGGAACTTCGGGAGGAGGGAATCATTTTGTAGAATTTGGAATTGTAACAATTACAGATGAAAAAAATGAGTTCGGTTTACCACTTGGCGAATATGTTGGTTTATTAACGCATAGTGGAAGCCGTGGTTTAGGTGCAAATATCGCAAAACACTATACGTATTTAGCTACAAAGCAATGTCCGTTGCCTAAAAATGTGCAACATTTAGCTTGGTTAGATTTAAATACACACGATGGACAAGAATATTGGTTGGCAATGAATTTAGCTGGTGATTATGCGAAAGCCTGTCATGATAATATTCATAAACGTATCGCAAAGTTGTTAGGAGCAAAGGCGATTGCAACAATTGAAAATCATCATAATTTTGCATGGAAAGAACAAATAAATGGACAGGAATTAATTGTACATAGAAAAGGAGCTACTCCTGCAAATAAAGGACAATTAGGAATTATTCCTGGGTCGATGACTGCGCCAGGTTATATCGTTAGAGGTTTAGGAAATAGTGAAAGTTTAAATTCGGCTTCTCATGGTGCAGGGCGTTTGTTTTCTCGTAGAAAGTGTAAAGAGAAATTTACAAAAAGCGAGGTGAAGCAACAGTTGAAAAATAATGGCGTGAGTCTTATTGGTGGCGGAGTTGATGAAGCACCGATGGCGTACAAAAATATTGAAAAAGTAATGAGTAATCAACAAGAATTAGTTGAGGTGTTAGGAACATTTACACCGAAAATTGTAAGAATGGATAAATAATATGGACACAAAAATAATACAATTTACTGCAGCAAAAGGACCTGCTGAATGTGCATGGGTAGTTGCAAAAGTATTAAAAATCTTTTTAAAAGAATTGATACGTACTAAATGTACGTATCAAATTCTTCATAAAGAGGATGGTATTGAAAACGGTACTGTACAATCAGTAAGTATCGAAATTAAAGGAAAAGAACTTGCCGTATTTTTAAAAGATTGGTTAGGAACTATTCAATGGGTTGGAACATCTACAATTAGAAAATTTCATAAACGTAAAAATTGGTTTATTGGTTGTTACGAATTAGAGGAGTATCAGCAAAAAAAAATTATTGAAACTGAAATTAAATTTCAAGCAATTAGAAGTTCAGGTGCAGGTGGACAACACGTAAACAAAGTAAGTTCTGCTATAAGAGCAAAACATATACCAACTGGTATTCAGGTTTTGGTGATGGATAGTCGTTCACAACATCAAAATAAAAAAATAGCAATTGAACGATTAAAAGAGAAAATTAAAGAGCATAGCACAATTGAATTAAAATCTGCTGTAAAAACGGCATGGAAAAATCATTTAGATTTAGAAAGAGGAAATCCTGTGCGTATCTTTGCGGGTACTGATTTTAAAAATCAAAAAAAGGAAACATCCTTTAAATCAAAAAGAAATCAGTTAAAAACTGATTTACGAAAACAAATAGAATAATTAAAATAAGTTTTCTTTTAAAGAAATATAAATAAGAAATAAATGGGAATAGTACCAAATAACTACGTTTTTAAAGCATTAGATTCTTTTCATTACGATACAGAAGAAACTATGGAAGCTTTAAATTACGCCCTGTCTTATGATGCTGAAAATACCATGGCATTAACTTTAATGGGGCGTGTGTATAGTGAAAAATTATATGATTACACAGAAGCTATTTTATATTTTAAACAAGTATTAGCTATTAAAATTAATGCTTTTGAGGTATATGAACCTTTTATAAATGCGCTATTATGGAATGAAGATATTAAAGAAGCTGAAGATTTTATAGATTTTGCTTTAACTGTAAAAGGTGCTGATAAAGCTGTTTTATATGCTAAAAAATCAGTTTTGTATGAGAAATTAAAAAAATATAAAAAGGCTTTATATTTTATTAACGAAGCAAAAGAACACACTTTTAATACGGCTTTTATGGAAATAATTATCGAACAAAAAAAACGTATTAAAGATAAGATGCCTAAAAAAAAGAAAATAAAATCTGTTAAAAAAGAAACATCAAAAATAACAAAGAAAATTATAGAAGATAAAAATGAAGCACAATCGGAATAATTAAAAAATAGTTTTAGGTATTATGAAACTAAAATAATAAGTGCTTTTTAAAAATCACATCAAATTTAATGAATAAACCAACTATAAATATTGGAGTTTTGGCGCATGTGGATGCAGGTAAAACAACTTTAACAGAACATTTTTTATATAATTCAGGAGCAATTAGAACTCTTGGAAGTGTAGATAAAGGTTCAACAAGTACTGATAGCTTAGATATTGAAAAAGAACGTGGTATTTCTATAAAAGCTGCGACCACGTCATTTGATTGGAAAGGCGTTAAAATTAATTTAATTGATACACCTGGTCACGTTGATTTTTCGAGTGAAGTAGAGCGAGCACTCTGTGTTGTTGATGCTGTTGTTTTGGTTGTTTCTGCTGTAGAAGGCGTGCAAGCCCACACCTTAAATATTTGGGACTCCTTACAAGAATTACAAATTCCGACCATTATTTTTATCAATAAAATAGATAGGCAAGGAGCCGATGCCGAAACGGTAATTACGCAATTAGAAACCGATTTAAAAGTAAAACCTGTTGTGTTATACACTTCTGAAAATGATGGTTTGCTAGAGGCGAATATTTCGGCGATTTTTAATATTTCTTCGGATGATAAAGCAGTAGTGACAACTTCAGATATCAGAGAAAAAACAATTGAACATTTAGTAGAGACGGACGAAAATTTACTAGTCTCTTTTTTAAATGATGAAAAAATAACTGATGAAACCTACTTAAAAAGCATCCGAAATTTAACTATTGATGCAAAAATTACACCTGTTTATACAGGAATTGCTAAAAATAACTTGGGTGTAACCGAATTGTTAGATGGAATTATCGCTTTTTGTCCGATATCAGAAAAAACAGAAATAGTATCATCAGAAAAAATAGCAGAAACAGCACTTTCAGCCTATGTTTTTAAGTTAGAACATCATAAGGTTTTTGGGGCAATGGCACACGTAAAAGTTTTTTCAGGCGAATTATCTTCTAAAATAACGGTGTACAATTATACTCAGGAATTAGAAACAAAAATAAATCAAACCAAGCAATTAGAACAAACAAAATATGTTGATAATATTGTTTTAAAAGCAGGCGATATTGGTGTAATTACAGGAGTTTTAGGAACAAAAGCAGGCGATGTTTTAGGAACCCCTTATAAAATACCTACACTTCCGCAATTGCATATTCCAGTGCTTACCGTTGAGGTTATTCCTGAAAAAAATGAAGATTATAATGCCTTGGCACAAGCTTTAGAGCAATTAGACAGCGAAGATCCTTCGTTAAAATTTAAATGGTTTAAGGCAGAAAAAGAATTGCAATTGCTGTTAATGGGGCAGATGCAAATTGAAATATTAGCCCATGTTTTAAAAGAACGTTTTGATATTTTAGCAACTTTTACTGACCCACAAGTGGTGTATAAAGAAACCATCAGTAAAAAAGCCGAAGGTTATATTCGTTATTGGATGCCAAAACCTTGTTGGGCAATTATGACGTTTTTAATTGAGCCTGCGCCGTTAAATTCAGGGGTTAGTTATAGTAGTATTGTTTCTCAAAATGATGTGCATATAAAATATCAAAACGAAATAGCCCGAACCATTCCAAAAGCATTGGCACAAGGAATTTTAGGTTGGGAGGTTACCGATGTAAAAATTACACTTATAAAAGGGCAAGACCATAATATACATTCTCGTCCTGGTGATTTTAATTTAGCAACTCCGATGGGGCTTATGCAAGGTTTAAAAAAGGGGGGGACGCATTTATTAGAACCAATTTTAAGTTTTGAAATAAAGGCAAATGAGGCGTTATTAGGAAAAGTAGCCTCTGAGTTAAGCACCCGAAGAGCTACTTTTGATACGCCAGAATTTTCAGGCGATACCTTTAGTTTAAAAGGAAAAATTCCTGTAGCTACTTCCTTAGATTTTAGCATTAAATTAAATACGATATCTAGCGGGAAATTACGCTTGCGTTTGCAATTTTCTGGCTATGATGTTTGCCCTAAAAATGAAGGAACACACCGAGATTATAAAGGTGTAAATCCACTAGATGAAGCCCAATGGATTTTACATAGACGTGGTGCTTATAAAGCGGATGAACGCGTAATGTAACGACGCAATTTATCGCATTTTTCATATCTAAAAAAGCTACAAAACTACAAAGCAGTCAAATCTAAATTTAAAAAATTTAAAAGGGCTGTTTTGTTTTTAATATAAATGATTTTTTTAGGTATTGTAATCCAATTATTATCTTTAAAAATTTTAAGACTTCTCCCTAAGCTTTCTCGTGAGGTACCAATAACATTTGCCAAATCATCTCTAGTTAAATCAATACCGTTATTTTGTTCTTTATCAGGGTTGAATTTATGGTCTAGTAATATTAAAAAAATTGCTAATCGGGCATTTTGATCTTTTTGAGCTAGCAAGGCAATTGTGTTTGCTAGCACCCCAAACTCATGGCTAATATTCTTGATGAAAGCTTCTTTAAGAGTCGGAATTTTATGCAGTAACATTCTAAAGTTTTTTTCAGAAATAAAATTAAGAACCACATCGTCTAGCGCCTGACAAGAATCCTGATAACGCTCTTCGCCTAATAAAGCGTGGTATCCTAATAAATCACCTGCTGTATAAATATAAAATATTTGATTATCGCCACTAAATCCTTTTTTAAATTTTTTAGCACGTCCTTCTTTAATTTGAAATATCCCTGTTGGAATCGCATTTTCAATAAATAAATCAGCACCTTTTTTAATATGCCAAGGCTCTAAAACAGTCGCTAATAATTGTAAATCTTCTTTTCGTAAGCCCTCAAATAAGAGATTACTTTGGAAATCAAACTGTGTAAAAAAATTTTTCATCATTAAAATATATCAATAAATGTAATAAATGTTATTTTCAAATGTAATATTTGTTACATTTGCACCTTGTTTAGTATTTTGTTTTTAGAGAATGAATTTAAAATATATTATAATAGCGCTTGTTTTTTTTCTGATACCAGAGGTTTCGGAAGCGATGCTATTGGGTAATTTTATTCCTTGCAATACTACTGAAAATTTAAGTAATAAATGGCTTGAAGAAGAAACGGAACTAGAAAGTGTATCGGCATTATCTGAAAAAAAAACAATAGAATCAGGAAGTTCTTCTGGCGGTGCTAATACTGTTTTTATAAAACCAAAAAATCCATTTATTTTTCACGATTATTACATTCCTCTTTTTATTGATTTTGAGTTTTGTGTTTTCACCCCTAAAAACGCAAAGTATATTGAATATTGTTCGTTAAAAATTCCTTGTTAATTTAAATTTTACATTCTTCTTATTTTTTCTTAGAGCCTGTTTAAATACTTTAAAAGTTAGGCCGAATTTATTTCAACATCGTAATAAAGTAAAAAACTGCCACAAATCAGTATGTAAAACTGAAACAAAACCCCTTTGATGGTTCTGTTTTTTACTTTTAGCGATAAAACTTTTTTAGATAAAATTTAAACAGGCTCTTAACCACTTATCTTCTTAATTTTCTTAATTTTCTTAATTTTTTGAATTTCAATAGTTCGACTCCTTGTAACTTCTTTTAAATCATGGCGGTTGCTGGTGGTTTTTATAAAACCACATTGATTTTCAATATAAATACACAAAAATGTCTACAAAAAAAGCCGTTTTTGATGAAGCATTTACGCTACATCAGCTCAAGCACTTTTTACCAGCACAAGCACCCTTAAAAGATTTTGTGCATCACAATACATTACACGCTTTTCAAGAGTTAGAATTTTTTAAAGCACTACGAGTTTCTTCTACTATTTTTGGTAATCGAACATTATTACCGCTATCTAATTATAGAAAAAAGTATAAAAATGGCGAAATTAACGATCAAATTATTAATGAAATAATTACCGTTAAAAAAGGCGAAAATCAAATTGATGACTGGCGTAAAAAGATGTTCAACTTAGAAGAACCTGTTTTTATAAATCCAAGAATTGGACAATTAAGAGCACATTGGCAAAGCGATTACAGCATCGATATGGATGCAATGGTTCGTCCAAAATTAATTCGACTTATTAACGCCTACCTAGATCAAGGAATTGCAATTAAAGGATTTCCTAAGCAAGCTGATGGTTTACTGAACACCATTATTGAAATTCAAGAACATAGCTATGCAAAGGTTTTTAATTCAAAAAGAGCCATAAAACTTCTTTATAAAAAAGAGAAATCATTGTCGGATATACTGTGTTTAATTGTAGGTGATGAGCGCTATTATGAGCAATATTTGCTAGATCAACAATACACACATCCAGGAATATCGGGTATGGTTTGTGCCATTGAAAAAAAACCTGATGCGCTGTATGCAGCACGTCCAATTTTGTTGTTTGAATTTATTTATTTAGAATTATTACTAGAACTTGAAGCCTTAGAATTATCGGTAAATAAAAATTTTAGACCACTAGCGATCGGTGCCGATTTTGCGCCTGAAGATATTTTTAGAGAGGTTAAAACCAATGATTATTGGGAGGTTTTAGAATTATGGCACACCTCATTTGAATTGATGTTTCACGACCAAGTTTTGGCGGGAATAAAATATTCAAAAAAGGAAGAATTAACAGCGATAAAAACACAAGCATTTTTTTGTATTGACGACAGAGAAGAGAGTATCCGAAGAAATATTGAATTATTATTTCCTGAATGTCAAACTTTTGGAACACCTGCTCATTTTAATATTTTAGCAAAATTTAAACCCGAAAAAGCGAAGTTTGCGACTCAGATTTGCCCTTCATCGGCATCTCCAAAGCACTTAATTAAAGAACTAAATAGAAAAACAACATTTAAAACCGATATACATTTTAATAATAATACCCATGGTTTTTTTGTTGGATTTATAGTTTCTCAAACCGTTGGATTTTGGTCTAGCTTTAAATTATTACTTAATATTTTTAATCCGAAGAAAAGTGTAGGACAGTATAGCGCCGAAAGCGATCACATGGATTATAATTCAACCTTAATTTATGAAAATAAAAATAATTTAAAGGATAAAAAAGATGATTTAGAAGATAATTTAATTGTAGGATTTACCTTATCAGAAATGATAAAAATGGTCAAAGAAGAGCTGTTTAACACAGGGTTAACTAAAAATTTTATGTCCTTAGTTTATTTTTTTGGTCATGGCGGAAGTAGTACAAATAACCCCTATTTTGCTGGGTATAACTGTGGTGCTTGTGCAGGGCGACCAAGTACGGTAAACGCTCGGTTATTTGCTCAAATGGCAAACCGAAAAGACCTTCGAAAAGCGCTTGTAAAACAGGGCATAATAATTCCTGAAAGCACCCATTTTGTAGGGGCGTATCACGATACTACCCAAGATACTTTTGATTATTTTGACCAAGAATTGATTCCTGAAATATTGGCTACAGCACATGCAAAAAATAAAGAAAAATTTGAAGCAGGGTTAGCGATGAATGCCAAAGAACGTGCGCGTCAATTTTTGTTAATTAACACAAAAAAAACACCTAAAAAAGTACATGAAGTTGTTAAAAAAAGAGCCTTATCTCTTTTTGAACCTCGTCCTGAGTATAATCATTCTAACAATGCGTTGTTTATTGTGGGGTATCGAAATTTAACTAGAAATTTATTTTTAGATCAGCGTGCTTTTTTAAATTCTTATGATTATAAATCGGATGTAGATGGAGCGCTTTTAGCCAATATACTAAGTGCAGGAACAGGGGTTGCAGGTGGAATAAACTTAGAATATTTTTTTTCTACTGTAGATAATGAAAAGCTTGGTGCAGGTTCAAAATTACCACAAAATGTAATGGGATTGTATTCGGTAGCCAATGGCGTAAAGGGCGATTTAAGACCTGGTTTGCCATATCAAATGATTGATGTTCATGACCCAGTACGCATTTTGACAATTGTAGAACAAAAACCAGAAATAGTACTCAAAGTACTCAAAGAAAATCCTGATACTTTTGGATGGTACGATAAAGGTTGGATGAAATTAGCGGTTTACAATCCTTTTAATAAGGAGCTTTATATTTTGGTAAATGGCAGTTTTCAAATATACCATCCAATTCAAAAGGTGGTTCCTAAAATTGAGAATTTCGAGCGATTTATTGAAAGTTCTTCTAATAATTTACCTATTCATCAATTTAATTAAGCAGCGCACAATGGAACAATTATTACCTTTATTTCTATTAATTCCTTTCTTAGGATTTGTAGTGAGTCTTATCATCCCTAGTAAAAATGAAAAAGGCATTTTTTTATCAATGGCTATTCCTGCAGGGCTTCAAGTATTTTTTGGAATTGGCTTTATTTTTTATTGGTTATTTTTTAATCAAAATACGTTAAATATTAAAGAAATAACACTTTATAGTACAGGTGATTATAGCTTTTTTATTGATTTGTTATTCGATAAAGTTACCGCAACTTATTTAATGATGTCTAGTACGCTAACCTTTATGATTGCGATGTTCAGCCGAGGATATATGCATAAAGACAATGGTTTTAAGCGGTATTTTACCACCATGATTTTGTATTTTTTTGGTGTTCAGGTAATTATTTTTTCAGGAAATTTTGAAACCATGTTTATCGGTTGGGAAATTTTAGGATTGTCATCATTTTTATTAATTGCGTATTATCGAGATAGGTATTTGCCTGTTAGAAATGCCTTTAAAGTATTTTCAATGTATCGATTGGCAGACATCGGTATTTTATTAGCTATGTGGTTTATGCATCATTTATTTCATGAAAATGTAACTTTTATACAGTTGTTAAATCCTGAATTTGTGCAAAATCATATCGCTGGAAATATGGGTGTTGCCATTATGGTTTCTTTTGCGATTATGTTGGCTGCTTCAATTAAATCGGCGCAATTTCCTTTTTCATCTTGGTTGCCAAGAGCTATGGAAGGACCAACACCTTCTAGCTCTATTTTTTATGGTTCGATTGCTGTTCATATTGGTGTTTATCTGATGTTAAGAACCTATCCTTTTTGGCATCACATACCCTTTATTCAGGTTAATGTAATACTCTTAGGCTTGGTTACAACACTTGTTTCTACAACAATTGCAAGGGTTCAATTTTCAATTAAAGGTCAAATTGCTTATTCGTCTCTTGCTCAAATAGGAATTATGATGGTGGAAGTGGCATTGGGCTTTGAAACCTTAGCCTTATTACATTTAACAGGAAATGCTTTTTTACGTTCGTATCAATTATTAATTAGCCCTTCTATTGTAACATATAAATTAAGAGATCAGTTTTTTAATTATAAACAAAAGAGTTTTAAACCGATGGGTGCTTGGCAAAAAAAATTATACAACACCTTGTATGTTTTCGGGCTTAAAGAATTTCATATGGATACCTATATTTATAACTATTTGTGGTTTCCTTTTAAAAAATTAGGCGATAAATTTTCTAATTTAAATACCAAAACGGCGCTTATACTATTTGCTTCAATTGGAGGCGTAGCAGGATATATTTTATCTTTTTATGAGTATGATCACTTTATTTTTAAACAGTATTTACCCGATGTATTTGGTTTAATTGCCTTAATTTTTGTGTTGCGAGCATTTACCATTCGAAAGCATCCGTATGGCGCCTGGATTTTATTAATTCTTAACCATTTTTTAATTGCCTTAGCAATATCGTTCAATGAACATTTTGAGTATATCGAAATTGTTTTTTACCTCTCTGGTGTGGTTGTATCGGGAGTGGTAGGGCTTGTTGTTTTGTACAAATTAGCAAAGCAAGAAAAATACAGTTTAGACGATTACTACGGGCATTCTATTGAGCATAAATACAAAGCAATTATTTTTTTAATAAGCGCAATTGCCTTAGGGGGGTTTCCTATTACCACAACATTTTTAGGCGAAGATTTACTGTTTTCTCATGTGCGTATAAATCAACCTTTTTTTATGGGGATGCTTGCCATCAATTATGTAGTATCAGGTATTTCGATAATGAGAATTTACGCCAGAATATTTTTAGGACCTAACCACAAATGGTCTAATGCTGAAGCTAGAAGATCGGCTTAAAGAAATAATTAAAATAAATTTTAAATTAAAAACATATATAATGAAGACTCAAAAATTAAAACAAATTCCTGCGGATGGTTGGGCGGGTTTTAAAGAAAACTTTAAAGCCGATGCTATTTCGGGTTTTATTGTATTTCTATTGGCATTGCCGTTAAGTTTAGGAATTGCAAAAGCGGCAGATTTTCCGCCAATTATGGGATTAATTTCTGCTATTATTGGCGGTTTATTGGTTAGTTTGATTATGGGTTCTCGCTTGTCGATTAAAGGTCCTGCTGCTGGGCTTATTGTTATTATTGCAGGCTCGGTGTCTGATTTTGGTCATGGCGATGCTATTTTAGGCTGGAAACTAGCTCTTGGAGCAATGGTTGTTGCAGGTTTAGTTCAAATTATTTTTGGTGTTTTAAAGCTAGGTAAACTTGCTGATTTCTTTCCGTTGTCGGCAATTCACGGAATGCTTGCCGCTATTGGTATTATTATCATTGCAAAACAAATTCCTGTATTATTAAATGATGCGCCAGATATTTCAAAAGGAATGAGTCCTTTAAAATTACTCTGGAACATCCCTTATTTTATAAAAAACCTAGATCCTAAAGCTGCCTTAATTGGCGTGGTAAGTTTGTTAATAATGTTACTGTGGCCAGGTATAAAAAACAAAACAATTAAAATGATTCCAGCGGCATTGGTTGTATTAATTTTTGCTATTCCTGCTGAATTTTTTATGGATTTTGCCAATACAGAGCCATCATACGCCTTATTAGAGGTAGGAAGTTTATTAAATAATTTGAATATTAACGCAAGTTTTGCGGGCGTTTTTCAAACAGGAATATTTATAAAATATGTAATTATGTTTGCTTTGGTAGGAAGTTTAGAGTCGTTACTGACTGTAAAAGCAATAGATATGCTAGACCCTCACCAGCGAAAATCGGATATGAATAAAGATTTAATTGCCGTGGGTATCGGGAATACGATTGCGGCATTTTTAGGCGGAGTACCCATGATATCGGAAGTGGCACGTAGTTCAGCAAACGTAGCCAACGGCGCACAAACACGCTGGGCAAATTTTTTTCACGGTTTTTTTATTCTGATATTTTTATTAGTAGCAGCCCCAGTATTAGAAATGATTCCTAATTCAGCATTAGCAGCAATGTTAGTGGCGGTTGGTATAAAATTAACACATCCACGAGAATTTAAACATGTTTTAAAAATAGGGAAGGAGCAATTATTAATATTTATAGTAACAATAGTTGTTACTCTTGCTGAAGATTTATTAATAGGAATTGTAGCGGGTATGGTTTTAAAAATGATAATCCATTTAATTAATGGCGTACCGATAGGCTCATTTTTTAAAGCGCCTACTGTGGTGTCTAATATAGGCGATGATTATTTGGTTGAAATTGATAAATCGGCAATTTTTACGAATTATTTAGGGATTAAAAGAGTTTTAGAGGCTATCCCCGAAGGTTTAAATATTACTATAGATTTAGAAAAAACAAAACTTGTAGATCATTCTGTAATGGAAAATTTAGAACATTTTAAGCATGATTATCAGTTTAGCGGCGGAAAGGTTTACATAAAAGGATTAGAAAATCATAAGCCAATGTCAGCACATCGATTAGCGGGAAGGGTTTTATAGTTTTTTTGATGATTTTTTATAGCAAAATAGACGCGATTTTTCTCGCGTCTGTTTTGCTATTTATGATGTTTCACATCGTGGTTTAATTATTATAATAATCTTGATTGTTGAAATGCGATAAATCGGAATATTTTATTCGCCAATTTTTCATAACTGTACATACGCGATTTATCGCGTTTCTCATAGTGTAAATTATTCGATGTTAAAAACGGTATTTAAACACAAATTCATGTGAACCACTGCTGTATATTGAAATATCAGTAGTCGTATATTCGTAGGCATATCCTATTTTATAATGGTCTAAAAACTTAAACAATCCGAAGAAACTAACAGATTCTTGGAGACGATGCGATACCCCAATTTCATATTTTTCTAACATACTTGTAATTACTGTAACATCAAAAGATACCGGCACTCCCGATACATAACGCATCATAAATGAAGGCGTTAATTTAGTGTTGTAAACACCATCTAAATCAAATATATAACCAGATGATAAATAAATATGAGGCTTATCTGAGGCTTCTGTAATTGTGTTGCCATCTTTTTGGTATCGGCTACTCTTTAATAAGGTAGGAACAGACAAACTAGCATAGTAATTTTTGCCTTTTAAATAAGCACCCACTCCAAAATTAGGATTAAAACTACTGATATTCTTAGAAAATAATGGATCATTTATTTGTAAGGAAGCCAATTCTACATTAAAAAATGAACCCCCAGCTTTTAAGCCTAAAAATAAACTTTGATTTTCTGATAATGGTAATTTGTAAGAAAAATCTAGCGAAACAGCGGTTTCTTTTGCGATGTTAAATTTATCGTTTACAATTGAAAAACCCAATCCCATATTTTTACCTAAAACAGTAGGCGATGAAAACGACAAAGTTTGTGTTGATGGCGCATTTTCTATGCCCGTCCATTGGCTGCGAATCATTGCTGTAGCCTCTGTAGTTTCGCTACTACCCACATAAGCAGGGTTTATAATATTCATATTAAATTGATACAAGCTAAACGAAGGGTCTTGCTGCGCGATTGCCTTGCTGCTTAGCATTGCCAAGAATAGCAGGCTTATATATTTTAGAGTATTTATTTTCATTTTATATTTTTAAATATTGTTTTTCTTATTTTGAAACAACTGTATTTCAATCGCTATAAAAGGGTTTCTATAGCGATTAAAATTTTGAAAAGTTTCTAGTAATTTATATAAATCATGCCTTGAACTGGCTTGATACCTGCTTCATTTAGGTTGATAATATAGATATATGAACCAACAGGAAGCTTTGTACCAGTATCGGTTGCCGTGGCATCCCAAGTGTTTTGGTAGCCTTTTTTATAGTACACTTTTTTCCCCCATCGGTTAAATACTTTTACGGTATTATTAGGGTAGCGGTCTATATTTTGAATTACCCAAGTGTCGTTATTGGCATCTCCGTTTGGTGAAAAACCTTTTGAAGCTGTAATTCCATTTTTAATCACTTTTACAATCGGTACAAATTCTGCTTTAAATTCTTTATTAGTATCGGCGATATCGGTTCTCGTTTCCGAAGTATTATTATCGCTCCATTTTACAAATTCATAACCAGTATTTGCAATCGCTTTTACTTCGGATGTTGCTTTTCCTTCTTCAATAGTTTGGGTTAAATTTCCTGTAATCGTTCCGTTATTTCCTGCGGTGTATTTTACCGTGTAATTTTTAACGACAACTACAGTTTTCACAAATTCTGCTTTAAATTCTTTATCAGCATCGGCGATATCGGTTCTCGTTTCCGAAGTATTATTATCGCTCCATTTTACAAATTCATATCCTGCATCGGCAATAGCTTTTACCTGTGATGTTGCTTTTCCTTCTTCAATAGTTTGGGTTAAATTTCCTGTAATCGTTCCGTTATTTCCTGCGGTGTATTTTACCGTGTAATTTTTAACGACAACTACAGTTTTCACAAATTCTGCTTTAAATTCTTTATCAGCATCGGCGATATCGGTTCTCGTTTCCGAAGTATTATTATCGCTCCATTTTACAAATTCATATCCTGCATCGGCAATAGCTTTTACCTGTGATGTTGCTTTTCCTTCTT
>NZ_OESZ01000007.1 GCF_900239345.1 Tenacibaculum dicentrarchi | reverse complement strand
CTCAGTACCAGTGTGGGGGATAATCCTCTCAGACCCCCTACCTATCGTTGCCATGGTAAGCCGTTACCTTACCATCTAGCTAATAGGACGCATAGTCATCTTGTACCCATAAATGTTTAATAGTGTTTCGATGCCGAAGCACTACATTATGGAGTATTAATCTTCATTTCTAAAGGCTATCCTCCTGTACAAGGCAGATTCTATACGCGTTACGCACCCGTTCGCCGGTCGTCAGCATAGCAAGCTACCTGTTACCCCTCGACTTGCATGTGTTAAGCCTGCCGCTAGCGTTCATCCTGAGCCAGGATCAAACTCTTCATTGTATATTTTAAATAATATTTAATGAATAAGTTTCAAAAGAATTTAACTTCGTTAGAAGTTGTGGTTATTCTACTCTTATTTACGCTGTCAATTTCAATATTTTCAATGAACCTAGTTTTTAAAAAAAAACCAGAGATAAGAATAATCTTATCATTTTTTGTAGAAACGTTAGAATCGAACTAACTGACGTACTTTGTCATTTCCAAATTTCTTTAATCGTTACGCTTTATGAAAGCGGTTGCAAATATACATTCTTTTATTTGTTTTAAACAAGTAAAATTTAACTTATTTTTAAAAAATGTTTTTATGAACTTTATAACAATATAAATATAGCTGTTATGGACTACAAATATATGACTCTTTTTTGATTTTTTAAGCTTTTTTATGCATTTATTTTCAATAAATTTAACGAATTACTGATTATCAGTTAATTGGTCTTTTAGCGCTACTTTTTACTGTTGGCTTTTGGGGTCAAGTTTAGCAATAATTGTATTATGAACTAATATATTTTTCTGGCGAACACATAGGTTTACCCCTATTTTATTTTTGTCCTTATATATAGGTGTTAAAATTTGAAGTTATTTTGATTATTGTCGTCACCTGAAAGATGCTCACGATAACCAATTCATAGTCGATTGGCTTGGCTTGCAAAAATTATCTTATATTTCTCAAATTATTAAAAAGAACACAAATGCCTAGCCCCGATTGACGCATTTGTTTGAGCTCTTTTTTGTTTTTCTTTTCGAAAAAACAAAAAAAGCGAGTGCGGAAAGCGGGAAATTGCTTCAAAAAATAATTAATGACGAAGAAAAAACCTTTTTATTTCGTATCTTTAAATACTGAAAATAGTTTTTTAGCATCTTAGAAAAGAATTAAAAATGGAATATTTTACATTAGCACGGGTTATTCACGTAATTTGTGTTATTTTATGGATTGGTGGCGTTAGTATGGTTACTACGGTTATAATTCCTGCTGTTAAAGGCATGAAATCGAAAGAAGATCAGATAAAAACTTTTGAACAAATTGAAGGGCGTTTTGCTATTCAGGCAAAAATTACAACTGTATTAACGGGGTTATCGGGGTTTTATATGTTGTATGTTTTAGATGGATGGGATCGGTATTTCGATTATCAGTATTGGTGGATTCATGCGATGACACTTGTTTGGATTTTATTTACACTTGTTCTATATGTTTTAGAGCCGTTTATTTTACATAAATTGTTTAAAAAATACGCAGAAGAAAAACCTAGTAAAACATTTTCTTTTATCCATAAAGTGCATTGGTTTTTATTAATATTAAGCTTGATAACCACCGCGGGAGCTGTTGCGGGAAGTCATGGTTGGTTTTTTATCAAATAAAATAATAGATTTAACGCATAAAAAAACACCAATAAATATAATTCATTGGTGTTTTTTAGCATTTATAAAATATTCTAAAGCTATTTTTCTATTTTACAGCATCGTAGTTATCGTCCCAATTTTTAGGTTTTGGATCGCCTAACTTTCCTACCGATTTCGCTACTAAAGTTGCTACCGTAGCATCTCCTGTTACGTTTATAACGGTTCTACACATATCTAAAGGTCTATCAACAGCAAAAATTAATGCCAATCCGATAGCTAATTTATCGGCTGGAAAACCTACCGATTCTAATACAATTACCAACATTACCATTCCTGCGCCTGGCACTGCGGCAGAACCGATTGATGCTAATAAAGCAGTTAAAATAATGGTTAATTGATCGGCAAATGATAAATCGAAACTTAATGCTTGAGCTATAAATACCGCTGCAACTGCTTGATATAAACTTGTTCCGTCCATGTTAATGGTTGCACCTACTGGCAATACAAAACTTGATACTTCTTTGTCGATACCAACATGTTCTTCAACGCGCTCCATAGTTACGGGTAATGTTGCCGCACTTGAACTTGTTGAAAATGCTAATAACTGCGCAGGGCTAATTTGTTTTAAAAACCAAATTGGATTTTTCTTGGTGAATACACTTATTAAAGTCATGTAAAAAGCCACCATTAACACTAATCCGCCGATTACTGTAAAAGCATATTTTAATAAAGCGAATAATAAATCAGGATCTTTTGATGACACAACTACTGTTGCTAATAATGCAAATACAGCATAAGGTGCCGACAACATAATTAAATCGACCATTTTTAAAACAGCTTCATTTAAAGAATCAAAAAAGTTTTTTAATGGTTTTGCACGTTCTTCTCCTATTAACAACATTGATATTCCTAAGAAAATAGTAAAGAAAATTACTTGTAACATCGATTTGTTGCTTCCCATTGCTTTTATAGCATTGTCAGGAACCATATCGACCAAAAACTGTAATGGTCCGCTTGATTTTTGCTTGCTTGCTTCGGCTATTTTAGCTTGTACTCCCCCACTATTTGCGTAAGTTTCTGTTAATCGTGTAATGGTTTGTTCGGATATTCCTTCGCCTGGTTTTACAATATTTACCAAGGCAAGTCCGATGGTAATGGCAATAACTGTTGTACCTATATATATAACCATGGTACGCAAGCCGATATTTTTAAATTTAGAAATATCTTTTAAATCTGATATTCCCTTTACCAAAGAGGCAATGATTAATGGTACGGCAATTAATTTTAATAATTTCACGAAAATAGTTCCTATTGGTTTTATCCAACTTCCTACAAAAGAAGCTCCTCCTTCTGTAAATGTCATTCCTATTCCGAATAAAATACCCAGAAGCATTCCTATTAAAATTTGCCAGTGTAACGCTAATTTTTTCATTTAATTGATTTAATTTATATAAGGGCTGTAAGGTAAAATAAATAATTAAAAAAATGTGACGTTTAATTCGTAACTTGTGTCTTAAATAATAGAACTATTACTAATCTTATTAAATCAAAAAAAAATGGCAGGAATTTTAGACTTATTAAACAGTGATTTAGGAAAATCAATTATTTCAGGTGTAGCAGGATCTACCGGGCAAGACACAGGGAAAACAGGTAATGTTTTAACAATGGCTTTACCAGTTTTAATGAAAGCAATGCAACGTAATGCAGCAACACCAGAAGGAGCCCAAGGCTTAATGGGTGCTTTAAATAAACATGATGGTGGTATTTTAGATAATTTAGGTGGTTTGTTTGATGGTGGTGTTAATGCTGATATTTTACAAGATGGTGGTAATATTTTAAATCATGTTTTAGGAAGTAAACAACAAGGTGTTGAACAAGTTATAGGTCAGAAAACAGGAATGGATTCAGGTGCTATTGCTAGTATTTTAAAAACTGCTGCTCCTTTATTAATGGGGGTTTTAGGAAAACAATCTCGCCAAAATAATATTGGTAGCTCAAATGATTTGGGTAATATGTTAGGTGGTTTACTTGGTGGTAATTCAGCTGCTAAAGAGCAAAACTTTTTAGAACAAATTTTAGATGCCGATGGTGATGGTAGCGTTGTTGATGATATTGCTGGTATGATTTTAGGAGGCGACAACTCTCAAAGTGCTAACGGAGGAATACTTGGCGGATTATTAGGCGGTATTTTTGGTAAAAAATAAGTTTTAAATTTTATAATATCAAAAAGGGTAAACATTTGTTTGCCCTTTTTCTTTTAATTACTTTTGCCACCATGGAAAAATTAAGACAACGTTGGGGATTAAAAACAAATTGGGATGTAATTGCGGTATTAATCGTATTTTCTATTAACGGTTCATTTGCTTCTTGGGTTGCAAAACCGATTACTGCTTTTATAGGGATTTCTTCGGAAACAACATCTCCTTGGATTTATTGGCCGATACGTATTTTACTTATTTTCCCTATTTATCAATCAACATTGCCTTTAGTGGGGTGGTTGTTTGGACAGTTTAAATTCTTTTGGGCTTTTGAAAAAAAGTTTTTAGGGCGTTTAGGATTGGGATTTCTTTTTAAAGATAAAAACTAATATTGTTAAACGATAAATTAGTTTACTGAAAAATATAATTAAAACTAAAAAATCACGTAAAAACTTCTAACAGAGTTATACATGATTTTTTTAGTTTTAAATAATACTGAAATCATCAATTTAGCACAAAAGCCTAGCCCCGATTGACGCTTTGTTTGAGCTCTTTTTTTGATTTTTCTTCAAAAAAAAGCGAGTGCGGAAAGCGGGAAATTGCTTCAAATAAATACAAAAAAACTAAACATTTACTATTTTATAAATAGGAATTGGTAAAGCTACTCCTTCGGATAAAAATCGTTTATGCACGGCTTCTTTTAAAGCACATTTATTTTTAAACTCTTTAAAAGGCTCGTTTAACCAAACATAAGCACGCAAATGAATATGATCGGTGTGTATGTCAATTACCCGAACATCTACCTGTGGTTCATTAGCCATAACCTGTTCAGGAGTTCTAAAATCTATTACGGTTGGTAATTTAACGGCTTCTTCTTGAATGATTTTTCGAGCCAAATCAATATTTGCTTTTATTCCTACTTTAAAATTATTAAAACTAAGAATATGCGAATCTTCAATGGTATGATTTAACACAGAATCGGTGCTTATTACTGAGTTTGGGATGATTAATCGCTTGTTTTCAAAGTTATTAATTACCGTATGTCGAAGTGTAATATCTTCAACAATACCAACTCTTTCTTGGTCTAACTTAATATAATCGCCTACTCGAAATGGGCGAAAAAGCACAATAAATGCACCTGCTATTAAATTAGATAACGCCGCCTGTGCCGCAAAACCAATAATAGCGGCTAAAATACCCGCACCCGAAAAAATTAATGTAGCCTTACTACGAAAAGCAGGAACGGTAGTTATAATGTAAGCAATACCAAAAACACCGATAAAAAACTTTACAGAATTTCGGAAAAATAAAATACTAGTTGCTCCATAAGGAGCAATTTTTCTTCTTTTAATAATTTGAACAATAATATAACGTATTATTCTTGATAGCAACCAACAAATAAATACAATAGTTGCTATATAACCTGAAACTCCTAAAAAGGAGTTTAGGTTAAAACGATATGTTAATAATTCATTCATTTATTTATTCTGTTTTTTCATTTAAAATAATGCCGTTTGAGTGTCATCATCTTCTGTATTCTTTTTCTTTTTTTGAAGAAGAGCACGTTCTAAAGCTTTCTTTACTTTATCTTCTTTTGTTTTTTCAAATTCTTTAGGGATTACCTCAACGTTTAATGGTAAAATTTCTGTTTCTAAAACAGGTTTTTCTTCATTTTCATCGCTTTTTGGTTCAGGTATCCATTCTTCGTAAGGCAAAGATTCTAATAAATTAACCGTACGAATTTTATCGGTTGTTAGTTGGTTTCCTTGGGCTTTTATTCCTTTTATAGCGATAAATTCTTCAAAATTAACTTCAATATTTTCTAGGCTACGTTTTGAAAAAACAACCTCAGCCATAGGATGATAATCGGTAGAAATAATCTCTAACTTTGATTTTTCATGTTCAGAAATAAACAGTTCTTCTTTATCTGGTGTTTCTATTAAAAAACGCTTTACGTAATAACGTTCTTTTTCGGCATCAAAATAAATAGCAGAAATAGGTTTTTTAGGTTCCCATTTTTCTAAAATAATCATATCGCTTTCAAAACGCATTGATAAACTTGGTGAAACTGCTTTAATTTTACCTGATTGTGTGGCTATTAAAATTTTATCTTCTGCTCTAAATTCGCCTAACAACTCGCCTCTATCATCAACATTTAAACGCTGAACAGTATCATCAAACCATATTTTTCGAGGTTTTAAGGTAGAAACTCCAGCCGATTTAAAATCTATTTTTCTAATACTATATTTTGTTATTTGGTTTCCTCGGATAGCACGTCCTTTAACTGCCAATTCAGCAAAATCAACATCCCATTTTAACTTTGTAATACCAGCCACTGGTCGTAAATTAACAGTAACAACTTCTGCTTCGCCATTAGGATTTACACTAAAATACAACAATTTTGAACCTTTTGCCCCTGTGGTTAAATCGTATTCTTTATCGCGAGTTACACTTATTACGTTAAAACGCTTCATATAATTTGCACCTCTTGAACCATCTCTATACATCATATTATACACCGTACGCTTGTCTCTTTTCTTAAAAACAGCGATGTGAATTATATCTTTACCAACAAAGGTTTTAGAAGCTACTTTAGTAACCATCATAGTCCCATTTCCTTTAAAGATAATAATATCATCGATATCAGCGCAATCGTCAACATATTCATCTTTTTTAAGCGATGTTCCTACAAAACCTTCTTCTCTATTTACATATAGCTTGGTGTTTCTCATTACAACTTTTGTAGCGACAATATCATCAAAAATTTTGATTTCCGTTTTTCTCTCACGTCCTTTACCGTACTTCGTTTTTAAACTTTTAAAATAATTAATCGCATAAGTGATTAAATTATCTAGATGATTTTTTACTACCGCTATTTTATCTTCTAAAGATTCAATATATTGCTTGGCTTTATCAATATCAAATTTTGAAATTTTCTTAATTCTGATTTCCGTTAAACGGGTAATATCATCGGTGGTTAACGCTCTTTTTAAATGCTGAATATGAGGTTCTAATCCTGCATCAATAGCTTTAATTACACCTTGCCAAGTTTCTTGATTTTCAATATCACGATAAATTCTGTTTTCAATAAAAATACGCTCTAAAGAGGCAAAATGCCATTGTTCTTCAAGTTCATGTAATTGAATTTCTAACTCGCTTTTTAACAATTTTACCGTTAAATCGGTAGAATGTTTTAGCATTTGAGAAACCCCTACAAAAACAGGTTTATTATTCTCAATAGTACAGGCTAATGGCGATATCGAGTTTTCGCAATTGGTAAAAGCGTATAAAGCATCAATGGTTTTATCTGGAGATATGCCTGTTGGCAAATGCACCAATATTTCAACATCTGCTGCTGTATTATCTTCAATTTTACGAATTTTAATTTTCCCTTTTTCATTGGCTTTTAAAATACTATCAATTAAAGATGTTGTGGTTGTTCCGAAAGGAATTTCGGTAATAACCAATGTTTTTTTATCTAGCTGCGTAATATTTGCACGTACTCGTACTTTCCCTCCTCTTTTACCATCGTTATAATTAGTAAAATCGGCAACTCCACCTGTTAAAAAATCAGGATAAATAGTAAAACTTCTTCCTCTTAAATATTTAATAGATGCTGCTATTAATTCATTAAAGTTATGCGGTAATATTTTGGTTGATAATCCTACGGCAATTCCCTCTGCTCCTTGGGCTAATAATAACGGGAATTTTACAGGTAAATCAATCGGTTCTTTTCTTCTACCATCATAAGATTGTTTCCACTGGGTTGTTTTAGGGTTAAAAACCACTTCTAATGCAAATTTTGACAAACGAGCTTCAATATATCTTGCTGCTGCTGCCCTATCGCCTGTTAGAATATTCCCCCAGTTTCCTTGCATATCGATTAGCAAGTCTTTCTGCCCAACTTGCACCATAGCATCGGCAATTGAAGCATCTCCATGCGGGTGATATTGCATGGTATGCCCAACAATATTCGCTACTTTATTGTAGCGTCCGTCGTCTAAATCTTTCATAGAATGCATTATTCTACGCTGTACTGGTTTTAAGCCATCTTCTAAAGAAGGAACGGCTCTTTCTAAAATTACATACGAAGCGTAATCTAAAAACCATTCTTTATACATTCCTGTTACCTTGGTAATGGTTTCTGTATTATCTATTTCTTCGGATGTTTCTTCGGAAATTTCTAAATCTGATGAATTATCTATCGGATTATTCACCTCTTCTTCGTGTTCGTTTATTTCTTCACTCATCTAAAAAACGTTTATTCGTTTAAGAGTTATTTATTTGTTTTTGTTACTACTTTTACTATTATTTTGGGCTGTTATTTTTTCATCTCAAAATAATCTTCTAAAAAATACTAAAAAAATTTAGTACTTTTAAGGAACTTCATTTTCAGACTGCTTATTCGGTATTTGTAAAGAAACAATAATCATTATCCCTATAAACACACCCAAAAAAGCACCTGAATTATCTTTATTAAATAAATTATCCCAATTAATTTGGAACAACCAAAAAACTAAAAAGGCTACAAAAAATAGCGTAATTATATTTTTTATTTTCTTAGGCTTAGGACTCATCTTCCTCGTCTTCAATGGCATCTACTTCTACTTTTAAGTTTTCAATGATGAATTTTTGTCTGTTTGGCGTATTTTTTCCCATATAGAATTCCAACATACTTTCTATAGACATTTCTTTGTCTAACATGATAGGATCTAATCGGATATTATCACCAATAAAATGCACAAATTCATCGGGTGAAATCTCCCCCAATCCTTTAAATCGAGTAATTTCTGGCTTACCTCTTAATTTTTTAATTGCCGCTTTTTTTTCTTCTTCGGAATAACAATAATGTGTATCTTTTTTATTTCGAACTCTAAATAATGGCGTTTCTAAAATATACAAATGTCCTTCTTTGATAACTTCTGGAAAAAATTGCAAGAAAAATGTTATCAATAACAAGCGAATATGCATTCCATCAACATCGGCATCCGTAGCAATTACAATATTATTATAACGCAAATCTTCTAAACCGTCTTCTATATTTAAAGCTGCTTGTAATAGATTGAATTCTTCGTTTTCATACACAATCTTCTTACTTAATCCGTACGAATTTAAAGGCTTTCCCTTCAAACTAAAAACTGCCTGTGTATTTACATTTCTAGATTTTGTTATAGAACCCGATGCAGAATCTCCCTCGGTAATAAATAAGGTAGATTCTAAATAAGCTTCCTTTTGAGTATCGCCTAAATGAACTCTACAATCTCGTAATTTCTTATTGTGTAAATTCGATTTTTTGGCTCTGTCTTTTGCTAGTTTTCGAATTCCTGAAAGTTCTTTTCGCTCTTTTTCTGCTTGTATAATTTTACGTTGCAGTTTATCTGCTATTTCGGTGTTTTTATGTAAGAAATTATCGAGTTTTGTTTTTATAAAATCGTTAATATAGGTTCTTACCGTTGGCAAATCATCACCCATTTCTGTTGAACCTAACTTTGTTTTGGTTTGACTTTCAAAAACAGGTTCCATTACTTTTATGGCAATGGCAGATATGATTGATTTTCGAATATCGGAAGCATCAAAAGATTTCCCATAAAACTCACGAATTGTTTTTACAATCGCCTCTCTAAAAGCTGCTTGATGCGTTCCTCCTTGCGTGGTATGTTGCCCATTTACAAACGAATGATATTCTTCAGAATATTGGGTTTTACTATGGGTAATGGCAATTTCAATATCATCGCCTTTTAAATGAATTATAGGATACAACATATCTTCTTGATTGTTGTTTTCTTCTAATAAATCTTTTAAACCATTTTTTGATAAAAACTTTTCACCATTAAAAACAATGGTTAACCCTACATTTAAGTACACATAATTTTTAAGCATCTTAGAAACATATTCATTTCTATACTTATAATTTTTAAAAATTAGTTCATCGGGGATAAAAGACACTTTTGTTCCTTTTCTTCGAGAAGTTTTTTCTAAAAATTCTTGATTGATTAAAGTACCTTGTTCAAATTCGGCTGCTGCTGATTTTCCGTCTCTTGATGATTCTACTCTAAAAAATGATGAAAGCGCATTTACCGCTTTTGTACCTACTCCGTTTAGCCCTACGGATTTTTTAAATGCTTTTGAATCGTACTTTCCTCCCGTGTTCATTTTAGAAACCACATCGACTACTTTTCCTAAAGGAATCCCTCGACCATAATCTCTAACAATTACTTTATTTCCTTGGATAGAAATTTCTATAGTTCTACCAGCTCCCATTACATATTCATCAATAGAGTTATCTAACACCTCTTTGACTAAAATATAAATTCCATCATCGGCAGATGAACCATCTCCTAGTTTACCAATATACATTCCTGGACGCATTCGGATATGTTCTTTCCAATCGAGCGAGCGGATGTTGTCTTCAGTATATTTTGTTTCTTTAGTCATAAAATTTGATAATTGATCTCTTTGCGAAATTAACAAATCCTAATCAAAAATAAAGCAGTATATTCATTTAATTATGAAAATAATATTATTTGTTTTTTAACGTCTTTCCCTTGCTATTACAGCGTTTTTAAACTAATTTAATCGATTTCACCACCCTAAAAAACCCCTTAAATAAAAAAAATAAATAAGCATAAAAAAGTGGGCTAATTATGATTTATTTAACGCTAAATTTTTAAACTCACTTTTACCTCATTTTTTCATTTTTATTACTTTAATTTCTAGAAACACTCCAAAAGTAAAAATCACTTCCAATAAAATTATTTTTTAATTTACAACCTTCTTTTTTATCATAAGCTGATTTTTATCATTTAATTAACAGTTTTTTCTTTAAATATTTGTTTAAAATATAGTTAACGAAAAAAATATGAGAAAAACAAATTTAACAAAAAGCTTATTAACTTTAAATCAGCAAAGTATCGATTAAACAAAAAAGATTTAGCATTATAAATCAAAAAGAAAAAAACAGAAAATAATAAAAGTCTAAAAAAACAACACTTGAATTTTAAACGAAACATATTACCAGAGAAAAAATCTAAATGGCGGCAAATTGCTATTATTTTAATAGGAATTGTTACAGGTTTAGGTTTTTTTATGGCAAAAGAAGCTTCGTTAGTTTCTTATATGTCAGATGATCCTTTGGCTTGTGTAAATTGTCATGTGATGACTCCAATGTATAATAGTTGGATGCACAGCTCACACAGAGAACAAGCCTCATGTAATGATTGTCATGTACCGCACGACAATGTTTTTAATAAATACTTCTTTAAAGCAAAAGATGGTTTGTTTCATGCAACCATTTTTACCGCACGAGCAGAACCGGAGGTTATGTTTATGAGAGAAGCATCACAAGAAGTAGTACAAAACAACTGTATTCGTTGTCATATTCAGCAGGTTACTCAAACAAAATATGATGGTTGGTTAGACGATCATAGAGAAAGTAGAACCGAACGAAAATGCTGGTCATGTCATCAAGAATTACCTCACGGTACCGTGCATGGTATTTCAACCATTAAAAACAATATTGCGCCAATTCCTACAGATCAGGTTGAAGCCGTAATACCTGAATGGTTAAATACTAAAATTGAACAAAAAAAATAACAAAACAAAAACTAACAAAATGAAAAACAAAATATTATTTATTGTTACTGTAGTAGTCGTTTTTCTATTAGGATTACTTGCCTCTAGTATTGTAAATAGAAAAAATGAAGCTAAGTACAAATATGTGCCGCAGGTAAATATCCAAAAGAATGAACCTCGAAATAGTGAGTGGGGGAAAAATTTCCCACAAGAGTATCAATCATTCTTACAAACCGAAAATAGTGATTTTCAATCATATCAAGGAGGAAATAAAATGCGTGATATGCTAGAAGAAGACACTCGCTTAACTGTTTTATGGGCGGGTTACGGTTTTTCTAAAGATTACAGCCAAGGACGTGGGCATCAAAATGCGATTAAAGACATTCAAAATACCTTAAGAACTGGCGGACCTAAAGGAAAAGGTGACGGACCAATGCCTGCTACTTGCTGGACTTGTAAAAGCCCCGATGTACCAAGATTAATGAATGAAATTGGTATTGCCGAATTTTACAAAGGAAAATGGGCTGACAAAGGAGAGGAAATTGTAAACCCTATTGGTTGTGCCGATTGTCATGATGAAAAAACCATGAAATTAACCATTACCCGCCCTGCTTTAATAGAAGCTTTTCAAGCAATGGGTAAAGATATTAATAAAGCAACACACCAAGAAATGCGCTCGCTAGTATGTGCACAATGTCATGTGGAGTATTATTTTGATAAGAAAAAAGAAGGCGTTGAAGGTGTTCCTTATTTAACATTTCCTTGGAAAAACGGAATGTCGGTTGAAGCTATGGAAAAATATTATGACGATATTAACTTTAAAGATTGGACACACAAATTAAGTAGAGCGCCAATGTTAAAAGCACAACATCCTGGTTATGAAACGTATTTAACAGGTGTACATGCCGATAGAGGGGTTTCTTGTGCCGATTGTCATATGCCATATAAAAGTGAAGGTGGACAGAAATTTACCGATCATCAATTGCAATCACCTATGAACAATGTAGCAAATTCATGTCAGGTTTGTCATCGTGAAGAAGCTGATAAATTAAAAGCAAATGTATATGAACGTCAGCAAAAATCTACCCAAAGCAGATTAAAATTAGAAGATGCTTTAGTACGCATGCACGTAGAGGCTAAAAAAGCCTGGGACTTAGGCGCTACCGAAACTCAGATGAAACCTATTTTAATGGATATTCGTCATGCACAATGGCGTTGGGATTATGCTGCAGCATCACATGGAGCTTCTTTTCATTCACCTGTTGAAATTGGACGAGTTATTAGTGGTGGTTTAGATAAAGCTATTGAAGGTCGTGTAAAATTGGCACGTGTATTAGCAGATTTAGGACACAACAAACCTGTTGAAATGCCTGATATTTCTTCTAAAGAAAAAGCGCAAAAATACATTGGTTTAGACATGGAGAAATTACACAAAGAAAAAGCCGAATTCAAGAAAAACTTATTACCAAAATGGTTAGAAGCTGCTAAAGAACGTGAGTCAAAATACGATACTCAAGGAGTTTCAAAAAAAGACAAAAAAGAAGTTTCGATGAACTAAAACCTATTTAAATAAAATAGATTCATTAAAAAATGAAGCTAATTTTAAAAGCAGAAATTTTACTTTTAAAATGGCTTCATTTTTATACCTAATATACACATGCAAAAAATATATAAATTCTTTTCATCATCTTCGTTAGCACTATTACTCTTGTTAATATTTGCAGTATCGATGGCGGCAGCAACTTTTATTGAAAATGACTACGGTACCGCAATAGCTTGGGCTAGTATCTATGATGCTTGGTGGTTTGAAATGGTAATGCTAGGGCTAGCAATTAGTTTTGTTTTTAATATCAAAAAATATAATTTATTTACTAAAAAAAAATGGGCAATTTTGTTATTTCATATCGCCTTTATTATAATTGTGTTAGGTGCAGCTGTTACTAGGTATGTTTCTTATGGAGGAATTATGCGCATAAGAGAAGGCGCTACAAGCAACGTTATAATTGCAGATACAAAATTATTAATAGCCACAATTACCGATGGAACTCAAAGTAAAACTATTCAGCAAAAAATAAATATCAGCCCGCTTAAAAATAATGACTTCACACTAAAAACAACGTTTAATAACAAACCTGTTTCTATTAATTTTAATCAATATGTTGCTGATGCTACTCCTACTGTTATTACCGATAGTATTAACGGAGAACCTTTGTTAAAAATGGTGGTTACCGCTGGTAAAGGTAGAAATACCATCTATTTGAAAAAAGGAGAAATAGAACGTATTGGCGATCATCAACATGAAATAGGCTTTGAATCTGATAAAAAAGGAATTATCAATATTATTGAAGAAAATGGACGTTTTAAAATGCTAACACCTCATACTATTGACTTTTTTATAATGGCAAGTCAGCAGGCAGGTAAAATTAAAAAAGATAGTCTTCAAAATATAACCTTGCGTACCCTTTATAGAGCTGGCGATTTTTCTTTTGTTCCGATGAGCTATCATCCCAAGGGCGCTTTTAAATTGATTAGCAATGTATCCGAAGAAACGGTAAACGATAAAACGCTAGATGATGCTTTAATTGTAAATGCAACAATTGATACCGAGCAGCAGGAAATCAATTTATTATATAGAGAAGGATTTTTACCGATAAAACATCAGACCGATTTTAAAAATGATATAAAACTAATTATTTCGTACGGAGCAGGCGCTATTAAATTACCCTTTAGCGTTAAATTAAATGACTTTCAATTAGATAGATACCCTGGCTCATCAAGCCCTTCTGCTTACGCAAGTGAAGTGACTGTTTTTGACAAAAAAGAAGAATTTTCTTATCGAATTTTCATGAATAATGTATTAGATTATAAAGGATATCGCTTTTTTCAAGCAAGTTATGATACCGATGAAAAAGGAACAGTTTTATCGGTAAACCATGATGTTTTAGGAACTTGGCTAACCTATATCGGTTATACCTTAATGGGTGTTGGAATGCTTTTTACTTTTTTCGGAAAAGGTTCTCGTTTTAGAGAGGTTCATAAAAAATTAAAAAGATTGTCTAAAAATACCATAGCTATTATGGCATTTTTAAGTATTTCTAGTGCTTTTTCACAAACAGGAACAGAAGCTAGATCAGCAGAAATTAAAACCGATAGCATTCCTTCATTTTCAATAAGTCAGCTTGTGGATTCTCAGCAAATAGATAACTATCAGGCTGATCAGTTTGGGCGTTTATTAGTGCAAGATTTAGATGGTAGAATAAAGCCTTTAAACACCTTGGCTTCAGAATGTATCCGAAAAATAACCAAAAAGACTTCTTTTAGTTATCCGAAGAAAAAAAACAATGAAACCATACGTTTAAGTGTTAATCAAATATTTTTAGGAATGCACATGAGCCCGCAGTTATGGCAACGAATTCCTATTATAAAAGCCGATTTTGAAAAAACAGGCACACTTTTAAATACTGTTAAAGTTGGCGATAACAACTTACTATCTTTCGTTAGTTTGCTAGATAAACAAGGAAATTACCTATTGTCAAAAGCGGTGGAAGAAGCGAATAAAAAGAAACCATCGGCAAGAAATGAACTAGATAAAGAGGTTTTAAATATTGATGAGCGTTTTAATATTTTATACAACGTTTTTTCAGGGAATTATTTAAAAATATTCCCTAAAAAAGACGATGATAGCAATACTTGGTACAGCTATATTCACGACTTTAAAGACTTTAATGAAGAGGATCGGAATTTTGCAAAGCATATTTTACCAGGATATTTTAATGATATTTACAAGAATAAATATGAAGAAGCTTATAAAAAATTATCTTATATAAAAAAATATCAAGAAATTTTAGGAGCGAGTGTAAATCCATCAGAAAAACAAATTGAAGCCGAATTATGGTATAATAAAGCGAAAGTTAATTTTTGGTTGTTTATTATCTATTTTAGTTTAGGAACACTATTATTAGTTTTAGCGGTTGTTAAAATGTTTCATAAAAACAACCTGATAAACTTCCTTTGGAATTTCCTTGTAATTATTATACTAATTTCTTTTTTATGCTTTAGCGCAAATATTTTATTACGTTGGTTTATATCGGGGCATGCTCCTTGGAGTAACGGATATGAAATGTTAATTTTTGTCGCCTGGAGTTTGCTATTAAGTGGTTTAGCTAGTTTTAGAAAATCTGATTTTGCCTTGCCTTTAGCAACCTTATTTACAGGAGCTTTATTATTTGTGAGTTATTTAGATTGGCTAAATCCTGAAATTACCAACCTAATGCCTGTATTAAAATCGTATTGGTTAAAAATTCACGTAGCAACTATTGTTAGTAGTTATGCACCTTTAGCCTTATCGGCAGTACTTGGTTTTATGGCGTTGGTTTTAATGCTTTTTAAAACAGACAAGAACAAACATATTATCGATATAAAAATAAAAGAGCTTACCTATATTAATGAACTTTCAATGACTATCGGGCTTTTTGTGCTGGCAATTGGTACTTTTTTAGGAGGTGTTTGGGCAAACGAAAGTTGGGGTCGTTACTGGGCTTGGGATCCTAAAGAAACATGGGCTTTAATTAGTATTATTGTCTATGCAATTGTTTTACACCTACGTTTTGTTCCTAAATTGAATACTAAATATGTGCTAAACCTAGCAAGTATGTTTGCTTTTTGGGCTATTATGATGACCTCTTTTGGGGTTAATTATTATCTTTCAGGATTGCATAGTTATGCCGCTGGAGATGCTATTCCAATTCCAACATTTGTATATGTGTTATTGGCGATAATGGTTATTATTAGTTTGTTAGTAGCTTACAAGCAAAAATATTTCAAGAAATAAGTATTAGTTTCAAATCTGTTAAGGTTCTTTTTGTCAATTCGAGTGAATTTTAATGACTAAAAGAAATTAAAATTAGTATCGAGAATTTGAATTATTTTAATTAATCTTGAAGATAAAAAAGTTCTCGATATTATTTTTTAAAAGAAAAAATCACTCGAACTGACAGGTTCTTTAACTTTTAAAAAGTTATAAAAAAACAAAAAACCCCGCTGTTAATTAACAGCGGGGTTTTTTAAAAATATATAACCTATAAATTATCTTCTACTATAATTTGGAGATTCTTTGGTAATTGCAACATCATGCGGATGACTTTCGTTAATTCCGCTTGCGGTAATACGTACAAATTTACCTGTTTCTTTCAATGTTTCAATATCTTTAGAACCACAATATCCCATACCAGCACGTAAACCACCAACAAATTGATGAATACTTTCTTCTAGTTGTCCTTTATAAGGAACACGCCCTACAATACCTTCTGGCACTAATTTTTTAATATCGTCTTCAACATCTTGAAAATAACGATCTTTTGAACCTTGCTTCATTGCTTCCACAGATCCCATTCCACGATACGATTTGAATTTTCTTCCTTCGTAAATAATCGTTTCTCCTGGCGATTCTTTTGTTCCTGCTAATAATGACCCTAACATTACACAATCGGCACCTGCGGCAATTGCCTTAGGGATATCACCTGTATAACGAATTCCACCATCGGCAATTACAGGAACTCCACTTCCTTTAATAGCAGCGGCAACTTCTAAAACTGCCGAAAACTGAGGAGAACCTACACCTGCAACCACACGAGTTGTACATATTGAACCAGGACCAATTCCTACTTTTACAGCATCCGCTCCTGCTTCCACTAAATACTTAGCAGCTTCTGGCGTAGCGATATTTCCTACAATAACATCTAATTCAGGAAATTTTGCTTTTACATTTTTTAAAACAGCAACCACTCCTTTGGTATGTCCGTGAGCGGTATCAATAATTACAGCATCAACACCTGCTTTCACTAAAGCTTCGGCTCTTTGAACAGCATCTGCCGTTACACCTAATGCAGCTGCAACACGTAAACGCCCAAAAGTATCTTTGTTTGCAATTGGTTTTTGAGTAACCTTAGTAATATCTCTAAAAGTAATTAATCCTGATAATTTATAATTTTCATCAACAATTAATAATTTTTCAATTTTCTTTTCTTGTAAGATGCTTTCTGCCGCTTTTAATGAAGTTCCTACCGATGCAGTTACTAAATTATCTTTAGTCATTACCTCTACAATTGAACGTTCATTATCATGCTCGAAACGCAAATCTCTATTGGTTACAATTCCTTTTAAAACACCAATTTGGTCAATAATAGGAATTCCGCCAATACTATGTTCTTTCATTAACATTTTAGCATCTAAAACGCTCGCTGTTAATGGCAAGGTTACCGGGTCAATAATCATTCCTGATTCTGCACGTTTTACCTTGCGAACCTCTTGAGCTTGTTGCTCAATAGTCATGTTTTTATGTAACACACCAATCCCTCCTTCACGAGCCATAGCGATTGCCATTGCCGATTCGGTAACCGTGTCCATAGCTGCGGAAACTATAGGTACGTTAATGGTTATATTCTTAGTAAATTTTGTTTGAATTGAAACTTCTCTTGGAAGTACTTCTGAGTAAGCAGGTACTAATAAAACGTCGTCGTACGTTAAACCTTCTCCTACAAATTTTGATTGATGAGCTTGCATGTGCAATTAATTTAGTGTGTTGTTAATTAATTGCGTGCAAATATACTATATATAATACAAATTAAACCTTAATTTAAGGTTAATATACACACATATTTGAATAATTAACCAAATAACAGATAGTTTAAAAATAAATGACATTAAACTAAAATAAATTAAAAACCTTAGCAAATAACCAGAAAATTAACATTAAAATAACAAAAACATTACATAAAATCTAAAAACACCAATCAATTTAAAATTAATCTTAATAAAATTTGTTAATAAAAAAAACTCGATTACATTTGCATTATTATACTTAATAAATCTAAATAAGCAACTTAAAATAAATTTAAAATGAAAAAAGTACTAGGATTATCATTATTACTTGCAACCTCTTTTGTGTTCAAATCATGTTCTGATGACGACACTCCTACTCAAAAAGCAACAAAACAATCATTTATAGAAAACTATGCAGCTATAGCATCGGCAAACTACGAAGATTCATATACTACTGCTTTAAAAATGCAAACTGCAATTAACGCATTTTTAGCAAACCCTAGTGATGAAACTCATAAAGCAGCTAAAAAAGCTTGGTTATATGCTAGAGATTTTTACGGACAAACAGAAGCTTTTCGTGCAGCTAAAGGACCAATTGACACAAAAGGTTTATTAGAAACCGAAGGGCAAATTAACGCATGGCCTTTAGATGAAGGGTTTATTGATTACGTGGTTGATTATAACGGAAAAAAAATAGCAGGAGGTTTAATCGCTGATGCTTCTTTTTCTTTAACAGAAGCAAATCTTATAGGTAAAAATGAAGAAAATCATAAAGCAGATAACATCTCTACTGGATGGCATGCTATTGAATTTTTATTATGGGGGCAAGATTTAAACTATAACACTACTACTCATAAACAAGATAACTTTAAAAATGCAGGTGTAAGAAGTTTTACTGATTATACTACTGAAGCTTCTGCTAAAAGAAGAGGTACATATTTAAAAATTGTTACTGATTTATTAGTAAACGATTTAAAAGATTTAAATAGTACTTGGGCTAATGGTGGATCTTACAGAACTGCATTTACTGCTTTAAAAGAAGAAACTGCACTAAATAATATTTTAAACGGTATTGGTTTTATTGCTAATGGAGAAGTTGCTTTAGAAAGATTAGATGCAGCAATTATTGAAAAACAAGAGAATGAACATTCTTGTTTTTCTGATAATACAAATCAAGATATGTGGGCTAATGTTAACGGAATTAATAATATAATTGTTGGTTCATATAAAAGAGCTGATGGTTCTAAAGTTTCAGGAACTTCATTAATCGCATTAACTGAAACTGTGAATAAAGAAATTGCTACTCATTTAAAAAACAAATCAGAAACTACTTTAGCTAAATTAGATGCTCTTTTAGATTTAAAAATGCCTTTTGATGAAATTATTTCAAAAGAAGAAATCGAGACTAAAGGACCTGCAGGTCAATTATCTTTTGCTTTAAAAGAAGAAGGTAAAGCTATTGCAGAAGTAGCTAAAAAATTAGGTACTCCTATTCAAATTAACTAATAATTATTTTATAAATATTATTAATACATTTACTGAAACTAGAAATTTATTCTAGTTTCAGTATTTTTTTTAAAATAAACAAATGAAAAAACTTATCTTTTTTGTTCTTTTTTTAACTCTTTTAACCTCTTGTACTAAAGAGGATGTTTATAAAAATGTTCAAATTTCAGAGTATGAAACTGGCGAAGAATTTTTAGTTTCCCAATTATCTGTAGAAGCTTTTACGGCAAATAAAGCCTTTGGAAGGGGGATTCCTATATTATCAGATTTAGAATTATCTTTTTTTGGTGCTGGAAATGCTATGTTCGATCAAGCGTGGGTGTCTGCTCCTGCTACTACAACGTCAAGAGATGGTTTAGGACCAATCTTTAACGCAAGAGCTTGTAGTTCTTGTCATTTAAGAGACGGAAGAGGAAAACCTCTTTTAAAGACAGGTGCTACATCAGAAGGTTTTTTAATTCGATTAGGTATCGGAAATTCAGAAACAACAGGGCCTATTGGTCATCATACATATGGAGGTCAGCTTCAAGACGATTCTAATTTAGGAATCAAAAAAGAAGCCGACATTCAAGTTAATTTTACTTTTATTGATGGTGTTTATGCCGATGGAACTAAGTATCAATTACGAAAGCCTACCTATAGTTTTTTTAATGAAAATTATGGAAGTTTAGCGGGTGTAGAAACATCGCCAAGAGTTGGGCAACAAATGATTGGGCTTGGTTTTATTGATGCACTTTCAGAAGCAAGTCTTTTAGAAAATTCCGATCCTAATGATGCCGACAATGATGGGATTTCTGGTAGAGCAAATTATGTTTGGAATGTTAAAGAAAATAAATTAACAATTGGTAAATTTGGATGGAAATCTAACCAACCAACTTTAGACCAACAAATTGCAGGTGCTTTTAATGGTGATATGGGCTTAACTACGTCTATTTTTCCTGTTGAAAATTGCCCTGACGGAATTGATTGCTCAAAATTAAGCAATGGAAATAATGTCGGTGAAAATGTAGAAGTACCAAACAAACAATTTAGTAGAATTTCTTTATATATGGCAGCACTTTCTGTTCCTAAAAGAAGAGATTTTAAAGAAAAAAATGTGTTACAAGGAAAAAAGCATTTTAACGATTTAAAATGTATTTCTTGTCATGTTGATAACTTTACGACAGGTAAAAACACTGTTTTACCACAAATAGACAATATCAAAATAAAACCTTTTTCAGATTTCTTATTACATGATATGGGCGATGATTTAGCCGATAACAGAGGTGATTTCTTAGCCAATGGAAACGAATGGAGAACACAACCTTTATGGGGATTAGGGCTTATTGAAACCGTAAACAAGCATACTTTTTTATTACATGATGGTAGGGCTCGTAACATTGAAGAAGCTATTTTATGGCACGGTGGTGAAGCAAACACATCAAAAGAAGACTTTAAAAAATTATCTAAAGAAAAAAGAGACCAATTATTAGCCTATTTAAACTCTTTATAGTAATAAAAAATCATGAAAAAATTTATATTTGGAATCTTTGGAATCCTATTAATAAGCTTTGTTTTTAGTTGTAAAAATCAAGGGGAAGAACCTATAGTAATGGATAACGTTTTTTTTGAAACTTATTATTCAGATAATATTTTACCTAGTTTAACAAACTTCAAACAAGCCTTAAAAACACAGCAAACCAATATTACTAATTTTAAAGCTAGTAAAAGTGATGCCGATTATAAAAAATTAGCAGCACAATGGTTGGTTTCAGCAAAAGCCTATTCAAAAACAGAAGTTTATAATTTTGGACTGATCAAAAACAATTATTATAGTTTAAATATTTATAACTACCCTATAAACACTGCATTAATTGAAAAAAATATTACTGATAAATCTATTTACAATCAAGGATATTTTTCAAAACAAAGTACCACTAAAAAAGGGCTTGGCACATTAGAATACCTTCTTTTTGGAAAGCAAAATTCAATAGAAGCTAAAACCCTTTTATTAAATGATTCTTTCAGAATGTCTTATTTAGAAGCTATTAATGACGAACTTATTAGACTTTCTCAAGTTATTATTGACACCTGGGAAGAAGATTATAAAAACAATTTTGCAAATGCAAATGGTAGTACCTGCTCTGAAAATGCGAAATGTTTGAGTATTAATCAAATTATAAACGTGTTAGATATGGCAAAGGTTACCAAGGTTGGAAAACCAGCTGGTTTTGAAAAATCTAGCAATAGTGTTCCTACAGGTTTACAGGCTTATAGAAGTAAAAACTCATTACTATTAATACAAGCGATGTTAGCAGAGGTTAAAGATGTTTATTTTAACAGAAAAACTAACTATGCAAGCATGGTAAATGCTATTGATAATTCTAAGAAAATTTCAGATGAAATATCTAAAAAATTTGATGCTGTTGATAAAGAAATTACCGCTTTAAACACACCTCTTTTTGATGCCATTAATACCGATGCTAAAACGGTAAAACCACTTTATAACGCCTTAAAAGAACTAAGTATTTTATTTGCTGTAGATGTAACAAGTCTTTTATCTGTTACCGTAGTTCCTACCGATAACGATGGTGACTAAGCTAAGATTACCTCAACATTTAAAACAACAAAAGCCCGATAATTACTTATCGGGCTTTTTTTAGGAACTTTTAGTACTGTTAAAAAGTAATTAGAATATCTTTTTAATGTTTTTAAAGTTAAATCCGTAGCTTACATATAGAGCAATCTGATTGTTTTTTGTAGAGAAATCCACCTGATTTGTAGTAACAGATTTTTTACTATTTTTAACACTTCCTGTTAAAAAAGAATCATTATCCGACAGGTAATATTTAGCGCCAAAAGTGATGGTGTTTTCATTTTTAAAATACTTGGTTACCG
>NZ_OESZ01000011.1 GCF_900239345.1 Tenacibaculum dicentrarchi | reverse complement strand
TTTCCGCCAGGAAAATATGCGCTCATACACTTTGTTAACGTGCGTTTTTTCTTTTTTAATTAAAATACCGTTATAAAATCACATATTTTTCAGCATTTTTATTCGGTGTTTAACTTGTCTAAATTTTCATATAAACTTACGCTAAAAAATCTAACATCGGGAATATTCCGAACATTTTTTCATTTTTATTTTCTATTGCGTAAACGAGCTAAAAAGTCCGCCATTTTCATTTCGGAATTATAGACAAATTCTTGCGTAATATTTTTTAAAATCTGCTGTTTTACGATTCCGTTTCTATTGCGTAAACGAGCTAGAAAGTCCGCTGTTTTCATTACAAACAGATTCACGTAATCTTTGTCAGGATTTTACTTTTCGAAAACGCTTAATTACGTTAATATTCCGTGTAATTTGGCTTAATGCAGGTTAACGGTTTTGTATATTATTTGTTGCGTGTTTGAAGTTACTAATATATTAAATAAAAACGGGATAGAAAATCCCCTAAGGATTTTCGTAAGTAGATAAGCACTAGCAATAAATTATATATGGTGTTGCCAGTAGTTTTATATTTCCATTTCTACTATTTCTGCTCTTGCTCCAAGTCGAATTGGTAAAATACTTGTTCCAATTCCTTTTGAAATATACATTTTTGGTTCATATTCTTTATACCAACCTTTTAGGTAGTTTCCGCTTCCTTGAGGTTTAAAAGGAACAATTCCTAAAAATGTAATTTGTCCTCCATGAGTATGTCCAGAAAGTACTAAATCAATATTTAAACTCCCTTTTTGCTTTGCAATTATATCTCTATGTTCAGGACAGTGTGATAAAACAATATTGGTTTCAGTTTCTTTTAAATTTTCAATAGCTTTTTCAAAATTAGCATTTCCGCCAATAAAATCGTCAATTCCGATTATTGATATTTCACGATTTTTTATTGAAATAGTTCTATTTTCGTTTATTAATAATTCACAATTATTTTTTGAATAGGTGTTTTTAAGTTTTGTTAAATCAACTTTCCCCCAATATTCCCAATTTCCTGTAATCGCGTATTTTTTGATAGAACTATCTATTAATTGTAAAAATTTATTCAGTAAATCTATTTTTTCGGTTTTTTCAATAGAATCTCCAGTTATAAATATTAAATCAGGTTTAATTAAATTTATTTTTTTCGCAATTGATTTATGAAAATATCTTAATTGGTCAAAATGTAAATCTGAAATTTGAATGATTTTTATTTTATTGTTTTCTGATTTTGAGATGTCAAAGTAATTCCAGTCAATAATATATTTTTCAAACCAAAATGAGTCTAAAAAAACTAATCCAATTGAGGTTAAAAGTCCTTTTTTTATAAATTTTCTTCTACTTAAATTTCTCATTTCTCAAATTACTGGCAACGTTTTGTGTATGGTTTGTTGCGTGTATAAATGTACAAATTTTTCAGTTAAGTACTAACTTAATAAAAAATCACTTACCTTTGGTTTAGCAAAAATTAGCGATAAACTATACACTTTGTTGGTAGCCGTTCATCTATTTACACTCTGTTTTTAATTATTTCTTGTGCATTTTTAATTCTAATTGTTCATTTTCAAAATACAAAAATAAACTATTGTTTACTAAGGAAATATTGTTAATGTCGGTACTTGTTTTATTTTGGTAAGGGAATTTAATACTACTCAAATATTTACTTAAATCATATGAATAAATATCAATCATTATGTTTTTACTATCTTTTGTACGAGATGAAAATATGTATATATTATTGCCCTTTTTAAAAATACCATTATTTGTATTAAACGTATTGCCTCTATCATAAAACATTCCTGTTTTATTACTTACTATTTTTGGTTTTGGTGTAGCATCTTTTGTGGTTATTTGTTTTAAATAAATACCTTTATTATTGAAGAAGAATATCTCAGGGGTTTTATTGCATACATAACTAATAGTGTTTTTGTGTCGAGAAAATTTACCAGAATAAATAAGTGAATTTTTTAGCTTTGCTGATTTGTTGTTTTTTTTAATAATATGTGCTGATACAATATCATTATTTGCTGTATTTATAATAAAAAAACCAGTATTAAATAAGTTATTTTTTTCTAATTCAGCTAATACAAGAATGTTAGATGCATTTTTATCAAGCAAAAAAGAGGAAATTACTTTTAACTTTCCTAATGGATACTGCTTTATGTTTTTTTTATCAGTAGAATAATTGTAGAGATTAAATTTATCTATAAAAAGAAGATTATTTCTATTAAAGGAAGATATTTGTCTAGTTTTCGGATTTGAAAATTCAAAACTATCTATAATTTTTTCAATATATTTGTTATATATTTTAAAAATATTAATACTATCATTAAAATTATACGTACAAACTAAACTATCATTAACTGCTATAAAAGTATTTTTTTTGATATTTTGTTTCCTTATTTTTTTAATAGAAATATTATTAGCAAATGAACGTTGAAATATATGTTTTTTGTCTTGTTTAAAATCTAAATTTTTTAAAACAATTATTATAGTTGAAATTATTATTAAAGCCAACCAAAATTTGATGTTAATTTTCATTTTTATTAATTAAATATGTTAATCCAATTAGGCTTACATTGATTAGAAAATGATATTTAAAACTTAAACCATTTAAAATTCCTCCACAACCACATATTTCATAACGATTAGTATAAAACAGAAATAAAATGTACAGCGTAAACATTAGTATCATAATAAAGAAAAGAAGTAATCCTATTTTCTTCTTAAACACTAAAAATAAAAGGACTATAGATTCTGTTAAAATAATACCATATGATATATAAATAGTTGTTTTACTTTCAAAAAGACCTGTTTTTAATATGTTTGTTTGAAAAGAAGTTATGTCATTTACTTTATTTGCTAATACATAAGATAAAAATAGTATTATTAGAGAGTATATTATTAGTTTTGAAATTTTCAAAAAAGCAATCATTTTTATTTAAGTTTTAAATCCTTATTATTTATTACAGGGTCATTATATCTTGTACTAAAGCTCTTACCAAAATTATATACTATTGTCATTGTTAAATTTGTCATTTTATTATGTATAGTATTATATTGAGAATAATTACTGTAATTAATTTCATTTATTGTCTTTGTTGACAATCCAAACATATCAAAATATGTTAAACGCAGAGTGACTTTATCATTAAAAAAGGATTTTTCTGCATCAAAAGACAGTGCTGGTTTTTTTGATGTTTTAGAGGTTAAAGAATAATAAGGACTATTATATGTTCCTGTAAATGAAAGAGAGAGATTGTTTTTTAATAAAGTATAAAGAAAGATACTTGAATTAAAAGAAAATCCTTTGTTTTCTTTAATTATGGAAGTGTTTTTGTTTGATTGAAATAGACTATATTTAATACCATTATTTAAGTTAACTGAAATTTTATTTAAAAACTTTCCATTTAACCCTATGTTAATACCATATGAATTAATTGAACCTATATTTTCATAAGTATTTATAAATATATTATTTTCATTTATAATTGATTTTATTATTCCATCTTTAATATTTTCGAAATATGAATTTATTGAAAAGGAGTTGTTATTTTTAAACCTATTATAAAATCGTATTTCATAAAAGTCACGTGTTTGAGGTTTTAATTTTTGATTTCCTCTTAAAGTATAACTTGGATTGATATATAGATCAACAGGATTTAAGTTTTCAGGATTTGGTCTTGTTATTTTTCGAGAATAATTTATTTTTAGATTAGAGGTGTTATTCATTTTGTAAATTCCAGAAAGAGTTGGTAAAATATAATTATATTTCTGATTTAATAACTCTCCTTTATTTTTTGAAATATCAAATAAGATAGAAGAAAAGATAGAAAACTTATTAGTAAATATGATGTCGGTATTAACAAAAAAAGAATAAATATTTTGTTTTAAATTTAAAGATGAATTGTTAAATGAAAAATCTCTTATAATATTTTTACCTCCTATAGTGTAGTCAAAAGATTTATTAAATATTTTACATTTCTGTTTATTATATGTTAATTCTATAGAATGCTCTCTAATGTTTGATAATACATCATTAATTGTATTTGTAGAGTTCTCAAAATAGTTCTGGTAATTATTTACTGTGTAGTCAAAATACTTATATTTTGCACTAATATTTTCAGTTTTATTTAAGTCATATTGGTATATAGTAGAGAGAAATCCTTTTTTTAATTTCTCTAAACTTTTTATATTAAAATTATTGTTCACATAATTTAAATTATAGTAACCGATTGTATTACTCTGTAAATTATATCTTGAAACATTACCTCTTAAATAGAGAGAGGCTTTAGGTGTTAATAATATTTTTAATTTTGCAGATATATAGTCTTGCCAACCTGTTACGTCTCTATTACTTTCTTGATTAAAAACACTTCCATCATATACTCTGTTTGTCGTAGTATTTACAGATTGATTATTGTTACTCCTACTATAAAAACTACTGAAAATTAAATTCTTTGTTTTAAAAGAGAAAGATGGTACTACGCCAAATGATTTTAATCTGACACCTGCAAATGTTTCTAATTCTCCTTTATAATATTTTTCATTATTTTTTTTTGAAATGATATTTATAACTCCACCCAAAAAGGCAGTACCATATGATGCGGAAGGGTTCGTGATTACTTCAATTTTTTTTATATTCTTTATATTTATTCGTTTAATCTCATCAATATTTGACTCCACACCATCAATAAAAATTAATGCTTTCTTTTGGTTGTCGATTATTACTCCTTTTTCTGTGATAGATATATTAGGTAATGTTTTTATAGCGACATTTACCTTTGCATTTTTACTGTAATTTTTTGCATTAACTATATGAATTGTTTTGTTTGATTTGTTAATAATATTACTCGCAGTAATAATTACTTCTTCTAAATGAGTTATAGTGTCTTTTGTTATTATTAAAAGTTTTATTTTTTCATCATTCTTATTAACTTTTACTTTCAGTTCTTTATACCCATTTTTAAATATTAACAAATGCAAAGTATCTTGCTTTATAATTTTTGTGTTTATTTGAAAAATTCCATTTTCATTTGATAAAAATTTTGTATTTTTAATATTATTTATCACTTCCACAATAGCATCATCTACTATTTTATTTTTATTATCAATTATTTTACCTGTAAATGTTTGAGAAAAACTATAATTATAAAAAAATAAAAAAATAATGAATACTAAATATTTGTCTTTTTTCATATTTTATTTTTTAAGAAAATGAGAGTTTCATATTAAAATGAAACTCTCGAAGTTATTAATCAGCTATTACTCTCTCCATTTCCCTATTAATATAGTTCCTTGAGAAGTAACACCACATTGTCCCGACCCAACACAACCGCCAGAAGGTGAGGGTGCTATCTTTTGTGATTTTGCTTGAACATCTTCAGTTGTTGCTATAGTTGCTAAGGTAAAACCTAAAACAACTAATCCTAATTTAAATAAATTTTTCATAATCAAATAATTTGTTTTGCCTACTTTCAGATTGATTTTTTTATTTTTGGTTGCTGTTTCGGCGTTAATTCCAACCGTTTTCGGTATTCAATTTTACTTTTCCAGAGAGTGTTTTTCTTTTTCTGTACTAATTTCGTAAGTCGGATGGTCTTGAACTCACTCTGTTTACTCGGTTCTAATGGCTACCAACGATAACGTATAAACGAAGTAGCGAATAAAAAAGCCGAAAATTCGAATTAAGCACTAATTCTGTAAATATACAAAAAAGTTGAGTTAAGGCACTTAACTCGCTATTTTGTTTATACAATGTTGTAGGCAGTTACTTCTTTTTTGGTAAACCTACTTTCGCAAGTATTTTTTTTGCTTTCTCTAATTTTTTAGGAAATAGAACTCTGTCTTGTAATTCTTCTAATTTCTTATCAAATACTATAATAGGTACTTTCGACGTATTTAATTTATCAATTTTAGTTGCCATAATTTTCAATATTAGTTAATAAAAAAGCACTGTAATCTTCTCCAACGATAAACTCTTCCCATTCATCCTTTTCAATTGTTAGACCAAAAACTTTAAAATCTTTCTGTATTTCAGCCAAATTGTTAGTTATTCCCATTCTATAAAGTCGAGTTCTTACTTTTGTACTACCTGTTGCAAAAATCCAAGCGTTTGGGTTTTGTTCAGTAAAAGCATATACTGTTGATGCTACGGTAGCCAAAACTTTCAAACTATCTCCATTATTGGTTACAGATAAATCATTTATAGATTTAGTTTTATCATCATAATCTCCAAATCCCAAGTTATATACATTTTCTTGTCCGGTGAAGGTATATTCAACCATTTTTCTAATTAATCCTTTTTTACCCTCACTAATAAATTCAAAGTGTTGGTATTTATTCTCAGATTTGTATTGATATTTAGGATTATTCATATTAATAGTTTAATTACAAACAAAATTATGAAATATTTTCAGGACTTTAATTGTTAAGTTCAGTTTTTAATTGGCTACAACGTTTAGTATAAAACACGTAGGGCAGAGGATAAGCACTGCCTTTCGGGTTTGACACTTAGCCAAATATAATATTTTACTTTTATCTTTTATTATTGAAAACGTCAAATTTTATATTTGGCGGACTTCATAAATAAACACAGAACTTTGGAGTTAACGCAAAAGCCCTATGTTTTTTATACATTGTTATAGCCCGTATTTTATGATTCGTCTTCGAAATTCCTTTTCAAAAAGACCAAATCTAATCTTTTTAATTTTTCGCCAACTTTCAATTCCTTTATCATCCAACATTCCATTGCAATGACCTTCATTCTTTATTTCGTTGAAAATATTCAATACTGGAATAATACCATTATCAAAGAAATAATCAAGGTGTTTAATTAATTTGAAACTATCAATATTTAAGATGTCGTAAAATTCAGTTATCTGACTTCTTGGAATTACAAAATGACCTATGGGGAAAAGTTCAATAGTAACAGTTTCACTTTCATTGTTTCCTATGGATTTATTCTCTTCTAATTTGTCAAGAGTTTTCATCTCTTCTACTAATTTTAGACGCTCTTTTTCTAAATTTTCAGATTTCTCTACGGTATTTTGAAATAAAGTAACTAACTGTTCTTGAATTGTACCTCCGTTTAATAAGAAGTCTATTTTTATTTTACTTTCTTTTAAATCGTGAAATTCAGCTAAGTCATTCATTTCCTTAGATACGCGAATTATTTCAGCATCTTTTTTCAGATAACGATAGACTTCATATTCGGCAGATAATGAACTTAATAAATTTTGAATATGTTGGGCACTTCTGTAATTATTTGAAACGGTTTTAATGTTTAGAGATATTTTCTTCAAAGATTCTTTATTATCAACTATATCTTCAGTGTCATTATATTCTTGGATGATTTCAGAAAGTACAATCAACTCAAATCTTATTTTCGATTGATTTAATGTAGACATATTAAAAGCAAATAAGTCTTTTTCTTGAGAAATTTCTTCATCCAGTTTTTGACAATATATATTCCATTCTTTATTTCTTGAAATAAAGAAATTAGCACTTTTAATTCTTTGCTCTTGAATTCCATTAAATTTTTTACCTAAAGCATTTAGTTGAGATGTAGATATGAAAAAATCCATATTTATTTTTTACCCCAATAAAGTATGTATTCACATTTTGCTATAAATTTGATATTAGTATTAAGTTTATTAGAATTAATTATTTCGATTATTTCAGTTTTAAATATCTCAAAACCTTCATTACTGAATAGAGATTTAAAATAACGATTTTTGATGTGTTCAAGCTTTATATAATATTTTAAATGTTCTGAATCTTTTAATGAATTAATAATTTCGTGATACTTTATTTCATTAATTAATCCAAGTGAATATTTTATAATTGTGTCAAAATATTCTAAGTTTTCAGCTAAACCTTTGCTAAGTTCATTTTTTTGTCTCTTTGCTTTTTGAAAAAACGCTAACGAGTCGAATAAATGAGAAGTATAATAATGTGCTATACCAACAATTAAATTATATAAAGGAGATTTAATGTCGTTAGATATTTTTTCATTTAGTAGAACAACCTCTTTTGAGCGTCCTTCATTAATTACTGTAAAACCAATTTTTTCAACTAATTTTACTATGGAAGCTTCATCAGTAATTTTATGTTCACCAGATATTGAAATTTTTGTAGATTTATTTTTTTTACTCTCAATGTTCAGCTTTTCTAATAACTCTCTGGATAATTGACATCTATTTTTTACTTTACTATATATTTCAGATATAGAGTTTGGGTCTAATTTTTTTGATACTCTTAAAGTATGAGTTTCTTGACTATTCCAATCTTTGTTCTTTGAAGATATTTCAGTTACAAATTCATTAAGTTGTTTGTAATAAAAAATATCTTCTCCCTTAACATAACAGATATAGTATGCAGGTTTACCTCCATTTAAAAGGTACTGAATATTTGAAGTATCTATTTGCCAGCTATATGAACCATCGGAATTTGTTTTTTTTGTCTCAGTGGCTTTTAATTGAACTAAGAACCTGAAGTTAGTATAACTTTCTTTGTATTTTAATTCAATTAATAAATCAATTCCTTTATCACGATATGTTTCTTCTCTAACCTCAAATAATTTATGAGCAAATAAAGGCCTCAATTTATCTTTAGATAACTGCTCTAACTCTTCTTGTTCAGAACTTTTTGGCAATTTTATATTATCTAATGGGTCCATTATGTTGAGTTTTTGGGATATGGGGTATAACGTTGTTGTATATGGTTTGTTGCGTGTTTCAAGCAACTAATTTAGTAAATAATTACCGACCAAGAAAGTCCGCGAGGACTTTCGTAAGTAAGCAAAAAGCTAGCAATAAATTATATACGGTGTTAGCAACAGTACTTTATTTCAGTTTTGAATTTATTTCGCTTAATCTTTTTGATAGTTCTGCTTTTCTCAATTCTTTATTTCTTTTATCGACTGCTTCATCTAATGCAAAGAAGATTATTGCTTTAACTATTGGTAAATATTCTTGACACTCTTCTTCCTCTAATTCGTGGACTCCTTTACTTAAAGTACCATACATATGAGAGTTGTCATTAAAATATTCTGGAAGTGAATCTTTTACATATTTTAATTTCCCCTCCATTCTTAACCCTCTAAATTCAGTTTCTGGAATTTTATCTACAATAGTTGATTCTTGAAATGCTGTCAAAATTAATCCCTCGAATATTCTGCGATAATATAAAAAAGAAGCTATCGCATAACCGTAAGATTCCAATTGGGAAGCTTTTCCTAATTCTTTTAGCTGATTTTTATGTAATATTTTTTTATACTTATTAAAATTGTCAATTACTGAATCATATTTAGAGGGATATTCTGCAATCTTTATCAACTGATTACCATCTTTATAAAATCCGAATAGTATCTGATGTTCTCTATTTGCACTACATCTAAAAGTTTTATACAAACTCGGTTTATTTCTGATTGCTGTTCCACTACTATAGTGAGAGTTTATAGCTCTGGCAGTATCATATACTCCTCTGTCAGGTGCAAAAACTCTTTTTGATTCACATTCAGTACAATAATGTTCAACTCTATCTTCGTAACTGGAAATCAAATAATCAATAGTATAGTCTTCCAATTCTTGGTCTTCATTTTTCAATTGAATGTTGTTCTCCCATTTAGAATAAAGTGGTGATTCAAAAATAATTTTTTTTATATCCATAGAGTTTTTTTGTATTGTTGCTAACGCCATGTGTATGTGGCGTATTTTTCCGCCAGGAAAATATGCGCTCATACACTTTGTTAACGTGCGTTTTTTTCTTTTTTAATTAAAATACCGTTATAAAATCACATATTTTTCAGCATTTTTATTCGGCGTT
>NZ_OESZ01000015.1 GCF_900239345.1 Tenacibaculum dicentrarchi | reverse complement strand
CGATGAATAATTTGAGTTCTAATGTTACTTTTTCGTACGTTTTTTTTCGCCAGGGTTGTTTTTGTAATTTCATAAGTGACTATCAATAATTGATGAATTTTTAGTCAACCTATTTCAGTAAAATTCATTGTTTAAATTGCTTAGAACGTTGTGTGTATGGAAAGTTGCGTTTTTGTGTGCGAGGATTTTCCGAAGGAAAATCAGACGTAGCAAAAATGCAACGACCTTTAATTAAGCACTAATGTAGCAATTTTTTATACACGGTGTTGTGTGTAGTGTTTAATATTCATTTAATCTTTCAATATTTTTATTAAGGTTTAATAAATCCTCTTTTTTCTGTTCAAAATATTTACTTATGTTATTTTGCAGAATTTTTTTATTCTTATCTGTAAAATTATTCAATTCACATAAATTTGTTTCTAATAAATCTAAATTTTTTCTAAAATCTTCATTTAATTTTTTAATCACTTTTTCATTATTCAGAATTCCATCTTTCCAATTTGTTTGTTCAATCTCTACATGTTCAGAGTAAATATCAATTTTTTGAAATATTTTTTTTGTAGTTGAAAGTCCATATTTAAAAAATAATGAATTTCCTTTGAATTTAACCTTTCTAATTATAAACTCAATTTTGTAAGGGTGATTTTCAATAAAAGTACAAGGCGAAGGTAAATCTTGCCCTAAATAGATTTTATAATCAGGTATAGTTTCTCTTCCCTCATTTAAAATTAGAATTGGAACATTTAAATTTTGACATTCAATAAGTATTTGAACTTCTTTTTCAATATCTATTTTTTCAAAATCGTAGTTAGACTGATTATCAATTTTATTCTTAATAATTCTTTCATTTTCTAGAAAGAAATTTTCTATATTTTTTTCTAAAAATAAGTTTGGTTTTTTGTAAGGATCGTTCATGATTTCTAAATATTTTATATTAGGTTTACAAAAATAAAACGAATAAATTCATTTTTCTTTTTTGTTGGTAATATTAAAAATTTAGCTATTAATGTTTTGTAAATGAGTTTTTTAAATTTTATTAAGTTCGTTCGAAATATCTTGATTTTCTTTGAAATTGTTCGTTTTTCGCATTACACACAACGGTTTATATATGGTTTGTTGTGTTTTTCGAGCAACTAATTTAGTAAATAAAAACGGAATAGAAAATCCCCTAAGGATTTTCGTAGGTAGGTTAGCACTAGCAATAAATTATATATTTTGTTACCCACAGTTCTTGTATTTTCTTTCCTTTTTTGTCCAGATTCGGCTCGATAAAAATTTCTATTTTTTCAATCTTATTTATGAGGAAATCATATTCGAAAGTTGTTTTAAATTCCGCTATTTGTATTAAAATCAAGCGATTTTTTTTCTAAAATATCAATTCCGATATTAAAATCAACATTATTTAATCGACTATTTTTTCTGCAATTTTCAGACTGTATAATACAATTCTAATAAGTCAATTCTTAGGTTTCTCTATTAAAAATAAGTTTTATAAATCCCGCATATGTCATTTCAGCTTTAAGATTCTTCAAAATACACGTTCCTATATTCAGATTTTACAATATCACGAGCCGTTTCCGCTTCTGAATTATCCACAAAAAGCGCTTCTTAATTTCTCTTTTTTGATCAATTTTTTCTTCAATTGTGGGTAACGTTTACTGTATGATTAGTGGCGTTTTAAAATGCCAAATTTTTCAATTAATAAATGGACTTAATTAAATTTTCTGACCTTAAAACTAAGCACAATGTAGCTATTAATTATACAGATTGTTGTAGGTAGTTTACTTTGTTATGAAGTCAATAAAATCTTTTCCAAAATCAGTTAAATCCATAATTTTATTGTTTTCTTGTCCAATTGCCCCAATCATCTCGTCAAATAATAAAGATTTTGAAACTAAATCTTGAATAAAAAAAGAAAAGTTTCCATTATTTAAATCATAATATTTGCTATTTCTGTATTTATTGTGATATACTAAATCTTCTTGTTTTTTTATCACATTTAATACTAGTTCTCCTTCCTTTCTTTGAAAAATAGCTAGTTGATTGGGTTTTCCATTCTTTGCTTTTTCTATCTCTTTTTTAATATTTTGTTTATGTTTTGATAATTCAGTTTCTGCTGTTTGAATCTCTTTTCTCTTAAGTTTTGATATGGTAATTTTTAAATAATGTTCTTTTATAATTTCAATTTGTTTCTCGTGTAAGTCATCAATCAAATCAAGGTATATTTCTACAAAATCTGATTTTGTAAAAGGATTACTAATTTCAGATTTAAGTATTTTTTTAAATAAGTCTAATTTTTTTTCACTTCTGTTTTTAGAAACTTTTAAAATCAAATTTTCAAAAATATCACTAAATTCTTCGGATTTTATATGTTCAATATCGACATCTAGTTTAGAGAAATTTTTTAAGTAATCACTAAATGATAAGATGAATTTTTCTATTCTATTTTGTTTTATTCTTGAACGATGTTCAAAAACTACTTCGTTTAGAAGTGTCCCCGCATATGGTATTACACCAATTAAACCTCTCAATGTAGTTTCTGTAATTTCTCTTTTCATTTGCTTCTCTTGGATTCAATGTTCTAACGCAACAAAGCGTTGTTAATTTTTGATGCTACTAAGCTATGTTTTTTATTTCAATATCCATCATTTCTTTAGGAGTTTTGTACGCTATAATTTTCCGAGGTCTATTGTTTAATTTTTGTTGAATAATTTGTAGTTGATTTTCGCTAATTTCATTAAAATTAGTACCCTTAGGGAGATACCTTCTAATGAGCCCATTGGTGTTTTCGTTGGTGCCTCTTTCCCAGGAAGAATATGGATGTGCAAAGTAAATTTTCATACCTGTTTTTTGCGTTATTTTTTGATGTCTTGCCATTTCAATTCCGTTGTCATATGTCATTGATTTTTTATAAATAGGATTTAATTTATTCAATATTTTACTAAACTGATTGGCAACTTCCATCGCTTTTTTCGATTTTAGTTTGATGATTAAAGTGAACCTTGTTTTGCGTTCAACAATTGTTCCGATAGCACTTTTATGGTCTTTTCCAATGATTAAGTCGCCTTCCCAATGTCCAACTTCATCTCTAAGTTTAATATGCTTAGGTCTGTTGTCAATACTGACTTGATTGCTTATTTTAGAACCCCCACCACGTTTTTTTTTATGAGGTCTCCGCCTTGTTTTTTTACGAACTAGAAGTTTGATTAGTTTTTTATTTAAACTAGCTTGTGGTCTGGTGTAAATGTGTCTATAGATAGCTTCATGTGAAATAGACATTATTGGGTTGTTTGGATATACCTCTTTGAGTCTTCCTGAAATTTGTTCAGGAGTCCAGTTAGATAAAAGTCCTTTATAAACAAAAAACTTGAGTAGGGAATAGGTGCTTATTTTATCAAGGTTTCTTTTGTTCGCATAATCATCTTTAGCGTTCCAATGTGCTAATTCAGCATCATATTTATCTTCTTTATTTTGTACCCATTTAGAGACTTCTCTAAAGATTGTTGAACGTGCTCTTTTTAATGTTTTAGCGATATAAGATTTAGACTTTTTTTCGTGTAAAAGAGTCTGAATAATCACTCTTTCTTTTAGAGTTAAACGTCTATGCTTTTTTATTTCCATTTTACAAATCTATAATTTTAGATTTGTTGCGTTAAGTTATTGAATGGAGCTCTGTTATTTGTAATTACCTACAACGTTTTTATATATGGTTTGTTGCGTGTTTCAAACAAATAATTTAGTAAATAAAATTGGAATAGAAAATCCCTAAGGATTTTCGTAAGTAGATAAGTATTAGCAATAAATTATATATATTGTTGTACTGCGTTATTTTTCTTCTATCCCGATTTCTTTAAAATAATTCCAGGTGCCATTATAAAATGATTTAGGTCTTGTATGATCTATTTCAGACCCATTTGGAATAAATATAATCATTCCTTGTCTAGATCTAGTTAAAAGAACTCTATATGTGTTTTTAAGATATTCTTTACTTATTTCTTGATTTATATTTTGCCATTTGCTGCCTTTGAAATTTTGAAAACACCATTTTTTATTTTCAATATGAAAATTAGCACCCCAAGCTAAGCAAGTCCAATCTATTTCTAAACCCTGAATATCAAACTCTGTAGCAATCTCTTCTAAAAAATAGGAAGACCTAATATCTTCCTTTGAGTTTAAGAACCAATTAGGAGCTTTAATTTCATTCTTTACGTCAATTCCTAAAGGTCTCAATCTTCTTGCTCCTGAAGAGGCAATTAAACCAGTTCTTTCAGAACCTTTAGCTTGTTCTCTAACCCATTTTTTTGCTATAGATAGATCCCTAGTAATATAAATTGGAAAGTCATTTTTTATTTCTTGATAAATAGTACTTGCATTATCCGTATTTAAATTTAAAAGTTCATGTACAAAAGTAGCAAGTTTTTCAGATCTAAAAGACCTAACAGAAACAGATAAGTGTAATTCTTTTTTAGAATTTGCATTTGATTCAAGCCATTGTTTTTGATTCTCTGTTTTTATGTAATTCTTACTATCAGTTATTAAGTTTGAATAATGAATATTCCAGTCAGAATAATTATTTTCAAATGCATTGATCCATTCTTCAAGTCCAGCTTCTCCTGTGTTTATTTCTTGACCACCACCAATAAGACAAATGATAGTACACCAGTCTTTATGTCTATTCATTACGTCAATCAAAAATTCAGGTTCCGACATACCAAAATTTTCAATTCCTTTTTTACGTTTCATAAAAGAACTTACTTGTTTTTCATTCCAAGCTCTTTGAGCTTCATCAAAAACAACAACCTTTTCTGTTGGTTCAATATTGTATTTTAAATATTCATCTCTAAAGTGGTGTATATTCTGAATAAATGCATTGGTTTCTCGTTTTGCATTTTCTTTAGTTATAGATTCTCCATTTTTTTTTGAACTTTTAACTAAATCACGAGCTAATGCTTCTCTAAGAACATCTACTAAAGGGCCATTTCCTGAGAGAAATATCGCATGTTCATTTTCATCTGCTTTCATTCTTTCGTTAGCAATATTAAGTCCAGCAAGAGTTTTTCCAGCACCTGGAACACCAGTTACAAAACAAATAGTTTTTTTGTTATTAATTTTAGAATCTTCAATTATTCTATTTAAACAACTTGTAGTTTTAGATAGATTTATAGTTCCCGAATCTGATCTTGATATTTCTTCTACATTATGTCCTTTGTATAAAGCTTGTGCAGCTTCAACAATAGTTGGAGTGGGTTTGTAAATCGAATTTTCCCAAGAATTATAATTAATATAATTTTTTGATTCATTTAAAAACTTCTTTAAAGTTTCTTTTAAATTCTCTTTGTTAGTTTTTGCTACATCTTTAAGATTCGAAATTTTTATTATTTCAGGTTCTTGACTTTGTGCATTTGTAGCAACTAAAACTGGAATTAATTTAGCATTATGACTTCCTTCGTGAAAATTTTTTAAATCTAGAGTATAATCAAGTACTTGGGCTTGTGCATAATTTTCAAAACCTCCATCACCAACTTTGAATTCAATTACAAATATTGAGTCTTTAATTATTATAATATTATCAACTCGTTTCCCCATTCTTGGAATAGCAAATTCAAAATATATCTGCCCTTCAAAACCAGTTAATTGAACTTTTAAAATTTCAATTTGTTTAACCCACGCATTTTTTTGTAAGTCTTCTAATTGTCTGTTTGAATGGTTTAGACTTAATTGTCCTAATATTGAGTTTTTATCCTCTGTAATAAATTTTGAAATTGAATTTTTATAGTAGGCTCTATTCATTAATTTTAATTTTTAATGCAGTACAACGCCATGTGTATGTGGCGTATTTTTCCGCCAGGAAAATATGCGCTCATACACTTTGTTAACGTGCGTTTTTTCTTTTTTAATTAAAATACCGTTATAAAATCACACATTTTTCAGCGTTTTTATTCGGCGTTTAACTTGTCTAAATTTTCATATAAACTTACGCTAAAAAATCTAAAATCGGGAATATTTCGAACATTTTTTTATTTTCTATTGCGTAAACGAGCTAAAAAGTCCGCCATTTTCATTTCGGAATTATAAGCAAAATCTTACGTAATATTTTTCAAAATCTACTGTTTTACGATTCCGTTTCTATTGCGTAAACGAGCTAGAAAGTCGGCTATTTTTATTACAAACAGATTCACGTAATCTTTGTCAGGATTTTACTTTTCGAAAACGCTTAATTCCGTGTAATTTGGCTTAATGCAGGTTAACGCCATGTGTATGTGGCGTATTTTTCCGTCAGGAAAATATGCGCTCATACACTTTGTTAACGTGCGTTTTTTCTTTCTTAATTAAAATACCGTTATAAAATCACATATTTTTCAGCATTTTTATTCGGTGTTTAACTTGTCTAAATTTTCATATAAACTTACGCTAAAAAATCTAAAATCGGGAATATTCCGAACATTTTTTCATTTTTATTTTCGATTGCGTAAACGAGCTAAAAAGTCTACGGTTTTATTTGGGAATTATAAGCAAAATCTTACGTAATATTTTTCAAAATCTGCTGTTTTACGATTCCGTTTCTATTGCGCAAACGAGCTAGAAAGTCGGCTATTTTCATTACAAACAGATTCACGTAATCTTTGTCAGGATTTTACTTTTCGAAAACGCTTAATTCCGTTAATATTCCGTGTAATTTGGCTTAATGCAGGTTAACGGTTTATATATGGTTTGTTGTGTTTTTCGAGCAACTAATTTAGTAAATAAAAACGAAATAGAAAATCCCCTAAGGATTTTCGTAGGTAGGCGAGCACTAGCAATAAATTATATATTTTGTTAG
>NZ_OESZ01000016.1 GCF_900239345.1 Tenacibaculum dicentrarchi | reverse complement strand
AAACGAGCTAAAAAGTCCGCCATTTTCATTTCGGAATTATAAGCAAAATCTTACGTGATATTTGTCAAAATCTACTGTTTTACGATTCCGTTTCTATTGCGTAAACGAGCTAGAAAGTCGGCTATTTTCATTACAAACAGATTCACGTAATCTTTGTCAGGATTTTACTTTTCGAAAACGCTTAATTCCGTTAATATTCCGTGTAATTTGGCTTAATGCAGGTTAACGTTTAGCTATGGTTAGTACGGGATTAGAAAATCAGGGGCTTTCAATTTAGCACTTAGCCAAAGCATTTTGTTTGTTTTTATTTTTTTCTATCGAAAGACAAATCAAAATGATTTGGCGGACTTAGTAAAAATAGACAAAACTTTGAATTAAACACTAAAACCCGTATTAACTATAGGTGTTGTTGTAGGTAGGCTTTCTTTAGATTTCATTTCTATGTTTTTCAGCATATTTCCTATATAAATTTGTCATAGAACCGTCAGGATAATTTGAGAAATCTCTATCAAGTTTTGCCATTTTTTTTTCAGAATTTTCGTCAGAACTTTCAAAAAACCAACTGTTATCTTTCGGAATTAATTCAACAGCTTGTTTTATAATTCCCGAAGACTTAGTAGCTCCAATCTCATTTAAAGATTTTATTATTTGTTCTTTTTGTTCAGGAAACCATTCTTGTAAAAAGCTCAATATGCTATCAGCCTGACCAGCATTTTCTATATGCATACATAGAAACAAATTCAGTTGTATATAATTTAATGATTTAGAGTCTTTATCGTGTCTATTTATAAGAATCTGATGTAAGGCAATTGAAAAGTCAGAGTCATCATTTAATGAATATAAGCTTTTGTAATCCTCATCTTTCACAATTCTATCACGTTCTTTTAATTCATCTTTTATTTTATCTGTCATCCAAGAAAGTCCTCCAAAAGAATCTTTTTCCATAGTTTAATGTGTTTTTTAGCTTACCTACAACGGTAAACGTATAAACGAAGTAGCGACTTAAATAAGCTGAATTTTCGAGTTAAGCACCGACTTTGTAAATATACAAAAAGTTTGAATAATCACTTGATTCGCTATTTTGTTTATACTATGTTGGCTGTAGTTTTTATTTACTCAAAAATTCCTTTGTCGTTATAACAGAAGAATAGTAATAGTTTAATGCACCTAAAAATGATTTTTGGACATTATTGGCATTGACAATTTCATTATTTATTTGAAGATTTTTTGTAGCACAAGCATCCCCTATAACTATACATTCGAATCCGTGGTCTTTTGACGCTCTCGTTGTTGCATCTACACACATATGTGTCATCATTCCACAAATAATTACTTTTTCAATTTTTTGACTTTTTAAATAAGTTAACAGCTCTGTTTCGACAAAACTATTAGGATAATGTTTAATAATTACTTTTTCATTATCTAAAGGTTTTACACGTTCATTTATTTTTACTCCAAAAGTTTTAGGAATAAAAAATGTTGAATTAGGTCTTGAAGAAATATGTTTAATATGAACTATAGTTTTGTTTTTTTTTCGAGAATATTCCAAAATTTTTTTTGCATTATCTCCTGCTTTTTCAGGATTGTGTAATTCCATTTTTCCTCCTTTAAAATAATCATTTTGAATATCTATAAGTATTAGTGCAGTTTTCATTTCTTTCATTTGAGCAGTTAAATTTAGTATGTTAATTCCTAAGAATAATACTGTTATTATTTTTTTCATTTTTATCTTAGTGTTAGTTAATAATTTTAAGCAAAATTACTTTATTGCTATTTATTATTACCTTGACGTAGGTCAAGACTTTTTAATCTTGATAAAGTTTCAGGTCGCATTTTAAGGTAAGAGGCGATTATATGTTGAGGAAATAACTGTTCAATATATCTTCGTTGTTTAATTAAAAGTCTATATCTTCCTTCTGTTGAAAGGGACATTAAAGTAGTATCTTTAAGACATTTTCTGACAAAAAGTGCATCACTAAATGCCTTGAAAAAATTTAACCATTCTATACTGTTTTTTAAATTTCGATATTGCTGATAATGAATAATGTAAATCTCTGTATTTGAATTTGCTTTAAAACTTGCAGGTGAAGGAAATTGAGTTAAAAAACTTCTATACGAGGAAATTAAAGATAGAGGAGAGTATAATTCATTTACGTTTATTTCAGCATCATCATTTTCAAAAAAAGAAAATATACTCCCTGATTTAATAATACCGATATAAGGACAAATCTCTCCTTTTTTAAGAAAAAAATCATTTTTTCTTATTTTTAGAATTTGAGCATTTTCAAGAAATATGTCTTTAAAATTATTAAATAAGTTTAATTCTTTGAATAAATTTTCCAATTTTTGATTTGATGTCATTTTTTTAAATTACAGTCAACGTTTATGTATAAGAAACGTAGGGCAGTTTATAAGCACTTTCGTTTCGGTTTATTACTTAGCTAAATATAAAATATTGCTTTTATCTTTTCTACTATAAATGCCATATTTTATATTTAGCGGACTTTGTTAATATGCACAGAACATTCGGTTAAAAACAAACGCCCTATGTTTTTTATACGGTGTTGTAGCCAGTTATTATTTTATTTCAATTTCTTTGTAATCCTCTCCATCGAGGACTCTTAATACAGCACTTTTTTCACTTGTTCTGTTATCCTTTGTAAGGATATTATCAATCATCTTAATGATTTCTGCGCTTTGTTCTCCATTCTGTTCTAGAATTCCGTATAAGTTCATTAGGAATTCATCACGATTGTGCCAATATGCTGTTTTTAATATTAGTGAGCCAATTAATAGATTTCCTTTTTTACCTGAATTGATAAATGCTAAAAAAGCAAATGTCCAAGCTTCAATATCCCATAGATTAATACAAGCACACATTCCAAAACAAAAAGTTGCTTCTTCAAAGTCTGAACTATCTTTTTTAATCATACCCAGATTAAACCAAGCTAAACTCGATAATAAATCTTTGTTCAAAGCACTTTCAATATCAGCAATAGAAGGTTTGTTTCCAGCTATTTCATCAGCTTCGTTTGGCTTTCTGATTTGTGAATCAATTTTTTTGTTTTCTAATATTTCTCCAAGTAATAAAGCTTTTAATAAAAATTCTTCATTTGGTTTTTCGATGGTAGAAATGTAATCTTGAAATATTTTATCAGCTTCCTTATAATTGCCAGAAAACATTAATGCATCTCCTAAGAGCGATTTATTTTCATTTGATGCTCCAAGCTCAATTGATTTTTTATAGAATTTAGCAGAAAACTTAAATTTTCCAGCTTCAAAGCAAACTCCCGCTATCTCTCTGAAATAATAAGACCTTTTTAAATAATTTGAGTCATATTTTTTTGCTTTTACATAATGATTTATTGATTCCCTATGTCTGTCTTTACTTCTGTAGAAGTTACCTAAATTATAGCAAGAAGTAGCAATCAAACTATCAAGATTAAGTTTTTTTGCTTTTTCTAATTGTGATTTGAAAAATGACTCAATTAGAGCTATTCTTTTTTTTATTTTAGTGTCAGATTTAAGTAAAATTGAAGCAACTGCTGGAAATAGTATTATTTCATTTTCTTTATTGTCAAGTGCATCATTAATTAAGTTTAATGAATTCTCAAAATATGAACTAGAAAGTAATACAGGTAATAATCTTAATAACAATTCTTCTTTTTCAATTAACCTTTTTTCTAATTCATTTTCAAATATTATTTTTCCACAATAATCAATTTGACCAACCATTACCATACACATTGATAAACTCAATAAAATATCTAATGATAACTCTTCTACGAATTTTTCTTTAGGTCTTTTATCGAGGTTATGAAAAAAGACTCCTTTAAGAATACTTGTTTGTACTAATAAAACGTTTTTATCAATACTGATATTTATAAGATAGTTTTCATCATTAGCTTTATATTCTAAAAAATCTGAATATTTTCTAAGCTCATTTCTCAGTTGTATTTTAAATTGACTATTTGAAAGTCCTTGAATATTGTCATCCTCAAAATTTATAGAATATGACAGAGGAAAATTAAATGAACGAGAGTTTAGTGTTCTAACGTTATTTAAATCATTTTCAATTTGATTTTCAGATTGTTCATTCCATTCATTACTTTTCTCAACTTTAATTCTGAAAGTTTTCGCTTTTTTCTTAGCGAATGTTAGGTCAACTTCATTAACCCATTTTACATAAGTTTTGTCAAGATGCTTAGAATATCTGGCTAATAAAACTGGAATTTCAAGTTGTTTGAAATATTCTAAAGTGTCAATTTTAAAGTCAACATTGAAAATTTCAGATTCTTTCTTTGAGGCAGTTGCTTTTAATTGCACATAAAATAAAATTCCCGTTGAATTTCCTTCTTCATCAAATAGTTCTACTTCGCAGTCAATTCCGTAATCTTTATCCTTATCTCTTATAACCCATTTTTCGGGAAGGCACAGCTGAAATTTGGCTCTCGATAAGTCTTCTAATTGATGTTGTTTAGGTCTTTTCGGCATTTTGGGTTTAATTGGCTACAACGCCTAGTGTATGTGGCGTATTTTTCCGCCAGGAAAATATGCGCTCATACACTTTGTTAACGTGCGTTTTTTTCTTTTTTAATTAAAATACCGTTATAAAATCACATATTTTTCAGCGTTTTTATTGGGCGTTTAACTTGTCTAAATTTTGATATAAACTTACGTGAAAAAATCTAAAATCGGCAATATTCCGAACATTTTTTCATTTTTATTTTCTATTGCGTAAACGAGCTAAAAAGTCCGCCATTTTCATTTCGGAATTATAGACAAATTCTTACGTGGTATTTGTCAAAATCTACTGTTTTACGATTCCGTTTCGATTGCGTAAACGAGCTAGAAAGTCCGCTATTTTCATTACAAACAGATTCACGTAATCTTTGTCAGAATTTTACTTTTCGAAAACGCTTATTCCGTTAATATTCCGTGTAATTTGGCTTAATGCAGGTTAACGGTTTTGTATAAGGTTAGTTGCGTGTTTCAAGCACTAAAGTTAGTAAATAAAACACAGATAGAAAGTCTGCGAGGACTTTCGTAAAATGGCTAAAACCAGCAATTAATTTTATACGGTGTTGTACACTGGCTATTGTATAGTTACGATTTTCCATATTTCCTAAATGCTTGAATTGTTTGATATAAACCAAAACTAATAATTATTCTAGAGAGAAATAATATAATATATGACCACTCGTAATCTTTATTGAATGGTTTATAATTCCAGTTAGTAATGTTTATTAATTGTAAAGCTTGTTTAATGTTTATTCCCAAATATTCAATTGAATAAGAAAGCTGAATGTCGTTTTCTAGTTTGATAGAATATATTAAGATTATGTATAGAAGAACGGTTGATGTAATTGTAAACCTAACTCCTTTAAAAGGTTCCATATTGTAACCGTTACTGATGCGGTTAACAAATAATATAAACTTATCTGATTTATGATTTTTCTTAAAGATGTAAAGTAAATCCGTGAAAAATAGTAATAATTTTGATTCACTACGTTTAGGGTAATCAAATTTTTCATTTTCAAACTCTTTCATCTCTAGTGCATAATAATGAAGGCTTTCAATTTTATTATTATTTTTAATGAATTCATGTTTTATTATTCTCCAAGTTTCTCTATTTGAAGAATCTATTTTTGCATTTAAAAAAAATATACTTTTGTCAATAACACTATGTGTTAAATCTAAAGAGGAAAGATTACTATTATAGAAATAACCATTTTTCTCAAAATTAGTTCCATGAAAGTTAGTGTTGCCTTTATTTACATTTAATTCAGATAAATTAACTTTATTACGAAAGTTGGCCCATTTGAAATTCAAATCAGCATGACATGTTAATTTCCAAGCATCTACTTTTCCAATAAAATCAGCTCCTTCAAACGTTATGTTTTTGTAAATTTCTGCATCATAAAGAGTAAATCGCTCCTCAAATGTTGTTGATTCAAAATCTGCTCCTTGAAAAAATTTAGTATTATTAAATTTTGTGTTTTTTTTGAATGTAGTATTACAAAAATGTATATATCTATGGAATTTCGCAAAGCTAAAATCAACTTCATGTTCAAATCTAGCAGGGGTATAAAATTCCTCCTTAAAAACTGTCCCAATGAAAGCTACATTATTTTTAAAATGACAACCATCAAAATCGGCATTTTTTTCAAACTTACAATAATTGAAAATTGCACTAAAATTAAATTTAGCATTTTTGAATGATACAATTTCATTAAATGTAATGTCTTTGAAAACTGCTTTAAAATTAAAGATAGATTGTTCAAAATCAAATCTCCCATATTCTTCTCTCCATCCATGATGATTAGAGTCTCTAGCTAAATAGTAGTTTAATTCATCTTGATTATTGAAAACATGAAATTCACTCCCATTTTCATTCCAATTATTATTTTCAAGATGTTCTTTTATTGAGATATTTGACATTTGTATTATACTGATATAGGTTGACCTTTTTTTAGGTTAATTTATATCGTTCAAACTATTTTTTTAGCCGTTTATAATGCAAAAAATAATTTGAACTAGCTTTGTTTTTAAATAGTTAGTTCGGGTAAATTTACATTATTTTTTCGATATGATTTATATTTTATATTAGGGTTTAAATGTACTTCTGCAGGTTTTCTTAAATTTAG
>NZ_OESZ01000017.1 GCF_900239345.1 Tenacibaculum dicentrarchi | reverse complement strand
ACGAGCTAGAAAGTCGGCTATTTTCATTACAAACAGATTCACGTAATCTTTGTCAGGATTTTACTTTTCGAAAACGCTTAATTCCGTTAATATTCCGTGTAATTTGGCTTAATGCAGGTTAACGTTTATGTATAAGGAAAGTTGCGTGTTTGTGTGCGAGGATTTTCCGAAGGAAAATCAGAAGCTAGCAAACAAGTAACCAACTTTGGTTTAGGTAAAATTAGCAATTTTTTTTATACGGTGTTGCCAACCGTTTTTATTCAGATTATTAATCTTTAAACTTAAAATATTATGTCAAAAATTATCGCTTTTTTTAGAAATCAATTGCCAAAATTAGAACCTTGTGATGAGTTTTTTTCAGAAACTCCGCAAAGAAACGAAACCTTTCAAAAACTCAAACGTCTTTATGATTCTAGAGGCACTAAAAGTTCAACATTGTCTAATGATGGTGTCGATTGAGATTTCATTAAATCATAAATAGTCATGAAATTCTTTGTTGTAATCTCAGAAAATAATTGTCCAATTTGTTCAACTATTTCATTTCTTGAAAAAGCGATAGTTGTATCAAAGAAATACATTTTCCCTTCGGTTTTGTCTTTTTTAATAGCTATAACCGAAATATATCTGCCAAGGTCAACCACATCGGTAATTCCTTTTTCCAAAAAATTAATTCCGATTTCTAAATCTTGGTTAAAATCGTCTCCGATTAACTTTAAATTGTATTCAATTTTGTCAAAATCTGTTGCGATTCCAACTGTCCGACTTTCGTTTAATTCATCAACCAAAAAGGTTAATTTCTCAGCTAAAGGAGGTTGTTGTACTAAAAAATATTTTTTCATTTATTCGCTTTTTCAGAGTATGAGTGAGAAATGGTTGGCAACGGTCTCGGCTATTATTAGTGCGGGAATTGAAAGTCGCAAAACTTTCAATTTAGCACTTAGCCAAAACTTTTTGTTTTGGTTATTTTTCTTTTTTTGCCAAATCAAAAAGATTTGGCGGACGTTATAAAAATAGACTAATTTTTGGATTTATTACGTAAACCCGTATTAATTATAGCCATTGTTAGGCAAAGTTTTTTATAACAATTGTTTCCGCAAAAATATTAATTCTATTTGTTTCGTGTATTTTCAATCCACTTTCCTTTATTGCTGATTTCCATTTTCTTTTACTCAAAAAATGAAATGCTCCAATATTAAAGAACACAAAATTTGTAATGTCTCTCATTTGTTCCGAAATGATTAAAATTCCGTCATTTTTCAAAATCCTTTTAGCCTCTTTAAAAAACAAAACTCTTTTGTCGTGTTCTAAAATTTCGTGCAATGCTGTTATAGCAAAAATTATTTCTTGTGAGTTATCTGAAAAAGGTAAAGTTATCGGGTCAATTTTTATTTCTTTCGTATTAGGAGGGAATTCTCTTTTAGAAACTTCAATCATTTTCTCTTCTAAATGTCTATTTTCAAATATATCACAAACAACTAATTCCATTTTTGGGTATTTTTTTTGAAGAAGTTTCGATATCGGGTCAAAACTAGCGTGTATAAAAATCCCGTTCTTAATTTCACTCAACTTAATATAATTCGGTAATTTTTCCAACTTATATAAATCAGATTTGTCATAAAGAAGATATGAGGCTAAAATCGAAAGGATAATGTTTAAGATTATTAAACAGCAAAAAATTAATAATAAATTCGAAAATAATTTGTTTTCTATTATTGTTGATGAGAAATAGAAAATTACTGAAACGATAAGACCTAAAAGAATTTTTTTGTAGTTAAAAAGCAAAACTAATTTTGTGATTTTCATTCTTTTCGGTAATTTTTAATTTTGCCTAACGTTTATGTATAAGATTAGTGGCGTGTTTAAGCACCTAATTTAGCAAATAAACACCAGATAGAAAATCCGCGAGGATTTTCGTAAGTAGGCGAGAACTAGCCATTAATTTTATACTTTGTTGGGCACAGTTTTTTTACAATTCTCTTGAGTCATTTAATATAACGAATTCAGATATTAGACGCATTAAATAAATTTCAGTCAATAAATCTTTGTCATCTTTAAATGGAGTATATTTTACTTTTTGAGCTTCCTTGCTGTGAACTATTGAATTTCTTGTAAAGTATACTCTTTTTGATAAATTCTTATAAATTTCATCTTCGTTGTCCGAATTAAAATTCACTCGATTTCCTTTTGAAAAAGGTACTTCAGTTGTTTTGTAATATTCTAATAAATCTGAACTTACATTTTCAATAGCTTCTTTTAGTTCATTTGTTTCAGGAATGAATTTTCGTAATGTTAATTCAAGAGCTTCTTGTTCATTAATATGAAACTCTTCATTTTTATATTTTAATCTCGATTGAATTAATCCAATTAGGTTTGTTAAATCTCGATTTCTCTTGTACGAAAAGTTAGGTTTAGTTAGTTCGTTTTTTACTTTACCTAAAATATCATCATTGTAAATTTTTTCATAGAAATGTTCAAGCACGTGGTAGAATGAAAGATATTGGTGGTCAATGCTTTCAGAGGAAACACCTTTTTGATAATGTAGAATTAGCTCGTTTGAGTAAATCCGTTTTGGTGCTTCGACATCTCCAGTTCTTGAACGTCTTATTCTACCTATACGAAATGGTTGAATAAATTCATCCATAAAACGTAGTGGCATTATTGTAAAATCTAAATTGTAACCTAAATTAAAAATAAAAGCGTAAAGTAAGTTGTCAAAAGTTTTTAAGTCGGTTTGTACTTTTGTTGAGATTTGAATTGTTTCTAACCTCGGAATAACTTCTTTAATAATTTCTAAAATTGGACGCTCAAATAGTTCTGTTTGTCCACCATTTACAGAATAAATTCTTCTTAATCGATGTCCCATTATACCACCTCTCAAAAAATTTGGTGCATTTCTTTTGTATAAATTGTAAAGAAAAAAAACCAAATATTCGTTTGTCGGTTTGTTTATACAATAAGTGATTTTATTTACATTGTCAGTTTGTTTTAAATCACGACTTGGCATAAATCTATTATCATTCCTCACTAAAACTTCATAAATTTTGTCGTTATAAAGTTCTACGTCTTCGTTCGACTTATATTTTTTTAGTTTTCTTAAAATAGATTCTAATTCTTTTTTATCAAGACTTGCTGTTTTATCGCCTATGATTTTAAAAGTCAGAGATTCATCAGATTCTGATATTAAATCAAAGCCTAAAATTTCTACTATCGAATTTTTTATGTCTGTTATCGTCATTTTTTAAATTGTGCCCAACGTTTCGTGTATGGTTTAGTGCGGGAATAGAAAGTCAGAGGACTTTCAATTTAGCACGAGGCAAAGCATTTTGTTTGCCTTTATTTTTTCTGTACTAAAGTCAAATCAAAATGATTTGACGGACTTCGTAAATATACACAAAATTTTTGATTAAGCACTAAAACCCGTATTAACTATACACATTGTTATAGGCAGTTTTTGTGTTATTTCGGAAATTCATTTACAGTACTGTTTTTTAAATTGTAATCTGTAAACCAACCTAACTCTTTAATGTTTTCTTGTATAGTCTTTTCGTCTTCTAAACTAAATTTTTCATAATCTTTAAAAATTTTAAAAGCAAAATTAGGTACTTTATTTATTCCTATTAAAATAAAAGTTCTGTGTTTATACTTGTAATGATAGGCAAAAGTTTCAAAAACTATTTCAAACAGTTTATAAATCATCTCTTTGTTCCAGTTATCGTGGAAATTAAATAGTACAACAGCTAAATCGTCATATTCCATAAACCTCCTATGTAACATTCCTTGTTTATAACCCTTTACTTTGCCATAGAATTCAAAGAAGTTATTTCCAATTGTTCTTCTTTGCAATCGATTTAAAGAAAGTAATTCTTTAGCGATATCTTCTTTATTGGAATAATCGTATTTTAAAACTTCATTGAGAATAAAACCATCTACAAAATAACTTGCTTTATCAGCGTATTCCTTTTTTATTGTTTTTGGTGATATTTTGAATTCCTCCCAAGCTCCACATATATCCAATAACATAGAACCATTATTATCGTAAAGTTCTTTTGGGAAATCTCTTGTATTCTTAAAAAAGTATGAAAGTAAATCTTTCTCCGTTCCAATAATATTAATAGAATTTTGTAAGTCTTTAGTTAAAAACTGTTTGTCTTTATCGTTTAAGTCTTGTTTAAATATAGGATTAAGTACCTTAACATTTTTAGATTTAAATAACAATTCTCTTTTTTCTAAATAATCAATAAAATCGGGAATAGTATCTAATTCACTTATAATTGTAACAAAAGATTCTTTGTTAAAAATGGATATGAAGTCATTTTTTGATGTTGTTCGAGTTATCTCATAAAAATCTAAACTTTCACCTAAATTAATTATTAACTTAAAAGTTTTACTAATCTTGTCTTTAGGGAACATTTCCAGATTTTTATCTGGATGTTTAATTTCTATATTATCTTTTTTAAATAATGTCTTAGATGCTCCATTAATTTGTTTAACAGCTTTCTCTATTGTATTATTAAAATATCTTAAATGATTTCCTTTGAATTCATAATTCTTTACAGATATAATTATACAAATATCTTTGAAGATGATTAATAAATCACAAATCTCTTTTTTATTACCGTTTTCGTGTTTAGGACTTGGATAGCACCAATATTTGAAAAATGATTTATATGCAATTTCATTTACAAATTCTTCTCCTTTAACACCGATAATATTACTGTCCATTTTTTTGAAATTGCCTATAACGTTTAGCTATGGTTAGTGCGGGAATAGAAAGTCAGGGACTTTCAATTTAGCACTTAGCCAAAGCATTTTGTTTGTTTTTATTTTTTCTGTCAAAAGTCAAATCAAAATGATTTGGCGGACTTAGTAAAAATACATAAAACTTTGAATTAAACACTAAACCCCGTATTAATTATAGGTGTTGTTACCCAATGTTTTTCAATTTTTTGTTATAATTTTAAAGGTATCTGATTGTTCTCCTGTTATTTCATCCTTTATTGTTTGTAAAGCTTTTATCATATTATCAATATCGTGAAAATCAATATTCATAATGCCTCCAAATTGGATATTATTAAAAGAACCAAATTCGACAAATAGTGAATTGTCTGATGAACCAAGTTCTAAATAGATATCGTCTTTTGGGTCTTTGTCTTCAAATTTATATTTCATTATGTTAATGTTTTATTTATTCTTTTCCACTTGTTCTTTTGTGATTCCGTTGGGGAATTTTTAACAAATTAAAGCTCAAAATACTAATGAGTAAAAATGTTAGTTTACTATTTCCTATTTTAATTATTATATCATAGAAATTGACAGTGTTTCTGCATAGTCAAGAACTATTTTTTAATATTATATTAAACCTAATTTTTGTGTTAGTTCAATAATATGTTTTGCTTTTAAATCATTCACTAAAGAGTGGTTATTATTTGTTTGATAAGTAGAAGTCCATATTTTATCATAACTATAAGTATTAGCAATATTTTCAACTGCTTTTACGGTTTTACCTCTGGTTCTTGTTGTACAATAAATAATATCACAATTATATTTATTCACAAGTTCGTCTAACCGTACTTCAAGATTAGTGTTTGGGTCGCCTTGACTTTCAAGTCCAATGATTTTTCCATTAATTTCAATAATTAATCGAAAATCATATTTAGGATGTACAATTGCTGGATTTGGATAAATAGGTTTAAATGACGGATAAATTCTCATTAAATTTTGAGCAATTTCTCGAACAGTTCCTGTTTTTCCTTTTCCTCCAGAATTCCAAATAGCTAATATTGTTTTCAAATTTTTAGGTTTTTTGTTTTAATATTGGGTAACGCCATGTGTATGTGGCGTATTTTTCCGCCAGGAAAATATGCGCTCATACACTTTGTTAACGTGCGTTTTTTTCTTTTTTAATTAAAATACCGTTATAAAATCACATATTTTTCAGCGTTTTTATTCGGCATTTAACTTGTCTAAATTTTCATATAAACTTACGCTAAAAAATCTAACATCGGGAATATTCCGAACATTTTTTCATTTTTATTTTCGATTGCGTAAACGAGCTAAAAAGTCCGCCATTTTCATTTCGGAATTATAAGCAAAATCTTACGTAATATTTTTCAAAATCTACTGTTTTACGATTCCGTTTCTATTGCGTAAACGAGCTAGAAAGTCGGCTATTTTCATTACAAACAGATTCACGTAATCTTTGTCAGGATTTTACTTTTCGAAAACGCTTAATTCCGTTAATATTCCGTGTAATTTTGCTTAATGCAGGTTAACGCCATGTGTATGTGGCGTATTTTTCCGCCAGGAAAATATGCGCTCATACACTTTGTTAACGTGCGTTTTTTCTTTTTTAATTAAAATACCGCTATAAAATCACACATTTTTCAGCGTTTTTATTCGGCATTTAACTTGTCTAAATTTTCATATAAACTTACGCTAAAAAATCTAAAATCGGGAATATTCCGAACATTTTTTTATTTTCTATTGCCTAAACGAGCTAAAAAGTCCGCCATTTTCATTTCAAAATTATAGACAAATTTTTGCGTAATATTTGTCAAAATCTGCTGTTTTACGATTCCGTTTCTATTGCGCAAACAAGCTAGAAAGTCCGCTGTT
>NZ_OESZ01000021.1 GCF_900239345.1 Tenacibaculum dicentrarchi | reverse complement strand
AGAAAAAAACAGACGAAAATACAAAAACAGATTTATACGGAAATCCAATTAAACCAGTAGGAAATACCGACCCTAAAAATATACTAACTAAACAAGTTACTAAAGTTGTAGGCGATGCCAAACAAACTCGCAATATTTCAATTACTATTGATGCTTTAAATAAAGGTGGTATCAATTTAAAAGGTGGTGCAACTCAAGGAATGACTTTGCAAGATGTAGAAAATTGGTTTAACGAAGCCATGATGCGAGTTGTACGAAATGCTGAAACAAGTTAATTTTTAAAATAAAAACCTAAACAATCTTTTAATTTATTACATAAAAAACCCTATCCAACTTTGGACAGGGTTTTTTTATTGGCTCTTTGTTTCCGTGTGCAAGATTTATTTGCCCACAGGTAAAACAAACGATTTAAGCAATTTTATAAATACAAGTATCTACTTATGTAATTATGATTTATTAAACGCTTAAAAAATACTACTGCCAAAAATTAAGCTATTAAACAGTAATTTATAAAGCCTAAAATTTAACAAACCATTACTACTAAAAACCACTATTTTATTTTAGTTATTTTTGCTATATAGAAATACTCACTTACATACCACAAAATGATTAAAAAAAGCAAAATAACCGTAAAGCATTATCTTAATACAAATTTAAAGCCGTACATAATTAACGATGTTAAACATTACAGCGTTTATTTAATGTTAGTTGCACACAGAAAAAACACAAAAGTAAAATCTATTGCATTTGATAATTATTATAGTGAAAGTGTATTTTCTGAAATAATAAATTCTAAAGATACTTATGATCAAGATTTAATAAGAAACGAAATAACAGCACTTACTTTAATATCTGAAATTACAATAAACGAACTAAAGGAATTTGATACTGCCTTTATAACTTCATATTTTAAATATAGTTCTAAAAACTTTATAGATTCATTAGCACAAGGCATAGATATATTAAACCAAAACTCCAAAAATCAAATATCTTGTTTTATTAATTGCCTTCATCTTAATAGTTGTTTTTTAGATTATACTTCTTTAGAATATATTAGTATTTTAGATTTTTTCGGATATAAAATACAGAACCTGCTAAAGAATTATTTTAAAAATGAATTAAATAGTAAAGATTGTATAAAAGATATAGAATTATTTAATAAATATATGTTTTACAGTAGTTTAAAGAGATTTGAAAAAACTATTATCAAAACAAAAAACTATTATTTAATAGAAAAATATTCAAATTCTTTTAATAAAATAAGTAATATTGAGTGTAGAAATAAGCAAAAATATTATGAAAGTAAAGACTACTTAGAAGATTTAAAGAATCTTGAAAAAAAAGAAAATAAAAAAAAATAAAAAAAAACTAAAATTAGTCAAACATTTATATACCTTTGTCAAAAAAAACAAAGGTATTTTTTTATACAATTTGTTTGAGTAAAATTAGTCAATACATTTAAACTATGAATATATCAGAATTAAAAAAACAGCTACCAGCCCACGGAATTAACGAAATTTCTAAACTTTCGGGGCTTCACATTGCTACTGTTAATCGTTTTTTTTACGGTAGAAAGGTAAAAAGTGAAACCGAAATGAAATTAATTACAGCAACAACCGACTTTTTTAAATCAGAAAAAGAACGTAAAGCCAACGCCTTAAAGGAACTTAACGAGGTTGTAAATTCCTAAAAACAAACCGCCCCAGCGTAAAAAAATCCAACAAAATAAATACTTTCCTACACCTTTTTAAACTAGAAACCAACAAAATAAAAACTTCTCACAGTAATTTTTTAAACAATAGAGATACAAACAATTATGAGCGAAAAAAAAACAAGCCAAGCCGTTACAGAAGTAAACGTGCAAACCCTAAAAAATAATAGCTATCTTTTAGATGGTTTTACAGCAACAGAAAACAGTAACGGTAATCATCTTGCCGTAAATTTAGAGTTTTGGCACTATGAAAATTTAGGGCATAATATTGGCAGTTTGTTAAATGCTATTTCTACTCCAGATTTAGAAACCGAAAACAGATTAGATGCTAACGACATTCAAAATGTAGCTTTAATGACTAAACAATTAGTAGAAAAAATACCGTTTCAGTTTTTAGACGATTTACTAATAAAAAAAACCCATAATAAAGAAAATTTTAAAAATATTGAAAATCTGTAATTATGAAAAATATTTTTAAAGTTGAAAAAGTAAATATTGTTAGTAGCAATTTAGATTCTTTACAGGTTAAAATTAGAATATCAATCTTTAATAAAATTGTTTTCAGTTATTTTTTAGGTGCTGAAACATCATTTAAAAATCATTTAAACACTCTTTAAATTATGGATAATAATGTAGTATTTGTTTCAGTTCCATTGCAAGAATGGACGGACATAAAAAATATGGTTCAAGATATATCTAATTTTTTACAGCAAACAAAAGACAACGGTAAACCCGAAAATCTAACGGTAAAAGAAGCTTGTGAATTTTTAAGATGTAGTAGAAATACGTTTCAGAAATATATACACGATGGAGATTTAAGCGTAATAAAAGACCAAAATAAGAAGTACAGCAAAGTAACTGTAAAGCGTTCAGAATTGCACCGATTTGTAGCACAAAGAAGTTCTTTTTAATAGATTTAAAATATTTTTATTGATATGTATTACGAAATAACAACGGACGGAATTTCTAACGAAAATAACGAACCGTATTTTTTAAAATGTAAAAAAAGTCCTTTAGAAGCAATAATTAAGGATTTTAAAAGACTTCTTTTATTAAGAGGTTTAGAGATTCCAACGGATTTAATTGCTGAAAATAACGATACTGAAAGTAAAGAAACTGAAATAGTTTTAAAGTACTCGTTTTTAGATTCTGAAGATGTAAAGGAAAAAGTGAAACTTACTTTTAAAGTTTCAAAAAAATATGAATTTTAATAAAAAGTGTAAAAGCGAAAGTATTAAACAAAAAAAAACCGCCTAACCACAGGCGGTATTTTTATTTAATACTTACTTAAGGTATTAAATTTAGAGATACTCACACTATAAACAAAACCGCCAAGCAATGGTTAAAGTAGTAAGTTTTACAAAGATAGTAAAAGAAACCATTAATAAAAGAAAATTATAATGGATTTAATAACACTATCAAAAATAAATCTGAATGATTCAGAAAAAGAAAATATTATAAAAAAGGCAAAATTAAAAAAACGCTTTGATAAAAACAGCGGTAAAGTTTTTTTTGAAACTGGAACAGAACGGAATTTAAAAGGCGGTATGTATATCAAAATTGATTTACAAAACAGATTAACAATTAGAGGAAGTTTACACAAGTACTATTCTTATAATTTAACAGGTTACGCTACAAATTACGGACGTTTCACAATGGAACAAGCTCGAATAATATTTTTTAGACTTCTTATAGATAAAGGAGTTGATTACAATAATTTAAAAATCAATGCTTTTGAAATTGGTATAAATTTAATTTTTTCTATTGATGTAATAAATTTTTTAGATTCTTTTATAGCAATTGGAACAGATAAGAACAAAAAAGAAATAATGACAGACCCAAATTATAGGGAAAAAAGATGTAAAACAACCGAAAGAAGTTCTAATATTAGAGTTATTCATAAGATGTACGATAAGGTTTTTGAGATGCTGGAAAAAAGACACAAAGCAATACCATCAGAAAAAAATATTTTGCGAATAGAAACGACAAAAAGAAAGATGAATAATGTTTTAGCAATTGATTTTTTTACGAAAAAAAATTTAAAAGAGGTACAAGACGACTTCTTTAAAATATGGGATTTATTAATATTTGAGCCTACAATAGTAGCACCTAAAGGAACGCATCAAAGTAAGATTAATCTTGTAACAGAAATATATAAGACCACGGCAAAAATAACTTTAAATAAGTATCAACAACTTTTTAAAGATGGCAAAATAACTGCTAAAATGTACCGTAAAACAAGAGAGTTTATTAACAATTGGCACGTACATAAAAAGGTTTATAAATTGGGGCAAAGTGAAATAATGACCTTTTGGGCAATGGCTTACAATACTGAAAAACAGGAACTTAATAAAATCTACTTGTAAAGTTTGATACTTATTGATAAAAATATTGTACGTACTGGAAGCTTTAAGCAGTCAGTATATTTTTTTTAACCTACTTGTCTTATACAGTCGATAGACTGCAAACCCCTAAAACATTGACTTCTTAACTAAAAAAAGAGCTGACTATTTAGGCATTACTTAAAAAACCCCTATTGATAAAAATATTTATCAAAGATTATCAGTAAAAGTACAAAACCAATATTATTAATATAAAGCGTAAAAAAAGAGCGATACAAGAAAGTCAATAAATTATTACAAGTATTTATATAAATTATATAAAGCGTTAAAAATGATAAAAAAGAGTAATACAAGAAAAACAGGATTTAAAAAAATTAGTACAATTATTACCAAAGTGCAAGATGTGGTTAATGATAAGTTACAAAACAGATAAAAAGATTTATACCGATACTTTGCACCAAAGCGAAATAAGAACCTCCAAAGATTGGATTAAATCAGTACAAAAAATTTTAGTAACAGAACACCGAAAAAATGCACCACCAATTATACTAAGCAGTTACCGTGCAAGATATTTATTAAATAAAATCAATTTAGAAAATGGCATATAATAAGAAAAATCTATACCGTAAAATTATAAGAGTTCAAACAATTGTGTTACAGAAACAATACGAAGATGAAGATATAACTTACAAAGAAATTTATTGGAAGTTTATACAACCAGAGTTTTTAATTTGTTACAGAACGTTTCACTCTTATTTAGGAACACCAGCAAAAAGAGAATTAAAGAAATTAGAAAATAATTTATCCGTAAAAAAAGAAACGCCTAATCTTTTTAGCAACTAAAAGAACCGCACCCCCTCCTTGTTCTTTAATAAAATATATAATTACCGTAAAAGCGTTTAAAATGCTTATTCACTTCATTAGTTTTTTAGCTTTTAAGATTGGTTTTAGTTTGTCAGCTTTCTCAAAAGATTAAAAAAAATAAAGAGTACCAAAACCAAAAAACAAGGCTTTAAAACGTGTTAATCATCATTTAGGGTTATTTGATGTTAATTTTAATTATCATTTTTAAAGCCCCCGCCTTTTGTTTGTGTAAAAGATGTTAATTTCTAAATAATGAAATGTTAATTTTTAAAAGTGAAATTAAAAAATATTACTCTTAAAAAAATGTACTTTTTTTTGATTATGGTACTATCTGAACTACAACTTAATAAGTTAAACAGCTGATAAATAGACTACTTACAAATATGTTTTTTTTATTGGTAGATTTTAAGGTAATAAAAAGCGGTTTTTTGTCTGTTTTTTTATTTTTTGAGTTAATTATTTTTTAAAAGATTGTTTTTTTTGAACAGTCAAGATTTCTTTTACAGTTCGATTTTAGTATTTTTTTGTAAATACTCACTTTGCAAATGGAACAACCAGCACCAGCAATCAGCAACTGCAATCAGCATCAATAATCAGCAAATGGAACAACCAGCATCAGATCAGCAACCGCAATCAGCATCAATAATCAGCAAATGGAACAACCAGCATCAGCAATCAGCAACTGCAATCAGCATCAATAATCAGCAAATGGAACAACCAGCATCAGCAATCAGCAACTGCAATCAGCATCAATAATCAGCAAATGGAACAACCAGCATCAGATCAGCAACTGCAATCAGC
>NZ_OESZ01000035.1 GCF_900239345.1 Tenacibaculum dicentrarchi | reverse complement strand
TAAAAACGCTGAAAAATATGTGATTTTATAACGGTATTTTAATTAAAAAAAGAAAAAAACGCACGTTAACAAAGTGTATGAGCGCATATTTTCCTGGCGGAAAAATACGCCACATACACTAGGCGTTGGCGGTAATTAAAAAAAATGAGGAACATAACAACAATATTATTAATTTTAACAATTAGCTTTTTGGCTTGTGATTTTAATGTGAATACTGAAAAAAGAAATAAGCCTGTTAAATCTAATCCACAAAAAAATATTAATGCACTTATTGAACAAATTTCCTTTAAGAATTTACCCATAATTGACTCAACAAATTTCGACAATATTGTTAAAGTAAAAGAATTTACTAAAGAAGAAATCAAATTATTACAATTAAATAAAATCTATCCAGATATAGATAAAAAAAATAATAAACTTAAATTTCAACCATCTTACAAAATTAATTTAGGTGATTTTAATAGTGTTGTTATTAATGTTTTTAAAGGAGAACACGAATTAGAATCTATTTTAATTATTTACGACTCTTACTATAAACTATCCCAATATTATAACCAAGAAGACAAATTGACCAGTAATTCATTAACAATTTCTTATGATGAAATTGCGGAAGGTTGGTCAAGAAAATTCTCGAAAATAGAAAATAATACTGTAACCATAGTTGATGAATTCTATGGGGATTATAAACACACTGATACAACTAAATTTCATATAAACAGAAATGGAGATATAAATCAAATTAAAACAAAATTCACCAGTAAATTAAGACCTGATAAAACAATTTTATTAAATCATATTTACACAGACTCAATTCAATTTAAAGAATATAATTACGATGGAGATTTCCCTAATTTAAAAGGCGAAAAAGACGGTAAAGAAGTTTTTTTAGATATTAATATGGATTGGTACAACAATGACAAATATAATTTTAATTATGGTGACTTTATAAAAGTTAAATGGAAAATGGACAGTATTTGGATTGAAGGAGATGGTGGAACTTTAGATTTTTCGGAAAGATTAATAGATGCAGAGAAAATTCAAGAAGCACAAAACACAAAATATATTTTAGCATTAAAAGATTATTTAATAAAAAAACTGAAAAAGGAAAATGATTTAGAAATAGAAAAATATACTTTTGAAAATAATGTTTTAACAATTCAAGGCAATGAAGGCTTTGATTTAAGCAGTTATGATTTCAATGATATGAAAATTTATAACAATGAAAAATCAAAAAATATAACGATTTATAACATTGGAGGTGGTGCAGGTGGTAATGTTATAGTTTCTGAAACATACGCTTTAACTGCTATAGATTCGATAAATTTTTCCATTAAAAATATAAAAACCGAGTTGCTTGACTAAATAAATTGAAATTTAAAGATATGAAATCACTTTTAAAAAGTACTATTTTGTTAATCTTTTTCTTGGCTATATTTAGTTCTTGTGATTCAATAGAAAACACTGCTTGGAAATATAGAGATGGATTCCATATTGGAGATGGAATTACATTTGATTCATCATTTATAATTAAAAATGACACAATATTCTCTAATGAAATCCCTATAGCAATATTTGTAGAAACTGAATTTAGAATATCTGATAGATTATTAATAATAAAAGAATTAAATGGAGATTCTAAAGGAGTTTATTGCAGTAAATAAAACTACCGCCAACAATGTATAAAAATAATAGCGGTTTAGTCGCAAAAACGAAAGTAAGTAAATATAAAAAAAAGTCTCTGTTTAACCGCAAAGTTAGTGTGTGAAAATCCGCTACTATTCTTATACTAACCGTTGTAAATAATTAAAATGAAAAAACATAAAAAAAAAATATTTAGCCTAATTATACTTTTAATTTTCATTCAACAATGTACAAACGTTAATTTAATACCATCTATTGTTTTTAATAAGGAAGAATATCAATCTTTAAATAATATTTCTGATTCAAAGGAGTTTGATTTAAAAAGAATTTCAAATTGGGGACAATTCTCTATTACTTATGATACAATAAATAATTCTTTTTCTGTTTATAGTCCAGGAGAGATGATTAAAATAGATAGTTTAGGGAATGAAAAAGATAGATATAGAATTTCATATGAGCAATTCAGCAGAAAAAAGGAACATTCCGTTTTTCTAAAAGATATTAGACAAAATAAATTTTCGGATTATAATGCAATTTTAAACACAAATATTAAAAAATTTTACCCTGAAAAAAAAATAAAATATAGAGATGATGAAATACATAAAATTTCATTTATTAAGAAAAAAATAGCAGGAGAAATAGTTTTCACGCCTATTCCTATTGAAATAGAAGGGGTTAGTTATTATGAAATAAGAAAAAACAGTGCTGTTTTAAAAATAAAAATTAAGGAATTAAAATATGTTTTTCAGTTGTTCACAACACAAAGTTCTATAGACTACTATACTATTCCTGAAAAATTTAGTCAGAAAACAGATGTTTCATTTATCATAGAACATCAGATACCTTATCTAACAGGAGATGAACGTCAATTAGGTGTGTATATTACCACGAAAAAATAGACTACTTAATAATTGAATTAATATTAAATTTTACTAAAATATTATAAGAAAAAACTATTTACAACACAGTATAAAAATAATAAGGGCTAAGTGTCAAACTGAAAGTTCGTACATATTAATAAAGTCTGTCAAATATGAAAGTAAGTGCATATTAATCCTTACTATTTTTATACCAAACGTTAACCTGCATTAAGCCAAATTACACGGAATATTAACGTAATTAAGCGTTTTCGAAAAGTAAAATCCTGACAAAGATTACGTGAATCTGTTTGTAATGAAAATAGCGGACTTTCTAGCTCGTTTA
>NZ_OESZ01000022.1 GCF_900239345.1 Tenacibaculum dicentrarchi | reverse complement strand
TGAAACCAACATAAACATTATTGCCCGGCGTACGGGGAAGGACGTCAATAGTCACACAGTCCTTGACGGTATAATAACCACCATCATGGCGACCATCCAAAGGATAAACATCATAGGCAGTCGGGAGGGTAGTCGGAACCGAAGAAGACTCAAAGCGAACCAAACAGGCAAAAAATTTAGGGTCGGCATCAAAAGCAATATCAGCACCAACAGAAACAACCTGATTAGCGGCGTTGACAGATGTATCCATCTGAATGCAATGAAGAAAACCACCATTACCAGCATTAACCGTCAAACTATCAAAATATAACGTTGACGATGTAGCTTTAGGTGTCTGTAAAACAGGTGCCGAAGAAGCTGGAGTAACAGAAGTGAGAACCAGCTTATCAGAAAAAAAGTTTGAATTATGGCGAGAAATAAAAGTCTGAAACATGATTAAACTCCTAAGCAGAAAACCTACCGCGCTTCGCTTGGTCAACCCCTCAGCGGCAAAAATTAAAATTTTTACCGCTTCGGCGTTATAACCTCACACTCAATCTTTTATCACGAAGTCATGATTGAATCGCGAGTGGTCGGCAGATTGCGATAAACGGTCACATTAAATTTAACCTGACTATTCCACTGCAACAACTGAACGGACTGGAAACACTGGTCATAATCATGGTGGCGAATAAGTACGCGTTCTTGCAAATCACCAGAAGGCGGTTCCTGAATGAATGGGAAGCCTTCAAGAAGGTGATAAGCAGGAGAAACATACGAAGGCGCATAACGATACCACTGACCCTCAGCAATCTTAAACTTCTTAGACGAATCACCAGAACGGAAAACATCCTTCATAGAAATTTCACGCGGCGGCAAGTTGCCATACAAAACAGGGTCGCCAGCAATATCGGTATAAGTCAAAGCACCTTTAGCGTTAAGGTACTGAATCTCTTTAGTCGCAGTAGGCGGAAAACGAACAAGCGCAAGAGTAAACATAGTGCCATGCTCAGGAACAAAGAAACGCGGCACAGAATGTTTATAGGTCTGTTGAACACGACCAGAAAACTGGCCTAACGACGTTTGGTCAGTTCCATCAACATCATAGCCAGATGCCCAGAGATTAGAGCGCATGACAAGTAAAGGACGGTTGTCAGCGTCATAAGAGGTTTTACCTCCAAATGAAGAAATAACATCATGGTAACGCTGCATGAAGTAATCACGTTCTTGGTCAGTATGCAAATTAGCATAAGCAGCTTGCAGACCCATAATGTCAATAGATGTGGTAGAAGTCGTCATTTGGCGAGAAAGCTCAGTCTCAGGAGGAAGCGGAGCAGTCCAAATGTTTTTGAGATGGCAGCAACGGAAACCATAACGAGCATCATCTTGATTAAGCTCATTAGGGTTAGCCTCGGTACGGTCAGGCATCCACGGCGCTTTAAAATAGTTGTTATAGATATTCAAATAACCCTGAAACAAATGCTTAGGGATTTTATTGGTATCAGGGTTAATCGTGCCAAGAAAAGCGGCATGGTCAATATAACCAGTAGTGTTAACAGTCGGGAGAGGAGTGGCATTAACACCATCCTTCATGAACTTAATCCACTGTTCACCATAAACGTGACGATGAGGGACATAAAAAGTAAAAATGTCTACAGTAGAGTCAATAGCAAGGCCACGACGCAATGGAGAAAGACGGAGAGCGCCAACGGCGTCCATCTCGAAGGAGTCGCCAGCGATAACCGGAGTAGTTGAAATGGTAATAAGACGACCAATCTGACCAGCAAGGAAGCCAAGATGGGAAAGGTCATGCGGCATACGCTCGGCGCCAGTTTGAATATTAGACATAATTTATCCTCAAGTAAGGGGCCGAAGCCCCTGCAATTAAAATTGTTGACCACCTACATACCAAAGACGAGCGCCTTTACGCTTGCCTTTAGTACCTCGCAACGGCTGCGGACGACCAGGGCGAGCGCCAGAACGTTTTTTACCTTTAGACATTACATCACTCCTTCTGCACGTAATTTTTGACGCACGTTTTCTTCTGCGTCAGTAAGAACGTCAGTGTTTCCTGCGCGTACACGCAAGGTAAACGCGAACAATTCAGCGGCTTTAACCGGACGCTCGACGCCATTAATAATGTTTTCCGTAAATTCAGCGCCTTCCATGATGAGACAGGCCGTTTGAATGTTGACGGGATGAACATAATAAGCAATGACGGCAGCAATAAACTCAACAGGAGCAGGAAAGCGAGGGTATCCTACAAAGTCCAGCGTACCATAAACGCAAGCCTCAACGCAGCGACGAGCACGAGAGCGGTCAGTAGCAATCCAAACTTTGTTACTCGTCAGAAAATCGAAATCATCTTCGGTTAAATCCAAAACGGCAGAAGCCTGAATGAGCTTAATAGAGGCCAAAGCGGTCTGGAAACGTACGGATTGTTCAGTAACTTGACTCATGATTTCTTACCTATTAGTGGTTGAACAGCATCGGACTCAGATAGTAATCCACGCTCTTTTAAAATGTCAACAAGAGAATCTCTACCATGAACAAAATGTGACTCATATCTAAACCAGTCCTTGACGAACGTGCCAAGCATATTAAGCCACTTCTCCTCATCCAACGCGTCAGTTTTTGACAGAATCGTTAGTTGATGGCGAAAGGTCGCAAAGTAAGAGCTTCTCGAGCTGCGCAAGGATAGGTCGAATTTTCTCATTTTCCGCCAGCAGTCCACTTCGATTTAATTCGTAAACAAGCAGTAGTAATTCCTGCTTTATCAAGATAATTTTTCGACTCATCAGAAATATCCGAAAGTGTTAACTTCTGCGTCATGGAAGCGATAAAACTCTGCAGGTTGGATACGCCAATCATTTTTATCGAAGCGCGCATAAATTTGAGCAGATTTGTCGTCACAGGTTGCGCCGCCAAAACGTCGGCTACAGTAACTTTTCCCAGCCTCAATCTCATCTCTCTTTTTGCGTTCTGCTTCAATATCTGGTTGAACGGCGTCGCGTCGTAACCCAGCTTGGTAAGTTGGATTAAGCACTCCGTGGACAGATTTGTCATTGTGAGCATTTTCATCCCGAAGTTGCGGCTCATTCTGATTCTGAACAGCTTCTTGGGAAGTAGCGACAGCTTGGTTTTTAGTGAGTTGTTCCATTCTTTAGCTCCTAGACCTTTAGCAGCAAGGTCCATATCTGACTTTTTGTTAACGTATTTAGCCACATAGAAACCAACAGCCATATAACTGGTAGCTTTAAGCGGCTCACCTTTAGCATCAACAGGCCACAACCAACCAGAACGTGAAAAAGCGTCCTGCGTGTAGCGAACTGCGATGGGCATACTGTAACCATAAGGCCACGTATTTTGCAAGCTATTTAACTGGCGGCGATTGCGTACCCGACGACCAAAATTAGGGTCAACGCTACCTGTAGGAAGTGTCCGCATAAAGTGCACCGCATGGAAATGAAGACGGCCATTAGCTGTACCATACTCAGGCACACAAAAATACTGATAGCAGTCGGCGTGTGAATCATTAGCCTTGCGACCCTCGGCAGCAAGAACCATACGACCAATATCACGAAAATAGTCACGCAAAGCATTGGGATTATCATAAAACGCCTCTAATCGGTCGTCAGCCAACGTGAGAGTGTCAAAAACGATAAACCAACCATCAGCATGAGCCTGTCGCATTGCATTCATCAAACGCTGAATAGCAAAGCCTCTACGCGATTTCATAGTGGAGGCCTCCAGCAATCTTGAACACTCATCCTTAATACCTTTCTTTTTGGGGTAATTATACTCATCGCGAATATCCTTAAGAGGGCGTTCAGCAGCCAGCTTGCGGCAAAACTGCGTAACCGTCTTCTCGTTCTCTAAAAACCATTTTTCGTCCCCTTCGGGGCGGTGGTCTATAGTGTTATTAATATCAAGTTGGGGGAGCACATTGTAGCATTGTGCCAATTCATCCATTAACTTCTCAGTAACAGATACAAACTCATCACGAACGTCAGAAGCAGCCTTATGGCCGTCAACATACATATCACCATTATCGAACTCAACGCCCTGCATACGAAAAGACAGAATCTCTTCCAAGAGCTTGATGCGGTTATCCATCTGCTTATGGAAGCCAAGCATTGGGGATTGAGAAAGAGTAGAAATGCCACAAGCCTCAATAGCAGGTTTAAGAGCCTCGATACGCTCAAAGTCAAAATAATCAGCGTGACATTCAGAAGGGTAATAAGAACGAACCATAAAAAAGCCTCCAAGATTTGGAGGCATGAAAACATACAATTGGGAGGGTGTCAATCCTGACGGTTATTTCCTAGACAAATTAGAGCCAATACCATCAGCTTTACCGTCTTTCCAGAAATTGTTCCAAGTATCGGCAACAGCTTTATCAATACCATGAAAAATATCAACCACACCAGAAGCAGCATCAGTGACGACATTAGAAATATCCTTTGCAGTAGCGCCAATATGAGAAGAGCCATACCGCTGATTCTGCGTTTGCTGATGAACTAAGTCAACCTCAGCACTAACCTTGCGAGTCATTTCTTTGATTTGGTCATTGGTAAAATACTGACCAGCCGTTTGAGCTTGAGTAAGCATTTGGCGCATAATCTCGGAAACCTGCTGTTGCTTGGAAAGATTGGTGTTTTCCATAATAGACGCAACGCGAGCAGTAGACTCCTTCTGTTGATAAGCAAGCATCTCATTTTGTGCATATACCTGGTCTTTCGTATTCTGGCGTGAAGTCGCCGACTGAATGCCAGCAATCTCTTTTTGAGTCTCATTTTGCATCTCGGCAATCTCTTTCTGATTGTCCAGTTGCATTTTAGTAAGCTCTTTTTGATTCTCAAATCCGGCGTCAACCATACCAGCAGAGGAAGCATCAGCACCAGCACGCTCCCAAGCATTAAGCTCAGGAAATGCAGCAGCAAGATAATCACGAGTATCCTTTCCTTTATCAGCGGCAGACTTGCCACCAAGTCCAACCAAATCAAGCAACTTATCAGAAACGGCAGAAGTGCCAGCCTGCAACGTACCTTCAAGAAGTCCTTTACCAGCTTTAGCCATAGCACCAGAAACAAAACTAGGGACGGCCTCATCAGGGTTAGGAACATTAGAGCCTTGAATGGCAGATTTAATACCAGCATCACCCATGCCTACAGTATTGTTATCGGTAGCAAGCACATCACCTTGAATGCCACCGGAGGCGGCTTTTTGACCGCCTCCAAACAATTTAGACATGGCGCCACCAGCAAGAGCAGAAGCAATACCGCCAGCAATAGCACCAAACATAAATCACCTCACTTAAGTGGCTGGAGACAAATAATCTCTTTAATAACCTGATTCAGCGAAACCAATCCGCGGCATTTAGTAGCGGTAAAGTTAGACCAAACCATGAAACCAACATAAACATTATTGCCCGGCGTACGGGGAAGGACGTCAATAGTCACACAGTCCTTGACGGTATAATAACCACCATCATGGCGACCATCCAAAGGATAAACATCATAGGCAGTCGGGAG
>NZ_OESZ01000047.1 GCF_900239345.1 Tenacibaculum dicentrarchi | reverse complement strand
TTACCGTGTAATTTTTAACGACAACTACAGTTTTTACAAATTCTGCTTTAAATTCTTTATCAGCATCGGCGATATCGGTTCTCGTTTCCGAAGTATTATTATCGCTCCATTTTACAAATTCATAACCTGCATCGGCAATAGCTTTTACCTGTGATGTTGCTTTTCCTTCTTCAATAGTTTGGGTTAAATTTCCTGTAATTGTTCCGTTATTTCCTGCGGTGTATTTTACCGTGTAATTTTTAACGACAACTACAGTTTTTACAAATTCTGCTTTAAATTCTTTATCAGCATCGGCGATATCGGTTCTCGTTTCCGAAGTATTATTATCGCTCCATTTTACAAATTCATAACCAGTATTTGCAATCGCTTTTACTTCGGATGTTGCTTTTCCTTCTTCAATAGTTTGGGTTAAATTTCCTGTAATTGTTCCGTTATTTCCTGCGGTGTATTTTACCGTGTAATTCCCTGTAAATTTTAAACGTATAGAAACAGGTAAATGATCGGAAGCTGTTTTGGTGTATTCATTGTTATAAAGTTCATAATGGACTTTTTCAGAACCTGACAAATAATTGTCGTTAAGCTCATTAGAAATGGTAATATGGTCAATCAGGTTAGGGAAAGACGGATATGAACGGAAACCAGCCTTACTTAAAGCTGTTGTTGTAATGGTATAATTAGTAGGGTCTTGTATAAAGGCATCATAGGTAGATGTGCTTGTGTTTACCCTTACAACTGTTTGATCGACATCGTCATTATAATCACCTAATAAAACGACATTTTTTGTCGAAAAATTAGTGTCAAGCTCTTTTTTTAGCACTTCGATATCATACTTACGCATATCATACCTGTTTTGAGCATCACTATTATTGTTTGCTCTGGCATGTAAAACGATAAAACTAAACTCTTCTGTGATGTTATTTAAAGTAACATCGGCAGTCATTAAAAAAGGCAATCGCCCACTGGCAAAAAAACTAGCTTTACTAGGATGCGGGAAATCTTGAATAGCGCTTTCATCATTTCCGTTATAATACGGATGAATTGCTTTTAATAAAGGGCTGCTATTTTTAAAATTTACAACTGATTTTTTATAGATAAAACCTAATTTTTGAGTTACTCCTGTAGTATTATTAGGATACGAAACAGCATCCGATAAAATAAAATCGTAGGCAGGTAATTCAGTTACAAGTTTTTGGAATAAAACAATATCAGCAATTTCTTGAACAGCAATTACATCGGCATCTAAACCAAGCAATACTTCCTTTACTTTTTCTTTCTGAATTTCATCTGAATTTGGATTGCCAGCTGCAGGTGAGTTGGTCTGATCTCCAAACCACTCAATATTCCAAGTAACAATATCTAAGGTTTTATCTTTAGCAATAGCGTCATTTACAGAACTTGGGTGCTCATATTGCTTGGCACAGCTTACATCACTTTTTAATCTTGGTAATACTTGTAGCGTAGCATTATATCTGCCTACCACACCTGTAATTTGGTCGCAATTTTCTGGCTGTGCTAAACCTGTAAGTTCTTTTGCATCAGCATCAATTCTTATTTGTGCTTTATTATTGTAGGCATCGGTAATTTCAATATTTGAATTTCCAAAAATCATACTCCCTGGAAGTGGAAAACTAGGATTTAAAACTTGAACTAATTCACCAGGATGATTTGCTAATTCAGCAAGTGTAATTACCTTCGGGATTATAGGGTTTACTGCGGTTGTACTAGCTACAGCAGAAATAACATTGATTAACTGAATTTGCCCATTATGCGTGCTTTTTGTTGCTTTTACAGTAATTTGATCGCCTATTTTAAATTTTCCTTCGCCGTGAATTTTATCATCAAAAATAGCAATTCCACCAGTTTCATCTTGAATATAAGCCGATCCTGCAAACTGATCTGCAACTGTTAAAATTCCTGTTATACTAACTATTTCACCACTAACTTTGGTTCTTGCATCGGCTATTTTAATAATTACTTGAGGAGCTTCAACAACATCATTAAGTTGTAAACGAACAGAAACAGGAAAGTGATCAGAAGTTGTTTTTTCGTACAGATTATTGTAAAATTCATAGTGTACTTTTTCAGAACCTAATAGGTAATTATTGGTAAGTTCGTTAGAAATGGTAATATGATCAATCATGTTTTCTCTAGAGGCATAAGAGCGGAAATTTGCCTTGCTTAGAGCGCTTGTAACAATCGTATAATTGCTTGCATCTTGTACAAAAGCATCGTATGTAGTAGCATTGCCAATTACATCGTTGGCTACCACTGTTTGATCTACGTCATCATTATAATCACCTAATAAAACAATGTTTTTTGTTGGAAAATTAGCGTCAAGCTCTTTTTTGAGTGTTTCAACATCGTATTTACGCATATCGTACTTACTTTGCGCTTTGGCAGCACTGGTATTTGCTCTGGCATGTAAAACGATAAAATTAACTTCTTTTGTTTGGTTATCAATAGTAATATCGGCAGTCATTAAAAAAGGTAATCGACCACTTGCAAAAAATCTGGATTTCTTCGGATCAGGGAAATCTTGAAGCGCACTTTGATCATCTCCGTTATAATAAGGATGAATTGCTTTTAATAAAGGCGTACTACTTTTAAGGTTTACTACTGATTTTTTATAGATAAAACCTAATTTTTGAGGCATTCCAGAAGTGCTATTAGGATACGAAACAGCGTCGGATAAAATAAAATCGTAGGCAGGTAATTCAGCAATAAGCTCTTTAAATAAATCAATATCGATAATTTCTTGAACAGCAATAATATCAGCATCTAAATTAAGCAATACTTGTTTTACTTTTTCTTTCTGAATTTCATCTGAATTTGGTTTGCCAGCAGCGGGTGATTTCTTTTCATCTCCAAACCATTCAATATTCCAAGTAACAATATCTAAGGTTTTATCTTTGGAAATTTTATCATGATCTAAGGGTGGATGCTGGTATTTTTTAGCGCAGTTTATATCGCTAGTCAATCGAGGGATTAACTGAAAATTATAATATCTTCCTACAACACCTGTAATTTCGCTACAGCTTTGAGGCTGTGCTAAACCTGTAATTCCGTTTACATCAATATCTATTCTTAAGTTGGCGGTATTGTTATTATTGTCAAATATTCTATAATTCGAATTTCCAAAAAACATATTTCCTGGGCTAGGAAATATAGGGTTTGAAATTTTTACCAATTCCGCAGGGTGAGCAGCTAATTCATTTAAGGTGATTTCCTTCGGAACTATGGGGTTTGTTGCTGCTCCATGATTTGAAATACCAACAATGTTTATTAGTTGAATCTGGCTTTTATCAGTAGCTTTAAAAGCTTGAACGGTAATTTCATCGCCTATTTTAAACTTTCCTTTTCCGTGTACATCTTTATCAAAAATTGCGATTCCACCAGTTGCATCTTGAATATAAGCCGCTCCCGCAAATTGATCGGTAACCGTTAATATTCCTTTTACCTGTATTTCATCCCCATCATTTTTAGCTCTTGCTGCTGCTATTGTAATAGTTGTTAAAGATGGTATCGGAAAAACAGTGGTGTTTTCTTTTCCAGGCGTGGGTCTTGCCTGTGTGTAGGTATCGGTATTTCTTAAGCCTCCGCTACCGTTAACAATACGTTGTAAAGAATGCCTGTCTTTATCATCTTTTGCGTTTTCGTTAACTTGAGGTTGGTTGGCGTTTAGTAGTATTAGTAAGCCTGTATCGTCATTGTCGTTGGTGTCATATACAATGGCATCTACTAAATTGTTGGTTGTTATAGGGGTACCATTATGAAATTCGCTAGCATCAGCATGATATAAAGCAATGGCATCGGCACCATTTTGAATTCCATTTTTAGCAAATTCAACTAAATTTACATTCGCCACCGTACTATTACCAATTACGAAATAACCATCAGCAGTTGTTTTATGCCCTGTTAAGTCAATAGTTTTATAACTTTTATCTTTACCACCGTTAAAGAGTACAATAGTATGATTGTCTAAAGAAGTATTTCCTGCGCCACCATCATATAATTCAATAAATTCATTGGTATCAGTCCCTTTTTGATCTACATCAATCTCATTAATCATGATTGTTATAGGCGTATTATTAGTCGTACTCTCTAAAGTTGTAGCAGATACAGTATTACTAGCAAGCGAACTGTTAGTGGCATCATCAATAGCTTTTACTGTAAAAGAGTAGGTTGTGTTGGCTGTTAATCCTGTTAGATTAAAAGTAGTGTTACTAGTGTTTCCTAAATTTACAGTTCCATTAAATATCTGGTAGTGGGATACGCCAATATTATCAGTAGCTATTTCCCATGTTAAAGTTACTTGGGTTTCTGTAATATTTGAAGCCGTTAAATTGCTAGGGGCAGCAGGTGCTTCTGTATCGGTATTTGTAGGGGGAGTAGTACTACTACCGTCAGTATTTTCTTTACCAGGCGTAGGAGTTGCTTGTGTATAGGTATTGGTATTTCTTAAACCGCCGCTACCATTAATAACACGTTGCGAAGAATGATTTTCTTTATCTTTTTTCCCGTGTTCATTAACTTGAGGTTGGTTGAGGTTTAGCAATGCCAATAAGCCAGTGTCGTCTTTATCATCGGTATCATATACAACTGCATCGACTAAATCGGTGGTTGTAACAGGCGATCCATAGCTAAATTTACTAGCATCAGCATGGTATAAAGCAATGGCATCGGCACCATTTTGAAGGCTAAATTTAGTAGGAGTGAAATTAACATTTGCCACGGTACTACTACCGATTACAAAATACCCATCGGCAGTTGTTTTATGCCCTGTTAAGTCGAAGGTTTTGTAACTTTTATCATTACCACCGTTAAATAGCACAATACTATAGCCACTTAAAGAGGTATTTCCTGTGCCTCCATCATATAATTCAATAAATTCATTGGTATCACGACCTTTTTGATCTACATCAATTTCGTTGATCATTATTGTTATAGGAGTTCTTCTTAATGTTTCTGAAACTTTAGGTGGGTAATAAGTTGTGGTTTCAGGTTCAATAAAATTAGCTGCCTTATAGTAACTCGGAATTGGAGAAAAACTATAAAAGATAGACAGCAAAAAAGCAATTAACAGAGGGGTCTTTTTTGAGTGAAAAAGGTTCATTTTGTGAAAATTTAATTTCGCGCAAAATTACAACTTGGTTTTGTGAAATTGTTGTTTTTTTAAATGATTGTTGTGTACTTATTGTCATAAGTATCTGATTTCATTCTTTTTATTAAGAAAATCGTAAATTAAACAGTTGGTTTATCTATTGTAAATCAGGTAATTAGTAACTTTAATTATTTGAGATATATTCATGATTTTAAATAAATTAACCTGTATAATACTATTTTTCTGAAGCAATTTCCCGCTTTCCGCACTCGCTCTTTTTTGAAAAAAATCAAAAAAGGAGCTCAAACAATTGCTTCAATCGGGGCTAGGCATTTGTATATAAAGAAAAAAATTTCCAAATGAATAAATATGTAAAGAAAATTCAATTACTTTTAAATAATAAGCTATTAGCTGTGAAATTTTAACCTTTAATGAAAAAAGAAGTGTATTTACAGTAAATAATTAAAATTTCATAGAATAAAGAAAAATTTAATTATTTTTAATAAATTATCTTAAATAGAGTTTTTTGTTATAAAACACAAATAAACCTCTCTATTAGAAGGGGTTATTTGTGTTTTTATGGTATTACTTTCCGATACAGAAAGTATTTTGTTAGTATTTACAGGGCTTTCAAAAAAAAAGGTACAATAGGGGTACAAATTTGCAGAAAAATAGCTTTTTTCGTGTTTTATTCTGAACCAAAGATATTAACTAATATTTCATTATTGAAATATACTTAAACTTTTACTCTAAAAATAAGTTTTTGTTTTAGAGTACATTTACTACATTACCTACATTAATTTAAACTATGTACTTTTATACTTGTATTTCAAATCATTCAGTTGTACATGATTAACAACCACCCCCTTTTGGTTTTCGCTTGTACTGAATGAAAAAATCTAATCGGTTTGCTTTTAGGTTGTTTTTTGCTGTGAAATATTTAGCACCTTTACTATTACTAAAAATTTAGTAAATGTATTAAAGAGGTTCTTTTTATAATGTACGAAAACTATTTTTTAACAAGTACTAGAAATTTAGCCCATGGCGAAAAACGGGATAGGGCTTTTTTATAGTGTCCAAAACGTAGACACAAAGTACACACGTATAACAGATACCAAGTAACTATCAAAATAAGAACCTCAGCAAACGCAAAGAATAATTTAATATACTTTACTGCTGAGGTTATAAGACTGCTTTAAAACGGCTCTTTTTTATAATGTAAGAAAACTCTTTGTTTTAAATTATTCTATATTTTTGAGGTGTTTTAATTCTTCTAAAATCTTTAAAAACTCCATCTATTAAAATTGTGAAATAATTACCTCCTATTCTGTGAATATTTTTACGCTCAATTACTTTTAAATGTTTGTGTTTTTTCATCTTCTTTTTTTATGTGATTAAAATTGTATCAAATAATCAGCAATATCAAAACCCTGTTTTTTTTCGTAATCCGTTGCTTTGTCTCTTAACAATGTATTAGTTGTAAAATATACATCTTTTGCGAGTTTAGGTATTTTATCATTCCAATTATTATAACAACCTGCATCAGGAAACAATACTACATTGCGACCTTTTAATACCTTTGTCTTTGCTTCATTCAAATTATTAAGCGAACCACAAGCCAACCAAATAAATTCAGGTAAAAAGATACTAGAAATAATTGCCGTTTTTTCACTTTCTACAATCGCAACTGGCTTGTTTTTATCTTCATTTAATAAGTGTTCACCAAAATAACATTGTTCTAAATTAAAGTCATCAATTTTTGAATGTTCCCAACCGATGTGATTATAAGGTTTCTTAACTCGTTTACCAGTCTCAGGATTGTATAACATTACTTTGCCCGTTCTTACTTTACCGTGAATATCTTGTTGCCAAAAAGTGGTTGCACCGTTCCATTTGTTAGAAGTACCGATATTATATTTCTTAGCTAATTTAATTACATCTTCTTCAAACCAAAGAATATTTAAAAAGTCTAAAAAGAAGTTAGGAGCTTTACTACTCAAACTCTTATTCATAACCTCAGCATTAAAATAACTTGTTATTGGTTTTGGTGGGGGTGGCTTTCGTACAAATGGTACTGCCTTTGTTTCAAATGAAACATTATTATCTTGAAAATATTGTTTTGGTTTATAATGATAACCACACTTTACAAGCCTACTGCAAACACCTACGGCATCGTTTAAATGTTCGTTAGTTTGTGTATCAATGTATCTAGTAAACTGATTAGGTTTATTACAGTTAGGGCAATGGTATCGGCTCTTTGTTCCGTTGTATTTTTCTAAAATGTATCTGAAATTATCCATAAAATTAAAGGTTTTATTTAAGTGTTCACGGTGTTCACACTGTTCACACCTGAACACCGTGAACACCGTGAACACCGTGAACACTTGTTATAATTTTAAGTATTTATTAACCGCACCTAATGAAATACCTACTTCTTTTGCAATTAAACGTTGGCTTTTTCCTTGTTGGCTGAGTTCTTTTACTTTTAAAATATTAGCTTCTTTATCTTTTTCAGTAACTTCTTTAAGGTGTTCGCTTTCGTTTCCATAATCTACCAATTCAAATTGTAGAAAATTGAACGGTTTATCTATTTTACAAATTGCTACATTTTCAGTATCGTAAACAATTTCAGTGTTTCGGGCTTTAATCTGTTTTAAGTATCGTAAACTTTTATCAGTACTACTTTCGCCAATAGTAAAACACGCATCAATAAAATTGATTAACATCTTACTTCCCGATAAATCATTTCTAGTAATTTTTTTTGATAAATCTCTTTTTGGTGTGTGTGCTAAAATTAAGAGTGAAAGTCCGTATTTGCTTTTCAAGGCTTTTAAATGTTTCATTAAAGGCAGAGCGTTTTTTGCGTTTTCGGTTTCAGTTTTCAAGTAAGTAAGGTTATCAATAATTAAGATTTTAGAATTGAATTTAATAATACTAGCTTCTATTGACTCGTTTAAATAAGTATCAAAATCTTTGTTATCAGGAATATTTGAATCAGGATTTATTTCTACTCTTAAAAAATTATCGTTCCATTTAAAATGGTCTTCATAATCTACTGAATACCTATTTTCAAATTGTTTTTTTGATAATTCAAAATCAAAGTATAATACTTTTTGCGGTTCGGCTTCTAGTTTAAACCCTGGTATTGGTTTGCCACTACTTATACTTTCGCCAATTTGAACCGCTAAAATTGATTTACCTAAATTAGTATCAGCAAATAAGATACAAATTTCACTTTCAAACCAAAGTTCACCAAATAATGTTTTAGGTATTGCCGTGTTTTTAGCTTCATCAATCCATTTATTAGCTTTCTTAACTGTAAAAAGCCCCACACTTTCGTCTCTTTTATCAATCGCATCAATTGTATTAGTTACATTTTCTAATATCATTTCTGCTGTAATGTTTGTTTTATTTTCAATATTATTCATTCTATTTTTATACCTTTACTATCGTTAATTTTGGCATAAGAAATGCCGTATCGCTTAGGATTAAGCAATTAAATAAGAATAGGAGCGCATCAAATAGGTACGCTCCTATATTTTTACATTCTAATTAAAATATAAAGTAATTAGAGTAGCTATCGTATCGTAAACATCTGTTAAAAAATCCTTTACTTTTTGTTGAGGTGTTTCCATCAATTAGCAAGGATTATTTATTTCAGCTACTAAAACATCGTTTGTGGTTAAGTACCAAGCTAAACACTTAGTAATTTTACAATGCTGGTGTTTAACCTCAGCTAATAAGCCTAATTTTTCAAGGTCTCTTTTAATTCTAGTAAAACTCTTTTGTGTTATACCGATAGCATCGCATACCATTGTACCTGTAGCGATGTTATTTTTAAGATAGTTAAGTACTTTTGTCTTTTGTGAAATTTTACGGTTTGTAGTCATCTTAAACCGCTTTTTTAGATAGTAAAACATTTGCATCAGCTTCAATTTCTGAAACTGTTTTCACTTTACCTTCTTTTACCCAAGCTATAATTTCGGTTTTAAAAAACCTTAATTTATTGCCTTGTTTGTAGTGTGGAATTTTACGCCCCGATACGTAAAGATAAAGAGTTGGAACGCTTAACTGAGTAAGTTTTGCGACCTCTTTAATATTTAGAGGTGTTTCCGTTTCGGGTTGTGAGCTTGTCTCCTTAGATAGGATTAAATTTTTCAGCTCTTTTTGTAATTCTAGTACTTCACTTAGTACTGTTGGTAAATTTTCAAAAGTAATTTGCATACATTAAATTTTTAAAAAATTATTAGATAATGCTTACAACTCCCTTTAATTTCATACTTTTGCAGTAAATAAGTAGGGTCTGAATCTACAATATTACTACAAAAGTGTTTAATTGGCGGAAGTCATTAAGCACTTTTTTTGTGCCTTATTTTTATAGCACGGCTCAAAGATAAAACATATTTACTAATAAAACAATAAACATGTTTGTATTTATCGTTTTAAGGTATATTTTAGAACACTTCTCACATTCAACTACGAGTAACCACTTATTTTTTATAAAACAGTCCAAAAAGGTATAATAAATGTGTTTTTTTAAAATAAAGTGTGTTTTTTTAAAATAAAGTGTGTTTTTTTAAAATAAATTAAGAAAAAGTTTCATTATAAATTTGATACATTTCCTTTGCTGAGGTTGTTTAAGCTCCTTAAAAGTCTAAATTTATCTTATTGATAGTTTCTCTTTTACTTTCATCTACTACTTTTGCATAAATTTGAGTAGTTTTCAAATCTTTATGCCCTAGCATTTTTGATACCGTATAAATATCAGTTCCTGCTGATAATTGTAAAGTAGCGTATGTATGCCTAAAAATATGAAACGTTAAATGTTTTTGCACTCCTCCATTAATTGCCCACTTTAACAAGTATGTATTTTGATGTGCTGAATATTTCAAACCCTCAAACACTTTTTGTTGTGGCTCTTTTGGTTTACCTAGTAGGTTATACGCTTGTTCTGATATTGGTAAATACTCATTGCTTTTGGTTTTTTGCTGTTTGAACTCTAAAAAATAACCTTGTTCTTTATTGTGTATAATTTCTGACCATTTTAATTTTTCAATATCTGAAAACCTTAATCCTGTTAATGCTGAAAATAAAGAGGCTTGTTTTAAAATAGGGTTTACACAATCAGCTTGTATTAATTTGTTAAGTTCTTCAATTGTTAGAAATACTCTTTTTGTATCGGCTTCTTTAATAGTATCAATTTTAGCGTTTAAATCATAAGAAATGAAGTCATCTTTATACGCTTGTTTTAACGTGGCTTTAAACTTATTAAAATAGGTTTTAGCGGTGTTCTGTGATAGTGTAGTAGTAGTACTTCTTTTACTCTTTGCCGTTAGTAGATAACCTCTAAAATCGTTACAAAATTTTTCAGTTAAATCAATAAACAACAAGTTGCCTTTGGTATAATCATTAAGGTAATTATAAGCTGATAACCAAACATTATAATTGTTTCCTTTGGCTTTGTCTGTTTGTTGTTCAAAGTACGCTAAAAACGAGCGTTTGCCTTTATCAGTTGCTTTTTGTTGTTCCAATTCAAAGGCAGTATAAATTTCGGGTTTGTTTAATTCGTTAATTCGTTTCTGTTTGATAAATTCAGCTGTTGTGAGTGTTTCTCTATTTATGTTTTTTTGTACTGCTGTTAATGGTTTTAAAGTTTTTAACACTTCTTTTTTCTGTAAAGTTGCTTTTGATAATTTGCCTTTATTTCTTAATTCTTTATTTTCAATTGCTTCAAGTTCTTTTTTAAAGGCTGTTTTATCAATAAGTACAAACAAGCCTAAAAATTCCCTTCTAGTAGTTTTTTCTGTTCCTGCTATTACTAATGGTGGGTAAAAATCTAAATATAAACTGTTACGTCCTTTACTGATTGGCTTTTGTCTTAGTGTTACTTTTATCATAGTATTGTTTTTTTAGTTGGTAAAAAGTTTGTCAATAGTATTGCGTTTTATCCTAGTAATTCTTTTACCTAGATTAACGGCTTTTATTTTCTTTGTATTAATTAAGCGGTAAATAGTTTTATTAGTACAATTCAATAATATTGCAACTTCTTTGACTGTTAAAAAATCTTTGTCTTTTATATTGACTTCAATTTTAGGAGCTGTTATTTTCCTTCTAGTGGCTTTATTTACTTTTTGAACTTTCTCAGCTTGTTTTCTTTTTTTCCATGCACTTTTTGCACATTTATTGGAACAGTATTTTGTTACGGTGGTTTTCGCTGTAAATTCAATATTACAGTTTAAACAGACTTTTTGTACTCTTATATTACTACTCACAAAGTATGGTTTTAAATAGTTCTTAATAGTTTTAAGTGTCGTTAAGGGACAAAATAGGGGAACATTACTGACAAAAAATACTAATATTTGTACCTCGAAACCTATTTTTGTACCTCGAATTTAACAAAGGTACAAATAAGGTACAAATATTTACATAATAAACAGATAATAGTAATAAGTAAATAGTAAGTAGAAATAATAAAACCCCCTAAGAATAGAGGGTTTTGTACGGTTTGTTATGATTTGGTATTCCTTTGTTTTGTGTGCTTACTTTCCGATACAGAAATTACCAAAAATATGTCCTAAAATATCTTTATCAACATCATATTCACCTGTAATATTTCCTAAATGACGTAAACACTCACGAATATCAATAGAAAATAAATCTGTAGAAATTTCTAAATCAATTCCTTGTTGTACAGATGTTATTGCTGTTAAAGCGTTGTTTAACGCTTCAAAATGACGAGAATTTGTCACAATTGTTTCGTTATTACTTAAAGCACCTGTATTTACTAAAGATGTTAATTCAGCTTTTAATTCTATAATTCCTGTTTTTTGTTTTGCTGATAATAAAATTAAATTATCAATTTCAGATTTTAAAATAGCTGTGTCATGACAGGATAAAGTATCAATTTTATTAGCAATTACAAGCAGTCTTTTATTAGGGAAACGTTCTTTTATATTTTTAATTTCTTGCAAAAATTCATCGTTAGAAATGGCAAATTTATTTGCATCAATCAAAAATATAATTAATTGTGCATTTTCTGCTTTTTCGTAAGTTTTTTTAATTCCGATGTTTTCAACAATATCTTGTGTTTCTCGGATTCCTGCCGTATCAATAAAACGAAAAGCAACGCCTTCGATAATTAATTCATCTTCAATGGCATCACGGGTAGTACCTGCTATATCAGATACAATTGCTTTTTCTTCATTTAAAAGCGTATTTAATAAAGTTGATTTTCCTACATTAGGTTCACCTATAATTGCTACTGGAATTCCATTTTTCATGGCATTTCCAAAGGCAAAAGAATCGATTAATCGTTTTAAAACAAATGTGATTTTAGCAACTAATTCTTTGAATTTAGTTCGGTCTGCAAATTCGACATCTTCGCCAGAAAAATCAAGTTCAAGCTCAATTAATGCCGCAAAATCTAATAATTGTAGGCGTAAATCTTTTAATTCGTTGGTAATTCCGCCACGCATTTGTTGTATCGCCATTTGATGACTCGCCGCAGAATTAGACGCAATTACATCGGCAACGGCTTCGGCTTGGCTTAAGTCCATTTTTCCGTTTAAAAAAGCACGCATGGTAAATTCACCATTATCAGCCATTCTACAACCATTTTTTAAAAATAATTGAATAATTTCTTGCTGAATAAAAACAGAACCATGACATGAAATTTCTACTACATTTTCACCTGTATATGAACGAGGGTTTTTAAAAATAGATACTAAAACTTCATCTAAAATAATATTATTATTGATAATATGCCCTAAATGTAGCGTGTGTGTGTTTTGAGTAAGTAGCGATTTTTTTTTATTTATCGACTTAAAAAAAGTGTTTACAATGTCAATAGCTTTTTCGCCCGAAAGCCTAATAACCGCAATAGCACCAACGCCTGAAGGAGTTGCCATGGCAATAATAGTATCATTTTGTATCATATTTAAAATAGTGATTTTAATAAAAATAAATTAAATTGCATCTTTAATAATGTCTTCATATTCATAAAAAAAGAGTTCAAATTGTTCCATTGTTTTTACATAAAATTCATAGCAATCTCGCCACGTATTTTTATTATGAATACTAAATTTTTTATCAAAAGGAACATAAATACGTCGAATAATTTTTCGATTATCTAGCTCGAAATTTTCATGATAAATAACTTCAGGTAAATATTCAGTTTCTAAAATATTTTTTAAAGAAAGTAGCTTATCATACAATAATTCATTGGCAATTTCATCAGGATGTTCAAAATCTAAACACACAGAAGCGGTTTTTCTGTCGCCTTGAAATTTAAAGGCGAAACCTTTAATTTTTGTATTATACAATAGCCATTTTTTTGGAAAAGATTTTCCAAAACTTGTCCAAAATTCTTTACGCATTGCGGCGGATTCTTCTTTGCTAAACATATTTTTATCCGTGAATTTTGGCTTCAGAACCTCTATTTCTCATCATTTCAGCTTCAAAAGCGACTAAATCGTTCCATTTTTTATTAACAATATCTTTATCTTGATATTTACGAGCAAAACCTAAAAATACAGTATAGTGGTTTGCTTCAGAAATCATTAAATCTTTATAGAATTTAGATAATTCTTCATCTTCCATATTTTCAGAAAATACTTTAAAACGTTCACAACTTCTAGCTTCAATTAACGCCGCAATTAATAAACGTTGTACTAATGCGTTTGTACGGTCTTTTGTTTTTGTAAAGAATTTTTGTAAACGAATAGCGTAATCATTTTTTTGTTCTCTTCCTAAAACCATGCCTCGTTTTACCATAAAATCATGAACCATTTTAAAATGTTCCATTTCTTCAATAGCAATTTCACTCATACTTTGTACAAGTTCTGTTTCTTCGGAATAATTAATAATTATAGAAACAGCATTAGAAGCTGCTTTTTGTTCTAAAAAAGCATGGTCTGTTAATATTTGTTGTAGGTTGTCTTTAGCAATATCTGCCCAAGAAGTTTCGGTTTCAAATTGTAATCCTAACATATTGTAAATTGAATATAGGTTGCAAAATTAAGGATTATTACATGTAAGAGATAATTATATGTAGTGTTTATTTATTACAATTATTTAATTTTTTATCATTTTAAATCTTTATAGATAAAAAGTAGAAAGAGGTTCGATTTTATTGATAAAACAATTAACTTTGGTCTACTTCAAAAAAAATGCTTAATTATGAATAATTTTATGAAAATAATAGCAGTAACATTATTGCTATTGATGTTTAATTCCTGTAAAAAATCTGTAGAAGATAAAAGTACTGTTGATAATTATACGGAATATGTTTCAGTATTTCCTAAGGAAATAATTTCATCTGTTGCTGATTTTAGGTTTATACTAAAAAAAACACCTAAAGTAACCACAGTCAGTAATGATGTTATTACGGTAAATCCACAGGTGAAAGGTGAGGTTTTTTTAGATGGAAATAAAATTTCTTTTATTCCTTCAGAAAAATTAAAAAGTAACACAGAATATACAGTAACACTTCATTTATCAAAATTATATGATGATATTTCTGATGATTTACAAAAATTTACGACAAAAGTAAAAACTAAAGAACTACTTTTTAATGTAACCTTATCAGCACCTATTGTTTCTAGTAAAAATATATATGCTGTAGAAGGTGTGGTAAATATTAGCGATGTAATTTCTTCGGATAAATTATCAGAATTAGTTAAAGCAACGTATAATAATTCTGATATTTCGATGAATTTTGAAACATCAGAAACACTTGTTTCTCAAGCTTTTTTTAAAATTAAAAATTTAAAAAGATTAGAAGAAGATAGAGATATAAAAGTTATTTGGGATGGAAGTAGTATTAATTCTAGTTCAAAAGGAGAACGTGTTTTAACAATAACAGGTAAAAATAATTTTAAAGTATTAAGTATTGAAGTTATTGATACTGATAAACAACATATTGAAGTTAGTTTTTCTGACCCTATTAAAAAATCACAAGATTTACAGGGATTAATAGCTTTTAAAAATGCTCAAAAAAGAAGATTTACATATAAAGTAACAAATAATATTGTAACTATTTATCCGAAGAGTTCGTTTAAAAATAAAGTAGATTTAGAGGTTTTTAAAGGAATTAAAAATACAGAAGGATTTTCTTTAAAACATGGTTACAGTCAAACGTTACATTTTAAACAATTAAAGCCTTTAGTAAGTTTTATAAAAAGCGGAACTATAATTCCGAGTTCAACTAATTTAAAAATTAATTTTAAAGCTGTTAATTTAAAAGCTGTTGATGTTTCGGTATATAAAATATATAAAAATAATGTTTTACAGTTTTTACAAAATAATAATTTAAGTAATCAGGGTAATTTACGTTATGTAGGTCGTCCTGAAGCTAAATATACAGTAAATCTTACGGACAAAGGTGTTGACTTAACAAAAGAAAATGCTTTTGCTATAGATTTATCTGAAGTTTTATCTATAGAAAATGGCGCAATGTATAGAGTTGAATTTTCATTCAATATAAAATATTCTAATTATACTTGTGATGAAACTACTAATACAAATACTATTGTTTATGGTGAAAAAGAAGTAGATACAAGAGAATATGATAATCCTAATTATTATAATTATGATCGTTATAGATGGAGTGACAGAGAAAATCCGTGTACAGATTCGTATTTTTATAATAAAAATATTAGTACCAATGTTTTGGCGACTAACTTAGGAGTTATTGTTAAAAAAGGAAATAACAAAACTACTTTTATTGCTGTTACTAATTTATTAACAACAAAACCTGTTACTGATGCTTCTGTAACCTTATATAATTTACAACAACAAGCTGTTATAACGGCAACAACAAATACCGATGGTGTTGCTAATTTTAACGGAATTAGTAATGCTTTTTTTGCAAAAGTAACTAAAGATGAAAATACAACTTACATTAAGTTAAATGACGGAAATGCTTTGTCAATGAGTAAGTTTGATGTTTCAGGAACAAAACTTCAAAAAGGAATTAAAGGATATATTTATGGTGAACGAGGTGTTTGGCGACCTGGTGATCAATTATTTTTGACTTTTGTTTTAAATGATAATGCAAACCCGATACCAGAAAAGCATCCTATTAAATTTGAATTGATTAATCCACAAGGAAAAATTATCCAACGAAAAGTACTTTCTAAAAATAATAAAAATGTATATCGATATACTCCGAAAACCAGTCAAGATGCAATTACAGGAAATTGGAAATTAAGAGTAAGCGTTGGTGGTGCGGTTTTTAATAAAACACTTAAAATTGAAACTATAAAACCAAACCGTTTAAAAATTAAGTTAAAAACCACAGCCGATTTTATTAAAGCTGATACAGATATTGATGGAGATGTTGAAGTGAAATGGTTACATGGTGCAATTGCAAGAAATTTAAAGTTAGATATTAATGGTAAATTTAGACAGATAAAAACGGAGTTTCCGAAATTTAAAAATTATAATTTTGATGATATTACTCGAAATTTTAGAACAGAAGAATTTAAGGTATTAGACGGGACATTAAATAACGATGGTGAAACAAGTTTTTCAGTATCTCCAAGTTTAGAAAGTAAAGCTCCAGGAATGTTAAAGGCTAGTTTTATAACAAAAGTTTATGAAAATGGTGGAGATTTTAGTACAGATGTGTTTTCGAAAAAAGTATCACCTTATAAAACTTATGCTGGTTTATTAAACGCATCAGAACAACAATCTAAAAATTATTTATTTACAGATGAAAAATATACATTTAATGTAGCATCAGTAAATGAAAATGGCGTAGGAGTTGCTAATAATTTAGAAGTAAAAGTATATAAAATCTCTTGGCGTTGGTGGTGGAGTACTTCTGATAATGGGCTTTCTAATTATGATGGAACACGTCATCATCAAGCATATAAAACATTACAAGTAAAAACAAATGCTAACGGAAAAGGTTATTTTGATTTAAATATAAGTGAAAATGATTGGGGACGTTATCTTATTAAAGTAACAGATAAGAGAAGTAAACATGTTACTTCAAATGTTGTTTATTTTGATTGGCCTTCTTGGTATGGAAAGAAAAGAGGAAATCAAGATAAAACAAATGCAACGATGCTAGTTTTTACTACAGATAAAGAATCTTATGAAGTAAATGAAACTGCTACAGTAAAATTTCCATCATCAGAAGGAGGAAGAGCTTTAATTACTATTGAAAATGGAACAGAAGTTTTAGACCATTTTTGGGTAGAAACAACAGCTAAGCAAACAGCATTTAAATTTCCTGTATTAGCAAATTATACACCTAATGTATTTGTAAATATTTCGTTATTACAAAAACATAGTCAAACGGTTAACGATTTACCAATTCGTATGTATGGTTCAATTCCTATGTTAGTAAATAATCCTGAAACTAAATTAGCTCCAGTGATTGAATTAGCAGATGAAATAAGACCTGAATCAATAACTAAAATAAAGGTTAAAGAAGAAAAAGGAAAAGCAATGACTTATACAATTGCTTTGGTTGATGATGGATTATTAGATTTAACTCGATTTAAAACACCAAATCCGTGGAATACATTTTATGCACGTCAATCATTAGGAGTAAAAACTTGGGATGTTTTTGATGATGTAGTAGGTGCTTACGGAGGAAAAGTAAATCAGATTTTAAGTATTGGAGGAGATGAATCAGAAGCGGGAAGTAAAAATAAAAAAGCCAATAGATTTAAACCAATGGTTACTTATTTAGGTCCTTTTAATTTAGAAAAAGGAGCTAGTAAAATACATACAATAAAAATACCTAAATATATAGGTTCGGTACGTGCTATGGTAGTTGCTGCCGATGTTGAAAATAACGCTTACGGAAGTGCTGAAAAAACAGCTTTAGTACGTAAACCTGTAATGATTTTAGCATCACTGCCTCGTAAAATAACGCCTCAAGAAACTGTAACATTACCTGTTAACGTATTTGCAATGTTACCTTCTATAAAAAAGGTTAAGGTTAGAGTACAGCCAAATGAATCATTTACTATTTTAGGTGATAAAACACAAGTGTTATCTTTTAATCAACCTGATGAAAAAATGGTTTATTTTACCTTGAAAGTAAATGATTTTAAAGGAATTGGAAAAGTACAAATAGATGCAGTTTCAGGAAGTGAAAAAGCATCCTACGAAGTAGAAATAGATGTTTTAAATCCGAATCCTATAAGTACAGAAGTAAAAGATTTAGTGTTAAAATCAAATGAAAAAAGTGCGCTTAATTTTACCACATTTGGTAGTGCTGGCACTAATACTGCAAGTGTAGAATTATCTACATTACCTCCAATGAATTTTACTAAACGTATGGAATATTTAATTCAATATCCACACGGTTGTGTAGAACAAACGACTTCTAGTGCGTTTCCGCAGTTATTTTTAGCAGAAATATTTGAATTATCCGAAGAAAAACAACAAGATATTGAAAGAAACATAAAAGCAACTATTCAGCGATTATCAGATTTTCAAATATCAAATGGAGGTTTGTCTTATTGGCAAGGAAATAGCAAGGCAAATAGTTGGGGAACATCTTATGCAGGTCATTTTATGATAGAAGCATCTAAAAAAGGATATGCGTTACCTATCGGTTTTAAATCGAAATGGATTAGTTATCAAAAACAACAAGCACGTAATTGGCGAAATAATTCTTATTACGGAAACAATTCTTTATCACAAGCGTACCGATTATACACATTGAGTTTGGCAAATAGTGCTGATATTGCCTCTATGAATCGTTTGCGTGAAACAAGTGGTACTTCTAATGAAGCAAAAATGAGATTAGCAAGTGCATATGCATTAATTGGTAAAAAATCAATTGCAAAAGGTATTTTAAGTAAGTTAAGAGTAAATGATTATAGTAAAAAACGTTATTCAAATTATGGTTCTGAAACCCGCAATAAAGCCATGGCATTAGAAACTTATATTTTATTAAATGATGAAATAAAAGGAATAAAATTAGCTAAACAAATTTCTGAAATTTTATCTGGTGATAAATGGATGAGTACACAAACAACAGCATATAGTTTATTATCAATGAGTAAATATGCTTTGCAAAATGGCGAAAATTCAGGTATTAATGCAACTTATAGTTTAAATAAAAAATCAGAAAATGTTAATACTTCTAAAGCTTTATTTACTGATGATTTAAATGATGTTAACAAAGAAAATACAATTACTGTTTCTAATAATAGTAAAGGTGTTTTATATGTTAGAGTATTTAATAAAGGGATTTTACCTGTAGGTAAAGAAAAAGTGATTCAGAAAAATATAGAAACAACTGTTTCTTATAAAACGAAAGAAGGTACTACGATATCTATAGATAATTTATCACAAGGAACAAATTTTGTAGCTGAGGTTACTGTAAAAAATATGACAAATGATAAGGTAGAAAATATAGCTTTAACACAATATATTCCGTCAGGATGGGAAATTGTAAATACCCGTTTTACTGAATTTGGAAATAATACAACTTCATCAAAAGTAGATTTTACAGATATTCGTGATGCTAGTATTAGTAATTATTTTACGTTAAAAGAGCATCAGAAAAAAACATTTACAGTGTTATTAAATGCATCGTATTTAGGAACTTATTATTTGCCAGGTGTGCAAGTAGAAGCAATGTATGATAATGATTATATAGCTAGAACAAAAGGAAACTGGATTAAAGTTACTAAGTAAAATAATTATTTAACACATATTTTTTCTTAAAAAACAGCATTGTCAATATTGATAGTGCTGTTTTTGTTTAATCGCTTGAAATTAAGTATGTAAGATGATTTTCTCTTTATTATAAGGGTTTGTTTAGACATTTTTTAGCAAGAATGAGTAGAAAGTCAAAATGCTATTCTAAAAGTATCAAAATACTCGAATTATCCATATTATTATTGTATTATCGAAATAAAATATCATCTATATTAGATTATCAATACCGAAATTTTATTTTAAATCGTCTAAATATTTAGGCGATTTTTTTTGCTTTTGCATTATTTTTTTGAAGCTGTTACCTGCTTTCACTACTCGCTTTTTTTATTTTTTAAAAGAAAAAAAACAAAAAAGAGCTCAAACAAGCCGTTCAATCAGGGCTAGGGTTTTGTGCTTCGATGATATTTTGAGTTCGAGAACCTTCTTAGGTATTAAAATCCATAAAACATTCATAACGATTTGATTTTATATCGTTTTAAAAAGTAAAAAATGTAATTTTACACCTTCAATAATTGCTAAAAAACACAGCGAAAGAAGAAGTTAAAATATGGAAAATTCAGTAACTAATTGGATTATTTGTACGCAATGCAAAGGCGAAGGAAAAAAACGTCGAAAAATCAGTAAAAAAACAAAATTTCAATATAAAACAGCATTGGCTAAATCAGTCACTGAACCTACATTAATTGCGCCAATTGCTCCAAAAGTAAGCTATGCTAAATGTATAAATTGTAGTGGTTCAGGATTGGTAAAAACAACAAATCCACCTAAAAAACCACTTGAAAATTACCCGCATATAGCTATTATTGGCGGTGGTATTGGCGGCGTGGCATTAGCAGTAGCCTGTTTACATCGACAAATACCTTTTACACTTTACGAACGAGATAGTAGTTTCGATGCTCGAGCTCAAGGCTATGGCTTAACCCTGCAACAAGCAAGCAAAGCAATTCAAGCGCTGGGTATTTTAAAATTAAAAGAAGGCGTAGTTTCTACAAAACATATTATTCACACAACGGAAGGTAAAATAATTGGCGAATGGGGCATGAGAAAATGGTTGGATTCTGTCGAAAATATTGCCAAGAATAAACCTTCAAAACGAACAAATATTCATATTCCAAGGCAATCTTTACGCTTTGAACTTTTAGAACAATTAACAAATAAAAATCAAGTGAAATGGGGGCATCAATTAATTAATTTTAAAGAAAATAAAAAAACAACAACCGAAAAAGTTCAATTAACCTTTCAAGTAAATGGAAAAATAAAAACATCCGAAGCAGATATTGTTGTAGGCGCAGATGGGATTCGTAGTTCGGTAAGAACCCTATTATTAGGTGATAAAAACCTACCTTTACGCTATTTGGGGTGTATTGTTATTTTAGGGATTTGTCCTTTAGACGCTTTAAAAGAATTAGAAAATCCGTTGTTAGATTCGGCAACAGTATTTCAAACCGCAAATGGTAACGAGCGCATTTATATGATGCCTTATACAGCCGATTCGGTAATGTGGCAATTAAGTTTTCCTATGCCAGAGCAAGATGCTAAAATTTTATCTAAAAAAGGTGCAGAAGCCCTAAAAGAAGAAGCCTGCCGCCGAACAGCTTGGCATGAGCCGATTCCTCAAATTTTAGCCGCTACACTCGCTGATAAAATATCAGGATACCCAGTGTACGACCGAGAATTGCTACGTTCAGAAGCATTAGAGAAATCAGAAAAAACAACATTAATCGGTGATGCCGCACATCCAATGAGCCCCTTTAAAGGGCAGGGCGCAAATCAGGCATTATTAGACGCTTTATCGTTAGCCCGAACTATAAAAAAAGAGTGTGGTGCTTTATCTAATTGGCGAACACAAGGAATTAGAAAACGGGTATTAACCAATTTTGAAGCCGAAATGTTAGCACGAAGCGCCTCTAAAGTAAAAGGTTCGGCAGTTGCTGTGAAATTTTTACATTCCGATGTGGTGCTTCAAGAAGGAAATGAACCAAGAGGACGCGATTTGAACCGTTAGTATAAAACTTTGATAAATATAAAAACCTGTTTAAAATTAAATAATCTGTCAGTTCGAGTGATTTTTTTTCTTCAAAAAAATAGTCTTGAGAACTGATTTAATAGTAAAGACAATTAAAATTCATCAATATAAAAGAACTCAAATTCTCGATATAATTTTAATTCCTTTTAGTCATTAAAATTACTCGAATTGACAATAATCATCAAAAAAAACTAAAAATTACAGCAAATAAGGATGCGAAATTGAAGGGAATTTCAGTTTATTATTTTTCTGTTATATTTTTTTAGATGAAATTTAAACAGGTTCTTATAAAACGTGAAAAAACGATTTTTTAGTGATTTTTTCTTTTTTTTAAAAACTTTTTTCGATTAAAAGTAGTTAGATTTATGAAAAAATAAACTAAAACAACTAAAAATAAGCAGGTTATTTTGAACGAAATTCTCTTTGTTTTTGGCTTGTTTTTATTTGGTTTTTGAAGAGGTTTTTAATTTTTTTATCTAGCAAATATATGCTGTTATGTACTGCTTTAAAAATAGTGCAAAATGCCTAGCCCCGATTGTAGCAATTGTTTGAGCTCTCTGGCTTTTTTTAGCCAGAAGCGAGTGCGGAAAGCGGGAAAATGCTTCAAATAATTCTTCTTTATTTTTGATAAAAAAACGCTTGATTTTACGTTAAAATAACAAGCCTATTTTAGTGATATTTTGTAACTGAAATAATTTATTTTAAAAATAAAAAGTAAAATAAATTTGGATATTAAAATATAATAATTGAATATTTGTGCTCACAAAGTTCAATAACTTATTGACAATGTTATCAAGAAAGGCGGAGGGATTAGACCCTATGAAGCCTTAGCAACCCTTTGTTTAAGTCAAAGAAGGTGCTAAATTCTACTTAATTTTAGATTCATTTATCTAAAATTGGATAGATAACTAAAAAGCAATTACAGCGCTGTAATTGTTCTATTTCTTCATAACATTTTTCGAGTAAGCGCATCAAAATAATAGGTGTAGGTAACTTTTGTTTTAATTTTAATTATTTCAAAAAACAAGAAAAATGAGTACCCAAAAATTCGCAACAAACGCATTACACGCAGGTCACGACGCAACACAAACCGCAGGGACACGAGCTGTACCAATTTACCAAACAACATCGTATGTTTTTAACGATTCTGAGCATGCAGGAAATCTATTTTCATTAAAAGAATTGGGCTTTATTTACACCCGATTAAACAACCCAACAAATCAAATTTTACAAGACCGTTTAGCGAGTTTAGAAGGCGGAATTGGTGCGGTAGTTTTCGCGTCAGGAACATCGGCAATTTCAACAGGATTATTAACCTTGTTAAAAGCAGGCGACCATATTGTAGCATCGAGCAGTTTGTACGGCGGAACGTACAATTTATTAAGCGTTACCCTGCCACGATTAGGAATTACAACCACTTTTGTTGATGCTTCAAATCCTGATAATTTCGGCAAAGCAGTACAAGAAAATACCCGTGCTTTTTTTGTAGAATCTTTAGGAAACCCAAAGTTAGATGTGTTAGATTTAAAAGCAATATCAAACCACGCAAAAACCGCCGAAGTTCCTTTTATTGTCGATAATACCGTAGCAACTCCAGCCTTGTTAAACCCAATTAAGCACGGCGCAAATATCGTAATTCACTCGTTAACAAAATATATCGGCGGACACGGAACTTCTTTAGGAGGAGCAATTATTGATGCAGGAACTTTTAATTGGGCAAATGGTAAATTTCCAGAATTTACAGAACCTTCCGCAGGCTATCATGGGCTGGTTTACAATGATGTTTTAGGGGCATCTTCTTATACTTTTAAATTAATTTTAGAAGGATTGCGTGATTTTGGTGGCGCATTAAGCCCAACAAATGCGTTTAATATTATCCAAGGATTGGAAACCTTAGAAATCAGAATAAAAAAACATAGTGAAAACGCCCTAGAATTAGCGAAATGGTTAGAAAACCAAGAAGAAGTTGCTTGGGTAAATTACCCAGGATTGGAAAGTAGCAAATATAAAAAATTAGCAGATAAATATTTACCAAAAGGACAAAGCGGTATCGTAACTTTTGGCGTAAAAGGAGGCTATGAATCGGCTAAAAAAGTAGCGGATACTACAAAATTATTTTCATTATTAGCCAATATTGGCGATACGAAATCTTTAATTATTCATCCTGCAAGTACCACGCATCAACAGTTAAGCGAAAAGGCACAGATAAGCGCAGGCGTTACTAACGATTTAATTCGTTTATCCGTAGGATTAGAAAATATTGATGATTTAAAAAATGATTTAAAAACGTCTTTTTTAAAATTATAATATGTTAATACAGCAACTTTTACAGATAAATATTATCAACTTTACCACAGAAAATGGACTTTTTTTCGAAAAAATCCCTTTAAGTTATGAAGTTTTTGGCAAAGAGTTAGGCACAGCACCCGTGGTTTTAATCAATCACGCATTAACAGGAAATAGCAATGTTGCAAACCAAAAAAATGGCTGGTGGAAAGATTTAATCGGAAAAAATAAAGCCATAAATACGGCAAATTATACAGTTTTATGTTTCAATATTCCAGGAAATGGCTACGATGGTTTTTTAATTGAAAATTATAAGAATTTTATGGCTAGAGATATTGCAAAGCTGTTTTTAAAAGGCTTAGAAAAACTAAAAATCACAAAATTATTTGCCTTAATTGGCGGTTCTTTAGGCGGAGGAATTGCGTGGGAAATGGCAGTTTTAAATCCTGAAATAACACAAAAATTTATCCCAATTGCCACCGATTGGAAAGCTACGGATTGGTTAATTGCCAATTGTCAAATTCAAGAACAATTTTTAGTAAATTCAAAAAATCCTGTGCATGATGCCCGCATGCACGCAATGCTTTGTTATCGAACGCCAAAATCTTTTAAAGAACGTTTTCATCGCTCTAAAAAAGATAATTCTGAAATATTTAATGTTGAAAGTTGGTTATTACATCATGGCGAAAAATTACAAGAACGCTATCAATTGGCATCCTATAAATTAATGAATCAGTTGTTAAAAACCATTGATGTAACCAAAAATAGCAATGAAAATAAAGTAGCTGTTTTAGAAAAAATTCAAGCCGATATTCATATTATTGGCGTTGATTCTGATTTATTTTTTACCGCCGAAGAAAATAGAGAAACGCAAAAAGAACTCGCTTTAGTACATGATAATGTTACGTATAATGAAATAAATTCGGTACACGGACACGATGCTTTTTTAATGGAATATGAGCAATTGGATAAAATTATCAGCCCAATTTTTAATCCAAAATTAAAAAATAAGAACATAAAAATAATCAAATTTGGAGGAAAATCGTTGTCAAATAACGGAATTAGCAATGTAATTTCTATTATTGAAGAAAAAATAAATAATCAAGAAAAAATAGCAGTAGTTGTTTCGGCAAGAGGAAATGCCACAAATCAACTAGAAGAAATTTTAGAAAAATCTGCTAAAAATGAAAATTATAAACAGCAGTTTGAAGCTTTTAAATTTGAGCAATCAAAATTAACGCCACTGCTTGATTTTTCATCAGAATTTACACATTTAGAAAAACTTTTCGAAGGAGTTCGTTTATTAGGTGATTTTAGCCCAAAAATAAAAGATGAAATTCTAGCACAAGGAGAAATTTTATCAGCAAAAACAGTTACTGAACTTTTAACGCAAAAAGGGATATCAGCAAAAATTACCGATGCCAGAAAGCTATTAAAAACAGCTGAAAATTTTGGAAATGCACAGCCAATTATAAAAATATCAAAAGAAAATGTACAAAAATATTTTAAGAAAAATAACAATACAGTAACTATTGTAACAGGTTTTATAGCCTCTAATTTAAAAGGAGAAACTACTACTTTAGGACGAAATGGAAGTAATTATACAGCATCGTTATTGGCGAATTTTTTAAATGCTGATGAATTGCAAAATTACACGCATGTTGATGGAATTTTTACCGCAAACCCCGATTTGGTTGCCGATGCTCAAAAAATAGAAACGCTTTCTTTTTCTGAAGCAAATGAATTAGCCAATTTTGGAGCGACTATTTTACATGGAAAAACAATCAGTCCGTTATTGGAAAAAAATATCAATCTTCGGATTTTAAATACGTTTAAACCCAACGATTCAGGTACTTTAATTACATCGAAAACAACTTCAAAAGGCATAAAATCGATTGCTGTTTTAGATAATGTTGCTCTATTAAATTTTGAAGGAAGAGGTTTATTAGGAAAAGTTGGCGTAGATGCGCGTATTTTTAAAGCGTTAAGTAATAAAGAAATAAGTGTGAGTATTGTGTCGCAAGGTTCTTCGGAAAGAGGCATCGGTTTGGTGATTGATAAAAGTAAATCCGAAGAAGCTATAAAGGCATTAGAGCAAGAATTTGAAAGTGATTTTTATACCAAAGATGTACATCAAATTTCAATTGTAGCCGATGTTTCGGTGATTTCAATTATTGGGCAAGATTTAAGCGAATTTCATCATTCGTATAATGCCTTGATTAAAAATCAAATTGTTCCGTTGCTATTTAATAACACGATTTCAGGGAAAAATGTAAGTTTGGTTGTTAAAAAACAACAATTACATAAAGCTTTAAATGTAATTCACGGGCAAGTTTTTGGCGTTGCTAAAAAAATAAATATTGCCGTTTTTGGAAAAGGTTTAGTGGGCGGAACTTTAATTAATCAAATTATAGAAAATGCTAATTCAATTCTTGAAAGAAATAAAATTCAATTGAATATTTTTGCCATTTCAGGTTCTAAAAAATTGCTGTTAAATCAGAAAGGAATTGATGAAAATTGGGAAATTGATTTAGAAAATAGCACCGAAATTTCTGCTATACATACGATTATCGATTTTGCAAAACAACATCATTTAGAAAATTTAATTGCTGTTGATAATACGGCTAGTCATCAATTTATTGAAAATTATACATCGTTAATTGAAGCTGGTTTCGATTTGGTTTCTTCTAATAAAATAGCTAATACCGTATCGCATAATTTTTATAAAAAATTAAGAGATACTTTAGCTAAAAATAATAAATCATATTTGTATGAAACCAATGTTGGTGCAGGTTTACCGTTAATTGATACGATTAAATTATTACATGATTCAGGAGAAAATATCACCAAAATTAGAGGCGTTTTTTCGGGGTCGTTAAGTTATTTATTTAACACTTTTTCTTCGGATGATGTAGCCTTTTCTGAAATACTTCAAAAAGCAATTGACAAGGGATTTACCGAGCCAGACCCAAGAGAAGATTTATGCGGAAACGATGTGGCTAGAAAATTATTGATTTTAGCACGAGAGTTAGATTTAAAAAATGAATTGGAAGATATTGCCATTGAAAATTTAATTCCAATAGATTTTAGAGAAAGTTCTTCGGCTGATTTTTTATCGAATTTAAAAGCTTTAAATACTGTTTTTCAGCAGAAAAAAAACGCACAAAAACCCAATCATGTATTGCGTTATATAGGTGATTTATCAGGCGATTTATCAAAAGAAAAAGGAAATTTAACGGTGAAATTAGTTTCTGTGCCAACAAATTCTGTTTTGGGAAGTTTAAAAGGTTCGGATGTTCTTTTTGAAATTTACACGGAATCTTATGGCGAAAAACCCATTGTTATTCAAGGAGCAGGAGCGGGGGCAAAGGTAACCGCAAGAGGTGTTTTTGGTGATATTTTACGCTTGGCAAAAAATAATTAAAAGATAAAAAACAACAAATATGAGTCATCAGTTTGAAACCCAAGCGATAAGAAATCAAACCGAACGTTCACAATTTTCGGAACATTCTACGCCGTTATATCTAACATCTAGTTTTGTGTTTGAAGATGCAGAAGATATGCGTGCTTGTTTTGCTGAAGAAAAAGATAAAAATTTATATAGCCGATTTTCAAATCCTAATACCACGGAATTTGTAGATAAAATTGTGGCGATGGAAAAAGCGGAAGCAGGATATGCTTTTGCAACTGGTATGTCGGCTGTTTTTTCGACTTTCGGAGCTTTATTGAGTGCTGGGGAGCATATTGTTTCTTGTAAATCTGTATTTGGTTCAACACATAGTTTGTTTACTAAATATTTTCCGAAATGGAATATTGAAACTAGTTATTTTAAAATATCTGAAGTTGAAAAAATAGAAAGTTTAATTCAGCCAAACACTAAAATTTTATATGCCGAAACGCCAACAAACCCAGCGGTTGATATTATTGATTTAGAATTGCTTGGTAAAATTGCTAAAAAACATAATTTATTATTGATAATTGACAATTGTTTTGCGACGCCTTATTTGCAAAATCCTATTGATTTTGGTGCCGATTTAGTCATTCATTCGGCAACTAAATTAATTGACGGACAAGGAAGAGTTTTAGGCGGAGTTACTGTTGGAAAAGCTAATTTAATTCGAGAAATTTATTTATTTTCAAGAAATACAGGTCCTGCAATATCACCTTTTAATGCGTGGATTTTATCAAAAAGTTTAGAAACATTAAGCATCCGTGTTGAAAAACATTGTGAAAATGCCTTAAAAATAGCGGAATTTTTAGAAAATCATCCGAAGGTAAATTTAGTGAAATATCCATTTTTAAAATCGCATCCAAAGTATGAAATCGCCAAAAAACAAATGCGATTCGGTGGAAATATTGTAGCTTTCGAAATAAAAGGAGGCATTAATGCAGGGCGGAAGTTTTTAAATGCCATCAAAATGTGTTCTTTATCGGCAAATTTAGGCGATACTAGAAGTATTGTAACGCATCCAGCATCAACAACACATAGTAAATTAAATATAAATGATAGAATAGAAGTAGGAATTACCGATAGTTTAGTTCGATGTTCTGTCGGTTTAGAAAATGTAATAGATATTATAAACGACTTAAAACAGGCTTTAGAAAAATAAAAAATTAAATAAAAAGTGTACTTTTGGGGTATGCTATCTAAAAAAACAAAATACGGAATTAAAGCCCTAACATTTATCGCTAGGCAAGAACACGGAATAAAAATGCAAATAGCCACTATTTCCGAATGTGAAAATATTTCACATAAATTTCTAGAAAGTATTTTACTCACATTGCGAAAAGCAGGTTTTTTAGGTGCGAAAAAAGGAAAAGGTGGCGGATATTATCTGCTAAAAGAAGCATCAGAAATACAAATGACCGACGTTATTAGAACTCTCGAAGGACCAATAGCGATGCTTCCTTGCGTGAGTTTAAACTATTATGAAAAATGTATTGATTGCCCTGATGAACAGGCTTGTGGTGTACGTAAATTGATGATACAAGTTAGAGATAGTACCTTAGAAGTATTGAAAAATACAACCCTTGCCGATTTAGTATAAAAAGTCCTTTTAAGTAGTGTTTTTGTAAAATTTAGCCTTAATTTTTTTGTTATCTAATTTGAATTGATACATTTGCAATCTTAAAACCTAGTTACCCGATAGGGAAATAGTATTTTGAAATGATTTTAGAACAATTAATAAAAGAAAATAAAAATAACACGCCAGGCAAAGGAGATGAAAACACCTTGCGAAGCCTTGCTAAATCGGTAAGTTGGCGTATAATTGGAACAATAGATACGGTTTTAATATCGTGGTTAATTACAGGAGAATTAGCCTTAGCATTTTCAATAGGAAGCATCGAATTAATTACAAAAATGGTATTATACTTTTTTCACGAAAGAATTTGGAATAAAATAAAATGGGGAAAATAATGAGCTTAAAAAACGAATTAAATTTAGAAATTTTAAATAAAGAATTAGCAAAACTAAGCCCAAAAGAAATTGTGAAATGGGTTTTTAATTTAGATAAAAAAACCATTATTACCACAAACTTTCGACCTTATGAAGTAGCTATTTTACACCTAACATCCCAAGAAAGCCCCAATATAAAAGTTGTTTGGTGCGATACAGGTTACAACACCCCCCAAACCTATAAACACGCCCAAGAACTCATTGAAACATTACACTTAAATGTTGATTTATATGTGCCGAAACAAACCGTAGCACATCGTACTGTTATTATGGGGCTTCCTTCGGTTGATGATAAAAATCATGCGAAATTTACTGAACAAGTAAAATTAGAACCCTTTAAAAGAGCTATGAAAATTCATCAGCCTGAAATATGGTTTACCAATCTTCGAAAAGGACAAACGGCTTTTAGAGATGGTATCGGTGTTTTATCTTTTAGTAAAGATGGCATCTTAAAAGTAAGCCCTTTTTATCATTGGACAGATGAAGACTTAGATGGGTATTTAGAAACTCATAAATTACCAAATGAGTTCAAATATTTTGACCCAACAAAGGTAGAAAGTAACAGAGAATGCGGTTTACATATTTAAAAATAAGAGTATCATTATGGACATTATAGCAATAGAAAAAACAGATACAATATCAAAAAAAGTATCAAAAACTTTAGAAAATACGATAAAAGTAGGCGCCTTAGAAAGCGAAGCTATTTATATTTTCAGAGAAGTTGTCGCACAGTTTGAAAAACCTGTATTATTATTTTCAGGGGGAAAAGACAGTATTACCTTAGTTCGATTGGCACAAAAAGCATTTTATCCAGCGAAAATACCGTTTCCTTTAATGCACATTGATACAGGGCATAATTTTCCTGAAACTATCGAATTTAGAGACCGTTTAGCCAAAGAATTAGGCGTGGAATTAATCGTTAGAAATGTTCAAGATAATATTGATAATGGTAAAGTTAAAGAAGAAACGGGTAAATATGCAAGTAGAAATATGTTGCAAACTGAAACGCTATTAGATGCCATTGAAGAGTTCGGTTTTGATGCCTGTATCGGTGGTGCTCGTAGAGATGAAGAAAAAGCAAGAGCCAAAGAACGTATTTTTTCGGTAAGAGATGATTTTGGGCAATGGGACGAAAAAAATCAGCGTCCTGAGTTATTTGATATTTTAAACGGAAGAATTGATTTAGGGCAGAATGTACGTGTTTTTCCTATTTCAAATTGGACAGAGTTAGATGTTTGGAGCTATATTCAAAAAGAAGCGATTGAAATTCCTTCAATTTATTTTGCACATAAAAGAAAAACCTTTGTTCGTGATGGAATGATTTGGTCGGCTGAAGATGCCGTTGTTTATCGTGAAGAAGATGAGGTTGTTCAAGAGCGAATGGTGCGTTTTCGTACTGTTGGCGATATGAGTTGTACCGCCGCTGTGTTGTCGGATGCTGTAAGTATTGATAAAGTGGTTGCAGAAATTAAAGAATCAACCATTTCAGAAAGAGGGGCTAGAATTGATGATAAACGCTCGGAAGCAGCAATGGAAAAACGTAAACAACAAGGTTATTTTTAAGAAGATTTAAAATTTATCTGAAAAAATTAAAAATAATTTAATAAAAAAAATCGGTCTTTAATTGTTTTCAAGTTTTGAATTGAAATCAGTAAAAACCAATAGCATACAAAAATGAACGTATTAAAAATAGCAACAGCAGGAAGTGTCGATGATGGTAAAAGTACTTTAATTGGTCGTATTTTATATGATACAAAATCATTAACAGACGATAAATTGGAGGCAATTGAAGCAAAAAGTAAACAAAGAGGTTTTGATTATTTAGATTTTTCATTAGCAACCGATGGTTTAGTTGCCGAACGTGAGCAAGGAATTACTATTGATGTTGCACATATTTATTTTTCAACACCAACAACGAGTTTTATTATTGCCGATACGCCTGGGCATATTGAATATACTCGAAATATGGTTACGGGAGCATCTAATTCTCAAGCTTCTATCGTTTTAATTGATGCTCGAAATGGCGTAGTTGAACAAACGTATCGTCATTTTTTTATCAATACCTTATTACGTGTAAAAGATGTGGTAATTGCGGTTAATAAAATGGATTTGGTTGATTTTTCAGAAGAAAAATTCAATGAAATTAAAAAAGAAATCCAAGATTTAGCAAGTAAAAGTGGCTATGAAAATCAACAAATAACCTTTATTCCTATTTCGGCATTAAAAGGCGATAATGTAGTTAAATCATCAACAAAAATGCCTTGGTATAAAGGAGAAACCTTGTTAAATCATTTAGAAACCTTAGAATTTGAAGATGTTTCTCAAGCTTCGCAAACACGTTTTCCTGTGCAAACGGTTATCAGACCTAAAACCGAACAATATCACGATTTTAGAGGATACGCAGGTAAAATTTATGGTGGCGATTTAGCCGTTGGCGATACCATAATGGTATTACCTTCTGAAACAAAATCGAAAATAAAAAGCATTCATTTTTTTGATAAAGAATATCAAAAAGCAACTCAAGGAAGTTCAATAACCATCACTTTAGATGATAATATTAATATCAGCCGAGGCGATATGTTGGTCAAAGAAAATGAAGAACCAACCGTTGCAAAACAATTAAATGCCACTATTTGTTGGATGGATAAAACACCTTTACAAGCATCTTCAAAATACATTATAAAACACGGTGTAAATGAAGTGCAGGCAAAAATAACGGCTTTAACATCAATTATAAAAACCGATTTTTCGGGGAAAGAAGAAAATCCATCACAATTGATTTTAAATGCGATTGGCGAAGTTTCTTTAAAAGTAAATAAACCGCTGTTTTTTGATAGTTATAGTAAAAATAAAGCAACAGGTTCGTTTATTTTAATCGACCCAAAAACCAATAACACCGCAGGAGTTGGCTTTATTGAGTAATCAAAATTATATCAAAATAAAACGCTTGTAAAAAAGCGGATACCTAATAAAATTATGCAAAGTTTTAGAACCGAAATAGAGAACCCAATTGTAGAAAAAGATATTCTAGAATTAGCACGAAAAATTGAACTTTTTAAAGAAGGTAAAATTGATGAAGAGCGTTTTCGTAGCTTACGATTAGCACGAGGAGTTTATGGGCAACGTCAATTGGGCGTGCAAATGATTCGTATAAAATTGCCTTACGGAAGAGTTTCTAGCGAACAATTACACCGAATTGCCGATGTTTCTGACGAGTATTCTCGTGGGCGTTTGCATATTACAACGCGTCAGGATATTCAAATTCATCATGTGAGTTTAGATAGAACGCCAGAATTATGGGCACAATTAGAAAAAGATGATATTACTTTACGAGAAGCTTGTGGAAATGCCGTTCGAAATATAACCGCATCGGAAACCGCAGGAATTGATGTAAATGAACCTTTTGATGTGTCGCCCTATGCCGATGCTACGTTTAAATTTTTCTTAAGAAATCCAATTTGTCAAGAAATGGGACGAAAATTTAAAATGTCATTTTCAGCTACGGATGAAGACACAGCGTTAAGTTTTATGCACGATTTAGGTTTTATCGCCAAATCAAAAATAATAGATGGAAAACCTGAAAAAGGATTCAAAGTTTTATTAGGCGGAGGATTGGGGTCACAACCTCGACATGCCGATATTATTTATGAATTTTTACCTGTAAATTTATTAATTCCTACTATTGAAGGCGTTTTACGTGTTTTTGACAGATACGGTGAACGTGCAAAAAGAGCAAAAGCACGTTTAAAATTCCTAATAAAAGATGTAGGTGTTCCTGCTTTTTTAGATTTAGTTAAAGAGGAACAAAAAGCATTTTCATACACAAATTATCCAATTGATACAACTGATTTTGAGCAGGAAATAAAATTTGAAACTACTGAAATTCCTTTGGTAAAAATCAAAGATAAAGAAAGCTATAATAAATGGAAACAGTCAAATGTTATCAAACAAAAGCAAAAAGGATTGTTTGCAATTGGAATAAAAGTTCATTTAGGTGATTTTTATACCGATAAAGCTCGTTTATTAGCCGATTTAATTAAAAAATATGGGGCAAATGAATTGCGTTTTACCTTGCGTCAAAACATTTTAATTCGTCATATTCGTGAAGAAGCTTTGCCTTTTTTTTATATCGAATTAGAAAAATTAGGGTTCACTGAAGCGGGATATAATAGCTTTACCGACATCACGGCTTGCCCTGGAACAGACACCTGTAATTTAGGGATTTCGAGCAGTACAGGAATTGCCTCAGAATTGGAACGTGTTTTAAAAACGGAATATCCTGCGTATGTAAACAACAAAGACTTGGCGATTAAAATTAGCGGTTGTATGAATGCCTGTGGACAGCACAATATGGCACATATCGGTTTTCAAGGAATGTCTGTAAAAGTTGGTAATTTATTAGCACCTGCCTTACAAGTTTTAATTGGCGGTGGTGTAATTGGTAACGGAAAAGGGCGTTTTTCTGATAAATTAGTGAAAATACCGAGTAAAAGAGGACCAGAATCGTTACGTATTTTATTAAATGATTTTGAAGATAATAAAATTCAAAATAAACTCGAAAATAAACTCGAAAATAAACTCGAAAATGAAGATTTTTTAACATATTATGATAGAAAAGGAAAAACGTATTTCTATGATTTGTTAAAGCATTTGTCGGATACCTCTAATTTATCCGAAGATGATTTTATGGATTGGGGACACGATAAAAACTATGTAAAAGCCATTGGAGTTGGTGAATGTGCTGGGGTTGTTATCGATTTAATTGCAACACTTTTGTTTGAAAGTGAAGAGAAAATTGAAAATGCTACCCAAGCTTTTAATCAAGAACAATGGTCGGATAGTATTTATCATTCGTATTCCGCAATTATAAATACAGCAAAAGCTTTATTAACAGCCGAAGGTGAAAAAACAAATACACAGGCAGGAATTATTAGCAGTTTTGATAACGTTTTTATTGATGCAAATAAAATTTCGTTGGCAACAAAAACTTCTTTTGCTGATTTTGTGTATCAAATAAAAGAAAATGAACCAACAGAAGAATTTGCAAATAAATATTTAGAAAATACAAAAGCCTTTTACAAAGCCGTAGATGCTTATAGAAAAGTAGCGTTAGAAAATTAATAAAAATAATAATGATGATGAGAAATTTACCAAAATTAACCGTAATCGGAGCAGGGCCAGGCGATGTAGATTTAATTACTTTAAAAGCTATTAAAGTATTAAAAACAGCCGATGTTGTTTTATACGATGCTTTGGTAAATGATGAATTATTAAGTTATATCAATCCAAAAGCAGAGATTATTTTTGTAGGAAAACGCCGAGGATGTTATCGTTATCAACAAGAGCAAATTAATGAATTAATTGTGGCTAGAGCAAAATCACATGGGCATGTGGTACGCTTAAAAGGTGGCGACCCTTTTATCTTTGGAAGAGGAGCTGAAGAAATGGAATATGCCTCAAAATTTGACGTAGCAGTTGCGGTTGTTCCAGGGATTTCATCATCATTAGCCGTACCAGCTTCTCAAAATATTCCGCTTACAAAACGTGGATATGCCGAAAGTTTTTGGGTCATTACAGGAACGACCAAAGAACATAAATTGTCGAGCGATATTGCTTTGGCATCAAAATCAAATGCAACAGTAGTTATTTTAATGGGAATGGGTAAATTATCAGAAATTGTAAATCTTTTTAAACAAGAAAATAAGCACGATTTACCCATCGCAATTATTCAAAACGGAACCACATCCGAAGAAAAAATAGGCATAGGAACGGTAGACACTATCGAACAAATTGTGCTTGAAAATCAATTGGAAAACCCTGCAATTATCGTGTTAGGAGAAGTGGTAAAACATCGTGAAGAATTATTGAAAATCAAAAATCAGAACACTACAAAAAAGGTGAAAAGAATAGCATAACAATGGCGGAACAACGAAATAATTTATATCCAATATTTTTAAAAACAAATCAACTAGAAACCCTAATTGTTGGTGGTGGATTTGTAGCACTTGAAAAATTATCCTTTTTGTTAAAATCAAGCCCAAATTCAAAAGTGGTACTACTCGCACCATTTTTTAGAGAAGAAACGATGGCTTTAGCAAATAAGTTTTCGGTTAAAATGATAACAGCTGTGTATCATAAAAATTACTTGGTAGATAAAAATATGGTCATCGCAACGACCGATAAAGTTGCTGTAAATATTCAAGTATATAAAGATTGTAAAGCTAAAAATATATTGGTAAATGTGGCTGATAATCCGCCGTATTGTGATTTTTATATGGGTGGAATCGTAACCAAAGGAAACGTGAAAATTGCAATTTCTACCAACGGAAAATCACCGACAACTGCTAAAAGATTACGTCAGTTTTTTGAAGAAGTAATTCCTGATAATATTGACGATTTGGTACAAAATTTAAACAAATATAGAAAAACGCTGAAAGGCGATTTTGAACACAAAGTAAGAACATTAAATTTGTTTACAAGAAGTTTAGTAGAGTAAATATCAGAAAAAATTATTAAAAAACCTCCAATTTTTAAACCCGTGTATTTGTTTGAATACATCGTGTTTTAAAGTGGTAAAAAACTTAAAAAATGATTACAACAGATATCTTAATAATAGGAGCAGGTCCAACAGGACTATTTACTGTTTTTGAAGCAGGATTGTTAAAATTACGCTGTCATTTAATTGACGCATTGCCACAACAAGGCGGGCAGTGTTCAGAGATTTATCCAAAGAAACCGATTTATGATATTCCTGCATATCCAGAGATTTTAGCGGGCGATTTAACTCATAAATTAATGGAACAAATCAAGCAATTTGAACCAGGATTTACCTTAGGAGAACGTGCTGAAACTATCGAAAAACAAGAAGACGGAAGTTTTATTGTAACCACCAATAAAGGCACAAAACACCAAGCACCCGTAGTCGCAATTGCTGGAGGTTTAGGAAGTTTTGAACCACGAAAACCACCCATTCCAAACATCGCTGATTTTGAAGATAAAGGCGTGGAATACATGATTAAAGAACCAGAAGTATATCGCAATAAAAACGTGGTAATTGCTGGTGGAGGAGACTCCGCTTTAGATTGGTCAATTTTTTTAACCGATATTGCAAAATCAGTAACCTTAGTACACCGAAGAAATGAATTTCGTGGCGCTTTAGATTCCGTAGAAAAAGTACAAGAATTGAAAAATGCAGGAAAAATCAACCTAATAACACCTGCAGAAATTAAAGGAATTGTTGGGCAAAATCATGTAGAAGGCGTGGTAGTTTCTCAAAAAAATCAAGAGAAAAACGAAGAAGAATATACGCTAAAATGCGACCATTTTATTCCTCTTTTTGGCTTGTCACCTAAATTAGGACCTATCGGAAATTGGGGCTTAGAAATTGAAAAAAATGCCATCAAAGTAAATAATGCCTTAGATTATCAAACAAATATTCCAGGAATTTATGCCATTGGCGATGTAAATACCTATCCTGGGAAATTAAAATTGATTTTATGCGGTTTTCACGAAGCAACTTTAATGTGTCAAAGTGCTTTTAAAATTATTTATCCTGATAAAAAATACGTAATGAAATACACCACAGTAGGCGGTATTGACGGTTTCGATGGCACTCGAAAAGAAGCCCCAAAAGCAGTGGTAAAAGCCATAAATTAATTTCATCGATTTGATTAAATCTCAAAATAAAAGCATAGTTTTACGAGTTTATATAGAATTTTATATTCGTAATTGAGATTTAATGAATACAATAGAAAAACCACTGAAAAATTATAATATTTGTTTAAAAGATACTGTTGAGATTTTTACCAAAAAAATATTTTATGCCTTGTTTGACCAAGAATTTAAAGCAAAGAATAAAGAAAGTATTACTGAAAATTTCTTTGAAATAACAAGACGTTTAAAAATACAAAATGCGGATAAAATTTGGGTGTCATTTCAAGATAAATTACCAAAAATAAGACGAAAACTAGATTTAGATGCCATCGCTTTTGAAAAAACAGACCCAGCAGCGAAAAGTTTAGAGGAAATTTATTTGGCGTATCCAGGGTTTCATGCTATTGCAATATATCGTTTAAGCCACGAACTAAATGATTTAAAAGTACCTACAATTCCTAGAATGATGAGCGAATATGCACACGGATTAACAGGTACCGATATTCATCCAGGAGCAACGATTGGCGATTCGTTTTTTATTGACCATGCAACAGGAATTGTAATTGGTGAAACAACAATTATTCAAAATAATGTGAAAATTTATCAAGGTGTTACACTCGGTGGAATTCAAGTTAAAAAAAGTTTAGCCGAAACAAAAAGACATCCAACTATTGAAAATAATGTAACTGTGTATGCTAATGCCACTATTTTAGGAGGCGATGTTATTATAGGTGAAAATAGCGTAATTGGTGCAAATGTGTGCGTTACAGCATCTGTACCGCCAAAATCGTTAGTGATATATCAATCAGAAAATAAAATTATTTCATTAAATAAAGTTTAAAATTATGAAAGCAAAAAAAATAACAGACTTTGTTGGAAATACCCCGCTAGTAGAAGTTAGCAATATTCTTGATAAAAAAGGCGTGCGTCTTTTTTTAAAATTAGAAGGAAATAACCCTGGTGGAAGCGTAAAAGATAGGGCTGCTTACAATATGATTTTAGAGGCTTTAAACCGAAGAAACATTAAAAAAGGAGACCATTTAGTCGAAGCAACCAGTGGAAATACAGGAATTGCATTGGCTTTTATCGCAAATGTATTGGGCTTAAAAATGACTCTTGTAATGCCTGAAAATTCAACGGTAGAACGTGTGAAAACTATGAAAGCTTACGGAGCAGAAGTCTTATTAACGCCAAAAGAAGAAGGGATAGAAGGTTCGAGAGATTTAGCTCAAAAATTACGCTATAAAAAAGGCTATTTTATGCTAAATCAATTTGAAAATAACGATAATTGGAAGGCTCATTACAAAACCACAGGTCCTGAAATCTGGAAAGATACCGAAGGTGAGGTAACTCATTTTGTATCGGCAATGGGAACTACAGGAACTATTATGGGAGTTTCTACCTATTTAAAAGAGCAAAATTCAAACATTCAAATTGTTGGTGTACAACCAACTGATGATACTAGTATTCCGGGTATTAGGAAATGGTCAAAAGAATATTTACCAAAAATATTTGACCGCTCTAAAGTTGACCAAGTAATCGAAATTAGTGAAAATCAAGCCCGTAATATGACCCGAAAATTAGCCAGTCAAGAAGGTGTTTTTGGAGGTATGAGTAGTGGTGGAGCAGTGCATGCCGCTTTACAAGTTGCCGAGGAAATTGACCAAGGAATTATTGTGGCAATTATCTGTGATATTGGCGATAGATATTTATCATCAAACTTATATAATTATTAAATTTTAATAATTATAGCTTCAAAATTATTAAAACAAAAAAAAGTTCGTTAATTTGCACTTTATTAGTTCATTAATTTAATAAGAATGTTATCAAGAAAGGTGGAGGGATTAGACCCTAAGAAACCTTAGCAACCCTTTATTTGGAAATTTTAAAACTTTTTAAATTTCCAAATAAAGAAGGTGCTAAATTCTACTTGAAATACTGTTTTTACAGTTTTTTAAGAGAGATAACGGCAAAGAACTTTTTTTCCTCTTTTCCTGATAGCTTCTACTATAAAATCAGGAATGTCAAACATTTATCAAGAAATACAAAAACGTATTCTAGTGCTCGATGGAGCAATGGGAACCATGCTTCAGGCATATAAATTTACCGAAGAAGATTTCCGAGGAAAACGCTTTAAAAATTATCCAACATCGTTGCAAGGAAACAACGATTTACTTTCCATTACACAACCCCAAGCTATAAAAGAAATTCATGCAAAATATTTTGAAGCTGGAGCAGATATTATAGAAACCAACACTTTTTCAGGCACAACAATTGCCATGGCTGATTATCAAATGGAAGATTTGGTGTATGAGTTAAATTATCAATCTGCAAAAATAGCCAAAGAAGTAGCCGTTGAATTTACTAAAAAAGAACCGCATAAACCACGATTTGTTGCAGGTTCGATAGGTCCTACAAATCGTACTGCAAGTATGTCGCCAGACGTAAACGACCCAGGGTATAGAGCTGTTACTTTTGATGAATTACGCATTGCTTACAAGCAACAAGTGGAAGCACTTTTAGACGGCGGTTGCGATATTTTATTAGTAGAAACTGTTTTTGATACTTTAAATGCTAAAGCATCTTTATTTGCTATTGAAGAAGTAAAAGATGAACGTAAAATTGAAATTCCTGTAATGTTAAGCGGGACAATTACTGATGCCAGCGGTCGAACGTTGTCGGGGCAAACTGCCGAAGCTTTTTTAATTTCTATTTCCCATATTCCGCTATTATCCGTAGGGTTCAATTGTGCTTTAGGCGCTAATTTATTACAACCTCATTTAGAGGCAATCGCTTCGAAAACCAACTTTGCAATTTCGGCTCATCCAAATGCTGGACTTCCAAATGCTTTTGGCGAATACGACGAAACTGCCCAAGAAATGGGAAATCAAATTGAAGAATATTTTAAGAAAAATTTGATAAATATTATCGGTGGATGCTGTGGTACAACGCCAGAACATATTGCAACAATTTCGGAATTAGCAATTAAATATCCTCCAAGAAAATGCAAATAAAACAAGAAAAATATTTAAAATTATCAGGTTTAGAACCATTGATTTTAAATGAAAATAGCAACTTTATAAATGTTGGAGAACGTACCAATGTAGCTGGTTCTCGTAAGTTTTTACGATTGATAAAAGAAGAAAAATTTGAAGAAGCTTTAGCCATTGCAAGACATCAAGTAGAAGGAGGAGCGCAAATTATAGATATTAATATGGATGATGGTTTGATTGATGGAAAACAAGCCATGGTTCGGTTTTTAAACTTGATTGCTTCTGAGCCTGATATTTGTAGAGTTCCACTGATGATTGATAGCTCGAAATGGGGAATTATTGAAGCAGGTTTACAAGTTGTGCAAGGAAAAAGTGTGGTAAATTCTATTTCGTTAAAAGAAGGCGAAGAAAAATTTATTTGGGAAGCAACGCAAATTAAAAGATACGGAGCGGCGGTAATCGTAATGGCTTTTGATGAGGTTGGGCAAGCTGATACTTATCAAAGAAGAATTGAAATTGCTGAACGTTCGTATCGTGTTTTGGTCGATAAAGTAGGTTTTGCATCCGAAGATATTATTTTCGATTTGAATATTTTCCCTGTCGCCACAGGAATGGAAGAACACCGAAAAAATGCTATCGATTTTATTGAAGCAACTCGTTGGGTGCGTCAAAATTTGCCCAACGTAAGCGTAAGTGGTGGCGTTAGTAATGTGTCATTTTCTTTCCGAGGAAATAATACTGTCAGAGAAGCAATGCACTCGGTTTTTCTGTATTATGCGATTCAAGCTGGAATGAATATCGGAATTGTAAATCCTGCGATGTTGGAAGTTTATGATGATATTCCAAAGGATTTATTAGCACATATTGAAGATGTAATTTTAGATAAAAGAGAAGACGCAACAGAACGTTTATTAGATTTTGCAGAAACTGTAAAAGGCGTTAAAAAACAAGATGAAACAAAAATATTAGCGTGGCGAAGTTTGCCATTGCAAGACCGAATTACGCATTCATTAGTAAAGGGAATTGATGAATTTATTTTAGAAGATGTAGAATTAGCAAGGAAAGAATCAGCAAAACCAATTCAAGTTATTGAAGGAAATTTAATGATTGGAATGAACGTGGTTGGCGATTTATTTGGAGCAGGAAAAATGTTTCTGCCTCAAGTAGTAAAATCGGCTCGGGTGATGAAAAAAGCGGTGGCATATTTAAACCCATTTATTGAAGCCGAAAAAGGCGAAAAACAACAAGCTTTAGGAAAAGTTTTAATGGCAACTGTAAAAGGCGATGTTCATGATATTGGTAAAAATATTGTAAGCGTTGTTTTGGGCTGTAATAATTATGAAATTGTTGATTTAGGCGTAATGGTTGCACCTGAAAAAATTATCGAAACCGCCAAAAAAGAAAATGTTGATATTATTGGTTTATCAGGATTAATAACGCCTTCTTTAGATGAAATGGTTTATTTGGCAAAGGAAATGGAACGTCAAAAATTTACAGTTCCGTTGCTAATTGGGGGTGCAACAACTTCAAAAGCACATACGGCAGTAAAAATAGATACACAATATAAAAATGCTGTTGTACATGTAAATGATGCCTCAAGAGCAGTAACCGTTGTCAGCGATTTATTAAATAAAGAAACAAGTAACGCCTATGTTACTAAGTTAAAGAAAGATTACGATGAATTTCGTGAAAAATTTTTAAGACGAGGAAAAGCAAAGGCATATACTTCTATTGAAGAAGCGAGAAAACGCAAATTTAAAATCGATTGGGAAACAGCATCAATAGTAAAACCAAAAGAATTAGGTGTTCAAACTTTAGAGCAAGTTAGTTTAAAAGAATTAGTACCCTTTATTGATTGGAGTCCGTTTTTTAGAAGTTGGGATTTACATGGGAAATATCCCGCTATTTTAACTGATGAAATTGTCGGTGAACAGGCAACACAATTATTCAAGGATTCAAAAATTATTTTAGATGAAATTATCAGTAAGCAATTGTTAAAACCCAAAGGAATTTTTGGCTTATTTGAAGCAAATTCAATAAATGATGATGATATTTCTATTCAGAAAAACTCAAAAGAAATTGCTGTTTTTAGAACCCTGCGTCAGCAATTAAAAAAACGAGATGGAAAACCAAGTATTGCTTTAGCCGATTTTATCGCTCCAAAAACATCAGAGAAACAAGATTATATGGGCGCTTTTTGTACTGCAATTTTTGGTGCGGATGAATTAGCAAAAAAATATAAAGATAAAGAAGATGATTATAATGCCATTATGGTACAGGCAATTGCCGACCGTTTTGCCGAAGCTTTTGCCGAATATTTACATCATAGAATACGAACAAAACATTGGGGATATTCGGTTGATGAAAATTTATCAAATGAAGAATTAATAAAGGAAACTTATAAAGGAATCCGTCCTGCACCTGGTTATCCTGCTTGTCCTGACCATTTAGAAAAAGAAACAATTTGGGCGCTTTTAAATGTCGAAGAAAAAATAGGCGTAACCCTTACCGAAAGTTTAGCGATGTTGCCAGCCGCCGCAGTTTCAGGATATTATTTTGCAAATAAAGAATCAAAATACTTCGGATTAGGAAAAATTACCGATGACCAAGTGCGTGATTTTGCAGATAGAAAAAATATCACGCTAGAAAAAGCTAGAAAATGGTTACATCCTGCGATTGCCGATGTATAAGAGCCTGTTTAAAAATTAAATAATAAACTGTCAGTTCGAGTGATTTTTTTTCTTCAAAAAAATTGTATCGAGAACTTTTTTAATATTAAAGTTAATCAACATGAAATAATTCAAATTCTCGATACTATTTTAATTCCTTTTAGTCATTAAAATCACTCGAATTGACAAGAATCATCAAAAAAAAGTAAAGAACTACGGTAAATCAGGATGCGAAACTGAAATAAATTCAGTTTGACGGATTCGATTTTTCAGCTATAAAACCTTTTTAAATAAAATTTAAACAGGCTTTAAATAATTAAAAATAAATTTTATGAAAGTAACAGAACACATAAAAAAATCAAAGGGAAAAACATTGTTTTCGTTTGAAATTATTCCGCCGAAAAAAGGAAATAATATCCAAGATTTATATAATAATATTGAGCCGTTAATGGAATTTAATCCACCTTTTATAGATGTTACAACTTCGAGAGAAGAACATTTATATATCGATAAAGGCAACGGTTTATTAGATAGAAAAATTACTAGAATGCGACCTGGAACGGTTGGGATTTGTGCGGCGATAAAACATAAATACGATGTAGATACCGTGCCACACGTGCTTTGTGGCGGTTTTACTAAAGAAGAAACCGAATATTTATTGGTCGATTGCCATTATTTAGGTATCGAAAATGTAATGGCATTGCGGGGCGATGCCATGAGTCATCAGCGGTATTTTGAAGCTAATAAAGATGGACATCAATATGCAACGGAATTAGTGGGGCAAATTCAAAATTTAAATAATGGAAAATATTTACACGATGTAATTGAAGCAAATCATAAGGCTGATTTTTGTATTGGCGTTGCGGGGTATCCTGAAAAACATTTAGAAGCTCCATCGTTACAAACCGATTTAAAACGGCTAAAAGAAAAAGTCGAGGCAGGAGCAGATTATGTGGTTACGCAAATGTTTTTCGACAATCAAAAGTATTTTGAGTTTGTGAAACATGCAAGAAAAATGGGTATTACCGTACCGATTATTCCTGGAATAAAACCTATTGCTATAAAACGTCATTTGCAATTATTGCCGCAGGTTTTTAAAATTGATTTGCCACAAAATTTAATCACCGAAATAGAATTGTGTAAAAATAATCAGCAGATTCGAGAGCTTGGAATTGCATGGGCAATTGCACAATCACAAGAATTATTAAAAGCGGGTGTGCCTGTTTTACATTATTATTCTATGGGAAAAAGTGATAATATTAAAGCTATTGCCAAGGCATTATTTTAATTTTTTATGATTTTTGAAGATATTTGTTTTTGATGATTTCGGCAACGGTTTTATTTTCTATTTTAGAAGCCAGCCATGAAAGAATATCTAAATATAAGAAGGCTCTTTTTTCATACGGATGATTTTCATATACTTTTAAACGATTATATATTTTTTTAAATTCTTTTTTTATTTCATGCGGAAAAACATCACCTAACGCTTTTATTGAATATATAAGTTCTTTTTGAACTTCTTGAAGATTTTCCATTTTTAATAAAAAGCGATAGGTGTCTTTAAATTGTCGTTCAAAATCATAGTCTAAACCGCATTCGTAATGGGCTATTAAGCTTAAAATTCGGGCAAAACATTGTAAATCTTCGGCAACATGAATTTTTTTAGAAGAAATAATTTTATTCAAATAAAAGATACATTCTTTGTTTTTTCCCATTCCAAAATACAAACTGGCTATTTTGTAATATAAAACAACAATATGATGGTTGTCTAGTTTATTTCTATAAATTTCAATCTTTTTATTGATAGTTTCCACCAAATATTCACCTTGTTCAAAAGTTCCTTCTAAAAAATGTAAATGTAATTTATTTGCATAGTAATATTGGAAAATTAAAATTTCGGTATTGCTATTTATTGGAATTAAATTAGTTTCAATTTCTTGTTCAAAACAAGCGAGTTCTTCTTTAAATTTTTTAAAATGTTTGATAAAAAATAAACTTTCTAATAAGTAATTGGTTCCTTTTAGGTAAAAAACCGGATTAATAGCAATGTTTCGAGTATCGTTTTTAAATAAATAAACCCACTTATGTGCATATTTATAGCTTTGAAGAAAATCTTGCGTTAAAAAACTACGCCATAAATTGGCTTTGTAAAGCCATAATTTTTCTCTGAAACCTAAATTATTATAATCATAATTAGGTAATTTAGAATTAAAATAAGAGTTTACTTTTTGAAGTTCTATATCGTTTTTTACATAGCCATTTTTTAATAGAGCTCCATATAATTGTAGCGATAAATTAGATAATTTACTAGCAATTACATTTTGCTGACTTAGTTCTTTTGCTTGAATTGATAATTCATCAGAACGAGTACTGATACTTCGTGTAATGTATTGGCTTTCAATTATTTTCTCGAATTCTACAATTTCATAAGCAATGTTTTTTTCTTCGCTATCAATTGCCATATTTTTGGCTTTGTCGAGTAATTTTAAACTTTGTTTGTACAATCCTTTTTGATATAAAATAGTTGCGAAATCTAATAGTTCTCGTATTTGAATTCGGATATTTTTATGTGCGGGATTCATCCGCAGACTAATTAAAATTTGTTTGTATAAATGTGCTTTTAAATTAGAAAGTTGCTGTTTGCTTACAATATTATTTTTAATAATGATTTTTTCATCATATTTTTTTTGTTTATCTAAAAATTTAAAAAGCGTAAAAAATTTTGCATTATTATTTCCTTCTAAACGACCAACGTAAAGATTAAACTGACGTTTTTCAGATTTTGATAAAGATTTTATCAGTATAAATAACGTATCGTTTTGTTGATTGGATGGTGTAGTATAGTTTGTCATAAACCCTTGTTTTTTAATGTTTTAAGTTTTTTTTTGAAAAGTTAAATATCGTACGTTATACTTTAAAAAAAATAAATTAAAGACATCAACAGCTATATTTGATTAATTAAAGGTAAATAAATTAAGATAGATGCAAAACGATAAAGTACAAATTTTTGATACAACACTTCGTGATGGCGAGCAAGTGCCTGGTTGTAAGTTAGACACAACCCAAAAATTAATTATCGCCGAAAGGCTTGATTTTTTAGGAGTCGATGTTATTGAAGCTGGTTTTCCTGTGTCTAGCCCTGGAGATTTTGCTTCGGTACAAGAAATTTCAAAAATTGTTAAAAATGCTACTGTTTGTGGATTAACACGTGCGGTTAAAAAAGATATTGAAGTGGCAGCCGCAGCGTTAAAAAATGCGGTGAAACCAAGAATTCATACAGGAATCGGAACAAGTGATTCTCATATAAAATATAAATTTAATTCTTCACAAAGTGAGGTTATCCGAAGAGGAAAAGAAGCGGTTTCTTATGCTAAAAACTTTGTAGATGATGTAGAATTTTATGCCGAAGATGCAGGAAGAACAGAAAATTCTTTTTTAGCCAAAGTCTGCGAAGAAATGATACAATCAGGTGCAACGGTTTTAAACATTCCTGATACCACAGGATATTGTTTACCAGAAGAATATGGTGCGAAAATTAAGTATTTAAGAGAGAATGTAAAAGGAATTGAAAATGTAATCTTATCTTGTCATTGTCATAACGATTTAGGCTTGGCAACCGCAAATTCAATTGCTGGAGTTATTAACGGAGCAAGACAAATAGAATGTACCATCAACGGAATTGGCGAACGTGCAGGAAATACGGCTTTAGAAGAAGTGGTAATGGTATTAAAACAACATCCGTATTTGAATTTGCAAACCGATATTAATACCAAATTATTGTACGATACGAGTATAATGGTGCGTGAAAGTATGGGAATGCCTGTGCAACCAAATAAGGCAATTGTAGGAGCAAATGCCTTTGCACATAGTTCTGGGATTCATCAAGATGGCGTTATTAAAAACCGTGAAACCTACGAAATTATGAATCCGTTAGATGTTGGTGTAACAGAAAGTGCCATCGTTTTAACTGCCCGAAGCGGAAGAGCGGCATTGGCATATCGTTCTAAAAATATAGGCTACGAATTGACAAAAATACAGTTAGATTCGGCATATAAAATATTTTTAAAGTTAGCTGATAAACAAAAAGAAGTAATTGATGATGATATTCATGAAATTATGAAGGAAGTCAATAAAATATCAAAAATAATAGTAGCATAAATTAGCACAAATAAATAATAGCATAAATGATAATGGGAAAAACATTATTTGATAAAGTTTGGGACGCTCACGTGGTAGATACCATTGAAAACGGTCCACAGGTTTTATATATAGACAAGCATTTAATTCACGAAGTTACCAGCCCTCAGGCTTTTAATGAGTTGAAAGAACGAAATATTCCAGTTGCAAGACCCGATAAAATTGTTGCCACCGCTGACCATAATACGCCAACGGTAAATCAGCATTTGCCTATTGAGGATGATTTATCGAGAAATCAATTAGCAGAATTAACTAAAAATTGTAAGGAAAATAATATTACTTTATACGAATTAGGACACGAAAATAACGGAATTGTTCATGTTATAGCGCCAGAATTAGGAATTACACAGCCAGGAATGACCATGGTTTGTGGAGATTCTCATACTTCTACGCATGGAGCTTTTGGAACCATTGCCTTCGGAATTGGAACAAGTCAAGTGGCACAAGTTTTTGCAAGCCAATGTTTGTTGCTTCAAAAACCGAAAAGTTTGCGAGTTACGGTAAACGGAAAATTGAAAAAAGGCGTTTTACCAAAAGATGTGATACTTTATATTATAGCTCAATTAGGAACTAATTCAGGGACAGGGTATTTTTGCGAATATGCAGGAAATGTCTTTGAAGAAATGTCGATGGAAGGCAGAATGACGGTTTGTAATATGAGTATTGAAATGGGTGCAAGAGGCGGAATGATTGCTCCTGATAAAACTACTTTTGACTACGTAAAAGGAAAAGAATTTGCTCCAAAAGGCGAAGATTTTGATACAAAAGTAGCTTATTGGAAAACCTTAAAAACCGATACAAATGCTACTTTTGATAAGGAATATACGTTAAACGCTGAAGATATTGAGCCGATGATAACCTTCGGAACAAACCCAGGAATGGGAATTAAAATAACTGAAAATATTCCGCAGGAAAATGATGCTTCTTTTGAAAAATCATTATCTTACATGAACTTTCAAAAAGGCGAAAGTTTAATTGACAAAAAAATAAATTACGTGTTTATCGGAAGTTGTACAAATTCTCGAATTGAAGATTTTAGAGAAGTTGCAAATTACGTAAAAGGAAAGCATAAAGCACAAAATGTAAATGCTTGGTTAGTGCCAGGGTCGCAAAAAGTGGCAAAACAAATTGAAGCGGAGGGTTTAAAAACTATTTTTGAAACTGCTGGTTTTGAACTGCGTCAGCCTGGCTGTTCGGCTTGTTTGGCAATGAATGATGATAAAATTCCGGAAGGTGAATATTGCGTTTCTACCTCTAACAGAAATTTTGAAGGTAGGCAAGGGCAAGGGTCTAGAACTATTTTAGCAAGCCCATTAATTGCCGCAGCAACTGCTGTTGCAGGAAAAATTATTGATATTACAAAACAGTTAAATTAAAATGGAAAAATTTATAAAATTAACCGATACAGCGGTTCCGTTGCTAACAGAAAATGTAGATACCGATCAAATTATTCCTGCTCGTTTTTTAAAAGCGACTGATAAAAAAGGTTTTGGCGATAATGTTTTTAGAGATTGGCGTTTTCATAAAGATGGAAGCGTAAACGAAGAATTTATCTTAAATAATAAAAATTATAAAGGAAGTATTTTAATTGCTGGCGATAATTTTGGCTGTGGTTCGAGTAGAGAACATGCGGCTTGGGCGTTGTCTGGCTACGGGTTTAAAGTAGTGGTTAGTAGCTTTTTTGCCGATATATTTAAAGGGAACGCTTTGAATAACGGAATTTTACCTGTGCAGGTATCCGAAGAGTATTTAAAAAAAATATTGAAAAAAATCACTGAAAATCCAACGACAAGTGTTATTATTGACTTAGAAAATCAAGAGATTAAAACAGCTGTTGGTACGCGTAGTTTTGAAATTAATCCATATAAAAAAGTATGTATGATTAATGGCTATGATGATATTGATTTTTTAGTAAGTAAAAAAGATAAAATAGAAGCTTTTGAGGCTTCATTATAAAATATAAAAGATGAAATTTAATATCGCTGTAATTCCAGGGGATGGTATTGGTCCAGAAGTAACTGCTCAGGCACAAAAAGTGTTAAAAGCTGTGGCAAATGTGTATGATCATACCTTTATGTTTAAAGAGGCTTTAATGGGTGCTTGCGCTATTGATAAAACGGGAAATCCGTTGCCAGAAGAAACCATTGATTTATGTAAAAAAAGTGATGCTATTTTATTTGGCGCTATTGGTGATCCTAAATATGATAACGATCCTACTGCAACGGTGCGCCCAGAGCAAGGTTTGTTAAAATTAAGAAAAGAATTAGGGCTTTTTTGTAACGAGCGTCCTGTAAAAGCATACAGTCAATTAATTGATAATTCTCCCTTAAAAAGAGAAATTATCCAAGGGACTGATATTACTATTTATAGAGAATTAACGGGCGGAATTTACTTCGGAACAAAAGAATTAAGTGACGATAAACAAACGGCTTCTGATAGCTGTTCTTATTCTGTATTCGAAATTGAACGCATTGCGCATTTGGCTTTTAAAGCAGCACAAAACAGACGTAAAAAATTAACGTTAGTCGACAAGGCAAACGTTTTAGAAACTTCAAGATTATGGCGTAAAACAGTTACTGCTTTAGCAAAACAATACCCTGATGTAGCACTTGATTTTATTTTTGTTGATAATGCAGCGATGCAATTAATTTTAAACCCGAAGCAGTTCGATGTTCTTTTAACTGAAAATTTATTTGGCGATATTTTATCGGATGAAGCAAGTGTAATTGGTGGTTCTATCGGTTTATTGGCTTCTTCATCTATCGGAAAAGAAAATGCACTTTTTGAGCCAATTCACGGTTCATTTCCACAGGCAAAAGGAAAAGATATTGCCAATCCGTTAGCGGCTATTTTATCGGCAGCGATGTTGTTGAAACATTTAGGTTTACATGAAGAGTCGTTTGTTGTAGAAGCGGCTGTTGATAAATCGTTAGAGTTAGGAATAACGACTCAAGATATTGCTTCTGACAAGAATTTTGGAACAAGTAAGGTTGGTGATTTTATTGCTGATTATATTTATAATAAAGAGGATAGCAATATCAATTTTAAAAATATTCACATGGGACAAAGTACTATTATATAAAGTGGTATAAAGTGGTTTCTGGTTAATGAATAATTTGATTTTTTGAAAAATATAATGAAATCCCGTGCTTTTTAGTACGGGATTTTTTCAATAAAATAAGATGTAAGATACCAAGTAAAAAAATACACTTGCGGAGAATAAGCTGTTTTTTCTCCGTAATATATGCAGAGATAGTTTTAATTGCGGAGAATAATTGTTATTTTTACCGCATATTATGCAGAGAATAAAAAATATTTACATACACGAAAAAGATAATTGGACAAATTTTACTTGGAATGAAAAATTGATTTCAGCTAAATTAGCTGAAACAAGAAATTTACAAGGTCGATTATTAGGGAAAATGGAATCTCTTGGTTTTGATTTACAAGATGAAGCTGTTTTAAATACCATAACTCTTGAAATTGTTAAATCTTCTGAAATAGAAGGCGAAATTTTAGATTTAGAACAAGTTCGTTCTTCTGTTGCACGAAGATTAGGTATCGAATTAGCTGGAGCTATAGAATCAGAAAGACATATTGATGGAATAGTTGAAATGATGCTTGATGCAACACAGCGTTATGATTTACCAATAACAAAAGAGCGATTATTCGGTTGGCATTCTTCTTTATTTCCAACAGGATGGAGTAATATGTATAAAATTATAGTCGCAGATTGGAGAAAAGATACGACAGGGGCAATGCAAGTTATTTCGGGAGCAATGGGCAAAGAAAAAATACATTTTGAAGCTCCAAATTCAGATAGAATAGCTTCTGAAATAGAAAATTTAATTAACTGGATAGAAACGGAAAATGAAACAGACCCAGTTTTAAAATCGGCAATTGTACATTTATGGTTTATTACAATTCATCCTTTTGAAGATGGAAACGGAAGAATTACCAGAGCAATTACCGAAATGCTACTTGCTCGTTCCGATAATAGCGCGAAACGATTTTATAGTATGTCTTCTCAAATACGAATTGAAAGAAAGCAATATTATGACATTTTAGAAAAAACACAAAAAGGAAATTCTGAAATTACCGATTGGATACTTTGGTTTTTAGAATGTTTAAAAAACTCTTTTGAATCAACGTCAGAATTATTATCTAAAATTTTAATAAAAGCAGAATTTTGGAAATTAAATTCTAAAATTATTCTTAATGAACGGCAACATAAAATGCTAAATAAATTACTTGATGGTTTTGACGGAAAATTAACGACTTCTAAATGGGGGAAAATATGTAAATGCTCTCAAGATACGGCACTAAGAGATATTCAAAATCTTATCAAAAAAGAAATATTACAGAAAGAAAAAAGTGGCGGAAGAAGTACGAATTATGAACTAAAAATAGCTGTAAATAATAATGAAAAAGCTATTTAGCGCCGTATTTTTTTTACTTATTTTAAATGCTTATAATGGCTTTTCTCAAGAATGGAAAAATTTAAGAAGCTACAAAAAAGTAACCAATAAAAATATCCTTTGTAAAGGCTGTTGGCTTAAAAAAGACAGAAAAAGAAATACAAAAATCTGGGAAAAAGCTAATACCTATAATCTTTCTATAAATGACGGTTATTTAAAATATCAAAAAATAAGTCAAATTCGTGATTTTTATCGATGGTTTGATAAGGCTCGAAAAAAGAACGGACACGAAATAATTTCCGTAGGAATAATGGCTATCGTGGCAACGCAGTTTTCTAAAATTGATAATTATTTTATTCGGAAAATTATTATCAGAAATAAAGAAATTATTTGGTTTGCAAATCAAGGCTCTAAAAATGTGTTGAAATATTATTTTCCACTCCTTAAAAATATTCTTTTTTCTGAAAAAATACTAAAAGGAGAACAAGCAAAACAATGGGATGTTAAAAACACGAAAATAGAACAATGTGAAATTGTAACACCTCTTTATGAAAAGTTATCAGCTAAAGCAGCACGTAAATTAGGACGAATGGCGAAAGGTAAAGGTCTTTTTTGTTTTGGAGTAAAAAAAGAAATACGCTTTGAAGGAAATATTGAAAGTTGCCAATCAAAATATGAACATGCGCTGTTTAAATTAAGAAAATATTACTTAAATCAATAAAAAACACCTGTTTTTTAGTCGCTACTTTATTTTATATCTAAAAAAAACTATTATAAATTATAATATACTTTGTAATTAGTCACATTTGGTTAATTTACAAGAAAAAAAAGTTAAAATTATTGCTTAAATTAAGAATTTCGTAAAATATGTGTTTTATCTAAAATATTGATTTTTATTTAGGATAATTTAATAAAAAACACGCATCTTTGCGATATTAAATGAAAAAACAAATTTTAAATATTATTTCTATTATTGTCGTTGTGATTATTTCACAAGGATAAGGAAGTGTATTTTATTTTTTATAAATTAAAAAGCTTCCTATTTTAGGAAGCTTTTTTTGTTAGCCATATAATATATGAGTTTTTAAATAAAAAGCTATGTATTTGTTAATTACTGTTTTTATAGCAGGAATTTAAAGTATTGAATAGTATATAATTTAATTGGTAATTAGTTGTTTTTTAGCTGGTTGTGTTTTTGATTAAGCTGTTGAGTATCATTAAATAATCAGAAAAAAGATAGTTATTAAAATACAATAAAATAATTTTGATTATCCACTTTAACAATAGTAATAATTGCTTTAAAAAGTATAAGCAGTACGATTTAGATTAAAAGAGATTAAAAAGAAATAAAATGAAATTAAACAAACACAGTAGCAGGTTAACACAAGACGAATCGCAACCAGCTTCTCAAGCAATGCTTTATGCCGTGGGTTTAACCGAAGAAGATATGAGTAAAGCTCAAGTCGGAATTGCAAGTACAGGATATGACGGAAATCCGTGTAATATGCACTTGAATAATTTGGCATCAGAAGTTAAAATTGAAACAAAAATTGCAGGTTTAGTCGGTTTGGGTTTTAATACAATTGGTGTTTCTGATGGAATTTCTATGGGAACTTCAGGAATGAATTATTCATTAGCGTCAAGAGATGTTATTGCCGATTCTATTGAAATAGTCATGAACGCACAGAGTTACGATGCACTAGTTTCCGTAGTTGGTTGCGATAAAAATATGCCTGGTGCTGTTATTGCCATGTTGCGTTTAAATCGTCCGTCAATTATGATGTACGGCGGAACAATCGCTTCAGGGAATTATAAAGGAAAAAAATTAAATATTGTATCGGCATTTGAAGCTTTAGGACAAAAAGTTGCAGGTGAAATTGACGAAGACGAATATAAAGAAATTATCAAAAGAGCTATTCCTGGGGCAGGAGCTTGTGGCGGAATGTACACCGCAAATACTATGGCTTCGGCAATTGAATGTATGGGGTTTTCATTACCGTATAATTCGTCAATTCCTGCGGAAAATCCGAATAAATTATCCGAAGCTGAAAGAACCGCTTTGGCAATTAAAAATTTATTAGAATTAGATTTAAAACCGTTGGATATTATCTCTAAAAAATCCATAGAAAATGCCATTGCACTTGTAAATGCTTTGGGAGGTTCGACCAATGCGGTATTGCACTTTTTAGCAATTGCTCACGCTGCTGATATTGATTTTACCTTAGATGATTTTCAAAAAGTAAGTGATAGAACTCCATTAATTGCCGATTTAAAACCTTCAGGAAAATACTTAATGGAAGATGTACATTCGGTTGGAGGAACCCCTGCAATTATGAAATATTTGTTAGATAATGGCTATTTACATGGCGATTGTTTAACAGTTACAGGAAAAACATTAGCCGAAAATTTAGCCGATGTTACACCAATGGAATTTGAAGCACAAGATGTAATTCATCCGAAAGATAAAGCGTTAAAAACATCAGGAAATATTCAAATAATTTATGGGAATTTAGCTGCGGAAGGAGCTGTCGCTAAAATTTCAGGGAATGAAGGGTTACTTTTTGAAGGAAAAGCAGTTGTTTATAATAGCGAACAAGAAGCAAATACAGGAATATCAAACGGAGAAGTTGAAAGAGGCGATGTGGTTGTTATTCGATATGTAGGACCAAAAGGAGGACCAGGAATGCCTGAAATGTTAAAACCAACATCATTAATTATGGGTGCTGGTTTAGGAAAATCGGTAGCTTTAATTACCGATGGTCGTTTTTCTGGAGGAACACACGGTTTTGTGGTAGGACACATAACACCTGAAGCACAATCAGGAGGAAATATCGCACTTTTAAAAACAGGTGATAAAATTAAAATTAGTGCCGAAGATAACTCAATAAATGTTTTACTTTCTGAACAAGAATTAGCAGATAGAAGAAAAAATTGGGTTGCACCAGAATTAAAACACAAAAAAGGAATTTTATATAAATACGCAAAATCAGTAGTATCAGCATCAAAAGGATGTGTTACCGATGCTTTTTAATCCCTGAAATTATGAATACAAAAACACAAACACAGCCTAAAACAGTATCAACAGAAAAAGTACATATTTCAGGAGCAGAAGCCGTTGTAAAATGCTTACTTGAAGAAGGAGCAGATTTAATTTACGGGTATCCTGGCGGTGCAATTATGCCTGTTTATGATGAACTGTATAAATATGAAGACAAAATAAATCATGTTTTAACTCGACATGAACAAGGAGCAACACACGCTGCGCAAGGTTTTGCAAGAGCAACAGGAAAAGTAGGAGTAGCACTAGCAACTTCAGGACCTGGAGCTACCAATTTAATTACAGGAATTGCTGATGCACAAATAGATTCTACGCCAATGGTTTGCGTAACAGGGCAAGTAGCATCACATTTATTAGGGTCTGATGCTTTTCAGGAAACTGATATTGTTGGTATTTCAACGCCTGTAACCAAGTGGAATTATCAAATTACAAAAGCTTCTGAAATTCCTGAAGTTTTTGCAAAGGCTTTTTACATCGCAAAATCAGGACGACCAGGACCTGTTTTAATTGATATTACTAAAGATGCTCAGTTTGAAACCTTCGATTTTGAATATAAAAAATGTACTTCTGTACGTAGTTATAAAGCAAAACCAGCGGTTGAAATAACGCAAGTTCAAGAGGCAGCTAAATTAATAAATTCGGCTAAAAAACCATTAATTGTTTTCGGACAAGGCGTTATTTTAGGACAAGCAGAACAAGAATTTAAAGATTTTATTGAAAAAGCAAATATTCCATCGGCTTGGACAATTTTAGGGTTATCGGCATTGCCAACAGAACACCCGTTAAATGTTGGAATGGTTGGAATGCACGGAAATTATGCACCCAATAAATTAACCAATGAATGCGATGTTTTAATTGCCGTAGGAATGCGTTTTGATGACCGTGTTACTGGCGATTTAAATAGATATGCAAAACAAGCAAAGGTTATTCATTTTGAAATAGACCCAGCCGAAATCGATAAAAATGTAAAAGCTGATGTGCCTGTTTTAGGCGATGTTAAAGAAAGTTTAGCCGAAATTTTACCGTTAATCAACCAAAATAAGCATGATAAATGGCTGGAAGAATTTACAAAATTAGAAGCCATTGAATATGATAAAGTAAAAAAAGAAGATTTATTTCCATCAAAAGATGGTTTAACTATGGCGGAGGTTTTAAAGGAAATAAATATCGCTTCTGGAGGTGATGCCATTATTGTTTCTGATGTTGGGCAACACCAGATGTTCACCTGTCGTTATGCCAAATTTAACAAAACAAAAAGTAATATTACCTCTGGTGGATTAGGAACCATGGGATTTGCATTGCCTGCCGCAATTGGGGCGAAAATGGGAGCGCCAGAAAGAGAAGTTGTAATGATTGCTGGTGATGGTGGTTTTCAAATGACCATTCAAGAATTAGGAACTATCTTACAAAATAAAACAGCGGTGAAAATTGTTGTACTTAACAACGAATTTTTAGGAATGGTTCGCCAATGGCAACAACTATTTTTTGATAAAAGATATGCATCAACAGAAATGACAAATCCTGATTTTGTGGCAATCGCAAAAGGATATAGCATTGATGCGAAAAGAGTTACCAAAAGAGAAGATTTAGCAAGTAGTGTTAAAGAAATGATGGCATCAAAAGATGCTTACTTTTTAGAGGTTTGCGTAGAAAAAGAAAATAATGTGTTTCCGATGATAGAAACAGGAGCATCAGTTTCAGATATAAGATTATCGTAATTATAGAAAACATGGAAAATAAACAAACATATACCGTTTCTGTTTATACAGAAAATAATGTAGGATTGTTGAATAGAATTTCAGGAATCTTTTTAAGACGAAATATCAATATTGAAAGCATGAATATTTCTAAATCAGAAATAAAAAGCGTTTCAAGAATTACATTGCTTGTAAAAGTATCCGAAGAACAAATTAAAAAAATCATCAGGCAAATTGAAAAACAAGTTGAGGTGATTAAATCGTATTATCATACCGATGAAAATACGATTTATCAAGAATCTTGTTTGTTTAAATTAAGTTCAAAGTCGTTGCTTGAAAATGATGAAATTCAAACAATTATAAACAGTAGTAAATCGAGAGTTATCAATATCAATAAAGATTTTTTTGTGCTTGAAAAATCAGGAACAAAAGAAGAAATTGAAGCCTTATATCATACTTTAGATAAACATGGAATTATGCAGTTTGTGCGTTCAGGGCGTATTGCAATTACCAAAGATGAAATGAGGATTTCAAACTTATTATCAGTGAACTAATTAGATAAAATATTAAAAAAATACTATAAAAATGGCAACAAATTATTTCAATACATTATCGTTAGCAGGCAAATTAGAACAATTAGCAAAATGCAGATTTATGGAAGCTTCAGAATTTTCTGAAGGTGTAAAAGCATTAGAAGGAAAAAAAGTAGTTATTATCGGTTGTGGAGCACAAGGTTTAAATCAAGGTTTAAACATGAGAGATTCAGGTTTAGATGTTTCTTACGCGTTACGTAGCGCAGCAATTCAAGAAAAAAGAGCCTCTTTTAAAAATGCTTCTGAAAATAATTTTAATGTTGATACTTTTGAAGCCTTAATTCCTACTGCCGATTTAGTCTTAAATTTAACGCCAGATAAACAGCACACAAGAGTTGTAAATACGGTAATGCCTTTAATGAAAAAAGGTGCTACTTTATCGTATTCGCATGGTTTTAATATTGTGGAAGAAGGAATGCAAATCCGTGAAGATTTAACTGTAATTATGGTGGCTCCAAAATGCCCTGGAACAGAAGTAAGAGAGGAATATAAAAGAGGTTTCGGTGTGCCAACTTTAATTGCAGTTCACCCAGAAAATGACCCTGAAAATAAAGGCTGGGCTCAAGCAAAAGCATACGCAGTGGCAACAGGAGGACACAAAGCAGGAGTTTTAGAATCGTCATTTGTGGCTGAGGTAAAGTCAGATTTAATGGGCGAACAAACTATTTTATGTGGTGTTTTACAAACGGCTTCAATTTTATCTTTTGATAGCATGATTGAAAAAGGAATTGAGCCTAGTTACGCATCTAAATTAATTCAATACGGTTGGGAGGTGATTACCGAAGCTCTAAAACATGGAGGAATTACCAACATGATGGATCGTTTATCAAACCCTGCAAAAATTAAAGCTTTTGAAATTTCAGAAGAGTTAAAAACAATTATGACACCGTTGTTTGTAAAGCATATGGACGATATTATGTCGGGACATTTTTCTAAAACAATGATGGAAGACTGGGCAAATGACGACGTAAATTTATTGTCTTGGAGAGCCGAAACAGGTAAAACATCTTTTGAAAAAACAGCAGCTACATCTGCAGAAATTAGCGATCAAGAATTTTTTGACCACGGAACTTTAATGGTTGCCTTTGTAAGAGCAGGAGTAGAGTTAGCTTACGACAACATGGTAGCGTCAGGAATTAAAGCAGAATCGGCATATTACGAATCGTTACACGAATTGCCTTTAATTGCAAACACGGTTGCTAGAAAAAAATTATACGAAATGAACCGTATTATTTCTGATACTGCTGAATATGGCTGTTATTTATTTGACCACGCCGCAAAACCATTATTAGTTGATTTTATGAAAACTGTTGATACCAATCTTATCGGTAAAGCGTTTAAAAATTCAGCGACAAATTCGAACGAAGTCGATAATTTAGCGTTAATCGCTGTAAATACGGAAATTAAAAATCATCCGATTGAAGCAATTGGTAAAACACTAAGAGCATCAATGACGGCAATGAAAACAATAACTCAAGAACAAGAAAAAGAAGCCGTAGTTTTTCATTAAAAATATGCAAACACAAACCATATATTCACCAACAATAAAAGCGGTAAGGGAGGCTGTAGCTACACTAAAAGGTGTGGCTATAGAAACTCCGCTATTAAATAATTATATTTATTCTGAAAAATATAACGCAAATATTTTCTTAAAAAGAGAAGATTTACAACAGGTAAGATCGTACAAAATTAGAGGCGCTTATAATAAAATGAACTCGGTAACACAAGTACAACGAGCAAACGGAATTGTTTGTGCAAGTGCTGGAAACCATGCGCAGGGAGTTGCTTTTGCGTGTAAAAAACTTCAAATTCACGGTACAATTGTAATGCCAGCACCTACGCCAAAGCAAAAAGTAGCGCAGGTAAAAATGTTTGGTGGCGATTATGTTGATATTCAATTATCGGGCGATACGTTTGATGATGCTTATAAATATGCAAAAAATATTTGCGATACTTTAGAAAAAACATTTGTGCATCCTTTTGATGATCAAAAAATTATTGAAGGACAGGCAACCGTTGGTTTAGAAATTATCGAGCAATCTAAAGAAATTATTGATTACGTATTTGTTCCCGTAGGCGGTGGAGGCTTGGCATCTGGGGTGTCGAGTATTTTTAAATTATTGTCACCAACAACCAAAATTATCGGCGTAGAACCAGCAGGAGCAGCGTCTATGAAAACTTCGATTGAGGCAAATAAAAATATAAAATTAGCTAAAATTGATAAATTTATCGATGGTGCGGCAGTACAACAAGTAGGGAATTTAACCTTCGATATTTGTAAAGAAAATTTACACGATATGATTACCGTTCCTGAAGGAAAAGTATGTCAAACAATTTTAGATTTATACAACAGAGAAGCCATTGTGGTAGAACCTGCAGGAGCGTTAACTATAACAGCTTTAGATTTTTTTGCCGAAGAGATTAAAGGTAAAAATGTTGTTTGTGTAGTTAGCGGAAGTAATAACGATATTGCTAGAACTGCCGAAATTAAAGAACGTGCCTTATTATATAGTGAATTAAAACATTATTTTATCATTCGATTTCCGCAAAGAGCAGGTGCGTTAAAAGATTTTTTAATGGATGTTTTAGGTAAAAATGACGACATTACTTTTTTCGAATATTCTAAAAAATCGAGTAAAGAAAATGCACCAGCCGTGGTTGGAATTGAATTGGTAAAAAAAGAAGATTTAGCGCCTTTAATTGCAAGAATGAAAGCGCTTAATTTCTATGGAGAATATTTAAATGATAAACCTAATTTATTTGAATTTTTGGTTTAATTAAGCTATTTAAAATTATTAGAGTCGTTTAAATTTTAAAGAAAGTGTTTTTTTAAAGAGATAAACGTCATACTGAATTTATTTCAGTATCACATCAACAGGAGAACTACGGAAAATCAGGATGCGAATCTGAAATAAATTCAGGTTGACCGACGCGATGAAATTTAAACAGGCTTTTAATTATAAATCGCAATTTTTTTATCTTTTTTAGAGTGAAACCTATGAAGAATAAAAGAAATTGCGATTTTTTTCAACTTAAATATTATTAAGTTCATTTAAAATTAAATCACATCCTTCTTTAATTTCATCATCTGAAATAGTTAATGGAGGAGTGATTCTTATAGCGCTTCCTTCAAAAAGTAGCCAGAATAAAATCAGGCCTTTATCTAAGCAATTCAAAATTATTTTTGAGGCAATTTCAGGTGATTCTACTATTAAAGCAAGCATTAAACCTCTTCCTCGAATTTCTTTAATAGCTTTATGGTTTTTAAATTTATCCCTAATAATCGCTTCTTTTCGTAGGGATTCTTTAATAAGATTTGACGATGTAATTTCGTCAACAGTTGCCAAAGCAGCACTGGCAATTACAGGATGCCCACCAAAAGTAGTAATATGTCCTAATTTAGGGTTTTCTTTTAAGCAATTCATTACATCAAAAGATGCAATAAAAGCGCCAATTGGCATACCGCCGCCTAAGCCTTTTCCTGTAATAATAATATCAGGAATAACATTGTAATTTTCAAATCCCCAGAATTTACCCGTACGCCCAACACCTGTTTGAATTTCATCTAAAATTAATAAAGCGCCAACCTCTTCACAGCGTTTTTTTACTTTTGATAAATAATCATTTTTAGGTTCGATAAAACCAGCTCCACCTTGGATGGTTTCTAAAATAACGCCTGCCGTTTTTGTGGTAATTTTATCTAAATCGATTTCATTATTAAATTCGATAAACTTTACACCAGGAATTAAAGGGCGAAAGGCTCTATTTTGAGCTTCGGCTCCACAAACGCTCATTGCTCCTTGGGTATTTCCGTGATATCCGTTTTTAGCGGCAATAATTTCAGTCCTTGCTGTAAAGCGTTTTACTAATTTCAAAGCGCCTTCGGTTGCTTCTGTTCCTGAATTTACCAAGTAAACCGACGATAAATTTTCAGGTAATGTTTTTGCCAAAGCCTTGCATAAATCTAATTGTGGTTGCTGAATAAACTCGCCATAAACCATAACATGGGTATAAGAATCGAGCTGTTTTTTAATAGCTTGGGTAACTTTAGGATGATTATGCCCGAGGCTATTTGCCGAAACTCCAGCTACGAAATCGAGCATTTTTTTACCTTTTTCATCGTAAATATAGCTTCCTTTTGCGTGAGAAATTTCAATAGCTAAAGGATGTGGTGTTGTTTGTCCTTGGTATTTTAAAAAATCGTTTTTCATCTTTATACGGCTATTTAATTTTTCTTAAAAGTTGTTTTCTAGGCGCACTTTTTTTGAATTGTGCTTTTAAATACTGTTTTTTTACCTTTTTTACAGCGGTATCATTTTTGATGATTTTTTTTATAGAAGTCAAGGGTTTTTTATCTTTTTTGAAAAGATCATCAACGCTTAAAGGTTGCTCATCGCTACGCCAAATAAAGCCTCTGAATTTTTTTTCTTCGGATGGGAATTCAGAGGGAGGAAATGTTTTTCCTTCGGATAATTTAAAATATTTCGTTTCTATAATTTCATTTTCAGCAAAGGTAAATTCAATATCGCTGGCAATTTCTTTGGTAACGGTTTCTAATTTTTTGGTGTTTTCGTTTCTGTTATAATACAACGATTCGGCATTTCCTTTTACAAGCATGGTTTTTAACTTGCTTTTTTCAAATTTACCGTAAATATTTCGTCCTTTTATCTGATTAAAATCATCTTCAGATAACGAGTCTTTTTGAATCATAAAAGCATTTTTTAAAACTTTCAAAGAGTCTAATTTATTGGTAACAGTATTGTTTTTTAACTGAATACTATCGCCTGTAATTTGATTTTTTCCAGACCATAAAATAGGATTTTTAAACATTCTGGTAAGCCCTGAAACTTGGCTTGTATGAATAGAATCACATTTTCCTTGCAAGTCTGATTTGAAAATTTTCACATTGTTAAAAATTCGAATAATTCTATTATTAGTTTTACCTGTTAATAAAATTTTATCACCAGCAACATACATTGAATCTTTATCAATAGCGTTAATAGCCACGGCTTTATCAATAATGAAAAGCGAATCTTTCTTTTCATATAATTCGGCATAATTACCTTTGGTTACCATTTTTTGAACTGTGTCAATTACCTTGATGTTATTGGTTGCCGAGGCAAAACCTTGGCGTTTATCATAGTATAAACTATCGGCAGAAATGGTGCGTTCTTTTAAAAATAGCTTGGCATTTTTCACAAAATAAGCCACATCAGTATTGGTGTTATAAAAACCACGTTCACAATATACCTTGGTACTATCTTTTAAATTTGTAATGGTGCTTGCACCGTATAAATAGGCTAAATTTGAGTTGGTATAATAGTCTAAATGGTCAGATTCTAGCTTATTTTGAGGGTTTACAACGCTAACTTTTGATTTGGCGGTAAACTTTTTTTCTTTTAAAAAATACGTTCCTCGGATGCTTTTTAGTACGTTTTTTTTGTCGCGAATTGTACCTCGGTTAGGATAATATAAAAGTTGATTTTTTCTGTCAAAATGAAGTGTATCGGTACTTAGCTTCATTTCTTTATCGTTAATTTCAACATTTCCCCAAGAGGTTGCTTTTTTAGTGTTTCCGTTATAAAGTACAAAATCACTGTATTGAATAATACTATCGCCTTGTTCAATAATAACTTCTCCTAAGGCTTTAAAAATGTTTTCTTTTTGATAAAGTAAGGCTCTTTTACATTCGAGTGTAGCTCCTTCGTGTGCCATTTTTACATTACCTATAAGAATGGTGGCATCAGGATATTTTTCTTGATCGGTGGTACTTAGCTGTGTAGAAAGTATCTTGATTTTTTTTGCTTGAGAAAAACTAGCTATTGATATAATTAAAAAACTGAAAAGAAATAACTTTTTCAAATGAAACGATTTTAGATAGCAAAAATAATGAAAAGAAGGCGCTATATTTCTTAATAAATCAATAAAATTATTCAAAAAAAAACTCAGCAAGCTTCTATTTAAAGGTTAATTTTGCGGAAATAATAAAAAAGATACATTTATGAGCGCCCATTTTGATTTATCCTTAGAAGAAATGAAATCTTATGGTTATAAAATAGTAGATCTAATTGCTGAACATTGGGATACTTTAGAGAATAAAAAACCTGTAACCTCGGCAACACGTCAAGAAATGGACGATTTGTTTTTAGAAGAAGTTCCTGAAAAAGGTACGAATCCAACAGAAGTTCTAGATTTTGTAATTGATAATGTAATACCGAATAGTACGGTTATTTCGCATCCTAAAGCCTATTCATTTGTGCCAGGACCAAGTAATTTTATTAGCACCATGGCAGATAGTTTGGCTACTGGTTTTAATATTTTTTCAGGAGGTTGGGTAGTTTCTCCTGCTGCGGCAGAATTAGAAATTGTAACGATGAACTGGTTATTAAAAATGTACGATTTTCCTGTTGAAAAAGGTGGCGGTATTTTTACAAGCGGTGGTTCTATGGCAAACTTAACGGCATTAGCAACGGCTCGACGTATAAAATGTGGCGATGATTTTTCGAAAGCTGTTATTTATCTGTCTGACCAAGCGCATTCTTCTAATATTAAAGCAATTCGAGTTTTAGGTTTTAAAAAAGAACAAATTCGTATTTTACCTACCGATATTGAATTTAGAATAAGCATTAATAAATTAAAAAATGCCATTGCTAAAGATCGTTTAGAGGGGTTACAACCTTTTTGTTTTATTGCATCGGCAGGAACAACAAACACAGGAACGGTTGATCCTTTAGATGATATTGCTGATATTTGTGAAGCTGAAAATTTATGGTTTCATATTGATGGAGCCTACGGTGGCGCTGCTATTTTATCTGAAAAAGGCGTAAAAGCATTAAGAGGTATTGAAAGAGCTGATTCTTTAACCGTAGACCCACATAAATGGTTTTATCAACCTTATGAAATAGGCTGTTTATTGGTAAAAGATGCATCTTGGTTAAGCGGAACTTTTAGTGAAAAACCAGAGTATTTACGTGATATTGAGGGGAATGAATCTGAAATTAATTTTTATGATTATGGAATTCAATTAACCCGTCGTTTTAGAGCATTAAAATTTTATATGTCGATAAAAACATACGGATTAGATACGTTCAAAAAAGCGGTAACTTATAATATTGATTTAGCAGACAGAGTTGAAAAAGTGTTGCGTAAAAGTAGGGATTGGGAAATTGTTTCGCCAGCAACCTTAGCGATTATTAATTTTAGATACCATCCGATTGGAGCTAATTTATCAGAAAAAGAAATTGATGCATTAAATAATGAAATTTCTAAAAAGGTAATGGAATCTAAAGAAGCATTCTTAGTAACGACTATTTTAAATAAGCAGGTTGTTTTAAGAATGTGTTTAATCAACCCAAAAACTACCATTGATGATGTAGAAGAAACATTAGCATTGTGTCATCAATTTGGGCAAGAAATTCTATCTAAAAAATAATTTTTAATACATATAAAAAAAAGCCTTTATCTTTTTTGATGAAGGCTTTTTATGTAAAATAGAAATAAATTTATCTATTAATTGTTTGCATTCTGTCTGGACCTACAGATACAATTGTTATTGAAACACCTGTTTCTTTTTCAATAAAAGCAACATAGTCTAATAAGTTTTTAGGTAACTGGTCAGCCGTTGTCATTTTTGTTAAATCATCTTCCCATCCTTTGAATTCTGTATAGTTTACAGTTACATTTTCAGGTTCAATATTATAAGGCAAATGTGTAATTTCTTCGCCTTTATAATTATATGAAGTACAGATTTTTAAAGTGTCAAATCCTGAAAGAACATCTCCTTTCATCATCATTAACTTGGTAACTCCATTTACATCAACTGCATATTTTAAGGCAACTAAATCTAACCATCCGCAGCGTCTTGCACGACCAGTTGTAGCTCCAAATTCATGCCCAACTTTAGCCATTTCAGCACCATCTTCATCGAATAATTCAGTAGGGAAAGGACCAGAACCAACACGAGTTGTGTAGGCTTTGAATATTCCGAATACATCTCCAATTCTGTTAGGAGCAATTCCTAAACCAGTACAAGCACCAGCGGCAGTTGTATTAGAAGAGGTTACAAACGGATAGGTTCCAAAGTCAATATCTAATAAAGAACCTTGCGCTCCTTCAGCTAAAATTGTTTTTCCAGCTTTAATTGCACTGTTTAAATACTCTTCAGAATCAATAAACTGTAATGTTCTTAATTTTTCAATACCTAAGTCAAATTCAGCTTCTAATTCGTCTAAATCATACTCTACTTGAACATCAAAAAAGCTAAGCATACTTAAATGCTTTTTGGTTAAAGCTCTGTACTTATCTTTCCAGTTATCTAACTCTAAATCACCAACACGCATTCCGTTTCTACCGGTTTTGTCCATGTAAGTAGGACCAATTCCTTTTAAAGTAGAACCAATTTTCGCTTTTCCTTTAGATGTTTCAGACGCTGCGTCTAATAATCTGTGGGTAGGTAAAATTAAGTGAGCTTTTCTAGAAATTAATAATTTAGAGGTATAATCGATGTTATGTACGTCTAAATTTTCTAATTCTTTTTTAAAGATAACAGGGTCAATTACAACACCGTTACCTACTACATTTAAAGCGGTTTTATGAAAAATCCCTGAAGGAATTGTGTGTAAAACATGTTTGTTACCATCAAAGATTAAGGTATGTCCTGCATTTGGTCCTCCTTGAAATCTTGCAATAATATCGTAATCTCTTGTTAAAACATCTACGATTTTACCTTTTCCCTCGTCTCCCCATTGTAATCCGAGTAATAAATCTACTGCCATTTAGTGTGTTATTAAGTGTATTTGTGTTGTTATTGTTTTTTTCTTTTTGTTCCGTAGAAATAAAGAGAGTGGTTGTGAATATCAATATCAAAAACTTCTTCTATTGTTTTTTTGATAATTTGAATTCTAGGGTCACAAAATTCTTTTACTTCGCCAGAATCTGTCATAATTAAATGATCGTGATTTTTATCGAAGTAACTTTTTTCATAACGTGCCATTGATTGCCCATCAAACTGATGTTTACGAACCAATCCACAGTCTAAAAGTAAATCTATCGTGTTGTAAAGCGTAGCCCTACTTACACGATAATTTTTATTTTTCATTTTGATATAAAGTGACTCTATATCAAAATGTTCTTCCGCAACATATATTTCTTGTAAAATAGCGTAACGCTCTGGTGTTTTACGATGCTTGTTTTCTTCTAAAAAAGTAGTGAAAACTTTTTTTACAACTTCTTGATTTTCGATTGAACTACTCATTTTTTTTAAAAATTTACGGACGGACAAATTTACAGTTATTTATTGATAAAAAAAGCAGTATCTTAAAAATGATATTATAATGTGTTAACACGTGCTACTTTTTGTATCCCTTCTATTTTTTTCATCGCGTCAATTATTTTATTTAACTGTACTTTATTCTTGATACTTAACGAAATTTTCCCGTCAAAAACACCTTCAGATCCAGTAAAATTAATGCTATGTATAAAAACATCCATACTATTAGAAATAATACGGGTTATATCGTTTATTATTCCTTTATTATCAATTCCTGACAGGTGCAAAATAGCGGTAAATTCTTCTTTAGTTGAATCAATCCATTTTGCTGACATAATTCGGTATGCGTAATTTGATTGTAAAGAAATTGCATTTGGGCAGTTGTTTTTATGAATTTTAAGTCCTTCATTTATTGTTGTAAAGGCAAAAACTTTATCTCCAGCAATAGGGGTGCAACATTTAGCTAAGGTATAATCAAGAGTTTGTTCATCTTTACCAAATACAAGTGCATCATATTTATGGTTAACTTCTTCTTTTTCAGAAATATCTTTAGTAGGAGTACGACGAAAAGTATTTTTAATAAAGCCCATAATAAGCCCACTTCTTTGCGCAACAAATTCTTTTAATTTTGCGTTATCAATAGCGCCGTTACCTACTCTAAAAAATAAGTCGAAACTTGTTTTTAATTCGAAATAATTAGCAAGTTCGTTAATTATTTTTTCGCCAGACCCTAGTTTTAAATGACGTAATTTTCTAAATAAAATAGCTTTTCCTTCTTCGGCAATAATTTTTTCTTCTGCTTTTAATGCCGATTTAATTTTAGTACGTGCTCTGGCGGTAATTACAAAATCTAACCAGCGAACATTGGGTTTATTATTGGTAGCGGTTTGAACCTCTACCTGGTCACCACTTTTAAGAATGTGACTTAAAGGAACTAATTTTCCGTTTACTTTTGCGCCACGGCATTTTAAACCAACATCGGTATGTACGGCAAAGGCAAAATCTAATGCTGATGCTTTTTTTGGTAGTGATTTTAAATCACCTTTTGGGGTAAAAACATATATTTCTTTAGCGTATAAGTTTAGTTTAAAGTCTTCTACAAAATCGACTGCGTTAATACTTTGATTTTCTAGTGTTTCTTTTAAACGATTTAACCATCCGTCAAGTCCATTTTCTTTTGCAGCACCTTGCTTGTATTTAAAATGTGCTGCATATCCTTTTTCGGCAATTTCATCCATTCTTTGAGAACGAATTTGCACCTCTACCCATCTAGCTTGCGGTCCCATAACGGTAATATGAAGGGCTTCGTAACCTGTTGATTTTGGTTGTGAAATCCAATCACGTAAACGAGCGGGGTTAGGTTTAAAGAAATCAGTTGCAATAGAATATATTTTCCAAGCATCAAATTTTTCATCCGTAGAAGTAGGTTCATAAATAATACGAATAGCAAATTTATCATATACTTCTTCGAAGGTTACATTTTGCTTTCGCATTTTTCTTCGGATAGAATAAATAGATTTAAAACGTCCTTTAATTGTGTAGTTAAAACCTTCTTTATTTAATGACTCTTTTAAGGTTCCTGTAAAAGTATCAATATATTTTTGTTGCTCTTCTTTACTGTCTTTAATTTTAAGTAAAATACTGTTGTAAACTTCAGGCTCAGTATATTTTAAACCTAAATCTTCTAGTTCGGTTTTAATATTATACAACCCTAAACGATGTGCTAAAGGGGCATAAATATATAATGTTTCCGAAGCAATTTTAACCTGTTTATAACCAGGCATTGCATCCATGGTTTGCATATTGTGCAGGCGGTCGGCAATTTTGATTAAAATTACACGTACATCATCGTGCAAAGTAAGGAGCATTTTTCTAAAATTTTCTGCCTGTATAGAATAATCTTGTTCCTTTTTTAAATTAGATATTTTGGTAAGTCCGCTAACAATACGGGCGATATTTTCGCCAAACAAACGTTCCATATCGTCAATGGTATAATGGGTATCTTCTACAACATCATGAAGAAGTGCGGCAGCAATTGAAGTAGCACCTAAACCAATTTCATCAGCAACAATTTTAGCCACCGCTATTGGATGGTAAATATATGGTTCACCTGTTTTTCTACGTTGTTTTGAGTGTGCTTCAACAGCAATATCAAAAGCTTTACGAATTAATTTTTTATCGTTTTCAGATAATGTTTGATACGTTCCTTGTAATAAATTTTTATACCTGTGGGCTATTTCTTTGTTTTCTTCTTCTATCGTTGCATTATAACTCATACGTTTAAATCTTTTGTTCTCTGTTTCATAATAAAAATAGTATAAAGAATTTTATTGAGCAAGTTTTTAAGGTAAATGTTTAGCATCAATTTAAAAATGAAAAAAAAGGCTATTTTTACAATAAAAAGCTAAAGAAATTTAAAAATATGGAAACTATTGATGGTTCTAGACTGAAAGAGTTAATTGAAAATATATATTTAATTGAAGATAAAGATCGAATTAAAAATAACGGTATAATTTCAGATAAAAGAATAAATCTTGACGGTTCTTCTGATATTAGATATTCAGATTTTAATACAATTGGTTTTAATAATTGTCATTTTTTTGGTTCAAGTATTCAGTTTGTGAATTTTAAGTCAAAAAATGATAAAGATTCTACAATAATTTTTATTGATTGTACTTTCAATAATGATTCATTAGAATTTATTTCTTGCAAGAAATTTAACAATGTTTCTTTTGGAGGTGAAATTAATATTAAAAATAATTTAAGCTTTAGCGGTTGTAATTTATATCTTCTTTCTTTTAACCAAGAGTGTAAAATTGAAACTTTAAATATTCATAGATCTGAAATTATTAAAAAATTCACTATCAATAAAAATAGTATTACAAAATTATCAATTAATAATACCGATTTTAAAGGTAAAGTAGAAATTTTAGATTCAACTTTTAATAGTGCTAGTATTTCAAATTTAACATGTTCTAATGTTTTTAATTTTAATAAAAATGAAATAAAAAATAATTTAGATATTACAAATGTTACTTTCCAAAAATTTAATTTTTATGAAAATAAATTTTCAGAGGAAGAAGAAAACTGTCAAATGAAATTTTTAGATAATACTTTTAAAGGGAAAAGTTACTTATCAAATTGGAAAGCTTTGAATACTGATTTAATTATTCAAAATTGTGATTTTAAAAAATCTACAAGATTTAATAATTCAAGTTTTAAATCTTTAAAGTTAGAAGAAACAACTTTTAATGATATCTGTTCTTTTCAAGACACAGAGTTTTATAATGTTATTATTGATAGAACAAGTTTCGATAAAACGGCCTATTTTGATGATATTTTAATTTCAGATATCGAAAATTGTGATAGAAAAACATTAAGAAATATTAAACATGAACTTCAACGGAGTAATAATAAAATCGATTTAGATAAATTTAAAGCATCTGAAATTAATGCTTATAGAAAAGAACTTAAAAAAGATAAAAAATATTGTTATAACAATATAGATGTTTTTATTCTTGATGTTGGATATTGGTTTTCTAAGAATGGAACAAATTGGTTTAGAGCTTTACTAGTATCATTATTAGGTAGCTTTATTTTTTACGCTCTTTTCTTTTGGGCAAGTGTTGGTGATTTCGGGTTTGGGAATTTTGATTTTTCTGAGCTATGTTTTTTTATGAATGGGTTTACAAAATTTTTAATTCCTACAAATTTTTACAATCCTTTAATAGATAAAACGTTTGTAATAGGTTGGTCTTGGTTGCCTTTTATTTTGGGTAAAATATTTTTATCAATAGGTATTTATGAAATTATAGTTTCATTTAGAAAATTTAAATCTTAAGTTTTTATGAATAAGAGTTTGTCAAATTAATTAAAAAACAGTAAATTTGCAGACTTATAAAAATTTAAACAATTCAATTATGAATCATTACGAAACTGTTTTCATTTTGAATCCCGTTTTATCTGAAACTCAGGTAAAGGAGACAGTAAAAAAGTTTGAGGACTATTTACTTTCTAAAGGTGCAGAAATGATTTCTAAAGAAGATTGGGGCTTAAAAAAATTAGCGTACCCAATTGAAAAGAAAAAAAGTGGATTTTACCACTTATTAGACTACAAAGTAGCTGGAGATGCTATTGCTCCTTTTGAATTAGAATTTAGAAGAGATGATAGCGTTATGCGTTATTTAACTGTAAAGTTAGACAAGCATGCTGAAGCGTGGGCTGAAAAGAGAAGAGAACGTGTTAAATCTGCAAAAAAGTAAGAAATGGCGTCAACAACTATAGATCAACAAGCAAAAGGAAGTAAGCAAGGTGAAGTACGTTACTTAACTCCGCTTGATATTGAAACAAAAAAAGAAGCAAAATACTGTCGTTTTAAAAAGAACGGTTTTAAATACATCGATTATAAAGATGCTGACTTCTTAATGTATTTAGTAAACGAACAAGGTAAAATTTTACCAAGACGTTTAACAGGAACATCATTAAAGTATCAACGTAAAGTGGCTCAGGCTATCAAAAGATCTCGTCACTTAGCTTTAATGCCATACGTTGGTGATTTATTAAAATAATAAAGAAGTAGAAACATGGAATTGATACTAAAACAAGACGTAGAAAATTTAGGTTTTAAAGACGATGTTGTAACTGTTAAGAATGGTTATGGTCGTAATAGCCTAATTCCTAAAGGATATGCAATATTAGCTACTTCTTCAGCTAAAAAAGTATTAGCTGAAAACTTAAAGCAACGTGCTTTTAAAGAAGCTAAATTAGTAGAAGAAGCTACTGCTGTAGCTGAAACTGTTAAAGGATATGAAATCAAAATTACTTCTAAAGTAGGTTCTGGTGATAAGTTATTTGGTTCAGTAAACAACATTAATGTTGCTGAAGCTTTAGCTAAAGCTGGTACTGTTATTGATAAGAAATTTATCAAAGTTACTGGAGGTAGTGTAAAAAGATTAGGTAAATATAACGCTGCTGTACGTTTACACAGAGCTGTTGTTGCTGATATCGTATTTGAGGTTGTTGCTGAAAAGTAAGAATTTTAAATTAAAACTATATAAAAATCCTATTCATTTATTTGAGTAGGATTTTTTTTAGTTGAAATTTTTATTTTTTGAAGCAATTTCCCGCTTTCCGCACTCGCTTTTTTTTGAAGAAAAATCAAAAAAAGAGCTCAAACAAACGCTTCAATCGGGGCTAGGGGTTTTAGTTTCTTTTTATAATTTGTATTTATTTAATGAGTTTGTTTAAAAATTAAAGAAAGTGTCAGTTCGAGTGATTTTTTTCTTTCAAAAAAATTGTATCGAGAACTTTTTTATCTTCAAAGTCAATCAAAATTCATCAAATAAGATACAAATCAGGATGTGAACCTGAACTAAATTCAGGTTGACGGATTTGATTACTTATTTTTCTATTATAATTTTTTTCAGAAGAAATTTAAACAGGTTTTAAATACAAAACATAAAAAAAACCTGAACAATATTGCTCAGGTTTTAAGTATTTTTAATTCTTATTAAGTAATTAATCAATTTTAATATTCTCTTGATTTCTAAGAATATCATCCATTGTTTCTCTTTTTCTAATTAAGTAGTCTTTTCCTTTGTAAATCATTACTTCGGCAGGCTTAAATCTTGAGTTATAGTTCGATGCCATTGAGTAACAATAAGCTCCAGCATTACTGAAACATAAAACATCTTCTTCAGATATTTCATTAATACGTCTGTTAGAACCAAAAGTATCTGTTTCACAAATATATCCAACAATACTATAAAAACGTTCTCTTCCTTTAGGGTTCGATAAGTTTTCAATAGTATGGTACGAATTATAAAGCATCGGACGAATTAAATGATTCATTCCGCTATCAATTCCTGCAAAAACAGTTGATGTAGTTTGCTTAATTACATTAACTTTTGCTAAAAACTTTCCTGATTCGCTAACTAAAAACTTACCAGGTTCAAACATTAAAGTTACATTTTTACCGTAGTTTTTGCAGAATTGATTAAATCTTTCAGATAATTTTTTACCTAATTCAACAATATCAGTAGAAATATCATCAGATTTGTAAGGAACTTTAAATCCACTTCCGAAATCAATAAAATCAATATTATTAAATTGATGGGCAACATCAAATAAAATATCTGAAGCTCTAATAAAAGTATCAATATCTAAAATATCAGAACCTGTGTGCATGTGAATACCATTAATGCGCATGCCTGTATTTTCAACAACTCTTTTTATATGCGGTACTTGATGAATTGAAATCCCGAATTTAGAATCAATATGCCCAACAGAAATATTACTATTTCCACCCGCCATTATGTGCGGATTTATACGAATACAAACAGGAGTTTTCGGGTGTTTCTGCCCAAATAATTCTAATATAGATAAGTTATCAATATTAATTTGAATTCCTAATTTTGAAACTTCTTCAATTTCTTGTAATGAAACACCATTTGGTGTATAAATAATATCTTTAGGAGAAAACCCTGCAAGTAAACCTAGTTTTACTTCTTGAATAGAAACAGTATCTAAACCACTATTTAAGGTTTTAAAAACCTTTAAAATATTGATGTTAGAAAGTGCTTTTACGGCATAGTTTATTTTTAAATTTTTAACCTTAGAGAAAGCAGTGGTAATATTTTTATATTGATTTATTATTTTTTCAGTATCATATACATAAAGCGGCGAACCGTATTTGTTTGCTAAATTTAATAATGCTTCTCTATTCATTGTACTTGTATTATTTTATGAATGTTTTTATACCCGACAAATGTAGAAAAGGAATTTTCTTCAAAAAATTAATTGTAAAAAATAGACAAATCGAGTTTTTTTTGTGAAAAAAAATAGTTTATGCGTTAATTTGTTTAAATTTTGCATTTTGATTTGCCGTAATTATCCTATTGATGCGATGCTGAATTCAATTTAGTATAACGTTTATAATTTTTAATTAAAAGCATAAAAAAAAACGCTAGCAATATTACTAGCGTTTTTAAAAGTATATTTTGGGTGTTCTTTATTTGAATTTAACTGCTACTTTTTGAGCAATACCAACAATTACTTCGGTTGCTTTTAAAATACTTTCAACAGGTACGTATTCATAACGCCCGTGAAAATTATGCCCACCTGCAAAAATATTAGGGCATGGTAAGCCTTTGTAAGATAATTGAGACCCATCAGTACCACCTCTAATTGCTTTAATTAATGGTTTAATACCTAAATCGTTCATAACTTCTTCGGCAATATCAACAATATGCATAACAGGAGTTACTTTTTCCTTCATATTATAATATTGATCTTTAATTTCAATATCAATTAAATCTTGTCCTAATTCAGCGTTCATTTCTGATACTAAATTTAACATATCTTGCTTACGACCTAGAAATAATTCCATATCATGGTCTCTAATAATATACTGTAAAACAGTTTTTTCAACCTTACCTTCTATGTGGTGTAAGTGAAAAAATCCTTCATACCCTGTTGTTTTTTCAGGAACTTCATTTTTAGGTAACTTATTAATTAATTCGCTAGCAATAGTCATTGAATTAATTAATTTTCCTTTGGCATAACCAGGGTGTACAATTTTACCATTTACAGTAATCTTAGCACCTGCAGCATTAAAGTTTTCATATTCAAGCTCTCCAATTTGACTTCCGTCCATGGTATATGCCCACTTAGCCCCAAACTTTTCTACGTCAAACATATGTGCTCCTTTACCAACTTCTTCATCAGGAGGAAAACAAACTCTAATTTTACCATGTTTAATTTCAGGATTTTGGATTAAGTATTCCATTGCCGAAACAATTTCGGTAACACCTGCTTTATCGTCGGCACCTAAAAGTGTAGTACCATCTGTAGTAATAATTGTTTGTCCTTTATATTGTAATAAATCTTCAAAATAATCAGCAGACAACACAATGTTTTCTTCTTTATTTAAAAGAATATCTTTTCCGTCGTAATTTTCATGAATTTGAGGCTTTACATTTTTACCTGTAAAATCAGGGCTGGTATCAATATGTGCAACAAAACCGATGGTTGGCACTTCGTAGTCTAAATTACTAGGTAAAGTAGCCATTAGGTAACAGTTTTCGTCTAATTCAACGTCTTCCATTCCCATTTCTTTTAGCTCTTTTTCAAGAACTTTTGCTAAATCCCATTGGTTTTCAGAACTTGGGAACGCAGGGTTGTTAGGGTTACTTTCGGTATCAATAGTTACGTATTTGATAAAACGATTGATAATATGTTGTTTGTTCATTGTGTTTTTATTTATGTTATTTTCTATTAAATGTTCTAAAAATATTAATTTAGGTTTATTTTTTCGATTAATTCGATGGCTTTGCAGAAGCGTTCTGTAACCAAATAATCGCCATAAACTTCCGTTTTAACGTGTAAAAAATTATCGGTGTTTATTTTTGTAAAGGTATTTAAAATATGATAGGAATATTTGCCTTTTTTTCCTTGGGCATAACTATAATAAGAAGGTTTCTTAAATAATTGTAAGTGCTTTGTTTTAAGTTCTGTTAAGCCCATTTTTTTGTTATCTGCTGTAATTTTTTGGGCAAAAGTTTTATCAATATAAACAGTATTGTGTACCAATGTTACATCAATAAGCGTTGTTTTTGTTAAATTAACAGTGGTATCTGCGGCATAAATAGATGTTTTTTTAGTGTCGTAATATAAATTTACTTTCCAATTTTCAGGAAAATAAGTTGTAAAGTATTTTCGAAAATCTTGCTGTTCTTTAAGAGTGTTTTCCTGATAAAAAGCATCATTTTTACAAGTGAAATCTTTTTTTAAATCGGAAGATGAATTACAAGAAGTTAGTAAAATAAGGCTTGCAGAAAATGCAACAAAAGCTGAAAAATAGTTCATAAATAAGTAATTAATTTTAGTTTTTTTGAGTAAAATAAGCAATGAGCAAATCTACTACATAACTGTACGATTTTATACCATTTACTTGGTTGTTTGCCTTTAAATAAGCGTTGTATCCTTTTTTAAAATACGGTTCAATAGGGTTTTTAAATTGCTGCCAATGTAAGTAACTGTCGTTGTAATCTTTATAAATCCCTTTATTTACGGTGTTTTTTAGCTTTTTAGCGCTGTTTTTATCTCTTTTATAAACCTGGTTAATACAATAGGTGTACGCCATTCTGTATCCAGAATATTTAAAATATATATCTTCATTTGAAATAGCCGCCAAAAAGCCTACAAAATTGGCATCATTTTCAGCTGCCCAACCAATTTGATGCGCCATTTCATGGCAAGTTGTAGCAGGGTAACCTGTTTTAGGAAGCAGGTCATTTATTTGTGCTTCGCCAGTAATCGGGTTAATATAGCCGCCAGTTCCGTTATAAGATTGAAATAAGCTAACTACCGAGCTTTTTATTGATGGAAATTGATATTTTAACTGCGGATATTGCTTTTCTAACTGCTTGTATCCGTTAGTGGCTAAGCCATATATTTGTTTTCGAGTGTGAGGAACAGTTACTTTAATAGTGTCATTATGGGTAATATCCAGATGTGTTTTATTTAATTCAAAAATAATTTTTTGCGTAGTTTCAATAAGTTGTTCCGTGCTATAATTTGCTTGTTTTAATCCTAAATTTTCAGCCAAAGGTTCTCTAAAATAATTCAATCCCCAAAAGGCATAAAAACAAAAATAAAGCAGCGATAAAATACCTGTAAACTGTAAAAATTTTGAAATACTATTTTTAAAGTTATTTTTAATCAAAGAGTAACAGGCTTTTATCATTAGAAATAATAAAATTAAACCCAATATATCGCCTACAGAAAAAGGAATCCAACCTAAAATCAGCCGTAGTGTTTTAGAAATAGAAGGATAAACCCTGCTACTATAATACTCTTCTATCCAGTGTGTTTTTTTGCTTAAAAAATGTATAAGAAATAGTTGAATAGGCAGGGTGAGCGCTATAATTATTTTTATTTTAGCCTGTTTCATACCCTCAAAAATAAGAAAGTTACTGGTAAAAACACTAGGTTTTAAGTAAAATAATGACTATTTTTTGTAGGTTAATTTTTGATAAATAAAGTTAAAGACAGCTACTAAAAATATCAGTTGAAAAAATTATCTTTGCACCATGGAACGAACTCAATCTGACAGAGGAAGAAAAACGAATAACAGTAGAACTGTTAATCTTGAAAAAGGAAAATTACCGCCACAAGCCTTAGAGCTAGAGGAGGCAGTTTTGGGGGCTATGATGATTGATAAAAAAGGAATTGATGAGGTAATTGATATTCTTACCCCTGAATCTTTTTATGATAAAAGACATCAAGAAGTATATCAGGCAATTTACACACTTTTTCAAAATTCTGAACCAATTGATTTGCTTTCAGTATCGAATCAATTAAAAAAGACTGGAAAATTAGCCGTAGCTGGAGGTGATTTTTTCTTAATCGGTTTAACTCAAAAAGTAGCCTCTTCGGCACATATTGAGTTTCACTCTCGTATTATTTTAGAAAAATATATTCAACGTAGATTGATTACCATTTCTTCGGAAATAATTGAAAATTCTTATAATGAAACTGTTGATGTTTTTGATTTATTAGACGAAGCCGAAGGGAAATTATTTGAAGTAACTCAAGGAAATCTTAAAAAAGGAGCAGAAAAAGCCGATTCATTAGTACAGCAATCTATTAACAGGATTCAAGAAATTTCAGGAAAAGGCGGAATGAGTGGTTTGCAAACAGGTTTTACAAAACTAGATGCTTTAACATCGGGTTGGCAACCTTCCGACTTAATTATTATTGCAGCCCGTCCTGGTATGGGAAAAACAGCATTTGTAATTTCGATGGCTAAAAATATGGCTATTCAGTTTAATAATGCGGTTGCTATTTTTTCATTAGAAATGTCATCGGTACAATTAATTACCCGTATGATTTCTTCAGAAACAGGTTTAACATCTGAAAAATTACGTAAAGGAAATTTAGAACCCCATGAATGGGAACAGTTAAATGTAAAGGTTAAAAAACTTTCTGATGCTCCTATTTTTATTGATGATACACCAGCACTTTCTATTTTTGATTTACGTGCAAAGGCACGACGTTTAGTATCGCAGAACGATGTGAAAATAATTGTGATTGATTACTTACAATTAATGACTGCAGGAGGTTCGTCAGGAAATCGTGAACAAGAAATATCAACTATTTCTCGAAATTTAAAGGCATTGGCAAAGGAATTGAGTATTCCTGTAATTGCATTATCGCAATTATCACGTGCTGTGGAAACTCGTGGAGGTTCAAAAAGACCGTTATTATCTGATTTACGTGAATCAGGAGCAATTGAGCAAGATGCTGATATTGTTTCGTTTATTTTTCGTCCTGAATATTACGGAATGACAGAATGGGATGATGACGACCACTCACCATGTGAAGGGCAGGGAGAATTTATTGTAGCAAAGCATCGTAATGGTGGAATGGATAATATTCGTTTAAAATTTACAGGACATTTAGCCTTATTTTCTGATTTAGATGAAGGAAATAGTAGTGAATTTGAATCGAGTATGAACGGAGGAGGTGTTGCTAGTTTTAATAATGAAGTCGCTTCGAATGGGTTTGCTTCACCTGAAGATGCTTTTGGTCCGAGTGATGACGATGTCCCGTTTTAGTGGAGTTTCTAGCGTCATGCTGAATTTATTTCAGCATCGCATAAAGCAAAGAACTTTGGAAAATCACGATGTGAAACTGAAATAAATTCAGTTTGACTGGTTCGATTTCTTATTTTTCTTTATGTTGAAGAAAAAATAATTCGAACTAATAATTTTTTATAAAAATATATAAAATACACAATTACGACTTTGTAATTGTGTATTTTAGTTTTTGATATAAAAAGAAGATGAAAAAAACACTACACATAATACTATTTTTATTGATTTCAAACTCACTTTGGGCATCGTTCATTTATGTTCCGATGAGTCATGAAAATCAAAAAAATCATTTAAAATCCTACGGAATTGTTTATTATGCTTTAGAAAATGGCTTAAAATCAAAGTGGTTGTTAAATTATGATGGTGGTGCTTTTTTACTAGAAAATAATAATTCGCTAGAAAAAGAATGTAAAATTAGAGGGGTTTCGTATCAGGTAATTTCAGATGCTAAAGCTCAAATAATTTTAGAAAAAATTTCATCTCCTTCTAAAAATCAAGAGGCAGTTACACTTGAAAAAGCTCCTAAAATAGCGGTGTATTCTCCAAAAGGAAAAATGCCTTGGGATGATGCGGTAACCATGGTGTTAACCTATGCCGAAATTCCTTTTGATATCATTTATGATCAAGAAATTTTAAATGATAAATTGTTATTATACGAGTGGTTGCACTTGCATCACGAAGATTTTACAGGGCAATACGGTCGTTTTTATGGAGCTTTTAGAACTGCGCCTTGGTATATTCAGCAGAAAAAAGATGCAGAAGCATTGGCAACAAAATTAGGGTATGCAAAAGTATCCGAAGAAAAAAGTGCTGTTGCTAAAAAAATACGTGATTACGTAATTGGTGGTGGTTTTATGTTTGCCATGTGCTCAGCAACCGATAGTTTTGATATTGCTTTATCCGCCGATGGCGTAGATATTTGCGAAGGAATGTTTGACTCAGATGCCTCAGAGGCTAATTATCAATCAAAAATAAATTTTAATAAGACCTTTGCCTTTAAAGATTTTGAATTAATTCGCAATCCTACAACCTACGAATTTTCTTCTATTGATATGACTCGTAAGCGTAAAATAAAAAAAGAAGTAGATTATTTTACCTTGAAAGAGTTTTCGGCAAAATGGGATCAAGTTCCTACCATGCTTACCCAGAATCATACGCAATTAGTCAAAGGTTTTATGGGGCAAACTACTTCGTTTGATGGTAATACTATTAAATCTACCGTGCTAGTTTTAGGAGGAAACCCAACAAATGGAGAAGCAAAATATATCCATGGAACAAAAGGAAAAGGGATGTTTTCCTTTTACGGAGGGCATGACCCAGAAGATTATCAGCATAGAATTGGCGACCCGAAAACCGAATTAGAGCTACATCCAACATCGCCAGGATATCGTTTAATTTTAAATAATGTGCTATTTCCTGCGGCAAAAAAGAAAAAGCAAAAAACTTAAAAAAAGTAATAGGCAATTGTTTTATAAACCGTTACTTTTGCCTAGATATAACAAGACACATCAAAACAACACAACAATGCCAACAACACAACAACTACAAGATTTTACACAACAAGTTCGTAGAGATATCGTTCGAATGGTACACGCAGTAAATTCAGGACACCCAGGAGGTTCTTTAGGATGTGCAGAATTTATTACCTGTTTGTATCAAGAAATCATGGAATACTCTACTGATTTTAAAATGGATGGGAATAACGAAGATTTATTCTTTTTATCAAATGGGCATATATCGCCAGTTTTTTATAGTGTTTTAGCACATAGTGGATTTTTTCCAGTAGCAGAATTAGCTACTTTTAGAAAATTAAACACCCGTTTACAAGGGCATCCAACAACTCACGACCATTTACCAGGTATCCGTATTGCTTCGGGTTCTTTAGGGCAAGGAATGAGCGTTGCTATTGGAGCAGCAGAGGCTAAAAAGTTAAACCAAGATGATAAAATTGTATATACATTACATGGTGATGGTGAGTTACAAGAAGGTCAGAACTGGGAAGCAGCAATGTATGCATCAGCTAAAAAAGTTGATAATTTAATTGCTACAATCGATGTAAACGAAAAGCAAATTGACGGAACAACAGACCAAGTATTAGCAATGGGGAGCTTACAAGCTAAATTTGAAGCTTTTGGTTGGGATGTATTAAAAATTAAAAAAGGAAATGATGTAGAAGCTATTTTAAAAGGAATGGCTGAAGCAAAATCTCACACCGGTAAAGGAAAACCAGTTTGTGTATTATTATATACCGAAATGGGGAACGGAATCGATTTTATGATGAATACACACGCTTGGCATGGTAAAGCACCAAATGATGAACAGTTAGCAGAATCATTAGCTCAAAATCCTGAAACATTAGGAGATTACTAAATTATTCTTTTAGATAAAAAATTAAAATCTCGCTTTAAAGCGGGATTTTTTTATGCTTTTATTCACAGAAAAATATAAGAAATACCGTAAATTTACTGTTATAATCATCAAATTTAATTATGAGAATAGGAATTGTTTGTTATCCAACTTTTGGAGGAAGTGGCGTCGTAGCGACAGAATTAGGAATGGCACTTGCCGATAAAGGACATGAGGTTCATTTTATAACCTATAATCAGCCTGTTCGATTAGATTTTTTTTCACATCGATTGCATTTTCATGAAGTTGTTTTAGAAGAGTATCCTTTATTTCAATACCAACCTTATGAGTTGGCATTGTCAAGTAAAATGGTGGAGGTTGTTGAAAAACATCAACTAGAAGTTTTACATGTACATTATGCTATTCCGCATGCTTATGCGGCGTATATGGCGAAGAAAATGCTGGAAGAAAAGAATATTAATATAAAAGTAGTAACCACGCTTCACGGTACCGATATTACGCTAGTTGGAAGCCATCCAACCTATAAAACAGCGGTTGAGTTTAGTATTAATCAATCAGATGAGGTAACTACGGTTTCGAACAGTTTAAAAGAAGATACGCTGCGTTTATTTAATATTGAAAAAGATATTAAAGTAGTTTATAACTTTATAGATGGTGAAAAATATAATACAGCACATCAAGGAGATTGTAAGCGTATCGCTTTAGCAACATCTGAAGAAAAAATAGTAACTCATGTTAGTAATTTCCGTCCTGTAAAACGAACCCAAGATGTTATTGAAATTTTCAATAAAATTCAAAAAGAAGTTCCTTCAAAATTATTGATGGTGGGTGATGGTCCTGAGCGTTTAAAAGCAGAAAATTTAGCGAAAAAATTAAATATTGAAGACAAAGTCTTGTTTTTAGGAAATAGTAATGAAGTAGCTAAAATATTATGTTATTCTGATGTTTTTTTATTGCCTTCGCAAACTGAAAGCTTTGGTTTGGCAGCCTTAGAAGCAATGGCAGCTAGCACGGCGGTTATTTCAACAAATTGCGGTGGTTTACCTGAGGTGAATATCCATGGTAAAACAGGGTATTTAAGTAATTTAGGCGATGTAAATGACATGGCAACAAATGCGATTAAAATTTTAAAAAATGAAGCTATTTTAGCAGAATTTAAAGAAAACGCAAAACAACATATTAAAGTATTTTCGTTAGAAAAGATATTACCAATGTATGAAGATATTTATAAAAAATGTTCTAAGAAATAATCTGTGAAAGAGGTGTTAAGCTAAAAAAAACCAGCAACTTTTTCTATTGAAAAAGTTGCTGGTTTTTTATATGAATCAATAAAAATAAAAAAATTATAAAAACATTTTAGCAACTTTTTCTGCCTTTCTATTTTCTGAATAATCATAAAAACCTTCACCCGATTTTACACCTAATTTTCCTGCATTAACCATATTCACTAATAAAGGGCAGGGCGCATATTTAGGCTTTTTAAAGCCGTCATACAATACGTTTAATATAGATAAACAAACATCTAAACCAATAAAATCAGCTAGTTGTAGAGGCCCCATGGGGTGTGCCATTCCGAGCTTCATTACCGTATCAATTTCAGCAACACCAGCAACACCATTGTACAAGGTTTCAATAGCTTCGTTAAGCATTGGCATTAAAATACGATTTGCTACAAAACCTGGGTAATCGTTTACTTTAACAGGTTTTTTTCCTATTTTTTTAGATAAATCAACAGTGAAATTCAATACATCATCAGCAGTATTGTAACCGCTGATAATTTCTACCAATTTCATAATCGGCACAGGGTTCATAAAGTGCATACCAATTACTTTTTCGGGTCTGTTGGTAACCGCTGCAATTTGTGTAATAGAAATAGAAGAAGTATTGCTTGCTAAAATGGTTTTTTCAGGGCAAACTTCGTCTAATTCTTTAAATATTTTTAATTTCAACGCTAGGTTTTCGGTAGCAGCTTCTACCACTAAATCGGCATTTTGAACGCCTTTTTTGATAGAAGTATGTGTTGAAATATTTTGTAAGGTATTTTTTTTATCTTCTTCGGATATTTTCTCTTTACCAAGCATTCGGTCTAAATTTTTGGTAATCGTAGCAATACCTTTATTTAAAGCAGTTTGAGAAATATCAATAAGTTGAACGGTGTATCCGAATTGAGCAAAGGTATGTGCAATACCATTTCCCATAGTTCCAGCTCCTATTACAGCGATGTTTTTCATATTCTTAATGATTTTTTTAATGTGTTATATATAATGAATTTAATTACTATCTATATGAAAACTATATGGAATTCGGTATGTTTTTCCAGCATCATTAAATACAACATAACCTTGGTTTACAATAACATTACCTCCAAAATTATTTACGATATAATCATATTTACTGTTAGATAATTTATTACTTAAAATAGAAGAAGAGTAGGTTTGAAAATTATTCATAAACATGGTAGAAGCAAAAAAAGTTTTCACATCAATATCACTGATTTTTTCTGAAAATTTAACCCTAATTTGACCAGGGAAATAGGTGCTGTTTTTAGCATATAAAATAGCCTCTGTAATTTTTATAGTTGGGTGTAATGGATAATCTTGGGCTGTTGTAATTATTTTTTCTATTGTTTTTGAAGCGATGTAATTATTAAAACCGCTATCACTAACAGTTGCTTTTATACGAACTGTATAGCTTGTGTTGGGCTTTAAATTGTTTAAGTAACGGCTTAATTCAGTAGTAGAGTCATCATAATTATTTAATTCTTTTATTGATATATTATAATAAACTTTTTTGTTTTCATTATTATGAGTATAGCTAACAGGTGTCCAATAAGCAATGGCCGAAGTTCCTAAATTATTACTAAAATTAAGTATTAAATCACCATTTATTTTAGGGTAAGTTATGGTTTTAAATGTAATAGTATTCGAAAAAGTTTCTGTTCCGTTATCGGCAATTGCAACTAATTTAAGCGTATATTGACTAGCTTCTTTTAAGTCAGGAAGTGTACGGTTATCAATGAATGATAAAATATCATGTTCAATAATTTTATCATTTAAATAAAGGTTATATTTAAACGAAACATCATCAGCAACGGTTGGTATTGTCCATTGAATTTCCGTCCAATTCGGTTGAGCTTCTCCTTTTAATGACACTGTAAAATCAGAAGGAGGTGTTCCTAAGGTTTTAAATTCAATCTTTTTAGGTATTGAATCGCCATTTTTTAGCTTGGCAATTACTTTAGCGGTATAATATTTATTCGGTGTTAAGTTTTGTAAAAGATGTGTTGTTTCAGTAGTGTTTTCAATAACTAAGGTTCCGTTTAAATAAATATCATAAGTAATGATATTAGCATCTAAATAATCGAACGTTGAAACATTCCAATCAATATTTGCAGCTGTTTGTGTAATATTTTTAGAAGTTAATGTAAGTTCTTGAAAACTGGTTGCCAAAGCATTAAAGCTAATTTCTTTAAATGTTTGTTTATTTTTATCGGTTGTTGCAATAACTCGTATAATATATTCTTTATAAGGAGCTAAATCGGCTATTTTATAGAAGTTTCCAGCGGTATTTTCGGCAATATTCTCTTTTTTAACTTCACCATTAACATAAATGCTATAGGTTAAAGTTGCTTGATCTAAAGTTTTAGGTGTTTTCCAGGTAATAACCGCACTTTCAGAAGTTATTTTGGTGGCTAAAACATTAAAAGATAAAGGATCAGGATAATCGGCGGTTGTAAAAGAAAATATTTTTTCAACGTTGGTATCGAAATTAGTTCTTCCGATAATTTTACCCGAATATTGAGTGTTTGGCGTTAAGTTAGATAATTCAAAAGAGTTCTTTTCATACCCTTTTTTAATTAATTTATCATTTAAATAAATATCAAAAACTGCTGTCGTTTTTTCTCCTGAAATACTTGAATACCATTTAAGCGTTGTGCTGTTAAATTGAATATTTTCAGCATCAATACTATTGATAAATATTGAGCGGTCTTCTTGCTCTTCTTCCGAACAAGAAGTTAAGGAGCTTAAAGCTATAAAAAAGAAGAAAATAAAAGATTGTATTGATAAACTTGGTGTGAAGGTTAATTTTTTTTTCATTGATATAATTAAAATTATTTAAAATAACGCCAAAAACAAGGTTTGTGTTTTATTTTTTAAAGCAGTTAATAATCATGTGAGCTACGCGTAAAGCTTCGGTTCCTTGGCGTAAAGAAACAATAGGAGTTGTTTCATTATTAATAGTATCGGCAAATGATTCTAATTCATCTAAAATGGCATTGTTTTTAACAATATTAGGATTGTCAAAATAAATTTGCTTTTTAACACCTTCGGCATTTTGTAAAATCATGGCAAATTCATCAGGGTTTTCAGGAACTTCTTTCATTTTTACCACTTCAGATTTTTTCTCTAAAAAGTCAACAGAAATATAGGCATCTTTTTGAAAAAACCTACTTTTACGCATGTTTTTCATTGAAATTCTGCTTGCTGTTAAATTAGCAACACAACCATTTTCAAACTCAATACGTGCATTGGCAATATCAGGGGTATCAGAAATTACGGCAATACCACTAGCATGTACACTTTTCACTTTTGATTGTACTACAGATAAAATAATATCAATATCATGAATCATTAAATCTAATACTACAGGCACGTCGGTTCCTCGAGGATTAAATTCGGCTAATCGATGAGTTTCAATAAACATTGGTGTGTTTATCATGTCTTTTACTGCAGTAAAAGCAGGGTTAAAACGCTCTACATGCCCAACCTGTCCTTTAATATGATATTGACTTGCTAATGTTCGAATGGCTTCGGCTTCTTGTACGGTGCTTGTAATTGGTTTTTCAATAAAAATATGCTTTCCTTTTTCGATAGCCTTTTGAGCGCAGTCAAAATGAGATAATGTTGGGGTAACGATATCGATAACATCTACGGCATCTATTAATTCTTCAATAGAATTAAAAAGTTTGTAGCCAAATTCTTGAGCTACTTTTTTAGCATTTTCAGTAAAAGGATCGTAAAATCCTACTAATTCATATTTTTCAGATTCTTGCAACAAACGCAAGTGAATTTTACCTAAATGACCTGCACCTAAAACTCCAGCTTTTAACATAATGTGTTTAATTTTGTGTAATTATTTTTATGTGATTATTTTTGAAATTTCAATAAAAAAACCTCTTTAAATAACCGTGTTTTTAATTTAAAAATTGCTTCGGATGTACCCAAAAAAGCAATACAAACAAAGATACAATTTTATACATATTTATTACTACTTTTGAAATGTTGAAATTAAATTATTACAGACAATTCATATCAAGTACTATCGTATAGTATCATACATTTTTCACGCTTAAATTTTGTTGATAATTAGCGTGTTATCGATGGTGATATTTTTGTTATAGTATCAAAATTAAATATTATATTACAAGTAATGAAAGACACCACTAAGCATCAAGGCTTAAGAAATAAGCTAGCAGTTGTTTTAGCATCAAAAGGAATTACCGATCAAAAGGTGCTAAATGCGGTGCGTAAAATTCCCAGACACTTATTTATTGATAGCAGTTTTGAGGCGCATGCCTATCAAGACAAAGCATTTCCTATTGCTGCCGAACAAACAATTTCACATCCATATACGGTAGCGTTTCAGTCGCAGGTTTTAGCTGTTGAAACTGGCGATAAAATACTTGAAATAGGAACAGGCTCAGGGTATCAAACAGCTATGTTGTTAGAATTAAAAGCAAAAGTATATTCTGTTGAGCGTCAGCATGAATTGTTTAAAAAAACATCACTTTTTTTACCTAAAATAGGCTACCGTCCAAAACGTTTTATTTTTGGAGATGGTTATATTGGTTTATCTGAAGAAGCACCTTTCGATAAAATTATTGTAACCGCAGGAGCGCCTTTTGTGCCAAAACCCTTGTTGAGTCAATTAAAAGTAGGAGGAAGGTTGTTAATTCCTGTAGGCGATAAAGAGCAAGTAATGACTTTGTTTATTAGAAAATCAGCAAAAGAATTTGAAAAACATGAATTAGGGGATTTTAAATTTGTACCAATGTTACAAAAGAAAAACTAAAAAATCCGCCTTAAAAAAGCGGATTTTTATGATACTTGATAGATCAAATATTTATGCGGTAAGTTCAGTTGCGTTATCGGCAACAATTATTTCTAATTGCTGTTGATTTTGTTTTGTTTGCTCAGTTTTGGCCAAACCACAAGGGCTTGTGCTTCCGCATGAAGTAAAACCGATAAGACTAAGCGTACAAATGGCAATAACTACTAATTTTTTCATTTTGTTTGGTTTAAAAATCTTTAAAAAAATCAAAGATACATATTTCTGATTAACTCAGCTGAATCTCTCTTAGTATCAATAACGTTAAAATCTTGCATTTTATTTTGTATGCTGCTTATTAATTTTTCAGTTACTGCTTCGCCATCATTCCATTGGGTTATTGAAAGCCACTTTTGAATGTCGTCTAGTTGTTGCTCATATCTATGGGCTAGTATTTTATCGATATCAGGGGTGTCTTTAAAATCACCTGTATATTGATTAATAATAGCTAATATTTTTTTTACTTCTTCAAAATTATTTTCTAACACTTCGTTTCTAACGGCAATAACAAAGCAAGGCCAAGGAGTTGGGCAATCTCCTAAGCGTCTAAAAGTAGCATTGTCAACCAACGGTTTTGTGGTAAAATGCTCCCACATAAAATAATCAGCATCGCCGTTTGTTAAGGCGTCAATTCCGCCTTGTAAACTACCAACAACTTTAAATTTTAATTGGTCAATATCCCAGCCGTTATTATGCGCATTTACAATGGCCATTAAATGTGACCCTGAACCAAAACGACTAATAGCAACCGTGGCATTTTCGAGGTCTTCAATTTTTTTAAAGCGTGAATTTGCAGCAACATGAATCCCCCATATTAAAGGGCTTTTCACGAAGGTTTGCGTTATTTTAGACGGATTTCCATTATTAATATCTTTAATAATTCCTTCGGTTAAAACAATAGCGATATCTACGTCTCCAGATCGTAATGCTTTACACATAGCACCTGTTCCACCAGGGAAATCTTGCCAACGCAAATTGATATTTTGCTTGGTAAATTCTTTGTTTTTTAAAGCAACATACCACGGATAATTAAAGTGTTCTGGTACACCACCAACTTTTAAGGTTGTCATTTACGAAACTAATTTATTTAATGTATATATAATTAAATTGGCAACTACTTTATTAGGGTTTTCACTAAAAGTACCATTTGCTCTGTTGGCAATTATCGCATTCATTGATGCCGCATTGTGTCCTAATAATTTTGATAGACCATAAATAGCAGAAGTTTCCATCTCTAAATTAGTGATTTTATTTTGTTGGTACTCAAAACTATCTATTTTATTATTTAAGCTAGCGTCTTGTAAAGCTAAACGCAATACACGTCCTTGAGGCCCGTAAAAACCTCCTGCGGTAGCAGTAATTCCTTTATAAATTTTTTCTGAGGTTAATTTATCTTCTAGAAATGCACTGTTAGCAATAATTAAAGGCGATGGTTTTTTAGCGCTCCAATCGGTGTGTTTTATAAAAGCATCTTCCATTTCTGGGTGAGAAATTTCAGTTACTTGATATGAATGTAGCATTCCGTTTAAATCTAGAGCGTGAGTGCTTAGTAAAAAACTATCAACAGGAACACTTTTCTGTAAAGAACCTGAAGTTCCGATACGGGTAATATTTAACGCCGTATGCTGCTCTTTTATTTTTCGTGTTTTCAAATCAATATTAACTAAGGCGTCTAATTCGTTTAAAACGATGTCAATATTATCAGGACCAATACCTGTTGAAATTACGGTAAGTCGCTTGCCTTTGTAAGTTCCTGTGGTGGTTTTAAACTCTCTTTTTTGTGTGGTAAACTCAATAGAATCAAAGTGTTCTGTAACTTTGTTTACACGGTATTGATCTCCTACAAAAATAATGTCAGTAGCTATATGTTCTGGTTTTAAATTTAGATGATAAATGCTACCGTCAGGATTTAAAATAAGTTCAGAATTTTGAATGTTCATTTAATGTAATTTTTAATTGCGTATTTATTTTATATATAAATCGCTTTTTTTAAGGGGGTGTAATATATAAAAAATAGCAGGTATTTTACTAAAGTATTTATTTAGATTGTTAGTTTTTTAAAAAAAAGTACTGTTTTTTGTCTTTTTTCAATAAGTGAGGTTTTTTAGCCCCGATTGAAGCATTTGTTTGAGCTCTTTTTTATTTTTCTTTTCGAAAAAATAAAAAAAGCGAGTGCGGAAAGCGGGAAATAGCTCCAAAAAAAAGTAGAACTGCTATTACACAGTTCTACTTTAAACATTTAGAAAAATTATGAGAAACTAAAATTAAAAATTATTGTATTTTTTCATCTAAATTAGGGTTTCCTTTTTCAGGATTGTAATAATATTGAATTACGTAATCAATATCTTCTTTTTTATCAAAATCAGTATTTGTTCTTTTGATTGATTTTATTGCCATTTTAGCAAAATGTCCGTCATGAGTTTTAAAAATAAAAACGATTGGTTTTAATAATAAAAGGTCACGATTTTGTGAAGAACGGTAGTACCATGTTTTACGAGAATCACCAGAAAAGTTTCGAGGTAACCAATTTATAGCTGCTATATAATTTTCGTAACCTCTATTTAAAGCGTCTTGTTTGTAAATATGGTCAGGTAATCCAAGAGCAGAAGTACGAGTTTGATACTCATCTTCTTGTACTGAAACGGCTACGTCTTTAGTTCTTTTAGGTTCATTTTCTAATCCTATTTTTTCGCCACCTTCGTATTTTGAAAGTCCATTTACTAGAAAAACGCGTCCTCTTACGGCAAAATCCCAATCGTCACTAGTTGCTTCTAAAGCACCTTTAATGAAGTTGAATTTTTGAAATTCACCTGTTTGTTTAGCTGTTTCTATTTGGTTACCAATTGCACTTGTTGTAAATTCAATAGTTTTGGTATTTGTTTTTGCTACTGGTAAATCATCTCCACTGTCTGAACATGCTGTAAAGGTGGTAAAAAGAAGTACTAAAATTGCTTTTGTTAACAGAATCCCTGTTTTTTTCATGACTAGTTATTTATGATTATTTTAATTAAGTTTTTTGTTTCCTACAACAGGGTTTAAAAAATATTTGAAGGTGTAATACGGGTATTTATGCCCAAGAACCTCATTCATTGTACCAGAGGTGTCGCCGTTTTTATAAATATCTTCAATAGCTATTTTGGCGTAGTGTCCATTTTTAGTTTTTACCAATAAAGTACGGTTCTTTTTTACTCGAAGTGTGTGATCGGCGTGCATTTCGTAAGGGTCAAACATTCCTTTTCCGAAATCATCAATAGCCGTTTTCCCAATCCCATCTTGCTTAAAAATAGCATCGTTAGGAACTACAGATATATTTTCATAATCATCTTTAATAATAGCTGCGGAGGCATTTTTTGTTCGCATTGGTTCATGTACACCTCCAGAGGTATACCCTTGGGTCCATTCGCCACCATTTATAATGATAATTCTACTTGAAAATGCAATATCCCAAGAGTCATCAGTTACATATTTTGCCTTTTCAAGATCAAACTTGGTATATACAAGGTCTTTGTTTTCATTTTCAGCAGAGGTAAACATATTTTTAACATATACCGTATTCCCTTTTTTTTCAATAGTTGTAAATTCTGCAATTCGAGGGTCTAAAAATGAATTCTCTTCTTTTTCAGTTGGTTTTTGATCATCACTATTACATGAAATATTTAGCATACTAGCTAAAATTGGCACTAAAAGATATTTAAATTTCATACTATCTTTATTTAGATTAATTATATATTTGCAAATGTATTTAATTTAAACTAAAATCAAATAAAAATAATGAAAAACAAACATTTTTTTAACTTAAGAATAATATTGATAGTTGGCTTTGCTATTTTTTATTCGTGTAGTAAAAATAAAGAAGTGGTTGAAATATCTGAAAAAGACGATTATAAAAATTTATTATCGGAAGCAACTAAAATTTTTTCGCCATTGCCAGCAAACGATTATGTTTCTTTTAATGAGCTTACCAAGGATAAAGTATTTTTAGGGAAATTATTATTTGAAGAAAAAAGGTTGTCAAAAGATAATACAATTAGCTGTGCATCGTGTCATGATTTAGATAATTTTGGTGCCGATACCCAAGCAGTATCAAAAGGAGTTGATGGTAAAACAGGAACTCGAAATTCGCCAACGGTATTTAATTCGAGCTTGCATATTGCACAATTTTGGGACGGACGAGCAAAAACGGTAGAAGAACAGGCAGGAATGCCTATTTTAAACCCGGTAGAAATGGCAATGGAAAGTGAACAAGCTGTTGTTGATAAAATTAGTAAAATTGAAAAATACCAAGATTTATTTAAAAAAGCTTATCCAAATCAAGCAAATCCAATCAGTTTTGATAATTTAACAAAAGCCATTGGTGCTTTTGAGCGAACACTATTATTACCTTCGAAATTTGACGAATATTTAAAAGGAAATCAGCAGGCGTTAAATCAGCAAGAGAAAAAAGGCTTGTTTATTTTTATGTCTCGAGGTTGTGTTAATTGCCATGACGGCCCGGGAGTTGGTGGCGGAAAAATTAGAAATTTTGGTAGCGATATAAGACCTTATTGGGAGCATACTAAAAGTAAAGTGATTGATAAAGGCGTGTTTTCAATAACTCAAAAAGCGGTTGATTTGTATGCTTTTAAAGTGCCATCGTTACGAAATGTAGCAAAAACAGCGCCTTATTTTCATGACGGAAGTGTTGCCGAGTTAGAAGATGCCATCAGAATAATGGGAAAAGTTCAGTTAGACAAAGATTTAGAAGAGTTTGATATTAAGAGTATAAAAGCATTTTTAGAAACTCTTACTTCAGATAAAGAAAATTTATAAAAAGTATTTGTTTTCTTTGATATTTATTTGAAGCAATTTCCCGCTTTCCGCACTCGCTCTTTTTTGAAAAAAATCAAAAAAGGAGCTCAAACAAATGCTTCAATCGGGGCTAGGGGTTTTTGCTATAAAGAAAGTTTTAAACTTAAAAGATACTTAGAATCTGTTTCAATTTCATCTGAAAAAATATAGTGGCAAAAAACGACGGCAATTAGGATGTGAACCTGAACTAAATTCAGTTTGACGCATTTTTATTTTTAAAACAAGGGTTTTAAACCCTTGCCATACTATTTTGATGTTACAAAATTTTTTGGAGGCTAGGCTCTTAAAATAAAAAAAGTGTTAGAATTTGTAAATTCTAACACTTTTTTTTATGATTTAGATTAACCTCCAACACGTTTAACGTTAAAGCCTTTATCTTTTAAAATTTGCATGATTTTATCGCGATAATCACCTTGGATAATTATTTTATCATCCTTAAAACTACCACCAACACTAAGTTTGGTTTTAATTTCTTTAGCTAATTTTTTAAAATCTTCGGTAGCGCCGGTATAGCCATCTAAAATAGTAGTAGGTTTTCCTTTGCGTTTTTCATATTTACAAAGTATCGGGTCGTCTTGTAGCCAAATTTCTGACTTTTTTTCAACCTTTACTTCGCTTTCTTGATGATCGGGAAATAAGTTTTTTAATTGATCTTTAAAATCCATGCTTGTTTTATATTGTTTTTTTTTAAGCTTATTTTTTTAAGCCTAATTCACGTAGGCGTTCGTCTAAAAATTCACCAGCAGTAATATCTTCAAATTGTTTTGGGTTTTGCTCGTCAATACAATTTTCTAAAACATCTAATTTCATATCAGAAACAGGGTGCATAAAAAATGGAATTGAATAACGCGATGTTCCCCATAATTCTTTCGGCGGATTGGTTACTCTGTGTATGGTTGATTTTAATTTATTATTACTATGGCGCGACAACATATCACCCACATTAATCATCAATTCATCAGGTTGTGCAACAGCATCAAGCCACTCACCATTATTGTTTTGAACTTGCAATCCTTTTCCTTGCGCACCCATTAATAAGGTAATTAAATTAATATCGCCATGAGCAGCTGCTCTTTCAGCACCTTTAGGTTCGCTTTGAATAGGCGGGTAGTGGATAGGACGCAAAATACTGTTTCCATCTTTAATGAAATTATCAAAGTAAGTTTCCTCTAAATCTAAATGTAACGCTAATGAACGCAGTACATATTTGGCTGTTTTCTCTAGCATTTGATAGGTTTTTTTACCTATTTCATTAAATTTAGCAAGTTCTTCAACAGTTACATTTTCAGGATATTCTTTAGCGTATTTAGAAGCCGCATCTACATACTGCCCAAAATGCCAGAATTCTTTTAAATCGCCTTCTTTTTTTCCTTTAGCACTTTCTTTTCCAAAAGAAATATAGCCTCTTTGTCCGCCAATACCAGGAATTTCATATTTCTCTTTTATATGGGTAGGTAAATCGAAAAAGTTTTTAATTTCAGTATATAAATTATCAACTAACTCATCATCTAAAAAATGACCTTTTAAAGCTACAAAACCGATGTTTTGATAAGCGTCACCAATTTCATTGATAAATTTTTGTTTTCTATTTTTATCTTCAGATAAAAAATCTGCTAAATTTACGCTTGGAATTTTATTCATTGTTAATAAGTTTAATGATTACAAGGTGTAAAGGTAGTAAAAATAAGGCTTAGTAGCTTAAATTAGTTATTAACAAAAGGAATAAAGTAGGAAATACTGTAATTAAAACCAAAACCAGTATGGCTTTCAAAAACACGATTGAAGCCTGGGGCATATAATGTTTTAAAGTTTTTTTGATCGTTTAAATGAAGCATTACCTTATAAGAAACCCCTGCACTTAAAAATAGGTTTTTAAAGGTTTCGACTTTAATACCTAGTTGAATTTCAGTCCAATGTGCGGTAAGCCCTGTTTCGGTAATCGGTTTTTTTATAGTGTTTGAAGGAAAATAAGGCGTGCCAACATTTGTTTTATAGCTATTTAAAGTTTGATCAAAAAGCGCGGCAGCATACCTAAAACCAACATAAATTTCGTTATTCATGTCTAGCCAATTTTTATAGGCATTGTAGTTAGCGCCAAGTCGAATAAAATTTCCTTTGGCGGTTGAAGAGGTAAAATCTTCAAAGCTAATTTCTTCTTCGTAGCCTGCTTCGGCGGCTACATACCAATTTTTAGAAACACGATAATCACCTACAAATTCTAAACCACTGTAACTTTTGTCAACAATTGCTAATGCGGGTTTGCTAATATCAACACCTAAACGCAAACCTGTACGTGTTTTATAGGTTAGCGTGTCTTTTTTTATTTCAGATGATGCTGTTTTCTGAGAAAAACCATTTACAGAAACAAATAATAAATAGCTACTAATAATATACTTGTACATGTGCTTTTGTTTGATTTTCAATAGTCGTAATTTCAGAAGTTGATATGTTATCAATCCAACCTGTATGCTTTAAATTTACATCATTAAAGATAACTTTATAGCCACACGAACGAGAAACATAAACTTCTTCGGGCTTATAATTTATAGTTAATGTTGCTATTTTGTTATTGATAGCTAAATTATCGGTAGCATTCATTTTTAAGGTATAAACAGTTTGGGTAGCCAAACTGTTTAATGGGATATTTATTGAATCAGCTTCTTGGTTTACAAAAAGACTGTCTTTACCTTGTGCTATAATAGAAAAACGGGTAACCTTCTTTTTTTTAGAAGTATTTTTTTTATCATAAAAACGCAACACTAAGTTAGGTGTTACAGGGTTTTGAATACAGAAATCATCTTTTTCACAAGCTGAAATTCCTATAAAACAACTACACAAAAGAAGGATATATTTTTTCATTTAATAATTAATAAGGTAAGGGATTATTTTTCGAATAAAACAACAGTTTCTATATGTGCTGTGTGCGGAAATTGATCGACTAAACTAATCTTTTTTAGTTTATAACCAGCGTTCATTAATTCTTCAGTATCACGAGCTTGTGTTGCAGGGTTACAAGAAACATAAACCATTCTGTCGGCATTTAAGCGGATAATTTTACGCAATGTTTTCGGAGCAATACCAGCACGAGCAGGATCTAAAATAATGGTTTTAATTTTATTTTGATACTGCGGATGTTCATATAAAAATTTACCAACATCGGCAGCATAAAATTGTAAGCCTTCAATATTGTTTCGTTTCGCATTTTCTTTAGCATCTTCAATTGCTGATGCTACAATATCAACTCCAACTATTTTGGCATTTTCACTTCTTGAGGCTAAAATCTGTCCGATAGTTCCTGTTCCACAGAATAAATCCATTACAACGGTGTTGTCAATAGCTTCTTTATTTTCTAGAGCATAATCAACTACTTTGGTGTATAATTTTTCTGCCGATTTAGGATTTGTTTGAAAAAAGCTTTTCATGCTGATTTCAAAATTTAAACCTAATAATTCTTCTACAATTTTATCTTTACCAGTAACAAGCTCAATACTTCCTGATGTTGCAATGGTTCTATCGCCAACTTCATCGTTAATTGTATGTAGTAATCCTGCTAAACGATCGCCAAAAATATCTTTTAATAAGCTCACAAAAGCGGGCATATCAAATTTTGGTAAATCAGCAGAAGTAGTTACTAAATTAAATAATAATTCGTTGGTTTTATATGATTTACGCACTACGAAATATCGGAAGAAACCTTCTCTTTTTGGTCCGTGCCAAGGTGCTAAACCTGTTTTTTCGCAATATTCACGAATTACTTTTAGGTTGTCTTCAACTTGAGCATCAAATAAACCAGAATCTTTGTTTAGGTTATCGCCCATCCACCAAGTTCCACGACGTTTAAATCCTAGGGTAAAAAAATCGGCATCGGTTTTGTTAACTCTGTCGTATCCAATTGCTGAAAAACCGTATTCCATTTTATTTCTATAGTGAAATACGTTTGGAGAGCTGATAAATTCATCAAATAAATCGTCAACATTTTCAACTTTACCAATTCTTTTAAATAACGATAAGGTACTTTCTTTTTTATATTGATGTTGTAATTCAATTGGTAATTGAATATAAGGTGCTCCAGGGATGTCTTGAAAAGGTAGGGCAACTTCATCTTTTGACGCTTCTAAAACATCGATTAATTTTGCTTCGGCATATTTTTTACTCGATTTGCTAATTTGTGCTTTTACCAACTGACCTGGTAAGGTATTAGGTACAAAAACAACAAAACTACCTTCTTCGGATTTTATTCTTGCGATTCCTTTTCCTCCAAAAGCATAATCTTCAATTCTTAATTCTAAAACTTGATTCTTTCTTACAAATTTATTTCGTTCTCTACGTGGCATCTTCTGTTATGTATAAGTTTGCAAAATTATGAAAAGTTATGGATTGATAGCACAAAAAAGGCTACTCATTTGAGTAGCCTTTTATATAAAATAACCAATATTTTATTGTTTTACTTCTTGTTTTGCTTCTTTAATCATTTGTTGGTTAGCTACAATAGCAAATTCAACACGTCTATTTTTACTTCTTCCTTCTTTTGTTTGGTTAGAGGCAATTGGGTCGTTAATACCTAAACCTTTGGTTTTGAATCGGCTTGTTGCAAGTCCTTTACTTGCTAAGTAATTTCTTACCGCATCGGCTCTTTTACCAGAAAGAGTTAGGTTGTATTCAGCCCTACCAGTACTATCGGTATAGCCATAAATTACAATATCGGTATTGTTATAGCTTTCAAAAACAGGAACTAATTTGTCTAAATTGTCTTTAGCAGCTGTTGTTAAGCTCGATTTATTGGTGTTAAAGCGAACGGCATTTTCACCTAAAGTAAGCATAATTCCTTCACCAACTCTTTCTACTTCAGCTCCCGGTAAAACTTCTTTAATTTCACGGGCTTGTTTGTCCATTTTATGACCGATAGTTCCACCGGCAACACCACCAATAACGCCCCCTAAAACAGCGCCTAGTTCTGAGTTTTTACCATTTCCTAAATTATTACCAAGAACGGCGCCTAAAATTGCGCCTGCAGTGGTACCAATTACGGCCCCTTTTTGGGTGTTATTAGCATTTTTAACAGCGCCACAAGAAGTAAGTAAACTACTTGTTAGAACTAAAACCGAAAAGCTATAAATAATTGTTTTTTTCATGATGTATTTTTTTAAAAGTATGTGATTTTTAGTGCTAAATGAGTGTTGTATTATTTTCTTTGAAAAGAGTAAGTGATGTTTTTAATTGTGCCTGCAACGTTAATTTTATCAACTAAATCAAAACTTGTTTGTGTTAAGTTATTGATATTTAAAACAAAGCCATTATTTACGCTTTTCGCTTTATGACTGTTGATTATTTTTAACACAAAATCTCCATCTTTGTTAACGTACCAAGTAGTTGGCGAATTAAAATTAAGACAAGAAGTACTCGGGTTATTAAGCCTCATTTGCCCTTTATTATTGTTAGAAATAAAACTCCAATTACTTCCTACAAAACAGTTAGAATCGGCAATATTAAACGAGGTTACTTTAAATAAATTAGCACCTGTATAGTTTACAGTGCTAATAGTCCAATTTCCTTTTAGCATTTTTTCAGTTTTCTTGTCAAGCTTTGTGTTTACTGCCGAAGTGGTAGTTTTACAGCTAATAGTTGTTGATATTGCAGCTAAAATAAGCAAAGAAAATAAGTTTTTTTTTATGTTTTTCATAATTTTATAGATAAGGGTTTTAAGTATATGTGTTTTGTTTTTTTGATGAAAAAACAGTGTGTATTTTTTAGTATAACGAAGCTGTTTTCATAGTTTAAAGGTCTTCTAAAAATAGTTGAAAAACAATTAAAAATTTATTTTTTTTTAGAGCAAAAAAAACACCTCTATAGAGGTGTTTTTACAACAGTAAATGACTGTTTTTAAAGCTTATTCTTTTTTAGCAACATCATTATTACTTCATAGTGTTGTTAAATTTATTTAGTATTTTTTCCATTTGTTTACCACCAGCCTCACGACCACCTAATCCAAAAGAAAGTACTACTGTTAATGCTACTGCGCCAAGTGTTATTCCGAAAGCTAAATTGATGATGTCATCAGCAATACCCATTTTACCTAATCCGATTGCTAAGAAAACTGCTAAGATAGCAACTTTAACAATACTTCCTACAAATTTATTGTCATCACTTTTCATAAAGTTTTTAGAAGCGATAGTTGCAATCCAGTTTCCTATTGCTAAAATAACCAATCCAAATAAAATATTTCCTGCAAGGTTTAATACTGTATTCATAATTTCAGAAAGCTTACTGAATTCTAATTTATCAATAGCAGTCATTATACCAAATAATACGATAAAAGCATATACAATATTTGAAATTAATTTTTCAACATTTGCTTTACCAGTAAAAGAGTCTAAATTAGCGCTTTTTAATATTTCGTTTAAGTTTAAACTATCTAATAAATCTTTAAGTAAATTACTTAAAAATTTACCACCTATAATAAAAATAATTAATATTAATGTAGCGACCAATATTTTAGGAATTGCGGCAAAGAAAATTTCTAGCATGTTAGTTGCTGGTTGAGAAATAGAATCAATATTTAAAATATTTAAAGCAGCAATTAAAAGTGGAATGAATATAAAAATAAATACAACTTTTTTAAGGATAGTAACAATATTAATATTTTCAGGAAGGTTTAATTTTGGTGCAAATTTTTGAATTGTTCCTCCTGATAAACTTACTAATTCAGAAACTATAGTAGCTAGCATATAACCAATATATCCGACAAGCCCTGCCCCTACAATATTAGGAATAAATTGAGTAAATCCGTTTAATAATTCTTTAATTGGTTCTAACACACTTGTCATTCCTAGCTTGTCTAGAGCTAACATAAAAACAAATATCATTATTAAATAGTATGCCAATTTTGAAATTAAGTCACCAAAACGTACTTTACTATTACTTAGAGTGTTATTTAAGCCACTACGGTCGCTTATTTTATCAATTAGTGTTTTAACTACCTTAGCAATAAGCCATCCTAGTATAATAATTAGTAAGGCACTAATAGGTTTCCCAAAACTGCCTGTAATTTGATTGTAAGTGTTTAAAATCTGATTCATAATTTATTTGGTTTTTAGTTATTGGTATGACCCTTGTTTTTATGTTTAGTCACTTTTATAATTCGTTAAATAGTTTTAATAAATTAGAGATAATTTTTAACAAGCGTTAAAACATAAAAAAGACATGTTTTATTTTTTTGAAAAATGTAAGATTTAAACTTTAAAAAAGTTTAATATTTAGTAAATTGCAACACTTTTTAGGGATGATTTCTTTCCCACGCTGAATTTTCGATTTTTTTCGAAAGGATAAAGGTGAACAGGAATAGTTTTTTATTAATTAAAAATTATTTTGAAATGGCTTTAGACCAATTAACTTCGCAACAAGCGATTGAATTAGAAGACAAACACGGAGCACACAATTATCACCCGTTACCAGTGGTATTAAGTAAAGGTGAAGGTGTACACGTATGGGATGTTGAAGGAAAAAAATATTATGACTTTTTATCTGCTTATTCGGCAGTAAACCAAGGACATTGTCACCCAAGAATTGTTGATGCAATGGTAAACCAAGCAAAGACATTAACATTAACTTCTCGTGCTTTTCATAACGATATGTTAGGTAAATATGAGAAATTTGCTACTGAGCTTTTTGGTTTTGATAAATTATTACCAATGAATACTGGTGCTGAAGCGGTTGAAACTGCTTTAAAATTATGTAGAAAATGGGCTTATGAAGTTAAAGGTATTAACGAAAATGATGCAAAAATAGTTGTTTGTGAAAACAATTTTCATGGGCGTACTACTACTATTATTTCTTTTTCTAATGACCCAATAGCTCGTAAGAACTTTGGTCCATTTACAAATGGATTTATTAAAATAGAATATAATAACTTAAAAGCTTTAGAAGAAACTTTAGAAAGTGATGCAACTATTGCAGGTTTCTTAGTTGAACCTATTCAAGGTGAAGCGGGAGTTTACGTACCTTCTGAAGGTTATTTAGCTGCTGCTAGAGAATTATGTGCTAAACATAATGTGTTATTTATTGCTGATGAGGTTCAAACAGGAATTGCTCGTACTGGTAAAATGTTAGCAGTAGATCATGAAAATGTTAAACCTGATATTTTAATTTTAGGAAAAGCTATTTCTGGTGGAGCATACCCTGTTTCTGCTGTATTAGCTGATAATAACATTATGAATGTTATTAAACCTGGGAACCATGGTTCTACTTTTGGTGGTAACCCTATTGCTGCTGCAGTTGCTACTGCTGCTTTAGAAGTTGTACAAGATGAAAAATTAGCTGAAAATGCTGAGCGTTTAGGTAAAATATTTAGAGCTGAATTAGCTGAGTTTGCTAATGAAACTGATTTAGTTTTATCTGTAAGAGGTAAAGGTTTATTAAATGCTGTTTTAATTAACGATACTGAAGAAAGTACTACTGCTTGGGATATTTGTATGAGCTTACGTGATAACGGATTATTAGCAAAACCAACACACGGAAATATTATCCGTTTTGCACCACCTTTAGTGATGACTGAAGAGCAATTAATGGATTGTATCGCTATTATTAAGAAAACTATTTCTGAGTTTAAAAAATAAGCTTCTGAAATTTTTAATATATAAAAGGAACGGTTTTTAATCGTTCCTTTTTTTTGTGGTTTTTTGATTTTTTTTCTTCGGATGAAATAATTATTCAATATTGAAATAATAAAAAATAATGTAAAAATGCCTAGCCCCGATTGAAGCATCTGTTTGAGCTCTTTTTTTGATTTTTCTTCAAAAAAAAGCGAGTGCGGAAAGCGGGAAATTGCTTCAAATAAATCTTTTTGTAGTGCCTGTTTAAATTTTATATTCTGATTTGCCGCAGTTATTTGTCAATTCGAGTGATTTTAATGACTAAAAGGAATTAAAATTGTATCGAGAATTTGAATTATTTTATATTGATAAATTTGAATTTACTATTAAATAAGTTCTCGATACAATTTTTTTGAAGGAAAAAAATTACTCGAACTGACAGTTTTACTTCTGACAATTATATATTACTTCTCCATTTCATAAATATTTAAATGCTTTTTTAAAATTCCAGATGGTGTGTTTTTTGTTTCATCAAAAATTCGAGTATCGCCAAATAAAATAAAACTGTCTTTTGCTCTAGAAACCGCAACATTTAAAATATTAGGTTTGTTATCTTTTTCAAAAAATAAAGTTCCTTCATCTTCGTTAGAATACACGGAACTGAATAAAATAATATTACGCTCAGCACCTTGTAAGGCGTGAACCGTTCCTAATTTGATATTGTTTACTTTAAAACCTGCTTGGGTTAAAGCTTGTGATAATTCTCCTTTTTGACTAGCAAAAGGCGTAATAATTCCTAAAATATTTTCAATGTTTTCAACATTATAAGCCTCTTGAATTTTTTCTTTGTTTTGTTGTAACCAAGTAATAATTGCTTTTACCTCGCTAATATTACAGCGACTATTAAATTTACGTTCGCTAATTCCTGCCACATGATACGCCATCATTGACGGGAAAATTTGATTCTCTTTAGCTTTTCCTTTCATTGGTTTTAAAATACCGTTGTAGGCAAGTTCATTACAGAAATTAATAATTTCATCGTTACATCTTCGGTGTTCTAATAAAACTAATCCTTGTACTTTTTCTTCGGATAAAGGAGTTTCAAATTCACAAGCATTTTGTGCCATTTTCATAATACTTCCGTTAGAAGCTAAAAATCCGATGTTTTTTAAATATGCTTCATCTTCTTCATTTTGAAGCATATTAAGCGTAGTTAAATTTCCGATATCAATTTTATTAGGAATAGACCAAATAGGTTCAATTTGTTTTAAATCACCAATAACAAAGGCTTTTTTAGTTAAAGAAAACATTGGAATACTTACCTCTGGAGTTACTTGTCCAGCTTCATCAACAATTAAAAGGTCTAAAAAATTGTATAAAGGTAAATAGTCGAAATCAGGTTTTCCATTTTCATTTTCACCCAAAAATTGACTGTATAAAAAATGACTTGGTGCAGTGTAAAAAGTAGCAACAAAACAAGGCGTTAGCATAGCTCTTCGTTTCCATTTATTTTTAATTGAATTTTCGCCAGTACCTTTTTCAGTGTCATTGTTCAGTGCATATTTTGTAGCAATTAACCAACGAGCTTCCCAATAATGAACAGCGAATAAAAAAGATTTATGACGTAGTTCCATATCTATTTCATCATAAAAAAATCGTGGAGTATGATTGTTTGAATTTATTTTCTCATATTCATTATTCCACATTTGAACTTCTGAGATATATGGAAATCCTTTAATTTTATTTTCTGTTTTCCAGTTTTTTAACTGTAAATTTGATTGTAAAGCCATGTTTAAATTAGCAATACATTCTTTTATAAACGAAATAGCGTTATCATAATTTTCAATATTTTTTTCTGATATTTTAAAAATAACTTCTGAATTATTTTCAGAAATATCAGTATCAATTTTAAAATATTGAGTTATTTTTTGATGAAAATCATTTTGTTTTATCGTAGATTTTAAACGAGTTATTATAGTACGCCATTCTTTTAATTTTCCTATTTTAAAAATATCTTTTTTTATATAATCATCTTTATTTAAAAGAATATTATTAATATAATTGATGCTATTTATATAATCGCTTGAAAAATTGGTGCCTTCAATTAAAGTATTTTCAATGGTAATTATTTCGTCTTGCAGATAATCGCAAACATCTTCTAACGAATTTGTTTCGGCATTAAAATAATGACAATAATTAGTTAAAAAATAATATTCAGCTTCATTTAAGTATTTTTCATTTTCTAAATCACATAAAGTTCCCTCATTACCAAACATATTTCCCTTTAAAAAATTAATATCTTTTAAAGCCTTTTCATTTTTAGAATTTGAAGGTAAATAAGTTGCGTATCCGTTAAAATTAGGTATCCAACGAGCAGATAATTCTTCTAACGAACTTTTAGAGTTGATAAAACTATCAATAATATTGGTAACCGCTTGATTATTGTTAGAACATGCCAAAATTACGGGTGCATCTTTTCCTTCAATTGCCGATTTTACAAATTCAGTAGCGACCAAACTTTGTAAAAGTGTTGTTTTACCCGTTCCTGGAGGACCATTTACGGCAGTAATGGCATTTTCTTCGGAAGTTAAATAGGATAATAATGTTTTGCGTTGACTTATAGATAACGGAAATTTATTAGACATTTGCCCCAAATGCAATTGATTGTAATTTAAAAAATCAGCATCTGTTACAGGTGTTTTTTTATCCTTGATAAATGGATTTATTATTTTTGATAAAATAGGAATTTCTTCAGTGTTTTTTAATAAGTTTTCATACAAAAAAAGAATGCTTTTTGCTGTAGAAATTTTTGAACTAAGAGCAAAATAAGTCAATTGATATTGTGTCGTATATTTTTCAACTTGATAGTTTTGTAAACTATTTGTGGTAATTTGTGAAAATACATTATTTATATATGCCCAATATTCAGCCCAAGATACTGTTTCATCTTCATAATAAGTTTGAGGTGCTTCCATATCTTTAGCATCTAAAACGATATCAATTTCAGAAAAAATAAAATCATTTTTAATGTCAGCAATTGGTGTTAAATAATTACGTACAATTAAAGGGAATAACTCTTTAGGAGCTTTTAATTCTCCCGAACGATTAACCATTGCAATTATCCAAAATGGATAAATATCTCGTGGTTTGTGTTTTAAATCATCATTGGTTTGATATGTTAAATGAAAAGGAGATAAAACTATTTTTGTTTCTTCTACTTTATACCATTTTGGGTCGTCTTTTTTACTTACACCTTTTATTCGATTAATTCGACGTTCTTCAATATCTAATAATTCATTGGCTTGTTTTGAATTGATAATGGCATTACTTAAATCAGTTGTTTCTTGTTGAAATAAGTTTTTGATTTTATCAATATCAATTGCTAAGTTTTCGCTATCAGATAAACTGTTTTTGTAATATTGTAACCAAGTTTTTTCGTTTTTCATGCTTTTTTGAAAGAAGTACAGCGTTTGTGAATTCTGTGATAAAATAGTGGGCAAAATTACGTTATTTTTTTAGTATCAAAAAACAAGATAAAGATGATGTGATGCCTCACGTTTCTAAATGGTCTTAAAGATTGTAGCATACAAAAGTAAATTTTATTTATATTACACTAATAAAAAAATAGCTTATGGGATTGTATATTATGTATGTTGTTTTTTCTTCTTTTATAATTTTTATAATGGTCGTCGTTTTTAAAAAAGTGAGTATTTCTCATGCTGAAATTAATACCTTTAAATTTTCAGTAAAAAACGAAGAGAATATTGAACATCAGCAGATAGTAAAAAAAAATAGTCGCTTTAATATTGTTGTTTATGCCTGTTTAATTGGAGTAGCTGTTTTAAATATATTATTTTATGGAGTCGGTAGTGCTCAAAATGAAACCACTTATTTTAATTATTTACTAAATGGAATACAATTTCAAGTAGTATCGTCTATTCTTTTTATAATATTAAGTGTTTTAAATCCTTTTATTGTATTTCCAGAAGATATAATTCAAAGAATTACACAGGAAAAGCGAAGTGGAATCTTACGATATGTAATTGTAAATAATAGTAAATCGATGGCAATTCGAATATTTTTATCGGTATTACTAATAACCTTTTTTGTGTATAAAAAATGGCTAGTTATCATTCCTTTTTTACCAGAATACCTAATTTTACAAGGAATTAATATAATGATACTACTGTTCATTTTTAAAAACATCTATATCATGAAAAAGCATCCTATAATTTTTTTTAGATTAAATGTTGTAAAACTTGCAAAGGGAGTGCTTTATATTAAAATTTTTACATTTGTATTGATTCCTTTAGTGCCTTTTACTATGATGACATTAATAGTATTGGGCATCGATGAACATAATTTTTCTATTTCGCCATTGCTTTTTATTGTTTTTAATAGTTTATTAATGGTGTTAGAAATGAAAACAAGCAATTTAAAACTGTATTAAATTTATCTATCAAAAATGAATAGCATTAAAATTGTATCTATATTATTTTTAGTTCTTGCGATTGTAAGTTGTAATAATAATTCGATTGAGAAGAAAGGTTTTCAAGTAAGAGAAATATCAGAAGATAAAACAGGTAAAAAAATTATTGGATTAAATATTGATTCTCTAAACTTCGAATCAAGACCTAGAAATATTTTATTAACAAATAATCCGAAACATAGATTAACGCCTATTTATAAGGTTAATTACAATAAGAAAACGAATAAATCATTTACAGGATCTAATTATTATCATACAAATTATGCTAACAAAGGTATCGGAAATAATTGGAATCATAATTTTATGCCTGGTTTTAAAGCTGTTTATGGGTATAATTTTATTAATATATCGCACTATAATAACAATACAAAAAAGCAAAATAAGTTTTTTGAGAAACCTGTTTTAATAAAAACACTTTATTATCCTGCTTTTTCAAAAGATACGTTAAATTATAAACCAATAAATAGAAAATATTATATGGTGTCTGTTTATGACCAAGATTCTAATAATGATGGATTTATAACGGTAAAAGATTTAAGGAGATTTTATTATTTTGATATTCATGGTACTGGTAAGCGTGCTTTAATTCCTGAAAATTATTCGGTAATGAATTCGGAGTATGATTCAGCAAATGATTTTATGTACGTATTTGCAAAAGCTGATAAAAATAATAACGGACAAATGGAAGCAAATGAACCAACCGCCATTTTTTGGATTGATTTGAATAATCCTAAAAATAATGGTATTCAATATCAATCGAAATAAACTACTTACAGCATTATTTAAAAATTTAAGCATAAAAAAAGCAACCTATTAAAGGTTGCTTTTTATCAAAAAAAATACATTTTATTGATTTTGTAATTCGTTTAATCTTTCTAGCATTAATTCTTCATTTCCTATAGCATCCCATCCGATTATTGAAAATACATATAGAATACAAAGAATATAAAGAACATTAAGTATGATACCAATAATTCCTAGTATTTTACCTGCGCTTGCATTTTTAACACCAGTATATTGTTCTGGGTTTTCAGTATCTAATTTTACGGCTTTATTTCCTAAAATAACGGCAGTGATACCTAAGGGTAACCCTATAACTCCGTAAAAACAACAGGTTAAAATTGATAAAATCCCTAAGACTAAAGCAACGGTTGCGTTTGGTAATTTTTCTTGATCTATAGTTTCCATAATTTTTATTTTTTAAAGTAGTTGATTCATTTTCATAACATAACTGATTGCTATAATAAGCACATTTATTACAGCTAAAATACGAATTGTTTTTTGAGTATTTTTAACATCAAAAAAGAAGTTGATAACAAGTACTAAGGCTAGTAATAAAAGGGTGTAAATAGCAGGGTATATTTTAAAGGCAGCGGTAAATTCGCCTTGTATAATAAAGCTTAAAGCCCGCTGAATACCACAGCCTAAACAATCAATTCCGAAGAATTTTTTGTTTAGGCAAGGCAACATATAGTTTTCTAATTGTAAAAACATTTTTATTTAAACATATCCATTCCTGGAATGTTTGGCATACCGTCTTTAGCGGCAACAGCTAATTCGTGTTCGTTAATTTGTCCTGCTCTTTTTAATGCCTTATTTAAAGTTAAAATTAAATAATCTTCTAATTCTTCCTTATCTTCTAATAAAGATTCGTGAATTGAAATTGCTTTAATTTCATTATTAGCTGTTACTGTAATTTTTAAACTTCCGCTATCGGTTGCTTCGTCGATTAAAACGGTGTTTAACCTCTTTTTTGTAGCTTCTACATTTTTTTGAGCATCTTTAATTTTACTCATCATTCCTGAAATATCTCCAAACATTTGTTTTCTATTTTATGTTTTATAGTAATAGCAAAAATAGTACTTTCACCAGCAAATTAATAATTTAATTTATCCAAAGAAAAAAGGAAAATAATAAGACAATAATTTAACTAATTTTAACTAAAATGAAAAAAAACATATCGTATATCATTGCTTTTAGCCTTATTTTTGTTGGTTGCAAAACCAAAGACATGAATAAAAATAATATAAAAAATAATCAAGAAAATAGTACTGCTCCAATTGCCGATAAGCAACCAAAAACCTTAGAAAAGCACGGAGATATACGTGTCGACGATTATTTTTGGATGCGTTTAACAGATGCGCAAAAAAATGCAGAAGTTAAAGACGCACAAACTCAAAAAGTGTACGATTATTTAACTGATGAAAATACCTTTTATGAGCAAAAAACAAAGCACACCAAGGATTTTCAAGCAGATTTATTTGAGGAAATGAAAGGGCGTATAAAGGAAGATGACCAATCTGTACCTTATAAAAGTAATGGTTATTTTTATATTACACGCTACGAAAAAGGACAGCAATATCCTATTTACAGTCGTAAAAAGGAAACTTTAGAGGCTGATGAACAAATTATGTTCAACGTAAATAATGAAGCGAAAGGATATGATTATTTTCAATTAGGAGGTTTAAGTATTTCTCCTGACAATAAATTAACAACCTTTGCCACCGATACGGTAAGTCGTCGTCAATATAGTATCAAAATAAAAAATTTAGAAACAGGTGAAATTTATCCTGATAAAATAGAAAATACTACAGGTGGGGCTGTTTGGGCAAACGATAATAAGACGTTATTTTACACTAAAAAAGACCCTGAAACCTTACGTAGTTCACAAATTTACAAACATATTTTAGGAACTGATACGGCTGATGATGTATTAATTTTTGAAGAAAAAGATGAAACTTTCGGTGCTTTTATCACCAAAACAAAATCGAAAAAATACCTAGTAATGGGTTCTTATAGTACGGTTTCTAATGAATATCAGGTTTTAGAGGCCGATAATCCTAACGGAACTTTTAGAATGATTCAACCTCGTGAGCGTGATTTAGAATACGATATTGCACATTACCAAGATCATTTTTATATCAAAACAAATAAAGATGGCGCAACGAATTTTAAGTTGATGAAAACGCCTGAAGATAAAACAACCAAAGAAAATTGGGTGGATGTAATTCCGCATAGAGAAGATACGTTATTTGAAGATTTTTCAATTTTTAAAGACTATTTAGTTTTAGAAGAAAGAACCAACGGTTTAAATAAAATTCGTATTAAACGATGGGATAATACCGAAGATTATTATTTGCCTTTTAACGAAGAAACGTATTCGGCAGGAGTATACGGAAACCCTGATTTTGATACTGATGTAATTCGTTATTCATATAATTCAATGACTACGCCAAGTTCTGTGATTGATTTTAATATGAAAGATCAATCAAAAGAAATTAAAAAAGAACAAGAGGTTCTAGGTGGGAAGTTTGATAAAAATAATTATGTAAGTCAGCGTATTTGGGTAACGGCTCGTGATGGTAAAAAAGTAGCCTTGTCAATTGTACATCATAAAGATACCAAGCTTACCAAAGATACACCTATTTTACAATATGCTTACGGTTCTTACGGGCATACAATTTCTGACGGATTTTCAACAACACGTTTAAGTTTGTTAGACAGAGGCTTTGTATATGCCTTGGCACATATTCGAGGAAGTGAGTATTTAGGACGTGCTTGGTATGAAGATGGTAAAATGCTAACCAAGCAAAATACGTTTAACGATTTTGTAGATTGTTCTAAGTATTTAATAGATAATAATTATACATCGCCAAAGCATTTATATGCCATGGGTGGTTCTGCGGGTGGTTTATTAATGGGAGCAATTATCAATATGAATCCTGAATTATATAACGGAATTATAGCTGCTGTTCCTTTTGTAGATGTAATTTCTACCATGTTAGACGATACCATTCCATTAACAACTGGTGAATATGACGAATGGGGAAATCCGAATGATAAAGAATATTATGACTATATGAAATCGTATTCTCCTTATGACCAAGTAGCTCCGAAGGCATATCCAAATATGTTAATTACTACAGGACTGCACGATAGTCAAGTACAATACTGGGAACCAGCAAAATGGATTGCAAAGCTTAGAGATGTAAAAACAAACGACAACATGTTATTTTTACATACTAATATGGATGCAGGCCATGGAGGTGCTTCTGGTAGGTTTGATGCTTTAAAAGAAATAGCAGAAGAATATAGCTTCTTTTTAATGTTAGAGGATAAGTTAGAAAAATAATGATACTTTTGTAGCTAATTTAGTACAAGCGTCATTGTAAGAGTTGTAAGAAGTCAATTTTTATTTTGTACAATGACGCTTTCTTATTAAGAGAACAATGAATAGAAACAAAGGAATTACCAACTCAATTTTAGATTTAATAGGGCAAACCCCTATGGTAAGGTTAGCCAAAATAACAAAAAAATTTTTAGGAACGTATTACGCCAAAGTAGAGGCTTTTAATCCGGGGCATTCGGCAAAAGATAGAATTGCGTTGCATATTATTGAAAGCGCCGAGAAAAAAGGTATCTTAAAAAAAGGAGATACCATTGTTGAAACAACTTCAGGAAACACAGGTTTTTCATTAGCGATGATTAGTGTTATTAAAGGATATAAATGTATTTTAGCGGTAAGCGATAAATCATCACAAGATAAAATTGATATGTTAAAATCAATGGGAGCTCAGGTACATGTTTGTCCTGCAAATGTTCCTGCGGATGATGCTCGTTCGTATTACGAAGTAGCAAAAAGATTACATAAAGAAAATCCAGGATCTATTTATATCAATCAGTATTTTAATGAACTGAATATAGAAGCACATTATAAAACGACAGGTCCTGAAATTTGGAAACAAACAAAAGGAAAAGTAACACACGTAGTTATTGCAAGTGGAACAGGCGGAACAATTTCGGGTACAGGAAAGTATTTGAAAGAGAAAAATCCGAAAATAAAAGTTTTAGGAGTCGATGCCATCGGTTCTGTTTTAAAAAAATATCATGAAACAGGTAAGTTTGATGAAAATGAAATATCGCCTTATAAAATTGAAGGTTTAGGAAAGAATTTAATTCCAACAGCCACAGATTTTGATGTGATTGATATTTATGAAAAAGTATCCGACAAAGATGCTGCGCTTACTGCAAGAAAATTAGTGAAAACAGAAGGCTTATTCTGCGGATATACTTCTGGCGCTGTTTTACAGGCAACCAAACAATATAATGAAAAAGGATATTTTGATAAAGATAGTGTAGTTGTATTACTTTTACCCGACCACGGATCTCGTTATATGAATAAAATATATTCTGATACTTGGATGAAAGAACAGTGTTTTTTAGAGTCGAATTCTTTCGTTGAGGTTTAAAAATAATTAAAATCAATTATTAATTAAAAATAAAACAGTATGAACATCACATTACAACAAGCGGAAAAAATTATTGTAGCAGCAAAAGCAAAATCAATAGAAATTGACACAAAAATGAACATTGCAGTTGTTGATGCAGGTGCAAACTTAGTTGCCTTTGCTCGTATGGACGGTGCATGGTTAGGTTCTTTAGATATTTCGATTAAAAAAGCAAAAACTGCTCGTTTTTTCGATATGAATACAGGAATTATTGGTGAATTATCTCAACCAGGACAACCCTTATATAATATTGAGCATTCGAATAACGGATTAATTACTTTTCCAGGAGGTGTGCCAGTAAAAGATGAAAACGGAACAATAATTGGAGCTATTGGAGTGAGTGGTAGTTCCGTAGAAAATGACCATACAGTAGCTGAAGCAGGAGCAAGGGCTATTTAAAAAGTAGTAAAATGTTTTTTTAGATAAAATCATACTTTTTTTCAAAAAAAACGTTATTTTAATGACTAAGTAAAATATAGTAACATAAAATTTTTAAGATTTATGAAAAAATTAGTAGTAGTAGTAGCATTGTTTTTTTCAGCAATATCGTTTGCTCAAATTGAATTTGTTGAAAAAACAAAAATAGATGTTGTTGGGCAGGTAGAATTTGTTTACCTAGAAAAAGTAGGTAATGAGGCGTATAATTTATTTTATAAAAACATTAACAATACGGTAAATGAATACATTTCGTTTTCATTTAAAAATGTCGATAACGACGCTGCTAAATTACATCAAATTATTGCTAGAGGTTTTGAAGAATCTACTGGTAGTAGATATCAAATTAAAGCAAATGGAGAGGCTGTTTACTTTAAATATGTAAGAGAGCAAGGAATTGTTAAAATGAAAATTCAACAATACGTAAGTAGAGAACCAGATGTTTTAACTGAATCTAAATTGTTAACCTTAGATGAGGTAAACAAATTATTTAGTATGTAATATGGTTATTACTATTTTTAAATAGTACTGATAAAAGCCTAAGCAATTACTTGTTTAGGCTTTTTTTATGCTGATTCTTGTCAATTCGAGTGATTTTAATGACTAAAAGGAATTGAAATTGTATCGAGAATTTGAATTGTTTTCTGTTGTTTAAAGGGAAAAAACACTCGAACTGATAGTTTATTTAATTTTTAAATAGGTGCTAACTAAAATTACCTTTTAAGTAGTCTTATTTGTTTGAAACTAAAAACCCTAGCCCCGATTGAAGCAATTGTTTGAGCTCTTTTTTGTTTTTTTCTTTAAAAAAAAATAAAAAAAGCGAGTGCGGAAAGCGGGAAAATGCTTCAAATTATTTTTATTTATGTTATTGAATTAATATACTGAATCGTTTTATTGTTAAAAATAGTTGCTTTTTCAACATTTACAACGTGTCCGCATTTTTCAACAATTATTAAAGATGCTTTTAGGTGTTTTTCGACTATATTTTTAATACTCGGTAAGAATAAATAATCTTCTTCGCCCATAATATAAAGGGTAGGGATTTTAAGGTCATTCATTCTAAATAAACGCAATAACGGATTTATTTCAGAAGTTAATTTAAACCATCGTAAAAATTCTTTTTGATATAATTTTTTAGCTTCATTCACAAAAAGTAATCGTGATTTTTTATGATTTTTATTCGGCATAATCACAAAGGCAAAAAGCTTGTATAATAGCATGTAAGGAACAATAGATTTACATAAGTTTCCTGCAAAAATTAAAAAACGAGAGCGTAAGTTTAGCTTGATAATCGCACCACCCATAATCATGCTTTTTACCAAATCGGGTTTTTTCTCAGCTAAATTCCGAATTAAAATAGTCCCTAGTGAAATGCCTACAAAATGCGATTTTGTAATTTTTAAATGATTGATGACCTCTAAAATATCATCAGTAATAGCATCAAAAGTATATTTTTTCTGAAAAGGTGTTTTTAGTATTGATTTGCTATCGCCATGACCACGTAAATCTAAAATTAAAACATTAAAATGTTTTTTAAATTCTCGAACTTGTTTGTACCAAATAGCGCTGCTTCCACCTGCTCCGTGTACAAATGTTACCCATTGGTTAGATACAGGGTGTTCGTAAGAATAGTAGTTTAACAAATTAATAAAATTTAAAATTCAGGCTAAAATAATTTAATTTAATAACTTTACTAGCTAAAATTTTTATTGAATTTATTTAAACATATAAAAATAGTCATATTTTTATATTACTAGCAACTAATAACGAGCGTTTTTAAGATAAATAAAGATACACTACTTATCTTTGCAACTTATAAAAAACTTCATAGATATAAATATTATGGCAATGACAGTAAAAACACAGGAAGATATTTTAGCAAAACTAAATATCTATGAGTTAAACGAAATGCAAAAAAAAGCTATTTCAGTAGTAGAAACAACTGCAAATACGGTTATATTATCGCCAACAGGAACGGGTAAAACGTTAGGTTTTTTATTACCAGCCTTAAAGTTAATTGACCCAGAAAATAAAGATATTCAAGTACTAATTTTAGTACCATCAAGAGAATTAGCTATTCAAATAGAACAGGTAATTCGTGAAATGGGAACAGGATTTAAAGTAAATGCTGTTTATGGAGGTCGTTCAATGGCGAAAGATAAAACAGAGTTAAAACATATTCCGAGTATTTTAATCGGTACACCTGGTAGAATTTTAGACCATTTTGCAAATGAGCGTTTTTCTAAAGATAGTATTAAAACCTTAATTTTAGATGAGTTTGATAAATCATTAGAAGTTGGTTTTGAATACGAAATGAGAGGTATTATTAATCAATTACCAAATCTGAAAAAACGTATTTTAACCTCTGCAACGCAAGAAACTGAAATTCCTAAGTTTGTAGGTTTAAATAAACCGACAGTATTAAATTACTTGACAGGAAAAAAATCAAGACAATTAACTTTAAAAACGGTTGTTTCTCCTATAAAAAACAAAAATCAAACGTTACTTGATTTGTTAAAACATGTAGGAAGTGAGCAAGGAATTATTTTTTGTAATTTAAAAGATAGTATTAATCACGTAAGTGAATTTTTAGATAAAAATAAAATTGCACACAGTTGTTTTTCTGGAGGAATGGAGCAAAGAGACCGTGAACGTTCGTTAATAAAATTTAGAAATGGTACAAGTCAAGTTTTAATTGCAACCGATTTAGCTGCAAGAGGTATTGATATTCCTGAAATGAAATATATTATTCATTACGAATTACCAGAAAGAATAGAAGAGTTTACACATAGAAACGGAAGAACAGCACGAGTAAATGCAAAAGGAACAGCGTATATTTTAAAATGGCAGAAAGAAAGTTTACCTGAATTTTTAAAAAATATACCTAATGAAAGTATAACTCAGAAACAAAAAATAAAACCTCAGTATTGGGAAACATTATTTATTTCAGGAGGAAGAAAAGATAAAATATCAAAAGGTGATATTGCAGGATTATTCTTTAAAAAAGGAAATTTAACCAAAGAACAATTAGGCGTTATAGAGTTAAAGCAAGATTGTGCTTTTATAGCAGTTCCTGTAAGTGAAGCGAAAAAATTAATTGAACAATTAAATAATACGCGTTTAAAAAATAAAAAAGTACGTATTACTTTAGCATAATATTATATCCGTATTTATTAACAATAAAAAAGAGCTTTACATATATATGTAAAGCTCTTTTTGTTAGATAATTATTTTTCAGTAGCTAAAATTTCTTTTACAGCTGCTTGATATTTTTTAGGATTTCCAGCTTTTTTAATTTTTTTGTAAGTTTTCTGTGGATTAGAGAATGATTGAGAGAAATATTCCCAAAAACCTAACATTTTCATTTTTATAGGTGTTGGCCCTGATAAAAATTCATCGTATTGTTGATAAATTTCATTATGAAAATCTTCAAAACGTTGCCATCTATCTTCAGGATATTCCGTGGTATTGTCTTTAATCATCTGTGGTAAAAATGGGTCAGCAATTAAACCACGACCAATCATAAAGTGACTAATACTAGGAAAACGTTCTTGCATTGCTTTAAAACCTGCTACCGATGTAATATCTCCGTTATAATATAATTGATGTTTCGCAACATCAATACATTTTTGAAAAGCATCTAAATCAACACCACCTTTGTATAATTGTTTTCCGATACGTGCATGAATAGCTACATTTTTTAAAGGATATTTATCTAAAATAGGGAAGGAGTTTAAAATTTCCTCACTATTTTCATAACCCATTCGCATTTTCATTGAAACTAAAATATCAGTTTCGTTGTGTGCTTTGTGTAAAACTTCATCAATTCTAGCAGGATTACAAATTAATCCAGAACCCATTCCTGATTTTGTAACCATCGGATATGGACAACCTAAGTTCCAGTTTAACTCATTATAACCTAAACTTTGTACATATTTAGCAACGAATAAGAATTCATCAGGGTCATTAGTAATAACTTGAGGAATAACAGTTAACGTGTTATTGTTTTCAGGTAATAAATCACGCTTATAGCTCGATTTCACAACCATTTTACCATTCAATCTAATATATGGTGCATAATAAGTATCAATACCACCAAAATATTTATGTTGCGCATTTCTAAATCTAAAATCAGTAAAACCTTGTAAAGGTGATGAAAGTAATGTAAAACTCATAATATTTAATAAGTTGCAAATATAACTTACTTATTGTTGATATTTTAACGTAAAACTTTATACTTTTGAAATACATTACATCTACATAAAAATGTTTTTTAACGTATTAAAAAAGTACAGATTAAAAATAATTATTACTATATTATTTATTAGTGTCTATTACTTATGTTTACCTCATAAATTATTTTTAAGCCCAACATCAACAGTTGTTACAGCTAAGAATAATCAACTTTTAGGTGCTGTTATTGCAAAAGATGGACAATGGCGATTTCCTGAATTAGATTCTGTTCCTAAAAAATTTGAAGCCTGTATTTTACAATTTGAAGATGCTCATTTTTATCAACATTTTGGATTTAATCCAATATCAATAGGAAAAGCATTTATTGAAAATATAAAAGCAAAACGAGTAATTAGAGGTGGAAGTACACTTACACAACAAGTAATTCGATTATCTAGAGAAAATAAACATAGGTCTTATTTAGAAAAAATAAAAGAATTAGTATTAGCAACTCGATTAGAGTTTCGATTATCAAAAAAAGATATTTTAAAATTATATGCTTCACATGCTCCTTTTGGAGGGAATGTAGTGGGGTTAGAAATGGCTTCTTGGCGTTACTTCGGATTAAAACCCTATCAGCTTTCTTGGGCAGAAACAGCAACTTTGGCAGTGTTACCAAATGCACCTTCTTTAATTTATCCAGGGAAAAATCAACAAAAATTAAAATTAAAAAGAAATAGATTACTTAAAAAATTATATCAACAAAAAATTATAGATAAAGTAACATATCAATTAGCTTTAGAGGAATTTTTACCTGAAAAACCATATCTATTACCAAGTATAGCACCACATTTTGTACAAGAAGTTGCTAAAAATAATCAAGGAGAATATATTCAAAGTTCACTAGATATTCATATACAAAAACAAGTAAATAATTTAGTAAAACAACATTATTTGCATCAAAAACAAAATGAAGTATATAATATGTCTGTGTTAGTTTTAGATGTTGCTACACGAAAAGTAATAAGTTATGTAGGTAATTCTCCAACAGATAAAGAACATCAAAAAGATGTAAATAATGTTGTTTCAGCACGAAGTACGGGGAGTACTTTAAAGCCTTTTTTATATGCACAAATGTTACAATCTGGTGCAATACTACCGAGTCAATTAGTAGCAGATATACCTACTGAAATAGCTGGATACACCCCGAAAAATTTCGATTTAAATTTTGATGGTGCAGTACCTGCTAATCAGGCTTTAACTCGTTCTTTAAATATCCCTTCGGTTCGTATGTTGCAAACCTATGGATTAGAGAAATTCAATGAAGATTTAAAAGCTTATAACATATATGATATTAATAAATCGGCAGATTATTATGGGTTGTCATTAATTTTAGGAGGTGCAGAGGCTAGTCTTTGGGATTTATGCAAAACATTTGCAGGTTATGCAGGTGTTGTAAATCATTTTGAAACTACAAATCATAATTATTATTCAAATGAATTTATTGAACCTAGTTATTTGAAAGCTGAAAAAATAAGTTTTGGAAATATTCAAGAAAATGATACACATATTGATGCGGGTGTTGCTTTTACAACTTTAAACACATTGACAGAAGTTAACAGACCTTTTACAGAACAATCTTGGAAATATTTTGATTCTTCTCAAAAAATAGGTTGGAAAACAGGTACTAGTTTTGGAAATAAAGATGCTTGGGCAATTGGTTTAACTCCTAAATATGTTGTTGGAGTTTGGGTTGGGAATTCTGACGGAGAAGGAAGACCCGATTTAACAGGAGTAGGAAGTGCAGCTCCTTTATTATTTAATGTTTTTGATGTGTTGCCAAAATCAACTTGGTTTTTAGAACCTTTCGAAGCCTTAATTGAAGAAGAAATTTGTGTGAAAAGTGGTTATTTAGCGTTACCAATTTGTAAGTCAGTTATAAAACGGATTCCTAAAAATGGCGTAAGAGCAAAGCCATGCCCATATCACAAGAAAATAACTGTTGATGCGTCAGAAAATTTTCAAGTAACATCTAATTGCGAGTCTATAACTAATATAAAAAACAAAACTTGGTTTATTTTACCTCCTTTAATGGCACACTATTATAAGCAAAAAAATGCCGATTATACTATTTTACCAACTTACAGAAGTGATTGTGATAAGTTACAAAACAATACCATGGATTTTGTATTTCCAACAAAAAAATATTCTAAAATATCTTTAACAAAAGGCGATAATAATAAATTAAACCCTATTATTTTAAAAGTAACACATACTAATAGTAGTGCTATTTTGTATTGGTATTTAAATAATGTTTTTATTTCGAGTACAACCCAGTATCATGAACAGGCAATAACGCCTCAAAAAGGAAATCATAAAATTATGGTGGTAGATAATTTTGGAAATGAACAAATATGCTTCTTGGAAATTTTATAAAATTATGTAAATATTTTTTATTAGAAGCAATTTCCCGCTTTCCGCACTCGCTTTTTTTATTTTTTGAAAAGAAAAAATAAAAAAGAGCTCAAACAAAGCTTCAATCGGGGCTAGTAATTTAGTTTTTCAATGATTTTTAGAGCTTATTTTTAAAGTAATACAGTCTCTAAAAAATAAAACTAACTGATAATCAGTTTATTTTGTTTTTTATTTAAAATAAAAGGATAAAAAAGCTTAAAAAATCAAAAAAGAGTCATATATTTGTAGTCCATAACAGCTATGTTTATACTGTTATAAAGTTCATAAAAACATTTTTTTAAAAATAAGTTAATTTTAACTTGTTTAAAACAAATAAAAGAATGTATATTTGCAACCGCTTTCAGAAAGCGTAACGATTAAAGAAATTTGGAAATGACAATAGTATGTCAGTTAGTTCGATTCTAAC